>DEOB01000002.1 GCA_002359895.1 Stenotrophomonas sp. UBA2629
CCGGGGCGCCGCCCGGACGCGGCTTGCCGTACGGACGCGCCTGGCCGTCACCGGCCGGGCCGCGACCCGGACCCCGGTTGCCGCCCGGGCCAGCGTTGCGGTGGCCGCTCGGGCCGGTGCTCACGCCGTCCGGCACATACCAGGTACGGAATGCGGCGGGGTTGCCATCGGGCAGGCTGCGGTCGCCAGTGGGCTTGCGCTGCTTGAACGGGCGCTGCGACTGCTTGGCTGCAGCGTCGCCGCTGACCGTCAGGCCGCCCTTGTAGCCGCCGCCGGGCTTGCCGCCACGGCCACGGCCACGCTCTTCACGCACGTTGTCGAAGCGGCGCAGTTCGCGGCCTTCATCGGCGGTGCTGTGGCCGTTGACGTAGGCATTGCCACGGCCGCCGTCGCGCGACACGCGCACGGTGGTCTTGGCTGCCTTGCGCTGGCCGATCACCGGCTGCAGGGTCAGCGCCGACGGGGTGCCTTCTTCCAGCTTCAGCTGCGCGCGCAGTGCTTCAACCTGCGGGCTGGTGAGCTCGGTCGACTTGCCACGGATCAGCTCGCGCGGCAGCTCGATCTTGCCGTAGCGCGTGCGCTTGAGGCGGCTGACCTGGCAGCCCTGCGATTCCCACAGGCGGCGCACTTCGCGGTTGCGGCCTTCCTTGACGACCACACGGAACCAGTCGTGCGAATCGGTGCCGCCAATGCGTTCGATCTCGTCGAACTTGGCGCCGCCGTCTTCCAGCAGCACGCCACGGCCGAGGCGCTCGATGATGGCGTCGGAGACTTTCTCTTCGCCTTCCGGGGCGCGCACACGCACCACGTACTCGCGCTCGACCTCAAACGACGGGTGCATCATGGCGTTGGCCAGTTCACCGTCGGTGGTTGCCAGCAGCAGGCCGGTGGTGTTGATGTCCAGGCGGCCGATGGCGATCCAGCGCGCGCCCTTGAGTGGCGGCAGGGCCTCGAATACGGTCGGACGGCCTTCGGGATCGTCACGCGTGGTGACTTCGCCTTCGGGCTTGTTGTAGATCAATACGCGCGACGGATCGGTCAGGGCGCTGGCCACAAAGCTGCGGCCGTCCAGGTCGATCTTGTCGCCGCTCTTGACCGACATGCCGATCTGCGCGGTTTCACCGTTGACCTTGACCAGGCCATCGGCGATGCGCTGTTCCAGCGCACGGCGCGAGCCCAGTCCGGCCTGGGCCAGGACCTTGTGCAGGCGCTCTTCAAGCTTGGGCTGATCGGTGCCGGCTTCGCGCTTGAGCGAGAGCTTGTTCAACGACAGCTTGCGGGGGGTGTCACTCATCTGTTTTGCTCCGGCCGGCGTTTTCCGCGTCGGCCTCATGGTCGGAATCGGCTACGTCAACAGCCACGGTCGTCGTCGCGACGGCGTTGTTTTCAGTGTTTTCCACTTCCGCCGCGCGCTCTCCCGGCGCGGCGTCGGGTTCGCCTGTGAGGGCGGTGTCGGATGCGGCTGCGTCCAAATCCGAGGATTGGTCATCAGCTGCGGTAAGGGTGTTGCCTGACCCGTCCGGCGCGGCTGCGCCAGCGGTCAAAGGTGCTGCGGGTTGGCCGTCGCCATCCAGCGGGAGTTGCGGTTCCAGTTCGCCGATGTCACGCAGTTCGGACAGCGGCGGTAATTCGTCCAGGCGCTTGAGCCCGAAGTAATCCAGAAAGCCCTTGGTGGTGCCAAACAGGGCCGGCTTGCCGGGGACGTCGCGGTGGCCGATGACCCGGATCCACTCGCGCTCTTCCAGCGCCTGGATGATGTTGCTGCTCACTGCCACGCCACGCACCTGCTCGATCTCACCGCGGGTGATGGGTTGGCGGTAGGCGATCAGTGCCAAGGTTTCCAGCGTAGCGCGGGTGTAGCGGGTCTTGCGCTCGGTCCACAGCCGGGACACCCAGCCGTGCACTTCGCCGGTGATCTGGTAGCGGAAGCCGGAGGCCACTTCAACCAGCTCCACGCCACGTTCCGCGCAGCCTTCGCGCAGCAGTTCCAAAGCGCGTTCCACGCTGCCCGGAGGCGCGGGTTCGTCTTCCGGAAACAGCCCCTGCAGTTGCGACAAGGTCAGCGGCTGGCTGGACGCCAGCAGGGCACCTTCGACAATGCGGTTGATCAGCGGTTGATCCATGCGTTGGTCTGGTTGCTCAGGCGGGATCAGCGGCGTCGGCATCATCGAACTCGCTGGAGAATGCCAGCGGTGCGTTGGTGTTGCCCGAAGCCAGTGACTTTACGTAAATCGGGGCGAGCGAGGCTTCCTGCACGATGTCCAACAGCTGCTCCTTGGCCAGTTCCAACATGGCCAGGAAGGTCACCAGGACGCCGAGCTTGCCTTCCTCAGCGGTGAACAGGGTTTCAAAGCGGTAGAACTTGCCATCTTCCAACTGGCTGAGGATGTCGCCCATGCGCTGGCGCACACTCAGTGCCTCGCGTTTGATCGCGTGGCCGCCAAACAGCTCGGCGCGCTTGAGAACATCGTGCAGCGCCAGCAGCATTTCTTTCAGGTCCACCGGCGGCGGCAACTTTACGGCAATGCGCTCGGGCACGAAGGCATGGGCGATGCTGGTGTCGCGGTCCTGGCGGGGCAGGGTGTCGATGTTCTCGGCAGCCTGTTTGAAGCGTTCGTATTCCTGCAGGCGGCGCACCAGCTCCGCGCGCGGGTCGGCTTCGTCGCCTTCTACGCTCGGCGGCCGTGGCAGCAGCATGCGCGATTTGATCTCGGCAAGCATCGCGGCCATGACCAGGTATTCGGCTGCCAGTTCAAAGCGCAGCTCCTGCATCACATTGATGTATTCAACGTATTGCTTGGTGATCTCGGCGACCGGGATATCCAAGATATCCAGGTTCTGCCGGCGGATCAGGTACAGCAGTAGATCCAACGGGCCTTCGAAGGCATCCAGAATGACTTCCAGCGCGTCCGGCGGGATGTACAGATCCTGTGGGATCTGCAGTACCGGCTGGCCATGCACCATCGCCAGCGGCATTTCCTGCTGCTGCGGAAGGTGAGGCGGCGTTGGCGGGTTCGCGTCGTGCGCGAGTTCGGAAGTCATCAGGTCGACATCGGGGTGTTGCGAGCCGTATGCATGCCGGGATCCCGCCCGGTAGGCCTCTGCCCTGGTAGTGCGAGCAATGCACGCTTGTTAGGCGCGCTTCTTCCATACATGAACAACAAGGCGCACCGCCAAGTGGCGGTTACGTCATTACGAGAGGTCGTCTACGCAGTCCGGGGACATCAGCTACGTCGGTGAGCTGGCGGGGCCTGAGCCTGCCGCCGAGCCAGACCGTTACAGGTCGGCTGCGAGCAATGTTGCAAAGAGTAATGGTCAGAACCGGGCGGTGTCCAGCCTTGTGCGGCTAGACTTGTCCCCGATTCATTCTGTGGACAAGGAGAAATCGGCCCGTGTGGTACGTAATTGAAGGCTATGACGGCGAGCAGGTGCTTGCCGCGCGCATGCAGGCAAGGTCTGCCCATCTGGACAGGCTGAAGGCATTGCTTGACCAGGGGAGGCTGCTTTTGGCTGGCCCGTGTCCCGCCATTGACGCTGAGGACCCCGGCGAAGCCGGTTTCAGCGGCAGCGTGGTGATTGCCGAATTCGACAGCCTGGCCGCTGCCCAGGCATGGGCAGAAGCGGACCCCTATATAGCGGCCGGCGTTTATGTACGGGTGGACGTGCGCCCGTTCCGCAAGGTGCTGCCGTGAGCCGGATAGAGCAGATCCGCGCCGCGCTGCAGGCGGCGTTGGCCCCAGAACTGCTGGACGTGGAGGACGACAGCCACCGTCACGTCGGCCATGCCGGTGCCCGTGATGGGCGCGGACACTTCAATGTGACCGTGGTGAGCGAGGTGTTTGCCGGCAAGGCACCGCTGGCCCGGCATCGCGCGGTGTATGCGGCGCTGGGCACGATGATGGAGACGGACATCCATGCGCTGTCGATCAAAGCGCTGACCCCGGCGGAACATGCCCGCAACGGCTGAGTTCCCTGCCGGGTGGACAAGATGGACAAACGCTGTCCAGAAATGGCCCACTGCAGCATGACAAGTCGTTTACAGCGCGCGCTGGAACCGTTTACATTCCGCACAACCGCGGGGCGGAGGGCGTGACGGTGGCAAAAACGGCGATCACCATCAAGGACGTTGCCCGTGAAGCGAACGTCTCTGTCGCGACGGTGTCGCGTGCGCTCAATGGGCATGACAATGTCGCCGCGGCGGTCCGCAGCCGGGTGCTGGAAGTGGCCAATCGGCTGCGCTACACCCCACACGCCGCCGCGCGCAGCCTGAGCAGCCGCAGCACACAGACGGTAGGTGTGGTGCTGCCGGATCTGCATGGCGAGTTTTTTTCCGAGTTGATGCGCGGTATTGATGGCGTGGCCAGCGCCCATCGCCGGCACCTGCTGGTGTCCAGCTATCACGGCGACCGCGCGCAGCAATGTGCGGTGCTGCAGGCAATGCGCGGCCGCGTCGACGGCCTGCTGCTGCTCTCCCCCTATGCCGGTGACGCCAGCTTTCTGCTCGAAAGCCTGCCTGCGTCCATTCCCACCGTTTTAATCAACACCCCATTGGTGGACGGCGCGCATGCGGTGTTCAGTATTGATGACCATGCCGGGGCAAGGGCGATGACCCGGCACCTGTTGGCGCAGGGGTACCGGCGTATTGCCTTCATTGGCGGCCCGGCACAGAACCACGATGCGCAGGAGCGGTTGCGGGGCTTCCGCGAAGCCATGGCCGCGCAGGCCGGTGCCGAGGCGATTGAGCTGTCCGGTAACTTTGACGAAGCCAGTGGTCACCGCGCCGGCATGGCATTGCTTGAGCGCCCAACCCTGCCCGATGCGGTGTTTGCCGCCAATGACATGATGGCGCTGGGCTGCCTGTATGCCTTCAGCCAGGCCGGTGTGCGCGTGCCCGAACAGACCGCGCTGGCCGGCTTTGACGACATTCCGCTAGCACGCTTTGTTCACCCGGCATTGACGACGATGCAGGTGAGCATCGCTGAGTTGGGCCAAAGAGCAATGCAACAACTGCTGCTGCAGATAGACGACGAAGACGCCGGCCCGACGCCGGGTGTCACCTTGATTCCCCATTTGGTCGTGCGTGACTCGACCGCAGCCCATCCCGTCTCACCCCCGTGAACGCGCCGGGCTGCACCCTGTAAACACAATGTCTGGCAGCCCCGGGTTGCCGTCATGGAGAGAATTGAACTATGAGAATTGTTTCCCGCAAAAGAATGCCGCCGCGCACGCTGCTGTGCTGCGCCCTTGCCGGCTGCCTGTTGCTGGGTGCCGCGCCTGCATTTGCGCAGAGCACCGGTGCCACCATCCGTGGCCATGTGAGCATGGACTCGGCACCCGCCGCGCAGGCGCAGGTGACGGCCACCAACATCGCCACCGGCCTGAGCCGCAGCGTGCAGAGCAGCGCCAGCGGCAGCTATTCGCTGGCCGGTTTGCCGCCAGGCACCTACCGCGTTGACGTCAATGCAGGTGGCAAGACCAGCACGCAGAACATCACCGTCCAGGTGGGCCAGGCCGCTACTGTCAATCTGGGGGTAGGCGGCGTGGGTGAAACCGCGCAGGGTGGGGCGGCAACCACGTTGGATGCGGTGCAGGTGACCGCGCAGGCGCCGATCGAGACCAAGACGTCGGAAATCGCCACCTACATCACGCCGCAACAGATCCAGGCGCTGCCACAGGGCACCCGCAACTTCCTGGCGTTCGCCGACACCGTGCCGGGCATGGCGTTCGAGCAGAACCCGGCCAACGGTTCAACCAAGCTGCGTGGTGGTGTGCAGAGCGCCAACAACATCAACGTTTACATCGACGGTGTTGGCCAGAAGAACTACGTTACCCAAGGTGGCATCACCGGTCAGGACGCCAGCCGCGGCAATCCATTCCCGCAGTTGGCCATCGGCGAATACAAGGTCATTACCTCCAACTACAAGGCCGAGTACGACCAGATCAGCTCGGCGGCGGTGACGGCGGTTACCAAGAGCGGTACCAACGAGTTCAAGGGCTCGTTCTTCTGGGACTACACCAATCAGGATTGGCGTGAGGCGCGCGAAAGCGAGAAGAACGGCGTCGGCAAGACGCCCTCGGGCGAGAAGCAGTACGGCGCTTCGTTCGGTGGCCCGATCGTCAAGGACAAGGCGCACTTCTTTGTGACCTACGAGGCCAAGGAGTACAACGCGCCGCAGGATCTGAAGCCCGGTGAAGGGCGTTTCCCGGATGACCTGCCGCAGGCGTGGCGTGATCAGTTGGGTGCAACGGCCACGCCGTTCAAGGAAGACCTGTACTTCGGTAAGTTGGATTGGTCGATCAACGACGAAAACCTGGTCGAGCTGACCTACAAGCGCCGCGAAGAAACCGAGATAGGCAACGTTGGTGGGCAGAGCGCCCGCAGCTATGGCACCGACACTGCCGTGGAAGACGACCGTTATGACCTGCGCTGGCAGTACTCCACCGCCAACTGGCTCAACGACGCGCACATCACCTACGAAAAGTCGTTCTGGACCAAGTCGCCGATCAACTTCGACAACGGCCGTGTGTTGACCGACGGCAGTGGCGACGACGGCAAACAGATCTACCGCATCGGCGGTGGCGAAGGTGGCCTGCAGGACAAGGGCCAGAAAGGCTGGTCGTTCCAGAACGACACCACCTTCTTTGGTTGGGAGGGCCACACCCTCAAGTTCGGTGTGAAGTACAAGCAGGTTGACCTGGACACCATCGAACAGCAGCCCTACAACCCGCAGTTCTACTACGACATCCGCCAAGGTGGCGACGTGCCGTACTTCGTGCGCTTCGGCAGCCCGGCGGTGGGTACCGGTGGCGGCGCGGTGACTTCCAAGAACAAACAGTTCGGCATCTACATCCAGGACGACTGGGATGTCACCGAGCGCCTGACCTTGAACCTGGGCCTGCGCTGGGATTACGAAAAAACCCCGTCGTATCTGGATTACACCACCGCGCCGGACGTGTTGACCTCGCTGGCCACGGTGGATACCAACCCAGGCGCGGCGCCGGGGCAGACCTACGCACAGACGCTGGCGCTGGGGGGTATCGACATCAACCGTTACATCAGCACCGGCAACAACCGTAAGCCGTTCAAGGATGCGATCCAGCCGCGTGTGGGTTTCTCCTATGACCTCTCTGGTGACGAGCGGCATGTGCTGTTCGGCGGTATCGGCCGTTCCTACGACCGCAACCTGTTTGACTACGTGCAGCTGGAGCGGAGCAAAGCGACATTCCCCACCCGGCGGTTCAAGATCAACTCGCCGGGCCACGCCTGCACCGTGGGTGCCGATTGTCTGGAGTGGAACCCGCAGCTGCTTGATCGCGACTACCTGATGTCGTTGACCAACGCCAGCGAGGCCGGTCGTGAAGTGTGGATGTTCGATAACGACCTCAAGACGCCATACTCCGACCAGATCAGCCTGGGTATCCGTAACAGCTTCAACATGGGCGGACTGGACTGGAACAGCTCGACCACGGTGCAGCACACCCGTTACAAGGACGGCTTGCTGATCAGTCGAGGCAACCGCTATGGCGATGGCGGCATCTACGGCCCGAACGGCAGCCCGTGGAATGCACCCGGCTTGCCGGGGTTGGGGGCGCTGATTGTTGCCACCAACGGTTTTGAATCCAAGAGCACCGCTTTGTTGTTGAGCTTGGACAAGCCATACACGGCGGAAAGCCCGTGGAACGTCAACGTTGCCTACACGCTCACCGATGCCAAGCAGAACATTCATGAGAAGGACCCGGTATACGGCTGGTACTTCCAACAGGGTGGTTGGTACGACGGCGCATGGACGCCGCGTCACCGCTTGGTGGTCAGCGGCTTCACCGATCTGCCGTGGGGCATGAGCGTGTCCGGCAAGTTGACACTTGCCAGCAGGATCAAGCGCTGGGACATCGACGGCAGCGCTGCCTTTGGTGGTTACGAGCGCCCGCACAGCTGGGAGCCGGATGGCACGCTGGGCTTCAAGCAGTTCGACATGTCGCTGACCAAGACCTGGGACACCGGCACCGACCTGAAACTGAAAGTCCGCGCCGACCTGCTCAATGCCTTCAACTGGACCAATTGGGGCGGTTACGGCATCAACTGGGATACCAATGTGGTCAACAGCTGGGACCAGTACCAGACCCGCACCTTCAAGCTGTCTTTGGGCCTGGATTGGTAAACGCACCGTCCCGGCCGCCATGCACGCGGCCGGGACGGTGACCTGCGGTAGTGTTTTTTGCCACCAGGCGGTGGCAGTCTGCTTCTTCAATCATGGATGTCGTCTTGAGCATGTCGCGCACCTTGCAGTTGTTGACCTGTGTCGTTGCCGGTTTTGGGCTGCCGCTGTTGGCGGGGTGCGGCAAAGCACCGGAGCCTCCGATGCCGAAGGTGTTGCCGCAGGTGATTCTGGTGGAGGCGGACTTGCCGCCACGTCCGATGAAACCGGAACTGCCGCCGTTGTTTGACGACATCGAGCGGCGCACGTTCCAGTTCTTCTGGGACACCACCAACGAGCAGAACGGCCTCACGCCCGACCGCTATCCGTCGCGTCCCTTCGCCAGCATCGCCTCGGTGGGTTTTGCGTTGACGGCGTACCCGATTGGTATTGAAAACGGCTGGGTGAGCCGTGATCAGGCGGTGCAGCGCACGCTGACGACACTGCGTTTCTTCCGGGACCTGCCGAGCGGCCCCCAGCGTACCGGCAAGGGGGCATACAAAGGTTTTTACTATCACTTTCTGGATATGCAGGAAGGCCGCCGCTACGACAGCTGGGTGGAGCTTTCCAGCGTGGATACCGCGCTGTTGTTGATGGGGGTGCTGTTTGCGCAGTCGTATTACGACGGTGACGATGCACGCGAAAAAGAAATCCGGCAGATCGCCGACACCATCTACAAACGCGTGGACTGGCAGTGGCTGCAACGCAACAAGCCGTTGGTATCGATGGGTTGGTTCCCGGAGAGTGGCTTCATCCAGCACGATTGGATGGGCTACAACGAAGCGATGATGCTGTACATCCTGGCGCTGGGCTCACCGACGCATGCGGTGGAGCCGGACGCGTGGACGGTGTGGTCGCGCACCTACGACAATGACTGGGGCGTGTACGAAGGGCAGGAATACCTCGCCTTCGGCCCGTTGTTCGGCCATCAGTACAGCCACGTCTGGATCGACTTCCGCGACATCCAGGATCCGTACATGCGCGAGCGTGGCATCGACTATTTCCTCAACAGTCGTCGCGCGACATTGGCCCACCGCGAATACGCCATCGAAAACCCGATGCAGTGGCGCGAGTACGGCGCCAATGTGTGGGGGCTGACGGCCGGTGACGGCCCGCAGAACACCACGCAGGAGTACCGCGGCGAGCAGCGTCAGTTCCGGCACTATTCAGCGCGCGGTGCGGGCCTGCGCGAGAACTTTGACGATGGCACCATCGTGCCGTCGGCGGCGATATCGTCATTGCCGTTCGCACCGGAGGTCGTGATCCCGGCCACGGTGGAGATGCATAAGCGCTTTGGCGATTACCTGTACTCCAGCTACGGCTTTCTGGATTCGTTCAACCCCAGTTTCAACTACGACATTCCGCTCAAAACCGGTCGTCTGGTTCCCGAGCGTGGCTGGGTTGCAAGTGACTACATCGCCATCGACCAGGGCCCGATCCTCACTGGCATTGCCAACTACCGCAACGAGTTTGTGTGGGAAGTGATGAAGAAGAATCCGTATATCCGCAAGGGATTGGAACGGGCCGGTTTTACGGGTGGCTGGCTGGCGCCGGAAGACAGCTTCCAACCCTTGCAGAAGGATGAGAAAGCAGCATCCGCACGCGCAGCCGGCATTGCCGAGTCGCGCGCTGCCGCAGCCGCCGAGCAGAAAGCGGCCGCGGTTGCGCCCCCGGCTGCCAAGCCGAAGCAGCAGTGAGCCAACAATGATCCGCGTCTGGGCCATCACGTTGCTGGCGCTGCTGTTGGCCGGCTGTGCGAAACCGGAAACAGCCACCACGTTGCGCTTCTGGGCGATGGGGCGTGAGGCCGAAGTGGTGGGTGAGTTGATCCGCGAGTTTGAAGCCGAAAACCCCGGCATCCGCGTCGAGATACAGAACATTCCGTGGACCGCCGCGCACGAAAAGCTGCTCACCGCCTATGCTGCCGATGGGTTGCCGGACGTCTGCCAATTGGGCAATACCTGGATTGCCGAGTTCGCCACGCTGCAGGCGCTCGCACCACTGCAGCCCTATGTGGATGCGTCAGCGGTGGTGAAGCCGTTGGATTACTTTCCGGGCATCTGGGATACCAATGTCGTTGATGGCGAGTTGGTGGGCATACCGTGGTATGTGGATACGCGCCTGCTGTTCTATCGCAAAGATCTGCTGCGCCAAGCTGGCTTTGATCACCCGCCGCGTACCTGGGCGGAGTGGGAGCAGATGAATGCCGCACTGAAAAAGTTGATGGGGCCGCAGCGTTATCCGGTGCTGATGCCGCTCAATGAGTTTGAGCCGCAACTGTCGTTTGCCCTTCAACAGAGTGATCCGCTGCTGCGCGGGCAGGACACCCGCGGCAATTTCCGCAGCCCCGGTTTTCGACGCACGTTGAAGTTCTACGACAACATGTTCCAGCAGGGCTGGGCGCCAAAGATGTCCGAGACGCAGATATCCAACGTCTGGGACGAATTTTTCAAAGGCTTCACCGCGTTCTATCTCTCTGGTCCATGGAACATTCGCGAATTCCGCCAGCGGCAGCCGCCGGGCCTGGAAGGGGAATGGGGGACTACCGCGCTGCCGGGCCCAGATGGCCCGGGCGCTGGTATCGCAGGCGGTACGAGCCTGGTGGTGATGCGCGCATCGCAGAAGAAGGAGGCTGCCTGGAAGTTGATCGAGTTCCTGTCGCGGCCGGCGATTCAACAGCGCTTCTACACCATCATCGGAGACCTGCCGCCACGCCGCAGTGCATGGCAGTCGCCGGAACTGACGCGCGATCCGCTGACCGCTGCGTTCGCCGATCAGCTGGAGCGCGTGAAGCCCACACCCAAGGTGCTGGAGTGGGAGCGCATCGCGCAACAGATGCGCGTGGTCACCGAGCAGGTGGTGCGCGGCGGACTGCCGCAGGACAAGGCGGTCGAACAGTTGGACCAGCAGGTGGATGACATCCTCGCAAAGCGACGCTGGCTGAGTGAGCAGCGTGTCGATGCAACGGCGGAGGAGGGCGTGCAATGAAACAGCGCTCACTCGCCGGTTGGCTGTTTGCCGCACCGGCGCTGATTGTCATTGGTGTTTTTTTTGTTTTGCCGGTGTTGTCGGCGTTGGCATTGAGCCTGACCGACTTCGACCTGTACGCGTTGGCCGACCCGCACAATCTACGTTTTGCCGGGTTGGGGAACTACATCGACCTTCTGCAGACACCGATGTTCTGGAAGGCATTGGGCAACACCGCCTACTTTGTGGTGGTGGGTGTGCCGCTTTCGATCGGTCTGTCATTGGGTGCAGCCATGCTGCTCAACGCGCCGGCCGCACGTTTCAAAGCGTTGTTCCGCACGGCGTTGTTCGCACCGGTGGTCACCACGTTGGTGGCGGTGGCGGTGATCTGGCGCTATCTGTTCCACACGCGCTACGGCCTGGTGAACTGGGGCCTGGGCCACATCGGCATCAATCCGGTGGATTGGTTGGGTGATCCGAACTGGGCCATGCCGACCATCATTGGTTTTGCGGTGTGGAAGAACTTTGGCTACAACATGGTCATATTTTTGGCCGGTTTGCAGGCCATTCCAAAAGATCTGTACGAGGCCGCACGTATCGACGGCGCCTCGCGCTGGCAGCAGTTCCTGCACATCACCTTGCCGATGCTGGGCCCGGTGTTGCTGGTGGTCGGCGTGATTACCGTTTCTGGCTACTTCCAGTTGTTTGCCGAGCCCTATGTGATGACCCGTGGCGACCCGCTGCAGAGCACGGTGAGCGTGCTGTATTTCATGTTCGAGGAGGGCTTCAAGTGGTGGAACCTCGGACGCGGTTCGGCAGTGGCGTTCCTGTTGTTCCTGATCATCCTGGCGGTGACCACGCTGATGCTGCGTTTCGGCAAGCGTAAGGAGCTGGTATGAGCCGGGAGATCGGGCAGTCGCGCTGGCATGCGTGGTGGGTCAATGGCGGCTTGGCGGTGTTGGCCGCCGTGAGTTTGGCGCCGTTGTTGTGGATGGTGTCGGTGTCGTTCATGCCCAGCGGGCAGGCCTCGCAGTTCCCGCCGCCATTGCTGCCGGCGCACACCACCTTGGCCAACTATCAGGCTTTGTTCGCACGCACCGGCATGGGCGCCAATTTCCTCAACAGCTTGCTGGTGTCGGCAGGCATCACCTTGGGTTCGCTGTTGTTCAACACGCTGGCCGGCTATGCGTTTGCCAAGCTGCGCTTTGCCGGGCGTGAGCGCATCTTCCAGATGCTGTTGGCGGCGTTGGTGATTCCCGCACAGGTGGCAATGCTTCCGCTGTTTCTGTTGATGAAGCAGATGGGCCTGGTCAACACCTTTGGCGGCGTGGTGATACCTGCGCTGGCCAGTGTTTTCGGTATCTTTCTGGTGCGGCAGTACGCGCGCTCCATTCCGGATGAGCTGCTGGAGGCTGCGCGTATTGATGGTGCAAGTGAGGCGCGCATCTTCTTCCAGATTGTGTTGCCCATGCTCAAGCCGGTGCTGGTGACGCTGGCCATCTTCACCTTCATGGGGGCGTGGAACGACTTCATGTGGCCGCTGATCGTGCTCACCGACCAGGAGCACTACACCCTGCCGGTGGCACTGGCCAGCCTGTCGCGCGAGCACATCATGGATGTGGAATTGATGATGGCCGGCGCGGTGGTCACGGTGCTGCCGGTACTTTTGCTGTTTCTGTTGCTGCAGCGTTACTACATCCAAGGGTTGCTGCTGGGTAGCGTCAAAGGGTGAATGGGCGGGCAGCTGCAGCACGCTGCTGTTTGCCGATGAAACAACTGTCACGCAGGGGGTGGTTCTCTGCGAAAATCTCGCCCGGTTCTGGGCATGTAGTGAGATGCTGGTGATGAGCAAGCGCGCGGTCGGTCTGCTGTTTTTCATACTGCTGGGCATGAGCTTGCCGGCGGCGGCTGCGGTGCTGGCAAAGTTTGACGATGTCAACGCCTGGCAGCTGATTACCTCGCCGCAGGTGAGTGGCTCGCTGCGGCCGGTGAGCGGCAATACCGGCCGCGCGTTGTGCCTGGATTACGACTTCCATGAGGTGTCCGGCTACGCAGGCATTCGCCGCGAAGTGGATGTCACGTGGCCGGAGAACTACCAGGTCTCGTTCGAGCTGCGCGGGGATTCGCCGGCCAATGATCTGCAGTTCAAGCTCATCGACGCCAGTGGCGACAACGTGTGGTGGGTGAATCGCACCGGTTATGCGTTCCCCAAGCGTTGGACGCGTGTGGACTACCGCAAGCGTCATATCGAAAAGGCCTGGGGGTCGGGAACCGACAAAACCCTGCGTCGCAGCGCCGCTGTTGAATTCACCATCTACAGCAAGGTGGGCGGTCGCGGCACGGTGTGCTTTGATCAGCTCACGCTACAGCCGCTGCCGAAGGAAGACACCTCTGCACTAACCACCAGTGTCATCGCCGACACCGCCACCGCGTTGCAGCAGCGCATTGCCGACGGCAAGCCGGACACCCTGTGGATCAGCGGCGGCGTGAAGCAGCAGACCGTCAGTCTGGATCTGGGCAAGGTGCGTGAGTTTGGTGGCGCGGTGATGCAGTGGGTGCCGGGACTGGAGGCCTCACGCTATGTGGTGCGTGCATCAAGTGACGGGCGCGATTGGCGCGAGTTGCGCGAGGTGACCACCGGCGGTGGTGGGCGTGATTGGCTGGCGCTGCCAGAGACCGAGGCGCGCTATCTGCGGTTCGATCTGCAGGATGGGCCAAGTTGGCGGTACGGCATTCGCGATATCAGCCTCAAGCCGCTTTCATTCGCCAACACACCCAACGATTTCATCCGTTCGGTCGGCAATGACCTGCCGCGCGGCTCGCTGCCGCGTGGCTTCAGTGGCGAGCAGCCGTATTGGACCCTGCTGGGTCTGGATGGTGGCCGCGAGCAGGCATTGATGGGCGAAGACGGCGCGCTGGAGGCGGCCAAGTCCGGCTTCAGCATCGAGCCGTTTGTGGTGTTGGATGGCAAGGTGCTGGGTTGGGCAGACGTCAGTGCCAAACAGTCGTTGCAGGATGGCTATCTACCGGTGCCGACGGTGGATTGGACGCATGATCACTTCGGCCTACGCGTTACCGGCTTTGTCCAAGGGCGGCCAGATCAGGCGCAATTGGTGGCGCGTTACCGCCTGAGCAATACCGACAAGGTTGCGCACGAGTACAAACTGGCATTGGCGGTGCGGCCGTTCCAGGTCAATCCACCCAGCCAGTTCCTCAACACCGTGGGCGGCGTCAGCCGTATCGAACGGCTGGCCGTGCAGGACGGGCGGGTATCGGTGAATGGCATGCCGCGTGCCTATGCCGTGACCAAGCCTGACGCTGCATTTGCCAGCACCTTCGACGGAAAGTTGGACGTCACCCATCTGGCCAACAAGACCTTGCCCGGTACACATGAGGTGAGCGACCCCACCGGATTGGCGTCCGGCGCGTTGGTCTACACCATCAAGCTGGAGCCAGGGAAGAGCAGGGAAGTAGCGCTGGTGTTGCCGCAGACCGGTGAATGGCGCATGCCGGCTGCATTCGATGCAGACAAAGCCCAGCAGCAGGTGGCTGCGATGTGGCGGCAGAAGCTGGGCCAGGTGCAACTGCAGCTGCCCGATACAGGCAAGCCGCTTGCTGACACACTGCGTACCGCGTTGGCGCACATGCTGATCTCACGTGTTGGCCCCAGCCTGCAGCCGGGCACCCGCTCGTATGCCCGCAGCTGGATACGCGATGGCGCGATGATCTCCGAAGGTCTGCTGCGGATGGGACGCGATGACGCCGTGCGCCAGTATGTGGATTGGTATGCGCCGTATCAATTTGAAAGCGGCATGGTGCCGTGCTGTGTGGATGCGCGTGGCAGCGACCCGGTGCCGGAGAACGACAGCCACGGTGAGTTGATCTACACCATTGCCGAGTATTGGCGCCACACCGGCGATCTCGCGTTCCTGCAGCGCATGTGGCCGCATGTGCAGGGCGCGTGGAAGTACATGGAGACGCTGCGTTTGAGTGAGCGCACCGAAGAGAACCGCGCGCGTAATCCCGGCTTCTACGGCATGATGCCGGCTTCGATCAGCCACGAAGGTTACTCGGCCAAGCCGGTGCATTCGTATTGGGACGACTTCTGGGCACTACGCGGCTACAAAGACGCCGTCGATATCGCTGCCGCTCTGGGCATGGAAGCAGAAGCGTTGGCGATGGCCGCGTCGCGCGACGAATTCCGCCAGGATCTGAACGACTCGATTCTGACGACCATGCACGCGCACAAGATTGATTTCATCCCTGGCTCGGTGGAGCTGGGTGATTTCGATGCCACGTCAACCACCATCGCACTGGCGCCGGGTGGCGAACAGGGGCGCTTGCCGCAACCGGCTTTGGACAACACGTTTGAGCGCTACTGGACGCACTTTGTAGACCGCCGTGACGGCAAGCGGGAATGGAAGGATTACACGCCCTATGAATGGCGCAACGTTGCCGCATTCGTGCGCCTTGGGTGGCGTGCGCGCGCTACCGAGGCCAGCGAGTACTTCTTTAAAGACCGCGCGCCACAAGGCTGGAACCAGTGGGCTGAAGTAGTGTCCTCAACGCCGCGCAAGCCGTTCTTCGTCGGCGACCTGCCGCATGCCTGGGTGGCCTCGGACTTCGTCCGTTCCGCATTGGACATGTTTGCTTACGAGCGCGAGGTGGACAGCGCTATCGTGCTTGCGGCCGGTGTGCCAGCGGCATGGCTCACAGGCAAGGGCATCGCCATCGACGGTCTCCACACCGCGCACGGCACGGTGAAGTACAGCCTTGTACGCAGTGACAAACAACTCACTTTGCAGGTGCCGGAAGGTCTGCAGCTGCAGGCGGGCGGGCTGGTGTTGCCGTGGCCCTACGAAGGCGAGCCGGGGGCGGCGACGGTCAACGGCGAGCCGGTCGAATGGATGGCAAAAGAGCTGCGTATTAGCACATTGCCAGCCAAGGTTGAGATTGAAATTCCTGCTGAACTGCGGCGTAGCGAGCGTGGCCGACGTTGATCAGCAGGCATGCGGCGGCATTCGGCATGGTGAAAATGTCGGTCGTTTGATGTCGAGATTGCACACGCTCGTTCGTCGAAGTAACAAAAAGAGGAGCCATGCATGACGCCGACAATCTTTCACTCCGAGCATCACCGCCGTCTGAACGTCCTGGCAGGGGCATGGCGGACAACCATCACCCAGCTGACCGCTGATGGCAGCGAAAGCGATCGGACCACCGCGTCTGATGTCTACTCATGGATGCCCAGTGGCCAGTTTCTGGTGCACGAGGTGGATGCCATAATGGGCGGGCAGCGTGTGCAGTCCACCGAAATCATCGGCGTAGACACGGCAGCCGGCGGCTTCTTCAGTCGCAGCTACGATCCTGACGGCAGCACACACGACTTTACCTCGATGATCGACGGCATCAACTACACCATCAACGGCAAGGCCCAGCGGTTCGCGGGACACTTCAGTGAAGATGGCCAGTCGCTGAAAGGCGAATGGGAGCAGCTCGTCGGCGACGAATGGACGCCCTTCGTCCGCATCGAGCTTGCAAAGTGTTCCTGATATTCAAGGCACGTTTGTCTGCGGATCATGGCGATTGACAAAGCTTCCGCTGCGTCGGAATCTGCGTCGCCATGCGCCGTAACGGCGCTCCAACGGGATGTCGGATGATTCAGGGGAAGTGGGGCGGCGCATTTTTACCGGCACGGTGCTGGCCGGAGCGCTGCTTGCCTTCGAGAGTGATTACGGCGCCGCGATGGAAGAGCCGTCGCCGCAACGCTATGGGCGGCAGTACGTCACTACCTGGGAGACCCGCAACCTGCGCATGGCCGCGAACATTCGTGATCTGATGGGCCCAACGCCGGGGATGCGCACGCTGGTGCTGGTGAGCGCATCGCACAAGGCGTATCTGGACGGGTATCTTGCGCAGATGCACGACGTGCACATCGTTGACGTTCAACCGTTGCTGAAGTGATTGTTTGAAAGCCGGGGGCAGGGCAACAGCCTTCCTCCGCGCTTTCCCGTGCAGGCATTGTCACGTATCCAGTTGATCGGAGAATGTTCTCTTCGTGGTTCTGCTGATACTCCTATTGCTCACGCAGACGACGGGGCTTCGTCGACTCACTCTCCCCCCCCCCAGAAAGCAAACAAAATAAAACAAAAACTGCGCCTCAAACATCGAGGCGCAGTTCAGTAGGTGACGTAGCGAGAGGGATGCCTTCCGCCGTCCTGTAAAACTCAGTTACTTCGTGCGGCTCTGACGATCTGCGCGGCAGCGGCAGCGGACTGCTTCACCGCATCCCATTGGCCGTTGCGGATCCATGCGTCCTGCACCATCCACGAGCCGCCGATGCATACCACGTTTTTCTGCGACAGGTAGTCGCCTGCGGTGGTTTCGGTGATGCCGCCGGTGGGGCATAGCTTCAGTTCCGGGATTGGCCCGGCGACGCCTTTGATCATCGCCAGGCCGCCGACGGCGGTGGCCGGGAACAGCTTGCAGATGCGGAAGCCGCGTGCGACCAGGGCAAGCAGTTCGGTGGGCGTTGCCGCGCCCGGTACCACCGGCAGCGGGGCGTTGGCCAATGCGTCGGCCATGTGCGCGGGCGTGCCCGGTGTGACCAGGAAGTCGGCGCCGGCATCAATGGCACGTTGCATCTGCTCGACAGTCAGTACGGTGCCTGCGCCGACCACGACATCCGGCAGCTCGCGCTTGAGCATGGCCAGCGCTTCCATCGCGACCGGCGTGCGCAGGGTCAATTCGATGGCCGGCAAGCCGCCTTCCAACAATGCGGCGCTGACAGCGCGGGCCTGGTCAAGCGTGTGGATGGTAACCACCGGCAGGATGCCTGCGGCAGTAAGCAGCTGCTCGGCGCGGTCCTGGTGTTGGGCAATGCTCATCGTGTTCCTCTGCGGATGCGGAAGGCGCGCCGCGTTCTAGCGGCGTGCGCGGTTATCAAGCGTCTTTTGCTTCGTGCGGTGCGGCTGCCGCGGCGGCATCGTGGCCCAGCTCGTACTCGGCGTCGTATTCCCACACGCTGCCATCCGGGTGGGCCGGGCCGCAGGAGATCGACACCGCACCCTGATCCGCAGGGCCCACCATGCGGCGGTTCATGGCGAACAGATTGCGGCCCATGTCGTTGCCGGCCGGCGCGGTGTTAGCGGCGATGCCGCGCGATGCCCATTCGACCGGATCCACCAGCACTTCGAGCGTGCCGGCTTCACCGTCCAAGCGGATGATGTCGCCTTCGCGAACGCGGGCAATGGAGCCGCCGCGTGCGGCTTCCGGGGTGACGTGGATGGCGGCGGGAATTTTGCCCGACGCGCCCGACAAACGGCCATCGGTGACCAGCGCCACGCGCCGGCCCTGGTTCTGCAGCAGGCCCAGCAGCGGTGCCAGTGAATGCAGTTCCGGCATGCCATTGGCGCGCGGGCCCTGATAACGCACCACTGCCACGAAATCCTGCGGCAAAGCGCCGGCTGCGTGCAGTTTGTTCAACACCTGCGGTGCGTCCACCACCACGGCCGGGGCCTCGATGGTGCGGTACTGCGGTTTCACCGCCGACAGCTTGATCAACGAGCTGCCGATGTTGCCCTTGAGCAGGCGCAGGCCGCCTTGTGCCTCGAACGGGTTGGATGCCGGGCGCACGACATCTTCGTCAGCGCTTTCGGCCACGGCCGGCACATAGCTCACTTTGCCGTCGATCAAGCGCGGCTCCTGCGCGAACGCGCGCATGCCGCCTTCGGCAATGGTGACCAGGTCATCATGCATCAAGCCGGCGTCCATCAACTCGCGGAACACGAAGCCCGGCCCGCCGGCAGCGGCAAAGCGGTTCACGTCGGCATCGCCATTGGGGTAGACGCGGGCCAGCAGCGGTACGATCTGCGACAGCTCGTCCATGTCGTCCCACGTCAACACGATGCCGGCCGCACGGGCCACGGCAATCCAGTGAATGGTGTGGTTGGTGGAGCCGCCGGTGGCCATCAACGCGACGACGGCATTGACGATGGCGCGCTCGTCGATCAGTCGGCCGAACGGGCGGAAGTCCTCACCCAACGCGCAGATCTCCAATGCGCGCACGCTGGCGGCGCGGGTCAGCGCGTCGCGCAGCGGCATTTCCGGGTTGACGAACGAAGCGCCCGGCAACTGCACGCCCATGGCTTCAAGCAGCACCTGGTTGGAGTTGGCGGTGCCGTAGAACGTGCAGGTTCCGGGGCCGTGATACGACGCCGATTCGGCTTCCAGCAATTCCTCGCGGGTGGCTTCGCCGGCGGCATAGCGTTCGCGCACTTCGGCTTTCTGCTTATTCGGAATGCCCGGTGTCATCGGCCCGGCCGGCACAAACACCGCCGGCAAGTGGCCGAACGCCAGCGCGCCGATCAACAGGCCCGGCACGATCTTGTCGCACACACCCAGATAGACGGTGGCGTCGAACATGTCATGGCTCAGGCCGATGGCGGTGGCCTGGGCAATGATGTCGCGCGAGAACAGCGACAGCTCCATGCCGCCACGGCCTTGGGTGACGCCGTCGCACATGGCCGGCACGGCGCCTGCCACCTGCGCGGTCGCACCGATCTCGCGCGCGGCGGCGCGCATCAGTTCGGGGTAATGCTCGAACGGCTGATGCGCCGACAGCATGTCGTTGTAAGCGGTGATGATGCCCAGGTTGGGCGTCACGTCGCCGCGCAGGCGGCCCTTATCGGTGGGGCCGCAGGCCGCAAAGGCGTGCGCTAGATTGCCGCAGCTCAGGCGCGAACGGAACGGACCTTCACGCAGGGCGACGTCGATGCCTGCCAGGTAAGCCGCGCGCGACGGAGCGCTGCGCTGGCGGATGCGTTCGGTGATGGCATGGATTTTCGGATGCAGGCTCATTGGCTACCGGCTATGAGTGAAACGGTGAATGAGGAAAGCGTGCGTCGATGACGGTCCAAGCGGAGTACGGGCAAGCGGTTGGCCAAACGGCTCATGCTTGCCCGTGTCAGATCATGGGCACCAATGCACGCGCAGTTTGTTGCCGGGCGCGTTGACCGCTGCCAACACCGGGTAGGTGTGCACGTCGCCGGATGCGAGTGCAGCATTGAGCACTTCCAGTTTCTGCTTGCCACGCAGCAGCAGCAGGCGGTTGCTGATCGGCGCCAGGCCGTGTGGCGTCAGCGTGATGCGCAGGTGCCAATCTTTGGCGACCGGGCAACCGGTGGCATCGAGCGATGCGTAAGGCTGGTTGCTTTGCAGTGCGCGCTCAAGATCGCGCGAGCCCGGGAACAATGACGCGGTATGGCCATCATTGCCCATGCCCAGCACCACCAGGCACGGCGGTTGAGAATGCGCCGCCAGCAGGTTGGCGCTGTGCACGCATTCGGCGATGGGAAGGCCCACGCGTACCAGTGGATCGAAGTGCGCGCCTTCGGCCAGATTAACGAAGCTGTTGCGCACCAACCATGCGTTGCTGTCGTGGTCCTGCGGGGACAGCCAGCGCTCATCGGCCAGGCCCACTTCAACACGCGCCCATTCCAGCGGTTGCTCGGTGAGCATTTCGTAGATCGGTGCCGGCGTGGTGCCGCCTGACAGCAGCATGCGGGCACGCCCGCGCTGTTGAATGTCCTGGGCAAGCATCGTTGCCATCTCCTTGGCCACGTCTTCGATCCATTCGGCCTCGTTGGCGTGGCGAATGAGCGTGATGCGGTCGGATACAGCAGCGGTCATGCGGATACTCCAGAAGCAGCCCCCTGCATGTCCGCCGCATAGGCGGCGGCACCAAGCAGGCCAGGGCAGGGGTGGATGATGGCCATGGATGGAATCTGCGACATGGTCGCGGAGAAACGGCCTTTGCTTTCGAAACGCTGCCGGAACCCGGAGTGCTGCAGCTCATGCAGCAGGCGCGGTACCAGCCCGCCGGTGAGGAATACGCCATCCCAGGCGCCTTGTACCAGCACTGCGTCACCCGCGACAGCGCCGAAAATCTCCAGAAATACTTCCACCGCGCGCGCCGCAGCCACGTCGCCTTCAGCCGCGCGGGCGGTGACATCGGCCGGTTCCAGTTTGCCCGGATCGAACCCGGCCATTTCGCTCAGCGCGCGATGAATGTTGACCAAGCCTGGGCCGCAGACCAAGCGTTCGTTGGAAACGCGGCCGAACTGCGCCGACAGAATTTCCAGAATGCGGATCTGCTCCGGCGAGGCCGGGGCGAAACTTGCGTGGCCGCCTTCGGTGGCCAGCGGATAGTTGCGGCCGTCGCGCACCACCAGCCCGCCAACACCCAGGCCGGTGCCGGGGCCGAGCACGCAGTAGTTGCGTGGCTGGCCCGCAGGTGCGCGATGCCACCGGGCACCGCCGATCTGCACCACGTCGTTTGGCTCAAGCAGAGCAATCGACATGGCCTGTGCAACGAAATCGTTGATCAGGTGCAGTTGTTCAAAGCCCAGTTGCGCCGCAGTCCGCGAACGCGAAATCACCCAAGGATGATTGGTGATGCGTGCTTCGTCGCCGTCCACGCGCCCGGCCACCGCAAACACGCCACTGCGAACCGTCGCACCCTGCTGCTGCAGGTAGTGCGCGGCGGCGTCGGCCAGCGAGGCGAACTCGCTGACCGGGTACTCGCCAATGCTGGCTTGGTTCAGGGGAATGTCAGCAGCGAGATCGGCCAGTGCGAAACGTGCATTGGTGCCGCCAATGTCGGCAACCAGTACGTTTTTGGCCGTTGGGCTCACGACGCCGAGTCCGCGCGTTCTTCGGCAACGATGGCTGCCGGCAGGAACAGGTGCGCCTGGGTTGGGCCCCAGCCACCGGCCGGGTAGGGTTCCATCGGCAGATTGGCAGCCTTCCACGCATCGCTGACGCTGTCGATCCAGGCCCAGGCAGCGCGCACTTCGTCATCGCGCACGAACAGGGCGTGGTTACCGTTGAAGGCGTCCAGGAACAAGCGTTCGTAAGCAATGCGCCGGTGCAGGCCAGTGGGAACCGACAGTTCCAGTTCCAGCGGCTGCAGCTCCAGCGCGCCCCATTCCGGGCCGGCCAGCGAGCTCATCAGGCCGAGCTGGATGTTCTCTTGTGGCTGCAGTTGGAAGGTGAGGCGGTTGGGCGTGGCGTTCTTGCGGTCAGGCCGCTCAAACAGCCAATGCGTTACCGGCTTGAGGTTGACCTCGATGCGCGTGGTGCGCTCGGGCAGGCGCTTGCCGGTAACCAAGTGGAACGGCACGCCGGCCCAACGCCAGTTGTCGATGTGCGCGGTGACGCCGACAAAGGTTTCGGCCTCGCTGCCCTCCGGCGGCTGGTACGCCTGCGCCGGCTGGCCGTTGATGGTGCCAGCGGTGTAACGGCCGCGCACCGAATCTTTCGCCGCATGCTTGGCGTCGAGCGGACGCAGGGCGCGCAGCACTTTCACTTTTTCATCGCGGATGCGGTCTGCTTCCAGCGATGCCGGCGGCTCCATTGCCACCAGGCACAGCAGCTGCAGAATGTGGCTCTGCACCATGTCGCGCAGCGCGCCGGAGCGCGAGTAGTACGAATCGCGGCCATCCACGCCATCGCTCTCGGCCACCATGATGTGCACCGACTCGATGAAGTTGCGGTTCCACACGGCCTCCAGCAACGTGTTGCCGAAGCGCAGTGCCATCAGGTTCTGCACGGCGGCTTTGCCGAGGTAATGGTCCAGGCGGAACACGCGGTCTTCGTCGACCAGTTTGCCGATGGACTGCAGGATTTCCTCGGCACTGTCGCTGTCCGAGCCGATCGGCTTTTCCAGCATCAGTCGGTGGGGAGCGGTGAGCGCGCCGCCCAGAGCCAGGCCTTCGCAGGTGGAGATGTACAGGCCCGGCGGAATCGCCAGGTAGCTCACGCAGGCGCGGTGGACCAGATCCTTGACCGCTTCGGCGACGGATTCGGCATTGCGCAGGTCCACCGAGCGGTAGTCGATGCGGCGCAGCAGGTCGTTGATGCCTTTCTGGCTGGCCTGCGGCATGGCCTGCTCAAGGCGCGGGCGAAGGATGTCGCGGAACTTGTCGGTGTCATGCGGCGACAACGCCAACGCACGCACGCGGAAGTCTTCCGGTAGCAGGCCGTCTCCCAACAGGCGCAACAGGGAGGGGAACAGATAGCGCTGGGCCAGATCACCTGTGGCACCGAACAGGAAGAGGGTGTCATGCATGGCTCGAGTTTCGTGTGCTGATGACATCGTTGTCAATTGGTCGTGACGGGCCGGGAGCCCAGTGGGTGGCGTATGTTCGGGATGCGGGCGGGAGTGACTTGCCGGCACGTCGGGTGCCCGCAGCCTGTGGAGCGACAGAACGGGTCTGTCGACCGTTCCCGACAACGCAGGCCTTCCCTGAGTGCAAGCCCGATGGTGCCATATGAATATGCTTACCGTGTACTCGGTTTCCGATGTATACGATTGCTGTGTTTTGACGGAAATCGCCGAATCAACGCTGTAGCGGTGATTGGGTGGCTCGCATGACGTGATGTGGAAGAGGTGAAGATGGCAAAGGTTCGTTTTGATGGCGTGCGCAAGGTCTACGACAACGGCCAGGTGGCGGTGCAGGGCGCCAGCTTTGACATCGCCGATGGCGAATTGATGGTGCTGGTCGGGCCGTCTGGTTGCGGCAAATCCACCCTGCTGCGCATGGTGGCCGGGCTGGAGGAGATCACGGGCGGCACGCTCAGCATTGGTGACCGTGTGGTCAACGACGTGGCGCCGAAGGACCGCGACATTGCGATGGTCTTCCAGAACTATGCGCTTTATCCGCACATGACCGTGTCCGAGAATCTGGCCTTCGGCCTGAAGCTGCGGGGGCATGACAAGGCCGAAGTGCAGCGCCGGGTGCAGGCTGCTGCCGATGCGCTTGGGCTCACCTCCATGCTGGACACGTTGCCGCGCGCCATGTCCGGTGGTCAGCGCCAGCGCGTGGCCTTGGGGCGGGCGTTGGTGCGCGAGCCGGAGGTGTTTCTGTTGGATGAGCCGCTATCCAACCTGGATGCCAAGCTGCGCCATTCGGTACGCACCGAGATCGCCCAACTGCACCGCAAGCTCGGCACCACGATGATCTACGTCACCCACGACCAGGTGGAGGCGATGACGCTGGGGCAGCGCATCGTGGTGCTCAATGAAGGTGTGATCCAGCAGATCGACACGCCGATGGCGCTGTATGACCGGCCCGCGAATCTGTTTGTGGCCGGCTTTCTGGGCAGCCCCGCGATGAATCTACTGCGCGGTGTTGTACGTCAGGGCGACGATGGTCACGTGTGGCTGCGTCTGGCAGACGGATTGGACCTGCCGCTCGGTGCCGCTGCGCTGCCGGCGCACTGCATGGGCCGTGAGTTGGTGGTGGGTGTGCGTCCGGAGCATCTGCAGCCGGCCACCGGCAATGCGGCGTTCCGTGCGCGGATCGAGGGGCTGGAGCCGGTCGGCAACGAGATTTTCGTGAATCTGCGTTACGGCACCCAGGCGCTGGTGATCCGTGTGCCGCCGCAGGCGTTGCCCGGGTTGGGCGAGGAGCTTGCGGTGGCCGTCGTACCTGCGGGGCTGCACGTCTTCGATCCTGGAAGTGGCGAGAGGATCGAAGCCTGAGGCGATCCGCAGCTTCGTGCCATCCATGCCGGTGCCGGGTGTTGTGGCCCGGCTGCCTGGCTCAGCGAGCCAGGCCTTCCAGCAGTTGTTCGATATGTGCGGGCGCACCGTTGACCTGCAGCGCGCCTTCGGCCAGTTCCAGCGGCAACACTGCAAGGGCAAGGCCGCCAGCACTGCTGGCGATGCTGCCGATATTTCCGTCGTTCTGTGTCACCGGCGTGCCTGCTGCGGCCTCGCTTGCGGTGTGCACGAGGGCGAGTGATCGTTTGGCCTTGCCCAGGAAGTGGGTACGGGCAACGATCTCCTGGCCCGGGTAGCACCCCTTTTTGACGCTGTAAGCGGCAAGTCGGTCCAACCCAAGCTGTTGAGGGGTCCATACCTCGCGCTGTGTATCCACCAGGCGGGGGAGACCAAGGCGCAGATCGCTCTGGCGCCACGCCATCTCAGCTTCCGCGTCGGCGGCATCATCCTGCGACGGGCCGATGCGCAGGGTCCGTGCAAGTGCCGAGGCACCCACGTCCAGCTCGATCACGCCGCTCTCGAAGGTGTGCATTTCTGCGCCACGCGCCTTGGTTGGCGCAGCCAGCGCGCCACTTGCAACCAAAGTCGTAGCGTGGCTGATGACGACTTTGCGCCGGAACACGAAGCGCCGCAGTTGCTCGGCCATGGCCTCTGCGCCACCGTCGTGACAGACCAGCAACAGAGTCTGCGCGTCCACCCGTAACAGCTGGAAGATAGACAGGACGCGGCCCTTGGCGCTGAGCCAGGTGCTCCACTGCCAATGATTGTCCGCCAGGCTGGGGACGTCATTGGAGAATTGCGCCTGCGCGAATGCGACGCAATCCGGACCGGAAAGGCTCACAAGCTGCGGTGAGGACAGTGTGCGGAAACCGCTGAAAACTGGGGCGAGGTTGTCAGACACGTTGGTGAGGACTAAAATTTGTGCGTTGCGAGACCGACAATGATAGGACAAACAACCCCCACTCCCGAGACCGAAGCTGAAGCCCCGCTGGTACCCGAGAAGCAGCCGCTTCCCGAGGCCGGGACGGTGCCGCAGGAAATCGGTGGTCGCGGCGGACTAGATCCGGTGCGGTACGGCGATTGGGAAAAAAACGGGCGCTGCATCGATTTTTGAGCAGCGTTGAGCCAACGCGGCAACCCGCCGCCCAGCCGAGATAACGAGTCAGCGAATGGCGAACAGACCCCGCCCCCTTTCTCCGCACCTGCAGGTGTACCGCTGGCAGATCCAGATGGCCACCTCGATTCTGCATCGAGCCACCGGCATCATTCTGGCTGTCGGCGCCCTGATCATCGCAGGCGGCTTGCTCGCCCTGATGATGGGCCCTGAGTCCTGGAACTGCTTCACCACCCACGCCAGTGCCTGGTACGGGAAAGTGATCCTGTTCGGTTGGACGTGGTGCTTTGCCTACCACCTGTGCAACGGCATCCGCCACATCGTGCAGGACTTCGCCATCGGTTACGACAAGGCTACTTTTGTCCGTAGCGGCTGGTTGTCGGTGATCGCCTCGCTGGTCCTCACCGCACTGATCTGGGCTTACGTCTGCATGGGAGCGGCCGCATGAGCAAGTACCGTACCCCGCTCAAGAATGCGCGCGGCCTGGGCAGTTCCAAGTCCGGCACCGGGCACTTCATCCATCAGCGCCTGACCGCCACCGCGCTGGTTGCACTGACCATCTGGTTCCTGTGCCTGGTGTTGAGCCTGATCGGCGCTGACTACGTCACTGCCGTGGACACGCTTTCCAAGCCGTGGAACGCGATCCTGCTGGTTGGCTTCCTGGTTGCCATGTTCTGGCACGCCCAGTTGGGCCTGCAGGTGGTCCTTGAGGACTACATCCACAATTCGCTGATGGCCCTGGCGCTGCAGACCACGGTCAAGTTCATCGCCGTGCTTGGCGCGATCGTCAGCATCTTTGCGGTTGCCCGCATCGTGTTTGGGAACTGATACATGTCCGCTTACAAAATCACTGAACACAAGGTCGACATGGTGGTCGTCGGCGCCGGTGGCGCTGGCCTGCGTGCGACCTTTGGTCTGGCCCAGAAGGGCCTGCAGACTGTCTGCATCACCAAGGTCTTCCCGACCCGCTCGCATACTGTTGCGGCGCAGGGCGGTATTTCCGCGGCGCTGGGCAACATGGGTGAAGACGACTGGCGTTACCACTTCTTCGACACCATCAAGGGTTCGGATTGGCTGGGCGACCAGGACGCCATCGAATACATGTGCCGTGAGGCCATCCCGGCCATCATCGAGCTGGAGCACTACGGTGTTCCGTTCTCGCGCACCGAAGAAGGCAAGATCTACCAGCGTCCGTTTGGTGGCATGACCACCAAGTACGGTGAAGGCCCGTCCGCGCAGCGTACTTGCGCCGCCGCCGACCGTACCGGCCACGCCATCCTGCACACGCTGTATCAGCAGTCGCTGGCACACAATGCACAGTTCATGATCGAGTACTTCGCGCTCGACCTGATCTTCGATGACGAAGGCGTTTGCCGCGGCGTGCTCGCCCTGGACATGGCCGAAGGCACGCTGCACCTGTTCCGTTCGCAGGGCGTGGTGCTGGCCACCGGTGGTTACGGCCGTGCGTACTTCAGCGCGACGTCGGCACACACCTGTACCGGTGACGGCGGTGGCCTGGTGGCCCGCGCTGGCCTGCCGCTGCAGGACATGGAGTTCGTGCAGTTCCACCCGACCGGCATCTATGGCGCCGGCTGCCTGATCACCGAAGGTGTGCGAGGCGAGGGCGGTATTCTGCGCAACAGCAGTGGCGAGCGTTTCATGGAACGCTACGCACCGCATTACAAGGATCTGGCATCGCGCGACGTGGTGTCGCGTTCGATGACCATCGAAATCCGCGAAGGCCGCGGCGTCGGCGAGCACAAGGATCACATCCTGCTCGACCTGACCCACCTGGGCCCGGGCGTCATCGACGACAAGCTGCCGGGTATTGCTGAAAGCGCCCGCATCTTCGCCGGTGTCGACGTGCACAAGCAGCCGATCCCGGTCATCCCGACCGTGCACTACAACATGGGTGGCATCCCGACCAACTACCACGGTGAAGTGGTGCGCAAGGTCGGCGACAACCCCGATGCAGTCGTGCCGGGCCTGTACGCCATCGGCGAGGCCGCATGTGTGTCCGTGCATGGCGCCAACCGTCTGGGTTCCAACTCGCTGCTCGATCTGGTGGTGTTCGGCCGTGCCGTGGCCAACCGCTGCGCCGAGACGATCAAGCCGGGCGCTGCGCACAAGACCCTGCCGTCCGATGCCTGCGACAAGGCGCTGGGCCTGCTGGACAAGCTGCGTCACGCCAACGGCGATACGCCGACCTCGGTCATCCGCGACAACATGCAGCGCACCATGCAGAACGACGCTGCCGTGTTCCGCACCAGCAAGACGCTGGAAGAAGGCTGCGCCAAGATGGCTGAAGTGTTCGATTCGTTCCAGGACGTGAAGGTTTCCGACCGCTCGCTGGTCTGGAACTCGGACCTGCTGGAAACCTACGAGCTGAACAACCTGCTGCTCAACGCTGTTGCCACAATCAACTCGGCCGAGCAGCGCAAGGAAAGCCGCGGCGCCCACGCGCACGAGGACTACCCGGACCGCGACGACGTGAACTGGCAGAAGCACACGCTGGTCACCGTCGATGACAAGGGCAAGTGCAGCTTCGACTACCGCCCGGTGCACATGTACACGCTCAGCGATGACGTGTCCGTGGTGCCGCCGAAGCCGCGCGTCTACTGATCCGGGGAACCTACGAACATGGCTGAATTTGCACTTCCGAAGAACTCCCGGATCACCAAGGGCAAGCACTTCCCCGTCAAGGGCGGTGCCAAGAACACGCGCACCTTCAAGATCTACCGCTGGAGCCCGGACGACGACCAGAATCCGCGTACCGACACCTACGAGCTCGACCTCGATGCGTGCGGCCCGATGGTTCTGGACGCGCTGATCAAGATCAAGAACGAGATTGATCCGACCCTGACCTTCCGCCGCTCCTGCCGCGAAGGCATCTGCGGTTCGTGCGCGATGAACATCGACGGCACCAACACGCTGGCCTGCACCCGCGCCATTGCCGATTGCGGCAAGGCCGAAGTGCCGATCTACCCGTTGCCGCACATGGACGTGGTGAAGGATCTGGTTCCGGATCTGACCCACTTCTATGCGCAGTACGCCTCGATCAAGCCGTGGATCCGTACGCAGACCCCGGCACCGCCGGACCGCGAGCGCCTGCAGTCGCCGGAAGACCGTAAAAAGCTGGACGGCCTGTACGAGTGCATCCTGTGCGCCTGCTGCTCGACCAGCTGCCCGAGCTACTGGTGGAACGGCGAGCGTTATCTGGGCCCGGCAATTCTGTTGCAGGCTTACCGTTGGATCATCGACTCGCGCGATGAGGACACCGGTGCGCGTCTGGACGATCTGGAAGATCCGTTCAAGCTCTATCGCTGCCACACGATCATGAACTGCGCCCGCACCTGCCCGAAGGGCTTGAACCCGGCGCTGGCCATTGCCGAGATCAAGAAGCTGATGATGGCGCGTCGCGCCTGATACAGCTTTTTACCCGCCAGCGCTCAAGCGATGGCGGCAGGTGCTGCCTTCTCCCGCAAGCGGGAGAAGGTGCCCCACAGGGGCGGATGAAGGGTGGGGCAACCCCTGTTTCCCTGGATTTCGTAGGAGCTTGGCTCCAACCCTCACCCCAACCCCTCTCCCGATAGGAGAGGGGCTTTGGTAGCCGAAGCCATGCAGACCGAAGACGAAATCCTGTTGAAGAAACTGCGCTGGCGTTGCCGGCGTGGCATGCGTGAGCTTGACCAGCTGTTCGGCCGCTATCTGGACCGTCGTTGGGCGGAAGCCCCCGAGGCAGAGCGCGCGGTTTTCCTGCAGCTGCTGGACTCCGAGGACGATAAATTGTGGCGCTGGTCGATGGGCTACGAGGCTTGTCCGGATGCGTCGCAGGCAAAACTCCTGGAATACATCTGCGCCCTTCCGGTGTGAGTGGGCGCCATCGCGTTGGTTGAGCGGCGCGATCATCCTGTTGGGAATGCTGGGCGCCATTGCTGCCCTCAATTGTGACCTTGAACCGCCGCATGCCGGGCCGTTGGCCTTGGCAGCCTTGCTGTGGGCGGCTGGGCTGGTGTGGCGGGAGCAGCGCAGGCCAACAAAGATCCTGCTGATTCCGCAGGCGCCCAGCCCGGCCCGGCTTGATGGCCTGGTGCTGGATACATTGCAGTTGCAGGAGCGCGGGCCCTTGGCTGTGCTGCGCTGGCAGGCCGGCAAGCAGCGGGGAGCGCTGCTGTTCTGGCCTGATACATTGCCGCGTGCCTGTCGACGTGAACTGCGTCTGGCCGTTCGTGACCACACGATTTCCCGCAACGCAGAGACAGTGGCACCATAGCGGCAATTCACGGGCACACACGCATGTTCAAACCCTTACCAGTCGCAATCGGCTTGCGTTACCTGCGGGCCAAGCGCCGCAACGGTTTTATCTCCTTCATTTCCATGGCCTCCATTCTGGGCATCGCGCTGGGCGTGACGGTGCTGATCACCACCTTGGCGGTCATGAGTGGCTTCCAGAAGGAAATCCGCGATCGCCTGCTGCAGATGTCAGCGCATGCCACGGTGAGTGCCGACGGCGCGCCGATGACCAACTGGCAGCACGCCGTTGATGTGGCGATGAAAGACCCGCGTGTTGCCGGTGCCGCACCGTATATCGAAATTCAAGGCATGTTGGCCGGCCCACGTGTGCAGGGCGCCATCGTGCAGGGCATTGACCCGGCGCAGGAGCCCAAGGTCTCGGTGCTAGGCGAGAAGATGACCAAGGGTTCGCTCGATACCCTGAAGCAGGGCGAGTTCAACATCCTGCTCGGCAAGGAGCTGGCACTTTGGCTGGGCGTGGATGTAGGCGACAACGTGATCGCCACGCTGGCCGAAATCCAAGGCACGCCGGTCGGCGCAATGGCGCGCACCAAGCGCTTCAAGGTGAGCGGCATCTTCGAGGCCGGCACCAACGAAGTGGACCGCGGCGTGGCCTTCGTCAATATGAGTGATCTTGAGCGCGTACTGCGCGTGGATGGGGTCACAGGCGTGCGCATGAAGATGCACGACATGGACCAGGCGTATACGGTGGCCCGCGATTTGGCAGTCAACCTCAACGGCTATTACCGTGTGAGCGACTGGACGCAGGAAAACGCCAATCTCTATCACTCGTTGAAGATGGAAAAAACGGTGATGGGCATCCTGCTGTCGCTGATCATCGCGATGGGCGCGTTCAACCTGGTGTCCTCGCAGGTGATGCTGGTTACCGACAAGCAGGCTGATATTGCGATCCTGCGCACGCTCGGCCTGACGCCGGGCGGTGTGATGCAGGTGTTCATGGTGCAGGGCACATTGATTGGTGTGTTCGGCACCATCGCTGGTGTCATCGGTGGCATTACCCTGACCTTGAACCTTGAGCGCATCCTTGGGCTGATCGAGTCGGTCTTCAACATCAAACTGCTGCCGGAGGATGTCTATTACATCACCGGCCTGCCCACTGACATGCAGACCAGCGATATCGTCGTCATCACGCTTGTCGCGCTGCTGATGAGTTTTGCCGCGACGTTGTACCCGGCATGGCGGGCAGCCCGCACCCAGCCTGCGGAGGCGCTGCGCTATGAATGAGAATGCTTTGATGGAAACGGTAATCAGCGCTGATGGCCTGGGCAAAACCTACGCCGAAGGCAAGATGCACACGCCGGTGTTTGATGGTTTGAATCTGCGCGTGGATGCCGGTGAGACCGTGGCGATTGTTGGTGCATCCGGCGCGGGCAAGAGCACCTTGCTGCACTTGCTGGGCGGTCTGGATACGCCGACCGCAGGCGAGGTGTATGTGGCTGGCCAGCGTATGTCGGCACTGTCCGACACTCAGCGTGGACGCCTGCGCAACACCTCGCTGGGCTTCGTCTACCAGTTCCACCACCTGCTGCCGGAGTTCACCGCGTTGGAAAACGTGATGATGCCGGTGATGCTGGGCGGCGCCAGCGCGGTTGCTGCCAGCCGCAGTGCCAAGGCGCTGCTGGAGTCGGTGGGGTTGGGGCATCGGCTTGAACACAAGCCGGGTGAGTTGTCCGGTGGTGAGCGCCAGCGTGCGGCCGTGGCCCGTGCCCTGGTCAACCAACCGGCCTGTGTATTGGGTGACGAGCCCACCGGCAACCTCGACGACAAGACGGCCGCGACCGTGTTTGAACTGATGCTGGAATTGAACCGGGCCCAGCGCACCAGTCTGGTCCTGGTGACGCACGACCGCAGCTTGGCACGCAAGCTGGACCGTGTGTTGGAGCTGCGTGAAGGCAAGTTGCACGAACTGGCGCGCAGCCAGGTCTGAGTGCGGTCATCGGCTGCATTTGTTGCCTTGGAATTCACCCGGGGCAGCGGATCATCAGCACGTTCCCCGACTGTGCCGGGGCAATCTGACCAACGGGAGTGGTGTCATGAAGAAGGTGCTTCTTGCATTGATGGCCGTCGCGTTGCTCGGCGGCTGTGCCACGGCGGGCAAGTTGAGCAGCGACGAACGCTTGGCGTTGTACCGCGCGCATGCTGGCGCGCCGGTGAAAGACTTCAGGTATTACGGCTCGCTCAATGGCTGGACCGAGTTGGGCGACAGCGCGTTGGCGGTGTGGACCAAGCCAAGTGAGGCTTGGTTGCTGAGCCTGAGCGGCCCGTGCCTGGATCTGTCGTTTGCACCGGCCATCACTGTGACCAACATGATGGGGCAGGTGTCGGCCAAGTTTGACCGGGTGATCGTGCATGGCAATGGCCCGGGAATGAGCATTCCCTGCCGGATCGATACGATCCAGCCCCTGGATGTGAAGGCGCTGCGGTCCTCGGAAAGGCAACTGCGTGAAGCCAAGATCGCCGCGCGTGCGGAAGATCAAACGGGCGAAAGCAACTGAGATCTCACCCCGGCTGATGCGGGCAGTCTGGCCACACTCACGCTGTAAGCCGCGAGCAGTTGTGCGATGCGCTTTTCAAGCCGCCCGGGTGCGTTGCCCCGGGCGGTTTTCATGTGGGTGTGCTGGCTGGGAGTTGCAGCGAATCGAGCGCGATATCGCTGTGCTCGCGGGGCCTTAAATGCGCGCTCAGTTCGACTCGGGAGCGACGTAGCCTGCCGGCTTTTCCGCACCGCCGGAGAACAGATACTTCACCAGCTCTTCCTCAAGAAATGCGCGGTGCTTCGGGTCGCGCGGGGAAAGGCGGTTTTCGTTGATCAGCATGGTCTGGTGCGCGAGCCACGCGGCCCAGGCCGGCTTGCCGATGTTGGCAAAAATGCGCTGGCCCAACTCGCCGGGGTAGGGCACGAAATCCAGACCTTCGGTTTCGCGTTGTTCGTACTGGCAGAAGACGGAACGGGGCATGGTGGGGTCCTGTAGGTTCAATGCGCGCGGTGGCGCTCAAGCAGTTTGCGGATCGGTGCGGGCAGGCCGATATCGGCCAGTTCGGCGCGTGCGACCCAGCGCAGGCCGTCATTGTCGCCAACCTTTGTGCGTAGGGCGACCTTGCGTGCGTTGAGGGGCTGCAGATGCAGGCGGTAATGGCTGAAGGTGTGGATGATCAGCGGCAGTTCTTCGGCGTTGTCGTAGTCGCCAGTGATGTTGCTGGCAAACCATTGGCGCATCTGCGCGTCGGTGTCGGCCTGCGGCAGCGTCCATAGCGAGGCCCAGATGCCGGTAGGCGGGCGCTTGAGCAGCAGGATGCGGCCTTGTGCATCTTCCAGCAGCAGCGCGGTGGCTTCGCGCTCGGGCAAGACCTTGCTGGGCTTGGGTGTGGGCAGCGTATCCACCAGGCCCTGCGCATGCGCGGCGCAGCCGGATTGAAGCGGGCACAGGATGCAGGCCGGTTTTGCGCGCGTGCAAAGCGTGGCGCCGAAATCCATCTGCGCCTGCGTGTAGTCGGCCATGCGGCCCTGCGGTACGTGTGTTACCTGTTCGGCGGCTAGCGCCCACAATTGTTTTTCGACAGCGGGCAGGCCAGGAAAACCTGTAATGCCGTGATAGCGGGTCATCACCCGTTTGACGTTGCCGTCGAGGATGGGGAACGGCGCATTCCATGCCTGGCTGAGGATGGCGCCGGCGGTGCTGCGGCCGATGCCGGGCAGGGCGAGCAGCGCATCGAAGTCGCACGGCAGCTCGCCGCCATGCAGTTCAACGCATTGCTTTGCGGCGGCATGCAGATTGCGTGCGCGTGCGTAATAACCAAGCCCGGCCCAGTTGGCCATCACCGTGTCGTTGTCTGCCTTGGCCAGATCGGCAAGCGTCGGGAACACCTGCATGAAGCGCAGGAAGTACGGGATGACGGTGGCGACCTGGGTCTGCTGCAGCATGATCTCCGACAGCCACACCCGGTACGGCGAACGCGGATGCTGCCAAGGCAGATCGTGGCGCCCGTGTTGGTCGAACCAGGTGAGAAGTTGGCTTGGGAAGTTGGGCATTGGCTCGCAGGCGATGGCGGTTGCTTTCGCGGTGCTTCCCCAATTGCGGGGGAAGGTGCCCCAAAGGGCGGGTGAGGGTGGTTGGGGTTTTGCTTGCTGGAAGCTTCCCCTCACCCCAACCCCTCTCCCGTAAACGGGAGAGGGGCTTTGAGAGCTTAGGCCGATGGTTTAGGGCTTAGCTGTTGCTGCCTAACGCCTGCGGGAGCAGGGCGTCCACGAAGGCTTCCGGGTCGAATACGCGCAGGTCTTCCGGGCGCTCGCCGATGCCGGCGAAACGGATCGGGATGCCGAATTCGCGGGCCAACGCAAATACCACGCCACCCTTGGCGGTGCCGTCCAGCTTGGTCACCACCAACCCGGTTACACCGGCCGCGGCATGGAATTGGCGTAGCTGCGAGAGGGCGTTCTGGCCGGTGGTGCCGTCGATGACCATCAGCACTTCGTGCGGTGCGGTTTCGTCGATCTTGCCGAGCACGCGGCGTATTTTGCTGAGCTCGTTCATCAGGCCGGTCTGCGTGTGCAGGCGGCCGGCGGTGTCGGCGATCAGTACGCTGGTGCCGCGCGCCTTGCCGGCCTGCAATGCGTCGAACGCGACCGACGCGGCATCGGCGTTCTGGCCTTGTGCAACTACGGCCACGCCGTTGCGCTCGCCCCATATCTGCAGCTGCGCCACGGCGGCGGCGCGGAAGGTGTCGCCAGCGGCCAGCATCAGGCTGTGGCCTTCATCCTTGAAGCGCTTGGCCAGCTTGCCGATGGTGGTGGTCTTGCCAACGCCGTTGACGCCTACGGTGAGGATGACAAATGGCTTGGCATTGCTGTCGATGACCAGCGGCTTGGACACCGGCTGCAGCAGCGCGATGAGGTCGGCGCGAAGTGCCGCCAGCAGCGCATTGGCGTCGGCAAATTCGCGCGACTTCATGCGCTTGCGCAGATCTTCGATCAGCGCAGTGGTGGCCGGCACGCCGACATCGGCGGTGATCAGTGCGGTTTCAATCTCGTCGAGCAGGTCGTCGTCGAGCTTGGGATTGCGCGAGAACAGGCCGCCGAAACTGCGCGCGAAGGTGCTGTTGCGCAGGCGCTCGCGCCAGCCGAGTTTGCCGGATGCGGCGGCCGGGGCAGCGTTTGCGGGAATGAGGGCGTCGTCGCTTTGTGCGGCGGGTTCGGCTGCGACGACTTCAAGGGCCGGCGTGGGCGCGATGACGTCCGGCAGCGTTTCTGCCTGAGGGGTAGGTTCGGCTTCAGCAACGGGCGACGGTGCTGCCGGAGCTTGGATCACGAAATCGGGGGTGACCGGGTTGGCCGGGGTGGGCAACACCTCGTCCTGCACCTGAGCCGGCGCGGTTTCGATGACCGGCTCGATAGCCGGTTCAACGGCAGGCTCGACACGCGGCGTTTCAGTGGCGACGGTTTCGACGGCCGGCAGTTCGGCGACTACCGTTTCAACCACCGGGCTTTCGGCGACCGCAGGCGGCGCGAACGCTTCGGTGAGATCAACCGATGGAGCAGCCTCGGACGGCGCCTTCGGGAATGCGGCTGCCAGGTCTTCCGCGCTCAGCGTTGACGGCTTGGCAGGCGGTTGGGCGTCGTCGGTCTTCTTGCGGCGGAAAAAGCTGAACATGGAGGGAAATGGCCTGAAATCAGCTGCATATGCTACCACCGGCACTCATGCGGCCGGCGTTGCAGGGGGGGGGGCGGTGCGGCCCGGCCCGTCTGCCGTTGTAGCTGCAGAACCTGACCAAACCGGGTTGCCGCAATGGCTGTATTGCTTCACGGGCGCCGCAGCGAAGTAGTTGCGGGGCGCGGCTACGGTGCTGTGACGCTGGGCGTCGCGGCCCTCCCTCATGCCAGAGACAGAGGGAGGGGCGGTGCTGCCTGCGAACGGTGTTCGGCAGGCAGCGGGCGGGCTCAGGCCGACAGTTCCAGCAGCAGCTTGTTCAAGCGACGCACGTAACCGGCCGGGTCCTTGAGGCTGTCGCCGGCAGCCAGTGCGGCCTGGTCGAACAGCACGTGGGCCAGGTCGTTGAAGCGGCTTTCGTCGGCCTCGGCATCGAGCTTTTCAATCAGCGGATGCGCAGGGTTGAACTCGAACACCGGCTTGGAGTCGGGCACCTTCTGGCCGCTGGCTTCCAGAATCTGGCGCATCTGCAGCCCCAGATCCTGCTCGCCGATGGCCAGGATGGCCGGCGAGTCGGTCAGGCGATGCGAGACGCGCACTTCGGCAACGTCTTCGCCCAGCGCGGTCTTCAGGCGCGTGACCAAAGCTTCCTTGGTCTTGGCGACTTCTTCCTGCGCCTTCTTGTCTTCCTCGGTTTCCAGCTTGCCCAGGTCCAGATCGCCGCGCGCGATGTCGGCAAACGACTTGCCGTCGAACTCGTGCAGGTAGCTCATCAGCCACTCGTCGATGCGGTCGGTCATCAGCAGCACTTCGATGCCCTTCTTGCGGAACACCTCAAGATGCGGGCTGTCCTTGACCTGCTGGAAGCTTTCGCCGGTCAGGTAATAAATCTTGTCCTGGCCTTCGATCATGCGGCCCACGTAATCGGCCAACGCCACATTCTGCTCGCCACTGCTGTCATGGGTGGAAGCAAAGCGAAGCAGGCCGGCGACCTTTTCGCGGTTGTTGAAATCTTCGGCCGGGCCTTCCTTCAGCACCTGGCCGAAGTTCTTCCAGAAACCGGCGTATTCCTCCGGCTTGTCCTTGGCCAGTTTCTCCAACATGTCCAGCGAGCGCTTGGTCAGCGCCGACTTCATCGAGTCGATCACCGGCCCGGACTGCAGGATCTCGCGCGAGACATTCAACGGCAGGTCGTTGGAATCCACCACGCCCTTGATGAAGCGCAGGTACAGCGGCAGGAACTGCTCGGCCTGGTCCATGATGAAAACGCGCTGCACATACAGCTTCAGGCCCTTGGGCGCGTCACGCTGGTACAGGTCAAACGGCGCACGGCCGGGCGTGTACAGCAGCGAGGTGTACTCCAGCTTGCCTTCGACCTTGTTGTGGGTCCAGGCAAGCGGGTCGGCCGGGTCGTGGGCGATGTGCTTGTAGAACTCTTTGTATTCGGTGTCGCTGACTTCGGATTTGGCGCGCGTCCACAGCGCATTGGCCCGGTTGACGGTCTCCCACTCCGGCGTGGCCGGCTTGTCGGCGTCTTCGCCGTGGTGTTCTTTCTGCAGCTCGATCGGCAGGCCGATGTGGTCAGAGTACTTCTTGACCAGGCTGCGCAGCTGCCAGGCGTCGGTGTAGCTCTCTTCGCCTTCCTTCAGGTGCAGCACGATGCGGGTGCCGCGCTCGGGCTTGTCGATGGTTTCCACCTCGAATTCGCCTTCGCCGCGCGAGGACCAATGCACGCCTTCGTTGGCCGGCAAACCGGCGCGACGGCTGTACACGTCCACCTGGTCGGCGACGATGAAGGCCGAGTAGAAGCCCACGCCGAACTGGCCGATGAGGTTGGAGTCTTTCTTCTGGTCGCCGGACAGGTTCTTCAGGAACTCGGCGGTGCCGGACTTGGCGATGGTGCCAAGGTGGGCGATGGCTTCATCGCGGCTCAGGCCGATGCCGTTGTCGTCAATGGTCAGGGTGCGCGCGGCCGGGTCGGCCTCGATGCGGATGCGCAGCTCGCCGTTGCCTTCCAGCAGCTCCGGCTGGGTCAGGGCCTCGAAGCGCAGCTTGTCGCTGGCGTCGGCGGCGTTGGACACCAGCTCGCGCAGGAAGATTTCCTTGTTCGAATACAGCGAGTGGATCATCAGGTGAAGCAACTGCTTCACCTCGGTCTGGAACCCGCGGGTTTCCTTGTGGCTCTGTGCGTTCATCGGTCGCTCGTGCTCTGTGGCTGACGTGCCGCGTCCAGCGCGGCGGCTGTCACAGGGGTAAGGGTGAACTGGCCGTTTTCAAGGTGTGCGCTGCCAGGCCGGGTGCTGGTCTATCATCGGCGCCCTGTTTGGATTGTTGCCGGGTGCACCGCCGATGTTGTTGATTTGTCAGCTGTTGTCTATGTCGTTGCCGGTTGCGGCGGCATGAGCCGTGGCCGCAGCAAGGGGCCGGCGGATACCGGCCAGGTGCGCATCATTGGCGGGCGCTGGCGCAATACGCGGCTGGACGTGCCGCAGTTGGAAGGCCTGCGGCCCACCAGCGACCGCGTTCGCGAGACCTTGTTCAACTGGTTGATGCCCAAATTGCCCGGCGCTCGGGTGCTGGATCTGTTCGCCGGCAGCGGCGCGCTGGGGCTGGAGGCGGTGTCGCGTGGCGCGGCATCGGCGCAGTTGGTCGAGCGTGACCCGGCGCTGGTGGCGGCATTGCGCGGCGTGGTCGGCAAATTGGGTGCAGCCGAGCAGATACAGGTAAGCCATGCCGATGCCGTGCATTGGCTGGACAACGCTGTGCCTGTTCAGGCGGATGTGGTGTTTCTGGACCCCCCGTTCGCGGCCGGGCTGTGGGAGCAGGTGATCGAACGGCTGCCACGGCACCTGGCCCAAGGTGCCTGGCTGTATGTGGAAGCACCTGCCGATGCGGCCTTGCGGCTGCCGGCCGGCTGGAGCCTGCACCGTGAGGGAAGTACCCGCGATGTGCGCTATGCCCTGTATCGACAAGCCGCTGCTACACTTCGCGGCGACATGAACGCGACTGAACCCGCATGACCACAGCAAATCGCCGCATCGCCGTTTACCCGGGTACGTTCGACCCGATCACCAATGGTCATATCGACCTGGTGCATCGTGCCGCACCGTTGTTCGAGAAGGTGGTGGTTGGCGTGGCGCAGAGCCCGTCCAAGGGCCCGACGCTGCCGCTGGAGCAGCGTGTAGCGCTGGCCGAGGATGCCCTCAAGCATCACGGCAACGTTGAAGTGGTGGGCTTTGACACCCTGCTGGCGCACTTTGTCCGCGCCTGTCACGGCGGCGTGCTGCTGCGTGGCCTGCGGGCCGTGTCCGATTTTGAATACGAGTTCCAGATGGCAAGCATGAACCGCCATCTGATTCCGGAGGTCGAGACCCTGTTCCTGACCCCGTCCGAACAGCACAGCTTCATTTCCTCCTCGCTGGTGCGTGAAATCGCCAGGCTGGGTGGTGATGTGTCCGGTTTCGTGCCGGCCACCGTGCTGGAAGCGCTGCGTAACGCCCGCGAAGCCCGCGCTGGCAAGTAAGAACCCCAAACAGCTGTACAGAACCTCAAAAGGGAGAAGAAACATGAAGAACACGATGCGCGTGATGCTTGCCGCTTCGATGGTGCTGGGCTTCACGGCCTGCAAGAAGGAAGAAGCCGCTCCGGTGGCTGAAGCCCAGCAGGCGCTGGTCGCCCCGGCCAAGGATGACGATGCGGGTTGGAAGACCTACCTGCAGGCCGTTGCCGTGCAGAACATGGGCACCATCACGGCCAGCCCGTTCCTGTACTACCTGCCGCCGGAGTCGGACGCCGAGTTCGCCGCCAAGTACGAGCGTCAGGTTGAAAGCGCCACCAATGCGATCGGCCGTGGCATCCAGCCGGGCAACATGCTGGCTTTCGGTTCGTCGGCCTCGGCCAAGATGGCTGACATGATCGAAACCGCATTCAAGGGTGTGCAGGCTGACTCCATGAAGGGCGTGCGTGTGGTGTTCATCGGCGAAGCCGCTGACAACGCACGTGTGCAGACGCTGGTGCAGCCGACCGGCGCCGACTACATCTTCGTCGAAGCCAAGTAATGCGCTGGCGCAGGGCCGTCTTTGGTCCCGTGCCTGCCAACGCATAAGTCCCGCGCCAGCGGGCACAGGATTGAGGCGCCGGCATTGCCGGTGCCTCACCCCGTAGAGGCGGGGGTCCAGTAAACTTGCTGCCGGCATTGCCTTTTGGCAGGCCATGAACAGCAAGAGCGACGAACCGGCATGCGCCGGTTGCAAGCCCGCTCTGACGGGAAGACTGCAGGAATGTCACTCAAAATCAACGAGCTCTGCGTCAACTGTGACGTGTGTGAGCCAGCCTGCCCGAATCAGGCCATCGCCATGGGCGAGACGATCTACGTGATCGACCCGGCCCGCTGTACCGAGTGCGTCGGCCATTTTGATGAGCCGCAATGTGTGGTGGTGTGCCCTGTGGAGTGCATCGACCCCGACCCGGACATCCCCGAAACCCAGGATCAGCTGCTGGCCAAATTGCATGGCCTGCAGCGCGATCACCCCGAACTTTACGAACCGGAGACGCCGTCGGCATGAAGATTGTTGCCCGTTCCCTGATGTTGTTTGCGCTGGTGATGACACCGGCTGTGTGGGCGGCCGATGCGCCGCAGGCGCGGGCGACCCATCCCGATGGCGCGGTGATTGCCAGCGGCCATTCGCTGGCGACCGATGCCGGCATGGAAATCCTGGCCAAAGGCGGCAACGCGTTTGATGCCGCGATTGCGGTGTCTTCGACGCTGGCTGTTGTCGAGCCGATCAGCTCCGGCTTGGGTGGCGGCGGCTTTTTCCTGCTGCACGACGCCAAGACCGGCAAGGACGTGATGCTGGACGCGCGCGAAACCGCGCCCGAATCCGCCACGCCTGAGCAGTTCCTCGACAAGAAGGGCGAGCTGGACCGCGACCGTTCGGTCAATGGCCCGTGGTCGGCCGGCATCCCCGGCTTGCCGGCGGCGCTGGTGCAGATGGCCCGCGAACACGGCCGCCTGCCGCTGACCGATTCACTGGCACCGGCCATCCGCGTGGCCACCGATGGCTTCCCGGTTTACGCACGCATGGCACGCGGTTACGCCTCGCGTCGCGAAGTGATGGAGCGTTATCCCGGGACACGCGAGGTGTATCTGCGCAACGGCCGCCCGATCGCCGAAGGCGATCTGTTCAAGCAGCCGGAACTGGCGCACACGTTGCAGCTGCTGGCCGAGAAGGGCTTTGATGGTTTTTATCGCGGCGAAACCGGCCGCAAGCTGCTGGCTGGTGTGAAGCAGGCCGGCGGCCGTTGGACCGCCGAGGAACTGGCGGGTTACACGGTCAAGACCCGCGAGCCCATCGTCTTCAACTACCGCGACTGGAAGATCACCACCGCCTCGCCGCCGTCCTCCGGTGGCATTGCGTTGGCAGCAATGCTGCAGATTCTGGAAGGCTGGGACGTCCGCAAGATGGATGCCGCGCATCGCACCCATCTGGTGGTGGAATCCATGCGTCGCGCTTATCGCGACCGCACGTTCTTCCTGGGTGACCCGGATTTTGTCGACATCCCGCAGAACGTGTTGACCAGCCGCGATTACGCTCAGGGCCTGCGCGCCACCATCCATCCGGAAAAGGCCACCCCCAGCGACATGCTGTCGGGTAACCCGACGCCGTTGGAAGATGACGAAACCACGCACTTCTCGATCATCGACAGCGAAGGCAACCGCGTGGGTGGCACCCAGACGGTGAACCTGTTGTACGGCTCCGGGCTGATTCCGGCCGGCACCGGCGTGCTGCTCAATAACGAGATGGACGACTTCGCGCTCAAGCCGGGTACGCCCAACGCGTTTGGCGTGATGGGTTACGCCGCCAATGCGCCGAAGAAGGGCAAGCGCATGCTCAGCTCGATGACACCGACGTTCATGGAGAATGAGGACAAGGTGGTCGTGATCGGCACGCCGGGTGGCAGCCGCATCATCACCATGGTGCTGCTGGGCATCCTGGGTTACGACGACGGTCTGACGGCGCAGCAGGTTGCCGCGCTGCCGCGTTATCACCACCAGTGGTTGCCGGACCTGATCGAAGCAGAGAACGATGCGTTCGATGCCGATACGGTCAAGCAGCTGCAGGCCATGGGCCACAAGATCGACCTGCCGGGCGACACCGCTGCCGGTGGTCGCGGTTCCAGCCACGTGTGGGGCAACCTGCAGACGGTGGAATGGGACCGCGTCAGCAATACGCTTTACGGCGGCAGTGACCCGCGCAACCCCGTGGGCAGTGCCCGGGTTGTGAAGTCAGAAAAAGCAAACTGAGTCTGCACAATGAAAACCCCGCTTTCGAGCGGGGTTTTTGCTTTATGTGGAAACCGATGTGTGGAAGCCGAACGCTTATGTCCAGTGAAGAAATGGAAACGAGATTTCCGCCTGAGCGGGAATGACGGCAGTAGGTCGTTAAGGAGGCTTGGTTGGAGAGGCTGGCCGGTCGTCATTCCCACGAAGGCGGGAATCGCTCCTGCTTGCATCTGTCCATCCGTCACTTGAAAGCTGCAGGCGTCTCCTTGCAATCGGGCGCACGGTCCATTGTTTATCGAATGGACGAAAAGCAGCCAAGCAGCTCACGTCATTGATTGATCGTGGTGTCAATAAACCGGCGTTCGATACTTGCGAATATTTAACGCGCGCCGGGTAGAATTTTTCATATGAAACTTTGGTCGATCCGCGGTAATTCGCAAAAACTCGATGGTGGCGCAATGTTCGGCAACGCTCCCAAGGCGTTGTGGGAAAAGTGGTCGCCGTCGGATGATCTCAACCGCATTGAACTGGCGTGCCGGGCCTTGCTTGCAAGCCCGCTGGCCGGCAAGACGGTGTTGTTTGAGACCGGCATCGGCGCGTTCTTTGAGCCGAAGATGCGTGAGCGTTTCGGTGTGCAGGAGCCGCGCCATATCCTGATGGATTCGCTACGCGAAGCCGGCTTCGAGCACGAAGATATTGACGTGGTGGTGCTCAGTCACCTGCATTTTGACCATGCCGGTGGCCTGCTGGCGCCGTGGTCGGAAGGCCGCGAGCCGGAGCTGCTGTTCCCCAATGCCACCTTCATCGTCGGTGCGTCGCATTGGGAGCGGGCGCGACATCCGCACCCACGCGACCGGGCCAGCTTCATTCCCGAGTTGCCGGGCCTGCTGGAAGCCAGCGGACGCTTGGAAGTGGTGACCGGCGAGTATTCAAAGACCTTGGGTGAATCGGTGCGCTTCAGTTACAGCGACGGCCACACGCCGGGCCTGATGCTGGCGGAGATTGTCGGCCCCGAGCGGGTCAACGGCCAGCCGCGCGGTGGCGTGGTGTTCTGCGCTGACCTTATTCCGGGCCGCTCGTGGGTACACGTACCCATCACCATGGGCTATGACCGCAACGCCGAACTGTTGATCGACGAGAAGCGCGCCTTCCTTGAGGACAAGCTCGCCCGCAACGTGCATCTGTTTTTCACTCACGACCCGGTGTGCGCGATGGCGCAGGTGGTGCGTGATGAAAAGGGCCGCTTTGGCACCGCCCATGAAATGGGCGAACTGAAAGCGCGCACGCTGGCAGCGTGACCGCCCGTGCGCCAACGCCGCAAGGGCGTGGCGCGCGACCGGGAGTAGCTCAGCGGATGCTGAAGCTGACGTTGTAGTTGGCGTTCTGCCCACGCCGCGCAGAGGCGCGCATCTGATAGACCTGCACGGTATAGGTGCCGTTGGTCGGTAGCGCCCCGTGCCAGTCCTGTCCCACCGCGCCGCTGCCGATTGCCGTGGCGGCGCCCGGTACATCGCCGGGTGCAAAGACGTTGAAATTGGCGTTGCTGCTGCCGGTGATGCTCACGTGCATCGACTGGCCGGCACGTGCCGAGAGTGTGTAATTGACGCTGTCGTAGCCTTTGATCGTGCCCGGCAGGGTGGTGCTGCTTGCCCCTTTGCTGAAGTGGACCGGCGTGGTGGTGACGTTGTCTTTGGCCACGCTCGGCGCGGCGGCGCAGGCCAGCATGGCGGCAATGGCGAAAGCTGCAAGATGTTTCATGCGGTGTTCTCTGGGCATTGACGAAAGTTGGATGGACGCTACGCCCTGCCGCGATAAATGCGTGTCAACGCAATGCGCCTGGCAAAGCGGCCCGCATCCGGGCCGCTGGTGGTGCAACAACACTGCCGCTTTACCGGGCGGTTGTGCCTCAGCCCATGCGGGTGCCAAAGATGCGGTCACCGGCATCGCCCAGGCCGGGCAGGATGTAGGCCTTGTCGTTGAGGCGCTCGTCGATGGCGGCGGTGTAGATTTCCACGTCCGGGTGGGCGGCTTCCACCGCCTGCAGGCCTTCGGGTGCGGCCACCAGGAAGATGCCCTTGATGCGCCGGGCGCCGGCACGCTTTAGCATGTCGATGGTGGCGATCAGGGTGCCGCCGGTGGCCAGCATTGGATCGAGAATCAGCGCATCGCGCTCTTCCAGGCGGCCGGTCAGGCGCTCGAAGTACGGCACCGCTTCCAGGGTTTCCTCGTCGCGCTGCAGGCCCACCACGCTGACGCGGGCAGCCGGAATCAACGACAACACGCCGGTCAGCATGCCCAGGCCGGCACGCAGGATCGGCACGACGGTGATCTTGGCGCCCGCGATGCGCTGCACCTGCACCGGGCCCGCCCAGCCGGCGGTGGTGTGGGTTTCGGTATCCAGATCGGCCGTGGCCTCGTAAGCCAACAACGTGCCCAGCTCGTTGACCACTTCCCGGAAATCCTTGGTGCTCATGGTCGCATCGCGCAGCAGGCCGATCTTGTGCTGTACCAGGGGGTGACGGACTTCAACGATTTTCATGGTGGAGGTGCTACTGGGGAGATGCCACAGTTTGCCGTAGGCGTTCTGTACTCGGCCAGTACATCGATGAAATATTGCCGCCTCGTGACTGTCATGGATGCGAAACGTAACGGACATAACGTGCACACCCATCCTTTACATGGTTCCGGGGGCAGGTGTGCGAAAGAGCGTGTTGGTGGTGGCAGTGACGACCGTGGTGGCCTGTATGGCCGCCGCGCCGGCAGGGGCGCAGCAGGTAACGACACCGGATGGCAGCGTGGCAGCGGTTGCTGCCGCCGGTGCGGTGGACCTGGAGCGCATCGAGGTGCGTGCGCAGTTGGAGGCGCAGGCCCGCGCGGTGGAGCTCAAGCGCGATGCCAATGGCATCCAGGACAGCATTGCTTCTGACTCCATGGGCGACTATCCGGACATGAACGTGGCCGAATCCCTGCAGCGTCTGCCGGGTGTCAGCGTCACCCGCGATCAGGGCGAAGGCCGCTTCGTGGTGGTGCGCGGTCTGGATGCGGCGCTCAATAGCGTCAGCATCGATGGCATTGCCGTGGGCACGCCGGAAGATTCCTCGCGCGGTGCGCCGCTGGACGTGATTCCCACCGACTCCACCGAGCGTCTGCGCGTGGTCAAGTCGGCGACGCCAGACATGCCGGGCGACGCCATCGGCGGCAGCGTGGTGGTGGAATCGGCCTCGGCCTTCGACCGCGATGGCCGCTCGCTGAAAGGCAAGATCGAGGCCAGCCACCAGCAGCTGTCGGGCGAAACCAGCCCCAAGGCTGCCTTCAACTACAGCGAAGTGTTCAACGACACCTTTGGCGTGGCCTTGGGCGTGAACTACCAGAAGCGCACGTTCGAGTCGGACAACACCGAGGTGGCGTACGACGAATTCGACGGCGGTGCTGACAACGACCTGGCCGCCGTGGAAATCCAGCGCCGCAAGTACACCATCGAGCGTGAGCGCACCGGTGCCAACCTCAACCTGGATTGGCGCCCGGACGACGACAACCGCTACTACCTGCGCACGCTGTACAGCCGTTTTGATGATGCCGAGACCCGTCAGCGCGTGATCTTTGGGCTGGAAGATGGCGCCATCAGCGCGCTCGGCAATGGCCGCTACCAGGTGGACGATCTGCCGGCCGCTGCCATCTCCAAACGCATGCGCTACCGCACCAAGGAAGAGAACACCTTCGCTGCCAGCATGGGTGGTGAGAATCGTCTGACCAATGCCGTGCTCGATTACCGCTTGGGCTACACCAAGACCCGCGAGCGCGTGAATGACGAGATGGAAGCGCGCTTCAAGCACACCGGCGACGATCTGTCCGCCACGCTCGACCAGAACAGCGGCATCCCGGGCCTGAGCCTGAGCAGCGACGAGTGGATGGATAACGCCAACTACAAGTTCGACCGGGTGATTCTGTCGCCCAAACAGGTGGACGACAGCGAGCGCAGCGCGCAGGTCAACATTCGTTTCGACGGCGAAAATGCAAGCTACAAATTCGGCATGCTGGGCCGCTGGCGCGAGCGCGCGGTGAACGTGGACGAGGACGAGCTGCGCAAGGGCCCGGCGGTGGACCTGACCACCTGGAACGGCGAGACGCTGGACCATCGCGGTGGTCCGCTGGGGCAGGGCATGAGCTCGGCTGCGATGCGCCGCTGGTGGGCCGCCAATGGCGGCCAGTACAGCGCGCGTCCGCAGGAAATCCCCGGCAACACGATGGTGTCGCTGGAAGAGGATTACACCGCCAATGAAGACATCTTTGCCGCGTATGCGATGGGCACGTGGGATATCGGTGCGCTGCGTGTGATTGGTGGTGTGCGTGTGGAGAACACGCAGTTCGATGCCACCGGCAACCAGGTGGATATCGATGCCGATGGTGAAAACGTGGTCGTCACTCCGCGCGTGGCCAGCACCAGCTACACCAACGTGCTGCCGGGCCTGCACCTGCGCTATGACACCAGCAACAACTGGGTGCTGCGCGGCTCGGTCAACAAGACCGTGGCACGCCCGTCGTTTGGCGATGTGTCGCCGCGCCTGAGCGTGAACCGTGAAGATAATGAAGTGCGCGTAGGTAACCCGATGCTCGATCCGTACGAATCCACCAACCTGGATTTTTCGTTCGAGCGCTACCTGGGCGACACCGGCATCATCTCGCTGGGCCTGTTCAACAAGTCCATCGACGGCTACATCGTGGAGACCATCAGCGACGAGGATGCCGAGTATCCGGGCTTCGATGTGACCCGTGCGATCAATGGCAACAAAGCCAAGGTATTTGGTGCCGAGTTCAATTGGCAGCAGCAGTTGGCGTTCCTGCCGGGGGCATGGTCGGGCCTGCTGCTGGGCGTGAGCGGCACCTGGTTGGACACCGATTTCGACCCCGGCACCGCCGACCGAGGCAACGATGACTTCACCCTGCCGCGTGCGTCCAAGAATGTGTACAGCGCGCACGTGGGTTACGAATGGGGCGGCTTCAGCACGCGTCTGGCGGGCGTGTATCGCAGCGAATACCTGGACACCATTGGCAAGAACAGTGCTTACGACATCTATGTCGCACCGCACACGCAGTTGGATTTCAGCCTGGATTACAAGTTCAGCAAGCGCATGAGCGTGTACCTGGAAGCGTCCAACCTGCTCGACAAGCCGCTTGAGCTGTATCAGGGCGTGCGTTCGCGCACCCTGCAGAACGAAGAATATGGCCGTACCTATGCCATCGGCCTGAAGGTGGCACTGTGAGGGCCGCGCTGCTCGGCGCAGCCGTCGCGCTTGCACTGACGGCCTGCCAGCCCGCGCCCAAGGCATCGCATCCGCCGACCGCGGCCGATGTGGCCGAAGGTGCCACTGCGGCAACGTCGACGCAGGTGGCTGAGGCATTCCTGACGCCGATGACGCCGGCCGACAACATTGATTCGCCGGCCAGCTGGCGCGCGCCAGATGGTCAGATGTGGCTGATTGCCACCGCCAAGGCCACCGACAAGCTGGTGGTTTATGACGGCCAGACGGGCAAGCACCTGCGTGACGTCGGCAGTCTCGGCACCGCGCCGGGTCAGTTCGATCGCCCCAACGGCATCGCGGTCAGCGGCGACCTGGTGTTCATCGTCGAGCGCGACAACCACCGTGTGCAGGTACTGCAGTTGCCGGACTTCACGCCTTTGGGCGTGTTTGCCGGCGCTGATCTGCGCAAGCCCTACGGCTTGTGGGTGAACCCGGCGCAGGACGGTTATGACGTCTATGTCACCGATTCCTACGACGATGGCGAAGATGCCGCTGGCAACGACATCCTGCCGGCATTGGAGCGGTTGAACGAGCGCGTGCGCCGGTATCACGTCAACGTTGACGGTAGCGGTGTGCAGGCCAGATTGGTCCGCAGCATTGGTGATACCACGCCGAAGGGTGCGCTGCGGGTGGTCGAGTCGATCTGGGGTGACCCGGCCAACGACCGCCTGATGGTGGCTGAAGAGGACGAAACCTACGCCAGCGAGTTCAAGGTCTACACGCTGGCCGGTGACTTCACTGGTAAGACATTCGGCAACGGCGTGTTCAAGGCACAGGCCGAGGGCGTGATGCTGCGTACCTGCGGCGATGCCGGTTGGTGGGTCACCACCGAGCAGGGCAAGGACCGCAGCGTGTTCCATCTGTTTGACCGCAAGACGCTTGCCCCGGTAGGCGCCTTCCACGGCAACACCGTGGCCAACACCGACGGCATCTGGAACAGCCAACAGCCGTCGGCACGTTTTCCGCAGGGTGCGTTGTATGCGGTGCATGACGACCAGGGCGTGGTGGCGTTCGATTGGCGGGATATCGCCAAGGCCTTGTCGCTGCCGCAGGACTGCGCGCTGTGATGTTCAGGGGTAAGAGGCAGTGGCTGCTGTTGGCAGCCACGATGGTGGCGGCCGGAGCAGTGGGGGCTGCTCCGGCCGCGGAGCCCAACACGCAGGTGCCGGCGGGGAGCCGGCATTACGCGGCCAACGGATTTCCGGACCGCATCGTCGCCTCGCCAGCACAGGACGCCGCCACCGGTTTTGCGGTGGCGTGGCGTACTTCGGTGCTGGCCGCGCCGCCGTTGCTCGAACTGGCGCTGGCCGGCGATTCGCCGGACATGGGGACGCTGCGGCAGTTCACCGCCAGCAGCCGCGAGCTGAGCAGCGAGAACGGCCTGTCGCAGCATCACCGCGCCGATATCGACGGCCTGCTGCCGGACACGCTGTACGCCTACCGCGTGCAGGGGCAGGGCACCTGGAGTGCGTGGAATCACTTCCGTACCGCAGCTGCCGCCGGTCAGCCGCTGACGCTGCTGTACTTCGGTGACACCCAGAACAAGAACCTCAGCCACGTCAGCCGGGTGATCCGCCAAGGCTGGCAGACCGCTCCGGATGCGCGGCTGGCGCTGTTTGCCGGTGATCTGGTCAGCGGCGGCGATGGTGAGGACGACAACGAATGGGGCGAGTGGTTCGCCGCCGGCGGTTGGCTGCTGCCGGGCATGGCCGTGGCACCGGCCACCGGCAATCATGAGTACTTCGAGGAGTTCGAAGACACGCCGCAGGAACGCCGCGTATTGGGCGGGCATTGGCCGGTGACCTTCGCGCTGCCGGGTAACGGTGCCGCCGCTACCGCCAAGACGACGTATTGGTTCGACTATCAAGGTGTGCGTGTGGTGGTGCTGGATGGCACCTCCGCGCTGGACCTGGGCACCGCCAAGGCGCAGGCGCAGTGGCTGGACGGCGTGCTGGCCGGCAATCAACAGCCGTGGAGCATTGTGGTCGTGCACCAGCCGCTGTATCCGCTGCGTGCCGAGCGCGATACCTCGGTGCTGGCAACGCAGATCCGGCCGGTGCTGCAGCAGCATCATGTGGATCTGGTGCTGCAGGGCCACGACCACACCTATGGCCGTCGTGCGGACGACAACGCAAGCCTGCCGCAGTACATCTCCTCGGTGGCCGGCCCCAAGCAGTACCGCCTGTCGCCGCAGGCCCGGGCCACGATGGCGCCGGTGGCGGAGGACACGCAGTTGTTCCAGGTGCTGCATCTGGACGGCAAGCAATTGCGTTACGAAGCACGCACCGCGACGGGGCGTCTGTATGACGCATTCGAGATCAACCGCGACGCTGCCGGTGGAAAACGTTTCAAGGAATTGCACGATGGCCGTATCTCACCGCGCAGCTGCCCGCGCCCACTTTCACCCAAGGGACGCGATGACCGGTGTTGGGAATGAGCCGGCCGATGTGCGGGAGACGTTCATGAAAATGCGTTTCATCGCCATGGTGATGAGCCTGGCGCCGTGCGTGGCCGGCGCTGCCGAAACGGTGCAGCATCCGTTCCAGCTGGCGCAGCCGACCAACGCGCCGGAAGAAGTCCTGCTGCTGGTCGAGATACCAGCCGGTAGTGCCATCAAGTATGAGATGGGCGAGGGCGGCGAGCTGCGGGTGGATCGCTTCCTGTCCATGCCGGTGGCTTACCCGGCCAACTACGGCTCGATGCCGCGCACGCTGGCCGGCGATGGTGATCCTTTGGACGCACTCGTACTGACCCGGTTTCCGGTGCAACCCGGCGCGGTCATCCGGTTCCGTCCGTTGGGCGTGCTGCGCATGACGGACCGGGGTGAGGCGGACGAAAAGATCGTCGGCGTGCCGGTGGATGCGGTCGACCCCACCTACAGCGATGTGCGTGCGTTGGAGGATCTGCCGGCGATGGAGCGCCGACGCATCGAGGCTTTCTTCCGCACCTACAAGCAATTGCCCGACGGCGGAAACATCCAGCTCAACGGCTGGGGTGACGCGGCCGAAGCGCGGCAGGTCATTGGCCGGGCGCTGCAGGCCCATTCTGCCGAACGGCCCTGATTCAATTGAAAGCCTGACCAAAGCGCGCATCGTTTCACGACAGGGATTTCGCCATGCACCTATACTCCCCGGCATCATCAGCTGCTGGGGAGTTGCGGTGGCGAAGCGGGCTGGGCCAATCGGCCAGCCGGTTCCGCTGAAAGCACGCTCAAGGTTCCAGTCAAGGTGAAGACCCATCCATCGCTCCCGGCGCTCAAGGCCAGGGGTGGTCATCACGGAGGATAGTTACGATGCGAGCACGTAAGGTTCTGGTCAGTACGGCGGCGATGCTGCTTGCCGTTGTTTCCTGGGGCGCCACGGCACAGCAGGCGCCGCTGCAGGAGGAGCTGGTCAACCCCAGTGAAGTGGTGTTTGAAGGTGGCCAGGCCTACGCCGATGCGGGTGGTGGCAGGTTGGAGCGCCTGCATAGCCGCAAGCAAGGGGGCGAGACCATCTATTACCGCATGGTGCGCTACGACAACGAGTTCGGTTATGTCGGCGGTGAAGGCCCGGCCATGGCATCGCAGGGCGCGTTGGGCAATGCGCCGGTGGCGGTCACGCCGTATCGCTACTACGGCTCGGGCAACCTGGCCCGGCCGGACTTCTACAACAGTCCGTACAACCGCGATGCACGCCAGCGCTACTGGGGGCCGGGCTATTTCGGCAGCTGCAGCCGCTATGACGGCTGCAAGGAAGTGCAGATCATCCCCGTGGTGCCTTACTACCGCTCCGGTTACGGCGTGGGTTATTGAGTCAACGCGCAGGCCGCTGCCTTCTGCCAGCGAGGCAAACAGAAACGGCACCTCGATGGGTGCCGTTTTTGTTGAAGGTGCGTGCTGGATCAGAAGCGCGGGTCGAACTCGGCAGCGTAGCCGGTGTTGACGATCACCTTCTGCAGCGCTTCACAGACCTTCAGGTTGCCGGCCACGATCTGCTGCGTCTCCGGGCCCTTGTCATCCATGCGTGCCGGGGTGGCGCCACGATAGTTGCAGACCTTGCCGCCTGCTTCGCGGACCAGCAACACGCCGGCAGCGATGTCCCATGCCTTCACACCGGCCTCGAAATACGCATCGGCGCGCCCACAGGCCACGTAAGCCAGATCCAGTGCAGCTGAACCGGTGCGGCGCACGTCCTCGGCCTGCACCAACAGGGTGTCCAGCGTCTTGAGCTGGCTGCTGGCACGGGCGCGCTCGCGCGGAGCGAAGCCGGTGTGGATCATCGTGCCTTCCAGATCCTTGCGGTCGGTCACGCGGATGCGGCGGTCGTTAAGCACCGCGCCATTGCCCCGGCTGGCGGTGAACAGTTCATTGCGCAGCGGGTCGAAGATCACCGCGTCGGTCGGCTCGCCGTTTTCCACCAGCGCGATGGACACGCAGTAGTGGGGGAATCCGCGCAGGTAGTTGCTGGTGCCGTCGAGCGGGTCGATGACCCACATCTGGCGCTTGCTGCCCTGTACGCCACCTTCTTCACCGAAGATTCCGTACTCGGGATAGGCGCGCTTGAGTTCTTTGACGATTACTTTCTCCGCATCGCCATCGACTTCGCTGGCGTAATCCATCCGACCCTTCTGCACCACATTGAGTGCTTCGAGCTTGTTGATGTTGCGGAGCAGGACGTTGCCGGCGAGGCGGGCGGCCTTGACCATGACGGTTACGGCGGGTTTCTGCATGGCGAAAGGCTCCCGTGAAGGCTGAGATCGGATTGGCGGGGGAAAAGAGCGGGTCCGGCGCACAGGCCGGCCGCGCAGTTTACCATCTGCAGCTGTCTCGCTCCTGATTTTTTGCCATCCATGTCTGTTCCTGCCCATATTCGTTTTGTTCTTGTCGGTACCCAGCACCCTGGAAACATCGGGGCAGCCGCCCGTGCGATGAAAACCATGGGGCTCGCGCGGCTGGTGTTGGTTGCCCCTGAAAAGCCGCTGGACGACGTGGCGATGCGCCGTTCAGCCGGCGCCGAGGACGTGCTTGGCGATGCGCCGGTGGTGGCGACCCTGGCTGAGGCCGTGGCCGATTGCCAGCTGGTGCTGGGCTGCACGGCGCGGGCGCGTCGGGTGCAGCTTGATGAGATGTTGCCGGAACTGGCCGGCCAGCGCGCGGTTGCCAAAGCAGGTGAAGGTGCCGAGGTGGCATTCGTGTTTGGCCGCGAACGCACCGGGCTGACCAATGATGAGCTGCAACTGTGCCATGCCGCCGTGCACATCCCATCCAACCCGGAGTTCAGCTCGCTGAACCTTGCGGCTGCTGTGCAGGTGCTGGCCTACGAGGTGCGTATGGCGCATCTGGAAGGGCAGGTGCAGCCGGTCACGCGCGAGTTGGAAAGCGGCGATGCACCCGCCAGTCACACGCAACTGGAAGGCATGTTTGGCCAGTTCGGGCAGACGCTTGAACAGATTGACTTCCACAAGGGCCGTGCCCCGGAATCGGCCATGCGCAAGCTTCGTCGGCTGTTCATGAAGGCCGATCTCTCCGAGCAGGAGGTGCGCCTGCTGCGCGGTATTCTGGCCGACGCGCAGCGCATGGCGCGTTTGGCCGGATCAGGCACCGGCTGAGCCCTTCAACGCAGCGCGGGTTTTCCGGTAGGCTTGCTGGATCGTTTGGGGAGTTGCCGTTTTGCACGTGTTTCGATGGCTTTGGGGAGCCGTATTGGGACTGGCTGCACTACAGCCAGTAACTTGCGGAGCGGTCGAGCGGTCGGTGTTGGTGCTGGGGCGGATCAGTGATGATCCAAAGGCACACTACGATCAGCTGAAACCGTTGTTGGACTACGTGGTTCCCAGGATGCGGGAGGTCGGGATCGTCGAAGGACGCATCCTGATGGCCAAAGATGCCCAGCAGATGGGCAGCTACCTGCGTCGTGGGCGCGTGGACTGGGTGACCGAAACCGCTGGCACGGCCATGGCCCTGCAGCAGCGGGCGGGTGCGCGGCCATTACTGTTGACCGAGCGCAGCGGCGTTGGGTCGTACGAGAGCGTTTTCTTCGTGCGCCGCGACAGCCCGGTGGGCAGTTTGGAAGACCTGAAGGGGCGTACGGTTGCGCTGCAGAGCGTATTGTCCACCAGTGCCTACCTGGTACCTGCGATGGAGCTGCTTGCGCACGGCGTGAAGCCGGAAATCCTGCTGACCCCCAGCGATGCGCCTGCGGCCGACACGGTGGGCTACGTGTTTGCACGCACCGAGCTGAACATCTCCACCTATGTGCACAAGCGGGTGGTCGATGCCGGCGTGATCAGCAGCCTGGATTGGATGGACGACCGCAGCATGCCGCCGGCCTTCCGCAGCGACATGCGGGTGATCTTCCGCAGCGAGCCCATGCCGCGCGCGCTGGAAATGGTGCGTGGTGATCTGGACCCGGTGGTGAGGGCCCGTCTGGAGCAGGTTCTGCTGGAGGCCAGTCGCGATCCCGTGGCTGGCCCGGCATTGACCAAATTCTTCGGTACCACCGGCTTTCACCCTGTGGACGCAGCAAGCCAGCGGGTGCTGGAGCGCCTGCGCAATGGACTGGTCCGCATCCGTCTGGAGGTGGAATGAAACGATTGCGTTTTGGTCTGCAGGCGCGCTTTCTGCTTGCCTCCGGTGCGGCTTTGCTGGTGGTGACCGTCATCGTCGCGCTGATGCTCGCCCGGCAGGCGGCGGTGCAGCAGGAGGTGTTGCGCAACAGTGTCGAGGTGGTCAGCCAGGTGCTCGATCAGGGCATCAAGGAGCGGGGTACCGCATTGGCGCAGGGGTTGGCCGACAGCCTGGTCAACCCGCTGTACTACGAAGATCTTGCCGCCATCGGCGTGCTGGTGCGCAACACCACCGCGCAGGAGGCGGTGAGCTATGTGCTGGTGCACGACGCGGACGGGCACTTGATCCACGACGGCTCCATTGATGTGGCCGGTTATGGCCAGCCGATGCGCGACCCGCTGGCCGATGCGGCGGTTGCCTCGCAGAAGCAGCTGCTGCAGCAGTCGCCTTCGGTACTGGAAATCGACCTGCCCATTCGTATCGGCGACCAGCGCCTCGGCGGGCTGCGGGTGGGGATGGGCCTGGCGCCCATCCAGGCACAGGAGGCAGCGGCCATGCGCACGCTCTCGCAGCGCTTGGACGAAACCCGGCGCCGGCAATGGCTGTGGCTGACCACGTTGATGGTCGCCTTGGTGGTTTTTGCCTTCACCACCGCGCTTTACATACAGCGGACGATGGTGCGACCGATCCGCTGGTTGAGCAGTGCGGCCCAGCGCATTGAGCGCGGTGATTATCAGATCGAGGCGCAATCCAGCCGCCGTGGCGATGAGATCAGTGAGCTGCTGCGCACCTTCAACCAGATGAGCCAGAGCATCGCCAAGCACGACCGCGAAGTCCGGCAGATGGCCTATACCGATGCCCTGACCGGGCTGACCAATCGCTTGGCATTCCGTGAAACGCTGGACGTGCGCTTGAAGGAGGCGCGTCTGGAAGGCCAGTCGCTGGCACTGCTGTTCATCGATATCGACGAATTCAAACGGGTCAACGACACGCTCGGCCACGAGGCCGGTGACGATGCCCTGCTGCAGTTTGCACAGCGCATCACCACGTGCGTGGAGCAGGCCGGCGGTAGCGGCGCGTTGCTGTCGCGTTTTGGTGGGGATGAGTTCGTCATTCTGGTCGGCGATGGTGAGCGCCATGCCGCCGAAGTGGCTTCGCAGCTGGCCGAGCGCCTGGTGGTGGAGCTGGGGCAGCCGCTGCAGGTGCAGCAGCGCGAGATTTTCCTGGGCAGCTCGATCGGCATCACCTTGTTCCCGGAGGATGCCAACGGCGCCACGGCACTGCTGAAGAATGGCGACATCGCCATGTATCAGGCCAAGTTGGCCGGCAAAAACTGCTTCCGTTATTACAACCGGGCCATGGATCACGCGGTGGAGCGGCGCCTGTACCTGGAGCAGGAGCTGCGCGGCGCGTGGGAGCGGGGCGAGCTGCGGCTTGTCTATCAGCCCATCTTCCGCACGCGCGATCACATGCTGGTGGGCGCTGAAGTTCTGCTGCGCTGGAACCACCCAACGCTTGGCTCGATTCCGCCGTCGGTGTTCATTGATGTGGCCGAGCAGAGCGGGTTGATCCAGATGCTGGGCCCCAAAGTGCTGCGGGTGGCCTGCGAGCAGGCTACCCAGTGGCCGCGCAATGCGGTGGGCGAGGAGGTGTTCATCTCCGTCAATGTCTCGCCGCGTCAGCTGCGCAATGGCGACCTGATAGGCGAGGTGGAAAGCAGCCTGTATGCCTCGGGGCTGGCGGCCTCGCGGTTGCATCTGGAGCTGACGGAAACGGCGGTCATCGGCGACGAGATTCTCGCGGTGACGTTGCTGGAGAAGCTGCACCGCGCCGGTGTGCGGGTGTGGCTGGATGATTTCGGCACGGGTTTCTCCGGGCTGAGCCATCTGCGCCAGGTGCCGGTGGATGGGGTCAAGATTGACCGCAGCTTCGTGGCCGACATGGAGCGCGATCCCGACGACCTGGCGCTGACCACGGCCATCATCGCCATGGCGCATGCGCTGGGTATCACCGTGGTGGCCGAGGGCGTGGAGCAGCGGGCGCAGTTTGAGCTGCTCAGTCAGCGCGGCTGCGACCTGGTGCAGGGTTATTGGCTGGGTCGCCCCTTGGATGCCGAGGCGCTGGTGCAGTTGCTGGAGCACGACACCGCCGGGGTGCCGGGCATTTTGGCCTGATGCAAGGCGCCTGACTCAGGCGCCGGCCAGTTCGTACCCCGGCCCCTGCATGGGCCGCTTGCTGGTGTCACCGGCAATCTCGCGCACCAGCTTGGGCACGAGGTAGCCGGAGAGTTGGGCCATCAAGCCCGCGTGCAGTGACAAGGCCTGTTCGTCGCTGACCTGGAAATGCGCTACGCCCTGCACCTGGTCCAGTTGATGCAGGTAATAAGGGAGTACACCGGCGGCAAAGCTGCGCTCGCTCAGTGCGGCCAAGGTCGCAAGGTCGTCATTGACCCCGCGCAGCAGCACCGCCTGGTTGAGCAGCTGCGCACCGGTACCGCGCAACAGCGCCAGCGCCGCATCGACGTTGGCATCAAACTCGTTGGCGTGATTGGCGTGGATCACGAATGCCACCGGCCAGGGCAGGGTGCCCAGCCAATGCAGCAGTTCGGCATCCACCCGCTCCGGCAGCACGACCGGCAGGCGGCTGTGAATGCGCAGGCGCTTGATGTGGCCGATGCCGGCCAGGGCGTCGGTCAGCTCGGCCAGCTTGGAGGTGGTCAGCGACAGCGGGTCGCCACCGCTGAGGATCACCTCGTCAATGCTCGGGTCGCTCGCAATGGCGGCAACAGCTTCCTGCCAGCCGCCCTTGGCAGCGTTCTCTTCGGCGTAATCAAAATGCCGGCGGAAGCAGTAACGGCAATGGATGGCACAACTGCCGGTCGCCACCAGCAGCGCGCGGCCCTGGTACTTCTGGATGACGCCGGTGGCTTTTTTGGCCTGAGTGTCGCCGACCGCGTCGAAGCTGAACCCGGCAACCACCTGCATCTCGTGGTTGATGGGTAATACCTGCCGCAACAGTGGATCGGCCGGATCGCCATGACGCATGCGCGCCACGAAGCTGCGCGGTACCCGCAGCGGGAACTGGGCCAGTGCTTCGGCCGAAACGCCCATGTCTTCGGCTGCCAGCCCCAGCTCGGCCAGCAGTTGCGACGGTTCACGGATGGCTTGGCGCCAGTGTGCCTGCCAGCGGCTGGCGGGCAGGGTCGAAACGGCTTTTTGTGGAGCGTGGGCGGGGGCTGCGGTTATCATTGGCGGTCAGAAAAACAGTTGCCCCGCCTGATGGCGGGCGTTCCATTCTAATCCGGCCGGTCGCAACACGCGCCGGTTTTGCCACCTCAGGAGCTTCAGCATGGCCAGTTACGGCATGAACGACGTCAAGAACGGGATGAAAATCCTGGTCAACAACCAACCGGCTGTCATCATCGACACCGAGTACGTCAAGCCGGGCAAGGGCCAGGCCTTCACCCGCGTCAAGTACCGCCTGATCAAGGACGGCCGTACGCAGGAAGCAACCATGAAGTCGACCGACACCATGGAAGCAGCCGACGTCGTCGATACCGACATGAACTTCATGTACAGCGACGGCGAGTACTGGCACTTCATGGACCCGGAATCCTTTGAGCAGGTGCAGGCCGACAAGGCCGGCATGAACGGCGCCGAGAAGTGGCTCAAGGGCGAAGAGTCCTGCGTGGTCACCCTGTGGAACGGTGCGCCGATCGACGTCACCCCGCCGAACTTCGTTGAACTGAAGATCACCGAGACCGACCCGGGCGTGCGCGGCGATACCTCCGGCGGTGGCGGCAAGCCGGCCACCCTGGAAACCGGCGCTGTGGTCCGCGTGCCGCTGTTCGTCAACCAGGATGAAATCATCCGTGTTGACACGCGTTCGGGTGAATACTCCGCTCGCGTGAAGTAATCCGGCGCAGCTGGATTATCAGTAGGGCCGAGCCCATGCTCGGCTTTCCGGGCGCAGCCTGGAATCCGTTGCCAGCGCCCAAGGCGCTGGAACGGACAGCAGCCGGGCAGGGCCCGGCGCTAGCGCCTGCCGCCAGGCGCGTTCCCCCCAAGCCAGTGAGCCCGCATGAGCGATAGCACGCACCTCCCCCAACCCTGCGACCTCCTGATCGAAGCCGGTTATGTAGTTCCGGTCGAGCCGCATGCGGTGGTACTGGAAGACCACGCCGTGGCCGTGACCGATGGTCAGATTGTGGCAGTGCTGCCGCGCGCTGAAGCGCGGGCGCGATTTGCCGCCAAGCAGGTGGTGTCGCGCCCGGAAGCGGCGCTGATCCCCGGTTTGGTCAACGCCCACACACACAACCCGATGACGCTGCTGCGCGGTGTCGCTGACGACCTGCCGTTGATGACCTGGCTGCGCGAGCACATCTGGCCGGTGGAAGCGGCGGTGATCGGCCCGGAGTTCGTCACCGATGGCACCACCTTGGCCATCGCCGAGATGCTGCGTGGCGGCACCACCTGCGCCAACGAAAACTATTTCTTCGCCGACGTGCAGGCCGCTGTTTACAAGCAGCATGGTTTCCGCGCGTTGGTGGGCTCGGTCATCATCGATTTCCCCAGTGCCTGGGCCAAGAGTGATGACGAATACTTTGCCCGTGCCACCGAGCTGCACGACCAATGGCGTGGTGATCCGCTGATCGGTGTCGCGTTCGCACCGCATGCACCGTATACGGTGAGCGATGCCAATTTCGAGCGGGTGCGGATGCTGTCCGACCAGCTCGACATCCCGGTGCATCTGCACACGCACGAAACCGCGCAGGAAATCACCGACTCCATCGCACTGCACGGGCAACGCCCGCTGGCGCGTCTGGACCGGCTGGGCCTGGTCAATGACCGCCTGATCGCGGTGCACATGACCCAGCTCACCGAGGCGGAAATCCACCTGTGCGCCGAGCGCGGCGTGAGCGTGGTGCATTGCCCGGAATCGAACCTGAAGCTGGCCTCGGGCTTCTGCCCGGCCTGCGCGCTGGTGCGTGCTGGCGTCAATCTGGCCATCGGCACCGACGGCTGTGCCAGCAACAACGACCTGGACATGTTCAGCGAAAACCGCACTGCGGCCATCCTGGCCAAGGCCGTGGCCAACGACGCCACTGCGCTGGATGCTGCCACCACGCTGCGCGCGGCTACGTTGGGCGGCGCACGCGCGCTGGGCTTCGGCGACCGCATCGGCTCCATCGAAGTGGGCAAGCGCGCCGATCTGGCCTGCGTGGATCTGTCCGCACTGGAAACCCAGCCGCTGCACCATGTGCTGTCACAGTTGGTCTATGCCGCTGGCCGCCACCAGGTGAGCGATGTGTGGATTGACGGCAAGCCCAAGCTGGTACAGCGCGAGCTGGTCGGCATGGACGTGGCCGCGATCACCGCCAACGCACGCCAGTGGCGCGACCGTATCCGCAACATCCGCGCCTGAGGGCGCAGCCGGGCCGCGCAGGCGGCCCCAAGAGGAAATCCAGATGAGTGCAACTTCCACCTCCACCAATTTCGATCAGGCCGAACTGGACAAGTTCGCTGCATTGGCCAACCGCTGGTGGGACGCTGATGGCCCGCAGAAGCCGTTGCACGCGCTCAACCCGGTGCGTCTGCAGTACGTGGCCGACCGCGCCCCACTGCGCGGCGCCAAGGTGCTGGACATCGGTTGCGGTGGTGGCCTGCTGAGCGAGGCGCTGGCCAAGGAAGGGGCGCAGGTGACGGCCATTGATCTGGCGCCGGAGCTGGTCAAGGTGGCGCGTCTGCACGGTTTGGAATCGGGCGTGCAGGTGGACTACCGCGTGCAGGCTGCCGAAGACCTGGCCGCAGAGCAGCCGGGCGCCTTTGATGTGGTGACCTGCATGGAAATGCTGGAGCACGTGCCGGACCCGGGCGCGATCATCGTCGCCTGCCAGCGCCTGCTGCGCCCGGGTGGCAAGCTGTTTCTGTCCACCATCAACCGTACCCCGGCCGCATTTGCGGTGGCGGTGATTGGCGCTGAGTACATCGCGCGACTGCTGCCCAAGGGCACGCATCACTATCAGGAATTCATCAAGCCGGCCGAGTTGGGTGCATGGCTGCGTGAGGCTGAGCTGCAGTTGCAGGACGTCAGTGGCATGGCCTACGAGCCGTGGCGCAACCGTGCCCGCCTGAGCAGCCACACCGGCATCAACTACCTGGCTTACGCCGTCAAACCGGACCAGGCATGACCACCGCGTCGTTCCCGGCGGCGGCGCTGTTCGACCTGGACGGCACGCTGCTGGACAGCGCGCCGGACTTCATCGCCACCGCCAACCGCATGCGCGAAGCGCGCGGCATGACGGTGTTGCCGCTGGAACAGTTGCGGCCGGTGGTGTCCAAGGGCGCGCGGGCAATGCTGGCGGTTGCGTTCCCGCAGATGGCCGAAAGCGAACGTCACGCGCTAGTGCCGGAGTTTTTGGACGTCTACGAATCGCTTATCGGCCAGCATGCGCGGTTGTTCGACGGTATCGAAACGATGCTGCGGACGCTGGAACAGGCCGGCACCGTCTGGGGCATCGTCACCAACAAGCCCGAGTACCTGGCGCGGCTGATTCTGCCGCAGCTGGGCTGGGAGCAGCGCTGCGCGGTGCTGATCGGCGGCGACACGCTGCCCGAGCGCAAGCCGCATCCGTTGCCGCTGGAAGTGGCCGCGCAGCGCATCAACCTCGCGCCCGGTGCCTGCGTTTATGTGGGCGATGACGAGCGCGACATCCTGGCCGCGCGCGCGGCTGGCATGCCGTCCATAGCGGTGCTGTGGGGCTATCGCCTGGACAACGACGACCCGCTGGCCTGGCAGGCTGACCAGGTATGCGAGCAGCCACAGCAACTCTGGCAGGCGGCGGCATGGCCGTCTGTCAAACGGGCTTCGGCCTGATCCATCGAACAGAGGTAATGACGTGAGCAGTGCGCTGGACAGCTTCCTGGACAAGTGGCGGGACCGTTGGCCCGAATGGACCTTCGTGGAGCGCTTTGTCGACGAAGCAGACCGAGCCCGCAGTGTGGCGTGGTTTGCGCTGCTGCAGGAATTCGACGACATCTTGAACGCCACCGGCGATACCACGCCGCAGGACGCCAAGCTGGCGTGGTGGGGTGAGGAACTGCGCAGCTGGGCGGCGCAACGCTCGCGGCACCCGCTGGGCCGCGTGCTGGAGCCGGTGCGTGCGCCGTGGGATCAATTGGCCGATGCGCTGCCCAGTTTGATCGCAGCGCGTGCCAAGCCGTCGGATGCGGCGCAGGCGCGCAGCGCGTTGTCGGCCTATGCCGCTGCCGTGGCTGCGGTGGAAGCGCAGATGTTCAACGAGCCGTTGCTGCCAAACGCCGCAGATGCAGTGCTGACCCAGATGCTTGCCCTGCGCGTACAGGAGCTGGACGGCGCGGCCGTGCCACATGCGGTAGCTGATGATGTGCAATGGCAGAAGCAGTTGCTGGCGCAATGGCCAGCCCGCGTGGCCGGTACACGTGTGCGTCGTCTCTACGCATCGCTGGCGCGTGGTCGCCAGCAGGCGCGTTTGAAGGGCGGCGAGTACCAGCCAAGTCCCGCAGCGTTGCTGTGGCGCAGCTGGTGGGCGGCGCGCGGTTGATCTGATTGTGGTGGAGGGGGCGGATCTGCAGAGCTGCGAGCTTGCAGCTCGAATGAGCCCAATCCCATCTCCCGCCTGCGAGGGAAGGTACCTGACGGGCGGATGAGGGCTTTTGACTGGGCTGCTTGAAGCGCCCTCACCCCAACCCCTCTCCCGTAAACGGGAGAGGGGCTATCAGCTGCCCCAGTGTCCGATTACTCCCTTCTCCCGTTTACGGGAGAAGGTGCCCGAAGGGCGGATGAGGGGGCTTTTGACCTGGTTGCTCAAGGCGCCCTCACCCCAAGCCCGTTCCCGTAAACGGGAGAGGGGCTATCAGTTGCTCCAGTGTCGGATTACTCCCTTCTCCCGTTTACGGGAGAAGGTGCCCGAAGGGCGGATGAGGGGCGTTCACTTCCCGCGCTCCAGTACCAACAGCGGATCAATCCGCGTGTTGAACCAGTTCATGCCCCAATGCAGATGTGGGCCGGTTGCGCGGCCTGTGGCGCCGACGGCGGCGATGGTCTGGCCTTGTTCGATACGGTCGCCCACCTTCACGTCGATGCGCGAAAGGTGCAGGAAGTTCGAGCTGATGCCGTAGCCGTGGTCGAGCACCAAGGTGCCGCCGGTCAGGTACAGATCCGGCCCGGCAAAACTGACAATGCCCGCCGCCGGTGCCTTCACTGGCGTGCCGGTGGGTACGGCGATATCCATGCCCGAATGACCGCTGCCAGGTTGTCCGTTGTAAACGCGGGCGTTGCCGAAGCGGCCGCTGATGCGGCCCTGTACCGGCCAGATGAAGGTCTGGCTGAAATCAGTGCGGTTGTCGTCACGCTTGCGCGCGTCGGTGACCTGCGCCTGCTCACGGGCAATGCGTTCGGCGATGGCCGGTGGCGGGTTCACGGTCTTGGGCGGGACGCCGTTGACGCGCTCGGTGGGCCAGTCGCGCGGGGTTACCGCGATGGACGCGGTTTCGCTGCTGCCATCCGGGCGTTGTACCTGTACCTGCAATGGGCCGTTTTCATCGCGGCCCACACCAAATACCACGCTGCCGTAGCCGCTGACCCGCAGTTCGCGACCGCCGTAACGGACGCTGCTGCCGGCCGGCACCTTGCCGATCACCATTGCGCCCTGCGAGACGCTGGCGGGGAACACGAGGCGGTTATCGACCAGGTCGCCAATGCTGTTCTGCGCGTGCGCAGGCATTGCGCAGAGCAACGGCGCTGCCAGCAGCAGCGCCCCCATCATCAATGCGCTACGCATCAGCGGTCGTACGTCATGCGCTGGCCGGCCGGTGCGCCCACCAGCTTGCTGCCGTCCCATACCTGCTGGCCGTTGACCCAGGTGGAGGCGATGCGCGAACGGAAGGTGGTGCCTTCAAACGGCGACCAGCCGCATTTGGACAGCACGTCCTCGCGCTTGACCGTGAACGGCACGTCCTCCACCAGCACCAGGTCGGCGAAGTAGCCTTCGCGCAGGAAACCGCGTTCTTCCACATCAAACAGCTGTGCCGGTGCATGGGCGAATTTCTGTACCACCTGCTCACGGGTGAGCTTGCCTTCGTGCACGCGTTCCAGTGCGGCGACCAGTGCGTACTGCACCAGCGGCAGACCGGACGGCGCCTGCGCGTAGGGCTTCTGCTTCTCTTCCCAGGTGTGCGGGGCGTGGTCGGTGGCAAGCACGTCGAGCACGTCGTTGGCCAGCGCGGCGGTGATTGCCTCGCGGTCGGCTACGTCCTTGATGGCCGGGTTGCACTTGATCAGGTTGCCCTTGGTGGCGTAGTCCGGCCGCGCGAAATGCAGGAAGTGCACGCAGGTCTCAGCGGTGATCTGCTTGCGGCTGCCATCGGCGCGGATCAACGGGCCTTTTTCGAACAGCTCCAGCTCATCGGCGGTGGAAATGTGCAGCACATGCAGGCGCGTGCCGTGCTTGCGGGCCAACGACAAGGCCAGCAGGGTGGACTTCTTGCAGGCTTCACGCGAACGGATGTCCGGGTGCATCTCCGGCGTCAGCGCGTCGCCGTACTTTTCCTGGAACGCCTTGAGGTTGGCGTCGATCATCGGCGTGTCTTCGCAGTGCGTGATGATCGGAGTGGGGCAGTCGCGGAAGATCGCGTCCAGCGTTTCCGGGTTATCCACCAGCATGTTGCCGGTGGAGGCGCCCATGAACACTTTTACGCCCGGTGCTTTCTTGGGGTCCAGCACGCGGATGGCTTCCAGGTTGTCGTTGCTGGCGCCGTGATAGAAGCCGTAGTTTGCCCAGGCGCGGCCGCGCGCGAGTTCGTACTTGGCTTCCAGGATGGTGGAATCCAGCGTCGGCGGGTTGGTGTTGGGCATGTCCATGAAGCTGGTCAGGCCACCGGCCACGGCGGCGGCCGATTCGCTGGCGATATCGCCCTTGTGGGTCAAGCCCGGTTCGCGGAAGTGCACCTGGTCATCGATCATGCCGGGCAGCAGCCAGCGCCCGGCGGCGTCCACCACTTCTTCGCCGTCGCGCGGGGTCAGGCCGGTACCGATCTGCGCGATGCGGCCGTTTTCGATGCGCAGGTCGCCGTCGAACGTGCGGCCTTCATTGACCATGCGGGCATTGGTAATAAGCGTGGAGGACATGTCAGTGTTTTCCTGTACAGCGGCAAGAAGAAGAGTCTGTGCGCTCGGGCACCGGGTCAAAACCACCGGGATGGAAGGGGTGGCAACGGCCCAGCCGCAGCAGCGTAAGCCAACAGCCGCGCAGCGGGCCGTGTACGCGGATGGCGTCCATCCCGTATTCAGAGCAGCTGGGGACAAAACGGCAGCGCGGCCCGAGCAGGGGGCTGACGAAGCGCTTGTAGAAGCGCAGTACGGCAATGAGTAGGCGGCCGATCACCGCTGAATGATATGCCACTTGGCATTGTCATTGGATTTGTCGCAGGATGCGGGACGGTGCCGGTAAAGCTTTTAATGCTTTGCAGGCGCCAGCCAGGCGCGGACGCCGTGCCTGGTTACGTTCCGAACTGCGCGTAACGGTCCGGTGACGCCACCGGACCCTTGCAGCATGGGCCGGGCATCCGTTCAGGCAACGGGGCCCGGCGCGGTTGCTGCTGCTGGTCGGGTAGGCTATAAAGGCCCGCTTTCCCGGGCCCCGGGGGAAACAAGGAAGAGCGTTTCGTGGCTGCTAAAAAACCTGCAAAGAAGGCCGTCAAGGTCGCCAAGAAGACCGCCAAGCCCGTTGTAAAGAAGGCGGCACCCAAGCCGGCTGTGAGCAAAACCGTTGCCAAGGCTGCAAAGCCGGCCGCGACCAAAGCCCCCGCCAAAAAGGTGATTGCCAAGAAGGCCGCCGCCAAACCGGCTGCGGTCAAGAAGGTTGCTGCCAAGCCGGCGGCACCGGTGGCCAAGAAAACTCCTGTCAGCAAGGCGACCAAGTCGGTTGCCGCACCTGCCAAGAAAACCGTACCCGTGGCCAAGGCAGTCAAGCCTGCAGCCAAACCGGTGGTGAAGAAGGTTGCGGAGAAACCCGCCGCCAAAGTCGTCAAGACGCCTGCCGTCGCGCCCGTAGTCAAGTCCGTACCGAAGCCGGCCGTTAAGCCGGTGACGGCCAAGCCTGTCCCGGCTGAAGTCGCCAAGAAGGTTCCAGCAACGGCCGTCGCGCCGGTGGCTGCCAAACCGACACCGGCGGCCAAGGCCCCGCAATCCAAGAAGCCCGTGCCTGTTTCGAAATCCCCCGTTAAGAAGATCGTCAAATCCACCGCTCCGGTTGCTGTGCGTCCGGTTGGCAAGGTGGCCGTCGCCGTAACCGCTCGTTCGACCGCTCCGGCGCCGCGCAGCAAGTACAAGGTGGTCGAATACAAAATCGACGAGGCCTCCGGCCGCCCGATTCTGCCTGCCGGCTACAAGCCGACGGCAGATGAGGAGTACATGAGCACGCTGCAGCAGGAGTATTTCCGTCAGCGTCTGTTGAGCTGGCGCGCGGACCTGGTTGAAGAGTCCAAGCAGACCATCGAAAACCTGCGCGAGGAAGTGCGTGACATCGGTGACGAAGCCGAACGCGCTACCCGCGAGACCGAGAACTCGCTGGAACTGCGTACCCGTGACCGCTACCGCAAGCTGATCGGCAAGATCGACAGCACGCTCAAGCGTCTGGAGGCCGGCGACTACGGTTTCTGCGTCGATACCGGCGAAGAAATTGGTCTGGATCGTCTGGATGCCCGTCTCACCGCCGAGCGCACGATTGATGCGCAGGAGCGTTGGGAGCATCTGCAGAAGCAGCAGGGCGACTGATTCCTGGTCGTTGTCTGCTCAAGCGAAAAACCCGGCCTTGGCCGGGTTTTTTGTTGGGAATGCCTGGCTGTTGCCTGCACAGCCGAGCCCAGGCTTGGCTCAGACCGAAGCAGCCGAGCATGGGCTCGGCTCTACAGGGTTACTGCAGATCGCGCAGGTTCAAGCGTCGCAGTTGGGGGGCCTTCCACGCCGTGATGCAGGCAACGCCCAGCACCGCGCAACCGCCGATCACCACGGCCGGCACCAAGCCCAACAATCGCGCCATGCTGCCCGCGTAGAACGCGCCCAGTTCGTTGGACGAGCTGATGAAAATGCCGTTGATCGACGACACTCGGCCGCGCATTTCATCCGGCGTGGCCAACTGCAGAATGGTGGAGCGCACCACCACCGACACGCCATCGCAGGCGCCGTAGAACAGCAGGATGGCGGCCGACAACCAGAAGCTGTGCGACAGGCCAAAGGCCACCACGCATAGACCAAAACCGGCCACGGCAAACAGCAGCACCCGGCCTGCATTGCGTTGCAACGGCCGCCGCGCGAGCCACAGCCCCACACAGATCGAACCCAGCGCCGGCGCGGCACGCAGGATGCCCAAGCCTTCTGGGCCGTAATGCAGGATGTCCTGGATGAAGGCGGGCAGCATGGCCACCACGCCGCCCAGCAGTACCGAGAACATGTCCAGCGCCATTGCCCCCAACATGATCTGGTTGGACAGGACGAAGCGCGCGCCTTCGGCAATGCTGGCGAAGATGGGCGCCCGGGTTTGGGGCGGTGCCGGCTCGCTGACCTTCAGGGAGGCCAATGCTGCCAGTGCCAACATCGCCATGATCGCGGCAACGCCGTACGCCACGCCCTTGCCGCCCCAGGCAACCAAGATGCCACCGAGGGCAGGGCCGACGACCATGCCGGCCTGGAACACCACACTGCCGAAGCCCGCACCACGGGCGAACTGCTCGCGCGCCAGTACCCGCGCAAACAGCGCGTTGTAGACCGGCGACAGGAACGCACGGACCATGCCGGTCAGTGCGATTGCCAGATAGATTGGCCAGACACCTTTGACCGGCAATCCGCCCAACGCCACGGCGGCGAGCACCAGCGCGGTGGCGATCAGGCCCAGCGTGGCGGCCATGCCGAGTTTGCGGCGCGGCAGGTGGTCCACCAGGTAACCGGCAAACGGCGCCACACAGAAGAACGGCAGCACCTCGGCCAGTCCGATCAAGCCCAGCGAGAAAGGATTGCGGGTGATTTCGTAGATGTGCCAGCCGACCGTAACCGCAACGATCTGGTAGGACAGCATGGCTGCCATCCGGTACATCAGCAGCTGGACGAAGCCGGGCTGGCGCAGCAGCGTCGCGGTGGTCGAATCGGTGGCGGCTGCGGTCACTGCTGCTGTGCTTTGGCGGTGTCTTGAATGAAGGCCAGCATGGCGGCCAAGCCGTTGCTGCGGGTGGGCGACAAGTGTTTGGCCAGGCCAATGGCGGTGACGTAGTCCGGTGCGGTCGCCAGAATTTCAGCGGCGGAACGGCCGGAGTACACCCGCAGCGCCAGGTAGATCAACCCGGAGACGATGGCCGAATCACTGATGGCGTGGAAGACCAGCTTGTCCGCATTGCCTTCCGGCACGATCCAGACCATGGACTGGCAGCCGAGCAGGCGGTGTTCTTCGTTTTTCCATTCTTCGGGGAAAGTGGGCAGCTTGCGTCCGAGGTCGATCAGGTACTGATAGCGCTCGGACCAGTCGCCGAAGAAGGAAAATTCCTCGGCAATTTCGGCCTGTGCTTCGGCGGGAGTGGGTTCAAGCGGGAAAATCGTGGTGGCCATGGGGGTTCCTGTTCTGGTTCCGCTCCCGTGGGGGGAGGGGTTTGTCTTGAGGAGTGAGGTGGTTTGCCCCTCTCCCCAACCCCCGCTTCGCGCCCCGGCCCTTGCGCAAGGGCGTTTGATGGGCCGCGAACCGGTGGTTCGCAAGCTGCCCCTCTTACCCCGCAAGGGGAGAGGGGCTCTTTGCAAGGCGGATTGAGGCCGCATCGCGTATTTGCAGCTTCAAGCCCTTCTGCGGAGGGATAGTGCGAGGTGGGTTGAGGCCAAATCGTGCAATTGCAGTTTTAGCCCCTTTCCCCTCGCGGGAGAGGGGTTGAGGAGAGGGGGGACTTCAGCCCCGCTTCCAGCGCACGCCCTGCGCGGTGTCTTCCAGCACGATGTTCTCAGCGGCCAACTGGTCGCGGATGGCATCAGCGCGGGCGAAGTCGCGGGCCTGCTTGGCGGCGATGCGCTCGTCGATCAAGGCTTGGATGCGGGCATCGTCACCGGCTTCGGCGCCACGGCTGAACCATGCGGCCGGCGCTTGCTGCAGAAGGCCGAGGGCTAAGCCTGCGCCCAGTAGTTGAGCTTTTGTGCTGGAAAGCTCATTTCGCATGCGAGGAATCGCGCTGGTGATGAGGTAGTCACGAGCGCATTCAGGTGATTGGCTGTCGTCTCTGTGTATATCAAGAATGGTCGAGAAATCTTGATCGACGAGCAAGTCAGATTGCTGGAGCACTTTTTGTATCCAGACGGAAGCGTCAGCTTGTTGATGCTGCTTTATGAAATCCTCGTAACTTCGAAGGTTTCTTGTATCTACTCGGGCGTTGCTTGCTATAGCGGCAAGCTCACTTAGGGCCTCGGGAGTATTCAAGTCGTCATCTAGTGCCGCTTCCACAGAGCTAGGTATACGCGCGATCGCGTCGATGTCAGTAATGTCACGCAAGGTTCCGTACAACCGGTCCAGCGTACGTACCGACTGCTCGATCAAGCCATCGGACCAATCCAGCGGTTGCCGGTAGTGCGCAGACAGCAATGCATAACGCAGGGCTTCCGGCGGGTGCTGCTGGACCAGGTCGTGCACGCGCTCGATGTTGCCCAGTGACTTGCTCATCTTGGCGCCGCCGAAGTTGAGCATGCCGTTATGCAGCCAGAAACGGGCAAAGGTCTGCCCGCCGTGGGCACACTCGCTCTGGGCGATCTCGTTTTCGTGATGTGGGAACTGCAGGTCCACGCCGCCGGCATGGATGTCGATGGTCGGGCCCAGGTGCGCGGCGGCCATCGCCGAGCACTCGATATGCCAGCCCGGGCGGCCGACGCTCCACGGAGATTCCCAGCCGGGCAGGTCATCGGTGGAGGGCTTCCACAACACGAAGTCGCCGGCATCGCGCTTATAAGGGGCCACTTCCACGCGGGCGCCGGCCAGCATCTCATCGGGGTCGCGGCGCGAGAGTTCACCGTACTTGCTGAAGCTCTTCACCGAGAACAGCACGTGGCCTTCGGCGGCATAGGCGTGGCCGCTGGCGATCAGGCCTTCGATCATCGTGATGATGTGCGGGATATGTTTGGTGGCTTCCGGTTCGATGTCCGGCGGCACCACGCCGAGGGCGGCCATGTCGTCGCGGTAGGCAGCGGCGAAGCGCTCGGTGATGGTCGAGATCGGCACGCCCTGTTCCTTGGCGGCGGCGTTGATCTTGTCATCCACGTCGGTGATGTTGCGGGCGTAGCGCAGTGCGCCGTAGCGGCGCCGCAGCAGGTTGGCCAGCACGCCGAACACCACCGGGCCGCGGGCGTTGCCGATATGGACGTAGTTGTAGACCGTGGGGCCGCACACATACATGGTCGGGGCGGAGGCATCGAGCGGAGCGAACGGCTCCAGCTGCCGCGTCAGGTTGTTGTGCAGGCGCAGGGTCATGGGCATCTATCGGGGGTGGGACGAACCGTTCAATTCTAGCGGCCCGGGGCGGGCGGGGCACGCGTGGGCTGTGCAGGAGGCGGGCGGACGGGTAAGGTTCAGGCCCGGGGCGGCGTGGCTGCCTACACTATTGGCCTCCATCCGCTACCGCATTTTGGCCGTTACCCTTAATGAAACCAGCTCCGCTTTTGTTGATGACCTGTCTGTTTGCCGCCACCCCTGGGGTTGTCGTGGCGCAGGAGAGTGATCTGCGCAACCGGGTGGTCATCGTGGAAAACGTTCGCCACGACTACGCGCAGGTGCTCAATGTCGAGCCGGTGTTCCAGACGCTGCGCGCCACGCGCACCGAAGAACATTGCGTGCCGGTCTCCACGCGCACGCTGGCGCCGGTGCAGGTAAAGGGGGGCAGCGACGAAGAGCGTGGCGGCATTCGTCGGTTCTGGGATTCGGTGAAGGGTATTTTCAGCCGCGAGGAAGCCGAAGAAGCGGTCGCCGCCGAAGACGCGCAGCCGCGCCATGCGGCCGGTGGCTCGGCCATGCTCACCCCCGAGTGCAAAGTGGTCGAAGTGGGTCGTGAGTTCCGTCGCCCCATCGCCTACGACGTGGACTATGTCTACAAAGGCATCAAATTCCGCTCGCGGCTGCCGGAAGACCCGGGTAACCGCCTGAAACTGCGGGTGTCGATCACCCCCGATATCGGCCAGCAGCTCGACACCTCCTCGGGAACGCCATGATGTTGCGTTGCGACACTTGCGTGCAGACGGGGTGCGTGCGAGTATGCGCGACGATGAAAGCCAACAGCTTCCAGCACGAAACCAGCACCGCCCGGATGGCCTCCGGCATGACCTCGCGTGCCCGCCGACCGGAATCCCACATATTCGCTGGGTGACTGGGGCTTCGTGCTGTCTGTTCAATAAAACCCAGCCCAGGCTGGGTTTTTTCGTTTTTGGTTTCTGAAAGTTTCAAACGCAATGAGTCGCGCCTAGGCGCATCCAACCGCCGGTAACGGCGACATTCCGCAGCAAAGGATGGATTGATGTCTCTGAAGCACTTCTTGAACACCCAGGACTGGAGCCGCGCCGAGCTCGACGCGCTGCTTACGCAGGCGACGCTGTTCAAGCAAAACAAGCTGGGCGATGACCTCAAGGGCAAGTCGATCGCCCTGGTGTTCTTCAACCCGTCCATGCGCACCCGCACCAGCTTCGAGCTGGGTGCCTTCCAGCTGGGAGGCCACGCGGTGGTGTTGCAGCCGGGCAAGGATGCGTGGCCGATCGAGTTCAACCTCGGCACGGTGATGGATGGCGATACCGAAGAGCACATTGCCGAAGTGGCCAAGGTGCTGGGCCGTTATGTGGACCTGATCGGCGTGCGCGCGTTCCCGAAGTTCGTGGACTGGCAGTACGACCGCCAGGACATCGTGCTCAAGAGCTTTGCCAAGTATTCGCCGGTGCCGGTCATCAACATGGAGACCATCACCCATCCGTGTCAGGAACTGGCCCACATCCTGGCGCTGCAGGAACATTTCGGCACCACCGACCTGCGCGGCAAGAAGTATGTGCTGACCTGGACCTACCACCCCAAGCCGCTGAACACCGCTGTAGCCAACTCGGCGTTGACCATTGCCACGCGCATGGGCATGGACGTGACCCTGCTGTGCCCGACGCCGGACTACATCCTGGACGAGCGCTACATGGGTTGGGCCGAGCAGAACGTGGCCGAGAGCGGTGGTTCGCTGCAGGTGAGCCACGACATCGCCAGTGCTTACGCCGGTGCCGACGTGGTTTACGCCAAGAGCTGGGGCGCGCTGCCGTTCTTCGGCAACTGGGAGCCGGAAAAGCCCATCCGCGAGCAGTACAAGCACTTCATGGTGGACGAGGCCAAGATGGCGCTCACCAACAATGGTGTTTTCAGCCACTGCCTGCCGCTGCGCCGCAACGTGAAAGCCACCGACGGCGTGATGGATTCGCCGCAGTGTATTGCCATCAATGAGGCCGAGAATCGCCTGCATGTGCAGAAGGCGATCATGGCTGCGCTGGCGGGTAAGTAATGCTTCAGCCCCTCTCCTGCGCGCGGAAGAGGGGTTGGGGTGAGGGCAAAGCGCCTCGCTCCATACGTGACCTCAACTTCATTACCCCTCCCCAACCCCTCCTCTGGTGGGGGAGGGGCTCAAGAACCACAGCAGAGATTCCTTCCCCATGAGCAAAGACATCGTCCTCGCCTTCTCCGGCGGCCTCGACACCAGCTTCTGCGTGCCGTACCTGCAGGAGCGCGGCTACAACGTGCACACCGTGTTCGCCGATACCGGCGGCGTGGATGCCGAAGAGCGTGATTTCATCGAAAAGCGTGCTGCCGAACTGGGCGTCACCAGCCATGTCACCGTCGATGGCGGCCCGGCCATCTGGGAAGGCTTCGTCAAGCCGTTCGTGTGGGCAGGCGAGGGTTATCAGGGCCAGTACCCGCTGCTGGTGTCCGACCGTTACCTGATCGTGGACGCTGCACTCAAGCGCGCTGCCGAGCTGGGCACCAACATCATCGCGCACGGCTGCACCGGCATGGGCAATGACCAGGTGCGTTTTGACCTGGCCGTGAAGGCGCAGGGCGATTACGTCATCGTCGCGCCGATCCGCGAAATCCAGAAAGAACACACCCAGACCCGCGCTTACGAACAGAAGTATCTGGAAGCCCGTGGCTTTGGTGTGCGTGCCAAGCAGCAGGCTTACACCATCAATGAAAACCTGCTGGGCCTGACCATGTCCGGTGGCGAGATCGACAAGTGGGAAGCGCCGGGCGAAGGCGCACGTGGCTGGTGCGCACCGCGTAGCGCATGGCCGGTGGAACCGCTGACCGTCACCCTGAAGTTTGTCGAAGGCGTGGCCGTTGAACTGGACGGCAAGGCACTGCCGGGTGAGCAGATTCTGGCCAAGCTCAACACGCTGTTCGCGCAGTACGGCGTAGGCCGTGGCGTGTACACCGGCGACACCGTGATCGGCCTGAAGGGTCGCATCGTGTTTGAAGCCCCGGGCCTGGTCTCGCTGCTGGCCGCGCACCGCGCGCTGGAAGACACCGTGCTGACCAAGCAGCAGAACCGCTTCAAGCCGGAAGTGGCGCGCAAGTGGGTGGAGCTGGTGTACGAAGGCTTCTATCACGATCCGCTCAAGACCGACATCGAAGCCTTCCTGAAGGCCTCGCAGTCGAAGGTGACCGGCGAAGTGGTGCTGGAAACCCGCGGTGGCCGCGTCGATGCCGTTGCCGTGCGTTCGCCGTACATCCTCAACGCCAAGGGCGCCACCTATGCGCAATCGGCTGACTGGGGCGTGGAAGAGGCGGAAGGTTTCATCAAGCTGTTCGGCATGAGCTCCACGCTGTACGCGCAGGTAAACCGCTAAGCGCGGATGCTTGAGCTCTTCCCTCGCATGCGGGAGAGAGAAGGGAGCAAGCGCCGTGTTGTGCGCTCAAAGCCCCTCTCCCGCGTGTGGGAGAGGGGTTGGGGTGAGGGGGCTTTTGCTCCTGCTGTGATCTTGCTTTCAAAGCAAACCCAGCGGAGTAGGACTCCCCCATCCACCCTCTGGGCACCTTCCCCCGCGTGCGGGAGAAGGAAAGCCTCCGCTTGTTGATCCGTTACCCAACACCCGTCACTGATCCGCTACCTGCCGCTGCCGACTGAAGCCATGACCAACCTGCTGCAATCCACTCTCAAGCATCTCGAAGCACTGGTGTCCTTTGACACCCGCAACCCGCCGCGTGCGATCACCACCGGTGGCATCTTTGATTACCTGCGCGACAACCTGCCGGGCTTCAATGTCGAGGTGATTGATCACGGCGCCGGCGCGGTCAGTTTTTACGCGGTGCGCGGCAACCCGAAATACCTGTTCAACGTGCATCTGGACACCGTGCCGGATTCGCCGCACTGGAGCGCCGACCCGCACGTGATGCGTCAGCTGGATGACCGCGTTGTCGGCTTGGGCGTGTGCGACATCAAGGGCGCGGCTGCGGCGTTGGTGGCAGCGGCCAATGTCACCGAGGGTGATGCGGCGTTCCTGTTCTCAAGTGACGAGGAAGCCAACGATCCGCGCTGCATCGCGGCGTTCCTGGCGCGCGGCATTGCCTATGAAGCGGTAGTCGTCGCCGAGCCGACCATGAGTGAGGCGGTGCTGGCGCACCGTGGTATCAGCTCGGTGCTGATGAAGTTCAGCGGACGGGCAGGGCATGCGTCGGGCAAGCAGGACCCTTCGGCCAGCGCACTGCATCAGGCGATGCGTTGGGGCGGCAAGGCGTTGGATCACGTTGAGTCGCTGGCGCATGCGCGCTTTGGGGGTCTGACTGGGCTGCGCTTCAATATCGGTCGTGTCGAAGGCGGTATCAAAGCCAACATGATCGCGCCGCAAGCCGAGCTTCGGTTTGGTTTCCGCCCGTTGCCGTCGATGGATATCGACACGCTGTTGGGCACGTTTGCCGGTTTTGCCGAGCCGCAGGCCGCGCATTTTGAAGAAACCTTCCGCGGCCCGAGCCTGCCATCGGGCGACATCGCGCGGGCGGAAGAGCGCCGTCTGGCGGCACGTGACGTTGCCGACGAACTTGGCCTGCCCATTGGCAATGCCGTCGATTTCTGGACCGAGGCTTCGCTGTTCTCGGCTGGTGGTTACACCACCATGGTGTACGGACCGGGCGATATCGCCCAGGCGCACACCGCCGATGAGTTCGTCACGCTGGAGCAGCTGCAGCGTTACGCCGAATCGGTACACAACATCCTGCAACGCGGCGCCTGAGCCGCAGTGGCCCGGCGGCCTGCCGCCGGCTTCTCCCCCGCGACCGTTGCGGTCGCTCTGTAGACGCAAGCAATGTCCCCAGCCATGCAACCCCATCGTCAGACCCGCCAGACCATTGTCCGCCTGCTTTCGAGCATGGCCAGTGCGAAGGAAATCAGTCAGTACCTCAAGCGCTTTTCGCAGCTGGATGCCAAGCGCTTTGCCGTGGTCAAGGTCGGTGGCGCGGTGTTGCGCGACGATCTTGAAGCGCTGACGTCGTCGTTGTCTTTCCTGCAGGAAGTGGGCCTGACCCCGATCGTGCTGCATGGTGCCGGCCCGCAATTGGACGCCGAACTGTCGGCCGCAGGTATCGAGAAGCAGACCATCAACGGCCTGCGCGTGACCACGCCCGAAGCGCTGGCCATCGTGCGCAAGGTGTTCCAGCAATCCAACCTCAAGCTGGTGGAGGCGCTGCAGCAGAACGGTGCGCGTGCGACCTCCATCACTGGCGGTGTGTTTGAAGCGCAGTACATGGATCTGGACACCTACGGGCTGGTGGGTGAGGTGAAGAAGGTCAACCTCGCCCCGATTGAAGCCAGCCTGCGCGCCGGTTCCATTCCGGTGATCACCAGCTTGGGTGAAACGCCGAGCGGCCAGATCCTCAACGTCAATGCCGACTTTGCCGCCAATGAACTGGTGCAGGAACTGCAGCCGTACAAGATCATTTTCCTCACTGGCACCGGCGGTTTGTTGGACGAGGAGGGTGCGCTTATTTCCTCCATCAACCTGTCCACCGAGTACGACCAGTTGATGGCGCAGCCGTGGCTTCACGGCGGCATGCGGGTGAAGATCGAGCAGATCAAGGATCTGCTGGATCGCCTGCCGGAAGAGTCGTCGGTGTCGATCACGCGTCCGGCCGATCTGGCCAAGGAACTGTTCACGCACAAGGGTTCTGGCACGTTGGTGCGTCGCGGCGAAAAAGTGTTGAAGGCGACCTCGTGGGCCGAGCTGGATACCGCGCGGCTGAAGACGCTGATCGAGTCGAGTTTCGGCCGCACCCTGGTGCCGGACTATTTTGAGAAGACCAAGCTGCTGCGTGCTTATGTCAGTGAGAACTATCGCACTGCGGTGATTCTCACAGACGAAGCCGAAGGCGTGTATCTGGATAAATTCGCAGTGCTCGACGATGCACAGGGCGAAGGCCTTGGCCGCGCGGTGTGGAATGTGATGCTGGAAGAAACCCCGCAGCTGTTCTGGCGCTCGCGCAACGGCAATCCGGTCAACCATTTCTATTACGCCGAATCCGATGGCTGCTACAAGCTCGGCCATTGGAAGGTGTTCTGGTTTGGTGGTGAGGGCTTTGATCGCATCCGCACCTACGTCGAACACTGCGCCGTGCGCGCGCCGAGCCTGAAAGACTGAGTGCCATGAATCACGCCGATTGGAACAAAGTACCCACGCTGGCCGGCACGCATGCGCGACTGGAGCCGTTGCAGATGTCGCATATCGACGGCCTGCGCGGTGCGCTGGGTGACGGTGCGTTGTCGCAGCTCTGGTACACGCAGGTACCCACTGCAAAGAGCATGACCGGGTATGTGCAGGCCGCGCTGCAGGCGCAGGCCGAAGGCCGCGTGTTGCCATTCGTGGTGCTCAACGCCGCCGATGAAGTGGTCGGCACCACCCGCTATTACGGGTTGGAAGCCGACGTGCCCAGGCTCAGTATCGGCTACACCTGGTACGGCGAATCGGCGCAACGCACCGGCATCAACACCGAAGCCAAGTTGATGCTGCTCACGCATGCGTTCGAGCGGCTGGGTTGCCTGAGTGTGGTGTTCGAGACCAGCTGGTTCAACTTCGCCTCACGCACCGCCATTGCGCGGCTGGGTGCCAAGCAGGACGGCGTGCTGCGCAACCATAAACGGCATGCCGATGGCACGCCACGCGACACTGTCATCTTTTCCATCATTGACGCGGAATGGCAGGGCGTGAAGCGCCACCTGCAGCACCGCTTGGATGCACACGCATGAATGTCTCTCCGTCTTACACCGTTGGCATTGTCGGCGCCCGTGGTTACACCGGCACCGAGTTGATCCGCCTGCTGGCCGCGCATCCGCACATCGAGCTGGCGTTTGTGTCCTCGCGCGAGCTTGCCGGGCAACGTGTTGCCGACCATAACGACGCCTACGTGGGCGAGCTGCGTTACGAAAGCCTGGATGCCGATGCCGTCGCCGCCAAGGGTGTGGATGCGGTGGTGCTGGCCCTGCCCAACGGCAAGGCCGAGCCTTATGTGGCTGCGCTGGATGCGGTGAAGCCGGACACGGTGATTGTCGATCTGTCGGCGGATTATCGTTTCGACAACAGCTGGTACTACGGCTTGCCGGAGCTGACGCGCGAGCGTTACGCCGGGCAGAAACGCATCAGCAACCCGGGGTGCTATGCCACCGCCATGCAGTTGGCCATTGCGCCGTTGTTGCAGCATCTTGCCGGGCCGCCGGCCTGCTTTGGCGTGTCGGGCTGGTCCGGTGCGGGCACCACACCATCGGATAAGAACAACCCCGAGCTGCTGCGCGACAACCTGATGCCTTACGCGCTCACCAATCATGTGCATGAGCGCGAAGTGGCCACCCAGCTCGGCGTGCCGGTGGAGTTCATGCCGCATGTCGCGCCGCATTTTCGTGGCATCACCATGACGGTGAATCTGTGGCTGCAGCAGCCGATCAAGCGTGAACAGGTAATGGCGCTGTATCAACAGCGTTACGCCGGTGAGCCGCTGATTGAAGTGGTGGACGAAGCACCGTGGGTGAGCCGCATTGCTGGCAAGCATGGCGTGCAGGTAGGCGGCTTCACCATGGCGCCGGGCGACAAGCGCGTGGTGCTGGTGGCGACCTTGGACAACCTGCTCAAAGGCGCGGCCACGCAGGCCCTGCAGAATCTCAACCGGGCGCTCGGTCTGGATGAATTGACCGCCATTCCACATTGACTGGCCTGCAGGCTTGGCGCCTGCGGCATGACTTATTGATAGCGAGATAGCCCCATGACCAACCTGCTCTGGCAGAAACCCGGCGTCGCGGTTGACGCGAAGATCCAGACCTTTCTGGCCGGCGATGACGTCATCCTCGACCGCGAGTTTTTCCTCTACGACATCCAGGCCAGCACCGCGCATGCTGAAGGCCTGCAACATATCGGCATTCTGTCCGCCGACGAGTTGAGTGCGTTGAAGCGCGAATTGGCGGTATTGGCCGACGATTTCCGCAGCGGCGCGTTTGTGTTGGATGAGCAGTACGAAGATTGCCATTCGGCGATTGAGGCGCGCTTGACCGAGCGCCTCGGCGATGCGGGCCGCAAAATCCACACTGGCCGCAGCCGCAATGACCAGATTCTGGTAGCCACCCGTTTGTGGCTGAAGGAGAAGCTGGAGCGCGTGGCGCAGATCAGCAGCGAAGTGGCGAAAGTCGCACTGGACCGCGCAGCCGCAGAACGGAAACAGCCGCTGCCGGGTTACACCCACATCCAGCGCGCAGTCGTTTCTTCGGCCGGGATGTGGTGGGCAGGTTGGGCGGAAGCTTTCATCGACAACGCTATCCGCGCGCGCGATACGCGTGCGCTGATCGACACCAATCCGCTGGGCACGGCTGCCGGTTACGGCGTCAATCTGCCGCTGGACCGTGAGCACACCACGGCTGCGTTGCAGTTTTCACGCATGCAGGTCAGCCCGATCTACGCGCAGCTCTCGCGCGGCAAGTTTGAACTGGCCGCATTGGAAGCGCTGGGCGGAGCGACGTTGGACCTGCGTCGCATCGCGTGGGACCTGTCGCTGTTCACCACCGGCGAATTCGCCTTTGTCGCACTGCCGGCGCAGTACACCACCGGCAGCTCGATCATGCCGAACAAGCGCAACCCGGACGTGATCGAACTGATGCGCGCCACCCACGCCAGCATCGCGGCGGCACGCACCGAGATCGAACAGCTGCTGTCGCTGCCGTCGGGTTATCAGCGCGACCTGCAGAATTCCAAGGGCGCCATCGTGCACGGTTTTGGTCGCGGGCTTGCCGCGCTGGAACTGCTGCCGGCGCTGCTGTCCAACCTGGATTGGCGTGACGACAACATCCGGGCGGCGATTGATTCGGGCATGTATGCCACCGATGTTGCCGTGGAAGCGGCGGTGGCTGGCGTCCCGTTCCGCGATGCCTACAAGGCAGCGGCCGAGGCAGCGGATACCGCCGGGCAGGGGCGTACCCCGGAGGGCAGTTTGGAGGCACGGGTGTCGCCCGGCGCGGCGGCGGATCTGCGCTTGGACGAACTCACTGCACGCTGGAATACGCTGCAGGCATGACGCAATGAAGCACGGGCGCCGAAAGGCGCCCGTGTTGGTTCTGATGCTGGAACCACCCTCGGCGGCGGGGTGTCGGCGCCAGTACCTGTGCAGGTGTAGTGGCTGTTGCTATTGCCCTTTGATGGGCAAAGAGTCGGGTGAAAGGCTTTCGCTTCCCGATCATTCAGTTACAGCCCCAAGCCAGCCCGCACTGGACCTGCCAAGACCTCCTGAAAAGAACGCACTGATTCAGCCAGCGCTACCTGTCCGGCAACATGCGTATGTCAAAGTACGTGGCATCCCCCTGAGAACTTTCCAGCGGCTTGCCGGCACTCATTGCCAGCGCCCCCGTCAGTCGCTGCCATCCATGATGACTCTGCTCGTATCGCTGATTCTGCCGCTGCTCGGCCTTTGGCTGTGGTGGCCCGTGCATTCCCTGAGCAGGCGGCAGCGCCGCTGGCACACCGGCATCACGCTCGCGCTGGCGTTGATGGGGCTGGGTTTGGCCACGTTGTGGCGGATGAATGTGTTTGAGTACGCGGTAGAGGCGTGGGTCCAGCTGGTGTTTGGCTGGGTGCTGGCGATGTTCATCATCCTGCTGGCGTTTCTGATTCTGCGCACGGTGGGTTGGTTGCTGACGCGTGTTGCCTCGCGCAGCTCCGCGGTGTCCATGTTGTGGCACGGCAAGCGGCTGAACCAACGTGCATCGGTGGTGATTGTGTTGTTGGCTACGCTCGGTATCTGGAACGGCTTGAAGCCGCCGCAGGTGCGCGAGCGTGAACTGGTTGTGCCGCATCTGCCGGCGGAACTGGACGGTGTGCGCGTGGCGGTGCTGGCCGACATGCACATCAGCCCGGTCAAACGCACCTGGCGTACGCAACGCATGGTGGAGGCGGTGATGGCGGCCAAGCCGGACATCATCGTATTGCCAGGTGACATGGTGGACGGCGAGGTCGCCGATACCGCTGCTTTCGTCACGCCGCTGGTCGCGTTGAAGGCGCCGTATGGTGTTTGGGTGGCGCCGGGCAATCACGAGTACTACCACGGCTACAAACAGTGGATGGCGCACTTCCGTGGCATGGGTTTGGGCGTGCTTGAGAACCAGACGGCGCGCTTGTCGATCAACGGCAGCACGCTGGCGGTGTCCGGCGTAGGTGACCTGGCCGCGTTGAAGCCGAGTTCCTTCATGCGTGGCGGGCTGGCGCCGGACCTGCCGGCGGTGATCGCCGCAGGCAAGGGCAGCGACGCGCATATTCTGCTGGCCCACCAACCCAAGCAGGCGCGCGATGCGGCAGCGACGGGCGCGTTCAACCTGCAGATCTCCGGCCACACGCATGGCGGCCACATGTGGGGTTTTGACCGTTGGGTGGTGGCGCCGGCCAATCATGGCTATGTGCGCGGGGAGTACACGGTGAAGGACATGACGTTGTTCGTCAGCAGCGGCGCCGGTCAATGGGATGGTTTCACCGCGCGGCTGGGCGTACCGTCCAGCATTGACGTGCTGGTGCTGAAGCAGGGCACGGCACAGACGCACTGAGTTCAACAGCAGCATTCGAACTCAGCTGTCGATAGTCTCTTCGTCGCTGTTGTTTTTGCGGTCGGGCATCAGCCGTGGCAACGCACCGACAACGGCCAGCGCGGCGGCGGTGGTGGCCAGCGCCGCCATCTGCATGCCCATGCCAGCAGCCATGCCGATGGCAGCGGTCATCCAGATACCGGCGGCCGTGGTCAGGCCCTGCACGCGTTCCTTCTTGTCCTGTTTGAGGATGGCGCCGGCGCCCAGAAAGCCGATGCCCGAAACAATGCCTTGCATCACGCGGGTGACGTCGGCACCGCTGATGCCCATCTGCAGCGGGGCCAGCACGAACAGGGCCGACCCCACGGAAACCAGGATGTGGGTCTTCAAGCCGGCAGCGCGGCCTTTGCTCTCGCGCTCCAACCCAAGCAGCCCGCCGAGCACGATGGCGGTAAGCAGGCGCGAGGCGACGACGGTCAGCGTCTCTACATCGGGTATCGAAAACTCGGCCGCCAGCGCGTGGCCAATCTGTGAGGGAATGCTCATCGTGCGTTCCAGGGGACAGGGAAGGGCATCCGCCGAATGGACGCACGCACCCGGCGTGGCGGCATCAGCGGTAGCGTCGCAACGCTAGCACCGGGCTCGTGCGACAGGAGTGAGGGTCCGTCAGCGGCGCGTTACGGGTTTCCGCTAACGACAACGGCCCCATAAGGGGCCGTTGTGTGGTCCATCGCTGCGATGGATCAGAGCGTGATCTGCTCGAAATTCTCCACGCGCGTATGGCCGTGGGTGGCCTCACCGGTGCGCGGCTGCGGGTAGTCGCTGATGCGATCCAGCAACACGGTCTGCAGGCCGGCATCACGGGCGGCGTCCAACTCTTCAACGATGTCCGACAGGAAGAGGATGTCCTGCGGCGCAATGCCGATGGCCTTTGCGATGTGCGTGTAGCTGGCGGCTTCACGCTTGCCGCCGACTTCGGTGTCGAAATTGCCGGAGAACAGGCCATTGAGGTCGCCGGCGTCACTGAAGCCGAAGAACAGCTTCTGCGCGGGCACCGAGCCGGACGAGTACACGTACAGCGGCAGGCCAGCAGCGTGCCAGCCGCGCAGTACGGCGGCAACTTCCGGGTACATGTGCGCGGTGTAGTCGCCGTTGCGATAGCCCACGTCCCAGATCATGCCCTGCAGCGCCTTGAGTGCGGTGTGCTTGCGGTCCTGGTCGATCCAGCCCTGCAGTGTTTCGACGATGATCTCGTCCTGGCATGCACTGGCGGCAATCTCCGTGGCAACCGCGTCCAGCCATTGGCGTACCTGCGGCTCATTGCCATGGTCGCGGACGAAATCCGGCAGTGCGCGACGCGCATACGGGAACAGCACTTCCTTGACGAAGGAGATGCTGGAGGTGGTGCCCTCGATGTCGGTGAGGATGGCTTTGATGGTCATGTGTGGTTTCCTGCGCCGGGCGGATATCAAGGTGGTGCTGGTGAAGTGTAAGGAATGATGGCAAACACTTGAGCTTGGTGCGACACCAAACGGCGTCAAAGGCGACTAGCGGGTGGGCGTCGCACTTGAACGGGGAGGCCTTAGCTGACCACGCGCACTGCGAGTGCAGATTGATAGACCTTGCTTGCGAGCGTATCAACGTCTTCCATGCCGGGTATCAGTTCAAAGCCGCTGCCAAGGCCATTCTTTGTAACGGGGGCGTAGTCACTGAAGCTGCCTGCACCACCAAAAACCTGCATGACTGAAGCAGACAGTTGGCTGAGCTGTTGCTGGGTGAATCCGTGACTCAGCGCCGCTCTGGTAGCAGCAAGGCAAGTCTCAAAATGGCGTTTCCAGTTACACGCGTGGTCTAGTGATAGCACGGCAATGAGTTGCTCTAGGTGCTTCTCAAGACGTTTTAGTTGCTGATGCCTTTCCATAGAGTCCAACGCCGGAAACCGATAGCGCCGCCAACCGGCTAGCGTTCAATTGAAGTTTAAGCTGCCTTAAAACTCTGGAAGAGAGTTAAACACCTTCATCACCGCCTTGTTCGCCGCATATTTCTTCTGGATAGCTATGACGTCGCCGCTTACGTGGTTGCAGTCAAGCTCGGTCATTGCGAGGTTAACTTCCTTGTCGCGAGCGGAGCCATCGCCTCCAAATTCCCCGGAAAAATGAAGGCAATCTTCCAGGCGTTCGGCAACCTGCTGGGCGTCTTCGGGGAGGTGAGGGAAGCGTCGTGCCGACGCCTCGACAGGTGCCGCCGCGCTGGCAGCAGAACACGCCACGAAAAAAGCGATAAGGACGATCGAGCGTTTCATGGCGCCGTGCGCATCAAACCGCACTCGGCTCATAGCGCGGAAAACGCAATGCGATGTCGGTGCCGGTGAAATGGCCGACCCAGCCGTCCGGCTCGGTGAAGAAGCGGATGGCGGCAAAGTTGGGCGCTTCGCCCATGTCGAACCAATGGGTGACGCCATCGGGCACCGAGATCAGGTCGTCCTTCACGCATTCCACTTCGTAGACCTTGTCGTCCACGTGCAGGGTGAACAGGCCCGAGCCTGCGACGAAGAAACGGACTTCGTCTTCCTTGTGGTAGTGCTCGTCGAGAAACTTCTTGCGGATCTCGGCGCGGTTGGGGTTGTCCGGGGCGATGGAGGCCACGTCCACACTCTTGAAGCCGTGGGCGGCGACCAGACGGTCGATGTCTTCGCGATAGGCGGCAAACACTTCGTCCTGACTGGCGCCCGGCGTGACCGGGTGTTTGGCCTGCCAGCGTTCGAAGGTGACGCCGATGTTTTTCAGTTCGGCAGCGATGACATCGCCGTCGCGGCTGTCGAGCAGCGGGGCGTCCGGGGCGGTGTCGTTGAAGATGCGCAGTCGGCTCATGGCGAAGAACTCCATGGGGTGGGGGATAGGGAGCGTAGCAGGCGCGGACCAAGCAAGGCCCGCGCCCATTCGGAATCAGGAAATGGCGCGCAGTTTGAGCAGTTCCAGCTCGCAGTGGAGCAGGAATTCAAACGCTTCCAAGTGGCGGCGCGCCTCGGCCATGTCGCGGCCCCACGCATACAGGCCGTGGCCGTCAATCAGGTAACCCCACATCGGGCCCTTGTCGAGCTCGGCTTCCACCTGTGCGGCCAGCACATCCATGTCCTGGGTGTTGGGGAACACCTTCAGATCGACAGCGGTTTCGTGGGTGCTGTTGCCGTGCAGCGCCTTCAGCAGCTCGTAGCCTTCCAAGCGGATGTGGCCTTGATGGCCGTACAGACGCGAGGCGATGGTTTGTATCGGCGAGTGGGTGTGCAGCACGCAGCCTACGTCCGGAAAACGGGCGTACAGCTGCGTGTGCAGCAGGGTTTCTGCGGATGGGCGCAGCGGGCGGCCAACCGCCTTGCCGGCCAGGTCCACCACCATGATGTCGCTCTCGATCAACCGCCCCTTGTCCTTGCCGGACACGGTGATGGCGGCATGCTGGTCATCCAGCCGATGCGAGAAGTTGCTGCTGGTGGCCGGCGTCCAGCCCGACTGGGCCAGTTCGCGGATGTTGTCGATCAGCAACTGTGCCAACTGGCTCAGTCGCTCGCTGTCGTAGGGGACGGAAGGCACGTTCATGCCTGCATTCTACTAAGAACCAGGGCAGGTGCCTGCCGTGATGATGGCCAAGGAAGGACGACCCTCACGCCCTAAAAAAGCCGGGCGCTGGGCGCCCGGGCTTTAGTCATCCATCCGTTTGGCGTGAATCAGCCTTTCTTGGCTTTATTGGCCGCGTTGAGCTTGCTGTGACGGATGCTGTAGGTGAAATAGATGATGAAGCCGGTAGCCGTCCACAGGCCCATCAGCATCCAGTTGTGCAGGGTCATGGCGGTCAGCAGCGCGATGCAGCTCAGCACGCCCAGGCTGCAGATCAACCATGCCATCGGGATGCGGAACGGGCGTGGCAGGTCCGGCTGGGTGCGGCGCAACACCAACACGCCAGCGCAGACAGCGGCAAAAGCGATCAGCGTGCCCATCGAGGTCAGCTCACCCAGGATATCCAGGGGGAACAGCGCCGCCAGCAGGGCGATGCCAATGCCGGTAATCACCGTATTGATGTGCGGCGTGCGGTACTTGGGATGGATGCGGGTGAACACCGGCGGCAATAGGCCGTCGCGGCCCATGATCATGAAGATGCGCGGCTGGCCGATCACCATCACCAGCACCACCGAGGCCAGGCCGATCAACGCGCCCACTTCGACGATGATGCGCAGCCAATCCAGCTGTGGATGCGCGGCCACGGCAGTCACCACCGGCTCGGCAGTGCCCAGCAGTTGGTACGGCACCAGTCCGGTCATCACGGCGGCCATGGCGATGTACAGCACGGTGCAGATGATCAGCGAAAGCAGCATGCCGATCGGCAGATCGCGCTGCGGCCGGTGCGATTCCTGCGCCGCGACGGACACCGCTTCAAAGCCGATATAGGCGAAGAACACCATCGCCGCACCGCGCAGCACGCCGTCGAAACCGTACTTGCCCGGGCCTTCGTTGGCGGGGATGAAGGGCGTCCAGTTGCTGGTGTCCACATACTTCCAGCCGGCCACGATCACCAGCACGATCAGGCCGGTTTTGAGGATGACCATGGCCATGTTCATGGCCGAGGATTTGCTGATGCCCACGTAGCACAGCCAGGTCAGCAGCAGCACCAGCGCAGCGGCGGGCAGGTTGGCGATGGCGCCGGTGGGGCGCAGTTGCGCATCCAGCGGGGCGCTCACCAATGCGGCGGGCAGGTGGATGTCGAAATGACTGAGCAGGCTGAGGAAATAGCCGGTCCAGCTCACCGCCACCGCCGATGCGGACACGCCGTATTCCAGCACCAGCATCCAGCCGATGAACCAGGCCGACAGTTCGCCGAAGGTGGCGTAGGTGTACGTATAAGCGCTGCCTGCTACCGGCACCATCGAGGCGAACTCGGCATAGGCCATGGCGCAGAACGCGCAGCAGATGGCCGCCAGCACGAACGACAGCATGATGGCCGGGCCAGCATGGTTGGCAGCGGCCTGGCCGGTGATGACGAAGATGCCGCCGCCGATCACCGCGCCGATGCCCAGTGCGGTCAGGCCCCACGGGCCGAGGGTGCGGCGCAGGCTCAGGCCGTTGGCCTCCTCATGTGCGGCGTGCGGGTGTTTGGTGGCCCAGAGTTGCTTGAACATGTGTCGGGTCTTCGCTCGTCGTTACGTGGTGGAGGCGCAGAAAAACCGGCGCGCAAGGCGCCGGCGAGGGTGTCGGATCAGCTGCGCTTGTTGAGCTTGCTGTGGCGGATGCCGTAACCGAAGTAGATGCACAGGCCGAGCAGCGTCCACAGCACGAATACCAGCCAGTGCGCGGCAAAGGCCATGGCAAACAGGCCCAAGCAGATCAATGCGCCCAGCGGTGCGATCACCCACACGGCCGGCACGCGGAACGGGCGCGGCATGTCCGGCTTGGTCCGGCGCAGCACCAGGATGCCGATGCAGACCGTCGCAAAGGCCAACAGGGTGCCCATGGCAACCAGTTCGCCCAACACCGCCAGCGGTACCAACCCTGCCAGCAGGGCGGCGATCACGCCGACGAAGATGGTGCTCAGGTACGGTGTGCGGAACTTGGGGTGGACCTTGCCGAAGATGGGCGGCAACAGGCCATCGCGGGAAATGGTGTAGGCGACGCGGGTCTGGCCCATCATCATCACCAGCACCACCGAGGACAGGCCGGCGATGGCGCCGATCTCCACCCAGGTCTTCAGCCACGACAGCTGTACATACGGCTCCAGTGCGGTGGCAACGGGCTTGTCGGTGCCCAGCAGGTTGTACGGCAGCAGGCCGGTGAGCACCGCACAGACAATGATGTAGATCAGCGTGCACACCGCCAGCGAGCCGAGCAGGCCGATCGGCATGTTGCGCTGCGGGTCCTTGGTTTCACCGGCGGCGGTGGAGACCGCATCAAAGCCGATGTAGGCGAAGAACACAATGGAGGCCGCACGCAGCACGCCGCTCCAGCCGAATTCGCCGAAGGTGCCGGTGTTGGCGGGAATGAACGGGGTCCAGTTGGCCGGGTCCACATACATGGCGCCGAAGCCCACGAACAGGCAGATCACCGCTACCTTGATCGCGACGATCACGGCGTTGACGAAGGTGGACTGGGTGACGCCCACGTACAGCAGGCCGGAGATGGCGGCCACAATCAGCACTGCCGGCAGGTTGAACAATTTGCCCGAAGCCACGAATTGGCCGTTTTCCCAGGCGATGGGCGCCGCGCTCAGCGCGTCCGGGAAAGGTAGGTGCAACGTGGTGGTGAGGAAGCTGATCAGATACGCCGACCAACCCACGGCCACCGAGGCCGAGGCGAACAGGTATTCCAGCACCAGGCACCAGCCGATGAACCACGCCATGCCTTCGCCCAGCGTGGCGTAGGAGTACGAATAGGCACTGCCGGAGACCGGCATCATTGCCGCGAACTCGGCATAGCACAGGCCGGCGAACGCGCAGGCCAAGCCGGCCAGCACGAAGGAAAGCATGATCGCCGGGCCGGCGTGGTTTGCCGCTGCCTGGCCGGTGACGACAAAGATGCCAGCACCAATCACCGCGCCCATGCCCAGCAGAATGAGATGCTTGGCTGTGAGGGTGCGCTTGAGCGTGGCTTCGCCTTGCAGGCTGCCTTCAATCGGTTCGCCGGCATCCACATGCGCGGCAGGTTCGATTGGTTTGACCCTCAACAGTTTTTTGAGCATTCCGCTAATTCCCGAACTTATGTATTGCACCCGGTCGCACAGAAACGTCGGGGCGGATGGATGGTGTCACAAACTGAACGGTCGGCAACCGCCCTACCTTGCCAAAGGTGGTGAAACTCGACAAGCGCATGTGCAGCATCGACAGCGATAATGGCTGCCGCTTCGAAGGGAAGGGATGTGCTGACAGTCATGCTTGAACAGGATCAGGGGCTGCGCCGGGCGCTGCTGGAGTATGCACGGGCTTTCCCCGGGCAGGGCGACGTGGCGCAGGAGTTTGTGGCGTTGCTGGAGGCGCCGGGGATTGATCCGTTCACCCGCGAACGGTTGGACGGTCACTTCACCGGCAGCGCGTGGTTGGTCAGTGCCGATGGCCAGCGGGCGTTGCTTACCCACCACCGTAAGCTGGGGCGTTGGTTGCAGTTGGGGGGGCATGCCGATGGCGACCATGACCTGTCCGCCGTGGCGTTGCGTGAGGCACAGGAAGAATCGGGACTGCCGGCGCTGCGCCTGGCGTCGCAGGAAATCTTTGATCTGGACCGGCATTGGATACCCGAGCGGGGTGCGGTGCCAGGGCATTGGCATTACGACGTGCGTTACGTGGTGATGGCCGGTAGCGACGAGCGGTTTGCGGTGAGCGAGGAGTCGCTGGATCTGGCCTGGCGCGAGGTGGCCGACATCGCCCTGCAGCAGGACGAATCCCTGCAGCGCATGGCCAAACGTTGGTTGACGCGCGGTTGAGAACGCCGCCGCGCTGAGTGGCACGCAACAAAAGAACGCCCCGTGAGGGGCGTTCCTGCTTGGATCAGGTGGCTTTTTTGGCCGCCAGCTGACGTAGCCCGGGTAAGCGCAGCGCACCCGGGACCGCAGGGCAAAGAAATCGAGCCAGCGCTCGGCTTGTTTGTTTCGCGCGGTTGCTACTCCTCTCGACACCAAGGAAACGTGTGTCCCCGCTGTGGGGGTTGGATGCAATGGCGAGCATCGTGCGGCCCCGGGTGCGCTTCGCTTACCCGGGCTACGGGACTGGCGCGAGGTGACCGACATCGCCCAGCAGCAGGACGAATCCCTGCAGCGCATGGCCAAACGTTGGCTGGCGCGCGGTTGAGAACGCTGCCGCACTGAGTGGCCCGCAACGAAAGAACGCCCCAACGAAAGAACGCCCCGTGAGGGGCGTTCTTGCTTGGATCAGGCGGCTTTCTTGGCCGCCAGCTGACGAAGCACGTACTGCAACAGACCGCCGTTGCGGAAGTACACCACTTCCTTGGGCGTCAGCAGCAGTACCTTGGCCTGGAAGCGCTTCTGCGTGCCGTCGGTGCGGGTGGCGGTGATCGTGGCCATCTTGGCCTGGCCATCGTCCAGCCCGGTGACGTCGAAGGTTTCCGAACCGTCCAGCCCCAGCGTCAGCGCGTTTTCGCCTTCGTTGAACTGCAGTGGCAGCACGCCCATGCCGACCAGGTTGGAGCGGTGGATACGCTCGAAGCTCTCGGCGATGACCGCCTTCACGCCCAGCAGGTTGGTGCCCTTGGCTGCCCAGTCACGCGAGGAGCCGGTGCCGTATTCCTTGCCTGCCAATACCACCAACGGCACGCCATCGGCCTTGTACTTCATGGCCGCGTCGTAGATGGCCAGCTTCTCGCCGACGGTGCTGCCCTTGGCGTAGTACAGCGTGTTGCCGCCTTCTTCGCCGCCAAACATCAGGTTCTTGATGCGGATATTGGCAAAGGTGCCGCGCACCATCACATCGTCATTGCCGCGGCGGCTGCCGTAGCTGTTGAAGTCCGCCGGCTGCACGCCGCGGGCCTGCAGGAAACGGCCCGCAGGCGAGTCCTTCTTGATATTGCCGGCCGGGGAGATGTGGTCGGTGGTGATGGAGTCACCAAACAGGCCCAGCACGCGCGCGCCATGGACGTCGTTGATGTTGCCCACCTGCATGGTCATGCCATCGAAGTAGGGCGGGTTCTTGATGTACGTCGAATCCGAATTCCACTCGTAGGCCTGGCCTTCCGGCGATTGGATCTGCGCCCAGCGGGTGTCGCCCTTGAATACGTCGGCGTAGTTCTGCTTGAACATTTCCGGGCCGACGGTGGCGGCGATCATGTCGCCGATTTCCTTGTTGCTTGGCCAGATGTCGCGCAGGTACACATCCTTGCCGTTGCTGTCCTGGCCGAGCGGCTCGCGGGTCAGGTCGATGCGCACGGTGCCGGCGATGGCATAAGCCACCACCAGCGGCGGCGAGGCCAGGTAGTTGGCTTTCACTTCCGGGTGCACGCGGCCTTCAAAGTTGCGGTTGCCCGACAACACCGAGGCCACCACCAGATCACCGGCGGCAATGCCGGCGCTGACTTCCGTTGGAAGCGGGCCGGAGTTGCCGATACAGGTGGTGCAGCCGTAGCCCACCACGAAGAAGCCCAGCTTCTCCAGGTCGGTCAGCACCCCGGCTTTTTCCAGGTAGTCGGTGACTACGCGCGAGCCCGGCCCAAGCGAGGTCTTGACCCACGGCTTGGCCTTCAGGCCCAAGCGCGCGGCATTGCGTGCAAGCAGGCCGGCGCCCAGCATCACCGCCGGGTTGGAGGTGTTGGTGCACGAGGTGATGGCGGCGATCACCACCGCGCCGTCCTTCAGGCGCAGGGTCTGGTTGTCGATGACGATGTCCGAGTGGCCCTTGGCCAGTTGCTCGTTGCCCACCGCCGCGCCGCCGCCCTCGTTGATGAAGTCGGACACGTCACCGTTGCGCTGCTCGCGGTGCGTGGTGAGCCCCTTCAGTGCTTCGCTGAAATTGCCATGCACCTCTTCCAGCAGCACGCGGTCCTGTGGGCGCTTGGGGCCGGCCATCGAAGGCTTCACGTCGGCCATGTCCAGCTCCAGCGTGGCGCTGTACTGGGCCGGTGCGCTGCCGGGTTCGTGCCACAGGCCCTGGGCCTTGGCATAACTTTCAACCAGGGCGATCTGCGCCTCGTCACGCCCGGACAGGCGCAGGTAATTCAGTGATTCGGCATCAATCGGGAAGATGCCGCAGGTGGCACCGTACTCCGGTGCCATGTTGGCGATGGTGGCGCGGTCGGCCAGTGGCAGGTGCTGCAGGCCGTCGCCGTAGAACTCCACGAATTTGCCCACCACGCCCAACGTGCGCAGCATCTGGGTGACGGTCAGCACCAGGTCGGTGGCGGTGGCGCCCTCGGGCAGCTTGCCGCTGAGCTTGAAGCCCACCACCTGCGGGATGAGCATCGAGGACGGCTGGCCGAGCATGGCCGCTTCAGCCTCGATGCCGCCCACGCCCCAGCCCAGCACGCCGATGCCGTTGATCATGGTGGTATGCGAGTCGGTACCGAACACGGTGTCCGGGAACGCCCATTGCGTGCCGTCAACATCGCGTGCCATCACCACGCGGGCCAGGTTTTCCAGGTTCACCTGGTGGACGATGCCGGTGTTGGGCGGCACCACCTTGAAGTTCTCGAACGCCTTCTGGCCCCAGCGCAGGAAGCTGTAACGCTCCAGGTTGCGTTCAAACTCAATTTTGCCGTTGATGTCCAGCGCGTCGGGGCGGCCGAACACGTCCACCTGCACGGAGTGGTCGATGACCAGTTCCGACGGAATCAACGGGTTGATCTGCTCGGCATTGCCGCCCAGCTTGGTCACCGCATCGCGCATGGCGGCAAGGTCCACCACGCACGGCACGCCGGTGAAATCCTGCAGCACCACGCGCGCGGGCATGAAGGCGATTTCGGTATCGGGCTCGGCGGTGGGGTTCCAGCGGGCTACCGCTTCGATGTGCTCCGGGCCGACGGTCTGGCCGCCGTCCTCATGCCGGAGCAGGTTCTCCAGCAGGATCTTCATCGAATAGGGCAGGTGGGAAATGTCGTATTTCTGACCGAGCTTGGGGAGGCTGCAGTAGGTGTACTGCTGGCCGCCAACTTCCAGTTGGCTGCGGGTGGAGAACGAATCGCTCATGTCGGCTTTGCTCCTTTACTTACAGATGGCTTGCCACGGCAGGGCGCCGCGCGGGCTTTCCGGGGCCTTTGCCCCTTCAATGAATACCCGCCGAGTATGGACGAGGTAATCATGGCCGGGGCACGGCTGCAGGCTCCAGTTTAGGCAATGGCTTGTTGCGCCCATGTAACGGTATGTGGGCAAACGGCTGCCGTCATGCCGGACCATGCTCGGCAGAGGCTTAGCCGGTGGAGCCTCAGCGGACCGTGGGGCCGCGCTACAGGTTTTGGGTATGCCGGCGCAAGTATGTATAATTCGTACATACTTCGCTGGAGGGCGCCATGGAAGCCACCGTAGCTGAACGCGGGCAGATCACTCTGCCCAAGGCCGTGCGTGATGCGCTGGGCCTGACCAAGGGCACCCAGCTCAAGGTTGAGCTGGACGGCAGCCGCATCATCCTGCGCAAGAGCGTGGACGACGCCATTTCCCGCGCGCGCGGCAAGTTCGCGCTGGACGGTTTTGACTCGGCCGAGCACGCCGTGCGTACCGTCCGCGACGAGGCCGGCGAGGAATGATCGCGGTCGACTCCCCGGTACTGATTGAACTGCTCAGCGACGGCCCGCGCGCCGACGCGGTGGAAGCCTGCCTGCGGCAGGCGCTGGTCGGTGGCCGGGTGGTGGTCTGCGGCACCACGCTGGCCGAGGTCTGCGCCTCGCTGCGCGGTGGTGCCGAGGTGCAGGAAGCGCTGGAAGAAATGGGCGTCCATTTCAATCCGCTGGAAGCCAAATCCGCGTTGCGTGCCGGCGAGATGCACCGTCGCCACCGCCAACGCAGCGGCGACACCCGCCGCATCGACGATTTCATGGTGGGTGCCCACGCACTGCTGCAGTGCGATGGCCTGATCACCTGGAACGACACGTTTTATCGCGACTACTTCAAGGGCCTGAAGCTGATCGTGCCGCAAGCCTGAGCCCATCCACTATTAACCGTTACACCCGGGAGTTGTCATGTTGGAAGCCTACCGCCACCACGTAGCCGAGCGCGCCGCGCTTGGCATCCCGCCGTTGCCGCTGACTGCACAGCAGACGGCCGACGTCATCGAGCTGCTGAAGAACCCGCCCGCAGGCGAAGCCGAGTTCCTGCTCGACCTGATCACCAACCGCGTGCCGGCCGGCGTGGATGACGCCGCCAAGGTCAAGGCTTCGTACCTGGCCGCCATCGCCTTCGGCAGCGAGAAGAACGCGCTGATCACCCGTGCGCGCGCCACCGAACTGCTGGGCACCATGCTGGGCGGTTACAACGTCGCGCCGCTGATCCAGCTGCTGGACGACGCCGAAGTCGGCGCCATCGCCGCTGAAGGCCTGAAGCACACCCTGCTGGTGTTTGATGCGTTCCACGACGTGCAGGAAAAGGCCAAGGCCGGCAACGCCAATGCACAGGGCGTGCTGCAGAGCTGGGCCGATGCCGAGTGGTTCACCAGCAAGCCGGAAGTGCCGCAGTCGCTGACCATCACCGTGTTCAAGGTGCCGGGCGAAACCAACACCGACGACCTGTCGCCGGCACCGGATGCCACCACGCGCCCGGACATCCCGATGCACGCGCTGGCGATGCTGAAGAACAAGCGTCCCGACGCGCCGTTCGTGCCGGAAGAAGACGGCAAGCGCGGCCCGATCCAGGAAATCCTGTCGCTGAAGGACAAGGGCCACCTGGTTGCCTACGTGGGCGACGTGGTCGGCACCGGCTCCAGCCGCAAGTCCGCCACCAACTCGGTGCTGTGGTTCACCGGTGAAGACATCCCCTTCATCCCGAACAAGCGCTTCGGCGGCGTGTGCCTGGGTTCCAAGATCGCCCCGATCTTCTACAACACCATGGAAGACGCCGGCGCACTGCCGATCGAGCTGGACGTGTCCAAGATGGAGCACGGCGATGTCGTCGAGCTGCGTCCGTACGATGGCAAGGCGCTGAAGAACGGCGAAGTGATTGCCGAGTTCCAGGTCAAGAGCGAAGTGCTGTTTGACGAAGTGCGCGCCGGTGGCCGCATTCCACTGATCATCGGCCGCGGCCTCACCGCCAAGGCGCGCGAAGCGCTGGGCCTGCCGGTGACCGATCTGTTCCGCCTGCCGGTGCAGCCGGCTGACACCGGCAAGGGTTACTCGCTGGCACAGAAGATGGTCGGCCGCGCCTGCGGTCTGCCGGAAGGCCAGGGCATGCGCCCGGGCACCTATTGCGAACCGAAGATGACCTCCGTGGGCTCGCAGGACACCACCGGCCCGATGACCCGTGACGAGCTGAAGGATCTGGCTTGCCTGGGCTTCTCGGCCGACCTGGTGATGCAGTCGTTCTGCCACACCGCCGCCTACCCGAAGCCGGTGGACGTGAAAACCCACCACACCCTGCCGGAGTTCATCTCTACTCGTGGCGGCGTCTCGCTGCGTCCGGGCGACGGCGTGATCCACAGCTGGCTCAACCGCATGCTGCTGCCGGACACCGTCGGTACCGGTGGTGACTCGCACACCCGCTTCCCGGTGGGCATTTCGTTCCCGGCCGGTTCGGGCCTGGTCGCCTTCGCCGCTGCCACCGGTGTGATGCCGCTGGATATGCCGGAGTCGGTGCTGGTGCGCTTCAAGGGCAAGATGCAGCCGGGCGTGACCCTGCGTGACCTGGTCAACGCCATTCCGCTGTACGCGATCAAGTCGGGCGATCTGACCGTAGCCAAGGCTGGCAAGAAGAACATCTTCTCCGGCCGCATTCTTGAAATCGAAGGTCTGCCGGACCTGAAGGTCGAGCAGGCGTTCGAGCTGTCCGATGCCTCGGCCGAGCGTTCGGCTGCCGGTTGCTCGGTGCACCTGAACAAAGAGCCGATCATCGAGTACCTCACCAGCAACATCACCCTGCTGAAGTGGATGATTGCTGAAGGGTATGCCGACGCCCGTTCGCTGGCACGCCGCATCGAGAAGATGGAAGCGTGGCTGGCTGACCCGCAGCTGCTGGAAGCCGATGCCGACGCCGAGTACGCCGCCGTCATCGAGATCGACCTGGCCGACATCCACGAGCCGATCGTGGCCTGCCCGAACGACCCGGACGACGTGAAGACGCTGTCTGAAGTTGCCGGTGCCAAGATCGACGAGGTGTTCATCGGTTCGTGCATGACCAACATCGGTCACTTCCGCGCCGCTGCAAAGCTGCTGGAAGGCAAGCGCGACATCCCGACGCGCCTGTGGGTGGCCCCGCCGACCAAGATGGATGCCTCCGAGCTGACCAAGGAAGGCGTCTACGGCACCTTCGGCAGCGCCGGCGCACGCATGGAAATGCCGGGCTGCTCGCTGTGCATGGGCAACCAGGCGCAGATCCGCGAAGGCTCCACCGCGATGTCGACCTCGACCCGCAACTTCCCGAACCGCTTGGGTCGCAACACCAACGTGTACCTGGGTTCGGCCGAGCTGGCCGCCATCTGTTCGCGTCTGGGCCGCATCCCGACCAAGGAAGAGTACATGGCCGATATCGGTGTGCTGGATGCCAGCGGCAGCGAGATCTACCGCTACATGAACTTCGACCAGATTGCCGACTACAAGGACGTGGCCGATACGGTCAACGCCTGAGTCTGATCGGCGGTAAGTGTTGAACGAAAAACCCCCAGAGAATCTGGGGGTTTTTTTGTCGCGGATTGGCTACTTACACGCGTGGGAGCGAGATGCTAAATTCTCAGCTCGGTGTAAGAAGGTATCGTTGAACCAGTTTGCCCCTTCCATTTCGCCTGCTTACGGAGTCGCGGTTCAACGCTCACGGCTCCTGAGGACGGGCTTTAACAGATATTCCAGAATGTGCTTTTACCCGCCGCGGATGCCAGTCGATACAATCATGCTTGGAATAGTCGGTGTCTATGTTTGAATACTAGCGTCCCGGAGTTGCCTTAGATCTCAACTGTGCGCTAGGACAAGCAACCTCTCGGTGATTTTTTCAAGTGGAAGAACATCATCTACAGCGCCTAGTCGTACTGCGCTGCCAGGCATACCCCACACGACGCTGCTGGCTTCGTCCTGCGCCAACGTGGTGGCGCCGGCCTGCTTCATTTCCAATAGGCCGCGCGCGCCGTCTTCACCCATGCCGGTGAGGATCACGCCAATGGCATTGGCACCAGCACTCTGCGCGACAGAGCGGAACAGCACATCGACCGCAGGTTTGTGCAGGTTTACCGGTGCGGTGTCGTCCACACGGCAACGCCAGCGGGCACCGTCGCGGATGATGCGCAGGTGGCGGCCGCCTGCCGGTAGATAGGCGTGGCCGGGCAGGATCGCCTCGCCGTCGGTGGCTTCGCGCACCGACATGGCCGAATGCTTGTCCAAGCGTTCGGCAAACGCGGTGCTGAAGCTAGCGGGAAGGTGCTGGGTCAGCACCACGGCGGGGGCATCGGCGGGCATGGATTCCAATACGACGCGGATAGCCTCGGTGCCGCCGGCAGATGCGCCGATGGCAATCAGGCGGTCGGTGGTGCGGAAGCCGATGGCGGCGCTCCGGGCGATCGGCATCGCGGGACGGCGTTGCAGCGAAGCCGATGCCGAAACACGCGAGCGTGCCGCCATCTTGACCTTGGCACGGATTTCTTCGGCGTAGGCCTCCAAGCCGCGCGCAACATCCAGCTTGGGCTTGGCGACAAAATCCACCGCGCCCAGCGCCAACGCCTGCAACGTAGTGTCTGCACCGCGCTCGGTAAGCGAGGACACCATCACCACGGGCAGCGGATGCAGACGCATCAGGTTTTCAAGAAAGGCCAACCCATCCATGCGCGGCATTTCAACGTCCAGCGTGAGAACGTCTGGCTTGAGTCGTTTTATTTTTTCGCGCGCAAGCAAGGGGTCGGCTGCGGTGCCGACCACTTCAATGCCGGGGTCGGCCGCAAGCAGTTCTGAAAGCACTTGGCGAACCAACGCCGAATCGTCGATCACCAACACTCGACAGGGCGGTTGCAGCGTCATTCAAACAACTCCACACCGCCACTGACCGGCGTGCGTGACAGTTTTGCGCGCACGGCCGATTCGGCGGCTGCCACTTCAGCATCGTGTGCATGCGGCAGGCGCTGCACCACCACACGGCCGGTGATGGGGAAGAACCACACCTTGCGCGGATGGATGCCGCACAGATCCTCAGCCATTACCGGAATGTGCTCGGCCTGCAGATAGTGGCGCACGAACTCTGCATTGCGTGTGCCCACGGGATTGCTGGTGAAGCCCTTGAGTACATTGGCGCCGCCAAATACCTTGGCTTCTAGGCGCTTGCGGTGGGCGCCACGCTTGAGCAGATCGTTGATGAGCAGTTCCATGGCATAGCTGCCGTAACGCGCGGGTGCGCCGTCACCGACGTTGCCTTCGGGCAGCAGAAAGTGATTCATGCCGCCAATGCCGAGAATAGGGTCGCGGATGCACGCGGCCACACATGAGCCCAGCGTGGTGGTCAACGCGGTGTCATCGTCGACCACCAGGTACTGCGTTGGCAGCAGCTTGGCGGCGATCGTCTGGAAGCGACTATCGTGATAACGCATCACGTCATCGGGATACTTCTGCGTGGGTTTCATGCGCCGCTCCGTGCGGTGCGCCGGTACAGCGTGCGGCCGCACGGCTGGATGAGGTCGGCGGCGTGCAGATAGTTCTCCGAGTGACCGGTATACAGCAGGCCCTCGTCACCCATGTGCTCCACCAGGCGCGACAGGATGGCGCGCTGGGTGGGCTTGTCGAAGTAGATCATCACGTTGCGGCAGAACAGCGCATCGAACGGACCACCCACGTCGTAGCGGTTGGCCAGCAGGTTGAGTGGGCGGAACTCGATCAACGAGCGCAGCGCTGGCACGACCCGGCACTTGCCCTCGTTGGGGCCGCTGCCGCGTTGGAAGTAGCGACGCTTCAGTTCATCGTCCAGCCCGTTGATGCGCTCCATCGCATAAACGCCCTGACTGGCGGTGGCCAACACCTGCGTATCCACGTCAGTGGCGAGGATGCGGACCGGCGGCGTCATCGTGCCGAAGGTTTCGCAGGCGGTGATGGCGAGCGAGTAGGGCTCCTCGCCGGTGGAAGCGGCACACGACCACAATTTCAACGGGGCTTTGGGCGCGCGTCGCAGCAGCTCCTCATGCAGCTTGTCGAAGTGGTGGGGCTCACGGAAGAACGAGGTGAGATTGGTGGTCAATGCATTGGTGAATGCCTGCCATTCCTCGCCCCCGTGCTGCTCCAGCTGATCTAGATAGTCCTTGAACGAGCGCAGTCCAAGCGTACGCAGTCGGCGTGAAAGGCGGCCGTACACCATGTCGCGCTTGGCCGGCACCAGGGCGATGCCAGCACGCGCATGGATCAGCTCGCACACGCGGCGGAAGTCGCGGTCATTGAACTCAAAGTCGCGCTCGCCGGAGCTGAGGTTGGACATGGTATGGGCTCCGCTCAACTGGCCAATGCCAGCGGAGCAGTGCCGGTTGTCTGCTCCAGGCGGAACACGGCGACGGCCTGCTCGAGCTGGTTGGCCTGCTCCTCCAGCGAGCGGGCAGCAGCAGTGGCTTCTTCCACCAGGGCCGCGTTTTGCTGTGTGGTTTCGTCCATCTGCATGACGGTCTGGTTGACCTGCTCGATGCCGGCGCTCTGTTCCTGCGAGGCGGCGGAGATCTCGGCCATGATGTCGGTAACCTGCTGCACCGAGGCCACAATCTCACCCATGGTGGTGCCGGCCTGCTGCACCAGCTGCGAGCCTTCGGCCACCTTACTGACCGAGTCTTCGATCAGCCCCTTGATCTCCTTGGCCGCGCCGGCCGAACGCTGGGCCAACGTACGCACTTCGGAGGCCACCACGGCAAAGCCACGACCCTGCTCCCCGGCACGTGCAGCTTCAACAGCAGCATTCAACGCCAGAATGTTTGTTTGGAATGCAATGCCGTCAATTACTGAGATGATGTCGGCAATGCGTCGTGAGGCATGCTCGATCTGGCTCATGGTGGTGACGACTTCTTCCACGACTGTGCCGCCGCGCGAAGCCACGCCCGCTGCGCCAATGGCCAGTTGATTGGCCTGTCGCGCCGAATCTGCGTTCTGGCGCACCGTGGAGGTGAGTTCCTCCATCGACGCGGCGGTCTCTTCCAGATTGGCGGCCTGCATTTCGGTGCGGCGAGACAGATCGGTGTTGCCGGTGGCGATTTCGCCCGCCGAGAGCGTGATGCTGTCTGCCGACTGTTGGATGTGCGAAACAATTCCCGACAGCTGCTTGATGGTGCGGTTGGCGTCATCGCGCATCCGGGCGAACACACCCTGGAAGTCACCGCGCATGGTGACGGTGAGGTCACCGTTGGCTAACGCACGCAACAGGCTGGAGATCTGCCCGAGGTTGTCGTCGCTGGTGCGCATCATCGAGTTCAGTGCCCGCACCATGGCCAGGAAGTCATGCTCGAAGCGGCTCTCATCGCCGCGCTGGCTGAAATCGCCTGCGGCCGCGGCCACGCCCAAGCGGGTGATTTCACCGTTGATTGCGGCCAGGTTCTGCTTGATGGCAGCCATGGTTTCGGTGATGACACGCTTCTCACCGGGCAACAGCGGCATGTCCGGCGTCAGGTCGCCCACCGCATAGCGCTGCGCAATGGCGATGACCTGCATCTTCACGTCGATATGGTTGGCGACCAGAATGTTGGTCTCGGCAACCATCACTCCGTAGTCGCCGGGGAAAGCGGCCGGGTCGATGCGGTAGCTGATGATGCCGGCATCATGCTGGCGGGCCATTTCGCTCTGCGCGCCGATAACCGCCCGCAGCTGCTCCTGCATGCGTTGCATGCTGAGCAGCAACTGCCCGGTTTCGTCAGCGCTGGGGGCATCGATGCTGTTGTTCATGCGGCCCTGCGCGATGGCGTTTGCCACGGCGGTGGCATTACGCAACGGCAGCACGATACGGTTGCCGATGATCCAGCTCAATGCGACCACCAGCAGTACGAGTATGCCGCCGGAGACGGCCATGATCGCCGTGAATTTCAGCGCCTGAGCCTGCACGTCGTCCATGTAGACGCCGCTGGAGACTACCCAGTTCCAGGGTTTGAACAGGCCGGCATAGGCGAGCTTTGCGACCGGCGCTTCACTGCCAGGCTTTTCCCAGCTGTAGGCAACATAGCCACCACCGTTACGTGCGACCTGTACCTGTTCGTAGTAAACGCGCACGCCGTCTTCGGCCTTGTAGTCCTTCAGGTCTCTGCCCACCAGATCATCGCGAAACGGATGCATCAGCAGTGCGTAGTCGATGTTGTTGATGGTGAAGTAGTTGATGTCACCGTCCGAGCGCATGGTTTTCACCGCCGCCAATGCCTGGACCTGCGCATCGTGCAGGCTCATCTCGCCCGCTTCAGCACGCTGTGCGTAGTGGCCCAATACGCCGTAGGTAAGCTCTACCTGCGTGCGCAGCGCTTGCTTGCGTGTTTCATGCAGATCCACGTACTGCATACGTGCAGCAATTACAGACAGCAGGATCACGCCGAGCACGATCAGCACCGTCAGCAGATTCAACTTGCGACGTACGGAGATATTGGAAATGTAGTTCGACCAAATGCGATAGATGTTCATCGGGGGAGGCGAGCTTTGGCGCCGCGCTGGCGCTGAACGAGGGGGTTACGTCTATAGCGGCCGTGATCGGGCCAAGTTGAGCCCGCATGAAGCACCGTTCCTCACCGACTGGATTTGCAGGGGAGGTGAGAGGGCCCACTTCTCAGCCCACCTCTCAACCCCTCTCCTGCAAGGGGCGAGGGGCTCAAGTGGCGCAGGGGGCGTTGCTAGGGGCTCAGGACGACGCTTGTTTTCCGGGGGGCGCGATTGCAGGTTCTGCCCCTCTCCCTTGCGGAGTGAGAGAGGCAGCCTGCGAACCATCGGTTCGCTCCCTCTCGGACGCCCATGCGACGGCGCAACGGAGAAAGGCTTCTGAACTGCAGCTGCAAACACTGTTTCATCTCGCAAGGTACTAAGCCCCTCTCCCTTGCGGGAGAGGGGTTGGGGAGAGGGGCCTTCGATCAGGTAAAAAAAACGCCGCAATTCCCCTTGGAATCACGGCGCTTTTCTCAAGCAGGCAGCATTACTGCGTTGCCGCAGTTCCGGAGTGGATCAGAACTCCTGCCAATCCGAGTCTGCCAGTTCAGCCACCGCGACCCGGCCCGTGCTGCGTCGGCGTGGTGCCGGGGCGGCAACCTGTGCGCGCAGCGGCGCGGATGCGCGCGGTGCGAGGGCAGCTGGTGCAACCGCAACGTCCGGCGCGGCGTCGTCCAGCTGAAACACTGACACGGCGTGTGCCAGCTGGCCGGCCTGTTCTTCCATGGCGCGCGCAGCGGCGGTGGCTTCTTCCACCAGCGCGGCGTTCTGCTGGGTGGTTTCATCCATCTGCACGACGGTCTGGTTGACCTGCTCGATGCCGGCCGACTGCTCCTGCGAGGCTGCGGAAATCTCGGCCATGATGTCGGTGACGCGCTGCACCGAGGCGACGATCTCGCCCATGGTGTTGCCGGCTTTCTTCACCAATGCCGAGCCGTCGGCGACCTTGCTGACCGAGTCGTCGATCAGGCCCTTGATCTCCTTGGCGGCACCCGCCGAACGCTGTGCCAACGTGCGCACTTCCGAGGCAACCACTGCAAAGCCCCGGCCTTGTTCGCCGGCACGCGCCGCTTCCACCGCGGCATTGAGCGCCAGGATGTTGGTCTGGAACGCGATGCCGTCGATAACCGAAATGATCTCGGCAATTTTCTTGGACGACTGCTCGATGCCCGTCATGGTGGTGACCACTTGCTGCACCACATCGCCACCCTGCGAAGCCACCGAAGCAGCGCCGATCGCCAATTGGTTGGCCTGGCGAGCGGACTCGGCGTTCTGGCGCACGGTGGAGGTCAGCTCCTCCATCGAGGCAGCGGTCTCTTCCAGATTGGCTGCCTGCTGCTCGGTACGACGCGAGAGGTCGTTGTTGCCGCTGGCAATCTCCGTTGCAGCGGAATTGATGGCAGTGGAGGAGTGCTTGATGCGGCTCACGATATCGGTCAACTGGTCAGCCGTCGCATTGGCATCGTCGCGCATGGTGGCGAACACGCCTTGGTAATCGCCGTGCATGCGGACGGTGAGATCGCCGCGCGACAATGCCGAAAGCAATGCGGAAATCTGTTCCAAACTGCTGGCGTTGGCATCGAGCAGGGTGTTGATCTGACCGGCCAGCTGCAGGAAGAAGCCGTCCTTGTCCTCGGTGCCGACGCGGCCACTGAGATCGCCCGCTGCAGCGGCTTCGATCACCTGTGCCACTTCCTTTTCCACCGATGCCTCGGTGGTGCGGTCACGCCATTCGACCACGTGGCCCACGGCGACGCCTTGGTCGTCGCGAATGACCGAGATGGTCTGCGCGAACTCGGCATTGCCAAAGCGCATTTCGCGCTTGAGGACGCCGGTCTTTTCCAGAACCTCCATCACCTTGGCATCCACTTCGCCACGGTATTCCAGTGCGGTGACCTGCTGCCCGACCAACGGCTTGCTGGCGTCGTAGTGATCCAGCCCGGCGCTGATTTCATCGTGATACTGGGCGAGCGTGTCCTGCAGCGCACGGTTGGCGTAAACGATCTCCAATGCCGAGTTGGTGAGGTAAACGCCGGTGGACGAATAATCCAGCGCAGTGCGGATGCGCAGGTTCTCGTTGGCGACAATCTGCTCGGTCTCGATGCGCTCGCGCAGATCGCGCTGCATGCGTTGCATGGCGCGTAGCAGGTCACCCACTTCATCGGCACGATTGGTATCAATCTGCCCATCCAGTTTGCCGCTGGCCACTTCGTTGGCCACGTTCACTGCGCCGCGCATGGAGTTGACCAGCGAACGTGCGAACAGCCACACCAGCAGCACGCCAGCGCCAGCCCCGACCAGCACGGCAAGCACGCTCAGGATCGCGGATGCGGAGTAGGTATCAGAGGCTTGCTTTGCAGCCGCCTGTGCGCGGAGGTTGTCGTTGGCGGCCAGCGCCTGCAGCGCTGCATATGCCTTGCGGTGCAGGTTGCGGGTTTCACCAACGAAGGTGTCGATTGCGTCGTCGGGCAGGTCCAGCTCCAGCATTTCCGTCACGGCATCGTAGGAAGCGGTGGTTGCCTCCCAGTCGCGCACAAAGGTGTCGAAGAGCTTCTTCTGTTCCGGGTTGTCGATCAGCTTCGGGTAGCTGGCGATGGTGGCCGCAATGTTCTCACGCAGCTCGCCCGCCCGCTTCTTGGCATCGGCTTTGACGTCGTCGCTGGCGCGCACCAGGCTCTGGTAGGAGGTATTGCGGTACTCGCTGACCATGCCACTGAGTTCACCGGTGGTGCGCAAGCTGGGCATGCGGGCACTGGTCAGGCTGGTGGTTACATTGTTGAGGGAGTGCAGGCCGCGGTAGGCAACCACGCCCTGCAACAACATCACGAACAACACGACACCGAAGGTAAGCATCAGCTTGGGCTTCAGTTTTAGCGAATTGATCCACTGCATCTTGCGAAAACTCCGGTGGCGGCCATCCTGATTGGCGGGCACAGCGCTGCACGGCTCGCCGGCGGGGCCGGCAGGCGGTGGGTTTGATTACTTGATGTTTGCCAGTTTCAGGCCGGCTGGCGAGCTGACTTCGATCTCGGCGCGCGAGGAATCGCGCTGGATCTTGCCGATCACGCAGACCGACTTGCCTTCCAGCGTTTCCAGCGGGAAGCCGAACTTGCTGCGGTTGGCGCCGGAGATGCGAGCGGAGAAGGTATGACGCGGGAACGTGCCGCCCATGTGCAGGAAGGTCGGCTGGCCTTCGGAGCCTTCCGCGTAGCGCGCCTTTTCAACCTTGCCGCAGACCATGCCGTCCTTGCCGGCGAAACGGGCTGCGTTCTCCGGCGGGATCATCTCCGCGGTATCGGCGGCGGCATTGACAGTGAAGGTGGCCAGGACAACAGCCGAGAACAGCGGAATCACGTGCTTGTACATCTGCAATCTCCGATAGGACATGAGGGCCCACCAAAGGGCGGGCATGCATTGGCTATCGGCAGGAAGTGCCAGCGATTGAAGTCACAAGTGGGAATTTGTGACTTGCATAGCATTTTCTCTTAAGCCGCCACTTCTTCGGCAACGCTGGGTTGGCCCAGGTCGGCGGTATCGAGCAGGGTTTCGATGTCCAGCAGGATCAGCATGCGGTCGTCCTGGGTGCCGATGCCGGAGATGAAGCGTGTATCGACCGCTGCACCGAATTCCGGTGTCGGCCGGATCTGGTCGGCGTTCAGTGGGATCACATCCGAGACGCTGTCCACGACGATGCCGACAACGCGGTCTTCGACATTCAGCACGATCATCACCGTGAAGGCGTCATAGCGCGCCTCGTCCAGGCGCAGTTTCAAGCGCAGGTCGATCACCGGCACGATGGTGCCGCGCAGGTTGATCACGCCCTTGATGTAATCCGGCGCGTCAGGCACGCGGGTGACGGCGTCATAGCCACGGATTTCCTGCACTTTCAGGATATCCACGCCGTAGTGCTCATTGCCGAGGGTGAAGCTGAGGTACTCGCCGCCGGTGCCTTCGGCGGAAGTGATGCGTGTGTCGTTCATTGCAGTTCCTGATCCTGGCGTAGCCGGTGGCTGTTGCACCGGTATCGGCGGCACGGGCAGGGACTTTAGGGCAGGTGCTGGCCGGCTCTGACGGCCGGTGCGCAATCCCGCCATGACGGGCAAGGTGTGCTGCCAGCGCTACCTTGGCCGGTGTTTATGGCGCCGGCCTCACTCGCCGTTTGCACGGGCCTTGCGCAGGCGGTCAATGCGGAAGATGTAGCGTTGAATCAGCGTATCGGCGCCGCGCGGCAGGTCGTCAAAACGCAGGCCGGCACGGGTCATTTCCACGCCGTTGGCCTGTTTCTGCTGGCGGAGGTTGCACGCCACCAGGGTCGTGGTGATGGGCGGTGCATCTGGAATTTCCAGCACGCAACCACGGTGACGCCCTTGCAGCGTGAGCAGCGCCTGTGGTGACGGCAGCATCAATGCAAGCCCGCCGGCGCTGATATCCAACACGCGCCAACGGCTGGGTTGGCCGCCTTCGGGGTCGGGCAGCAGGCAGTAGGGCGAGTCGCCGACCGGGGTTTCCAGGCGATAGAACTCGCGCCGTTGCAGGTGGTAGACCTCTTCCGGCAGCGCCAACTCAAAGGCAATGCGGCCATCGCGCTCGACACGCCGGGGTTGCTGCAACTCAAAACGGACGGTGACCTTGTCCACCAGGCCGAAGCACAGCAGCGCAGCGGCGCTTTCGGTGGCGCGGTTGATGGCAGGAACGGGGCTGGCATCCAGCAGCAGGTGGTGGTCGTCCACCTCCAGCACGGCACTGGGAAAGGACTGGTCGCGTCCGTCTGGGTGCGCGTTGATCATGGAACGCTGGTCGATCATCGACTGCAGCAGATGCCGGATCTGGCGGCGGTTGCGCACCATGTAGCGGTCGTCGGCATACAGCTTGCCGGCGGCGTTGGAGGGGCTCGGCTCGAAGGGTTCGTTTACGGACATGGGCACACTTGCGATGGACCGAAAGACCAGTGGATAGACTAGGTGCCACTGGAAACTGTGATAGCGGCCGCTCTTTTTACATCTTTAGGGCCGCTATTACGACCCTGCTCGATTGTTGAGTCGTTGCACTTGCGTCAATGCGGCGGGCTGCAGAACCATGGCCCGCCGCTCAACAGGGTGCTGATGACGATGCTGCATATAGTGCCGTGGGTAGCGAATGCCGGGGGTCTTTTGGGGTAGCGGGTCGCTTGGTTCGCTGCAGACTTCATGCAAGCCATTTTGACCTTGTTTCCCCGGTGAATCTGACAGTTATCGCGCAGGGGGGGGCTGGTAGATTCCGCCGCTGATTATCGGTATTCGCGCGATAAATGGTCGGCGCGTCAAGGACGGAAGGCGGCATGGAAAGGAGGAGGGTTGAGATGGCCGGCATGGAAGACGGGCGCCTGCCGTATCGGTTGCATTCGGATCTGCTAGGTGGGTGTGTAGTTGCCCGGTTGCCATGACTATATGGCAGTGATTTGCATCGGTGCGAATGCACCGATACAGGACGGTGGCGACGGCCGTGAGGATCATGGTGCGGTCGGTGTCTATGCATCCACGGGCGAGCAAAGCTGAGACGCATGAGGTGTATCGCAGCAGCTGATTGGGTCAAGGCACGGTGCGTGGTTTCCAAACAGGCAGTTTAATGACTTCTGCAGCAGGTTCCGCTGTCGGCGCTAGCAGCGATGCTGCTGGTGGACGTCTGCTATGCCTTGATTAGGCAGCCCTGCCATGGGGATTCCGGCCGGAATTGAACATGCGGTGCATTATTGCGTGGATCATGAAATTCGCCGCTCATTCCCGCTGTTCACTTTGCGTATGGAGGTAGATCCTCTCAGTTGTGTATGAGTATCTATGGCATCCGATAGGCGAATGGCCCGAGACATGCACTCTCGGTTCTGTCGAGCTGGGTGTACATGCCTGATGCCCTGACGAGGAGCGAGTCCACCAGCCCCACTAACTCAACCATTGGCAGTTCACGTCCATTGGTGTACATATGTACACCATGTCCGAATTGTCCTCACAACGTGCTGCGGTTCTTGCCTTCCTGCGTGAGCGGGTGGGGCAGGGTGCGCCGCCCAGCCTGGCTGAAATTGCCGCCCACTGCGGCTTTGCCTCGCGCAATGCCGCGCAGAAGCATGTGCAGGTGTTGGCTGATGCCGGGCTGATTGAGCTGCTGCGTGGGCAGAAGCGAGGTATCCGCATCCCTGGTAATGCGCCTGATGCCCTGCTGACGTTGCCGGTGCTGGGCCGGGTGGCGGCGGGCCTGCCCATGGGTGCGGACGTCGGGCTGGACCGGCAGCTGCGGCTGAGCCGCGAGCTGTTCGCGTTACGCCCGGATTACCTGCTGCAGGTGCAGGGCGACTCGATGGTGGACGACGGCATCTTGGATGGCGATCTGGTGGGCGTGCGTCGCAGCAGCGAGGCGCGCAACGGTCAGATTGTGGTGGCACGCGTGGAGGACGAAATCACCATCAAGCGGTTGGAGCGCAGCCCGGGCGGCATCCGTTTGTTGCCGCGCAACCAGGCGCATTCACCGATTGTGGTGGCGGCGGATGCCGACTTCGCGATTGAAGGCCTTTACTGCGGTTTGATCAGGCAGGGCTGAGCATGGGCGAAGTGTTGGCCCTGGATGAACTGATGGCGGCGCGCACGGTGTGGCGTGCCAGCCGTGGCAGTGCGCTCAACCATGAAGGTGAGCCCACCGGGCATGCGGCCTTGGATGCGGTACTGCCTACCGGCGGCTGGCCGCGCAAGGCGCTGACGGAATTGCTGCTGCCTGCCGATGGTGTGGGTGAGGTTGCATTGTTGCTGCCGACATTGGCGCGGATGACGGCAGCCGGAAAACGCGTGGTATTGGTCGCGCCGCCGTACATTCCGTATGCGCCCGCGTGGCAATCCGGTGGTATGGAATTGGCCGGCATGGAAGTGGTAGAGGCCGAGCCGCGCGATGCGCTGTGGGCGTTTGAACAGTGCCTGCGTAGTGGCGCGTGTGCGGCGGTATTGGGGTGGCCGAAGACCGCGGATGCGCGCGCACTGCGCCGCCTGCAGGTGGCCGCTGATAGCGGTGATTGCTGTGGCTTTGCACTGCGCGACCGTCGTCATGCGGTGAATGCCTCGCCAGCGGCATTGCGCCTGGAATACCTACCCGCGCACGACGCCTGGCAGGTGCGCAAATGCCGTGGCGGACAGGTGCCGACGCAGCCGCTGCGGCTGGTGCAGTGAGTCGCCATGCTCTGGGCCTGCATATTGCTGCCGCAGCTGGCGCTGGACGCTGTCCTCCGTCGCTTGCCTGATCCGGATGAGCCGCTGGCTCTGGTGGAAGGGCCGGCGCAGTTGCGTCGTCTGCATGCGGTCAACGACAGTGCCGCTCAACACGGCTTGGCCCCGGGTATGCGCTTGTCTGCCGCGCATGCGTTGTTGTCGCAGGTGCGCACGCTGGATTACGACGCCAAGGCCGAGGCGCATTGGCATCGGTTTCTGGCGGCGTGGGCGTACCGGCACAGCTCGCTGGTCAGCCAACAGTGGTCGCATGCGATTGTGCTGGAGGTGCAGGCCAGCTTTCAGTTGTTCGGGCCATGGCCGCGTTTTGAACGACGCCTGCGCAGCGAATTGGAGACGCTGGGTTTCCGCCACCGCATCGCATTGGCACCCACGCCACGTGCGGCCCGGGTGCTGGTGGGACTGCGTGACGGCATGGAAGTGACGCAGCTGGCGCAGATGCGGGCCATGCTGGACAAAGTGCCGGTACGCCGCGCGGCCTTGCCTGACGATGCCGGCGAGCGCCTGCATCGCATGGGCGTACGCACGTTGGCCGCACTGCGCGCATTACCCAGCGAAGGCGTGCGCCGTCGCTTCGGGGGGCAGGTGCTGGAGCATCTACGCAAGCTCTATGGTGAGACTGACGACCCATTGACCTGCTATGCACCGCCGGATCATTTCGATTCGCGCTTGGAGCTGGGTTATGAGGTGGAAACGCACACCGCGTTGTTGTTTCCGTTGCGGCGGCTGATCGGCGACCTGTGTACTTATCTGTCCATCCGCGATGGTGGCGTGCAGCGCTTTGCATTGCGGTTGGAACACGAAGAAGGCCACACAGATGTTGAAGTGGGCCTGCTTGCAGCGGAGCGCTCGCCGACGATGCTGTTTGAGTTGTCGCGCAACCGCTTGGAGCGGGTGGAGATACCGCGCCCAGTGGTGGCCATGCGCTTGTTGGCGCGGCAGTTGCCGCCGTTCATTCCGGCTGCGCGTGATCTGTTTGATGCGCGGCCACAGCAGGCGATGGATTGGCCGCACCTGCGTGAGCGACTGCGTGCACGCTTGGGCGACGACGCCGTTTATCGGCTGGCCGCGGGCGATGACCCGCGCCCCGAACACGCATGGCAGAAAGTAGTGGGCGATGCGCTTCCCGACACGATGGCGCCGGAGCGTCCGCCACGTCCCACCTGGCTGTTGCCACAGCCGGTGCCGCTGCGCGATACGCGCTTGCGCATTCTGTCCGGGCCGGAGCGTTTGGAAAGCGGCTGGTGGGATGGCGATGATGCACGTCGCGATTACTACGTGGTGGAAACCGCGCACGGCCAGCGTGCTTGGGTTTTTACGGCGCCGGGTGAGCAGCACGGTTGGATGCTGCAAGGCTGGTTCGCATGAGCCACGACGATCTCCCACCCGGTGTGCAGCCCGACACCCCGGGTGCGCGACCGCCCCGCAGCTGGAGTGTGAGTGAGCGCCTGCGCGCGGCGGCAAACGACGATATCGCCCATCACGACCGCGACGGTAGCCCTGCGTATGCGGAACTGCATTGCCTGTCGGATTTTTCGTTCCTGCGTGGTGCATCCAGTGCGGAGGCCTTGTTCGAGCGTGCGCGCCATTGCGGCTATGACGCATTGGCGATCACCGATGAATGCTCGTTGGCAGGCATCGTGCGCGGCTGGGAAGCAGCACATGCAACCGGAATCAAGTTGATTGTCGGTAGCGAATTCAAACTCAGTGACGGATTGAAGTTGGTGTTGTTGGTGGAAAATGCCGTGGGTTACACGCAGTTGTGCGGGCTCATCACCAAAGCACGGCGGGCGGCAACCAAAGGCGAGTACCGCTTGAGCCGCGTGGATGTGGAAGACATGTTGAAGGCGCAGGCGCTCGGCGTGTTCGCGCTGTGGTTGCCGGCAGCGGTACCGGATGCGGAAGAGGGCGCGTGGATGAAGCGTATCTTTGCCGGGCGTGCGTTTCTTGCTGTCTCCCTGCACCGCGAATGTGACGACGCTGCACGCTTGGCGCAGTTGCTGGCAGTGTCGCGGCAGCTGCAATTGCCGGCGCTGGCCAGTGGCAACGTGCACATGGCCACGCGTCGCGAGCGCGTTCTGCAGGACACCATTACCGCCATCCGTCGCACCTTGCCGCTGGCGGAGGCCGGCGCACATCTGTTCCGTAACGGAGAGCATCACCTGCGTGCGCGGCGCACGCTCGGCAACATTTATCCGGCAGATCTGCTGCAGATTACCGTGCAGCTCGCTGCGCGTTGCAGTTTCGAGCTCAAGCGCGATCTTGCTTATAAGTATCCGGCCGAGCTGGTACCCGCCGGGCATACCCTGAGCAGCTACCTGCGTGAGTTGACGGAGGCGGGCATCGCCGAACGTTGGAATGACGATGATCCAATGCCGGCCAAGGTGCGTGCGGATATCGAGGAAGAACTGGCTCTGATTGCCGAGTTGGAATACGAGGCCTTCTTCCTCACCGTGCATGACATCGTGCGCTTTGCACGCTCGCGCAACATCCTGTGCCAGGGGCGGGGCTCTTCTGCCAATTCGGCGGTCTGCTATGCATTGGGTATCACCTCGGTCGATCCGGGCGAAAACAAGCTGTTGATCGCACGCTTCCTCTCCAAGGCGCGTAATGAGCCGCCGGATATCGATGTGGATTTCGAGCACGAACGTCGCGAGGAGGTGCTGCAGTACGTCTACAACAAGTACGGCCGGGCGCGCGCCGCATTGGCAGCAACGGTCATCCGTTATCGTGGCAAAAGCGCGGTGCGGGATGTGGCTAAAGCGTTTGGTCTGCCGCCGGACCAGATCAGCCTGCTGGCCAATTGCTACAGCTGGGGTAATGGCGAAACGCCGATGGAGCAGCGCATTGCCGAAGCGGGTTTTGATCTGCACAACCCTTTGATTGCGCGGGTGCTTGCGGTAACGGCGATGTTGGTGGACCACCCTCGACATCTGTCACAGCACGTGGGCGGTTTCGTCATCGCCGATGCGCCGCTGTCCACGGTGGTGCCGGTGGAAAACGCCGCCATGGCTGACCGCACCATCATCCAATGGGACAAGGACGATCTGGAAAGCATGGGTTTGCTCAAGGTCGATTGCCTGGCACTGGGCATGCTCACCTGCCTGCGTAAGACGATGGATCTGGTGCGGCAGCATCGCGGACGTGATTTCGATTTGGCCAGCATTCCTTCAGAAGACCGGCCGACCTACGCCATGATCCAACGCGCCGACACCATTGGTGTATTCCAGATTGAATCGCGCGCGCAGATGGCGATGTTGCCCCGGCTGCGGCCGGAGACGTTCTACGACCTGGTGATCGAGGTGGCGATCGTGCGGCCCGGGCCGATTCAGGGTGACATGGTGCACCCGTATCTGCGTCGCCGGCAGGGATTGGAGCCGGTGACCTATCCCTCTGACGGGGTGAAAGAAATTCTTGGCAAAACGCTGGGCATCCCCTTGTTCCAGGAGCAGGTGATGGAGTTGGTGATGCACGCCGGCTACAACGCTGATGAAGCCGATCACCTGCGCCGCTCGATGGCCGCATGGCGGCGCGGCGGTGACATGGAAGTGCACCGCACGCGTATACGCGAAATGATGGAGGACAAAGACTATTCCTCCGAGTTCATCGACCAGATTTTCGAGCAGATAAAGGGCTTCGGTTCGTATGGTTTTCCGCAGAGCCATGCCGCCTCGTTCGCCAAATTGGTTTATGCCAGTTGCTGGTTGAAGCGGCATGAGCCTGCAGCGTTTGCCTGTGGTCTGCTTAACGCACAGCCGATGGGCTTCTATTCGGCCAGCCAGATCGTTCAGGACGCCCGTCGCGGTTGTGCCGAGCGCGCGCCGGTGGAGGTGCTGCCGGTGGATGTGATGCACAGCGATTGGGACAACCTGTTGGAGGGCGGGGGCAACTGGCACAGCGAAGCGGACCCCGGCGAGCAGCCCACGATTCGCCTGGGCCTGCGTCAGGTGGCCGGCCTTTCCCAAGCCGCAGCAAAGGCGTTGATGGATGCCCGCAGCCAACGCCGTTTCAGTAGCGTGGCCGATCTGTGCCTGCGCGCCGGGCTGGATGCAAAAGCACGTGAAGCCTTGGCCGAAGCCGGTGCGTTGGAATCGTTGGTCGGCCACCGCAATGCCGCCCGCTGGGCAGTGGCCGGTGTCGAAAAGCGGCGGCCGTTGTTGCCGGGCAGCCCGGATGAGCGCGAGGCGGAATTGATTGCGCCAGCAGCGGGCGAAGAAATCCTCTCCGACTACAACAGCACCGGCCTGACGCTGCGTCAGCACCCGATGGCGCTGCTGCGCGGGCAGATGGTGCAGCGTCGCATCATGGATCTGCAGACATTGCGTGCGCGCCCGCACGGCAGCGGCGCGCATGTGGCCGGGTTGGTGACGCAGCGGCAACGGCCCGGCACGGCCAAGGGCACCATCTTCGTCACGCTGGAAGACGAGCACGGCATGATCAACGTGATCGTCTGGCCGCATCTGGCATTGCGCCGCCGCCGTGCGTTGTTGGAATCGCGCCTGATGGCGGTACGTGGGCGATGGGAGCGCGTGGATGGCGTAGAGCACCTGATTGCCGGTGACCTTTACGACCTGAGTGAAATGCTGGGCGAACTGCAGGTGGCGTCGCGTGACTTCCATTGAGCCATGTCAGCGCCGGACAAACCCATTGAGCGTGTACGCATTACAGAATTACTGGCTATTTGTGATGCGTCACTTTAATGTGCGCGCATCCGTAATGATGGGGAATATAAATACGTGACGCGTGACAAAAAGGGCGCCGCCGCGCCAGCAGCAGAATCCGCAGTCGAAGCACCACGCAAACGCGGTCGCCCCAAAATCTACAGCGAGCCCTTGACGCAGGCCGAGCGGGCGCGCCGCTACCGCGCCAAACGGGCCAATGATTTCAGCCCGCCCGATGAAATGCGTGACACCGCATTGATCGACGCATTGCGCTGGTGCATCAACAACCAGCACGAAGCGGTGGATCTTTATCTGGAAGAGCTGGTGCGTCGTTACCACAGTAAAGGCGCTGAGGCGTTGAAGTAACACGCGAGGCAGGGAAGCCCGCCAGTGAAGCTGATTTGACCCTGCGCGCATTCAAGAGCAAGCTCGTCTGACACGTTGTTGTCTCCACCAATCAGGAGGATTCATGACTGTCGCATCTACTCTTCCCGCCTCGGGCAGCAAGCAACCGCCTTCCAGGCTCTGGCGCGTGTTCTGGTTGCAGGGCGTGATTCCCAGCAACATTCTGTGGGCCATTGCGTTGTGGGCGTTGTCGCAGGGCAAGACCCCGCTGATGCTGGCAATGTTTGCCGCGCTGTTGCTTTACACCGGCTGGATCATCCCGGCGGTGTGGCGCGCAGCACCCACCGCACGCACCCCAAACCTGGGCGTGGCCGCACGCGGCCTCACCGTGGCTTGGGGGCTGAACACCGTATTGGTGGTGTTCTTCCTGACTCTGCAGCTGGTGGCTCAGTAAAACTGGACGGGGTTGCCGTCACGGTCGAAGGCGGCAAAGCGGCTGATCTGGCCGTCGTTGATCGCATTGACCATCAATTGCAGTGGCTGGGCGGCTTCATCGCTGGACGGGGCAAAGCCGGCACGGCCATCCATCGCGGCGACAAACAGCACATCCCACGCCATGCCCGTGTTGGCGGATTCGGCAGCCAGGCCGGCGAAGGACTCCACCTCGTGAGGGGCCTTGTCCACGCACAGCACCGGGCTCAATGTGCCGCCCTGGCCGCTGGCGTGGCGGTCGTGCTGGTCGGCGGTGGGGGATTCGGGAAGGTCGGCGCGGGCGAATACAAACAGCAGGCGCTGCGGCTCGGCTTGTTGTCCTGCCGCGTGCAGAAGTCCGTCAAAATCATTCAGCATCATTGTGACTGTCACATGGAGTAGGCACCGGAGCGGGCATGCTGCCACAACGGGGGGGATGCTGGCAGGGCAGGCATTGATTTAAGTCATGTCGTCGTTTCGTTGTCCCCCGTAGGCTGGCGCTCAATCAATGTGGCGAGAGAAATGTCGGGTGGTGGGGGATCGTGTAAACGTGGAGTCACAAGGTGGAACAGCCATGAGCCAACTCACCGATGGCTTCGGCCGCAGCTTTCCTTACCTGCGGTTGTCGCTTACCGAGGCCTGCAACTTCAGTTGCAGCTACTGCCTGCCCAATGGTTATCAAGCCGATGGACGCCCGCAGTTCATGTCCGTGGCCGAAATCGAGCGCCTGGTGCGCGCCTTTGCCACCTTGGGCATGCACAAGATCCGGCTGACCGGCGGCGAGCCCAGCCTGCGCAAGGACCTGGACCAGATCATCGAAACCGTGGCGCGCGTGCCCGGCATCCGCAAGGTAGCCATCACCACCAACGGTTGCCTGCTGCCGCGCCGTCTGCCGGGCTGGCACCGGGCCGGGTTGACCGCACTGAACGTCAGCATGGACAGCCTGCGCCGCGAGCGTTTCCACGCCATTACCGGCCACGACCGCTTGCCGGAGGTGCTGGAAGGCATCGCCCTGGCGCAGCAGCTGGGGCTGCAGTCGGTCAAGCTCAATGCGGTGTTGCTGCGTGACCGCAACGATGATGAGCTGCCGGACTGGATGGAGTTCCTGCGCGAGCGGCCGCTGAGCGTGCGCTTCATCGAGCTGATGCGTACCGGCGACAACCGCGAGTATTTCGAGCGCCACCATCTGGATGCCGACGTGGTGATCGCGCAGCTGCAGGCGGCGGGTTGGCACCAGCGCCCACGCGCGGCCGACGCGGGCCCGGCGCGCGAGTTCACGCACCCGGACTACCGGGGCAGCTTCGGCATTATTGCCCCGTATTCAAAGGATTTCTGCAAAGGCTGCAATCGCCTGCGGGTTACCGCAAAAGGCGATCTGCGGCTATGTCTGTTTGGTGACTTCGGCGTGGCCCTGCGGCCGCTGCTGCAGTCCGATGATGACCATGACGCGCTGTTGGCGCGCATCACCACCCAGCTCGGCCTCAAGGCAGCCGGTCACGGATTGCACCAGGGTTTGACCGGGCTCACGCCGCATCTGGCTTCAATTGGGGGATGAAAAAGTAATGAGTGGTGAGATGAACGCGGCCTTCCATATGGCCGATGTCCGTAACAAACGCGTTACCCGCCGCCGCGCGGTGGCCGTGGGCGAACTGCTGGCCGGGCCGGTTGCGTATCCGTTGATTGTCGAGCGCCGCCTGCCCAAGGGTGACGCGCTGGTGATGGCGGAAATCGCCGGGCTGCAGGGCGCCAAAATGGCCTCGGCACTGATGCCGCTGTGCCATCCGTTGCCGCTGGAGTTGGTGCATGTCTATTGCGCGCCGGTACCCGAACGGCATGCCATCCGCGTCTGGTGCGAGTGCGCCAGCGAGGCGCGTACGGGCGTGGAAATGGAAGCACTGGCCGGCGTCAACGCGGCCCTGCTGACACTCTACGACCTGAGCAAGCCGGTGGAGCCGGCGCTGGAAATCAGCGCCATCCGCCTGTTGTTCAAGGAAGGCGGCAAGAGTGGTTTGTGGCTGCATCCGCAAGGCATGGACGATGCCGAGCGTGAGCGCTTCCAGCCGCGTCCGCCACGTGGTCTGCAGGGCGCAGCATGTGCGGTGATCACGCTCAGCGATCGTGCCAGCAGCGGCGAGTATGCCGACGAATCTGGACCACGGTTGGTGCAGGGCCTGCAGGCCTTGGGCGGCAAGGTGGATGTTGTCGAGATGCTGCCCGATGGCATTGAGCCTCTGGCTACGCGTCTGTATGCACTGGCCAATGACGGTGTGCGGCTTTGTCTGTGCACCGGCGGCACCGGCTTGGGGCCGCGCGATCTCACTCCGGAAGCGTTGCAGTCATTGGGTGGCCGCCGCGTGGATGGTTTGGCCGAAATGGTGCGCAGCCTGAGTGCCCAGCACACGCAGCAGGCATGGTTGAGCCGCGCCGAGGTGGTGCAACTGGGCGGCATGCTGGTGTTTGCCTTGCCCGGCAACCCGCGTGCGGCTACCCAATGTCTGGATATTCTGGCGCCCATCCTTGGCCACGCACTGGCAATGGTGGACGGTGGTGCTCACGGTCCAGGCAGCCACGCATGATCAGCTACTCAGAAGCATTACAGCAGTTGTTGGCCGCTGCCGAGCCGTTGGCAGCGCAGGATGTGCCGGTCGAACAGGCCGAAGGCCGTGTGTTGGCGGCAGCGGTGACCAGCACGCAATCGTTGCCGCCTTTCGACAACTCTGCGATGGATGGTTTTGCGCTGCACGCAGGTGGGCAGGTCATTGCCGCCGGCAGTACTTTTGATGTGCAGGGGTGGCAGGCTGCGGGCGATGTCGCGGTGGAGGGCGGGCAGGGCGCTTGGGAAATAATGACCGGCGCAAGCATGCCCAGCGGTCTGGACAGCGTAGTGCCGGTGGAGCAGGTCGAGGTTGTGGAAACACAGCATGGCCGGCCGCTGCGTATCCGCTTGCGTGAGGATCTCAAGCCCGGCCAGCATGTGCGCTTGCGCGGCCAGGACGTGGAGGCGGGCGAGTTGGTGCTGGCTGCGGGCGTCACATTGGACATCAATGCGATGACGCTGCTGCATGCCATCGGCACGGTGCGTGTACAGGTGCAGGCACAGCCGAAAGCCGCGGTCATCGCCACCGGCAAGGAATTGGTGAGTGATGTGGCGCAGTCGCTGGAATCGGGGCAGATCCGTGACAGCAATCGGCCCTACCTGGTCCGCAGACTGCAGGCCGCCGGTGCGGATGTGGTGTGGCAGGGCATGGTCGGCGATGACGTCGCTGCGTTTGATGCAGTGCTCGATACCGCACTGGCTGCCGGTGCCAAGGTGCTGATCAGCACCGGCGCGGTGTCGCAGGGCCGTTACGATTTCATCCCCGATGCACTGCGCGCACGTGGCGCGCAGATCATTTTTCACAAGGTTGCCATCCGCCCCGGCAAGCCGTTGCTGTTCGCACGACTGCCCGACGGCGCTTTGTACTTCGGCCTGCCAGGCAATCCCATTTCTGCAGCGGTGGGCCAGCGTTTTTTTGTCGAGCCGGTGCTTCGGCGCATGTTGGGCTTGCCAGAAGAACCGGTACTGCAGCTGCCGCTGCAGGCCGATGTCCGCAAACCGCCGGGGTTGCGCATGCATGCGCGCGCGCGCGTGGAGCTGGATGCACACGGCCAGTTGTCGGTACGGGTACTTGCCGGCCAGGAATCTTTTCGCTTGAAGACCATGCTCAGCGCCAACGCGTGGGTGGTGCTGGAGGGCGAGGGCGGCTTTGCCGCCGCCGGCAGTCGCGTTCGCATACAGGGCTGGGGCCACCGCGACCCGGTGCAATTGGCGCTACAGGAGACACCATGAGACAGATACACGTTCAATTGTTTGGCGCCTTCTCGGAGCTGGACCCCACGCGCGAAATAGCCGTGCAGACCAGTGGCGATAACGTTGCCGATCTGCGCAGTGCATTGCGCGATTTGCTTGCGCAGCGCTGGCCGCAGTTCCGCGCCGGCCTGCTGGATCACTCGGCCTTTGCCGATGAGCACCGTGTGCTGCGCGACAACGAACGCCTTCCCGATGATGGCCGTGTCGCGATCCTGCCGCCGGTCAGTGGAGGTTGAGATGAGTACACGCAACGGCTGGAAAGTAGTGGACCGTGCGGTCGCAGCGATCGATCCGTCCGAAGGCATCGATTTTGTCTCTGACCCCGGTTTTGGCGGCATAGATGTATTCATCGGAAAAGTACGCGACCTCAACCAAGGCCGGCCGGTGCTCGGCATCACTTACGACCTCTTCCAGCCCCTGGTGCTCAACGAGTTCGAGCGCATGGTGGCCGAAGTGGAAGCGCAGTTTGGCCCGCGTATAAAGCTCTATGTCGCGCACGCCAAGGGGCGCCTGGGCGTAGGCGATGTTGCCTTGGTGGTGGCCGCCGGCACGCCGCACCGCGACGAAGCTTTCCGTGCCTGCCGGCAGTTGATCGAGGAAGTGAAGCACCGCTCGCCCATCTGGAAGCAGGAACATTACCAGGACGGTGACAGCGAATGGAGCGAAGGTTGTGCGCTCTGCCATCACGAGCCCGAGGTCGCAGACCAGTCGCACACGCATGATCAGGTCCACGCCCATCGCTGAATCAGCGATGGCGGGCATCGTGCTCGCCGGTGGCCTGTCTTCGCGGATGGGCAGTGACAAGGCGTTGCTGCCTTGGCAGGGCAAGACACTACTCGCGCACATGCATGCTTTGTTGGAGCAGGCGGGCGCCAAGCCGATAAAAGTAAGTGGCGCGTATCCCGCGTTCGATGGGGTGCCGGACCAGGTTGAACGTTGCGGGCCGCTCGGCGGCTTGTTCAGCGTAATCAGTACGTTGCCGGATGGGCCGGCCTGGGTGGTGCCGGTGGACATGCCGCGGCTGGAGGTGGCGATGCTGCAGCAGCTGCGCGATGCCGCACCGGCGGGCTGCGTGATCTTCGCCGGGCAGCCGCTGCCGATGCGGTTGAATATCGATGACGCTTGCCGCAAGCTGCTGCAGGCAATGGTTCAGAATCGGGACAGTCCCAAGTCCCTGCAGGCGCTGCAGCGGCAGCTGGGCGTCCTTGAACTGCCTGTACCGGCTCCAATCGCGTCGTGCCTGGTCAACTGCAATACCCCCACGCAATGGGAGGAACTTGCATCATGAAAATCCAGTTGCAGCAGCAATCGGTACGCCTGCGGCTTGATGAGCGCGAGCTGGCGCAACTGCTGTCCGGCGAAACCCTCCATACCACCACGCAATTTGGCGGCATCGGCCACTGGTCGATGGCGCTGCACCTGCATGAAGAAGTTCACGCCGGCATCGCCGCAGAGGGGGAGGCTGTGTCCATCGGCCTGCCGCGCATCCCGGTGCTTGCGCTGGCCGAGCGGCTGCCGTGCCGTGACGGCTTGGCCTGGGATGTGGTCAGCCAAGGGGTCGCCATGCAGCTGAAGTTCGATGTGGACGTACGCGACAGCGTGCGTGAGCGCTACCCGAAGCGGCGGGATGACACCTCCGTCACGTCATCGGTTTGACATTTGTCAGGGGCAACGTTCTAAAACAGTTCCGTTTGATCGAAATCAAACTCGTCTTCAGGCAAGCCGGGCTTAATAGCGGCACGTAGACGAGGCACTGTACACCGCAGTCAATCGTCGTCATTACATAGCCTGGAGCCATGCATGACCGCCGTAAGCGATGTCGCAAAAAACAAGAGTGGCCCTGGTAAGGTCATCACGGACTGGAAGCCGGAAGATCCCACCTATTGGGAACAGACCGGTCACCGCGTGGCCACACGCAACCTGGCCATTTCCATCCCCGCATTGATGCTGGCATTTGTCGTCTGGGTGCTGTTCTCGGCCGTGTCGATCAGCCTGCCGCGCATCGGCTTCAACTTCACCACCGATCAGCTGTTCTGGCTGGTGGCACTGCCCAGTCTCTCCGGCGCCACGTTACGCATCTTCTACTCCTTTGTGGTGCCCATCTTCGGTGGGCGCCGCTGGACCGCCATCTCTACCGCGTCATTGTTGCTACCCACCGTCTGGTTGGGCTTCGCGGTGCAGGACCCCAACACGCCGTTCTGGATCTTCGTCTGCATCGCCATCCTGTGCGGATTCGGTGGCGCCAACTTCTCTTCGTCCATGTCCAACATCTCCTTCTTCTATCCCAAGCAGCGCCAGGGCATGGCGTTGGGGTTGAATGCGGGTTTGGGCAATGTCGGCGTGTCCGTGTCGCAGCTGGTGGTGCCCTTGGTCATCACGGTCGGCGTGTTCGGCACGATGGGCGGGGCGCCCCAGCCGTTGGTGGAAGGTAGCGGCCAACTGTTCCTGCAGAACGCCGGCTTCATCTGGGTGCCTGCCATTGCCATCGCGGCAGTCGCTGCATGGTTCGGCATGAACGACCTGACCAGCGCACGTTCTTCGTTTTCGGAGCAGGCGGTTATTTTCCGCCGTAAACACAACTGGCTGATGTGCTGGTTGTACATCGGCACGTTTGGCTCCTACATCGGTTTTTCGGCGGGCTTCCCAATGCTGGTCAAGAGCCAGTTCCCGGATGTGAACCCGATGACCTACGCGTTCATAGGCCCCTTGCTGGGTGCGTTGATGCGCTCGGTGGGCGGCAGCCTGGCCGACAAGTGGGGCGGGGCGCGGCTGACGTTCTGGGTGTTCGCCCTGATGATTGCTGCCGTGTTCGGCGTGCTGCACTTCCTTCCAAGCCATGGCGAGGGCGGCAACTTCTACGGCTTCCTGATCTCGTTCATGGCGTTGTTCGTGCTGAGCGGCATTGGCAACGGCACCACGTTCCGCATGATCCCGGTGATCTTCCGCACGTTGCATGAGCGCCTGTCGGCCAAGGCCGATGCACAGGGCAAATCCGACGCCGCACACCAGGCCAGCATCGAATCCGCAGCGGTTGTCGGTTTCTCAGGTGCCATTGGCGCTTACGGCGGCTTCTTCATTCCCAAGAGCTATGGCTCTTCCATCACCTTGACCGGCAGCCCAGACATGGCGCTGTACGGCTTCATTGCGTTCTACATCACCTGTCTTGTCGTGACGTGGTGGTGGTACTACCGGCGTGGGGCCGAAACCCCCTGCTGACAACGCAATGCACCGCAGCCAGATGACCTACACAGCCACGATGCAGAAGTACGCAAAGGGAGATTCACCATGAGTTATTTCCTGGATCGCTTGCAGTTTTTCAAGCGTGACCCACAACCCTTTGCCGATGGCCACGGGTTCACAAAAAGCGAAGATCGGGACTGGGAGAACAGTTACCGCGCCCGTTGGCAGTACGACAAGATCGTGCGCTCCACTCACGGCGTGAACTGCACCGGTTCCTGCAGCTGGAAGATCTACGTCAAAAATGGCCTGGTTACCTGGGAAACCCAGCAGACCGACTACCCGCGCACGCGCCCGGACCTGCCCAATCACGAACCCCGTGGCTGCCCGCGTGGTGCCAGCTATTCCTGGTACCTGTACAGCGCCAATCGCCTGAAATATCCGTTGGTACGCGGCACGCTGCTGCGCATGTGGCGGCAGGCCCGCAAGACGATGTCGCCGGTGGAAGCCTGGGCCAGCATCGTTGAGAACCCGGAGAAGTCGCGCGAGTACAAGCGTCGTCGCGGCATGGGCGGTTTCGTGCGGATGTCGTGGGACGAAGCCAACGAGATCATCGCCGCCTCCAACCTGCACACCGTGAAGGAATACGGCCCTGATCGCGTGGTCGGATTCTCGCCGATTCCGGCGATGTCGATGGTGTCTTACGCAGCCGGCGCACGTTATCTGTCGCTGCTCGGTGGCGCGTGTCTGTCCTTCTACGATTGGTATTGCGATCTGCCGCCTGCATCGCCGCAGATATGGGGCGAGCAGACCGACGTGCCGGAATCGGCCGATTGGTACAACAGCCGCTACATCATCGCCTGGGGCTCGAACGTGCCGCAGACGCGCACGCCCGACGCGCACTTCTTCACCGAGGCGCGTTACAACGGCACCAAGACCGTGGCGGTCTGCCCGGATTACTCCGAGCTGGCCAAGCTCACTGACCATTGGTTGCACCCCAAGCAGGGCACCGATGCGGCGCTGGCTTTTGCGTTCGGCCATGTGATCCTGCGCGAGTTCCACGTCGAGAAGCCCTCACAGTACTTCCAGGATTACTGCCGCCAGTATTCGGACATGCCGTTGCTGGTGCGTATAGACCAGCGTGACGATGGTCGTCTGGTGCCGGGCCGCTTCCTGCGCGCCAGCGAGCTGGGCGGGCTGGGTGAGAGCAACAATCCGGAATGGAAGACGCTGGGCTTTGACGAGATCAGCGGTGATATCACCGTGCCCAATGGTTCCATCGGTTTCCGCTGGGGCGAGAAGGGCAAGTGGAACATTGAAGAGAAGGCCAGCGACGGCAGCGCCACGCGCCTGCGGCTGAGCCTGGCTGACGTCAAAGACAGCATCGAAGGCGTCAGCTTCCCGTACTTCGGTGGCATCGAGAACGACGGCTGGACCGCCGCGCCGGTAGAGGAAGTGCTTGAACGCAACATCCCGGTGCGCCGCCTGCAGCTGGCTGACGGCAGCCACACCTTGGTCGCCACGGTGTACGACCTTCTGCTTGCGCAGTACGGCGTTGATCGCGGCTTTGGTGGCAGCAACGTGGCCAGCAGCTATGACGACTATGTGCCCGGCACGCCGGCATGGCAGGAGCGCGTCACCGGCGTGCCGCGTGCTGAAGTGATCGAAATCGCCCGTGAGTTTGCTCGCACGGCAGACAAGACGCACGGCCGCAGCATGATCATCGTCGGTGCCGGTATGAACCATTGGTTCCATAACGACATGAACTACCGCGGCCTGATCAACATGCTGGTCATGTGCGGCTGCGTGGGCCAGACCGGTGGCGGTTGGGCGCACTATGTGGGCCAGGAAAAGCTGCGTCCGCAGACCGGCTGGCAGCCGCTGGCGTTTGGTCTGGATTGGAGCCGTCCGCCGCGCCAGATGAACGGCACCTCGTTCTTCTACTTCAACACCGGGCAGTGGCGTTACGAAAAACTGCAGGTCAATGAGCTGTTGTCACCGCTGGCTGATGCCTCCAAGTACAGCGGCAGCTTGGCTGACCTCAACCTGCGTGCCGTGCGCATGGGTTGGTTGCCGTGCGCGCCGCAGCTGGATCGCAACCCGCTCAAGCTGGTGCGTGAGGCTGAGCAGGCCGGTGTCGCACCGGCTGATTACGCGCTGGGCAAGTTCAAGGATGGCTCGTTGGATTTCGCATTCGCCGATCCCGACGCCAAGCAGAACCACCCGCGCATGATGTTCATCTGGCGCTCGAATCTGCTGGGTTCTTCGGGCAAGGGCCACGAATACATGCTGCGCCACCTGCTGGGCACGCGTCATGGCCTGCAAGGCAAGGATCTTGGCGAGATGGGTGCGGTCAAGCCGGAAGAAGTGAAGTGGCGTGATGAGGCACCGGAAGGCAAGCTCGACCTGCTGGTGACGCTGGATTTCCGCATGTGCACCACCGCGCTGTACTCGGACATCGTGCTGCCGACGGCCACGTGGTACGAGAAGGACGACCTCAACACCTCCGACATGCATCCGTTCATCCATCCGCTGTCCAAGGCGGTGGACCCGGCGTGGGAATCACGCAGCGATTGGGAAATCTTCAAGGGTGTTGCGCGCACGGTCAGCGAGATGGCGCCTGGTGTGCTGGGTGTGGAAAAAGATCTGGTGCTGGTGCCCACCTTGCACGACACGCCCAACGAATTGGGCATGCCGTTTGGCGTGACCGATTGGAAGAAAGGAGAGTGCGAAGCCATCCCCGGCCAGACCATGCCGACGATGGCAGTTGTCGAGCGCGACTATCCCAATCTCTACCGCAAGTTCACCTCGCTGGGCCCGTTGCTGGACAAGCTGGGCAACGGCGGCAAGGGCATGAACTGGGATACCAAGCACGAGGTCGATTTCCTCGGCAAGCTGAATCACACCGTTCGCGATGATGGCGTCAGTCAGGGCCGCCCGGCCATTGAAACCGCCATTGATGCCTGCGAAGTGATTCTGCATCTGGCACCGGAAACCAACGGTCACGTTGCGGTGAAGGCTTGGGAGTCGCTGGGTACGTTCACCGGCCGCGAGCATACGCATCTGGCAGCGGGCAAAGAGCACGAGGCCATCCGCTTCCGTGACATCCAGGCGCAGCCGCGCAAGATCATTTCCTCGCCCATCTGGTCCGGTCTGGAAGACGACAACGTCAGCTACAACGCAGGCTACACCAACGTGCACGAGTTGATTCCGTGGCGCACCGTTACCGGCCGCCAGCAGTTCTACCAGGATCACGAATGGATGATCGACTTCGGTGAGGCCTTCATGGGCTATCGCCCGCCGGTGGACACGCGCACGGTAGAGCCGCTGCTCAACAAGCGGTCAAACGGCAACAAGGAGATCGTGCTGAACTGGCTCACCCCGCACCAGAAGTGGGGAATCCACAGCACCTACAGCGATAACCTGATCATGCAGACGCTGTCGCGCGGTGGCCCCATCGTGTGGATCAGTGAGGACGACGCACGCAGTGCCGGCATCGAGGACAACGACTGGATCGAGCTGTTCAACGTCAACGGTGCGATTGCAGCACGTGCGGTGGTCAGTCAGCGCGTGATGCCGGGCATGGCGATGATGTATCACGCCCAGGAACGCATCATCAACGTGCCGGGCTCGGAAATTTCCGGAACGCGCGGCGGCATCCATAACTCGGTGACGCGCATCGTGCTCAAACCCACCCACATGATTGGCGGCTACGCGCAGCTGTCGTATGGCTTCAACTACTACGGCACCTGCGGCACCAACCGCGACGAATTCGTGATCGTGAGAAAGATGGACAAGGTGAATTGGCTGGATGGTGAAGATGCCCTTGTCGACGCACGGGAGGTGGTGTGATGAAAGTACGTGCCCAGATCGCGATGGTGTTGAACCTGGACAAGTGCATCGGCTGCCACACCTGCTCGATCACCTGCAAAAACGTCTGGACCTCACGCGAAGGCGTGGAGTACGCCTGGTTCAACAACGTGGAAACCAAGCCGGGCATCGGCTACCCCAAGGAATGGGAAAACCAGGACAAGTGGAACGGCGGCTGGGTGCGTACCCGCGCCGGCAAGCTGGTGCCGCGCGCCGGTGGCCGATGGCGGATGCTGGCCAAGATTTTTGCCAACCCGGACCTGCCGCAGATTGACGACTACTATGAGCCGTTCGATTTCGACTACCAGCACCTGCATGACGCGCCGGAAGTGAAGCATCAGCCCACCGCGCGGCCGCGCTCGCTGCTCACCGGCGAGCGCATGGAAAAGATCGAATGGGGCCCGAACTGGGAAGAAATTCTCGGCACCGAGTTCTCCAAACGCTCGCGCGATTACAACTTCGACAAGGTGCAGAAGGAGATTTACGGCGCCTTCGAAAAGACCTTCATGATGTACCTGCCGCGCCTGTGCGAGCACTGCCTCAACCCGGCATGCGTGTCGGCGTGCCCGTCTGGTGCCATCTACAAGCGCGAAGAAGACGGCATCGTGCTGATCGACCAGGACAAGTGCCGTGGTTGGCGCATGTGTGTGTCGGCCTGCCCGTACAAGAAGATCTATTACAACTGGAAGAGCGGCAAATCCGAGAAGTGCATCTTCTGCTACCCGCGCATCGAGATGGGCGAGCCCACCGTGTGTTCGGAAACCTGCGTGGGCCGCATCCGCTACCTCGGCGTGATGCTGTACGACGCTGACCGCATTGCCGAAGCTGCATCGGTGGAAGCGGAGAAGGATCTGTACCAGGCGCACCTGGATATCTTCCTGGACCCGGAAGACCCGGCTGTCATCGCTGCCGCGCGTGCCGAAGGCATTCCGGACAACTGGCTGGAAGCAGCCAAGCAATCGCCGGTCTACAAACTGGCCATTGACTGGAAGCTGGCGCTGCCGCTGCATCCGGAGTACCGCACGTTGCCGATGGTCTGGTACGTGCCGCCGTTGTCGCCCATCCAGTCCGCCGCCGAGCGTGGCCATGTCGGCATGAACGGCGAACTGCCGGATGTTGCATCACTGCGCATCCCGGTGCGTTACCTGGCCAACATGTTGTCGGCCGGCGATGAAGCACCGGTGGTGCGTGCATTGGAACGGCTGATGGCCATGCGCGCCTGGCGTCGTGCCAAAAACGTGGACGGCGTTGAAGACCTCAGCGCACTGAACCAGACCGGTTTGACCGTGGCCCAGGCCGAGGACATGTACCGCTACCTGGCCATCGCCAACTATGAGGACCGCTTCGTGATCCCCAGCAGCCATCGCGAGTATGCCAACGACGCTTACGGCGAACGTGGCGGCTGCGGTTTCACCTTTGGCAATGGCTGCAACGGTGACAGCCCGGCCGATCTGTTCTCGCAGCGCAAGAGCACCACCTACGCCGTACATCCCAACCGCCAGCATCGTCATGAGGTGGTGAAATGAGCCTGCTCAAATTGATTGGCGTGTTGCTGGATTATCCGCGTGAGGAGCTGTGGCAACACGGTGAGGAGTTGTTGGACGCCTGCGACGACCCCGCGTTGTCGCCGGCTCGTCGCAAGCAGCTGCAGGCCTTCGTCCGGCAACTGCTGGACAGCGATCCGCTGGATGCGCAGTCGGCGTGGCTGGCCACGTTCGACCGGGGCAGGGCGATGAGCCTGCTGCTGTTTGAACATATCCACGGCGAGTCGCGCGATCGCGGTCAGGCCATGGTCGATCTGATCGAAGCCTATCGCCGCAACGGCTTTGAACTGGATGCCCGCGAGCTGCCGGACTACCTGCCGCTGCTGCTGGAATACCTCTCGCACCGGCCGCAGGCAGAGGCCAAGGATTACCTGCATCACGTCGGCCATATCGCTGGCATGTTGGCCGCGCGTGCAGCCGAGCGCGAACTGCCGCATGTAGTGTTGTTGGAGATTCTGGTTGAAGCAGGCGAGGGCAAGGTCAACCTTGAACTGCTGCGCCAGCGTGCCAGCGAGGAAGTCCGCGACGACACTGTCGAAGCCATGGATCGCCTCTGGGAAGACGAAGCCGTGCGCTTTGGTAGCGAAGCGCCATCGCAGGATTGCAAGCCGCCACAACGTTCACCGGCCCGCGCCGTGCAGCAGGAGGCACAGCCATGAGTTACTTCTTCAATCAGTTTGCCTTCCAGTTCTATCCGTACATCGCTGTGGCCGTGTTGTTGATCGGCAGCTGGGCGCGTTATGACAAGGCCATGTACAGCTGGCGCACGGGCTCCAGCCAGTTGTTGTCCGACCGCGGCATGCGCATTGGCAGCAATTGCTTCCACATCGGCATCCTGGCGATTCTGGGCGGCCACCTGGTGGGTCTGCTTACGCCGCATGCGGTGTATGAGCACTTCATCACTTCTTCGCAGAAACAGTTGTTGGCGATGGTGGTGGGCGGGTTCTTCGGCGCACTGTGCTTCATTGGCATTCTAATTCTGCTGGTGCGTCGCCTGACCAATCCGCGAGTGCGTGCCACCGGCAGCTTTGGTGACACGCTGGTGCTGGTGCTGCTGTTCGCGCAGCTCTGCTTGGGCCTGATCAGCATCAAGATCTCTGCCGGCCATATGGATGGTGGCGTGATGGTGATGCTGGCTGAGTGGGCACAACACATCGTCACTTTCCGCGCCGGGGCGGCTGACTTCATTACCGACGTGCATTGGGTTTACAAGGCACACATCTTCCTGGGCCTGACCCTGTTCCTGATCGCGCCGTTCACCCGTCTTGTGCATGTGTGGAGCATTCCGATCAGCTACTTGTGGCGCCCCTACCAGGTGGTGCGTCGTCGTCAGGCCACGCTGCGTTACGGGCCGAAGGAATAAACCATGGGAAGCCTGCCAAGAATCCTGCCGATCACCGTCATTGACTCGGCACAACCCGTGCCAGCCGAAGCCAGCCACCACCACAGCGACGCGGACCAACAAGGCCCGCGCTCGCTGGGGCAGCCGGCGCCCTGCAGCCTCTTTGTTGGAGACACACCCATCAACGAAGCCGATATCGCCCGCGAAATGCAGCATCACCGCGCCATTCGCCCGGAGCAGGCCCGTGCCGATGCCGCCCGCGCCTTGGTGGTGCGGGAACTGCTTCGGCGCGAAGCGGCACGGCTGGGTTTTGCTGAAGGCACCAGTGACAGCCGCCATACCGACGAAGAGGTGCAGATCCAGCGCCTGATCGAACAGATGGTGGAAGACCGCGTGCCGACCGAAGATGACTGCCGCCGTTACTTCGAGCAGAACATCGAGCGCTTCCGTTCACCGGACCGCGTGCACGTTCGCCACATTCTGTTGGCCGCACCTGCCGACGACGTCGCCGGCCGGTTCAAGGCACGCACGCAGGCCGAGCAGTTGATCACGGAGTTGAACGCGCAACCGCATCTGTTTTCCGACCTGGCGTTGCGTCATTCGCAATGCCCGTCCAGCAGCGAGGGCGGCGATCTGGGCTGGCTGCAGAAAGGCCAGACCACGCCAGAGTTCGACCGTCAGGTGTTCCGCCTGCGGCAGGGATTGGCGGGCTTCCCCGTGGAATCGCGCTGGGGCTATCACGTGGTGAGCGTGGATGAACTTGATGCCGGTCAGGCGTTGGGTTTTGAACAGGTGCACATGCAGATCAGTGATTACCTTGAGTTGCAGGTGCGTCAGCGTGATGTGCAGCACTTTCTGCAGGAGTTGCGCGAACGCTATCCGGTGCGCGGCCTGGACGAAATTGAAGCATTGGCCGAGTGAACTGACATAACGAAGGAGTGGCGATGAGCCAGAGTCTACAAATGGCATCCCATGGCGACCAGCAACGTGCGCTATGGCTGAGTACCTTCGCCTTCACCGTTTGCTTTGCGGTGTGGATGATTTTTTCCATCATTGGCATCCAGATCAGCGAACAACTGGGTTTGAACGACACCCAGTTTGGTTTGTTGATCGCAACGCCGGTGCTGACCGGCTCGTTGAGCCGCGTGTTCCTGGGAATCTGGTCCGATCAGTTCGGCGGGCGCAAGGTGATGCTGCTGGTGATGCTGTGTGGCGCAGTTGCTACCTGGATGCTCACTTACGCCACCACGTATCTGCAGTTCCTGTTCGCAGCACTGTGCGTCGGCATTGCCGGCGGTAGCTTCTCGGTGGGCGTGGCCTATGTGTCCAAGTGGTTTCCGGCCAGCAAGCAGGGCACCGCGTTGGGAATTTTCGGTGCCGGCAACATCGGCTCGGCCGTGACCAAGCTGCTCGCACCGATGGTGATGGTGGCGGCGGGTTGGACCATGGTGGCCAAGGTCTGGGCGGTGGGTCTGGCCGTTACGGCAGTGCTGTTCTTCCTGCTGAGCAAGGATGACCCGCAGCTGGAGCAGCGCCGTCGCGATGGCGTCAAACCGGTACCGTTCGCAGAACAGATGGCGCCGCTCAAAGACCTGCAGGTGTGGCGTTTTTCGCTGTACTACTTCTTTGTGTTTGGCGGCTTTGTTGCGCTGGCGCTGTGGCTGCCGCGTTACCTGATCGGTGCCTATGGCATGGACGTGGCAACTGCCGGCATGTTGGCGGCGTGTTATTCGATCCCCGCCAGTCTGTTTCGCGTAGTGGGTGGTTGGTTGTCTGACCGCATCGGTGCACGTCGGGTGATGTACTGGACCTTCAGCGTCTCGGTCATCTGTACCTTCCTGCTCGCCTACCCGGACACTGAGTACGTGGTGAAGGGCATTCATGGCGAACTGCGTTTTCACTTGGCTATTGGTGTCACCCTGTTCACGGTGCTGGTGTTCGTGCTGGGCTTCTTCATGTCGCTGGGTAAAGCAGCGGTGTACAAGCACATTCCGGTTTACTACCCCAAGCATGTGGGTGCGGTAGGCGGCGTAGTCGGCATGATCGGCGGTTTGGGTGGTTTTGTTCTGCCCATCGCGTTCGGTGCGCTCAATGATGTGGTGGGTATCTGGAGCAGCTGTTTCATGTTGCTGTTCGTGGTGGTGTCTTCGGCCCTGATATGGATGCACTTCGCTATCCGTCGCATGGAGCGCAAGCACTTCCCGCAACTGGACAAGGAGACGGATCTGCCAGAGGCCATCGACGGCGCACGGGCGACACAACGCGGCCGTGCTTGATCCAGATCAGGGAACAGGACTGAAATCCGCGCGAGGATAACGACATGTCAGTCGAGGCTCTTCCGTTGGAAAGCACCTTGTTGCGCAACTGCGTGTTGCATCAACCGCGTCACGTCCTGTTCCCTGCTGCCAAGCATTTCAGTCCCGGTTTTGGCGAGGCGAGTTGGCGCGCGGCAATACGTGCCAGCAATGAGCACCTGATTCCAAGGGCGCTCACGTTGGGCTTCCAGGCCTTCCGTGCTGGGCAGGTGGGCGATCCAGCCGCGTACCTGCGGGCAATGCTGGGTAGCCTGCAACTGCAGGCCACCGAGTTGGCGGAGGACCGCGAGGTCGCCGCCGTGGTGCTGCAATTGGGTATCGCCGAAACACTGCGGCCGGCACTGCTGGCCGAACTCCTGGATTCGGTGCCGCAACACTTGCGAACCGTCGCACGGCCACAGGTGGAGGTGCGGCTGGATGCGGGCAGCGCCGTTGCGCCTTCGCAACTACGCCAGGTGGGCTGTACGCGTTTGAATGTGATCGACCGTGCAGGCGCGCCGGGCCCGGAGTTGCTGGCCCAAGGGCAACAGGCGGGCTTCACTGCCTGTTATTACCAGCTGCGGGTACCGGCCAGCGACGACATCGGTTTTCTGCCTCGCCTGCATTCGGTATTGGCATTGGCGCCCGAGCGCATCCTTCTGCCGTCGCCGTGTGCGTCAGCGGATTCGCCATCGGCCGAGTATTGGTGGCAGGCCTGGGCGGACGTCTGCGCTGCGGGCTACCAGCCGTTGGGTGGTGACCATTACCAACGTGGTGACTGCATCCTGCCTGAGCGGCGGGGAGAGGGCGTGCGACATTACGACCTTGCCGGAGTGCCGCGCCGCGATCGGAGCGACTTCATTGGCATTGGCCTGGGTGCATGCAGCCAGATTGGTGATGTCATTTGCAGGCAGGAGAGCGACATGGCGCGCTGGCAGGCGCGTCTACATTCGGGACAGACCGGCGTTATTGCCGGGCTTATCCTGTCCAAAAATGAACGTTTGGCCGACGAAGTGGTGCAGGGCATTGCCTGTGACCATGCATTGGACGTGACAGCGTTCGAGTGGCGTAATGACCTACCGTTCAATGAGCACTTTGCGGAGGCACTGACTGGGCTACCCACATTGATTGAGCGGGGCTGGGTATGTTGGGATGGGCAGGCGCTGCGTCTTCAACGCGAAGGGCAGTTCCTCTGGCGTATTATCGCTGCGTGTTTTCGACCTTTGGCCGCTCTTTCCTGACCCTTGATGATGTCTGCTTCCCAACCCCCGCGTGGCGCGCATGCCACCACGACACCCAACCCTGCGGCAGCCAATGACGGTGACGAGCTGCGGTTCTGCACGACGTGTGCATTCTCCGCAGCCTGCGCATCGCAGGGTTACGACAAAACCGCGCTGAACGAGCTGCACGTGCTGGTTGACCATGTCGGTCCGTACCATGCGGGTGACTACATTTTCCGTGCCGGCGAGCCGTTTGATGCAATCGCGGCCGTGCGCGCAGGCATGGTCAAAACGTTTGTCGATGACAGCTTGGGCAACGAGCAGATTCTGGGCTTTGCTTTGCCGGGCGAGGTGATCGGCCTGAATGCGATTCACGGCTCGCGCTATCCGTGCAACGCGGTGGCGCTGGATACCGTGCATCTGTGCCGGTTTTCCTTCCCTAAGATCAGCACGCTGGCCACGCGCATGCCGGGGTTGCAGACAAAGCTGTTCAGCCTGTTGAGTGCCGAGATCGGCAAAGCGGCCATGTTGGCAGCCAATTACCGGACCGAAGAGCGCATGGCGGCGTTTCTGCTGGATATCTCCGCCCGTTATGCGCAGCGGGGCTTTTCGGCCACGCGCTTCAGCCTGACCATGAGCCGCACCGAAATCGCCAACTATCTGCGCATGGCGCCTGAGACAGCCAGTCGGGTATTGCGCCGGCTGAGTGACGACGGCGTTATAGCGGTCAAACAACGGGAAATTATTTTGCTTCAGCCCGAACGTCTGGCACAACTGGCTGCTACCGACGACGCGTCCAACTGACCCAGCGGAATACCTTCATGAAAAAGCTCTGCGCATTGCTGTTGACGCTGGTTGCTGGCGCGTCGCACGCCGCCGACATCACTGTATCGGCAGCCTCCAGCCTCACCGAGAGCTTCCGTGATATCGCCGCAGCCTACGAAAAGGCAAATCCAGGGACCAAGGTCGATCTGAATTTCGCCGCGTCCGGCGTGCTGCTGCAGCAGATCGTGCGCGGCGCACCGGTGGACGTGTTTGCATCCGCCGACCAGAGCACCATGGACCAAGCCGCGGCGCAGGGCCTGTTGGAAGCGGGCAGCCGCCAGGACTTCGCCGAGAACACCTTGTGGGTGGTGGTTCCGCCGCAGGCCAAGCAGCGGCCGGCAACACTGGCTGCATTGGCGCAGCCGGGCATTTCGCGCGTGGCCATCGGCAATCCGGAAAGCGTGCCGGTGGGCCGTTACGCCCGCGGCGCATTGCAGCAGGCTGGCATCTGGTCAGCGGTGCAGGCCAAGACCATCACCACCCAGAACGTGCGTCAATCGTTGGACTATGTGGCACGCGGCGAAGTGGACGCCGGTTTCGTCTATGCCACCGATGCGCAGGCCATGCCGGGACGCGTGCAGCGGGCTTTTCAGGTTCCCGTAGCCGGCGGCATCACCTATCCGCTGGCGCAGATCAAAGGTAGCGGTAACGCCCCGCAGGCACAGCGCTTCATTGCGTTCGTTCGGTCCCAGCAGGGGCAGGCCATCCTTCAGCATTACGGCTTCGGTAGCCACTGATAGATGGATCTGGACTGGAGCGCCCTGTGGTTGTCGCTGAAGGTGGCCGGTTGGGCTACGGCGATCAACCTGGTCTTCGGTGTTGCGTTGGGCGCGCTGCTGGCACGCAGGCGTTTTCCTGGGCGTGAACTGCTCGACACCTTGTTGACGCTGCCGATGGTGCTACCGCCCACCGTGTTGGGCTACTACCTGTTGGTACTGATCGGGCGAAACGGCCCGCTTGGCGCGTGGCTGCAGAGTACCTTCGGCATCAACCTCGTATTTACCTGGCAGGCGGCGGTCATCGCAGCAGCGGTGGCGTCGCTCCCGTTGGTGTTCAAACCGGCACGCGCTGCGTTTGAGGGTGTGGATGTGCAGTTGGAGCAGGCTGCACGCACGCTGGGCGTGTCCGAGATGGCATTGTTCTTCCGTGTGACCTTGCCGTTGGCATGGCGCGGCATTCTGGCGGGGCTGCTATTGGCCTTTGCCCGCGCGATGGGCGAGTTCGGCGCCACCATCATGGTGGCGGGCAGCATCCCAGGTCGCACGCAGACGCTGTCCATCGCCATCTACGAGGCTGTGCAGGCTGGTAACGATGGCCGCGCAAATGCCCTGGTGGTGTTGTCCTCTGTGGTCTGTATCGCCGTGCTGCTGATAGCCGCGCGGGTGGTGGACACCAAGCGTGGAGGGCCGCGTGATGTGGCTTGACCTAGACATCTCGCGGCACATGCATGCGGCCGGTCAGCACTTTCAGCTGCAGGTTGCTTTGCGTTGTAGTCAGCGCAACGTGGTGTTGTTTGGCCCCTCCGGCGCCGGTAAGAGCCTCACCTTGCGCACCATCGCGGGGCTGCTGAAGCCTGATGCGGGGCATATCCGGTTGCAAGGCCAGGTACTGTTCGACGCGGCCAATGGCATCAACGAATCAACACAGCAGCGCAAGGTGGGGTATGTCTTCCAGGACTATGCGTTGTTCCCGCATCTGACCGTGCGGCAGAACGTTGCGTTTGGACTGCACAAAAGCTGGCTTAATCCGCGTCGTTCTGCCCGTTACGAGCAGGTTGAGCATTGGCTGCATGCATTGCGCATCGACCATCTCGCGCAGATGTATCCGCATCAGATATCAGGCGGGCAACGCCAACGCACTGCTTTGGCGCGTGCGTTGTCACCCGGGCCGCAGGCGCTGTTGTTGGATGAGCCATTTGCTGCACTTGACCACGATCTACGCAGGCATCTTCGGCAGGAGCTGGAAGCAGTACTTGATGCATCGGGCATTCCGCTCCTGCTGATCACCCACGATCCTCAGGATGTGGATCTGTTCGGCCAACAGGTGGTGTATCTGGCGGAGGGTAGGGTGGGGGGATAATTAGCGTAAAAGTGGTTCAAGGGTTTCAGCCAAGAAGAGCCCGATTGTCTGCTCAATCGCTCCTCCCGTCCGCATCACTGCCCGCATGCAAGACCGGTGGCGATAACCCTGCCTGGTTCAAAGCTAGGCGAAGTCAACTGAGGTTCTTTGATCCTGGCGCTGCCACGACTTGGGCAAGGCTCGTGCCCAAAAAAAGCGGCTTACTTGGATCGAACCGAAAGAATGGGCGTGCCCGCTGGTCACCGATGTTTCGATTCAGTTGGCTTGGTCGTTGTGCGTGTGGCGTATCACGTCGCAGGCCTGTCGTTGACTGATTCCGTAAGCACGCTGTAGAAAGCAGATGAGCGTATGTCGCTGCGCCGGCCTTAGAGCTTTCTTGAATGACGTCCTGCAGCATCACTTTGTGCAGGCTCAGATTCGCGACCAATTCCTTGAGTTTGCGGTTTTCATCTTCCAGTTGGCGCAACCGACGCAGCTCGGATACGCCCAGACCGCCGCATTCTTCTTCCAGTTGTAGAGCGTCGCCTCGGAAACTCACATCTTCCGACACGTTTCGCCGACCGACGTCCCGCCCTCGGCCTGACGTCGGGAAAACGCAATCTGCTCTTCGGCGAACTTCGACTTCTTCATGGAAAAGCCAACTTTCTGCTTGGTGCTACTTTCGCCAAATTTCCCTACTTTTGAATGGCTCAAAAAGCTGGTAGTTGGTCAGTCGGAATGCAAGACATGCTGAGAGCAATCTTCGGACAAGTTTTTTTACGTCCAATCTCCTTGTCATTGAGGATTGGACTCCAAACCGCTCGCTACTCAATCTCGCGGGACGTCGGTAGTGAACGATCAAGCTGTGGCCAAGGTGCGGGCGCTGTACGACGGGCAGGGGAGAGGGGCTGGCTTGAGAACCAGCAAGAGCACGTCGTTTGGGTTGATCAACAGCATCACCGAGTTCGTGGTCAGATTGGCCTGTGGCATCTCCGCGGGCGCGGAAATTCGGGCGGCTGAGCTGAATACTCAGACCTTTCCTAAAGGGAGTTCGATTCTCGTGGTGGTGCCACCACTGGGCGGGCAATCAAAGCTAATATTGCCTCCGGCTTTAGTTACGATATCCTTTACCACGGACAGCCCCAATCCGGTCCCCTCACCGCTAGGCTTGGTTGTGAAGAACGGATCGAATGCCTTTGTCCGCACGAGCTCTGACATGCCAGGGCCGTCATCAGACAATGTCAACCTAAGCAGTGTCGCTGCAGAATCGGCGGATGTGGAAATCCGGAAGGTCCCAGTGTCATGTATTGCATCGCGCGAGTTTCCAGCGATATTGAGGATTGCAAGTTCAAAGTGGTTTCTATCCATGTGGATAGGAAGAGCACGTTTAGGTGCATCCAGTTGTAAGCGGATTCGATTGCCAAGCAGCTGTCGCAGCATTGATTGAAGTTCCTGTGTTGCCATGCCAGCGTCGAAGGTTTCAGGAGTCGCAACTTCTAAGCGGCTGAAGTTCAGTAGCTTTCTGCTGATAGCCATGGCGCGACGTGTTGCTAGTTCGATGCTTTCCAGCGTTGATTCGAGTGCTGGTGTCCCGCCATCCTTAGCGAGTTGGCTTCGTTGCTGGGCGTACCCTAGGATGACAACCAGCACATTGTTGAAGTCGTGTGCAAGCCCGCTGGCCAAACGCCCGGCAGCATCCATTTTTTGCGAATGAATAAGTTGAGCTTGTGTGCGTTCACGCTCTTCGATCTCCTCGCGGAGATTTAGGTTGGATTGCGCCAGTGCTCTGCCCCGCTGCTCGGATTCTTCCAGGCTTTTACGCAGTGCTGCGACAGTGCGATCGAGCACCAAAGTAATGATCAACAAGATGCCGGAAATTGAGATGGCCTTGCCGATCGACGCGAACGGCGGAAGAGGGGGGGAGCGGAAAAAGTCCAGAGCACCGCATATCAATAGCATTCCTGATAACGATGCAAGCATGAGCCAGAGAGCGCGGCGGCCTAGTACCAGGCCGGACAGTGACAGCAGCAGAAAAGGGATGGGGTCCGGAGCTACATGAGCCAAACCCACACTGGCATAGGCGATTCCAAAGCAAAACGCCGTGACCGAAAGGAACAATGTCACACCCTTGTGGAAGAATCCCCTGCGTATGAATCTAAGTGCTATCCAAGCGGAGGCGACCATAAGGATGTCGGTGGCAAGGTCTGCGTATAGCTGCACCGGGCCCGGTTTCTGCCAAGAGCCACTGAATATCGCATATAAGAAGATTGCTTTGTTCAGCGGGACGAAGATGCCGAAGAACAGTAGTAGGAACTGCAGAAAAGGCGCGTTACGCCTGTCGACGGGGTTGGCTATAGGGGTGTTGTTTAACCAGTGCGAGATTGGATTCATGGGGTACTTGGCAACGTATCGGGAAAAGTATCTGAGGCAGTGAAAATCGGGAGAACGTCTGTGTCTCGATCCTTCATCACATGATTTTTCCTGCTATGCGAATACGTCTTTCGTATTTGGCAGCAAGAAGCCGAGGTGATGATTAGTTGCTATCGTCCGATCAGGCCGCTGATTTGTTTAGCCAGTTGCATTGCAACGGGGTGGGCCGCTTCCTCAGCTGTCTTCAGATACCAAGGATGTTTTTGATCGGCGAGTGAGTTATCTATCTACGCGCGGTTCTGTGTCAATAGAGCAATATGGCTGAAGTCAGGGGCGGACCGTGGAACGTGGCCTACGACCTGCTTTCATTAGGCCGTGAGTTGGTCTTCTGAGGTATGTTAGTCAAAGCTGACAAGGTCTAGTCGAAACAGCCCCGTCGTATTCGCTATGATGATCTGACGAACCATTTTCGAGAAGATACCCTTGTTACCACGCCTTGCGATTGTGGAAGACGACGACGAGCTTCGTGAGAAGATCATGGTGCCCGTCCTACGAAATGCTGGATTTGACGCTATCGGACTTGCGAGTGCATTGCAGTTCTATCGAATGTGGGCTGGTTCCCCATTTGACCTCGTTCTTCTGGATGTGGGACTGCCGGATGACGATGGCATAGAGCTTGCCAGGCACATGCGCAGTCTCTCGCCCTCATTGGGAATCGTCATGTACACCGGGCAAGGAGGAAGTTCAGATCGTGTACGCGGGCTGCGCGCTGGTGTAGATGCCTACTTGGTGAAGCCGACGGATATGAACGAAGTGATTGAAACATTGCGCAACGTGCAGCAACGACGCGTTGGTCAAGACTTTGTGGCATCTCGTTCCAGTACATGGACCTTGGATCGGAATGGCTGGACCCTATCAACTCCTGCGGGCGTTTCGTTGTCGTTGAATCAAGCTGAGCGTCAGGTGATGAGGACGTTGGCGGCGACTCCCAATGAACCAGTATCCCGCGAGACATTGATAAAAAACTTGACTGCCGATGTAGATGGCTTCGACCCACATAGGCTTGAAATGTTGATTTATCGCTTGCGTAGGAAGTGTCTGGAGAGTTCGGGAGAGGCGCTGCCATTGCAAGCGGTGAGGGGGGCTGGATATTTGTTCGAACCCTAAGTTGGTGTCTTCGGGGATCGAATCTCAAGACTCAGAATGGCCTTTGAAATTGGCATATTCCAGAGGTTGTTGCAATTGGACATGCGATCGTTTGTCCTCTCAATTCGACATTGCTCACGCAAGGTGAGTAATGGTGAGTAATTCGCGATTGATGCTTTCCGGGCAAGTATTTAAATTGCGCCTGCATCTCTACGTGCTTAGTACAAGCAGAACTCCTTGTGACATACGTTGAGATCGGGATCAGGGGGAGGGCCTTCCACAAGGCGACTTCTGCTGCACGCCCTAGCAATGGACGGTAGGGCTAGGGGCGAAATTTTGTCCTTGAATACATGACGACGCCGGTTTTTTCCAGGGGGTTGCGGGTGCAAGAGAACAGTATCAGGCGCATAAGTTTCGTCGTGCGTTGTGCGGCCTCAGCGATAGTGGAAGAAATAGCAGGATGGACAGTTGTCCACGCGCATTCAATGTCCGTCTTAAAGAGAGCGCTCATTTCTTTGCTTACCGATGCGTTACGTGGCAATCAGGGCGATCTTGCTTTTCCAACGACAATTGCTGTCGCTGAGGGTGCCTCTTGCTTCGGCAAAGCTTTTGGTCGCGGCGCTCAGCAATGGACGAATGTAAAGAGATGCTCGGCACAAAGATCCTGCATTTCCAGGCCGGAGTCGAACCCGACGCCAACCCTAGAGGGATATTTATTGAACTGGCGCTATCGCCTCTTTGCGGCGGCTTCAGCGTGCTGATAATCGAGTCAGTCGCCTGTTGATCGCTTTGGGGCGCTGACGAACACGATGTCTGGCTTGAGTCGCCGCGACTATTTTCAAAAGTCTTATAACGAGGGAATGCATGAATACGGAAATCATCGCCAAATCGTCTGGCAAAATTGCCGTTGTTGATTCTGCGGATCTGGCGCTCGACCAAGCCAGTGTCGTCAAGGTTAAGGTCGGTCCGGAGACCGTTGAGCGTTTTGAGCAGGTTGGTAACGACCTACTAATTGTCCTCAAAGACGGCAGTACGCTTACTATTCGCAGTTTCTTCGTCCAGGACGAAGACGGTCATCGTAACGACCTAGTTCTGGAGGACGTGGAGGGTGTGCATTGGTGGGGGCAATACACGAGCCCTTGGTCGGACTTCCACTTTGCCGAGATCCAGGAAGACGTCGCCGCCGCTGGATTTGTTCCACCTGCAGTCGGTCTGCCCGCCTGGGCAATTGCTGCGTTGGCGCTGGTCGGCGCTGGCGCCGTCTATGCCTTAGTCGACGATGGCGATAGTGACAAGCACAGCAACCGACCGCCGGAGTCCCCGAACTACGCTCATACCGTCGCAGAGAACGACCCTGTGAGCGGGCGTGTTGCTGGTACCGATGGGGACGGTGATGCGCTGACCTACGCAGTTACCAGGCAACCTGCCAATGGCACTGTGACGATCAATCCACAGACGGGCGCGTACACCTACACCCCGCAGCCCGGTTACAACGGGCAAGATACGTTTGTGGTCACAGTGACCGACGGCAATGGCGGCAGCAGCACCAGCACAGTCAGCATTGACGTTACCCCGGTCAACGATCTGCCGGTGCCAGTAGATCCGAACGAAGGCTTGCAGCCGGGTGAACCTGGTTACATCCCGGGCCAAAGTTTTGACCCGGACTCGGGTGATTACGAGATCACGACCCCTGAAGACACCGCTATCGACGGTAAGGTCACAGGTACCGACGCTGACGGAGATCAGCTGACTTACGTTGTCGGCGAGCCTCCGAGCAATGGTACGATCACCATCGATCCGGAGACTGGCGAGTACAGCTACGTCCCGAACCCGAACTACAACGGTCCGGACGAATTCACCGTGATCATTGATGACGGTCAGGGTGGCACCACCACCAGTAAAGTCATCGTCACCGTGGTCCCGGAGAATGATTCGCCGGCGTTTGAAGATCCGAACGAAGGTGGCACGCCGCCGGGTCCGAACGAACCGGGTACGATCTTCACCCCGCCGGGCACCGATGGCGCGGGCAACCCGACGCCGGCCAGCTATACGGTTAGCTACAACGAGAACACCGCTGCGGGCGTCGAGCTGGGCCAGGTTCAGGCCGGTGACGTGGACGGCGATGACGTGACCTTCGCGATCAGCGCGGGTAATGACAATGGCTGGTACGCGGTTGATCCGACCACGGGTGTGATCACCTTGACCCGGGCCGGGGCCGCCTCGCTGGCAAACGACTACGAGAGCACGGGAAACAGCCTCACGATAACC
>DEOB01000004.1:0-179989 GCA_002359895.1 Stenotrophomonas sp. UBA2629
ACACGTTTCCTTGGCGTCGAGAGGAAATAACAGCCGCGCGAAAAAAAAAAGCCGAGCGCTAGCTCGGCTTGCATGTCGCTGCGGTCCCGGGTGCGCTGCGCTTACCCGGGCTACGTCACTGAACCGTAGCGCTACCAGCATCAGCCTTCGCATCAGCAGGCGGCCCGTTAATCGGCCGACGTTGAGCATAAGTAAAGTTCGAATCCAACTCCGCAGCCAGATGACTTTTCAGCATCTCAAGCTTGAGTTGCATACGATGTCGAAGTTTCTCCTCATCACTCAACTCGAGATCGGTCGCCGAGGAGTAGACAACGTCCTTCGCAATAACCAACAATTTAGCCAAAGCTAGTCGATCGCCATGAATCTTCATGATCCGCCCCATCAATGCGGAAGTCAGCTTCCAACAGACCGTCACGATTAACCCCAAGGCGGCGGCAAATGGAATCCGCTGTAAAGATAACGCAACCAATTGATTAAAATCACTCACATCTGAAGAAAGTATATTTCTTGCACCAGAATAAAGCTGCCAAGAACAAAACCCAATGATCAAAATTGGAACAACCATGAGCCAAACATACTTCAAAGACTGGCCTGCACCCTCCGAAACATAGTCCCTATATTCGTCGGATATTAAATTTCTATCATTCACTAGAGACTGAAGTTCTTTTGACTTCTGCGAAATATCAACATTCAGCCCGCTAACTGATTCTTTAAGCTGAATTTCGTTATTTCTCACGGCGTTTAACGCATCTTCCGCAACTTGGAGGGACGCCTTGATCTTATTTAATTTTTCAGTCTGGGATGCGTCTTCAACGCGCCCCGCATCGACGGCCGTAGAAAGCAGCGCTCTTTCGGCAAGCAACGCGTCGAAATCCACTTTCGCCACCCGCTCACTCTCCGCCAGCTCCGCAACACGTTTCATTGCAAATTCCACATCATCCTTACGTGATTTAACGTATGAATCAATGCGATTCAATGTATCAGTAGATCTCGTTATCTTCTCGGAAACGTCCTCCAACTGCCCTAGCGAGTAACCAAAAATAGAGACCCGCAACAGCTTCAGCCGTCGCATAGGGACGTTTCCTCGAACAGCCACAGACTTTATAAATCCTTTTACCATGTAATTCACATAGAATTCGGACGTTCCATCTGTCTTTGTTCGCTTTACCACTGCACCCATCAAGGGAATGATTTCACCAGATGCAGCCTCCACCCGAATCTCGAAAGATTTCAAAGTTAAAGCGGCATCCTTCGAATAGACCTCAAACCTTCGTACATATAACGGCTCATCGAGCGAAATTTTTCTTTCATCCTTCGAGATGGAGACAGGCCTTACATTCCCATTACTTAAAAGCCTGCTATAGCTACCATCCACCTCAAAGAAACCATTAACAAGCACGGGAACCCCAGGCAATTCCTCGCGCACATAGTCTTCAAGGCGATCAAAATCATCGCTAGAAAATTCGTCCATCCCCCCCCCCAAAAAAAAAGACAAAAAACAGACCCATTCCTGAGCCTGTTTTTTTCGACTGGCAGTTAAATTACATCAACCGCACTTGCTATACCCACAATTCAAGCAAGTCTGGCAGCCGTCCATGATTACCAGCGCCTTGGTGTTGCACTTGTCGCACAACGCGGCGTTGGCCGGGAAACTACCGTTGTCGGCTTCAATCACCACCAGCTCCGCTTCGCCTTCCCCGGACAAAGCAGCCGGTGCTGCGATTACTTCACTGTTTTTTTTTGAGCGCTCTTCAAACTGCTTGCGCTTGTCGGCGATGAGGGCGCGCTGGTGGGCGCTCATTTCCGGGTCGTGCAGCAGGCCGATGGACTTCATGTGGTCTTCGACGATGGAACCCAGCTCGGCCACCAGCGACGGCATGTACACGCCACCGGCCTTGAAGTAACCGCCCTTGGGGTCGAACACGGCCTTCATTTCATCAACGATGAAGGTGACGTCGCCGCCCTTGCGGAACACGGCGGACATGATGCGGGTGAGCGCGACGATCCACTGGAAATGCTCCATCGACTTGGAGTTGATGAAGATCTCGAACGGGCGGCGCAGCTCGTGCTCGGTGTCCTGGTTGAGCACGATGTCGTTGATGGTCACGTAGAACGCGTGCTCCACCAGCGGCGATTTGATCTTGTAGGTGCTGCCGATCAGCATTTCCGGGCGCTCGATGCGCTCGTGCATGTGAACGATGTTGTCAGCGGGGGACTCGTCCGGGGCCACCGTCGGCGCGGCCTTGACGGCTGCAGCTGCTTCACGGGCTTTGTCGTCCGGAGTGACGACGGAGTAGCCCTTGATTTTCTTTTCGATCTTGACGGCCATGGTGCGAGTCCTGGTTATGCGTTGCGTACGGATTGCGGCAGCAACCCCGTCCCTGACGGAACGGGGTGCGCGGTGCGGCTTACTTGCGGGCGGTCTTTTTGACGGCCTTCTTTACAGCGGTAGCTTTCTTGCCAACGGTCTTCTTGGCCGATGCCGCTTTCTTGGCAACGGTCTTCTTGGCCGCCGTTGCCTTGCGGGCAACCTTCTTTTCGGTGGCTTTCACGGTCTTCTTGACGGCGGCGACTTTCTTGCCAGCCTTCTTCTCGACCTTTTTCACTGCCTTTTTGGCGGCGGCGGTCTTCTTGCCGATGACCTTGGCAACTTTCTTCTCGACCTTCTTCACCGACTTCTTGGCAGCGGCGGTCTTCTTGCCGACAACCTTGGCCACCTTCTTCTCGGCAGCCTTCACCGACTTCTTGGCAGCGGCGGCTTTCTTGCCGACAACCTTGGCCACCTTCTTCTCGGCAGCCTTCACCGACTTCTTGGCAGCGGCGGCTTTCTTGCCGACAACCCTGGCCACCTTCTTCTCGACGGCCTTCACCGACTTCTTGGCGGCAGCGGCCTTCTTGCTGACGGCCTTGACCACCTTCTTCTCGGTCGCCTTGACCGACTTCTTGGCGGCAGCAACCTTGGTGGCAGCCTTCTTCTCGACCTTGGCAATGGCCTTCTTGGTGGCGGCCTTCTTGCCGGCACCCTTCTTGGTCAGCTCGGCGGCTTCAGCCTTGGCGTTAGCCTTGGCGGCTTCCAGCTTGTTGCGCACGGAAGAAACGGTCTTCTTCACTTCCTTCTTGGCAGAAGCGGCTTTCTTGGCGACAACCTTCTCGGCCTTGACCACGGCTTTTTTCACTTTGGCCACTTGTTTCTTGGCGCCCGCTTCCACTTTGCGCGCACGGGTCTTGACCACGGCGACGGCTTCAGTGGCGGTAGCAGCGATGGTCTCGCCCAGGTGAGTTGCAGTTTCTTTCACGTTTTCAGCAACCTGCGTGACGGTCGCGGTTACACCATTGCCATTGCTCATGTTGCCCTCCTAAGGGCGTCGGGTCTGTAATGCTGGCGATGCTATATCGAAGCGGATGCAACGGGAAACAAACGCACAACAAAAACCCGGTGGCGGCAACCACCGTCGTGCTGCCCCGCGTGGTGTGCGGGGCAGCGCAGGGAACACTTAGAACTTGCCGTAGTAGCCTTCTTTAAGCGCGTCGAACAGGTTGGCGGCGGTGTGCATTTCGCCGTCGTACTCGATCTGCTCGTTGCCCTTGACCTCCACGACCTGGCCGTCTTCAAGCTCGAAACGGTAGGTGGTGTTCTCAAGATCGGCTTCCTTCACCAGCACGCCCTGGAAGGCGGCCGGGTTGAAGCGGAACGTGGTGCAGCCCTTCAAACCCTGCTCGTGGGCGTAGCGGTAGATGTCCTTGAACTGCTCGTACGGGTAATCGGTCGGTACGTTGGCGGTCTTGGAGATGGAGCTGTCCACCCACTTCTGCGCGGCGGCCTGCACGTCCACGTGTTCCTTGGGCGAGATGTCGTCGGCGCTGATGAAGTACTCCGGCAGCTGCATGCCCGGCTCGTCGCTGAAAGGCATGGCCTTGTCGTTGACCAGCGCGCGGTAGGCCAGCAGCTCGAAGGAGAACACGTCCACTTTTTCCTTGGACTTCTTGCCTTCGCGGATGATGTTGCGGCTGTAGTGGTGCGCGAACGAGGGCTCGATGCCGTTGGAGGCATTGTTGGCCAGCGACAGGCTGATGGTGCCGGTCGGGGCGATGGAGCTGTGGTGGGTGAAGCGCGCGCCGACCTCGGCCAGTGCATCCACCAGCTCCGGGGCCACGCTGGCCACGCGCTGCATGTAGCGGCTGTAGCGGGCGTGCAGCAGCTTGCCGGTGATTTTCTGGCCGGCCTTCCAGCCGTCCTTCTTCATCTCCGGGCGCTGGCGCAGCATGGCGGCGGTGACCGGGAACTCTTCGTCCATGATCGGTGCGGCGCCCTTTTCGCGCGCCAGCTCCAGGCCGGTTTCCCAGCCAGCCACGGCCATGTCGCGGGCGATGGCTTCAGTGAACTCGCAGGATTCGGCGCTGCCGTACTTCATCTTGAGCATGGTCATGGTGCTGCCCAAGCCCAGGAAGCCCATGCCGTGGCGACGCTTGCGCATGATCTCGTTGCGCTGCTGTTCCAGCGGCAGACCGTTGACCTCGACCACGTTGTCCAGCATGCGGGTGAACACGCGCACCACTTCCTTGTACTCGTCCCAATCGAACGAGGCCTTGTCGGTGAACGGGTCGCGCACGAACTTGGTGAGGTTGACCGAGCCCAGCAGGCAGGCGCCATACGGCGGCAGCGGCTGCTCGCCACACGGGTTGGTGGCGCGGATGTTTTCGCACCACCAGTTGTTGTTCATCTCGTTGACGCGGTCGATCAGGATGAAACCCGGCTCGGCGTAGTCATAGGTGGAGACCATGATCATGTCCCACAGGTGGCGGGCACGGATGTGGCCATACACCTTGCAGGCCACCAGGCCGTCGTCACGCACGATGTAGTTGTCGTGGGTGGGCCATTCGCGCCACACCACGTCGTCGGCCTTGGTCAGGTCCAGATCGCCGTGTTCCTTGGTGTTGAACGGGAACACCAGCTGCCAGTCGGCGTCGTTCTTCACCGCCTCCATGAAGCCGTCGGTGATCAGCAGCGACAGATTGAACTGGCGCAGGCGGCCGTCTTCGCGCTTGGCGCGGATGAAGTCCTTCACGTCCGGGTGGGAGACGTCGAAGGTGCCCATCTGCGCGCCACGACGGCCACCGGCCGAGGACACGGTGAAGCACATCTTGTCGTAGATATCCATGAAGGACATCGGCCCGGAGGTGTAGGCGCCAGCGCCGGCAACAAAGGCACCGCGCGGACGCAGGGTGCTGAACTCGTAGCCGATGCCGCAACCGGCCTTCAGGGTGAGGCCGGCCTCGTGCACCTTTTCAAGAATGCCGTCCATCGAGTCGGTGATGGTGCCCGACACGGTGCAGTTGATGGTGCTGGTGGCCGGCTTGTGCTGCTGCGCACCGGCGTTGGAGGTGATGCGGCCAGCGGGGATGGCCCCACGGCGCAGCGCCCACGCGAAGCGCTCGTACCAATAGGCACGCTTCTCGTCAGTGGCTTCGGCATCGGCCAGGGCACGGGCAACGCGCTGATAGGTGCCATCGATATCGGCATCCAGCGCTTCACCTGCTTTGGTCGTCAGCCGGTACTTCTTCTCCCAGATGTCCTGCGAGGCAGGCTGCAGCGGGATCAGGTCCGACTTGGTTTGATTGCTGACCACTTCCAGACGCACCGTACTCATGATTATGGGAATTCTCCTGGGGCACCTAAGCGGTGCGATTACCTTTTCCCGGCAGGCCGGGCTTGCAACGACGACGACGCACAGGCGCGTGATTACGCGCCTGTTGGCGGGATGGGGAAAAGCCGGGGACTACCGGTGTTCTGCATCACTGTCGCGGTCATTGCACGCCTTCCGTTGGGGTGCTTGCACCCCGAGCGATAACCCTACTGCTTGGGGACATTTTTCACATCAACCCAACATCTAGTGGCTGATGGCGAGACCAAGCTTACCCACCGGCGGGGTGAAGTCAAACAAAAAATCTGCATCTGGACTATTGCAATCCGTACAGGCCGCGCCGGCATTGCGCTTGCGACGCGCAGGAGAATTTCATTGTCGATTTAGGTACCACCGGCCACACTCCTGTTCAGCAACCCGTCCCACCCCGGGCCGCCGCCGGCGCCCTTGCATGGAATCTCTCGGCTTATGCGACCGCTACCCACCCTGCTTACCCTGGCCTTGGCTGCCGCCTTTGGTGGCTTCACCGCCAGCGCCATCAATGCCCACCTGGACAACCGTGCCGAGGCTGCGGGTGCATCGGCACTGCTGCCCACCACCGCCGCACTGCCGGCCGCCGTGGCCGGGCAAGCGGTGCCGTCACTGGCGCCGATGCTGGAACAGGCCATGCCGGCCGTGGTCAGCGTCAACACCAAACAAGTAGTGCGGGTGCGCAACCCGTTCTTCGACGACCCGTTCTTCCGCCGCCTGTTCCCGCAGGTACCGCAGGAGCGCATCAACGAATCGCTGGGTTCGGGCGTCATCATCGACGCAGCCAAGGGCCTGGTGCTGACCAACCACCACGTCATCGATAACGCCGACGACGTACGCGTGACCTTGGCCGACGGGCGCACGGTGCAGGCCGAATTCATCGGCTCGGACCCGGACACCGACATCGCACTGATCCGCATCCCGGCCGAAAAGCTCACCGCGCTGCCGCTGGGCAACAGCGACCAGCTGCGCGTAGGTGACTTTGTGGTGGCCATCGGCAACCCGTTCGGCTTCAGCCAGACGGTGACCTCGGGCATCGTCTCGGCAGTGGGCCGCAGCGGCATCCGTGGCCTGGGCTACCAGAACTTCATCCAGACCGATGCCTCGATCAACCCCGGCAACTCCGGCGGCGCGCTGGTGAATCTGTCCGGCCAGCTGGTGGGCATCAACACCGCCAGCTTCAACCCGCAGGGCAGCATGGCCGGCAACATCGGCCTGGGTCTGGCCATTCCCTCCAACCTTGCGCGCGACGTGGTGGAGCAACTGGCCACCAAGGGCGTGGTGGTGCGCGGCACGCTGGGCGTGGAAACCCAGAACCTCACCGAACAGATGGCACGCGGTTTGGGCCTGAGCGAAACCCGTGGCGCCCTGATTACCCGCGTGCTGGCCGACTCCGCCGCCGCTGCGGCCGGGCTGAAGGCCGGCGACGTGGTGCTGGCCATCAACAACCAGCGCGTGGACAACGCGCAGGCGCTGCACAACTTCGAGGGGCTTTCCACGGTGGGCCGCAGTGTGGACCTGGACGTGCGCCGCGACGGCAAGCCGCTGCAGCTCAAGGCCACCTTGAAGGAACAACCGCGTGCGGTCAGCGGCGACACGCTGGACCCCCGCTTGGGCGGCGCCACGTTTGCCGACCTGCCCGAATCGCTGCGCCAGGCCGGCCTCAACGGCGTGCTGGTCAACGAAGTGGCACGCGGCAGCCGCGCGGCGCAATCCGGATTGGCCAGTGGCGATGTGATTCTGGCTTCAAGCAGCGGCCAATTCACCGACCTTGCCAGCTGGCGCGCAAGCTTCAGCCCGCGCCCGCAGCAGCTGGTGGTGAGCATCCTGCGCGGCAACGTCCGTGGCCAGTTGGTGATGCGATGATGCAGCGCGCGCAGCAACGTGTTGATGCGCTTGTGCAGGCACCTGTTGCGCGCAGTTGTGTTGCCACCGTGAACACGCTCTAACGTTATTTACACCCCGCTACTGTTATTTGTGTCGTTCTTGTTGTTACCCGTGCGCCCCACAACGGCGCTTTAGCTGAAACCAGGAGATCACGATGAGCCCCACCAACACCGAAAACATGAAGGAACATCTGGGCGAAGCTGGCGCGCATTTGAAGTCCGCCGCTTCCGCCGCCGGTAGCGCCGTCAAGGGCGCCAGCGGTGCTGCTGCCGATGAGCTGCGCTTGGGCAAGGCCAACCTGAAGGCCGAACTGTCCGACAGCGCGCTGTCGGGCCTGGCTGCTGCCGAACTCTCCGGTGCTGCCGCCAAAGAGCAGGTGGATGCGTTGATGGACAAGAGCAAGGATCTGATCGACAGCGCCGCCGACCTCATCCGTGAGCGTCCGCTGGCATCGTTCGGTGTGGCCTTCGCGGCCGGCTGGATCATCGCCAAGCTCGCCCGCAGCAACGACTGATCGGCGTGAGCGAAAACGCGACACCGCCCACTGAAGACGACTCCACCCCGGGCACCGCGCCGGGGCTGGAGGAAAGCATCCGCCAGGTTGGCGAGGCCGGCCGACAGACGCTGGATTCGGCCGGCCACACGCTGCGCTCGTTGCGACGCTTGGCCTCGGCCGATATCGCCCTGGCGCGCAGCGCGTTTGGCCGGGGCTTGGCCTGGAGTGGCGTGGCCATTGTGTTTGGTGCATCGGCGTGGCTGCTGCTGGCCGCCACGCTGATCGCCTTTCTGCAGTACCTGGGCCTGTCACTGTTCGTGGCACTGCTGATCACCACCACCACCAGCCTGGCGATCACCGGCTATGCGATTTGGCGGGTGTCCTACTTCTTCCATCACACCGGCATGCATGCCACCCGCAGGCAGTTGTCGCGGCTGGGCCTGTTTGACGAGCCCGATGCGGAAGACCCGGACGCCGACGTCAAGGTTCCAGAGAGGAAGACGCCATGAACTTCGACACCCTGCAACGCCGCGTGCGCCGCGCCGAGGCCGTGGTGCAGGTGCGCAGCGAGGAAACCACCCAGCAATGGGGTGCGCTCAACCAGGTCTGGCGCAGTGCATGGACGCCGGGCCGCATTATTGTTGCCGGCCTGGCGGGCGGCTTTCTTGCCGGTAAGCTGGAACCCGGCGGCGCCTTCAGCGGCGCGCGTTGGCTGCAGATGATCGGCTCGGTGTCCGGGCTGGTGGCTTCTGCCCAGGCATCGGTGGCTTCGTTCGCGGCCGCTGCGGCGGGCATGGCAGCCAGTGCTGCCAACGAGTCGGCCGATGAGGCCGAACAGGCCGCCGAAACCGCTACCGCGCCAGCGGCCAAGGCGGCACCTGCAGCGGCCAACCCCATGCCACCCCGCGCCGCCGAAGCAGCAACCGAACTGTCAGAATCCTGAGCACGGCGCGGGCCCGCGCCTTCCGTCATACGGAGCGCCATCCGCATGTCCATGCCGTTGCCTGAAACAACGCCGCAACAACCCGCAGAACCCGCACCGCCGCGCCCTCGTTCACCGATGGCGCTGGTGGTACTGGCGACGTTGGCCGTGGGCTACACGCTGTGGGCCGCACAGAGCGTGATCCTGCCGGTGCTGCTGGCGATGTTCTTCGCGCTGGTCGGCAACCCCATCATCCGCCTGCTGCAGAAACTCTACCTGCCGCGTTTTCTGGCCGCCCTGCTGGTGGTGTTGGGTGGGCTGGCCGGCTCCGCTGCGCTGGCGGTGCAGTTGGCGGGCCCAGCCACCGAATGGGCGCAGCAGGCACCGCAGCAGATGCGGCAGATATCGCGCCAGGTGCAGGCGCTGATCAAACCGGTGCAACAGGCCAACCAGGCGGCAGAGAACTTCGCCCGCGCCGCCGGTGGCGAAGCCAACCTCAAGGTGCAGGTGGTCCGCACCCAGCTGGATGACCCCTACAAAGTGCTGGTGCGCACACCCAAGCTGGCGGCATCGGTATTGGCGGTGGTGCTGCTGACCCTGTTTTTCATGATCTACGGCGAGAGCCTGCAGCGGAATGTGATTGCGCTGCTGCCCAATCGCCAGCAGAAACGCTTCACCACCGAGATACTGCGCTCGATGGAACGCGAGATATCGCGCTACGTGCTCACCATCAGCGTCATCAACACGCTGTTGGGGCTGGTGCTGGCGGGCGTGCTGGTGCTGCTGGGCATCGACCTGCCCGACGCCCTGTTGTGGGGAACGGTGGCGGCACTGCTGAATTTCGCCCCGTATGTGGGGCCACTGATCGGCATCGTGCTGATGCTGCTGGTGGGTTTTGTCGAGTTCCGCGACCCGCTCGCCGCTGCACTGCCGGCACTGTGCTATCTGGCGCTGCATACCGTGGAAGGCCAGCTGATCACCCCCATCGTCCTGGGACGCAGCATGGCGATATCGCCGCTGATGCTGATCCTGGCGCTGATGCTGTTCGGCTGGCTGTGGGGCATGGTGGGCCTGCTGCTGGCGGTGCCGCTGCTGGTCTGCGTGAAGCTGGTACTGACCCGGCTGGATGGCATGCACGGTTGGGCCAAGCTGCTGGGCTGAGCCGCCGTACCCTGCACCGGGGCGCGCCACACCGCGCCAACAGGGCTCTGGCGCTTGGCGTAAAATGCCCGGGTGAATTTTCCTGTCCTAGCCATCACCCTCGACCTGGACGACACACTCTGGCCGTTCGCGCCCATCGGCGCCCGCATTGACCAGGTGCTGTACGACTGGATGCTCGAGCACAGCCCCGCCACCGCGACGATGTACCCGGTGCCGGCCATGCGTGAACTGCGCGAGCGCTCGTTCCGCGACAACCCGCACCTGCACTACGACCTGAGCGCACTGCGCCGGCTGACGCTGGCCGAAGCGCTGGAGAACAGCGGGGCAAGTGCCGACCTGCTGGAGCCGGCGTATGACGCGTTCTATGCCGCACGCAACCAGGTGGAGTTCTACCCGGACGCGCTGGCCGCATTGCGCCGCATCGCCGCGCGCGTACCGGTGGCTGCCGTCAGCAACGGCAATGCCGACCTGCAGCGTATTGGCATCGGCGAGCTGTTCGCCTTCCAGTTGGGCTCGCGCGAATTTGGCGCGGCCAAGCCGGACCCGGGCATTTTCCACGCGGCATGCCAACGCCTGGGCGTTGAACACGCGCAGGTGCTGCACGTGGGCGACCACGCGGAAATGGATGTGGCCGGCGCCATGCGCGCGGGCCTGCGCGGCTGTTGGATCAACCGCGAAGCACACACATGGACCGACCCCGCGCTGCAGCCGGACCTGCAGTTCGACACCCTGACCGGCTTGGCTGACTGGCTTGATGCCAATGCCGCGACGCCGCGCTGAGCCACCGGCCACCTTCCGATACGAGATGCAGAACATGACACCCCTCAACGGCTTCACCTCCGACGCCAACAACACCCTGCCGCTGTACGTGCTGGACCGCGACGGCTTTGCCGCGTGGAACGCGCAGCAGCCGGCGGCCGTGCAGGCCTGGTTGGCCGCGCAGCAGTTCACCGGCGCGCACACCACCGTTGCATTGCTGCCCGGTGCCGACGGCATTGCCGGCGCCGTGCTGGGCGTGGGCGACCGCGCGGATGCCTATGCCTACGCGCATGCCCCGTTCGCGCTGCCGGCAGGCACCACCTGGAAGCTGGCCAATCCGCTGGACCCGGTCAGCGCCACCAACCTGCAGCTGGGTTGGGGCTTGGGCAGCTACCGCTTTGCCCGTTACCGCAAACCCCTGCGCGCACCGGCACAGCTGCTGGCCAGCCCGTCGCAGGAAGTGTTGGACGTGGTCACCGCCTGCCTGCGCGTGCGCGACTGGGTGAACACGCCCACCGAAGACATGGGCCCGCAGCAGCTGGAGGATGCCGCGCGTGACCTGGTCAACGCACATGGCGGCGCGCTGGAAGTGGTTGCCGGTGACGAACTGCTGGAGCAGAACTTCCCCACCATCCACGCCGTGGGCCGCGCCTCGCACCGTGCTCCGCGCCTGATCGTGCTGCGCTGGGGCAACGAAGACGCGCCGCATCTGGCACTGGTCGGCAAGGGCGTGTGTTTTGACACCGGCGGCCTGGATCTGAAACCAGCCGACGGCATGCGCAACATGAAGAAGGACATGGGCGGTGCCGCACACGCATTGGCACTGGCCGGCCTGGTGATGGCACAGCAACTGCCGGTGCGTTTGACGCTGGTGGTGGCGGCGGTGGAAAACGCGGTGGGCCCGGATGCATTCCGCCCCGGTGACGTGATCACCACGCGCAAGGGCATCACCGTTGAGATCGACAACACCGACGCCGAAGGTCGTTTGATTCTGTGCGATGCGCTCACCTACGCCAGCGAGCAGCAGCCGGAAGCCATCATTGATTTCGCCACGCTCACCGGTGCCGCGCGCATCGCGCTGGGCCCGGATCTGCCGGCGCTGTTCTGCAACAACGACACGCTCGCCAACCAGTGGTTGCAGGCCGGCGATGCCACGCGCGACCCGCTGTGGCGCATGCCGCTGTGGCGCCCGTACATGCGTTACCTCAACAGCGGCATTGCCGACCTGGCCAATGCCGGCTCACGCATGGCCGGCTCGGTCACCGCCGCGCTGTATCTGGAGCGCTTCATCAACGAAGGCCAGGTCTGGGCGCATCTGGACGTGTACGCCTGGAACGACGGCGAACGCCCGGGCCGCCCGGCCGGCGGTGAAGCCTTGGCCCTGCGCTCGGCTTGGGCCATGTTGAAGACGCGCTACGCCTGACCTGACGCCACGCACTACACGGCTTTCGGTTGACCCCACAGATCCCCGCCCCGGCGGGGATCTGTCGTTTCCGCAAACTTATGTCGAAAAATTGAATATCTGCCCAGCGGATTTTCTGCCAGCATTCCCGCGTCGCCCACCCATACGCATCGCGAAGGCAGGAATTCAGACATGTCGCTCTTCGGCAATACCCGCGCCGGCCAGGGATCCCGCACCTCCCGTTCGCCCCTGCCATGGATTGCGCTGATCGCGTTGATCGCCGGCCTGCTGATGCTGGGCTTCGCTTGGCTGGCCGGTTGGATCGGCCGCGACCGCGCCACCGCTCAAGCCTTCACGGACAGCATCGAAGCCACCGGCTCGCCGCATCCCGGCTTCCGCCGTGCACACAGCAAGGGCGTGTGCGTGAGCGGCAGCTTCCAGGGCACGCCGGAAGGCGCGGCACTGAGCTCGGCGCGCGTGTTCCAGCAACCGCAGGTGCCGGTGCAGGGCCGCCTGTCGATCGGCGGTGGCGATCCGCACGGTGCCGATGCCAACGCGCGCGTGCGCAGCATGGCGCTGCAGCTCATCAGCGATGACGGCCAGCAATGGCGCACGGCAATGAACAGCTTCCCGTTCTTTGCGGTGCCCACCGCCGAGGCATTCCTCGAACAGACCCGCGCAGGTATCCCCGATCCGGCCACCGGCAAGCCGGACCCGGCAAAGATGGCTGCGGTGCAGGCGAAATATCCATCGGCGCGCGCATTCGGGCAGTGGGCCAAGACCGCACCGTGGTCAGACAGCTGGGCCAACACCACGTACAACGGGGTCAACAGTTTCCGTTTCATTGCCGCCGACGGCAGCGAGCACTTCGTGCGCTGGAGCCTGCGACCGCAGGCACCGTTCGTGGAGATGACAGCCGAGCAACGCGCGCAGGCCGGGCTGGATTACCTCGCCGACGAATTCCAGCAACGGCTGGCACAGGGCCACGTGCGCTGGGACATGTGGGTGACGGTGGCCGACGCTGGCGACCCGGTGGATGATCCCTCACAGGTGTGGCCCGAGCAGCGTCGCCAGGTCAAGGTCGGTACCCTCGACCTGACCTCCATGCAACCGCAGGCCGACGGCGCCTGCCGTGACATCAATTACGACCCGCTGATTCTTCCCAAGGGCATCAAGGGATCGAATGACCCGATTCTGGCCGCGCGATCAGCGGTGTATTCGCAGTCATTCAATCGCCGAGAGCACGAGATCGCCAGCGGCAACGCAACCGACGCCACCGGCAAGGAAGGTGCACGATGAGCCGCGACGCAGGCCACTTCACCCTGACCGCCCGCGTACTGCACTGGCTGATGGCGGTGATGATCCTGAGCATGCTGTTCGTCGGCGTGAGCATGGTTGCCTCGCTGCAGTGGCGCCCGGCGCTGATTGATCTGCACCGCCCGCTTGGCATCACGATTCTGCTGTTGGCGCTGGTGCGCCTCTACAACCGCCTGCGCCACCGGCCGCCACCGCTGCCGGCCGATCTGCCGGCATGGCAAGCCGCCGCCGCGCATGCCTCGCACTGGCTGCTGTACGGGTTGATGCTGGCGATGCCGTTGATCGGCTGGTCGATGCTGTCCGCTGGCGGATACCCGGTCGTGATGTGGCAGGGACTGAACCTGCCGGCGATCGTGCCGCACGATCCGGCGCTGTACAGCGCGCTGCGCAACGCACACAGCCTGCTGGCGTATGTGCTGTTCGCTACCGTGATCGGGCATCTGTCGGCCGCGCTGTTTCATCTGTGGGTACGCCGCGATGGCGTGTTCCAGGCGATGGCAAAGGGGCCGGCACGCGACAGCGGCAAGTAGTGCCGATCAAGGGCCGGCGCCGCACGCTTCCGATCAATACCCGCAAACGGCCGGCCCTAACGGCTTCGGCTACAACCAGCCCTTCTGCCGTGCCAGCCGGTACGCCTCGATGCGGTTGGCAACGCCCAGTTTGCCGATGCATTCGGACAGGTAGTTGCGCACCGTGCCATGCGACAGGCCGAGCTGCTCGGCGATTTCGTTGGCCGAGCGGCCTTCACCGGCAAGCCGCAGCACCTGCCGCTCTCGGTCATTGAGCGGATCGGCTTCCGACCACGCTTCCATCGCCAGCTGCGGATCAATGGCGCGGCCACCGCGCTGCACCTGGCGCAATGCATCGGCCAGTTTTTCCGCGGGTGAATCCTTCAACAGATAACCCTGCACACCGGCATCCAACGCGCGGCGTAGAAAGCCGCTGCGCGCGAACGTGGTGACGATCACCACCTTTACCGGCAGTTGATGGCGCTGCACGCGCTGGGCCAGTTCCAGCCCGGTGAGCCCCGGCATTTCGATATCGGTGACCAGCACATCGGGCTTGAGCCGCTGTAGTTCACGCCATGCCGCTTCACCATCGGGCGCGGTGCCCACCACGTCCAGATCGGTTTCCAGATTGAGCAGCGCCGACAATGCGCCACGCACCATCGCTTGGTCTTCGGCCAACAGGATGCGGATCACGCGCGCACCCCGCACGCTGTGGAGGTCGTCAGCGCATTGGCCGGGGCCCCTGCCACGGTAGGCTGCGCCACGGGAATTCGTACTTTCAGGCGCGTGCCCTGCCCGCGCGGCGATTCAATCTCCAACGTACCTCCCAGCGCTGCCACACGCTCGCGCATGCCAGCCAAGCCATTGCCATTGGCCGACACACCGCCACGGCCGTCATCCACCACGTCCATCGTCACCGCCGCCGCATCGCTGTGGATCGTGATTGCGGCTTCGTTGGCCTGCGCATGACGGGCGATATTGGTGGCCGCTTCGCGCAACACCATTGCCAGCCCCGCCTCGATCCACGCAGGCATGCCCGGTGGAGGGCTGTAGCGCAGATGCACATGCGAGGATTCCAGCAGCAGGTGTGCCGACGCCAGCTCGGCGGCAAGATCGGCCGCACGGAAACCGGTGACGGCGCTGCGCACCTGCGTCAGGGCATCACGGGCGATCTGCTCAGCCTCGGACAGTTCGCGCTTGGAACGCTCCGGGTCGCGCTCGAACAACTTGCGCGACAACTCCATCTTCAAGGTGATCAACGACAGCGTGTGGCCGAGAAGGTCGTGCAGATCACGCCCGATGCGTTCGCGTTCGGCAGTTGCCGCCAAGCGCCGCACTTCTTCGTGCGACAACCGCAGCGCAGCATCTTTCTCGCCACTGGCGCGCTCCACATTGACGATGATGCCGATGATGATCGCCAACACCGGCACCCAGGCGATGGCCTGCCGTGGATAGCCCATCCACATCGCGATCGCCACGAACACCACGTTCAACACCAGCACCTCAACCAGGTAACGGCGGATACCAATGGCGCGATTGGTACGCAACATCACGCAGCCGAAGATGAAGTAGTTGATGCCTGACGGATAGATGGGCAGCAGCGACAGCGACAACACCACCATCCCCAGCGCAAAGATCGGCGCGCGCCGCCGTGGCGTCATCAGTACCAGCGCATACAGCAGCAGAAACAGCGGATATGACCACAGCGTTATCAGCACCCAGCGCAGGGTGTAACCGCCACCAAACATCGGCGTGATGAACACCCACACCGTCCAGAACAGATGCACCGCATCCAGCCACGGCCATTTGCCAAGCTTGATGTTGTCGGCCACCACCGAATCCGAAGCGGGCTTCAGCCAAGCGGGGAGCTGCAGGCTCATCAACAACGGACTCCGGTTTCGATGGGGCACATGATGCCATCAGCCATGGCGGCGCAACCGGCGCGCGGCGATGGCGCACACAATCACAGTGAATACACCCAGCCACAGCACGTGCGGCCAGGCGCTGCCGGTATCAAAGCCAACCGCCGCTTGGGCCAATGCATTGAGGTGATAACTGGGCCACACCGGTGCCAGCTGCTGCAGGAACGAAGGCATCATCGACAGCGGAAACCACAGCCCCGACAGGAAGGCCATCGGCAGGTACAGCAGGTTCACCACCGCCGGCACGCCGTGGCCTTTGACCAGCGTGCCCAGCAGCAGGCCCAACGCACAAAAAGGCAACGCGCCGAACGTGCAGACCAGGGTGAGGTGGAGCGCCTGCAGCGGCGCCAGCGACACCCCTGCCATCTGTGTGGCCAGCACCAGCAACAGCAGCACGATGATCAACGCCGTCAGCACCGCCATCATCATCTTGCCGATCAGGTAAGCGGCCGGTGGCATCGGCAGCGCGCGTTTGAGCGTGAGCAGGCCGTTTTCACGCTCCATCGCCAGCGATACGCCAAAGCCGAACAGGCCCGGCCCCATCACCCCGAACGTGGCATACGCCGCGAGCAGATAACGCGGCGCATCCGGAGAATTGCGCGCGCCCAGCACCACCGCGAACATCAGGTAGAACACCGCCGGGAACAGCATCGACGGCAGCATGAACGACGGGCTGCGCAGGTAGCGCAGGCACTCGGCCCGGATCTCCTGCGCATAGGCGCCAAGCACGCGCCGGCCGGTCATCGGCGTGGCCGCAGGGTGGGGATTGAACATGTTCATCAGGCGGCCTCGCGTTGATCGGGGGTGACGTTGTCATCGGTCAAGGCGGTGAAGGCTTCACCCAGGCCGGCCGGTCGCACTTCCAATGCGGACAGCTGCGGATCGGCCGCGAGCAGGCGGCGCACCACCGTTTCCACCTGGTTGCTGCTCAGCTGCAGGCGCGCACCCTCGCGATCGGCCTGGTGCACACCGGGCCAGCCCGCCACCTCGGCGGCGTCCAGGGTGCTGTGACAACGGATCACCCGGTTGGCCACGCGTGCGCGCAGTGCATCGACACTGCCATCACTGACGATGCGGCCGCGCAGCAACACGCATACGCGATCCGCCAGGTGCTCGGCCTCCTCCAGATAATGCGTGGTCAGCACCACCGCCACGCCCTCACTGACCAGCGCGCGTACGCTTGCCCACAGGCGCTGACGTGCCGGTAGATCCAGGCCGACGGTGGGTTCGTCCAGAAACATCAGGCGCGGCCGGCCACACAACGCCAAGGCAAACTGCACGCGCCGCTGCTGGCCGCCGGAGAGCTTGCCGTAGGGCCGCGCGAGCAGATCGTCGATGCCGGCCATCGCCACGCTTTCTTCCAGCGGGCGTGGTGCCGGGTAATAACTGGCGGTCAGCCGCAGCAGCTCGGCGACCTTCAAGGTGGGCGGCAGTTCGGCGTGCTGCAGCATCACCCCGATGTTGCGCCGCGCGGCCAGATGCTGCGGGTCGTGACCGAACAGCTGCACCTGGCCCTCGTCAGCACGCAACAGGCCCAGCAACAGACCGATGGCCGTCGTTTTGCCGGCGCCATTGGGGCCAAGCAGGGCGACAACCTGCCCGGCGTGCAGCTCCAGGGTCACGCCATCCAGCGCCACCTGCGTGCCGTAGCGCTTGCGCACGTCACGCAGGCTGGCCAGTACCTCGTTGCCCTGCACCATCGCCATACCTTCCATTGGGAATGGCGCCAAAGTAAAAGCATGCGCTGCCATGTGGCAGTCACGCCGGTCAGATGAAGCGGGTGACAACCGTCACCTGCGCCTACACCGCGCCATGACTATCATCCGTCCCGTTGCAGACACCCGAAACGCTGGTTTGCGCTACCTTCGGTCACATTTCCCATCCGGCACCGTCCTTTTACCCATGAATGCATCCGCTGAACTGTTGAAGGAACTCCGCATTGACCGCTCGGCCACCCCGCCGCCGCGTGGCCCGTCACCGTCACGTCGCTGGCTGTGGGTGGTGCTGGGCTTGATCCTGGCGTTGCTGCTGGCTGTCGTCATCGGCGCGCTGCTCAGCCGCAAGCCCGCCATCACCGTGGAAACCGCGCCGGTCGTGGCCATGGCCCAAGCCGGCGCCGGCAGCAATGCGGTACTGGATGCCAGCGGCTATGTGGTCGCGCGGCGCATGGCCACGGTGTCGGCCAAGATCACCGGCAAAGTGCGCGAGGTGATGATTGAAGAAGGCATGCGCGTGGAAGAAGGCCAGGTGATGGCCACGCTGGACCCCATCGACGCCAACGCACAGCGCAGCCTCAACGCCGCCCAGCTGGATGCGGCCCGCAGCCAGATTGCCGGCCTGCAGGCGCAGCTGCGCCAAGGCGAGGCCGAAGCATCACGCCTGCAGACCTTGGTGGGCCAGCAACTGGTATCGCGCTCGCAGTACGACCAGGCCGTGGCCGCGCGTGACAGCCTGCGCGCACAGCTGCTGACCGCACAACACAACGCCAAGGTGGCGCAGGACGCACTGTCCATCGCCGACCTGGGCGTGGACAACAACATCGTGCGCGCACCGTTCTCCGGCGTGGTGACGGCCAAGGCCGCACAGCCCGGCGAGATCGTATCGCCGCTGTCGGCCGGTGGCGGCTTCACCCGCACCGGCATCGGCACCATCGTCGACATGGATTCGCTGGAAGTTGAAGTGGAAGTCGGCGAAGCCTTCATCGGCCGTGTACAGCCGAGAATGGCGGTGGAGACGGTGCTCAACGCGTACCCGGATTGGAAGATCCCCGGCGAGGTTATCGCCATCATCCCCACCGCCGACCGTGGCAAGGCCACGGTGAAAGTACGCGTCGCGCTGGGTGTGAAAGACGCGCGCATCGTGCCGGAAATGGGCGTGCGGGTGAGCTTCCTGGAGAAAGCTGCTCCGGCGGGTACGGAAGCACCGAAGGGCGTTCGCGTACCGGCCACCGCCATTGCACAACGCGATGGAAAGCCGGTGGCATTTGTCCTGCAGAGCGACGACAAGGTGAAGCAGCAGGCACTTGAGATTGGCGCCACGCAGGGTAAGGACAAGCAGGTTCTGTCGGGATTGAGCGCCGGCCAGACGGTGGTGGTCAATCCTTCCGATGAATTGAAAGACGGCGACAAAGTGGCGTTAGCAGGTGCGGAGAAGTAAGCGTGTTGCCGGGAGTAGCTCTCGTTGAAGCGTTTTGATGTTTGGCGGAGAAAAGCGCTGTAGCGCCGCGTAGCTGATCGACGAGGCTTGGCTCCAGCTGTTGTTTTGGCTTTGGCTGTTGTTTTGGCTTTCCCTCTCCCGTGTACGGGAGAGGGCAGGGGTGAGGGCAGCTTCTGCGGTTGCTCCTGCTCTTTACTTTGGTTCACCTCTCATCCGCAGCGCAGCGAATCGTTGATACGCAGTGCGCGAAGCACACGGATCAAATGTGCTCTACCAGCCATTTGATCGTTGAAAACGAAGTCCGTTTGTTTGGCTTTTCTTTGGCATAGAAGAGGAAACGTAACGTTCTCTCCGGGGCCACGTATGCGCCGCTGATCCTGCTGCTGTTTCAGAAATCCAACGGCCGAAGCAAAAGCAAGACCCGAGGCAGGAGCAAGAGCTGCCCTCACCCCTACCCCTCTCCCGTACACGGGAGAGGGGAAAGCAATGGCAACAGCCAAGCAACAGCTAAGCAACAGCCAAGCAACAGCAAAAGCCACCGCCACCGCCACCGCCACCGCCACCGCCACCGCCACCGCCACCGCCACCGCCACCGCAGCATCGACCATCCACTCGAAAACAACCATCTCACCGCTGAGGAATACCCATGAGCACCCTCGTTTCCCTGCGCAACATCACCAAGACGTATCAACGTGGCCCGGAAAAAGTGCAGGTGCTGCATGGCATCGATCTGGATATCACCCGCGGTGATTTTGTTGCGCTCATGGGGCCGTCCGGTTCCGGCAAGACCACGCTGCTCAACCTCATCGGCGGTTTGGATACGCCCACCGGTGGTGAGATCAACATCGAAGACCAGCGCATCGATCAGCTCGGTGCCGGACAGTTGTCCACCTGGCGCAGTCACCATGTCGGCTTTGTGTTCCAGTTCTACAACCTGATGCCCATGCTCACCGCACAGAAGAATGTGGAGCTGCCACTGCTGCTCACCAATCTCAATGCCAGCGAACGCAAGCGCCGTGCCCAGATCGCGTTGACCTTGGTTGGCCTGGCCGACCGTCGCGATCACCGCCCCAATGAATTGTCCGGTGGCCAGCAGCAGCGTGTGGCCATTGCACGCGCCATCGTCTCCGACCCCACGTTCCTGATCTGCGATGAGCCCACCGGCGACCTGGACCGCCAAAGCGCCGAAGAAGTGCTCGGCCTGCTGCAGCTGCTCAACCGCGAACACGGCAAGACCATCATCATGGTCACCCATGACCCCAAGGCGGCCGAGTACGCCACCCACACCGTGCATCTGGACAAGGGCGAGCTGGTTGACGCCCCGGTCCACTGAGGAGCCCGGCCATGAAATATTTCTCATTGATATGGGCGCAGCTGTTCCGCAGCCGCACGCGTACGCTGTTCACCCTGCTGTCCGTGGTCACCGCGTTCCTGTTGTTTGGCATGCTGGATTCGGTGCGCGTGGCCTTTGCCAGCGGCGGCAGCAGCGTGGCCGGTGCCAACCGTTTGGTGGTGGGCTCACGGCTGTCCATCACCCAGACCATTCCGATCCGGCTGGAATCACAGATCCGCCAGATTGAAGGCGTCAGCGACGTCACCTATGCCATGTGGTTTGGTGGCATCTACCAGGACCCGAAGAACTTCTTCCCCAACTTCTCGGTGGCGCCGAATTACTTTGACCTGATGACCGAGTTCGACATTCCCAAGGAACAGGTCGAGGCCTTCCGCAACACCCGCACCGGGGCAATCGTCGGCGAGGAGCTGGCCAAACAGTTCGGTTGGAAAATCGGCGACACCATTCCGCTGCAGGCCACCATCTTTCCGCGTAACGGCAGCAACGACTGGCCGCTGCAGCTGGTGGGCATCTTCCGCTCCAAGAACACCGCCACGGCCAGCAACGAGGAACGCCAGTTGATGATGAACTGGAAGTACTTCGATGAATCCAACGACTACATCAAAAACCAGGTCAGCTGGTACACGGTGCGCCTGGATAACGCCGACCACGCCTCACGCGTGGCGCAGGCCATCGATGCCATCTCGGCCAACTCCGACCACGAAACCAAGAGCCAGACCGAGTCGGCGTTCCAACAGGCTTTCATCAAGCAGTTTGCTGACATCGGCATGATCGTCACCTCAATCATGGGTGCGGTTTTCTTCACCCTGCTGCTGCTCACCGGCAACACCATGGCGCAGGCGGTGCGGGAGCGCATCCCCGAGTTGGCCACACTCAAAACACTGGGCTTCAAGGACGGCACCGTGTTGATGCTGGTGATGGTGGAGTCGGTGCTGCTGGTCGGCCTGGGCGGTGCCATCGGTTTGGCGCTGGCTGCGGCGGCATTGCCGGTGATGGCACCCAAAACCATGGGCCTGTTGCCGCCCAACGTGCCCACGCAGACCTGGGCAGTGGGTGCGGTGCTGATCGTGGTGATTGGCTTGGTGGTGGGCGTGTTGCCGGCATTGCGGGCCAAGCGCCTGAAAATTGTCGATGCACTGGCCGGGCGCTAACGGAGAACGACATGAAGAATTTTCTTTCAAACGCGCTGGTGATCGTGCTGTTGGCCGTGGGCCTTGGCGTCTGGATTGCGCTGCCGTGGGTGGGCGTACTGGTGGTCGCGTTGGTGATTGCGTTGTGGCTGGTACTCACCCGCAGCGGGCGGTTGGCGCTTGCCGCAACCCGGATTGGACTGGCCAGCCTGCCGCAACGCTGGGGCGCATCGTCGGTGATCGTGATCGGCATTGCCGGTGTGGTCGGCGTGCTGGTGGCGATGTTGGCGATGGGCCAGGGCTTTCAGGCCACGCTGGAAAGCACCGGTGATGACACCACCGCCATCGTGCTGCGTGGCGGTTCACAGGCCGAGACCAATTCGGTGATCACCCGTGAACAGGTGCCGCTGCTGGAAACCCTGCCCGGCGTTGCACGCGGTGAAAACGGCCGCCCGCTGGTGTCGGCCGAAGTCTCGCAGGTGGTCAACCTGACCTCACGCGGCGACGGCACCGACGCCAATGCGCAGTTCCGTGGCGTCGGCGAACAGGCGTGGGCGGTGCACGACAAAGTGCGCATTGTCGAAGGCCGCACGTTCGGCACCGGCCTGCGCGAGATTGTGGCCGGGCGTGGCGCGCAGAAGCAGTTCCAGGGATTGGAAGTGGGCAACACGCTCACTCTCGGCAACCAGGCGTGGACCGTGGTGGGCATTTTTGAATCCGGCGATGCGCACGAATCGGAGTTGTGGACCGATGCACAAACGTTGGCCACCACCTACAACCGCAGCGCGTGGCAGTCGATCAATGTGCGCACCGAGGGCAAGGCTGGCTTTGAGTCATTCAAGGCCGCCGTCGCTGCCGACCCACGCCTGAAGCTGGATGTGGAAACCACTGCCGAGTACTACCGCAAACAGGGCGGCGGTTTGAACAAACTGTTGAAGGTATTGGGCACGGTGATTGGCGCGATCATGGCCGTGGGTGCGGTATTTGGTGCGCTCAACACCATGTATGCGGCGGTGGCCACGCGTGCGCGGGAGATTGCCACGCTGCGTGCAATCGGCTTCCGTGGTGTGCCGGTAGTAACGGCGGTGATGCTGGAAACCATGCTACTGGCCCTGCTCGGCGGATTGCTGGGCGGTGTGATCGCGTGGCTGGCGTTCAACAATTTCACCGTGTCCACGCTGGGCAACAACTTCAGCCAGGTGGTGTTCCAGTTCAAGGTGTCGCCCGAGCTGCTGTGGAGCGGCCTGAAGTGGGCACTGGGCATTGGCTTGGTGGGTGGCCTGTTCCCGGCACTGCGTGCAGCGCGCCTGCCCATCACCACGGCCCTGCGCGAAACCTGAACCGCGACGTACTGATCCACACGCCGCCAATACGGCAGACATGGCGGAAGGTCTACTTCCGCGCATCCACCTCTATGGCTCATCATGCGCGCCCGCCGATACCCTCGGCGGGCGCCGCGCTTTGATGGCGGATGCTGCGTCCCTCCCCCACGGTGATGCATCTGTCACAGCGCCCTTACGGGCGCTTCTTCGTAGTAGGTATAAAGGAAAGCCGAAAGAGATGTATCTGAAGTCGAATCCGCTGCGCACCGCGATTGCAATCGCGTTGGCCAGCAGCTGCACCGCCCCGGCGTTCGCGCAGGACGCCACCGCAACCACCACGCTGGACCGGGTCGAAATCACCGGTTCGCGTATCCGCCAGGCCAACGTGGAAACCGCACAGCCGGTGATCGCACTGAGCCGTGCGGAAATCGAGAAGAAGGGCTACGTCAACGTCGCCGACATCCTGCAGGACGTCACTGCCGCCGGCGCACCGTCGCTGAGCCGCGCCTCAGCCCTGTCGTCGGGCCGCGATTACGGCGGCATGTTCGTCAGCCTGCGCAACCTGGGCCCGGAACGCACCCTGGTGCTGATCGACGGCCGCCGCATGGGCGTGAGCGCCGGCGGTTACTCCGACGTCGGCTCGATCCCCTCGGCCATCGTCGAGCGCATTGAAGTGCTGACCGACGGCGCCTCGGCGCTGTACGGCTCCGACGCCATTGCAGGTGTGATCAACGTCATCACCCGCAAGAACTTCGACGGTGGCTCCGCCAGCGCCTATGTCGGTCAGTACGGCGAAGGCGACGGCCAGAAACGCGCCTACAGCGCCACCTTCGGCAAGACCTTCGACCGCGGCTGGTTCAGCGTTGGCGCCGAAAGCACCAAGGAAGATCCGGTGCTGGGCGGCGCGCGTGAGTTCACCGCGTACCCCAATGGCCCGTACCACCCGCAGGATGGCCTGAACGGCACCACCGCGTGGGGCTCGGTCACCGTGGACGGCAAGGTGCTCAGCGTCGGCCCGGGCGGTGATCCGTCGAAGAAGGAAGACTTCAAGCCGCTGGACCGCAGCGACTACGCCAACACCAAGACCAACATGACGTTGCTCTCGGCGTTGGAGCGCAAGTCGGCATTTGCCAACGGTGGCTTCCAGATCACCGACAACCTGCGCGTGGTCGCCGACGTGCTGTACAGCGAGCGTGAGTCGATCAAGCAGCTGGCCGGCTATCCGTACTCGGTGTCGTCCGCTCAGTCCAACAGCGGTGCGCGTGCGCCGTTGTCCAAGGACAGCGCGTTCAACCACTGGGGCAAGGACGTGCTGTTCTCGCACCGCACCGAGGAGTTCCCGCGTGCGACCAACAACAGCCTGACCACCAAGCGCGCCAGCCTGGGCCTGGAAGGCAGCTTCGAAACCGGTTCGCACTTCTGGGATTGGAACGTCGGCTACATGTACAACCGCAATGAAGGCGAGCGCCGCACGTTGCAGAGCATGTACCAGCCGAACGTCAACAACGCCGTCGGCGCGTCCTTCATCGACGCCAATGGTGTGGCCCGCTGCGGCAGCGTCGGCAATGTGATCGAAGGCTGCGTGCCGTGGAACCCGTTGGCACCGATGGGCAGCAACAGCCCCGGCTCGCTCAGCGGCGACCCGGCCGTGCGTGACTACCTGTTCAAGAGCTTCGTGGATGATGTCCGCAGCACCACCAAGGTGGTCAGCGCCAACATCTCCGGCTCGCTGTTCAGCCTGCCGGCCGGCGACATCATGGCCGCGATGGGTGTTGAACACCGCAGCGAAGAAGCCAGCTACACCCCGGACATGATGGTGCAGAACGGCCAGATCGCCGGCACCAGCGGCAAACCGACGCGTGGCGACTACAAGCTGGACGAGGTTTACCTGGAACTGCAGGTGCCGTTGCTGTCCGACCTGCCGTTCGCACGGGAGCTGTCGCTGGACCTGGCCGGCCGTTACTCGGACTACAACAACTTCGGCGGCACCACCAATGGCAAGTTCGGCCTGAAGTGGAAGCCGGTTGACGAGCTGCTGGTGCGCGCCACCTACGGCACCGGCTTCCGTGCCCCCACCGTGGACGACCTGTACGGCGGCACCGTCACCACCCGTGACCGCATCACCGACCCGTGTGATCGCGCCTTCGGTGCAGCCGCACGCAATGCCGAGGTAGCCGCACGCTGCACCGCCGCCGGCGTGGGCCCAGGTTTCCGCCAGAAGACCGGCGACGGCGAGCTGGCCACCACCTCCGGTGTGCAGGCCGTCACCGACTTCACCTCCGGCTCCAACGCCGCGCTGAAGCCGGAAACCGCCAAGACCTGGACCGTGGGCCTGGTCTACAGCCCGGACTTCGTCACCGGCTTGGACCTGAGCCTGGACTGGTGGAAGATCCGCATCGACAACGTGATCGTTGGCGAGTCGGCCACCGACATCCTCAACCAGTGCTATGTGCTGGGCAGCGCTGCGGCCTGCGACCGCTTCAAGCGTTACACCTCCGGTGACAACAAGGGCCAGGTCAGCAGCATGAACCGCTCGTTGAACAACGCCGGTTACCAGGAAACCGCCGGCTACGATCTGGGCGTGCGTTACCGTCTGCCGGAAATGGCGTTTGGCCAGCTGTCGCTGCGCTGGAACACCACGTATGTGGACTACCTGTCGCGCAAGGCTGACAACGTGGACACCACCCCGGTGGAGCAGTCCACCGGCTGGGAAGGCAACTTCCGCGTGCGCTCCAATCTCACGATGGACTGGCAGAACGGCAACTTCGGCGCAAGCTGGACCACCCGTTACTACTCCAGCATGAAGGAGAAGTGCTCCTACGATCTGGACGGTGGCCCGGAGTGCAACATGCCGGACTTCCAGTCGCCGTACACGGACATGCAGCCGAGCCGCAAGCTGGGCTCCAACACATTCCATGACCTGCAGGTGCGTTATGCCATGCCGTGGTACGGCACCGTGTCGCTGGGCGTGAACAACGTGTTCAAGCACCAGGGCCCGATCATGTACAGCGGCCCGAACAGCAGCTTCACCTACTACGGTGGCTTCGACATCGGTCGTTTCATGTACATGAAGTACCAGCAGAGCTTCTGATCCGGAAGCAGGCAACCACGGCGCTGACTCACTGCGCCGTGGTTGCCCGATGGAAACCCACTGCAACTGCATGATTGAAGCGCGCTGCAATTGCATGATTGAAGTCGCTGCAGTTGCATGATTGAAGCCCCTCTCCCGCTTGCGGGAGAGGGGTTGTGGTGAGGGCAGCCCTTGCTTCAGCTCTCGCTCCCGCCTCTCTGCACACCGCGTGCAGACACCCAGCGCAACCCAAACACCACACAACGGTCACATGAATGTCATCGCCGCGCGGTAGAAGCGCTGGCGCACAGTGGCTACGGTAGCGGGCTTCCCAATCCGGTTACCGCCATGCTTCGTTCGCTGGCGCTGGCTGGCGTCTGCGTGATGCTGGCTGGCTTTGCTCTTTCCTCTCCCGTCCCACCGCTGTCGCTCAGCGAGCGCCTGGCCGCACCCGGCGGCACCTCGCCACTGGTACCCACCGCACGTATCGACGCCCTGCTCGCCCGCCTGCCGCATCAACAAGGCAGCGTTGCCGGCACCGATGGCGTCGCCCTGCACTGGCTGTCGTTCCAGCCCGGTGATTACCGGCTGGACTACCGCTACCTGGGCCGCGGTGAGCACTTCCCCGAATTCTCGATGGACGCCTCCGCACCCGCACCCTCCACCACCGCACCACGCGGCACGGTGATCCTGCTGCACGGCTGGATGATGGATGGCGGCTCGCTGCTGCCATGGGCACTGGAACTGGCACAGAACGGCTACCGCACCATCGCGCTGGACCTGCGCAATCACGGCCGCTCCGGCCATGCCCCGTCCGGCTATGGCACGCGTGAGGGCCAGGACGTGGTGGCTGCACTGCAGGCACTCAAAGCCGAAGGCCAGATCAGCGGCCCGGTGCATCTGCTCGGCGTGTCCTACGGCGCGGCCACGGCGATATTCGCAGCGCGCGAACTCGGCCCGCAGCTGCGCAGTGTGGTGGCGATGGAATCTTTCGATAACGCCGGCCAGGCCATCCGCACGATGGTGCCGCACATGCTGTCGCGCCCACCCGAGCGCCTGAGCGACTACGTTGCCCTGCCGCTTGCCCGTTGGCAGTACGGCGGCCGTGGCCTGGACGATGCCATCGCCGCCACCGACCGCAAGCTTGGCCTTGATCTGGACCGCGTGGACGTGGGCCAGGCTCTGGCGCAGGTGCCGGCCTGCGTGCTGCTGGTACACGGCCGCGATGACGAACACATCCCGGTCGCGCAGGGCCGTGCCCTCGCCGCCGCCGCACCCCACGCGCGTTATCTGGAAGTGGCCGGCGAAGACCACCTCACCCTGCCGATGCGCCTTGACCGGCTTTCACCGGTGGTCAATGACTGGTTTGCGGAGGCCACCAGCGGCAACGGTTGCCCGGGCGCGCCACTGGCGATGCGTTGACCGCTCAGGCGCGAGCAGCTTTTGCCCGCGCCGCGGCGCGAACACCCGCCACCGCAAACACCACCAGCCCCGACCAGATGAAGCAGAAGCCCACCAGCTGATTGGCATTGAACGGCTCACGCAGAATCAGCACGCCGATCAGGAACTGCAGCGTCGGCCCGATGTACTGCAGCAGCCCGACCACCGACAGTGGAATGCGGCGCACGCCATAGGCGAAGGCGATCAGCGGCACCGCGCTGACCACGCCGGCCAGTACCAGCAGCACATCGTTGCCCCAGCCCCAGCCAGACAGAAAACCGCCGCCGTGCCCAGCTTCGGCCCACAGCACGTAGCCCAGTGCCGGCAACACCATGAACAGGCTTTCCACGCCCAGCCCGGTCACGGCGTCCACCGCCACCAGCTTGCGCAGCAGGCCGTACAGGCCAAAGGTGATCGACAGGCCGATGGCAATCCACGGCGGGCGGCCGCTCTGCCAGGTCAGCCAGGCCACGCCCACCGCGGCCAGGCCGACCGCAAGCCACTGCAGCTTGCCCAGGCGTTCGCCCAGCACCAGCACGCCCAGCAGCACGCTCAGCAGCGGATTGATGAAGTAGCCCAGGCTGGTTTCGACCACGTGGCCGGCATTCACCGCCCAGATGTACAGGCTCCAGTTGAAGCTGATCAACAGGCTCGACAAGCCCAGCAGCCAGAACCGGCGCGGCGTGAGCCACACCTCGCGCAGCCAGCCCCAGCCGCGCGCAATTGCCAGGCCGCCGATCAGCAGCACCGCGCTCCAGACAATGCGGTGGGCGATGACCAACGACGACGGCACTTCGATCAGCAACCGCCAGTACAGCGGAAACAGCCCCCACATGATGAAGGCCAACGTGGCGGCCAGCAGGCCGTTGCGGTGTTCGGTGGCAGCAGCGTTGTTCATGCGCGTCGCATCCGGGCCAAGGTGATGACAACGACGCCAAGCAGAATCACCGCCATTGCACCGAGGTCCGATGAGCTGAAGCGCTCGTGCGCGATCCAGGTGCCCAGCGCCACCGCGATGACCGGGTTCACATAGGCATAGCTGCCAGCCAGCACCGGCCGCACGTTCTGCAGCAGCCACACATAAGCGGTGAAGGCGACGATGGAGCCGAACACCGTCAGGTAGCCTACCGACAGCACACCCTGCAGGTTCGGCAAGCCCTCCAGGCGCTCGCCGCGCAGCAGGCCGACGGTGATCAGAATCACGCCACCGCACAGCATCTGCCCGGCAGCGGTCATGAACGGTGATGGCAGGTCACGCCCGCGCGACCAGATCGACCCGGCAGCCCAGCCCAGCGGCGCAATCAGCAGAAACACCAAGCCCATCGGCGTGGCAGTCAAGCTGCTGCCAGCGTTGAGCCACAGCACGCCGATGAAACCGATGCCGATGCCCAACCATTCGCCGCGCGTCACCTTGTCGCCGCGGAATGCGGAGAACAGCGCCATCCACAGCGGCACCGAGGCCACCGCCACGGCCGCCAGGCCCGAGGACACATCACGCTCGGCCATCACCACCATGCCGTTGCCGAAGAACAACAGGCACAGGCCCATCACCGCCAACGTCGGCCACTGCGCACGCGTGGGTGCGGGCATGCCGCGCCAACGCAGAAACGCGTACAGCACGCTGCCGGCAATGACGAAACGCGTGCCGGAGATCACCGACAACGGTGGCAGGCCACTTTCCAGTGCCAGGTGAATACCGAGGTAGGTGGACCCCCAGACCACATAGACCAGGAACAAGGCCAAGACGACAAGGCCGCTCTTGGGAGCAGCCGGCGAAAGCGTGGGGGAAGACATGGGGCAGACACCACCATCAGGGGAACGCGAATTCTAGGCCAGTGCCCCGGCGTTATCAGCACGAAAAACAGCATGCTGTTTCCGCTCAGGCACCTACCAAGTCATTACATCGCCTGACATCCGTCTGCGGTACGGTGGCGCACGGCCAATGGGCCGCCAGATTCCCCACCCGCGCAGGCTCACCTCTGTGCAAGGAGACCTCTTTCACATGAGCACGTCCGCTGCCTTACCGGCACATTCCGAGCGCGCCGCTTTGCGCCGCTCCATCTCCAACACGCTCAAGGGCTCGGCCGGCAACCTGGTCGAGTGGTACGACGTCTACGTCTACACGGTGTTCGCGCTGTACTTTGAATCTCAGTTCTTCTCGGCCGCTGACCAAAACTCCACGCTGTACGTGTGGGCGATCTTCGCGGCCACGTTTCTGATGCGCCCCATCGGCGCGTGGTACTTCGGCCGCTTCGCCGACCGCTTTGGCCGGCGGCGCGCACTGACGGTGTCGGTGTCGATCATGGCCGGTTGCTCGTTCCTGATCGCCATCACGCCCACCGCATCGCAGATCGGCATCTGGGCGGCCATCATTCTGTTGCTGGCGCGCCTGCTGCAGGGCTTTGCCACCGGCGGCGAGTACGGCACCAGCGCCACCTATATGTCCGAGGCGGCCATTCCGGGGCGACGCGGCTTTCTGTCCTCGTTCCACTACGTCACCTTGGTCGGCGGCCACGTGCTGGCGCAGCTCACCTTGCTGGTCATGCTCAGCCTGTGGGACAAGCCGGAGATTTCGGCGTGGGGCTGGCGCATTGCCTTCGGCATCGGCGGCATTGCCGCACTGGTGGTGTTCTGGCTGCGCCGGACCATGGACGAATCACTGCAGGCCTCGGACATCGAAGCAGCCAAAGAAGGCCGCGCCAAGGCGTCAGGTTCCATGTACGAGCTGCTTGTTCACCAGTGGCGGCCGCTGCTGCTGTGCTTCCTGATCACCGCCGGCGGCACCGTGGCGTTCTACACCTATTCGGTGAACGGGCCGAAGATGATCCAAAGCGTGTTCGCCGGTAATGACGTGATGACCGGCACGCTGATCAACCTGGGTGTGCTGACCTTCCTGATGGTGCTGCAGCCTATCGGCGGCTGGCTGTCGGACATCGTCGGACGCAAGAGCCTGCTGGTGTTCTTCGGCGTCGGCGGCGTGCTTTACACCGGCTACATGGTGACCGCGCTGCCGCAGCAGCATGACCCACTGATGGCGTTTCTTATTCTGGCTATCGGCTTCGTCATCCTGACCGGCTACACGTCAATCAATGCGGTGGTCAAAGCCGAACTGTTCCCCACCCATGTGCGTGCGCTGGGCGTGGGTTTTGGTTATGCGCTGGCCAACTCGCTGTTCGGTGGCACCGCGCCGTTCCTGTATCAGACCGCGCTGAAGAGCGGCCACGTCAACCTGTTTGTCTGGTACGTCACGGCAGTGATTGCGGTGTCGCTGCTGGTGTATGTGTTCTTCCTGAAGAACAAGGGCCCCAACTGGCTGGACGGCACCCGCCAGTAAGGCCCTCGGCGACACACCGCCGGTGCTCAGCGCCGTGCGGTGTCGCTAGCTTCGCGCGCGGCCTCAAACTCCGCGCCCTTGTCCCACACCGGCCAGCGGCGGCTGTTGGCCAGCTCCAGGCCCAGGTCGTAAACCAGCAGGGTATCCGCAGCCAGGCCACGCCCGTCCCACTGCGGTGACCACGCGTCGCAGGGCTGGTGATAGCACTTGGCGAAGTACGCATCACGCAACGCGCGGCCTGCGGCGACGCCACCATCCAGCTTGTCCAAGCCGGCGCCCACGGTGATCGCGGGCACGCCCTTGCGGGCGAAAGCGAAGTGGTCGGCACGGTAGAAGAAACCGGCTTCCAGATTCGGGTCCGGCGACCAGCGGCGGCCGCGCGCCTTGGCCACGCGATCGACATCATTTTCCAGCGACACACGGCCCATGCCCCAGGTGGCGATGTCGGCGTTCTCGCCGTCCGGGCTGAACATTTCAATATTCAACACCGCCGCCGTGGTTTCCAGCGGGGCCAGCGGGTGCGCGGCGTAGTAGCTGGCGCCGAGCAGGCCCTTTTCCTCGGCCGTCAATGCCAGGAAGTACAGGCTGCGCTGCGGGCGCGGGCCGGCAGCAAACACGCGGCCCAGTTCCAGCACCGAGGCCACGCCGGTGGCGTTGTCCATGGCGCCGTGACGCACGGTCTGGCCGCTGGCATCGGGCTGACCGATACCAAACGCGTCCCAGTGCGCGGAGAAGATCACCGATTCCTGCGGGTGCGTAGCGCCTTCCAGCTTGGCCACCACGTTGCGGCTGACCACGCGCTCGCGCTCAACGTTGAACTTGGCCGACAGGCGCGCGTCGCCCAATGCAACCGGGCGGAAATCAGCCTGCATCGCTTTGCGCTTTTCCGCTTCGAAATCCAGTCCTGCCGCGCTGAAGATGCGCTCGGCCAATGTCCGCTGCACCCAACCACGCAGCGGCGTGTGTGCGGCCTGCGCCTCTTGCGGGCTGCGCTCGATATCAAACAGCGGCGAGGTGCCCGACGCTTTCACTGTTGCCCACGGGTAAGCGGCCGGTGCGGTTTCATGCACGATCAACACGCCGGCGGCGCCGCGTCGCGCGGCTTCTTCAAACTTGTAGGTCCAACGGCCGTAATAGGTGACCGCCCTGCCGTCGAATGCCCCCGGCGCGTCGGCTTCAAAATCCGCATCGTTGATCAACACCACGGCAATCTTGCCGGCCAGGTCCACGCCCTTGTAGTCGTCCCAATGGCGCTCCGGCGCGTCGATGCCGTAGCCGATGAACACCAGCGGCAGGTCTTTCTGATCGACCACACCCTGCGAGCGCAGGCTCTGCAAGGTGATGTCCTCACCGTTGACCAGCGGCTGCGGTTTGCCACCCAGTGACAACGTGGCGGTGACATCGCCCTTTACCGTGGCGCGTACCAGTGGCACTTCCTGCACCCAGCTGCCGTCTTTGCCACCTGGCTGCAGGCCGGCTTTACGGAACTCTTCCACCAGGTAATCGACGGTGCGCTGTTCACCGTTGCTTGCCGGGGCGCGGCCCTCGAATTCATCCGAAGCCAGAATGCGCACATGCCGCGACAGTGCCTCCGGGTCGATGCCGCCACCCGGCAGATCGTTGGCCGCATTGGCAATGCCACCGACAAACAGGCAGGACGAAAGCAGCAGGATGCGCATCGGGTTCACGGCAGGTACCAACAAGCAGGCAGAGCTGCAGATTCTACGGAGGAACGCACTGGAAAAGGAGACGAAGATGGCAAGCAAGGCGCGTGCGTCAACGTTTGTCGCGATCCAACCAGCATTCCAGCCCTTGTGCGTTGAGTTCGATATCCATCTGCAGGACGCGCAGCACTTCGGCGTCGCTCAACGTGGCATCGTGCCGGCGTGCATGTGCCACATACAGCGCATTCAGTGCATCCACCAGCGCGCGGTGCCGCTCGGGCAGTGCCGCGCATTGGCGACCAATGGCAACCATCGCATCGATCTGTTCGTGCAGATCACCGGCCAGGCGCGCGGCGTCCTCCACGCGGCCGTAATGGGTGAGATACATCGCCTTCGGGTTGCGCGCCATCAACCGGTCGATGGACGCGTGCAGCGCATCGGGTTCGAACTGCACCGGCGAGGAGGTGGGAATGATGAAGGCACCGGCATCGCCATCCAGTTCGCGATACGACAGCCCAAACGTGTCGCCGGTAAACCAGCTGCGGCTGGCTTCATCCCACACACAGAAGTGGTGACGCGCATGCCCCGGCGTGTCGATGCACAACAGTTCACGCCCAGCCAGCGATACCCGATGACCGTCTTCAGCCACCACCACGCGTTCGGCCGGTACCGGCACGATTTCACCGTAGCTGCGCGCGATTTCCGCCTCACCGTAAACAGCCGTTGCGCCGGCGATCAGCCGTGCGGGGTCGATCATGTGCTGCGCGCCGCGCGGGTGCACCACCAACCTTGCGTTGGGCAGGTGCCGCATCAACGCACCCGCACCGCCAGCGTGATCCAAGTGCACGTGGGTGACGATCAACCAGTCGATATCACCGGGCTGCAAACCGGCCTGCTGCACGCAGGCCAGCAGGTTGGGCAACGAGTGGCTGGTGCCGCAATCAACAAACGCGCCGCGTCCGTTGTGCACGATGAGGTAGGCCGCATCGAAATGGTCGCGCTGGAACGCGGTGTCGATGGTGTGGATGCCATGTTCAACGGACATCGGCGCAGCTCCCTGATGGACAGCCTCCGATCCTGACAGCCGCCCCGCCGGGCTTACATTCCACCTTGGTCGCAGACGCGCGGTGCCAGCGTTACAGCACGCGCGGGCGCAGCAGCAGCGCCAGCACCATCACTGCCAGAAAGCCGCCGTAGGCGTACAGCACCGCCATGATCTGCTTCCACAGGCCCTCGGCCACTTCGGCCGCACCCACGCGGTAGCCCCAGTGCATGAAGCCAATGCTGACCAGCAAGGCCAGCACCAGCATGCCGCCATCAAACAGCGTGCGCGCGCGGTGCCGTGGTTGGCGGGGGAACCACCAATACAGCGCGCCCATCACGCAGAACCACGGAAGAAATAACAACAACGACAACCAGGCCATCGACGTGCTCCTTTCCGGGTCAGGGGTCAATCCTTGGCAGCGGCCTCACGCAGCGCCTGCAGTGCTGCAAGTACCGGCTCTGCTTCGCCTTCAATCTTGAACAGCTCGCTCTGCAGCGCATCGCCCTGCTCGGCCTGCTTGAGCACGGCGATCAGCTGGCCTGCATCACGCGGCGAATCAAAGCCCTCGCTCTGGATCAGCAGCTGGCCTTCGCCATCAAGCAGCTTGAAGTAGAAGCGGCCGTCTTTTTCACGGTACTGCTTGAACAGCGGCAACGCAGCCTTGGCTTCAACCACCGCCTTGGGCTTGTCGCCAGCGGCGGACAGATCACGCAGGCCCACGGCATGGCGCAGTTCTTTGAGCAGCGGAACAGCAAACTGCTCGCGCAACTGCTGCCCACGCTTACGCAGAATCGCTTCGATCTTTTCCGGCTCGGCCATCAACGCGTTGTAGCGCTCACGCAGCGGGGTCAGCTCGCCATCAATGCGCTCAAACAACTGCTGCTTGGCATCACCCCAGCTGATGCCCTCGGCAAACGCTTTGGCAAAACCTGCGGTCTGCTCGGGCGTGGCAAAGGCCTGGTACATCTGGAACAACGCCGAGCCTTCGGTCGACTTCGGCTCGCCGGGCGCGCGCGAATCGGTGAGGATCGAAAACACCAGCTTCTTCAGCTCATCGCGCGGCACGAACAGCGGGATGGTGTTGTGATAGCTCTTGCTCATCTTGCGGCCGTCCAGGCCGGCCAGCGTGGCCACCTGCTCGTCGATGATCACTTCCGGCAGCGCGAAATATTCCTTGCCGTACACGTGATTGAAGCGCTGCGCGAAATCGCGCGCCATTTCGATGTGCTGGATCTGGTCACGCCCCACCGGCACCTTGTTGGCGTTGAAGATCAGAATATCCGCTGCCATCAGCACCGGGTACATGAACAGGCCCGCGCTGACACCGGCATCGTCATCCAGCTGCTCTTCGCGGTTTTTATCCACCGCCGCCTTGTAGGCATGGGCACGGTTGAGGATGCCCTTGCTGGCGATGGCGGTGAGGAACCACATCAGCTCGGTGGTTTCCGGGATATCGCTCTGCCGGTAGAACCACACCTTGTCCGGGTCCAGGCCGCAGGCCAGCCAGCTGGCCGCAATCTCCAAGGTCGAACGCTGGGTGCGCTCGGGCTCCTGTGACTTGATCAGGCTGTGCAGGTCGGCCAGGAAGAAAAAGCTCTCGATATCCGAGGCACGGCTGGCGGCAATGGCCGGGCGGATGGCGCCGACGTAGTTGCCCAGGTGGGGAGTACCGGAGGGGGTGATGCCAGTAAGGACGCGGGTAGTCATGTACGCAATTGTGACGGACGGATTAACCGGGCCAGTGTAACCGCCATGCGCCAACCCCGCTTTGCGCACCCGGCCGTTGATAGCCCTGTCCCTCACACAGGAGCCTGCCATGTACCGCATTTTTGCCAGTGTTTCGCTGATTGTTGCCCTGTGCGGGTTCAGCCCCGTCCCACGCCCCTCCGACGCCCCAGTAGCGCTGTCCATCGTCGACCGCGACAGCGGCGACACGCTGGACCAGTACCCGCACCGCGGGGACCATTGGGTGGCCGGCGCGCCGGGCCACCGCTACAGCGTACTCATGGAGAACCGCACCGGCCGGCGCGTGCTGGTGGTGCTGTCCGTGGATGGCGTCAATGCCATCACCGGCCAGACCGCCTCGCCGGAGCAATCGGGCTATGTGCTGGAGCCTTGGCAAAGCAGTGAGATCACCGGCTGGCGCAAATCCAACACCGAAGTGGCGCAGTTCGTGTTCACCGACCACGGCGATAGTTACGCCAGCCGTACCGGGCGGCCGGCCAATGTCGGGGTGATTGGGGTGGCGGTATTCAACGAACTGCGCCGACCCATGGCCGAGGTGCGGCCGCTGCCGGCGCCGTATCCAAGGCCGCGCGCGGCGGCACCGCAGGCGGAAGCCAGCGCGGCCAACCGTTCGGCCGATGCGGCGTCCTACGGCAAGGCCGAGAGCCGACAGCAGCTGGGCACCGGCCATGGCGAGCGCGAGTGGTCGCATTCCTCCAGCACCCGCTTTGAACGCGCCAGCCGTGCACCGGTGCAGGTCACGCAACTGCGCTACGACACCCGCTCACGGCTGCAGGCAATGGGCGTGATGCCGCGTGTGCGCCCCGGCAACAACCGGCCACCGCAGGCATTTCCAAGTGGCTTCGTTCCGGATCCACCGCGCGGCCGCTGATCCGCAACAGCACGGGGCCGCATTGCTGCGGCCCCGTGTTCGCTACATATGAACCTCGCTGACTCAGCGGAAGTCCGGGTAATCGTCGTGCAGGGTTTTCTGGAAATCGCGCACTTCGGTTTCAGCGCGATCCTTGGCCCAGCCATAACGTTCCTGCAGGCGCCCCGACAAGTATTCGGCATTGCCCTCAGCCACCTTGAAATCGTCATCGGTCAAGTCGCCCCACTTCGCCTGCGCCTTGCCCTTCAACTGGCTCCACTTACCGGAAATGATGTCTTTGTTCATCCGTATTCTCCTTTCGGGAAGCGCGGTGGATCCGCGTGGGGCCAGCATGCGTGCGTACGCGTTTCGAGCAGGTCCAGATTCCGTTGTGAGGTGTTGACGATCTTGAACATGGCTTCAGGTTTGCACCGTCATGCCGTTTTGCAAAAACGAAAAAGGCCGGAATTCCCGGCCTTTTTCGGTCTCCGACACGAGTGCACTACTTGGTGGCGGCACCCTCTACTTTTTCGCCCGCCTTCTGCACATCTTTGCCGGCGCCGGCAATGGTGTTGCAACCTGCCAAGACAGCCATCGAAAACAGTGACAACAGCATCAAGGAAACCAAACGCTTCATGTTTTTCTCCTGTGGTGGTTCACGAGTAGCACGGCCCCGGCGGAGCCGCGGCGGTCAATCAACACTTGCCGTCGTTGCAGTCTTTGGCTTTGTCTTCCACTTTTTCGCCGGCCTTCTGCATGTCCTTACCCGCGCCTGCAACGGTGTTGCAACCACTGAGCATTCCCGCCGAAAACATGCCCACCAGGGCCAACATCAGTATTCGCTTCATCAGGCGTCTCCCTTGCTTGGCTCGGCAACCGCAGGCCCGGAGAAACCGGAACCTGCGTGCCGCGTGTGAAGACGAATCTGGCGACTGGCGCGTGCAGCGCGCGTGAAAACCTGCCCCTGCCGTTCAGCGACGTGGCTGCCTGATCAATCCCGCATCAGCGTGGATTTGCCGAACAGGCTCTCCACCAAGTCCACCGCCAACTCGGCGGTGCGGTTCTGGTGATCCAGCAGCGGGTTCAGTTCAACAATATCCAGCGAGCCCATCAAACCGGTGTCGGCAATCATCTCCATCACCAACTGCGCTTCACGGTAGTTCACCCCGCCCGGCACTGTGGTGCCCACACCCGGCGCGATGCTGGGGTCGAGGAAATCCACGTCAAAACTCACATGCAGGTGCGTGTTGGCATCAATGCCTTCCAGCGCGGCTTCCATGGTGCGCTTCATGCCGGCCTCATCGATATGGCGCATGTCGTACACATCCACCTGGTGGTGCTTGATCAGGCGCTTCTCTTCCGGGTCCACCGAACGGATGCCGATCTGGTGCACCTGCGACGGCGAGATGGCCGGCGCACTGCCACCGAGCCGCGTCAGCACATCCGGACCAAGACCACACAGGCAGGCCACCGGCATGCCGTGGATGTTGCCCGACGGCGTGACCTCGGATGTATTGAAATCCGAATGCGCATCCAGCCACAGCACACGCAACTGTTTGCCCTGCTCGCGGCACCAGCGCGCCACCGCCGTGATCGAGCCGATACCCAGGCAATGGTCGCCACCGAGCATGATCGGCATGCGGCCATCACTCAGCTCAGCATAGGTGGCTTCCATCAGCGCGTGATTCCACGCCACCACCTCGTCCAGATGACGGTACCCCTGCACCGGCCCGGTCCAGGGATTGCGCGGCCCCGGCAGATTGCCGACGTCCCGCACATCCACACCACGCGCCACCAAAGCCTCGGGCAGGCCGGCCACACGCAGCGCCTCCGGGCCCAGACTGGCACCGCGATGGCCCGCACCCACATCGGTGGGCACACCAATCAATGAAACAGGACGAAAACCAGCCATACCACCTCCGTTGCAGATGAAAGTAGTTTAGTCAGCCATGTCGCATTCGACTTGCGGCGATGCAGCACAGGTCGCTGGCAACTACCCGCGAAGCCTTCTCCCATTCAGCATCAGTCACGAGCAGCCCCGAGCCGGGCGATTATCGCCTATCGGCCCGCCATCACAGCGGTTACAGTCTTCCTTGCACAGAACACATCCACGTCAAAGATTGACGGGCCAGTTGCGAGAAAACATGGAACAGTTGCCGTCCTCAGATCTGAAGACAATTCTGCATTCAAAGCGGGCCAACATTTATTACCTGCAGCACTGCAGGGTGCTGGTCAATGGTGGCCGGGTTGAATACGTCACCGATGCTGGCAAGCAATCACTGTACTGGAACATCCCAATCGCCAACACCACCACGGTGCTGCTGGGTACCGGAACATCGGTCACACAGGCGGCCATGCGCGAACTGGCCAAAGCAGGTGTACTGGTGGGCTTTTGCGGAGGCGGCGGGACACCACTGTTCAGCGCCAATGAGATCGACATTGACGTGGCCTGGTTTTCGCCACAGAGCGAATACCGCCCGACCGAATACCTGCAGGCATGGGTGAAGTTCTGGTTTGACGATGATCTTCGTCTATTGGCCGCAAAGCAGCTGCAGCAGCTCCGCCTGCAGCGCCTGTCCCAGCAATGGCAGCACCGCTCGTTGCGGGATGCAGGGTTCAATGTCGATGCGGCACGTTTGGACAAGCTCCTGCAGCCATCCAGCCACAACATCACGTTGGCACAGGACACCACCGCGCTGCTCACTGAAGAAGCCCGTTTAAGCAAAGCACTGTTCAAACTTGCGGTGGACACCGTTGGCTACGGTGAATTCAGCCGCGCCAAACGCGGCAGCGGCACCGACCCCGCAAATCGCTTCCTCGACCATGGCAATTATCTGGCTTATGGGCTCGGCGCTACCGCCAGCTGGGTACTGGGCCTGCCTCATGGCCTTGCCGTCCTGCATGGGAAAACCCGGCGCGGCGGGCTGGTGTTTGATGCGGCCGACCTGGTCAAGGACGCCAGCATTCTCCCCCACGCATTTCTCTCAGCAATACGTGGCGACGACGAGCAGAGCTTCCGTCGCCATTGCATCGAAACCCTCACACGCAGCGAATCGCTGGACTTCATCATTGACAGCCTCAAGGCCATCGCCACCACCACTGCGGCTCAGGTGAAGGCTTGAACATCCTGCTGATATCGCAATGCGAAAAGCGCGCACTGTCCGAAACCCGCCGTCTGCTGGATCAGTTCGCGGAACGGCGCGGCGATCGTACTTGGCAGACCGCAATCACCCAGGATGGGTTGGACACATTACGTCGCCTGCTACGCAAAACCGCGCGCAAGAACACCGCCGTTGCCTGCCATTGGATTCGAGGCCGGGACCACAGCGAACTGCTCTGGGTGGTAGGCGACGCACGGCGCTTCAACGCCGAAGGCGCGGTGCCCACAAACACCACTACCCGAAACATCCTGCGCACGCAGGATGAGAACGATTGGCATACTGCCCAACCCATCCGCTTGCTCACACAACTGGCAGCCCTGCTGCATGACCTGGGCAAGGCCAGCATCGCCTTCCAGCAACGGCTGCGTGGCGAACGGATCGAGCGCAACCTGTACCGGCACGAATGGGTATCGCTGCGACTGTTCCAGGCCTTCGTCGGCGACAGCGACGACGAAGGCTGGCTGAGCCGGCTCAGCGACATCGACAACAACAGCGAGCAGAGCTGGTTGGCCCCCGGCCGCTATCAACGTGACGGTCTGGATGCCGCCCACGCATACCCGTTCGCGCAACTTCCACCATTGGCGGCGGCTGTCGCATGGCTGGTGGTCAGCCACCACCGCTTACCGGTCATCCCCGTACAGAAGCCGGGGGGCGAGCAGGACTGGCTCGGCAAGCGCGCCACGCATTGGACGGACCTCTGGCTCACGCAGCCCTTGGCTCTGGTGGCACATACATGGAACGAGAAAGCCCAAGCGCATACCGACCAAGAAGCGCTGCCGTACTGGCAGCCTGCCGCTTCCCTGCCGGTAATCGAGAAGGAGTGGCGCAACCAGGCCGCCCGCGCTGCGAAGGGTTTGCTGGCACTGCCGCAAAACGGTGACAACCACTGGATCGACAATCCTTATGTGATGCACCTGGCACGCCTGAGTCTGATGTTGGCCGACCACCATTACTCCAGCCTGCCCCCCGAATCACCCGATCGCATCCAGGTCCGTACCGACAGCCCGCTCCATGCCAACACGCACAAGGACGGCACGCTCAAACAAACGCTGCTTGAGCACCTGCTCGGTGTTGCCCGCGATGCCGGTGTGATTGCACATGCCCTGCCGGGTTTCGAGCGTCACCTGCCGCGCTTGGCCAACCATCGCGGGCTGCGCAAACGCAGCAACCACCCAAAATTCAGCTGGCAGGACAAAGCCTTCGACGCCGCCACCGGCCTACGCGAAGACAGCCAGAAACTTGGCGGGTTCATCCTCAACATGGCTTCTACGGGTTGCGGCAAGACGCTGGCCAATGCACGCATCCTTTATGCCCTGTCCGATCCGCAGCAAGGCATGCGCGCCACCTATGCACTTGGCCTGCGCACGCTCACACAGCAGACTGGGCGCAGCTACCGCAACGATCTGCACCTGAGCGACGACGAACTGGCCATCCGCGTGGGCGGCTCTGCCAGCCGTGCGCTGTTTGAGTATTACGAACAACAGGCCGAAGCCCGTGGTTCGGCATCCATCCAGAATCTGATCGAAGAAGACAGCCACATTCTTTACGAGGGCAATACCCGCCAGCATCCATTGCTGGCACGCGCTCTACACAACCCCGATATCCGCAATCTGCTGTCCGCACCCATGCTGGTCTGCACGGTGGACCACATGGTGCCCGCCACCGAGTCACTGCGGGCTGGCCGGCAGATCGCTCCCATGCTGCGCCTGATGAGCGCGGATCTGGTGCTCGATGAATTGGACGACTACGACCTTGACGACATGCCCGCGCTCACCCGCCTGGTGCACTGGGCCGGCATGCTGGGCAGCCGCGTGGTCCTGTCCTCCGCCACGCTGCCACCCTCCTTGGTTGTGGGTATGTATCTGGCCTATCGCAACGGACGGCGACTGTATCGGCAGAATCGCGGCGAGTCCGGTGCCGCCAACCTCGATGCCGATATTCCCTGCCTGTGGACTGATGAATTTGGCGTGCACACGGCCTACGTTGGCGGTAAGGACTTCGGGCAACAACACCAGAAATTCGTGGAAAAACGCGCCACACAGTTGAGCAAAGCTCTGCCCCTGCGCAAAGCCCAACTGCTACCGCTGGTGCTCAACGCACGGAAGGTTGAACAGCAACGCATCGAGTTCGCACCACATATCCGCGATGCATGTTTGAAACTGCATCAAGCCCATTGTCAAACCGACCCGCTCAGTGGCAAGCAGGTCAGCTTCGGCTTGGTGCGCATGGCCAATATCGGCCCTTTGTTTGATGTCGCACGCACGCTGTTCGCACACGCAGCACCTAAAAATACCCGCATCCATCTGTGCGTCTATCACGCACGATTTCCGTTGTTACAACGTTCGGCAATCGAAGCCCTGCTTGATGCCAGCTTCAACCGCCGCAACGACGCCAAGGCCGTGTTTCAGCTACCTGTCATCCGAAGCGCCCTGGACGCCCACCCAGAAGCGCATCATCTGTTTGTGGTGCTGGCCTCGCCGGTCTGCGAAGTGGGCCGCGATTGGGATGCGGACTGGGCCGTGGCCGAGCCGTCATCCATGCGGTCGCTGATTCAGTTGGCCGGCCGCGTACAGCGCCATCGAGGCGTACCGCCAGCCGAGCCGAACATGGTGATTTTTGACACCAACCTGCGTCATTACGCCAAGCCTGATCAACCCGCTTTCCAACGGCCTGGCTACGAAAAATCTGGCTCCGCGCCCGCGCAGAAGCGGCTGCAGCTGAGCAGCCACCGCCTTGGCGATCTGCTGCAGGCCAGCGAATTGGAGGTTCTGAATGCCTTGCCGCGCATCAACCCCCGCCCTTCGGCGGAATGGAAGGCACGCAGAAGCCTGACCGACCTGGAACAGGTACGGACCGCCTTGAGCATGCTGCCGCAGCTGGGGGCAAGCGGCGCCAAGCCCGCCGCCATTGAGCAGGATCACGCCTATGTCGCTTGGCAATACGCACAAGCCGCACTGATTGGCGTACTGCCACAACAACAACCTTTTCGTCAGCAAACATTGCATACCACCACATTGGTGTTCTTACCCGACGACGACGGCGAACGCTTGCTGTTGCACCGCGTTGAAGAGGCCGCCGCACGTCGTGCCGACCCGCAACGCATTCTCATCGACCAGAGCCTGCGTAGTGATGTCCAGCTGGAATTCGGTACTGGCATCAGCCCGTGGGGGCAGTTCGACCTGATGGCGCTTCTCGACGAGCAGGCAGCTTATCTGGGGCGTTCGCTGGAAGACTGCGCACAACGCCTCACCACGGTGGAAGTACCGGAAAGCGAGAACGGCTGGCGCTGGCATCCGCTGCTGGGCTTCAGTCCATGACAATTCAAGTTGGAAGTCGCTTCGCCACTGCTATACAAATGTTTCCGGCAACCGGCAACAGAGCCATCCGCCCAGGAGGTAGTTGATGTCAGAACTTACAGATAGAGGAAAGAGCTTCCGCACCGCCATCGCAGGCTTCATTGAAGCCCGGCGTGAGGCAAAGCTGAAAGGCAAGGAAGAAGAAGGCGATGCCGCCGCCAAGTACGACTACGGTACCTGGCTGGCCGATGCCGCCCGCCGCGTGGCACAGATTCAAGCGGTAACCCACGTCCTCAAGGCCACCCACCCGGACGCACGCGGCAGCAGCCTGCATGTGCCGCCCAGTACCCTGCCCCAACATGCCGACATCGGCAGCCATGTGCTGGGTGACGACTTCGCCGAGGACGTTGTGGGCAATGCGGCTGCCTTGGATGTGTTCAAGTTCCTCAAGCTCGAGGTGGATGGACGCCGGCTGTTGGATTGGATGCAGGCCGGTGACGAGGACCTGCGCACTGCTCTTCACAGCGATGCGGATACCGCCACGGTGTGGATGCAGGCGTTCAGCGGATTGGTGCGTAGCGATACTGCGCCCACTTCGCACGGGGCGGCCAAGCAGCTGTACTGGCTGGCTTACGGCACGGCCAACGAAGACAAGGCCTACCATCTGCTGCAACCGCTGTTCTCCAGCAGCCTGGCGCATGCAGTCCATGCGGAGATCCAGGAGGCACGTTTTGGTGACTCGAACAAAGCCGCCCGCCAGGCATTCCGTGCAAAGGAAGCACATGAGGCGCCTTATCGCGACTATCGCAACCTGGTGGTCCGCAAGCTTGGCGGGACCAAGCCACAGAATGTGTCCCAACTCAACAGCGAGCGCGGTGGCGTCAACTACCTGCTGGCGTCCCTTCCTCCGCAGTGGGATGCCGAACAACCCCGAAAGCTGTTGAATCTGGACTCCGCCATGGAGCGGCTGAACTGGCTCCCCGCGGTACGCGACACAGTGAAGCAACTGGCCGATTTCCTGCTCTCTGATCCACCCAGCACCGAACCCACGCGCAGCAAGCGCCTGGCCTTGGCCAAGGAGCTGGGCGCACAGCTGGCAATTTATGCGGCCGAAACCCAAGCGCGCTTCAACCCCGGCTGGACCCGCGACGCCACCTGCATCCTTCCTCTGCATCAACAGATTTGGTTGGACCCGGAGCGCGTAGAACTTGAACCCCGCACCGAGCCCGAACTTGCTGCCGAAGATGAGGTCTTTGTGGCCGCGTGGGAATTCGGCGACTGGCCCGACCAGGTGGCCGCTGATTTCGCTAATTGGTTGAACGCCCGTCTGCGCGCCGCCGGCTTGGTGGGGGTGGGCGATGTCGAGTATCGGCATTGGGCGCATCAGGCCATCGTCGATGCGCAATGGCCGGTGCCGGTGCAACGCCACGCGCCAAAGAGGGCCCGAGCATGAACAGCTGCCCCGCATACGACCATCTACTGGTGTTCCCGCACCTACAGGTGCAGAACGCCAACGCCATCTCCAGTCCATTGACCCATGGCTTCCCGTCGATGACCGCCTTCCTGGGCCTGATGTGGGCCTTGCAGCGCAAGGCACATGACGTGGGGCTGGATGTGCAGTTCAAAGCGGTGGGCACGGTCTGCCATCAGCATCGGGAGTTGGCCACCGAGGGCGGCTTCGTAAAAAGCTTCCACTTGACCCGTAACCCGGTAAACAAAGATGGCGGCAGTGCGGCGATTGTCGAGGAAGGCCGCATCCACCTGCAGCTCAGCCTGCTGCTGGCCGCCCAAAGCTCACGCTGGACGCAGGACCCGGCTGCACGCGATGCGGATATGACTACCCTGTCCGGGCTGCTGGCCGGCATGCGCATTGCCGGTGGCAGCGTGATGCCTCCCACCCAACCTTGGCGAAGCCGCTATAAGCCCTGGGCACTGGACCTCACCGGCACACAGGCCGACCGCCAAACGGTCTTCGCCAAAGCCCGCATGCGCCTGCTGCCTGGCTTCACCCTGGTGGGCCGCGATGACCTGTTGGCCCAGCGCATGCAGCAGCAGATCGATGCAGGCAACAACGCCAATCGATTGGATGCCTGGCTGTCACTGGCCCGTATCAACTGGCGCTGGTCGACCGATCCCACTACCGACAAAAGCAGTTGGTACCACGATCGCACCGGCAACGGCTGGGCGGTGCCCATTCCGGTCGGCTATGGCGCGCTGGGCGAGCTGCAAGCAGCCGGCAGCGTCGCCAACAGCCGCGATAACGACACGCCGTTCCGGTTTGTTGAAAGCCTGTACTCGGTCGGGCAGTGGATCAGCCCACACCACCTGCATAACGCCGAAAACCTGCTCTGGTACGCCGACAGCCAACCCGACGCCGGCCTGTACCGCTGCCGCAACGATCACATGCAAACGCTCGGCGACGACGCGCTGGACGAAGACGCATGGGACGCACCGCTTGAATTCGACACCACCACTTACTGACCCAGAAAAGGAATCCAAACATGTCCAAGGATCTCAAGACCGCTTCCGTATTGGCATTTGAACGCAAGCTGGACCCGTCCGATGCATTGTTCACCAGTGGCAACTGGGCAACGCGCGCCGATGTGAGTGGTTGGGTAGCAGTAGGCCTGCGCGAGAAATCCGTGCGCGGCACCATCTCCAACCGTTTGAAGACCACCGGCCAAGACCCGGCCAAGCTCGACGCCGCCATACAGAACCCCAACCTGCAGACCGTGGATGTGGCGGCCCTGCCGGCCAACGCCGACACACTGAAAGTACAGTTCACCCTGCGCGTACTCGGCGGCACCGGCCAGCCGTCGGCCTGCAACGATGCCACCTACCGGCAGAAGCTGCTGAACACCGTAAGCGGCTATGTGCAGCAGCAGGGCTTCAATGAACTGGCTCGTCGCTATGCTGCCAACCTGGCAAACGGCCGCTTCCTGTGGCGCAATCGTATCGGCGCCGAGCAGGTGGAGGTAACTGTCGCCCACCTGCGTGATGGCAAACCCGCTTCACAATGGACGTTTGATGCTTTGGCGCATTCACTCCATGACCTTGTCGCCCCGGCCGGCGAATCCGCCCAGCTGGCACAACTTGGCGAGTTGATCGCCAACGGCTTGGCCGGCGATAGCCACGTATTGCTGCAGGTCACTGCCTTTGTGCGCTTGGGTGCCGGGCAGGAAGTATTCCCCTCGCAAGAGTTGATTCTGGACAAGGCCGCCAGTAAAAAAAGCAAGACGCTCTACGACGTGGACAAGGTAGCCGCCATCCACTCGCAGAAGATCGGCAATGCCCTGCGTACCGTGGATACCTGGTACCCGAATGCCGAGGAAAATGGCGCCATCGCGGTCGAACCCTATGGCTCGGTGACTACACAGGGCAAGGCCTACCGGCAGCCGAAGGACAAGCAGGATTTCTACAACTTGCTTGATGCCTGGGTACTGAAGGACAAAGCACCCGCCGTGGACCAGCAGCATTTCGTCATTGCCACTCTGGTGCGTGGCGGTGTATTCGGCGAGGCAGGTTGATCCCCATGACCAGCCACCATGTTGATATCCGGGTTGTCCCCGACCCGGAAACCAACGCAGCGCAGCTGCTTGGCGCACTGTACGACCGGCTGCACCTGGCATTGGTCCAACAGCGCATCGATGACATTGGCGCCAGCTTCCCCGGCTACAGCACAACCCAGCGCACGCTGGGCACTGTACTGCGCCTGCACGGTAACGAGGCAAGGTTGCGCAACTTCCTGATGGAAGATTGGCTCAAGGGCCTGCGCGGCCATGTGCGTCTAACGGATGTCTCCGCCGTTCCAGAAGGGGCACCACAGCGCACCGTCCAACGTCGGCAGTTCAAGACCAATGTTGAACGGCTGCGCAGGCGGCGGATGAAACGCAAGGGCGAAACCGAACAGCAAGCTCAGCAGGCCATTCCACAAACCGTGGAACGCCGCCCCAACCTGCCCTACCTGCACCTTCGGAGCCGCAGCACCAGCCAACCCTTCTGTCTGTTTATTGCCTTGGGGTCACTCACAACAACCGCAAACCCGGGGCGGTTCAACAGCCACGGATTAAGTGGCAGCAGCACAATCCCCTGGTTCTGACCCTTTTTTTCAGTAACCCAACCGCTCTTTTAAAATCAGTAGCTTGCGAATGCCCCAGAAGTTTGGGGCATTCCTTTTATCGAGCGATTTTTTCATGACTGCCCGATACTTACCCTGAAAGTGGTCTAGTTCGCTGCCGCATAGGCAGCTCAGAAACAACCCGCTCTACCCGGAACACGACCGCGTGGATTCGCTGCCGCATAGGCAGCTCAGAAAGGCAGTGAACCCGTCACTTCCAAAGGCATTACGTTCGCTGCCGCATAGGCAGCTCAGAAAAGATAGCCACGGACTCTGCCGACGAATATCCGGTTCGCTGCCGCATAGGCAGCTCAGAAACATCACGATCTGCCTGATGTGGGGTGATAGGAGTTCGCTGCCGCATAGGCAGCTCAGAAATTGAACCGTGGCCACCGCGCTGACGTCGTCCGGTTCGCTGCCGCATAGGCGGCTCAGAAATGCGGGGTGTGGGGTGTCGTGCCAGTTCTCCCGTTCGCTGCCGCATAGGCAGCTCAGAAATACGGTTTCATCTGCTATGACGAATGGCAGGAGTTCGCTGCCGCATAGGCAGCTCAGAAATCGGCCATGTAGCGATCGCACACCCAATCGAAGTTCGCTGCCGCATAGGCAGCTCAGAAAACCAGCGACGAGGTGCCGGCGTGAAGCCCATCGTTCGCTGCCGCATAGGCAGCTCAGAAAACAAGGAAACGAAATGAACATGCTCAAGAAGCGTTCGCTGCCGCATAGGCAGCTCAGAAACTCGCATGCGCCCGGGCAACTGCTGTGGTCCCGTTCGCTGCCGCATAGGCAGCTCAGAAATCGTTCTGATCGCCCACAAAGCGCACAAACGAGTTCGCTGCCGCATAGGCAGCTCAGAAAAGACCAGAAAGTGAGGTTCGCTGATGCAGGTTGTTCGCTGCCGCATAGGCAGCTCAGAAACTGGAGCACTGGCTGTGCGGTCAGCAGCTCGGGTTCGCTGCCGCATAGGCAGCTCAGAAATACATCACCGGCAGTTGGAGCAATCCACGCACGTTCGCTGCCGCATAGGCAGCTCAGAAATGCTCGTGATTGCGCGCGTCCTTGATGTAATAGTTCGCTGCCGCATAGGCAGCTCAGAAATCGGTGACAGACGCACTCGCATTGTCCGCTGTGTTCGCTGCCGCATAGGCAGCTCAGAAATCGACGGGAGGCGATTCGGACTACACCGATGTGTCCGCTGCCGCATAGGCAGCTCAGAAATAAGTGGACACAGAAAGTACTTGTTTTAAGCGGTTCGCTGCCGCATAGGCAGCTCAGAAAATGAACACTGTGGCGGTAGGAAAGTCAGCCTCGTTCGCTGCCGCATAGGCAGCTCAGAAATGCTCGGCAAGGCATTTTGCGTGGCGCTCTTGGTTCGCTGCCGCATAGGCAGCTCAGAAATGTTGACGGAGCCGGCCGGCGCTACCCTGCACGTTCGCTGCCGCATAGGCAGCTCAGAAAGTCACCGTCAAGGGGGTCGGCTGGAACGAGGGGTTCGCTGCCGCATAGGCAGCTCTGAAATCTCGCAAGCGCCTTTTCATCTTGAGGTTCCAGTTCGCTGCCGCATAGGCAGCTCAGAAAAGCACGCTCCATTCGACAAGTGCGTTCGGGCCGTTCGCTGCCGCATAGGCATCTTAGAAAGAGCTAGGATTGCCCTACAGGCATCACACACACCAACGAAAGCGGGACGTTGTCCGTCCCCGTTATCGACCAGCACTTGTCCTTCTGCATTGATCCCCAGCGGCGACGTCACCCGGATAACGGTGGATGTGCGCAGCATCACTAGCGTGCGGCCGCCACAACCGCAGGCTCAACTGGTGCATGACGCTCTTACCCCAGCCGCCATGGCGACCGCCGCCAAGGAGCAGCCTAGCGTCCATAAGATGGACTGCTTGAAGTCAGGCTGGGCAGCCAAAAAACGATCAATCTGTCGCGACTGAGCTCCAACCCTTCCGAGTCACGGCTGGCAACGACGTGGGCCGTGCGCGTCAAACCACCAAAGAAAGCGATTTCACCAAGCAGCATCCGTGCGATGCCCAATGCTGCCATGGCAGCAGGGTTCAGGCGCGTCGTTTACTCTTTGTACCCCTCATTTGTTTGCCAGCGGCCCTTCACACGCCGCTTGGCCACGCTATCGCGCCCTCCTGCCCATGTCCCTGCCGCCCCGCCCTGACCACCGCTACGCCGCCTCCCTGCGCCTGTCCGTTGCCCCGATGATGGATTGGACGGACCGGCATTGCCGGGTGTTCCACCGCATCCTGGCGCCGGGCGCGCGGCTGTATACCGAGATGGTGCATGCCAATGCGGTGATTCACGGCGACCGCGAGCGACTGCTGGGTTTTGATGCGGCCGAACACCCGCTGGCTCTTCAGCTGGGGGGCAGCGATCCGGCCGCGCTGGCACAGGCCGCACGAATCGCGGCCGATTGGGGCTATGACGAGGTCAACCTCAACTGCGGCTGCCCATCCGACCGTGTGCAGGCCGGGCGTTTCGGCGCCTGCCTGATGCGCGAACCGGCGCTGGTGGCCGAGTGCGTGGCCGCGATGGTGGCGGCGGTGGACATTCCGGTCACGGTCAAATGCCGGCTGGGCGTGGATGAAGACAACGATTACGACCTGTTTGCCGCCTTTGTCGACCGACAGGTACAGGCCGGCGCGGCGATGGTGGTGGTGCATGCGCGCAATGCCTGGCTCAAAGGCCTGTCGCCCAAGGAAAACCGGGAGATCCCACCATTGCGCTACGACTGGGCCTACCGCCTGAAGCAGGATCGCCCCACGCTGCCGGTGGTGCTCAATGGCGGTATTGCCAGCGTGCAGGCCGCGCAGGAACACCTGCCGCAGCTCGACGGAGTGATGCTGGGCCGCGCCGCCTACCACGACCCCTACGTGCTGCATGCACTGGAAGCGGCGCAGACCGGCATGGCGCTGCGCTCGCGGCAAGCCTTGCTGACTGAAATGCGCCCCTACATCGAGGAGCGCTTGGCCGGCGGCTTGGCGCTCAAGCACATCACCCGGCACCTGCTTGGCCTGTTCCACGGCCAGCCCGGTGGGCGCGCGTTCCGCCAGATCCTGAGCGAGGGCGCACACCGCCCCGGCGCCGGCTGGGCCTTGCTGGAGCAGGCGCTTCAGGTGACGCAGGAACAGGCGGCACGGGTTGCCTGAAGCCGATGGGGACGGCGGCCGGCTGATCTCAGCTGCCCCGGAGAAAAGATGAACGGGCAGCAGGGGACAGCCGATGAAACCGCCCAAAATCCAATTCATATTTATGAACAGGCTGCACACCAGGGTACGGAGTTCAGACCGGATTCACCCCTAAAAATCAAGAATTTGCCTTGATTTCGCAGGGGCCGGCATGGAGTTTGAACGGCGGCTTTTACGAATTTTGAACGTTGCCTCGCAGTCCGCTAGGATCACCCCATGCACCCGCTCTCGCATCGCCGTCTGCACATCGCCCTTGCCGCCACCTTGATCGTGGCCGGACCGGCCGTTGTCGTGGCCTCGGCACAGCAGCAAGCGCCGCAGGCCCGCCCGCAGGAAATCGCGCGTGCACCGGAGGCTGGTGTCTCGCGCATGGCGCGTCAGGAGCATGGCCGTTCGTTGTCAGACGCAGTGCGTCGTGTGCAGCGCGAGACCGGCGGCCGCATCCTGGGCGCCGAGCGCGTGCCCTACGACGGCCGTGACATCAACCGCATCAAATACATGGATGACCGTGGACGCGTGCGTTACATGGATGATCCTCAGCCCAGCCGCGCAGATCCGCGAGGCCCCCGGGCAGAGTTGCCACCACGCGGTGATAACTCCTGAACAGCGATAGTTGTTCCGCGTTCCGCATACAAACGCCGGCACACAGCCGGCCCAAGTTACTAGGGAGAGTTCATGCGTATCCTTCTGGTTGAAGACGAAGCCCCGCTGCGGGAAACCCTTGCAGCCCGCTTGAAGCGCGAAGGTTTCGCAGTGGATGCGGCGCAGGATGGCGAAGAAGGCCTGTATATGGGCCGCGAAGTGCCGTTCGACGTGGGCATCATTGATCTGGGCCTGCCCAAGATGTCGGGCATGGAGCTGATCAAGGCGCTGCGTGACGAGGGCAAGAAATTCCCGGTGCTGATCCTGACCGCGCGTTCGAGCTGGCAGGACAAGGTCGAGGGCCTGAAACAGGGCGCCGACGATTACCTGGTCAAGCCGTTCCATGTCGAAGAGCTGCTGGCACGCGTCAACGCGCTGCTGCGTCGCGCCGCTGGCTGGTCCAAGCCGACCTTGGAATGCGGCCCGGTGGCGCTGGATCTTGCCGCACAGACCGTCAGCGTGGCCGGCAGCAATGTCGACCTCACCAGCTACGAGTACAAGGTGCTGGAATACCTGATGATGCATGCCGGTGAACTGGTCTCCAAGGCCGACCTCACCGAGCACATCTATCAGCAGGATTTCGATCGCGACTCCAACGTGCTGGAGGTCTTCATCGGCCGCCTGCGCAAGAAGCTCGATCCGGATGGCGAGTTGAAGCCGATCGAAACCGTGCGTGGCCGCGGTTATCGTTTCGCGATTCCGCGCAACGAGGGCTGAGCCCCTTAGGGGCTGTGCGGTATGTCGAGCCGTCAGTGGCTATTGAAGCGTTGGCGGCCCCGCTCCCTGCAGGCACGCCAGTTGCTGGCTGCCTCGGTGGGCCTGGTGGCGTTTCTGGCCTTGGCCGGTTACGCCCTCAACGCGATGTTTGCCGACACCGCGCGCGCCAATCTCAGTGAACGCCTGAAGAACTATGCCACCGCCTATGCCGGTGGCATCGACTTCACCCGCGATCGCTCGCTGTACATCCGCGAGCAACCGCCGGACCCACGTTTTGATATCCCCGGCAGCGGCCTGTACCTGCAGGTGGTGATGCCCGGCGGCTATGGCAACTCCATGTCTGCCGAAGGCCCGATGCTGCCCGATGTCAGCGGCCACATGCTCAAGCCCAACGAAGAGGTCTTTGAAGGCCCGCTGCCGATCACCCAGATCGACGGCACGCCCGGCGAGGTCTATCGCTACGGCATGGGCCTGATATGGGGCGGCGATGGCGCACCCGAAGCCGAGTTCCCGTACACCATCTATGTGCTGGAAGATTCGCGTGCACTGGGCAGACAGTTGCGCGGCTTCCAGGGCGCGGTGTGGTTCTGGTTGGGTGTGACCGGTGTGATCCTGCTGCTGTTGCAGACGCTGGTGCTGCAATGGAGCCTGCGCCCGCTCAAACGCGTGATCAACGAGCTGACCAAAGTGCAGCGCGGTGAGCGCGAGCGCATGAGTGAAATGCATCCGCGCGAGTTGGAGCCATTGACCGAAAGCATCAACGCCTTCATCGAAAGCGAGCGCGAAAACCTTGAGCGCCAACGCAATACCCTGGCCGATCTGGCGCACAGCCTGAAAACACCGCTGGCGGTGCTGCGCACGCAGTTGGACAGCGGCAACAGCAGCGACCAGGAGTTACGCGAGGAAGTCAGCGTACAGTTGCAGCGCATGAACAACCTGGTGTCCTACCAGCTGGCACGTGCTGCGTCCTCGGGCCACAAGCTGTTTTCCGCACCGGTGCCCATTGAAGCCAGCGCCGAAGAAATCGTGCGCGGGCTGGAAAAGGTGTACGCCACCAAGGGCGTGCTGTGCGAATTTGAACTGGAGCCGGGCGTCAATTTCTACGGCGAGGCCGGCGATCTGCAGGAGCTGATGGGCAACCTGCTGGAGAACGCGTTCAAGTGGGCCAACCGGCGCGTGCTGCTCACCGCCAAACCCATTGTCGGCACATCAGGGCGTCGCGCGGGTTTGTTGTTGGCGGTAGATGACGATGGCCCCGGCATTGCTGAGGACAACATCGCCAAGGTGTTGCAGCGAGGCGTGCGCGGCGACGAACGCGTGCAGGGCCACGGCATTGGCCTGTCCATCGTGCAGGACCTGATCAAGGCCTATCGCGGCGAACTGCAGGTCAAGCGTTCCACCGAATTGGGTGGCGCGCGTTTTGAAGTGACACTGCCGCCCGGTATTTGAAGCAGCATCCTCAATGCACGGGCTGGACTGACGTCGGCCAGTGCGCTGCTTACGACGCGTGGCTCGGCGACGGCCCGTACAGCCGCTGCAGATGCGCGGCGATGATGGGCATCTCCTGTTGCAATACCTGCGGCGATGAGAAGTGGTACTCGCTTACCACAGCGAAAAATTCTTCCGGCGCCTCCGCGGCGTAAGGATCGATCGTGGTGTCTTGGCCGGCATCCACCTGCGCGCAGAAGCGGTCGTAGTGCTGTTGGAAATCCCGTGCCCATTGCCGCTGCCATTCGCGCGGCAACGGTGGCGTGCCATCCATCGCGCCATCCAACGCATCCAGCTTGTGCGCCATTTCATGCACCGCCACGCAGAAGCCGGCGTGGGGGTCGGCAATGTCGGCCTGCACATCGGCCCAAGACAGAATCAGCGGACCGCTATCCCACGATTCGCCAATCAGTTCGTCGTCCCATTCGTGCAGCACGCCCGCTGCGTCCACATGGCTGCGCTGCACGCGGAATGCCTCGGGGTAAACCACCAGCTCCGACCAGCCGTGCAGGCCCTCGCTGCCAAACTCCATCAGCGGCAGGCAGCACAACGCAGCCAACAACATGCGTTGGCCGGCATCCAGCTCTAGGCCCGCTACCGGGGTAATGGTTTTGCGCTGCAGAAACAGCGCGGTCAATGCGCGCAGTTTGGTGTGCTGTGCGGGTTGCAGGCTGCGCAACCACGGGCAGCGCTCGCAGACATCACGCCATAGGGTTTCATCAAGTGACGGCGGCGTGCGCTGCCACCAGCGCAGTAACGACTGAATCAGCGGAACATCCCGGGCAACATGCGGTGCCAGCGGGGTGCACGCAGGCGCGGCATGATGTCTTCATCGCTGCCACCGCCCCGGGACTGGGCCGACTTGCTCTTGCTGGCCGGCGGCGCGGCAGGCACCGAGTTGGCGATGTTTACCGAGGCGGCCGGGACGGCGACGCGCTCCACTTCTGCCGGGGCGTAGCTGCAGCCACTCTTGCCGGCGCCGCCGAGCGCATCTGAAGCCTGCGCTGCAACCGGCACCAGCAGTAGGATCAGGCAATGAGCGAGGTGGCGCATCGTCAACATCCGTGGGCAGGTGAGCTCCCGATTCTAGCCTGCTTTTTTACCTGAATTGGATACCCGGCTGGGCGCCCAACAGGCCATGACGCATAATTTCGCGCTCTGTTGTGAGGAACCTGCCTGTGGATGACCGCCAATTGCTGGCCAAGTTGGGCGCTGGTGCGTTGTCCGGCGACGCGTTGGCGCGCGAGCTTGGCCTGACCCGCGCCGCCGTATGGAAGCGTATCCAAGGCCTGCGCGCCGCCGGCGTCGAGATACAGGGCCGTGCCGGCGACGGTTACCGCTTGGCGCATCCGCTGGAACTGCTGGATGCGGCCACGATCCGCGCCGGGCTGTCGAACGACATCCAACCGCTGCTGGCTGAGTTGGATATCGGCTGGTCATTGGCCTCCACCAACACCGAATTGCTGCAGCGCAACGCGCCTTTGCGCGGCGTCGAGGTATTGCTGGCCGAGCGCCAGACCGGTGGCCGCGGTCGTCGTGGTCGGCATTGGGCCTCGCCGCTGGCCGCGCATATCTATCTGTCGCTGTCGCGCAGCTTTGCTGGCGGCCTGTCGCGGATGGGTGGGTTGAGCCTGGCGGTGGGCGTTGCGGTGGTCGAGGCGCTGCACGCGCAGGGCTTCCACGGCGTCGGGCTGAAGTGGCCCAACGACGTGGTGATCGAAGGCCGCAAGCTGGGCGGCCTGCTGGTGGAAGGCGGCGGCGAATTTGCCGGGCCCGCGCGGGTGGTGATCGGCTTGGGCTTGAACGTGCGCATGCCGGCGACCGCTGCGGTGGACATCACCCAGCCGTGGACCGACCTGGACTCCCTTGCCGGCCGTGAGGTGTCGCGCAATGCCGTGGTCAGCGCGCTGTTGACCACGCTGCTGCCCGCGCTGGAACAGTTTGAACAACACGGCCTTGCGCCGTTCCTGCCGCGCTATGCGGCGATGGATGTTCTGCACGGCCGCATGGTGCGTGTGGAGGAAGCCGGCGTGATGCATGAAGGTATCGCCTGCGGGCTGGCCGAAGACGGCGCGCTCAAAGTGCGCATCAACGAACACGAAACCTGTTTCCATGCAGGCGAAGTCAGCGTGAGGGCGGCATGAGCGATTGGCTGTTTGACCTGGGCAATTCGCGTTTCAAATTCGCGCCATTGCACGGCGCGGTGGTCGGCGAGGTGCAGGCCTTGGCACACGGCGCCGAGACCATGACCGCCGGCACGCTGGAAGCCTTGCCGCAAGGCGACACTGCGTGGGTTGCCAGCGTCGCTGCGCCGGCATTGACCCAAGAGGTGATGCGCGTGCTGCGTGAGCGTTTCGCGCAGGTGCAGTTGGTCCGCACGTTGCCGCAGTGTGCGGGCGTCACGGTTGCCTATGCGCAACCGGAGAAGTTTGGCGTGGATCGTTTTCTTGGTCTGCTCGCAGCGGTGGAAACGCAGCAGCCGGTGCTGGTGGTGGGCGTGGGCACGGCGTTGACCATCGACCTGATGGATGCCGATGGCCTGCATCGCGGCGGTCGCATCGGTGCTTCGCCAACGGTGATGCGCGAGGCGCTGCACGCGCGGGCAGTACAACTGCCGGCCAGCGGCGGGGACTACGCCGAGTTCGCTGCCGATACCGCCGATGCCTTGGCGTCCGGTTGTGATGGCGCCGCTGTCGCGCTGGTCGAGCGCAGCCTGCGGCAAGCTGCCGAATTGCTGGGCACCGTCCCGACATTGCTGTTGCATGGCGGCGGCGCAACGCCGCTGCTGCCCTTGCTGCCGCAGGCCGAGCACCGGCCGACGCTGGTGCTGGATGGCTTGGCACGCTGGGCCGTGCACCACCGCGCCGCAGAACGGTAGGATCAGGCCATGCTGACCCGCCTCCTGATCGTCATTCTTACCGTCCTCAATGTAGGCGTCGCCCTGTGGTGGATGACCTCGCAGCCGTCCAAACCTGTCGCTGCACCCAGCGCGGAAGCCGGCGTGGCTACGTTGGAACTGCTGCAGTCGCCGCCCCCGGCCAAGCCGAGCGCCACCGTGGCTGCCACGGTGCCGGCGACACCGGCGCCCTCCTCCACGCCGCCGTTGGTCGCGCAGGAAGCAAACAAGCAGGCCGTGCCCGTCGAGGCTCCCACAGAAACCAAGCCGGAGCCGCCGGTCGCCGCCAGCACAGTGGCCTCAGCGCCGGCACCCGAGCAGTGCAGCAGCCTGGGGCCGTTTGCCAGCCAGACCGCCGCCCAAGCGGCACTTGCAGCGCTGGGCAGCGACATCCGTCGCCAGCACCTGCGTGAGGTGCCGGGCAAGCCGGCCACCAGCTACCGGGTGTTGATCCCCCCGGCGGCCTCGCGCGAAGAAGCGCAGGCCACGGCCAAACGCATCGTGGATGCCGGCTTCAGCGATTACTTCATCGTCTCCCAAGGCGAAGAAACCCACGCCGTAGCGCTGGGCCAGTACCGCAACCGCGAAGGTGCCGAGCGCCGGCTGACGTCGCTGACAGCGGCCGGCTTCCCGGCCAAGCTGATGACCAATGGCAGCGAAACCCTGCCCAGCTGGTGGCTGGACGTGGCCAGCGGCGCCGCACCAGCCGATTTGAAGCAGCGTGCCAGCGCCGCACAACAACAATCACTGAACTGCGCGCGTCTGCGCTAGAATGGCGCCCGCATCGCGCCGCACCCATGGCACGCTGCCGGCGGGCCGTCCAGAACGCCCCCGAGATACCCATGCCGCTTTAGCTCAGTTGGTAGAGCAACTGTCTTGTAAACAGTAGGTCATCCGTTCGATTCGGATAAGCGGCACCATCGCCTGAGTCTGGGGCGTTCAAGCAGAATCAGCGTTCACATGAAGCCTGCAGCGATGCGGGCTTTTTGTTTTTTGCGGTCTGCCAACGTGCCCTCAAGGCAGCGGGTCGAACACGTACAGCAGCAGCACCCAGAGCAGCTTGCACAGCACATGCAGCAGCTGGTCGATGTTGTAGCTGATGCGACGGCCGCATTTGAGATCGTCGATGACGAAATGGCTGACGGTCTCCAGCACGCCCAGCAGGATGCTGCCGGTGATCCACCCCACCGCGCCGCCGTGGATCAGCGAATGCGCACCCAACGCCTGATACCAGGGCACACCTGCTACCGGCGCGAAGCGATTCTTGGCCTTGGCCAGAAACTCGCCCTGCAAAGGGTAGTCGGCCAATGCATGGCCGATGATCAACAGCAGAAACAGCGTGAGGAGGTGGTGTGTCGCCATGCACGGTCCGGGCTGGGGTTTGCGGTTGAACAGTACGGCAGTCTGGCACTAATTGGGGTTAGCCGTGAGCAGAACCGGCGTCGGTATCGGACGGGTTGTGTTGAATCTTCTGGAACAGCGCGCGGCGCGCATCCTCCCGCCTCGGAACATCCGCCGCAGATGCCGAGGGCGGCAGATTGTACGAACGGCGCAGCGCGACTGCGCAGCCTGCAGACAGAAGAGGAACGCAGCCACCATACGCATGGCGTATGCAAACGACATGGGCGGGTTGCTGCGCCTGTTCTGCCTGTCCTTGATGCTCACATCGGCCTCCACAACACGCACTTGAGCAGCTGTCGGCCAACAGCCGGGCCCGTAGTGTATGAAACCACCGTAAGAATGCCGGACGCCGGCAATACAGTGGCCGGGCTGCGTTACGCAAACGGCACGTAGAATCCGCCACACGCCATTCCGCGCGCATGCCCATCGCCTCTTTCGCCCATGAATGCCTACGCCCTGCTCGCCTGCGCCATCGCACTGGAAGTGCTTGCCACGTCGCTGTTGAAAGCCTCTGATGGCATGACCCGGCTGTGGCCGACACTCGGCTCGATGCTGGGCTACGGCGTGTGCTTCTGGTTGTTGTCGATGGTGATGAAAACCGTGCCCACCGGTATTGCCTATGCCATCTGGTCGGGTGTGGGCATCGTGCTTATTTCGCTGATCGGGCTGGTGGTGTTCAAACAGAAGCTCGACTTGGCCGCGTTGATCGGCATCGGCTTGATCTGCGCCGGCGTGGTGGTGATCAACGTGTTCTCACGCTCGGCTGCGCACTGAGCCAGCGTTGCACGCAATGCCGGCCACCACTGCGGATTACCGCGCATCACCGGCCGCAGCGTGTATTCAACGAGACCTGGTGCCGCGCCTTTAGGGGCGGCCTTCGCAACGGCGTGGACGGTGAATAAACAGCCCCCTTTTGCAGCACCGCTTCTGGCCCCACGAATTGCCGCTTGACCCGGCCCACTTCTCGGCCTATTTTGTCCGCGCCAAAGGTATTCATCTCTTTATCTGCATGAAAGGATGAATTTAAACGGGAATCCGGTGACATCAGCCACAAGGCTGGTCATTCCGGAGCTGCCCCGCAGCGGTGAATGGAAACGACCGCCGTCATCAGCACTGGGCCATTGCCCGGGAAGCGACGGCCAGTAGGTAGGCACCAGCTTGCCCGCGTCCATCAGCCCGAATACCGGCCTCGGCCGGGGGACCTGCCGTCCCCTGTTTCGACCTGGAGTCTCCGCGGGGAGGCGGCCGGCGCTGCTCTTCGCCTGTGCGCGGGGTGGTGCCCTCGTGTCCCTGTCATGGCTCCGGTTCGCCCGCGGGGGCGAAGGTCGCTGGCGTGACGGGCATGGCTGCAGAGCCGCGCACGGCGCGCGGTTCCTTCGTTCCTCAATGCCCATGCAATGAGGAAAGAGTCATGACTACCGTTACCAACCTGGGGTTCCCCCGGATCGGCGCACGCCGCGAACTCAAGCACGCGCTGGAAAGCTACTGGCGCAGTGAAACCGATGCCGCGCAGTTGCAGGCCAGTGCGGCGGCGCTGCGTGCACGCCACTGGCAACTGCAACGCGATGCCGGTGTGGATGTACCGCCGAGCAACGACTTCAGCCTGTACGACCACGTGCTCGACACCGCCGTGTTGTTTGATGCGATCCCCCCACGCTATCGCCCACTGGCCAAACGCGCGCCGCTGGACGCGTACTTCGCCATGGCGCGTGGCCTGCAGCGCGACGATGTGGATCTGCACGCGCTGGAAATGACCAAGTGGTTCGACACCAACTACCACTATCTGGTGCCGGAGCTGCAGCGCGACCAGGTGTTCACGCTGCGCGGCGACAAGCCGCAGTCCGAATACCGTGAAGCCCGTTCATTGGGCATCGATACACGGCCGGTACTGCTGGGCCCGGTGAGCTTTCTGCTGCTGTCCAAAACCACCGATGGCAGCAATCCGCTCGATCTGCTGGACAACCTGTTACCCGCCTACGTGCAACTGCTGGGTGAGTTGAAGCAACTGGGTGCCAGCTGGGTGCAGTTGGACGAACCGGTGCTGGTGCAGGACCCGGACGATGCCGCGCACGCCGCCTTCAAACACGCCTACGCGGTGCTGGCCGACGTACCGCGCCCGGACATCCTGTTGGCCACCTACTTCGGCGCGCTGGACGACAACCTGCCGTTGGCCACTGCGCTGCCAGTAGAAGGCCTGCATGTGGATCTGGTGCGCGCACCCGAACAGCTGGATGCCGTGCTGCGTGCCCTGCCCGACTCACGCGTGCTGTCGCTGGGCCTGGTCAACGGCCGCAACATCTGGCGCAACGCGTTGGACAACGCGCTGATCCTGGCACGCTACGCACACGGCCACCGCGCTGCGGACAAGCTTTGGCTGGCGCCGTCATGCTCATTGCTGCATTGCCCGGTGGATCTCACGCTGGAGAAAAAACTCGATGCCGAGGTGCGCAACTGGCTCGCCTTTGCACGGCAGAAGCTGCAGGAACTGCGCACGCTCGCCGATGCGCTGGATGGTGACGCCCGCACCGAGCACGCACTGGCGCAGGCCCGCGAAGCCATCGACGCACGCCGCCGCTCACCACGCGTGCACAACGCCGCCGTCAAAGCCCGCCTGACCGCACTGTCGGACAACGACGCCGTGCGCGGCACGCCGCACGCAAAACGTCAGGTGCTACAGGCGCAGGCGCTGCGTCTACCGGCCTTTCCCACCACCACCATTGGCTCGTTCCCGCAGACGCAGGAAGTTCGTGAAGCACGCGCGCAACACAAATCCGGCAAGCTCAGCACCGCCGATTACGATGCTTTCCTTGCCACACAGACCGAGCACTGTGTGCGCGTGCAGGAACAGATTGGCCTGGACGTACTGGTGCATGGCGAGTTCGAGCGCAATGACATGGTCGAGTACTTCGGCGAGCAGCTGGATGGCTTCGCCTTTACCGGCAATGGCTGGGTGCAGAGTTACGGCTCGCGCTGTGTGAAACCGCCGGTGATCTACGGCGATGTCAGCCGCCCCACGCCGATGACGGTGCGTTGGTCGCAATACGCACAGTCGCTCACCGACAAACCGATGAAGGGCATGCTCACCGGCCCGGTGACGGTATTGCAGTGGTCGTTCGTGCGTGATGACCAATCCCGCGCCGACACCTGCCGGCAGATTGCCCTGGCCCTGCGCGATGAAGTGCGCGACCTGGAAACCGCAGGCATCCGCGCCATCCAGATCGACGAGCCCGCCTTGCGCGAAGGCCTGCCGCTGCGTCGTGCGCAGTGGCAGCACTATCTGGATTGGGCGGTGCAGGCGTTCGGTATCAGCGCCAGCGGCGTGGCCGATGCAACGCAGATCCACACCCACATGTGTTACGCGCAGTTCAACGACATCATCGAAGCGGTGGCCGCCTTGGACGCCGACGTGATTTCGATTGAGACCTCGCGCTCACGGATGGAACTGCTGGATGCGTTCGCCCGTTTCGACTACCCCAACCAGGTGGGCCCGGGCGTGTACGACATCCACTCTCCGCGCGTGCCCGACCCCGCTGAAATGGTGGATCTGCTGCGCAAAGCCAGCGCGGTTCTACCCGCGCAGAAGCTGTGGGTGAACCCGGATTGCGGCCTCAAAACCCGTGGCTGGGCAGAAACGCGCGCGGCACTGGAAGCAATGGTGGGCGCGGCACGGACGTTGCGCGATGAGCGCGCTGCCGCGTAGTCGTGAGTAAACAGGAGTGAGGAGTGAGTGGAGGTGGCTTCATCGCGCCTTGCTCACTCCTTGCACCCCTGCGCTATGCCTTGCGCTCCTGTCCCGCCAACTCGACCGACAACACGCCTTCCAGGGCGCCAAGCACCTGCGCCTTGTCCAGCATCTGCTCGCGGCTGGGCGGCGGGTCGCAGTCGATATCGACAATGTCATTGCCTTCGTCACGGGGCCGCAGGGTGATGCGTTTCACCGGCAGACCCGCAGCTTCGGCAGCGGCCTGCACCCGGGCCAGCGAGGTGCCTTCGGCCAAGCGCAGGCGCAACCGCCCGATACGGGCGCGACGGCGCAGGTAACGTTGTTCCAGCGGCTTGAGCAACGCCAGGATGGCCCACAACAACGCCGTGGTCATCAAGGCCGCCACGTACAGACCGGCACCAGCAGCCAAGCCCACGGAGGCCACTGCCCACAAACCGGCCGCGGTGGTCAAACCCCGTATCACCTGCTCGCGCTGCAGAAACAAAATGGTGCCGGCACCCAGAAAGCCGACCCCGCTGATCACCTGCGCGGCGATGCGTGAAGGGTCCAGCATCACATTGGGCTGCTTCAGGACATCGCTGAAGCCGAACGCCGACACAATGATGGCCAGCGCCGACCCCACGCACACCAACATATGTGTGCGCAGCCCGGCCGCCCATTCCAGGCGCCCGCGGTTGATGCCGATCACCGCGCCCAGCACCGCTGCCAGCAACAGCCGCAGCCCCATATCCCACCATGCGATCATCGTGCACGCTCCTGTCCGCAGGCCGTCATTTGCCGCTTCAGCCAGACCCGGGCAAGCCATGGTCGTAGACTGTGCACACCCCCGCGTCAGGATTCCGTGGATGTACGCAAAAGACGTAGCGTTGTTGGTTGTGGATCTACAACCCGATTTCATGCCCGGCGGCGCGCTGCCGTGCCAGCAGGGTGATGCCATCGTACCCGGCATCGCCGAGCTGCTGGCCTCACGCCAGTACGCCACGGTGGTGGCCACGCAGGATTGGCACCCGCACGACCATGCCTCGTTCGCCAGCCAACACGGCGGGCACAAGCCGTTGGAGGTGATCACGCTGCATGGGCAATCGCAGACGTTGTGGCCTGACCACTGCGTGCAGGGCACCGCCGGCGCTGCGCTGGACCCGAGGATTGATTGGAACAGCGCCAACCTGATTCTGCGCAAGGGCAGTGACCGGCAGGTGGATTCATACAGTGCCTTCCGCGAAAACTTTGGTCCGCACGGTGACCGCCCCGCCACCGGCCTTGCGGGATGGCTGCACGAGCGTGGCATCACCGAGGTGCATGTCTGCGGCCTGGCGCGCGACTACTGCGTGCTGTGGAGTGCGCAGGATGCGGCTATCAGCGGCTTCCGCGTACGTTTTCTGTGGGAGCTGACGCGACCGGTTTCGGCCAACAATGATGCAGCGGTGCGCATTGCGTTGAACGAAGGTGGCGTCGAGATTATGTAATGCACGCGGTGTGAACTGCGTTTTGTCGCCGGTGCGATTTGCAGGCGTTTTGGGGCTGCGTTTTCTTTGCAGTCAAAAACTGCCCCCATCCGCCCTCCGGGCACCTTCCCCCGCACGCGGGAGAAGGGATAGCGTCAGCCGGCGCTTGTTACGGCGGCTTAGGCCCACTGCTTTCGCTCCTCAATACGAAAGCGGTGACCTGGTTTCCGTGGCCAGCCTGCACTCGCGGCTTCCGCGATAGCCCTTGCATCAGCTGTCGCCTTCGCAGTTGCTCACTCCTCGCCCTCAGCGAAACACCACGGTGCGATGCCCGTTGAGTACGATGCGGTGCTCCACATGGCGCCTTACCGCGCGTGCCAGCACCTGCGATTCGGTGTCGCTGCCCAGCTGCACCAGATCGCGCGGTGTCATGGCGTGGTCAACACGGGCTACGTCCTGCTCGATGATCGGGCCTTCGTCCAGATCCGAAGTCACATAGTGCGCGGTAGCGCCGATGATCTTGACCCCGCGTGCGTGCGCCTGGTGGTACGGCTGCGCGCCTTTGAAGCTGGGCAGGAAGCTGTGATGGATATTGATCGCGCGGCCGCTAAGGGCCTGGCACAGGCGCGGCGAGAGGATCTGCATGTAACGCGCCAACACCACCAGATCAATGCGCTCACGCTCAACCAGGTCGATGATCTGCTGTTCCTGCTGCGCGCGGTTGTCGGCATCCACCGGCAGGTGATGGAACGGCACGCCGTACGAGCCGGCCAACGCCGCAAAATCGCTGTGGTTGGAGGCCACCGCAGCGATATCCACCTTCAACTGGCGGCTGTGCGCTCGGAACAGCAGGTCATTGAGACAGTGGCCCTGCTTGCTCACCAGCACCAGCAGACGGGCACGGCGACGCGCGTCATGCAGCTCCCACTGCATGCGGAATTCCTCGCCCAGCGCCTGCAGCCGGGTGCGCACGGCCGGTACATCGCCCTTGTTGGTGGTGTCGAAATGCACGCGCAGGAAGAACCGCCCACTTTCATCGTCACCGAACTGCTGGGCGTCGAGGATGTTGCAGCCAGCGTCAAACAGCAGGCCGGAGACGCGGTAGACAATGCCGGTACGGTCCGGGCAGGAAAGCGTGAGGATGAAGTCCGGGCGCATGACCAACAACATTGCACAGGGGGGTCGCGGACAGTAACCGGTCCAGTGCCAGCGGACCACTGGCAGTTTCAGCTGACACGGTTCACGCCGCGCACGGCTCGGCTCGGCTCGGCTTCAGTACAGATGCACCGTCAGGCCGCTCAATTGCATCAGCAACGGGCGCACCACCAATACGCGGCCCAATGCCACCGGCATGCCCAGGCAGTAGGCCGACAACACCCGCGCCGCGTGTTGGCCGTCAAAGTGGCTGCGGTGCTCACCCGGCGCATCCGCATGGCCATGATGCCGGCCATGAAAACCGCCAGTACAAACGGTGGCCCGCGCATTCAACGTCCAACGGCCCGTGACGGCAATCAGGGTTCCAAGAGCCTGGATGTTTTCCTTTGACGACCAACCAACGATTGCCCGGCCAGTCACCCTAGCTGCCGGCATTGCGTGGTGGTAGATCGCTTGAGCTTGGCGCTTTATAAAGAAAACCTTGGCAATCTCCTTGGACAATGCCGCCCGGCATGAACATTCTCCACTCCATCCGCAGCTTCATCCGTACCGCCGACGCCGGCAGCCTGGCCGCCGCCGCGCGCACCCTTGGCATCAGTGCCGCCGCAGTGGGCCAGAACATCGCGCGGCTGGAAGCCCACCTGGGCGTGCGCCTGCTCAACCGCACCACGCGCCAACTGGCGCTGACCGAACGCGGTGCGCTTTACCTGGCACAGGTGCGGCATATCGAACGCGACCTGCAACGCGCACAGGCCGCAGTGACCGACCCCGACGCGACACCAGCAGGCCGCCTGCGCATTGCCAGCAGCGTCGCGTTCGGCCGGCATGTGCTTGCCCCGCTGTTGCCGGCCCTGCAACAACGCTACTCACGGCTGGAAATTGAGCTGCTGCTGTCCGACCGCAGTGTCGACCACGCGCATGAAGCGGTGGACGTCAGCATCCGCATCGAGCCGCAGCTGGAGGAAGGCCTGGTGGCGCGCGCCATCGCGCAGGTGCCGTTCGTGTTCTGCGCCGCGCCCGCCTACTTGGCCACCTCCGGCACGCCCCACACGCCTGAACAGCTGCGCGAGCACCGCTGCCTGCTGTTCCGTTATCCGTTGGATGGACGCTACCTGCGCTGGGGGTTCGTGCGTGATGGCCTGCACTTCGACGCCGACGTGCAGCCGGCGCTGGTCAGCGATGACATCGATGCGCTGGCGGCGATGGCTGTCAAAGGTGGCGGCATCACGCGCCTGGCTGCCTTTGTGGCCGCGCCGTATCTGGAGCGTGGTGAACTGCGGGCGTTGTTCGAGGACGGCGATGCCAATGATGCACAGGCCGCAGCCGAGCCGATGCGGGTGTTTCTGTGCGTGAGCGACCGCCGCGATCTCACCCCGAAAGTGCGCTCGCTGCTGCAGCACCTGTTGAATGCGTTGCCCGCCGATTGGCGCATCGACAACAAACGCAATGTGGTGGCGACTGCATGACACAGCCGCCACCGCTGTACATCAGTCGCTACGGCTGACGTCGAACAAACCGCGCACGTCATGCGGCTCACAGCGCAGGTACTGCGGCGATGCGCTGATGTGCGCACCCAGTGCTGCAGCTGCATGCCACGGCCAACGCGGGTCGTACAGAATGCCGCGCGCAATGCCGATGGCGTCGGCACGGCCTTGCTTGAGAATGGCTTCTGCCTGCGCCGGCTCGGTGATCAAACCTACCGCGATCACCGGCGTGCTGATCTGCGCCTTGATCGCCTCGGCCGCCGGCACCTGATAACCCGGCGTCACCGGAATCTGCTGACGCGGATCCAAACCACCGCTGGAGACATGCAGGAAGTGATTGCCACGCGCTTCCAGGGCCTTGGCCAGTTCAATGCTCTGCGCGACATCCCAACCACCATCCACCCAATCGGTGGCGGAAATGCGCACGCCCAACGACATGCTGGCCGGCACCGCATCACGCACCGCATCGAACACACGCAGCAGCAGACGCATGCGGTTTTCCAGCGAACCGCCGTACGCATCGGTGCGCTGGTTGCTCAGCGGTGACAGGAACTGATGCAGCAGATAGCCATGCGCAGCGTGGAGTTCGATCAGGTCAACGCCCAGCCGTACCGAACGCTGCGCTGCTTTCACAAAGGCCGCAACCACCGCGTCGATGCCAGCCTCATCCAGTGCCTGTGGCGTGGGTTCACCGGCAAGATACGGCAGCGCCGAGGGCGCCATCACCTGCCAGCCGTTTTCCTGATCTGGCGCGATGGCCCTGCCACCGTCCCACGGCCGCGCGGTGGAGGCCTTGCGGCCTGCATGCGCCAGCTGTACGCCGATGGGCATGTTCGACCAGCGCCGCACCGAGGTCAGCACCTTGCTCAGCGCCGCTTCCGTGGCGTCATCCCACAGGCCCAGGTCGGCCCAGCTGATGCGCGCTTCCGGCAGCACGGCGGTGGCTTCCAGAATCAACAAACCGGCGCCGGACTGCGTCATCTGCCCAAGGTGGATGGTGTGCCAATCGGTGGCCTGACCATCCTGCGCCGAGTACTGGCACATCGGCGCGATGACGATGCGGTTGGTTAGCGATAGCGGGCCCAAAGCCAAGGGCGAAAAGAGCTGACTCACGTGGGGTGGTCCGGAAAAAAGAAGGCGCTCATTGCACGCCCCTGCCAGATGCATTTCAACCGGCGCGGTGGATCACTGCGTATTGGTGCCGTCCAACAGAAACGCCAGTGCCTGCGCGCAGGGCATCCGCACCTTCAACGACAGCAGTGCATCGGCGCGTGTGCTGCCCAGGTTCACCATTGCGATGGGCAAGCCCGCCTTGGCCGCCGCATCAATGAAGCGGAAACCCGAATAGACCATCAACGACGACCCCACCACCAGCACCGCATCGGCCCGCTGCAGGTGGGCATGCACCGCCGCAACACGTTCACGCGGCACGTTTTCACCAAAGAAAACCACATCCGGTTTGAGGATGCCGCCGCATTGCAGACAGCCGGGTATGTGAAAGCTAGAAAAGTCTGTTTCAAGGTCGGCATCACCATCTGGAGCAATGCCAGCCTTCAACGCTTCCCAACCGGGATTGGCATCGAGCAGGCGCTGTTGCAGCTCTTCACGCGAAGACCGCGCTTCGCACCCCATGCAGCGCACCTGATCCAGGCGGCCGTGCAGATCAATCACCGTCTGGCTGCCGGCACGCTGATGCAGGCCGTCCACGTTCTGGGTGAGCAGCAGTTCAACGCGGCCGTCGGCCTCCAGCGCTGCCAACGCGTGGTGCGTGGCATTGGGCTGGGCCTGGCCAAAGCGCAGCCAACCCAGCAGGCTGCGCGCCCAATAGCGTTGACGTGCAGCCTCCTCGCCCATGAATGCCTGATAGGTCATCGGCGGCGTGCGCTTCCACTGACCATTGGCATCACGGTAATCGGGAATGCCCGAATCCGTACTGCATCCGGCCCCCGTCACCACCAGCAAGCGGCGGTGCCGAGCGATGAATTCCGGCAGCTCGTTGATCAGCGTCGAGGACAGGCACGGAATGTGGGCGAAGGAGGACGTACTCATCGCAGCGGTGTTCAGTCCAGGCGCGGCAATGCCGGCACGGTGGTGGGGTGACCCTCGGCATCCAGCGCGATCATCACGAAGGTGCCCTTGGTGCACAGTTCCCGTTCGCCGGTATGCAGGTCTTCGGTGACCAGCTCCACCTCCACCGTCATCGAACTGCGCCCAACGCGCACCACGCGGCCGATGGTTTCCACCATCTGCCCAACACGGATAGGCAGCTTGAAATCCACCTGGTCCGAGCGCGCGGTCACCACAGTGCGCCGCGAGTAACGCGCAGCGGCGAGAAAGGCGGCCTTATCCATCCACGCCAGCGCCTGGCCACCAAACAGCGTGCCCATATGGTTGGTGTGGTTGGGAAACACGATCTCGGCCATGCGGATTTCAATCGGTGGAACGGTGTCGGTGATCGGGGACATGACCTGCAACCTGTGGAGTTTGTACGAATGATACGCCCGGGCAGCCGTGCCGCCGGTGTATGCGAGGTGATGAACGCCAGCGTCTGTCGCCGCGCATCCGCACGCCAAGCCATCCGTTCAATGGACCTTGAATCTGCAGGGAGCGCAGACAAAAACACCCCGTTGCGTTCGCTCCGGGGTGTGGCTTGTGTGATGCACGCACTACGTTTATGCAGTGCGTACGCCGTGGCCGATCAGAACGCCACGTCGAAGGAGACTTCGCCCTGCACACCCACCTGGTAGGCCGAGACGCGGCGCTCGAAGAAGTTGGTCAGCTCCTGCACGTCCTGCAGCTCCATGAACGGCAGCGGGTTGCGCACGTTGTACTTCTTGGCCATGCCCAGCTTGACGAAGTGATTGTCGGCGCAATGCTGCAGGTACTGGCGCATGTCGCGGGTGGAGATGCCGGCCACGCCGCCGGACAGCACGTCCTCGGCGAACTGTACTTCGCACTCGATGGCTTCGGCCAACATTTCGTAGACCTCCTGCTCCATCTTGGCGTCAAACAGATCGGGCTCTTCTGCGCGGATGGTGCGCACGCATTCGAAGGCGAAATCCATGTGGCAGCTTTCGTCGCGGAACACCCAGTTGGTGCCCGACGCCAAACCCGGCAGCAGGCCACGCGAACGGAAGTAGTACACGTAGGCAAACGCGGCAAAGAAGAACAGGCCTTCGATGCAGGCGGCAAAGCAGATCTGGTTGAGCAGGAACTGGCGGCGCTGCTCACGCGTTTCGATGCGGGTAATGCCCTGCAGCGAGTCGATCCACTTGAAGCAGAAATCGGCCTTCTTTTTGATGGAGTCGATGTTCTCCACCGCGTCGAACGCCTTGAAGCGCTCTTCCGGGTCCGGCAGGTAGTTGTCCAGCAAGGTCAGGTAGAACTGCACGTGCAGCGCTTCCTCATACAGCTGGCGCGACAGGTACATGCGCGCTTCCGGCGCATTGAGGTGCTGGTACAGGTTCAGCACCAGGTTGTTGGAAACGATGGAATCACCGGTGGCAAAAAACGCCACCAGGCGGTGAATCAAATGGCGATCGGCCGGCGACATCTTCTGATGCAGGTCGGTGATGTCGATCTGGAAGTTGATCTCATCCACGGTCCAGCTGTTCTTGATGGCGTTGCGGTACATCTCGTAGAAGTCCGGGTAACGCATCGGACGCAGCGTCAGCTCGAAGCCGGGATCGAGCAGCATTTGATTGGGTTTTGCGGGCATGGGTTTCTCCAATCCCTTCTCTCGTGAAAGAAGGTGGCGCAAGGCGCCGGGTGAGGTGTTGGGGATGACGCCTGCTATCAGAGCGTCCTCACCCCATCCCCTCTCCCGTAGGCGGGAGAGGGGCTTGTCGGCGCTGCCTTACTGGCAGGCCTCGCAGGCTTCCGGGTTTTCCAGCGAGCAGGCCACGGCTTCAACCGGGGTGTAGCTGCTGACCGTGGTCTTGGCGATCTTGGTGGCCGGACGTGAGCGCAGGTAGTACGTGGTCTTGATGCCCTGCTTCCAGGCGTACATGTACATGGACGACATCGCGCCGATGTTCGGGCTTTCCATGAACAGGTTGAGCGAGGCGGACTGGTCGATGAAGGCACCACGGTCGGCGGCCATGTCGATCAGCGAACGCATCGGCAGTTCCCACGCGGTGCGGTAAATGTGGCGCAGCGCTTCGGGAATCTGCGGCAGGCTCTGGATGGAACCGTCGGCCAGCTTGATGGCGTCGCGTACTTCCGGTGTCCACATACCCAACTGCTTCAGCTCGCCCACCAGGTGGCGGTTGATCTGCAGGAAGTCACCGGACAGCGTTTCGCGCTTGAACAGGTTGGACACCTGCGGCTCCACACATTCATAGCAACCGGCAATCGAGGCGATGGTGGCGGTGGGTGCAATGGCGATCATCAGCGAGTTGCGCAGGCCATGCTGCTTGATGCGCTCACGCAGGTCATCCCAGCGCGCGGTGTCTTCCGGCACCACGTTCCATGCGTCGAACTGCAGTTCGCCGTGGGCAGCACGGGTGTCGTTGAACGAGGGATGCTTGCCACGCTCGGTGGCCAATTCGCACGAGGTTTCCAGTGCGTGGAAGTAGATGGTCTCGGCAATCTTCTTCGACAGCTCACGCGCCTGCGCCGAATCAAACGGCAGGCGCTTGCGGAAGAACACGTCCTGCAGGCCCATGCAGCCCAGCCCGACCGGGCGCCAACGCAGGTTGCCGCGGCGTGCGGTTTCAATCGGGTAGAAGTTCAGGTCGATGACGCGGTCCAGCTGACGCACGGCCAGGCGCACGGTCTCGGCCAGCTTGTCGAAATCAAACTCGCCGTGTTCGTCGAAGTGGTTACCCAGGTTGATCGAGCCCAGGTTGCACACCGCGGTTTCGTCGTTGGAGCAGACTTCCAGGATCTCGGTGCACAGGTTGGACAGGTGGATCACATTGCCCGGGCGCAGCGTCTGGTTGCTGGCCAGGTTGCACTTGTCCTTGAAGGTCATCCAACCGTTGCCGGTCTCGGCCAGCGTGCGCATCATGCGGCCGTACAGCTTGCGGGCGCTGATGGTACGCGACGCCTTGCCCTGGGCCTCGGCCTGCAGGTAGGCCTGCTCGAATGCCGGGCCATACAGGTCGGTGAACTCAGGCACCACGCGCGGATCGAACAGCGACCATTCCTGGTCGGTCTCCACGCGCTGCATGAACAGATCCGGCACCCAGTTGGCCAGGTTGAGGTTGTGGGTGCGGCGTGATTCGTCGCCGGCGTTGTCGCGCAGTTCGAGGAAATCCTCGATGTCGGCGTGCCAGGTTTCCAGGTACACACAAGCCGCGCCCTTGCGCTTGCCGCCCTGGTTGACCGCTGCCACCGACGAATCCAGCGTCTTCAGCCACGGCACGATGCCGTTGGAATGGCCGTTGGTGGATTTGATCAACGAACCGCGCGAACGCACGCGGGTGTAGCTCACACCGATGCCGCCGCTGAACTTGGACAGCTGCGCGATGTCGCCGTACTTGGCGTAGATGGACTCAAGCGAATCCTGCGGCGAATCCAGCAGGAAGCACGAAGACAGCTGCTCGTGGCTGGTGCCGGCGTTGAACAGGGTCGGGCTGGACGGCAGGTAATCCAGGCTGCCCAGACGCTGATACAGCGCCAATGCCTCAGGCACGTCTTCGCTCAACGCGCTGGCGATGCGCAGGAAGAACTGCTGCGGGTTCTCGATGACCTTGCGCGTGTGCGGGTGACGCAGCAGGTAGCGGTCATACAGCGTGCGCAGGCCGAAGTAATCGAAATTGAGGTCGTACGCCGGGTCGATGGCGTCGTTGAGCTTGCGTGCGTTGATCTGCACGAAGTTGAGCAGGCGGTCGTTGATCAGGCCCACTTCGTGGCCACGGCCCACCGACTGCGAGAAGGCGTGAATTTCCTGGCCGGACACTTCCTTGCCGATGAAGTTGGCCAGCAGCCGTGCAGCCAGGCGGCCGTACTCGGGCTCTTCGCCGATCAGCAGTGCGGCGGTGCGGATGGACAGCTCGTCCAGTTCCTGCGTGGTGGCGCCGTTGTACAGGCCGGAGATGGTGCGGGTAGCCACGCGCATCGGATCAACCGCATGCAGGCCCTCGCAGCAACGCTGGATCGCGCGGACGATCTTGTTCAGATCCACCGGCTCGGTATTGCCATTGCGTTTGGTCACGCTCATGGCGGTAGCGGTGGGCGGCGGGGTCAGTTCAAAGCCGGCCTCGGCCGGGGCGACTTCAGTAGCGGAAGTGGTCACGACGGTGTGTCCTTCATGGCGTGGTTGCACGCAGCCCCTGCCCTCGCAGGAAACCAAAGCTGGTGACGGGAGCCGGAGCATGGAAGGAGGGCGTCGCAGCAACCGAGACGCGTCCGACCATCGGTCGGCGTCAACGGCACCACATCGCCAGCCGTCTTCCCCTCGAAGACATCGTCGCCAGCACCGCGCGGAGTGCTTCGCGCGGCTGTCGGCAGGTCTTCGGACTCATGGGCATGAAGGCCGAGGCCTTCTCCTACTCCGCCGCTTCCCAAGGCATGAGCCTCAGTGCTGATGTGGCGGGGTCGTTCCCAATTACCGCTGCGGGGCAGTGCCGGACTGGCCTTTATGGCGTCACCGGCTTCCCTTTCAATCCGGTGGAATGCACCCCACCAGAACCGACGGAGCACAAGATAGTGGGGGCAAATGACAGGGTCAACACCAAATGTGGTGAATTGGCGACAAGCCTTGCTACGTAAGGCTCACCATTTTCCAGCGCCACTCAGGGCGCTGGAACCTGCCTCAACGGACTGCGCAGTCAAGCGTTTTGCTTATTATTTTTGTAGGAAAACCACTCGCCTTGATCGCGTAAATTCCTGATGAAATTCCGGGTCGTGGTTTCCCGCCGAAGGGCAGCTCAGCCCTTCGGCAGCTGCGCCAGCTCTTCACGCACCAGCCGCACCACCAGCTTGTCCAAGGTGTCGACCGAGTAGTTGCTCACCTCATGCACGGTCTCGGTGCCGGGGCCGCTGCTCGGGTCGGCCGCGTCCTTGTAGGTGAGGAAGATGAAACGCCCGCCGGTGTATTGGGCGATCTGCCGCTGCACGATCTCGCCGGTGGTGTCCTGGCCGGAGGCGGCCACACTGAACACCTTGATGCCCTTGCCCAGCGCGGCCAGCATGGTCTGCTCGTAGCGCGGCTGCGGGTAGCCCATCTGCGGCGGCGCATCGGCCAACGACACCAGCACGCGTGTGGTGGACGGCCCACGCCAGTTCAACTCCTGCACCGAATGTGCGAACGCCTCGTTCATGGCCTCGGGGAAGTCGCCGCCGCCGTCGGCCCGCACGCCGTCCAGCACCGTCTGGAAGGCAGCCACGTTGTGGGTCATGTCCCAGCCGCGCACGAAGTATTCGTCGCCGCGATCGCGATAGGTGACCAGCCCCAGGCAGATATCCGGGTTGGACGGCAGTGTGCCGATCTCGCGCACGATGCCCTGCAAGGACGCGCGCAGTTTGTCGATTTCATCGCCCATCGAGCCGGTGGCATCCACCATGAACACCAGGTCCAGTTTCGCCCGTGCCGGCAATGCCGCATCAGCCACCGTTACCTGCAGCATGTTCTTCTGTCCGCGCTGCAGCGGCGCGCTCACGGTCTTGCCATCCCGCCGCACCTCCACCTGGTAACTGGCCGAGTCGCGGTCGTCAAACGCGTTGGGATGCAGCCACACCTGGCCGCCTGCATCGGTGCGCGCCCACATCCGCGCGCCGTTGCGGGCGCTCACCGCCACCTCGGCATCCGGCACCGGGCGCCCTTGCGCATCCACTACCTGCAGGCGCTGGCGCACGCTGATGTCACGGCCCAACGATTTGGATTCGTCATGCCCCTGCAGAAACTGCATGAAGCCGCCGAAATCGGCGTTGTCATCGACCACACCAGCGGTGACCGGCACCTGTTGCTGCTGGCGCGCAGCCGTTTCGGCAGTGCCGGCGCGAAACAGCAGGCCTTCTGACGAATAACTCTTGCCCTCTTCGACAAGTGAAAGATCGGCAGGCAACGGTGACGGAGGCGGAGCAGGCAATGCACGCGATGCAGGGGAGGCAACGCTCTCCATCACGGCGGCACTGTCGCTGTGTTTTGCGCTGAGACGAGCGCCGCCGGAGAACCGTTGCTGCTGCGATGGCGGACTGGGGTCGGCCACCTCGCGCAATACGGGCGTATCACTGCAGGTGCTCGCCGCTGGCGCGTGGAAGTTGGGCCGGGTCTGGCGCACGCGCAAAGACGCCGGTGCCTGCAGGTCGCCTTCCACCACGGAAGGCGAGGTTGCCGCCGGGCGAACCGCCGCGACTCCCGGCAGGCCGACCAACAAGGTGGCAACAGCGGTGAACGCGGCGGTACGTACCGACCGACGTTTGGTTGCGGCTGCATTCGGGTGGCTCATGGTCCCTGCTCCTGTGCGTGAGTGGCCGCATGCTGCGGCGTGCAGGTAGAGGAACGGATGAGGATGCGAGGTGGGGTTAAACCGGCCGTTGGTTTTACGCCGCTCTACTGGTTGGGGCTTTATAGGTGATGCGGTGCCATTGCGGCATCCAGAGCGGGAAGCGGGCCCTCATCCGCCCTTCGGGCACCTTCTCCCGTACACGGGAGAAGGATTTCAATGTTCTGCGAACGGGAAGGGAGCAGCAGAAGGCGTTGCTCCCGACGCGGCCCAACTCACGCATGCCGGTGCGCGGTGCCCAGGTACTCGGCGCTCTGCATTTCGATCAAACGGCTGGCGGTGCGCTCGAATGCGCCGGCCAGACGGGTGCCGGAATACAGCATCGGCGGGGCGTCCTGTGCGGTGCAGACCAGGTTGACCTGGCGGTCGTACAGCTCGTCGATGAGGTTGACGAAACGACGCGCGGCGTCTTCGTTCAACCGATCAAAGTGCGGAATGCCACCGAGCAGCACGGTGTTGAATTCGCGCGCGATCTCGATGTAATCCGATGGCCCGCGCGGGCCTTCGCACAACGCGGCGAAATCGAACCAGGCGATGCTCTTGCCGCGCCCACGCACTGGAATTTTTCGGCCTTCAATGGCGATGTTGCCGCCACGCGCGTCTTCGCCACCGCTCAGTTCTTTCCAACGCCCGGCCAGCCATGTTTCGCTGTCGGCCTCCAACGGTGCGCGGTACACCGGCGAGCGGGTCAGCGCGCGCATGCGGTAGTCCTCGGTGCCTTCGGCGTAGAGCTCCACGCAGTGCTTCTGCAGCAGCGCGATGGCCGGCAGGAAGCTGTCGCGCTGCAGGCCGTTGAGGTAGAGGTTTTCCACCGCCGTGTTGGAGGTGGTCACCAAGGTGATGCCTTCGGCGAAGAACCGTTCCAGCAAACGCGCCAGCAACATCGCATCGCCGATGTCGGTGACGAAGAATTCGTCCAGCACCAGCACGCGCAGGTTGTTGCGCCATTCCTGCGCGATCTTGGCCAACGGGTCGCTCTGGCCTTGGTGTTCGCGCAGCCGCTCGTGGATACCCCGCATGAAACGGTGGAAGTGGGTGCGGTACTTCTGTTCGATCGGCAGCCCGTCGTAGAACAGGTCCACCAGGAAGGTCTTGCCGCGGCCTACGCCGCCCCAGAAGTACAGGCCCTTGACCGGCTCGGGCTTTTTCCAGAACGCGGACAAACGGTCCAGCCAACCGTCCTGGGCCGAATCGACCAAGGCTTCGTGGATACGGGTCAGCTGCACCAGCGCAGGATGCTGGTCCGGATCATCACGCCAATCGCCACGGGCCACGCCGGCGGCGTAGCGTTGCAGGGGAGTCATTGCGTCCATGCCTCAGCTGCTGCTGTCAGGCAGCCAACGCCGCACTTCATGCTGGACCGCGCCACGCAGGTCGATCAACTTGCGATGGAAGAAATGCGAGGTGTCGGGCATGCGCACCAGCTGCGGCGGGTTGTCCAGCGACTCCAGCCACTGGTACACGCCCTGCGCATCGACCACTTCGTCGGCGTCGCCCTGCACCACGAGCCAGTTGGACGGCGGCTGCACCTGGCTGAAATCCCAGGTGCGGCGGCCCACCGGCGGGGCAATCGAGATCAACGCCTGCGGTTGCAACGCGCCGGCCTGGCGCAGCGAGACATAAGCACCAAAACTGAAACCGGCCAGCCACAAGGCGCTGTCCGGGCGCTGGCTGCGCACCCAGCTGGCAACGGCGCGCAGGTCGTCGCCCTCGCCCTCACCGTTGTCATAAAGGCCAGCGGAGCCGCCAACACCTCGGAAATTGAAGCGCACCGTGGTGATGCCCAGGTCGCGCAGCGCGCGCGAGACCATGGTCACCACCTTGTTGTGCATGCTGCCGCCTTCGGTGGACAGCGGGTGGCAGATGACCGCGATGATGGGACGCGGCGCGGCATCACCATCGGGATAGTCGACGCCAAGCTCCAGCGGCCCAGCCGGGCCTTCCAGAGTCAACGTCGCCGATTCGTGGGGGAATGAGGGCGTTTGCATGCGGCCATAATAGCGGCCCTGTCCGGCGGCTTCACCGCCCCCACCTTCACGACGGCTGAAACAATGCTTTTCTTGACCCTGAGCGTGGCGTGCAGCGTGCTGGTATCGGTGCTGCTGAAACTGGCCCCGCGCCGTGGCATCGACATCGCCCAAGCGGTGACCTGGAACTATCTGGCAGCCAGCGTGCTGTCGCTGCTGGTGCTGCAACCCTCGTTGCAGACGCTGCAAAGCGGGCACACACCGTGGCTGGCGCTGCTGGGGCTGGCCGTGGCGCTGCCGGGCATCTTCCTGGTGCTGGCAGGCGCGGTGCGCCAGGCCGGCATCGTGCGCAGCGATGTGGCGCAGCGCCTGTCACTGCTGCTGTCATTGGCAGCGGCCTTCCTGCTGTTTGGTGAACCTGCCAATGGATGGAAACTCGCCGGCCTGGGGCTGGGCCTGCTGGCTATCGCCGGCGTGACCGCACGCAGTGACATCAACAAAAACGCCACGGGCGGCAGTTGGGGATGGCTGCTGGGCGTGTGGGCCGGGTTCGCACTGATCGACATCCTGCTCAAACGCGTGGCGTTGGCCGGCACGCCATCCACTGCCGCGTTGCTGGTCAGTTTCGGCATCGCCTTCGTGCTGATGCTGGCCTGGCAGCTGCAACGCCACTTCAGCGGCAGATCAACGCTCAGCCTGCGCAACCTGGGCTACGGGCTGCTGCTGGGTGCAATCAACTTCGGTAACATCCTGTTCTACGTGCGCGCCCATCAAGCCATGCCGCACAGCCCGGCCACCATTTTTGCCGGCATGAACATCGGCGTGGTGTGCCTGGGCACACTGGTAGGCGTGCTGGTATTCGGCGAGAAGACCAGCGCGCTGAATCGCGCTGGCCTGCTGCTGGCGGTGCTGGCGATCGCCTTGATCGCGCGCGGCACGCTTTGACGCAGGCGTGAGTAAAAAGGAGTGAGCGGCGGTGTCGCGCTCTCACTCCTTATTCTTCCCCTACTTCTGCTTGTCAGGGTTCAAAGCCCAACAACAGCGGGTCGTGATCTGAACTGCGCCACGGGCCCGACACGTTGCGTCCCTGGTAGCCCACATCGTCAGCCTCATCAGCATTGATGTGCCACTCGGCTGCGCCCTTCAAACGTGCGGCCATACCAGGGCTCAACAGGGCGTGATCCAAACGCCCGGTCAGGCCGTTGTAGACATAGCTGTAAGGCTGCTCTGCGCCCACCACTTTGAATGCATCCTGCCAACCATCGGCATTCAACGTGCGGATCGGCTCCTCCATCGCATAGGCGTTGAAGTCACCCAACAGCACGGCGTCCTTGCTGCCACTGCCGGTGGGGTCGCCCTGCAGCCACTGGTGCAGCTGCCGTGCCGATTCGACACGGGTGGCGTTCCAGCAACCCTGGCCATCGTTCTGATCGGCATCGGCACCGGTCGCCTCTGAACAACCCTTCGATTTGAAATGGTTGGCTACCACCACGAACGGTGCACCCTTGCGCCCCATGCGGAACGCCTGCGCCAGCGGCACGCGGCTGCGCTCGCCAAAAGGTTCGCGCTCCAGCACCGCCGGCTTGCCCACCGGGTTCACCTTGGTACTGCGGTAGATGATGCCAACGCGGATGGGATTGTCGCCCGGGCCCTGCTTTGCATCGACAAACGTCCAGTCGCCGTCACGGCCTTGGCCTTCATTGAGGGCGCGCACCAGCTGATCAATGGCCGAATCCGGGCCATAGCCGTCGTTCTCCAGTTCCATCAAGGCGGCAACATCGGCACCCAGACTGCGAATGGTGGTGATCAACTTGGCCTGCTGTGCGGCCTGCTGCTCGGCTGTTTTTGCGCCGCGCAGGGTGGGATAACCGCCGCCCTTACCGTCGCCATTGAAGTAGTTCTCAAGGTTGAACGCAGCGATTCGCAGACCACCGGCCACGGTCGGCGGCTGCAGCGGACGCAGGTCGCCGCTGACCTTCAACGGTGCAGTCAGCTGCAGGCGGTAGTCGCCATCAAAACCCTGATCAACGATGCCCTGCACCTCGCTCAGCTGTGCGCCAACACGCAGCACGACATCTTCGGCCAGATAGGCCACGCCGGCCGGGTCGCGCTTGCTGCTGCCATCGTCCAGGCGCAAGCGGCGGCGTGCGTTGTCGGCAATCACCGCCTTCTGCTCCGGGCTGCCGGCGGCGGCCACTTCGCTGGGCTGCCACAACCGGCCTCCGAAGGCCGCAATAAGTTCGCCGTAACGTGACAGCCCATCCTGTCCGGCCAGCGTCAACGGTGCGGCAATGCGCACCTGCATGCCTTCCAGCGCCTCCCAATTGGCCGGCACGTCTTCAAGCACGGTTACCGCCGGTGCCGGACGCGACGCTGCCACGGCCACCCTGTCGGCCTGCAAGGTGGTCAGCGATTGATCACTCTTGCCCGCCGCCTGTTCCTGCACCGTGCCGCTGATGCGCAGCCATTGGCCCACCTGCACGTCCTGGCCGTCAGGCAAGCGCACAAACAGCGCGTCTGACGTTGTGGCATCACCATCGCCGGCGTCCTGCACATACACCCCACCCAGGCCCTCACGCATGTCGGCAGTGACCATGCCTTCCACCGTCACCGGCCTGCCCTCATAAGGACTGCGCTCGGCACTGCCCTGCACCTTGCCAATGGGCAACAACGTTGCCGGTGACGCCGCCAGCACGGTGCTGGCGCAGGCCGCAGACAGGGCCAGGGCGAGTAAGGACGGGGAACAGCGCATGGACGACTCCGATGGAAAACGAAACAAGGGTGCGGAAAACAGAAGCGCCGCCTCAAGAAGGCGGCGCGGAATATTCTGCACCAATCAGGCCGGCTGCCTGCTGCCGAGTCTGGCGGCTTTTTATTTCAGATTGCCCAGCATCCAATCGACCGCGGCGTGGATCTGCTCCTCGCTGAGACCGGCATTGCCACCTTTGGGCGGCATGATCCCGCCATCCGGGCCGGTGTAACCCTCGATGGCGTGCTTGTAGAGCGTGTCCTTGCCCTGGGCGATGCGTGCATCCCAGTGCGAGTGATCCAGCGTCGGCGCCTTGCCTACGCCGGTGGTGTGACAGGCGGTGCACAGGTTGTCGAAGATCACCTTGCCGTCCAGCGTGCCGCCGTAGGCACCACTGGCCATCGCCGCCGCAGAGGCGGCCGCAGCGGCCGCAGCCTGTGCCGACGCACCGGTGGCACCGGCATACACCGCCCCTACCGGCGCAATGCGTTCTTCAACGCGCTTGACCGCCGTAGGCGACAACTCGGTGGGAATGACGTTCTGCAGGTAGGCCGCAAAGATGATCAGCCCAATCGTGATGATGGCCAGAATGCCGATCACGATGGAAAAGCGCTTGAGAAACTCGAGGTCGTAATTCCGCACGTCTCAACACCCCTGGCGAGTAGTCGGTGGACCATGGCTGCTGGCGAGTATAGACCAGCGAATGCCACCGCCTGCAATGGGTGTGGGCAGCGCAATGTGTGCGGCAACGCAGCATCCGCGCGGCGCTGATATCACTGCGTCGATGATCTCAGGCCGTGGGCGAGGCCCCTGCCGCGCGCAGGCACAGTGCACTGATCGCATCGACCAGATGCTCGCCATCACGCAGCCCATCGCGACTGGGCGCGGTCGGCCCCACCAGCGCTTCGGTAAACGCACCCACGATGCAGGCTGCGCTGATGTCCAGATCCTGCGCGGGCAACTCGCCGCTGCGCACGCCATCACTGAGGATGCGCTTGAACACATCACCAAACAGTCGCCGACAGCGGATGCGCTCGGCTTCCACTTCCGGGTCCACCGGCTCGGCGATGAAGGCATAGGCCAGCCCCGGGCCGGCCATGGCGCGGCGCACGAACGAGGCCACCGACCGCTGCAGGCGCTGCGGCGCGGGCAGCGCTTCATCGGCGATGGCCTCAAGGATCTCCAGTTCGTGCTCCACCGCAGCGGTAAGCACCTCCACGAACAGCTCGGCCTTGGACGGAAAGTGGCGGTAAATCAGCCCGGTGGACACCCCCGCCTCGGCCGCCACGGCGGTGATCGGCGCGTTGCGGTAGCCGCCGGCGGCGACCAGCCGACGGGCCGCAGCCAGAATCGCCTCACGGTTGCCGGCGAGGCGTTTTTCCATCAATTCCGAGCGTTTGTAAGCCATGCGTTGATTCTAGGTTCAATTTTTGAATTTGTGTTCACTTTTTTGCCGCGACCCGCTAGGCTGCGCGCAAACGCCCGTGTTGACGGCCCCGCCGTCGCCCCCATCCCGGAGCGCCCCTCGCCAAGTAGTACCGGAGCCGCCCCCATGCACATCCCGTCCCTGTCCTTTGATCTCGGCGAAGAGATCGACATGCTGCGCGAAAGCGTGGCCCAGTTCGCCGCCGCGCACATTGCGCCGCTGGCCGCCGAGGCCGACGCAACCAACCACTTCCCCAACCAACTGTGGCGCCAGCTCGGCGAGCAGGGCCTGTTGGGCATGACCGTGGAAGAGAAATACGGCGGCAGTGGCATGGGCTATCTGGCGCATGTGGTGGCAATGGAGGAGATTTCGCGCGCGTCCGGCGGCATTGGCCTGTCCTACGGCGCGCATTCCAATCTGTGCCTCAACCAGCTGCGCAAGAACGGCAATGAAGCGCAGAAGCAGCGTTACCTGCCCAAGCTGTGCAGCGGTGAACATATCGGTGCGTTGGCGATGAGTGAGCCGGGCGCCGGTTCGGACGTGGTGTCGATGAAGCTGCGCGCGGACAAGCGCGGCGATCACTACGTGCTCAACGGCAACAAGATGTGGATCACCAACGGCCCCGACGCCGACGTGCTGGTGGTGTATGCCAAGACCGATGCCAGCGCCGGTTCGCGCGGCATCACTGCCTTCCTGATCGAAAAAGGCATGAAGGGTTTTTCCACCGCGCAGAAGCTGGACAAGCTTGGCATGCGTTCGTCCAACACCTGTGAGTTGGTGTTCCAGGATTGCGAAGTTCCGGCGGAGAACGTGCTGGGCGACGTGGGCGGCGGCGTGAAGGTGCTGATGTCCGGCCTGGATTTCGAACGCGTGGTGCTGTCCGGCGGCCCGCTGGGCCTGATGGCCGCAGCGCTGGATGTGGTGCTGCCGTATGTGCATGAGCGCAAGCAGTTTGGCGAGGCGATCGGCACGTTCCAGCTGATCCAGGCCAAGCTGGCCGACATGTATGTCGGCTTCAACGCATGCCGCGCGTATGTGTACGCAGTGGCCAAGGCCTGCGACCAGGGCCGTACCACCCGTCAGGATGCGGCTGGCGCGATTCTGTATTCAGCGGAAAAAGCGACATGGGCCGCAGGCGAAGCCATCCAGATCCTGGGCGGCAACGGCTACATCAACGAGTACCCCGCCGGCCGTTTGTGGCGCGACGCCAAGCTGTATGAAATTGGCGCCGGCACCTCGGAGATCCGCCGCATGTTGATCGGCCGCGAGTTGTTCCAGAAGACCGCTTGATGCTCGTGAGCCCTTCTTCCGCATGCGGGAGAGGGGTTGGGCTGAGGGCAGGCTTTCAGCGCACGAACCTGAAGTGCCAAGAGCCTCCTCATCCGCCCCTTCAGCCAAGAAGGCGCCTGCACCCCGCTCGCGGGAGAAGAGAATAAAAGCCCGGCGTCTTTGCGTTGAGCCGGCATGCTCCAGAACCTCCAGGAATTCGCAGCCATGACCGTACTCACCACCCAGCTGCAACCCGGCAGCGACACGTTTGAAGCCAACCGCGCCGCCATGCAGGTGCAGGTCGATGATCTTCGCGCCACGCTGGAAACCACCGCGCGCGGTGGCAGCGATGCTGCACGTGCAAAGCACACCGCACGCGGCAAGCTGCTGGTGCGTGAGCGCATTGATGCCTTGCTCGACCCCGGCAGTCCATTTCTTGAAGTAGCGCCACTGGCCGCGCACGGCATGTATGCAGACCCGGTTCCGGGTGCCGGCATGGTTGCCGGTGTCGGCCGCGTCTGCGGTGTGGAATGCCTGATCGTCGCCAACGATGCCACCGTCAAAGGCGGCACCTATTACCCGGTGACGGTAAAGAAACATCTGCGCGCGCAGGAGATCGCCCAGCAGAATCGTTTGCCGTGCATCTACCTGGTGGATTCCGGTGGCGCGTTCCTGCCACTGCAGGACGAGGTGTTCCCGGACCGCGACCACTTCGGCCGCATCTTCTACAACCAGGCCAATCTGTCGGCGCAGGGCATTCCGCAGATCGCCTGTGTGATGGGCAGTTGCACCGCAGGCGGCGCCTATGTGCCGGCGATGAGCGATGAAACGGTCATCGTCAAAGAACAAGGCACCATTTTCCTGGGCGGCCCGCCGCTGGTGAAAGCAGCCACCGGTGAAGTGGTCAGCGCGGAAGAACTGGGCGGCGCCGATGTGCATACGCGCATTTCCGGCGTTGCCGACCATATGGCCGACAACGATCTGCAGGCGCTTGCGCGCGTGCGCGGCATCATCGCCAGCCTCAACTGGCACAAGCCTGCCCCGGCAGTGACCCTGCAGGCCGATGAAGCGCCGCTGTTCGACGCGCATGAGCTGTACGGTGTGATTCCCAGCGATACGCGCAAACCGTATGACGTGCGTGAAGTGATCATGCGCGTGGTCGATGGCTCGCGCTTTGATGAATTCAAACCGCGTTACGGCAACACGCTGGTGACGGGTTTTGCGCATGTGCACGGCCATCCGGTCGGCATCATCGCCAACAACGGCATTCTGTTTTCCGAATCGGCACTCAAAGGCGCGCACTTCATCGAGCTGTGCTGCCAGCGCAATATTCCATTGGTGTTTCTGCAGAACATCACCGGCTTCATGGTCGGTCGCAAGTACGAACACGGCGGCATCGCCAAAGACGGTGCCAAGCTGGTGATGGCGGTGGCCAATGCGCGCGTGCCCAAGTACACGGTGGTGATTGGCGGTTCGTTTGGGGCCGGTAACTACGGCATGTGTGGACGTGCGTACTCGCCCCACTTCCTGTGGATGTGGCCAAACGCGCGCATCGGTGTGATGGGCGGTGAGCAGGCGGCCAGCGTACTCGCCACGGTCAAGCGTGACGGCATCGAAGCCAAGGGCGGTGCGTGGTCGGCCGATGAGGAAGATGCATTCAAGCAGCCCATTCGCGACCAGTTCGAGCAGCAGGGTCACCCGTACTACGCCAGTGCGCGGCTATGGGACGACGGCGTGATCGACCCGGCCGACACCCGCCGTATTCTCGGCCTGGCATTGGCTGCCAGCCTCAACGCACCTTCGCAGGAAACACGCTTCGGCGTGTTCCGGATGTAACGGCGACCGGAGACTTTTCATGTTCAACAAAATTCTGATCGCCAACCGCGGTGAAATTGCCTGCCGCGTCATCAGTACCTGCCGACAGCTGGGCATCGCTACGGTAGCGGTTTACTCCGATGCTGATCGCAACGCACGGCATGTGCGGCTGGCCGATGAAGCAGTGCACATCGGCGCAGCTCCGGCAGCGGAAAGCTACCTGCGCGCGGAGGTGATTCTCGACGCTGCACGCCGTACAGGTGCACAGGCCATCCATCCGGGTTACGGATTTCTCTCCGAGAACGCCGGCTTTGCGCGGGCCTGCGCCGATGCTGGCGTGGTGTTCATCGGCCCACCGGCCAGCGCCATTGATGCGATGGGCGACAAGAGCGCGGCCAAGGCACTGATGCAGGCCGCCAACGTACCGCTGACACCGGGGTATCACGGCGAACAGCAGGCCCCGGATTTCCTGCGTGCGCAGGCAGACGCCATCGGCTACCCGGTGCTGATCAAAGCCAGCGCCGGCGGTGGCGGTAAGGGCATGCGCAAGGTGGAAGCCAGCGCTGATTTCGAAGCTGCATTGGCCAGCTGCCAACGCGAGGCGCAGTCGGCGTTCGGCAATGCGCATGTGCTGGTGGAGAAATACGTCGAGCGCCCGCGTCATATCGAAATACAGGTGTTTGGCGACAGCTTGGGCAACGTGGTGTATCTGTTCGAGCGCGATTGCTCAGTGCAACGTCGCCACCAGAAGGTGTTGGAAGAAGCCCCCGCCCCCGGCATGACGCCAGAGCGTCGCGCCGCAATGGGCAAAGCGGCGACGGATGCCGCGCGCGCGGTGGGTTATGTAGGCGCCGGCACGGTGGAGTTCATCGCCGGGCCGGAGGGCGATTTCTATTTCATGGAAATGAACACCCGCCTGCAGGTGGAACATCCCGTTACCGAGATGATCACCAACACCGATCTGGTCGAATGGCAGCTGCGCGTCGCCGCCGGGCAACCGCTGCCGAAAACGCAGGAGCAACTCAGCATCCACGGCCACGCGCTCGAAGCGCGGCTGTATGCCGAAGATGCTGACCGCGGCTTTCTGCCTTCCACCGGTACGCTGCGTCATCTGCAGTTGCCGCTGGGCACTGCCAACGTGCGCGTGGATGCCGGCGTCGAACAAGGCGATGCGATTACGCCGTACTACGATCCCATGATCGCTAAGCTGATCGTCTGGGACGTGGACCGCGAACGTGCACTACAGCGCATGCAGCGCGCGCTTGCCCAGTGTCAGGTGGTCGGCGTCACCACCAACGCCGCGTTCCTGCGTCGCTTGGTGATGACCGATTCGTTCCGTCACGCAGATCTGGATACCGCGCTGATCGAGCGCGAGCATGACGCGCTGGATATCCAGCACAGCGCTGCACCTTCGGCAGATTGGGCAGTGGCTGCGGTGCTGGCTTCCAGTGCAGGCGCTTCAGCAACGGCTGACGCATCGCCGTGGGCCATCGCCGATGGCTGGCGTTTGACCGGCCCGGCCGCACGTTCGGTCACGCTGGAGCACCTGCAGCAGCAACGGCAGCTGCTGGTGCGCACGCTTGCAGATGGCTGGCAGGTGCAGCTTGATGATGAAGCGCTGCACGTCATCGGCAATCTGCGCCAGGGCCACTACGCGTTGCAGATTGGCGAGCGCCTACATCGCGGCAACGCGGTGCGCGATGGCAATGTGCTGCACGTCTTCGGTGATGAGCGGCAACAGCGATTCATGCTGCACGACCCGGTCGCTGATGCCGACAGTGCCAACGACCACGGCGGCAGCCTGCTCGCACCAATGCCGGGCCGCGTGGTCACGCTGTTGGTGGAGCCGTGCAGCACCGTCAGCCGTGGCACGCCGCTGCTGGTGATGGAGGCGATGAAGATGGAGCACACGCTGCAGGCACCTGCCGACGGTACGGTACATGGCTTCCGCGCAAAAGCCGGCGACCAGGTGGGCGATGGCGCGGTGTTGGTGGATTTCGAGGCGGGTTGATTACCCGCCTATCCATCAGGTGGCTTTTTCCCAGACGGCCTCACCCGGATCAAACTCGGTTGTGGTCATCACCTCATCTCTCAGGCCAAATCCACAGATGGCCAATGGGCTTTGTTCCATCGGATCGAAGCCCAGTGCCTGCTCGATGTCACGCTCGTTTATGGCCGCGGTGACAAATGCTCCCAACCCAAGTTCGGTCGCGCATGTCAGGAGCAGTTGAGAGAGGTGCCCCACATCCAGTGTTACCGCGCGGTAAGCCTTCGCATGATCGCGGTACTTCCAATGCAACCGATCAAAGCGTGGCGCCAGCACGATCAACACATGCGCGTTGGCAAACCAATGCTGCCCTGCCACGAAATCCACAGTGAGTCCTGCATCGACTTCGAATGCACCGGGCATGGGTGTCAGTGCGTGCTCAAGCGGATGATAGTGATAGATGCCGCGATCAAGCCCATCGACGTGCTGGACGATGATGTATGCCTCGGTAGCATGCAGGCCACCGGCTGACGGCGCATTTCTTTTGATGAAGACGCTGTTTTCATCCAAGAGGTAACGGCCCGTTGCACCCAGAACACGCTGCAACAGCTGTGAGACGGTGCTGAGCTGCAACTGCTGGGATACATCAAAGTTCCGGCATGTGCAGCGTTGCCGCAGACGCTGATCGGCATCGTCGATGGGCACGGCAGGCAATACGACACGGGTTCCAAGCGGTGGCTTTGTCACTGCCGGTGGTGGGCCAAAGCGTGCCTGCAGGCCAGCGGCAGTCTGGATTCCTGCCGACTCGATCGCCGCCGCACTGTCCCTTCCGTTCCATCGGGATTGCCAGTGCACCATTGCCGCAGGCCCCCACCAACCCATCGTCCTCATGCGCTCATCGCGTGCTGCGACCGCCCTTGAATCGTCTTTGACAAGCAGCAGGCCTTTCTCGATCAGATCCAGAACCTGCGGCTCGGACGACACCGCAGTGGCCGTCCAGACCTCGGCATCGTAGTCGCCCAACAGCTTCAGCATTTCGTGGGATATCTCTACCGGCGCGTCCAGGTGCGGCGCCAATGCCAGCCAGCAGGTGCGGGGCATCATGCCGTTTCCCCCGTGCAGAACATCGTCCAGGCTGAATATCTGCTCGCGCTTGGATTCCAGGAAAAGATGCTTGCAACGACGCACGAGCATTGTGGTGGTTGGCACTGACATCATCCGCTGAAAGAATCACTTGTTGTCGGCATCAGTACGGAATGATTAAGCGCCATCCGCACAGATTGCTCAAGTTGCAGCATCCCGTTCCGCTACCGATGACTAACCTGCTTTCACCATGCCCTCCATGGCTGAAAATTCCTTTACTTTTACCGGTTGAATGCAATGAGCGACGAGAAAAAGCCCCTTTCCACCGAAGACGCCGTGAAGCTGCTCGATCTGCTGGCGTCGGACGATGCATTCCGTGAGATCTTTTCCCAGGACCCAGCGCAGGCATTGCAGTCGATCAGCCCGGCCGCTGCCGAGTCCGGCAATTGCTGCCTACCGGGTGGGCCGCTGGCAAGCAAAGAAGAGTTCCAGCAATCCCGCGACCAGCTTCTGCAACACCTGGCCGCCAATGCCGCCTTCTATGTTCCCCATTGCTTTGTCACTGGCCAGATCGATGCATCCCTGCAGCGCAAGCCCAAGCCCTGAGTTCCAGGCAGAATCGGATTCAATGTAAACGGGCAAGCCGGACGTCGGCCACATTGCGGGCCTTCAACGCGTACGTTCCGGCGTTCTCGGAGTAGGCAAGCCCTCGCTGCCGAGCCAGCCATTGGCGCTCACGCTCGGCCAGCGGGGCGTTACCGAGCTGCTCGTACAGCTTCCAAAGCGCCACGCGCACCTGCAGCAGTTCCGTGCCATCAACCTGCCCCTTCAAACGCGCCACCGCATGTTCGGCACGATTCTCGTCCGCTTCTTCACCGGCGGCTATCACCTGCAACAGCTGTAAAACGCGCGGGTCGGCCGCACCTTCGGCCATGTGATTCAGACGCGGGAGCCAAGCGCTGACAAGTTGGCGATACCCCGCACGCTGCGCCAGATAGAGGCTCGTCACAGCCATGAATTCCCATTCCGTACGATCCGCTCCTTCTGCAATCAATGCCTGGCCATGCAGTCTCTGCAGATTCTGTTCAAACGCGTTCGGAACCGCGGCCTTACCTGCTTCTGACTGTAGTGCCAGCTGCTGCAGCTCAAACACGCTGCAGACGTAACCCTCAACCTTGCACAGGCCGGCAGCCTGCTTTGATTGCGCGATTGCCTGCTCCAGCGACCCCTCGTCCACAGACACCGCAATCCTCTGCAACCAAGCGGGCGGTTGATCCTCTGGAATGCGCTTCAACAACGCATGTGCGCCCGCGTAGTCATCGTTGACCGCCATCACCGCAGCCAGCTCACTGTCCGGCGCGCCCTCGCCCTGCGCTTTCGCTTCAAGGAATGTCTGCTCCGCCTCTGCCACTTTGTTCTGAGCCAGGAGAGTTCTTGCCAGCTGACGCAACGCCCAGGGGCGCAGCGGATTCTGCGTTGCAACCGCCTTGCGCGCCTCTTCTTCGGCCTCTGCATAGCGCCCCAGCGTGAACAACGCATTGGATCGATTGGCATGGGCGGCATGGTAGTCGGGGTACAGATCCCCAAGAAGCTTCCACTTATAAGCACGCTCCTGCGCTGCCGCCGCGTTGAGTTCGGAGACCCAGGCATCCAGGTACAAGCCGTCACGCGGCGTCAAACCGTCCCTGTAGCGTGCGGCCTGCGCCAACAAAGCCCGTGCACGAATGAAGTCGCCATACGCATACGCAATACGCATCTGCGCCATGTACGCCGCAGCGAATGCCGTGTCCAGGCGAACCGCCTGTTCAAAATAGCCTTGCGCTTCGTCCCTGCGATTATCGGCGTATGCCTCCAGGCCCAGCGCATAAGCATGCAGCGCATCCAGACTCGCCGTTGCCACCTGAGGCAACGGCAGCGAACGCTTGCTCAGTTCGGCCATCGTCTCACCAAGCCTCAACCGTAACGATCCTGCGACTTTGTCGATGGAGTCCAGCGCTGACTCCAGTCCGCGACCGTCCGCGTGCTCGGAATACACAACCCGGCCGCTGACAGGGTCAATCACATCCAGGCTAATACGCAGCCTTCCATGTACTTCCAGCACGGTTGGCATGATCACCGCGCGCGCTCCATCTCGAATGGCGACCTCATTGGCCGTCTGCGGATCCAGGCGCTCACCCGGGCTTTTACGCATCTGCCGCAGCGTGTCCTGCACTTTCAGGTCACTGACAACATTCACATGCCGCGATTGCTCCAGGCTGATGCGCAATGCCTGCTGCAAGGCACTGTCCAGCACGTCATTTCCTGTCATGTTGGCAAAATCGCCCACAACCACCCAGTCGCGCTCGGCAAACGCAATGGCAGGCTCCGGCCGCACCATCACCCATGCGGTGATGAGCAGCACTGCCACTACCGCCACTTCGGTCACCAGCGCTGCAGGGCGACGCCACAACGGCAGCTCGCGGCGCGCCTTGGACGAACCTGCAGGCCTGCGTAATGGCGCGCGCTCAGGCCGGCCTACCTCGAATACTTCCTGCGCCGCCGGCAGGCCTTTGAAGCGCCAACGGCCATGCGATTTCCATTGCAGGCCAACACCGCGATCAGGCAGTTCGCGCTGGCCACTACGCAGCATGGATTCGGCTGCCGATGACATCAGGATCTGGCCCGGCCGTGCCAAGGCCATCAAACGTGCGGCGACCGGCTTTGCCAGTCCTTCCACTTCCAACGCTTTGGCACCGGCAGCCACGGCTTCTTCGCTGTTGTTCCACGACAGCACGTAACCCACATGCACGCCTATGCGCGCCTGCAGTGGCAGCTTCAGTTCACGCCCCAAAGCATCCAGTTCGTCCACATAATCCAGGGCAAAACCCAACCCATCCACCGGTGCGTCGAACAGCAGGAACATGCCGTCGGAGCGATCGATCAGGCGCCCATTCCAGCGGTTCAACAACTGCAGAACCTGCGTGTCGAGCCTGCGGAACAGCGACGCTGCGGCGGCATCTCCCACCCGCTCGACCAGCATCACCGACTCGCACAGATCCGTCAGAACCAGTGTTTTGAACTGTCGTTGTGTCCGTGTGTTTTCAGAATCCAAGTCCACGTCAGCCCCCTTGCGCTGCCGGTCAATCAGGCGTCCATTGCATCCGACCGCCACCCAAGCGCTTGGCCTCATAGAGCGCACTATCGGCGCGCGAGTAAGCGTCGTTCCAATGGGCCTTGGGATCCATCAGCACCAGGCCGATGCTGACCGAACATGCCCCCGGCATCGCGCCGGGAAACGCCACCAGACCACGCACCGCTTCAAGGATGAAGCTCCCCACGCGCGACAGCCGCTCCGCGTCCGCCTCCTGCAACAACACGCAGAACTCATCGCCACCCAACCGGCAGGCAATGTCGTCCTTGCCCGCCACCGAGCTCAGCACACGACCAAGACACTGCAGCATGTGATCGCCGGCCAGGTGCCCCTGCGAATCGTTGAGCCCTTTGAAATCGTCACAGTCAATCAGCAACAGGCCCTGTGGCCGCCGTTCCGAACGGTGTGAGTTCTGCAGGTAAACCGTGAGTGCACGGCGGTTGCCCATGCCGGTGAGGTCGTCGCTGTAAATCAGCTCACGGGTGCTCTGCAGCTCATGGCTGGCGCTGTACAGATTGCCGAGCGCGGTTTCCAGTTCTTCGTTGCGGCGACTGAGTTGGCCAATCAAACGTTGTTCACTGGAGACCACACGCCACAACGTGCGGCGCAGGAAAAACACCACCATTGCAGGATCATGGTCGATGAGACGCTGGAAATTGACGTAGCTGACTTCCAGCAGCACCGTGTCACAGCACGCACGCGCTGCCGAAGAACGCAGGTGGCCATCAATCAACAGGCCGAGCTCACCGAAGAAATCCTTGGCACCCAGTTGTTTGGGCGCTTGGCCGGGGCCGAAATCCAGGGTGATGGCACCACTGATGACGATGAACATCGAGGTGCCGGTGTCGCCGCGCTGGAACAGCACCTCATCGGCAACCAGGTTGCGGCGCCGACCGAACTGGGTGAACAGCACGAACTCTGCCGCAGAAACCTGCGCACGCCGTACTGCGCCCCCTGCGACGATCGAAGTCGCTGAAGGTTCGGTTTGCAGCGCCAGCCCCCCTAATCCCATGCCGCTCATCCTGCGCCTCATGGCTCCCCGCCTATCGCCGGCGGTTAAGCCGGGGAGACTAGCATCAAAATAAGGTGATGTGGGTCTCATCATTAAGGCGAAAACGCGTTTTCGTGCGGGCAAAAAGAAGGGGCTCGTAAGAGCCCCTTTGAAACGACCTTAACTACGCGCTCAAGCGGCTTCTTCGGTCTGAAACTGTTCTTCCTCGGTGGAGCCGGTCAACGCGGTGACGCTGGAAGCGCCGCCCTGGATCACCGTGGTCACATCGTCGAAATAGCCGGCACCCACTTCCTGCTGATGCGAAACAAAGGTGTAACCCTTTTCACGCGCGGCGAATTCGGGCTCCTGCACCTGTTCCACGTAGTGGCGCATGCCTTCGCCACGGGCGTAGTCGTGGGCGAACTTGAAGGTGTTGAACCAGTTGATGTGGATGCCAGCCAGTGTGATGAACTGATACTTGTAGCCCATCGCTGCCAATTCGTCCTGGAACTTGGCGATGGTCTTGTCGTCCAGGTTCTTCTTCCAGTTGAACGACGGCGAGCAGTTGTACGACAGCAGCTTGCCGGGGCTTTCCGCATGCACGGCTTGGGCAAACTCACGGGCGAAGCCCAGATCCGGCGTGCCGGTTTCACACCACACCAGGTCTGCATGCGGGGCATAGGCGACACCCCGGCTGATGGCCTGTTCCAAGCCGTTTTTCACGCGGTAGAAGCCTTCGGCCGTGCGCTGGCCGGTGACGAACGGCGCGTCGTTCGGATCGAAATCACTGGTCAGCAGATTGGCCGCTTCAGCATCGGTACGGGCCAGCACGATGGTCGGCACACCCAACACGTCAGCCGCCAGACGCGCAGCGGACAACTTCTGGATGGCTTCCTGCGTCGGCACCAGCACCTTGCCACCCATGTGGCCGCACTTCTTCACCGCTGCCAGCTGGTCCTCGAAGTGCACGGCCGCAGCGCCAGCGACGATCATGTTCTTCATCAACTCATAGGCGTTGAGCACGCCACCGAAGCCGGCTTCACCGTCAGCAACAATCGGCAGGAAGAAGTCGATGGCATCTTCGGCCTTCAGCTTGCCGTCGATGATGTTCTTCCACTGGATTTCATCAGCACGCTGGAAGGTGTTGTTGATGCGGCGGACCATGGTCGGCACCGAGTCATAGGCGTACAGCGACTGGTCCGGGTACATGGTTTCTGAGGTGTTGCCATCGGCAGCCACCTGCCAACCGGACAGATACACCGCCTCCAGGCCGGCCTTGGCCTGCTGCATTGCCTGGCCGGCGCTGATCGCGCCGAAGGCGTTGACGTAACCCTTCTTGGCATCGCCGTTGACCAGGTCCCACAGGCGTTCGGCGCCACGCTTTGCCAGGGTGTATTCGGGCTGCACGCTGCCACGCAGGCGCACCACGTCTGCGGCGCTGTAGGTGCGCTTCAGGCCTTTCCAACGCGGGTTGGTGTCCCAGTCCTGCTGCAGGGCGTCGATCTGTTGCTGATAGGTGCTCATCGTGTCGTCCTCGAAAGAGTATGTGGCGTACGGGGAAGGAGGTCAGTCGATCTGCCGGTAGGCCGGCAGGGTCAAAAAATCGGCCAGTTGATCAGCACGGCTGAGCTGGTCCAGCAGGCCAATGGCCTGGGTGATGCGGCTGCCACCGGGCAGCGCGGAGGTGTCGCCCAGCCGTGCCGGCAGGCTGCGCAACGTGCTTTCCAACAGGGCCATGTCGATGGCGGTACCGTCATCCAGGTGCTGGTTGCCGGCGTGCAGCCATTGCCAGATCTGGCTGCGGCTGATCTCAGCGGTGGCCGCGTCTTCCATCAGGTTGTGGATGGGCACGCAGCCATTGCCGTCCAGCCACGCCGCCAGATAACGCACGCACACTTCGACGTTGTTCTCGAAGCCGGCGCGGGTGACGGTGCCGCTGCACGGCGCAATCAACGCCTCGCGGCTCGCCTGCACGTCACGACGCAGCACGTGATGCTGGTTCGGCGTGGTCATGTGCTCGTCAAAAATGCTGCGCGCCACCGCAATCAATGCCGGGTGAGCGACCCAGGTGCCGTCGTGACCGGCGGTGACTTCGCGCAGCTTGTCGGCACGCACGCGGGCCATCGCCTGCTCGTTGGCCGCGGCATCGTGGTTGATCGGAATCTGCGCGGCCATGCCCCCCATCGCATGCGCACCGCGACGGTGACAGGTCTTGATCAACAGTTCCGAATACGCCTTCAGAAACGGCTGCGTCATGGTCACCTGGCCGCGCTCAGGCAACACCTTGTCGGCGTGGCGGCGGAAGGTTTTCAGGTACGAGAAGATGTAGTCCCAGCGGCCGCAGTTCAGGCCGACGATGCGGTCGCGCAGCGCGTGCAGAATCTCGTCCATCTCGAACACCGCCGGCAACGTTTCGATCAGCACGGTGACCTTGATCTGCCCATGCGGCAGGCCGAGCATGCCTTCGATGTGGGACAGCGCGGTCTCCCACAGCGCGGCCTCCTCCATTGACTGCAGCTTGGGCAGGTAGAAGTACGGGCCACGGTCGTTGTCCATCAACGTGCGGGCGTTGTGGAAGGCGAACACGGCCGCGTCGAACAGGCCACCGGCAATGGGCTGGCCATCAACCAGCACATGCTTCTCGTCCAGGTGCCAGCCGCGCGGACGCACGATCAGCACCGCCTGTTCGTCAAACGGACGCAGCGTGTAGTGCTTGGCCGGCTTGCCGTTGGCGGCCGGGGCGGTGAAGTCCAGGTCACCGCGCACCGCCGCACGCATGGTCTGCTGGCCCGCCAGCACGTTGCGCCAGGTCGGCGAGGTGGAGTCCTCGAAGTCGGCCATGAACACCTTGGCGCCGGAGTTCAGCGCGTTGATGACCATCTTCGGGTCAGTGGGGCCGGTGATCTCGACGCGGCGGTCCTGCAGCGCGGCCGGGATCGGCGCCACCGTCCAATCACTCTGGCGGATGTCGGCGGTGTCCGCACGGAAGTCCGGCGTACCGCCCTGGTCGAAGTAGGCCTGGCGCTGCTCACGCGCGGCCAGCCGCTTCTGCCGCTCCGGCTCCACCGCACGGTGCAACGACACAAGCAACCCCAGCGCGCCGGCCGGCAACAGCCCGGACTGACCGGCCAGCTGGGTGGTGACCGTGATGCCCGGAGTCGGGCGGGGAGTGGTGTGTGCCGGGATGGCCTGAGCGACGGCGGACATGGGAGGTTCCTGCGTTGTCGTGGGACTCCAACGTGCGGCCGCAGGGCCATATTTAACAAAACAGTTTTTGCAATGTTTTGTATAAGTTGTGCTAATAATCACCTCGAAATGACCAAGAAGACACCCGTAACCCCTCGTTTTTCCTACAAGTCTGACCGGCTCAAGCCGCTGCGGGCGTTTCTGCAGACGGTGCGACTTGGGTCAGTTTCACGGGCAGCGGAGGCGCTTTTCGTCAGCCAGCCGGCGGTGAGCCTGCAGCTGCAGGCGCTGGAACGGGAGTTGGGCGTGGGTCTGTTCGAGCGCAGCGGGCGTCGCTTGGTGCCCAGCCGTGAGGGCCAGTTGCTCTATGACATGGCGCAGCCGCTGGTGGAGAGCCTGGACGGATTGCTGCCGCGCTTCCGCGAAAAGGTCAGCGGGCTGGACGCGGGCGAGCTGAATATCGCCGCAAATTCGTCAACCATCCTCTATCTGCTACCGAAGATCGTCGAAAACTTCCGAAAGCTACACCCGGACGTCCGGCTGACGCTGCATAACGCGATCAGCGCCGATGGTACTGACCTGCTGCGCAGCGACGCCGCCGACCTGGCCATCGGCTCGATGATGGATGTGCCGGCCGACCTGAGCTACGCGCCGGTCTATCGGTTCGACCAGGTGCTGATCACCCCGCCCGACCATCCGCTGGCCCGCAAGAAAAACCTGACGCTGGAAGACCTGTCACCGTGGCCGCTGATCCTGCCGCCGCGCCGGCAGATCACCTGGCGGCTGGTGGACCTGGTATTCCAGCAGCACCGGGTGCCCTATACGGTGGCGCTGGAAGTAGGCGGCTGGGAGGTGATCAAGCAGTACGTGGCAATGAACATGGGCATCTCCATCGTCACCGCGCTGTGCCTCAACGATGGCGACCGCGACAAGCTGGCTACCCGGGCAATGAGCGACTACTTCCCGGCCCGCAGCTACGGCGTGGTGGTGCGCCGGGGCAAGGTGCTGTCGCCGCAGGCACGCGCGTTTATCGAGTTGATCCAGCCGGATCTGTTTGCGCCACGGCAATACGACGACACCGGGCATTCGGAGCGGTAACGGCGCGCCAAACTGGCAACGCCCCGCCGTGATGCGAGGGCGTTCGAGCGATCACCCCTCAACCACCCTGCGAGCCACTCAATGCCCGGCGCAATCGCAGCCCTTCCAACCGGCGTGTTTGCTGGTCTGGCCGATGCCGGGATTGAACGTATTGCTCGGGTCCAGCTGCTGATAAAACTTCGCCAGCGCCGGCTTGGCCGGATACAGATGGCCGACGTTGTGCTCGGCCGGATATTCCGCACCACGTTCGTCCAGCAACTTCCACATGGCGTGCTCAATCGCCATCGGGTCCTCGCCCTTGCGCGCGATGTAATCCTGATGGAACACATGGCACAGGAAATGGCCGTAGTAGAGCTTGTGCAGCAAGCGGTCGTCCAAATCCGCCGGCAGCTGCTCAAACCACTCACGGTCATCACGACGCAGCGCGATATCCAACGCGACGATGTCCTCCACCTGCGCGCGGTGCACTTCGCGATAACGCACCGCCGCACCGGCCACCGCGAAGCGATGCAGAAATGCCTTACGCCCCTCCTCCGGCGTGCAATGAAAGTAATCGCCTTCGTGGGCGGCAAAAAACTCGCGCAACCAGCTTTCGGTCGCGGCAGCATCCTGCGCGGACACCTTCACCAACAGGTGATGCTCATAACGCTGGCGAAACTCGCCCATGCGCTTGGGCAGATGCGACGGCAGCATGCCGGTCAGCAGTTGCATCGCGTGATCGGTAACCCCGCGCAGGCCAAGCCGCTCGAACCAGCCATCCACACGGCTCTTCAACGCGAACGCGGCAGGCACGCGTGCAGTGCCGAGTTTGTCGATCAGCAGGAACGTGTCTTTGCCGTAACGCTCGCCAATGTCGTAGGCAACGCGATGGATGTACTCACCGGAAATCGGCAGACGCTCGAAGCCAGTGAGCAGATGCCGGCGGATTTCCGCGAGGCTGTCGGTGCGGTTGCTGCCGATGTAGAACACCTCGGCGGCTTCTTTGGCGAAGGTATCCAGGCGCACCGCAAACACCGCCAGCTTGCCGGCCGAGCCGGACGCTTCGTAATGTCGGCTGGGGTCGGCATTGAAGCGCGCGGGCGTGGCGGCATCCACCTGACTCACCTGCGCGGCGTAATGCGGATCAGACGCCGCACGCGCGGCATCGTTGCCCACATCCGTCGGCTGATAGTCACCGGCCTGCACGCGCTGCAGGATTTCCTCCGGCGTGTCGCCCAGCGCGATGCCCAGGTGATTGACCAACTGCAGCTCGCCACGCGCATCCACCTGCGCGTACAGCGCCAACTCGGTGTACGCCGGCCCGCGCCGCACCAGTGAACCGCCGGAGTTGTTGCACACTCCCCCCAGCACCGATGCGCCGATGCAGGAAGAGCCAATCACCGAATGCGGTTCACGCCCCAGCGGCGCCAGCAGTTGTTCAAGTCGATCCAGCGTGGCGCCCGGCAGGCACAGCACCTGCTCGCCGTTGTTGAGCAGCTGCACCCCGGTGAGGCGCAGCGTGTTGATCAATACGACCGGCCGGCCATAGTCATCACCATCTGGCGTGGAGCCGCCGGTCAACCCAGTGTTGGCGGCCTGCAGAATGACCGCTGCACCGCCCTGCACTGCCGCCTGCAACGCACGCCACATTTCCAGCAGCGTGCCCGGGCGCACCACGGCCAACACCGCACCTTCACCAAAGCGATAGCCCTTGCGGAAACGGCGCGTTGCCTTATCACCGGTCAGCACATGGGCATGGCCCACCGCCGCGCGCAGCTGCGCGATTACTGCATCGTGCGTGCTCATGCCAGGTTGACCAGCGAATCGCGGCCGATGTCACTGATGCGGCGCGCGCCGGTCAAGGTCATCGCTACGCGCATTTCCTTGGCGAACAGATCCAGAAGATTGGCGACACCAGCCTGGCCCTGTGCTGCCAGTGCATACACAAACGCACGGCCCAGCAAAACGCTGTCGGCGCCGAGTGCGAGCATGCGCACGACATCCAGGCCGTTGCGGATGCCGGAGTCGGCCAGAATCTTCAGGTCGCCCTGCACCGCATCGGCAATTGCCGGCAACGCACGCGCAGTGGACAGCACACCGTCCAACTGACGGCCACCGTGATTGGATACCACGATGCCATCGGCGCCAAAGCGCACCGCATCACGCGCATCGTCTGGATCAAGAATGCCCTTGATGACCATCGGGCCTTTCCAGAATTCGCGAATCCATTCCAGGTCTTTCCACGAAATGGACGGATCAAAATTACTGCCCAACCAACCGATGTAGTCCTCCAGCCCGGTCGGGCTGCCGCGATAGGCGGAGATGTTGCCCAGATCATGCGGGCGCCCACAAACGCCCACATCCCACGCCCAACGCGGATGCGTGACTGCCTGGCCGATGCGACGAACACCCGCATTCGGGCCACTCATGCCCGAGTGCGCATCGCGGTAGCGCGCGCCCGGTACGGGCATATCAACGGTGAATACCAAGGTGGTGACGCCGGCCGCCTGCGCGCGCTCCAACGCGTTGCGCATGAAGCCGCGATCACGCAGCACATACAGCTGGAACCACATGGGTCGCTTGATCGACGGCGCCACTTCTTCAATCGGGCACACCGACACGGTGGACAGGGTGAACGGCACGCCACGGCTTTCGGCCGCGCGCGCGGCCTGCACTTCACCGCGGCGTGCATACATTCCGGTCAGGCCGACCGGCGCCAAGGCCAATGGCATGGCAAGTTTTTCGCCGAACAGTTCGGTTTCCAGACTGAGGTCGGACATGTCACGCAGGATGCGCTGGCGCAGCGCGATGTCGGACAGATCGGAAACATTACGTTTGAGCGTGTGTTCGGCATACGCGCCGCCATCGATGTAGTGGAATAGGAACGGCGGCAGACGACGCTGCGCGGCCGCACGGTAATCGGTGGAGGCGGAGATGATCATGGGTCAACCGTGGGGAGAAGGAAGACGCGATGCGCGAGCGCGCCGCGCATCGTTTTCGTCGAGTGTGCGCAGCGTGGTGTGCACGAACTCAAGGTGCGCATGCGCGGCGGCACGCGCGCGTTCGGGGTCACCGGCCAGCACCGCATCCATCATTTCGCGGTGTTGGTTGGACAGCGGTGAGAAGGTGCTCGCGGCGGTGTAGAGCTTTTCGCGGCTCTGCGAAATATTGGTCTGCAGCAGTTCAAACAGGCCGCGCATCACCTGCAGCAGCACCAGGTTGTGCGAGGCCTCGGCAATGGACAGATGAAACGCCGCATCGGCCTGCGCTTCACCGGCCGGGTCGTCCTTGCCATGCGCGTCCATCATGGTCTGGAAGGCCTGCGCAATGCGCGCGCGATCATCATCGGTGGCCCGCAATGCGGCATGCCACGCGGTGGCACCTTCGAGGGCGTGGCGGATTTCCAGCACGTCAAAACGATATTCCGGATCACCCTGAAACAGCGGCAGATACGGTGCCAACGGTTCATCCAATGCCTGCCGCGCGCGGGCAGCCGGTTCGGCCACATAGGTGCCGCCACCCATGCGGGCGATCAGCACACCTTGGCTGCCGAGCTGCGCGATCGCCTCACGCAGTGCGGTGCGTGACACGCCAAGCTGCACGGCAAGCGTGCGCTCGGCAGGCAGCCGGTCACCCGGCTGCAGTTGTTGTTCGTCCACCAGCGCGCGCAGTTGCGCGGCCACCTTGTCGGAAATGCGTTGCGTACTCATGCCGACATTGTGGCCCGAAGCAGCACGGCGTTGGCGGACAAGTGGCGCATGGCTCAGGGAATCATCCAAGTGAGCCAGTACGCCTGCGCGGTGGTGATCAGGCCGACCATCACGGTGAAGATCAAACTGTGCTTGACGGTGAAGCGGAACAGGTCTGCCTCCTTGCCCGCCAGGCCCACCGCCGCACAGGCAATGGCGATGGATTGCGGGGAGATCATCTTGCCAGTGACGCCGCCGGTGGTGTTGGCGGCGACCAGCAACACTTCGGACACGCCAATCTGCTGCGCGGTGGTCGCCTGCAAGGCCGAGAACAAGGCGTTGGATGAGGTATCCGAACCGGTCAGGAACACGCCCAACCAACCCAGGAACGGCGAGAAGAACGTAAACGCCTTGCCGGTGTGTGCCAAGGCCAAGGCCAGCGTCGCCGACAGGCCCGAGTAGTTGGCGATGAAGGCAAACGCCAGCACCATGCCGATCGAGTAGATGGGCGTCTTCAGCTCGTTGACCGTTTCGCCGAACGTACCGATGGCGGCACGCACCGGCATGCGTAGGTAGACGATGGTGATCACGGCCGCCAGCATGATGGCCGTGCCCGTGGCCGAGAACGCGTCGAACGTGTAGACCGCGTCATACGCCGTGGGTGCGTTCACGATGGGCGGCATCTTCTGCACCAGTTGATCCAAACCCGGCACTGGTAGTTTCAACACCCAATCCTGCAGCGGCCCGCCAGCGGCAAACAACGCCTTGAACGGCTTGATGCTCCACACGGTGACCATGGCAGTGAGGATCAGGAACGGCGACCACGCCTTGGTGATCTGGCCAGCGCTGTAACGCGGGGCGTCCAACGCCTGGGCCGCCGCTTCGGCGCTGGCGTCGGTATCAAAACGGAAGATGCGCTTGGGCTGCCAGCGGCGCAGGAACAAGGTCAAACACACCAGCGAAGCGAGCGAGGCGGTGATGTCCGGCAGCTCCGGGCCGATGAAATTGGAGGTCAGGTACTGGGCGATGGCGAACGAGCCGCCCGCCACCAGCACCGCCGGCCACGTCTCTTTGACGCCGCGCCAGCCATCCATGATGGCCATGATCCAGAACAGCACGATGATCGTGAGGAACGGCAACTGGCGCCCGGCCATCTGCCCGATCTCGAACGCATCCAGCCCGGTGACCTGGCCGGCAACGATGATCGGGATGCCCATCGCACCAAATGCCACCGGCGCGGTGTTGACGATCAGACATAGGCCCGCTGCATACAGCGGCTTGAAGCCCAGGCCGACCAACAACGCAGCGGTGATCGCCACCGGCGCGCCGAAACCAGCGGCGCCTTCCAAAAACGCACCGAAGGCGAAACCCACCATCAGCATCTGCAGGCGCTGGTCTTCGGTCACCGACAGGATCGAGGCGCGGATGATGGCGAACTGGCCGGTCTTGACCGCCACTTTGTACAGAAACACGGCGCCGATGATGATCCAGGCAATCGGCCACAACCCGTAAAGGAAGCCAAAGCCCACCGCACCAAATGCCTGTGCCACCGGCATGCGATAGAAAAACAGTGCCACGACCAAGGCAATGGCCACGGTGAGGGTGCCGGCAAGCCAGCCCTTCATGCGCAGCACGGCCAGGGCCACGAAGAAGAAAGCGATCGGCAACAGCGCGATCAGGCTGGACAGCCAGAGGTTGCCAGCGGGGTCGTACAGTTGTTCCCAGGGCTGCATGCAGGTTCTCGACAAGGGCGGAGGCGGCCCACCCGAAGGTGGATATCTGCTGGCCAGCAAATTGGTATTACCAATATTGAATTGCTGCGACCAGCAAGCCGCGATTGAATCGCCGTTTCAGCGAAGATCCTATTAGACCATAGGGTTAATCCGCATAATTGGTCAGACCAATTGTCATTCAAGCGCGGGAACGTTCCACAAAAAAGCCGGCAACGTTGCCGTGCCGGCTTTTTCTGTTCGCAGCTCTGTCTGCCGGTGCAGTGTTACAGGCGCCGCCAACGCGGTCCTTCGCCCCGCCGCCAATACACCGCCAACGCTTTGCCATAGACCGCATCGGCATCCACCAGCCCAAAGAAACGGCCATCAATGCTGTTGCCGCGATGGTCGCCCAACATGAGCAGCTTGCCGTCAGGAATGGTGATACCGGCGATGTCAGGGCCACCGCCCAGATCGAGATCCAACTGCACCGGCTTTGCGCCAAACGCTTCGCTGGCGATGGATTGCTGCAGCCGCTGGCCATTGATGCTGAGGTAGCCGTCGTGCAGTTCCACACGGTCACCGGCCACCGCCACCACGCGCTTGATCAGGCGGATGCCGTCGGCCGGTGAATTGAACACCGCCACATCGCCACGTTGCGGTTGTTGCTGGCCGAGCAGTTGCACATCGGTAAACGGCAAGCGCAGACCATAGGCACGCATGTCCACCACAACGCGATCGCCCGGCTGCAAGGTGGGCTGCATCGAACCGCTGGGCACCTGGTAATGATTGGCCAAGCTGTCGCGCGCGGCGAACAACAGCAGCAGCGTTACCGCCAGCGGCACCGCCTCGCGGCGTAACCAGGCAAGTGCGGGAGAAAGCCGGGAGGCCGATGCGGTCGCGTTCATGCCAATCACCACTGCGGTAGGTGAGCAATGGACAACACGCAGCGACAGCAAGTTCCCGCAGCTGCGCCGCAACGCCGATGGACACACAGACGAACGGCAGGGTTTCCCCTGCCGTTCGTGATCAACACGTATCCGACGTACTGCGCGTGATTATTTCAAACCACGGTTGTGCAGCAGCGGCTCCACACTCGGGTCCTTGCCACGGAAGTCGCGGTAGGCCGTGGACAGGTCACGCGTGTTGCCGATGGAGAGGATCTTGTCGCGGAACACCTGGCCGTTCTCACGGGTGAGACCGCCATTCTCCTTGAACCACTCAAAGGCATCGTGATCGATCATTTCCGCCCAGAAATAGGCGTAATAACCGGCCGAATAACCGCCGCCCCAGATGTGGTCGAAATAGCTGCTGCGGTAACGCGGCGGCACCTGCGACAGATCTACCTTGAAGCGCTTGAGCGCGTCGGCTTCAAATTTGTTCACGTCCTGCAACGGCGCATCGGCGCCCTGCGTGTGCCATGCCATATCCAGCAACGCCGCCGACAGGTACTCGGTGGTGGCATAGCCCTGGTTGAAGGTCTTGGCCTTGGCGATCTTGTCCACCAATGCCTGCGGCATGGCTTCCTTGGTCTGGTAGTGCTTGGCGTAGTTGGCAAACACCTTCGGGTCCGATGCCCAGTGCTCGTTGAACTGCGACGGGAACTCGACAAAGTCACGCGGCACGCCGGTACCGGCAACGCTGGGGTACCTGGTGTTGGAGAACATGCCGTGCAGCGCATGGCCGAACTCATGGAACATGGTGGTCACGTCATCCCAGCTCAGCAGTGCCGGTTGGCCCGCTGCAGGCTTGGTGAAGTTGCACACGTTGTAGACCACCGGCTTGGTGCCGGTCAGGCCGTTCTGTTCAACGAACACATCCATCCACGCGCCACCGGACTTGCTGTCACGCTTGTAGAAATCGGCGTAGAACAGCGCAAGTGACTTTCCGTCGGCATCGGTCACCTCGAACACGCGCACGTCCGGGTGATACACCGGCAGATCCTTGCGCTCGGCAAAGGTCACGCCGTACAGCTGGTTGGCGGCGAAGAACACGCCGTTCTGCAGCACGTTGTCCAGCTCGAAGTACGGCTTGATCTGCGCCTCGTCCAGGTCGTACTTGGCCTTGCGCACCTGCTCGGCGTAGAAATCCCAATCCGATGCGCTGGCCTTGAAGCCGCCCTTCTGAGCATCGATCACCTTCTGGATTTCAGCCAGCTCACCGCGTGCCTTGGCGGTGGCCGCCGGCACGGTGTCGGTCAGCAGCTTCAGCGCGTTGGCCGGGTTCTGCGCCATCTGGTCGGTGAGGTTGTAAGCGGCGTAGTTGGGGAAGCCCAACAGCTTGGCCTTGGCCGCACGCAGCTGCGACAAACGCTGGATGATCTTGCGGGTGTCATTGGCGTCGCCGTGCTCGGTACGCGTTTCCGAGGCTTCCAGCACCTTGGCGCGCGCGTCGCGGTTCTGCAGCGACATCAGTGCCGGCTGCTGCGTGGTGTTCTGCAGGCTCAGCACCCACTTGCCATCGAGCTTGCGGCCCTTGGCGGCGTCTTCAGCGGCAGCCAGATCGGCATCGGACAAACCCGCCAGCTGCGCCTTGTCATCAAACACCACCGCACCGGCCGCCGTGGCAGCCACCAGCTTGTTGTGGAAGTCGTTGGCGAGCGTGGCTTCCTCGGCGTTGTACTGCTTCAACGTTTCCTTGTCGGTGTCGTTGAGCTGGGCGCCGGCCTTGACGAAGCCCTTGTAGGTTTCTTCAACCACGCGCAGCTGCTCCGGCTCCAGGCCAGCGCCTTCGCGTGCGTCGTATACCGTCTTCACGCGGTCGAACAACTTGGCATCCAGGTAAATGGCGTCGCTGTGCGCGGCCAGTTTGGGCACCACGTCTTCCTGAATCTTCTGCCGCTCCGGGTTGGTGTCGGCCTGCACCACGCTGAAGAACACGCGGCTGACACGGTCCAGGATGGCACCGGACTGCTCCATCGGCAGCAGGGTGTTGTCGAAGGTGGCCGGCTGCGTGTTGTCGGTGATCTGCTTGATCTCGGCCAGGTGCTGGCGCATGCCTTCTTCGAAGGCCGGCAGGTAGTCACTGTCTTTGATCTTGTCGAACGCCGGTGCCTGGAACGGCAACGAGCTGGCGGTCATGAACGGGTTGGTCGAAGCTTCGGCCGGCTGGCCGGCGGCGGCGGGGGTATCGGTGCTCACGGGGGTGGTGGACTCCTTGCCGGAACAAGCGGCCAGCGCAAGACTGATGGCGGCGGCCAGAACAACGGTACGCGACATGAAACGGCTCCTTTGGGAACGGGCGTGAATCAGCCCATTACCCTACTCCGTTGCCGCCCACCCGGCATGTGCCGATGTTGGCGCAGCAAGGCGTCTTCTCTGCCTATCAGCGCCTCATCCGCCCCTGCGGTTCTTGCCCATCCACTGCGTGTACCACTGGCGGATGCGGGCCATATCGGCCACGTCGTCGCCGGTGGTAGCCAAAGCCGGGCCAAAACCAATCACCCGCTCGGGGTAATGGAAATACGCCGTGATCACCGGCACTTCGGCCATCCGCGCAATCTTGAGAAAGCCGCCCTTCCACTCCTTGACCGGCTTGCGCGTGCCTTCCGGCGCCAGCGCGTACCAGATGTGCTCGCGGCTGCGGATCATCTCCACCGCCTGGCCCACCGTGCCCTGCGGCGAACTGCGATTGAGCGGCACCACGCCCAGCCCGCGCAGCACCGCGCTCAGCGGCCACCAGAACAACTTGTCCTTGCCGAGGATGCGCGCGTCCAGGCCCAACGCCATTTTTGCCGCCAGCCCCCACAAACCATCCCAGTTGGAGGTGTGGGGCGCAGCAATGACCACCGCCTTGGCAATGTCGGGAATGGGCCCACGGATGCGCCAACCGCCCAGGCGCAGAACGGTGCGCCCCAGCCAGCGCGTGAATGCGCCTGCTTTTACCTGCGGGATGTTCGGCGGAATGACAGGCACCACCGGCTCAGGATTGCTCAAGCATTACTCCCAGTTACGTGTTGAACGGCCGCGCTTGACCTGCGCGCGTTCTTTTTTTTGATCCAGACGGCGCAGCTTGGAGCCGTAGGTGGGTTTGGTCGCCACGCGCGGCTTGGGCACCGACAGCCCGGCCTGGATGAAACCCACCAAGCGGTCACGCGCGTCCTGGCGGTTGCGGTCCTGGGTGCGGAAACGCTGTGCGTCGATCACCAGCACGCCTTCGCCGGTCATGCGCCGGTCGCGGCGGGCCAGCAGGCGCTCACGCAAGGGCTCAGGCAGCGACGGTGAGCTGGCCACGTCAAAACGCAGCTCCACTGCCGTGGAGACCTTGTTGACGTTCTGCCCGCCGGCGCCACTGGCGCGCACAAAGCGTTCGACGATCTCCGTTTCCGGTATCGCCAAATGTTCGGAGATTTCGATCAGGCCTGCTCCCATAGCGGCGCATTGTAAGCGCCACGGGGGCTGGAATTCCGTGTACCCGGCATGCCACGGGCAGCTACCGCGCAGTACGCCTGCCCCGCTTCATCGGCGCAGGCTCAGTCCCACGCCTGCGCCGCCCAGCGCCGGTATGCCCGGTAATGGTGGACCGCAAAGCCTGCAAATGCAGGCTCGCGGCGCAGGGCACGCTCCACCTTGCGCACCTCCTGCTCGAACACCTTTGGCCCTTCTTCGTAGAAAGTGACCTTGTTGATGTCATTGGAAGACACCTCCAGGCCGATCACCACCTTCTTGTCGACACGGTTGGCGTAGGCAATCTCGCTGGTCGCGTGCGAGAGGATGCTGTCGCTGCCCTCGGCCTTGTCGCGGTAGTCCATCAGCGCCACGTAGTCGTACAGGTCGATGGTGTGCTCGCTGACCGGGCGGCGGGCGCCCTTCCACTCCAGCTCGATGCCGTCCAGCCAAAAGGGAATCGCCGGGCCCACCGCCAGCGTGGCGCCGTGCTCACGTTTGATTTTCATCAGCGCATCGCTCATGTCCAGAAAGCCAATCAACAGGCTTTCGCGGGTGTCGTCATCCCATTGGTCGAGGATGTGCGGCTCGATGTCCAGGTTGACGCCATCAAAGCGTGCGTTCTGCGGCGCGGCAGCGTTGTATTCCACCACGCGACGGAACATCGCCTCGGCCTGGGCACGGTGTGAGGGCAGCACGTAGTTTTCGGTATTGAGATAGGCCGAGCCCAGCAGTGCGTACACCTTCATGCGCTTGGCATGCATCTGGCTGATGAAGTCGCGGTACAGCTGCGGCTGGTCAACGATGAGGTTGCGGCCCTTGAACGCATCGGCGTACAGATACACCGTGTCGATCTGCTGCGATTTCAGATACGTCACCGCTTCTGCGGCAACCGCTGGGTCTTCCACCATCGCGTAGGATTCTGCTTCCCACGTCCAGATGGCGCGGCTTGCCGATGCCATCGTGGCGACGGGCAACATACACAGCAACAGCAGCAGACTCAGACGTGACACAGGCATCATGGCGGGCTTCCGGTTGCGGGAGTGGCATCCACAGGCAGGCGATAACGGCCTTGGCCGATGGCCTTGCCGGTGTTGGGGTCGGACGGGAGCACCGAGACATAGCAGCGGCCACCGCAGTCCTGCGGTTGGCGTAGCCGCAGTTGCACCTGCTGGCGGCCGTTGGCCTGCAGCTGCAACGCGCTGCCATACACTTCCTGCAGCTCGCGGCCATCCTCGCTGGCCATCACCGCCAGTGGCACGAAGGTGCGACTGGGTGTGCCGTCACCATTGCTGAAAACCGCCGTCAACTGCACGCCGTCGGCAGCCGCAGCCAGCTGCGCCGAGTCCAGTGTCAGCCCGTGCGCGGTCGGTGCGACAACCGCCATTGGCGCTGCCTGCTCGCTGACTTGATACGCCACCAACGTCGGTTCGCCGCCCTCCGGCGTCAACGCGCCGCGCTGGATGAAAATCGCATTGGCCTGCGTGTAACGCTGCAGACGCTGCGTCATCCACGCCTGCACGGCCGCGTCGTCGGCCGGTGACAGATGCATGCCTTCCTGCAAGGCGTACAACTTTCCATCACGCAGCCACCAGCGGTCGGCAAGATATTCCGGTGCGCTGGTTTTGGTCTGCTTCAACGGCAGCTGGTGGATGTTGCGGAAGCTTTCATTCATGTCCAGGCCGCTGCCCAACCACGGCGTGCGCGCGGGACGTTGCAGCCCATAGGTGTTGGACAGCAATGCCATCAGCGACGGGGTGACATCCAACTGCGACGACACCGCCGCGATGCGCTTGGGCTGCTTGAGCAGCGGCGAGAAGATGATCAGGGGGACGTGATAACGATCCAGGTGCTCGCCCATCGGGATTTCCGGCAGGCGGTGGTCGCCGGTGACGACAAAAATCGTATTGGCATACCAGGGCGTGCTGGCCACCGATTCAAAGTAACGCCGCAATTGATCGTCGGTGTACAGGATGGTGCTGTAGATGTCCGCATTGGCGCGGTAAGCCGCCAGCTGCGTGTCGGCAACACGCAGTTCACCCAACCGCTTCTCGAAGCGCGTGCGATACGCATCCTGCCCAGGGAACTCGTAGCTGGTGTGCATGGAGATGGTCTGTATCGCCATGGCGAACGGCGCGCGCATCTGGTTGTTGTCCGCCAGTACCCGCGACACCAGCTCTTTGTCCGGGTAACCCCAGGCACTGAACGGGTTGCGCTGGTAGCCGTTCCCAAAGGTGGTCATGTCCACAATCTGCCGTACCTGCTGCAGTTGCAGATAACCGCGCTCGTTGTCGAATGCGGTGTCCGTGCCGTTGTAGAACGCGGTGTGATAGCCCTGCTTGCCCAATACGCTGAACAGACCAGGGTGTGGCGGCATGCGTTCGCCCAAGGCGGTGAAGCCTTCTTCGGCGAACGGTGCCGAGCCAAACAATGTCGGCAACACACCGAAGGTGCGGCCCTGGTTGGCGAGGAAGTTGTCGAAGTACAGGCTGCGCGTAGCCAGTTCATCAAGAAACGGCGTGAAACTGCCCAACGTTGCCTGCGGCCCGGAGAACGAACGCCCCAGGCCTTCGACCACAATCACCACCACGTTCGGCGGTCTGCCGTCGCCGGTTGGCTGGAAGCTGGGCCCCAATGCATCGGGCGTCTGTTCCGGATGCAGGAACGGAAATGCTGGATCCAGCGGTGCTTCATCCGTGGTGCCTGCTGCAGCGACGGGTAGCACCTGCACGTCGTCACCCGACCAGCGCCGCACATCACCACTGAACCAAGCCAGCTTGTTGCAGGCCAGGTCGCGCGCGGCTTCATCTTTCAACGTACCGGCACCCACCGGCAACGGCACCAACCAGACCAGCAGCCCTGCGACCAGCAGAACCGTGGTCCACATGCTGGAGCCACGTGCGTCACGCCGCGCCCACCACCACAGGCCTGCCCACAACACTGCAACCGGCAGAACCAATGCCAACACGTTGCGCGGATTGAACGGCGTGCCATCAGCCAAGGTGGTGCGGATTTCGGCAAGGCTATAGCCAAACACGTCCGCACCGAGCGGCACGTGGGCTACCTGGTAATACTGGTCAAGCAACGCCTGCACGGCGATGAACAACGACCACAGCAGCGCCACGGCTACGCCACGCCACCTGTTGTTCTTCATGCCCAGCAACGGCAGTGACAGCAACAGCAGAATCGGCACCACGCGCAGCAACACCAACAAGGCCTGTGCCAAGGCGACGCCGGCGATGCTCCACTTCTGGCTGCCATCCCACGTGGCGCCCGCAACGCCATTGATCACCGCACCAACAACCAGCATTCCCTGCGCCAGCAACAGCGCAGGGAATGCGGAAGAAAAACGCGACCACGCGCTGCCGCTCTGTGGCTGATTCATCTGCATGGCCTCCGCTTACCAGCGCGTGTACAGCGAGAACGAGAAACGCTGCTCGTCGTAACCGCCGTCATCGTCGGCATAGCCGGCACCCACCTTGAAGCCCCATTGCGGGGCGAAGTAGTGCTTCCACGCGACACCAATGGCGGCATTGCTGTCGCGCACCACGCTGCCAAAGCGGTCCATGTCGGTACTGCGGCCGCTGCTGACGCTCAGCTCCAGATAGTCGTCGGCATTGCCGTTGTAGTAATTGCGCAGCAGCACGCGGTGACTCCAGCTGCCCGAACCCACACCCGGCACATGCTGCAGCTTGTAGCGCCCGTACCAATTGCCGACATAGCGACCCACACCGATGCCGTAAAACTCCGTGTCACCGGAGAAGCGCAGGTGATCGACGCTGGCCGAGAGCTCCCAACCGCTGCCGACACCCTGAAATACTTCCACACGCCACGCCTGGCGCGGCAGCATGCCGTTGGAGGGCCCATGCTGGTACCGCAGATTGGTGTACGCACGCGACCACAGCGGCGCATAGCCATCCAGTGCCCAGGCAACGTCGCTGTCGCCAAAGTGATCGGCACGCAGCAACTCAAGCCCCAACGAGCCACGGCTGAACTGGCGGCGCACGGTGAGGTCGTTGTCATTCCAGCTTTCGCGGTCACCGCTGAAACCGGTGTGATCCCAGCCCGCACTCGCGCTCCACAGATAGCCACCACCTGCCACCACATCCGGATTGGCCATGCGTGGCAACAGGCTCTGCTGCAGACTGGCCACTTCGGCGGGGTCAGCGCCCAACGTGGCTGCCGTATCAAAGTCGGTGCGTGCCGCTGCAAACTGGCCGGCATCACGCAACGCACGTCCACGTGCGATGCGCGCCTGCGCATCCTGCGGGGCAAGTTCCACCCAACGCGTATACGCTTCCAGCGCCTGCTGGGGACGGTCGCTCCAACGATAGGTGTCACCCAGCGCCGACCACGCATCCGCATACGTCGGACTGTTCTGCACGACGGTTTTCAGGTCGCTTTCGGCGGCGGCGTATTGTCCGTCCCACGCATAGGTGCGCCCACGTGCCAACAGCAGATCGCCATTGCCGGGGTGTTCGGCCAGCAATGCGGTGTAGCGCTCGATGGCCTGCGTGCGCTGCCCGCCCGTAGCGAGCTCACGCACCTGCAGCATCTGCGTGGTCAATGCATCCGGCTCGGCGTCCTGCGCCATCAACGGCAACGGGCATGCAACGCATGCGAGCAACAGCCACGTGTGTAATGAAGTGCGCGACCCACGGTGCATTGCTGCGTTCAAATCCTGCTTGCGACTCATGAGTTGGCGCCCCCCTGATCTGCGCCTTTGTCCGGAGCCGATGCGGCACCGGCCGTTGCTACGTTCTGCCAGGAGCCATCACGATTGATCCGCCCCCAGCTATGGCGTGCTTTCTTGCGACTGAGCAGCCAACCCAGCGTGCCGCTGAAGCGCCACATCGAATTCATCTGCCGGTAGCCGAAGTTTTCCAGCACCGCGACAAGGAACAGACGCAGCTGCTGCGATGGCTTGGTGAACAGCCCGAACGAAAGTTCTTCCAGCAGCATGGCGTTCACCGACAACAGGATGCCCATGCCCACCGCCGCGGCCAGGAACACCAGAAACACCTCCAGCTGCACCAGCCCGACCAGCGCCAGCACGATCATCGACACGTAGCCCACCACTTCAATCAGCGGCCCAATGAACTCAAACAGCAGCATGAAAGGAAACGCCACCCAGCCCGGCGTGCCACCACGGCGGTTGAACATCAGGCCGATGTTCGACCACAGGCTTTCGGCAAGGCCGCGTTGCCAACGCACGCGTTGATTGCGCAGCGAGGCGATGTCCGACGGCGCTTCGGTCCAGCACACCGGGTCGGGCACGAACACGATGCGGTAATCACGCTCTTCTTCACGCAGATTGCGGTGCAGGCGGATCACCAGATCCATGTCCTCGCCAACGGTGTCCACGCGGTAACCACCGATGGCGACCACGCGCTCCTTGTAGAACACACCAAACGCGCCGGAGATGATCAGCAGGGCGTTCATCGGCGACCAGCCCATGCGCCCGAACAGGAACGCACGCAGGTATTCCACCAACTGGAAGCTGGGCAGCAGCTTGGTCGGCAGGCCTACCTTGGACAACATGCCATCGGTAACCGTGCAGCCATTGAGCACACGCACCACGCCACCGCTGGCGACCACGCGGCGGTCTTCCAGAAACGGCCGCACCACCCGCGACAGGCTCTCCGGCTGCAGGATGCTGTCGGCATCCATCACGCAGAACAGCGGGTAGCGTGCGCAGTTGATACCGGCATTGATCGCATCGGCCTTGCCGCCGTTTTCCTTGTCCACCATGTGCACACGCGGGAAACGCGCCGATGCATAAACGCCGTTGACCGTTTGGGTGGGCAGGCGCGCACGGTAGGCTTCGGGCACTTTCACCAGGCCGAAAGCTTCAATCAACGCCTCGCGCGTGGCGTCGTTGGAGCCGTCGTTGACCACCACGATCTCAAACTCGGGGTAGTGCGTGCGCAGCAGCGAGCGCACCGAGGAAACCACGGATTTCGCCTCGTTGTACGCGGGCAGCACGATGCTCACCGGCGGTTGGTAGTCGCGCAGCGCCGGTGGCAGATAGTTGGCGCGGTACTCGCGCATGTAGCGCACGATCTGGTAAGCCGAGATGTAGTTGAGCAGAAGATAGGCCAGGTTGATCGCCACGAAATAGGCCATGAAAAACCACTGCATCGACGCCGCAACCTGGATCCACGGCACCTGCTGCAGATAGGTGACAAAGGTCTGCCAATAGCCGCTCATGTCATGCTCCTCAAACCATGCTCGGCCAGTACCTGGTCGATGATGTCGCGCCCATAGGGATCGCTTTGCCGTTGCTGCATCGCGCGCATCGCTTCCACACCCTTGCCCGACAAAGCCAGCAGCGCCTGCGCGGTGCGGTACCGCACCCACCACACACTGTCAGCCAGCAAAGGCTCCAGACGCCCAGTGTCAGCGGCCTCACCAATGCGGCCCAGGGCCGCGGCCGCATGCATGCGCACATGCCAACGCGAGGCAGCCAGGAAGCCGATCACCCGCTCGCGATCCTGCTTTTCATGCACCAGCTGCAGGCACACCGAAATGATGTGGTCATCCACATGCCCGTCCAGCAGCTGGCGCACCACCTCGGCAGCACGCTTTGCATCGATGTCGGCCAGAAAGCGCACCAGCTTCACCGTGGTGTCGGCATTGGCGCGCAGCAGCGCATTGCCGATTTCGCGTGCGGCACTGCCGTCGACGTTTTCGGCCAGAATGCGCGCCACACTGCCGGGCACCCAGTCGGTACGTTCCGTGATCATCGGCACGAACATCGACATGGCACGGGGGGGATCCACCTGCGCCAACGCGCGCGCCGCGCACAGTGAGACGATGGGGCTGCGGTCGCTCAGGAAAGGCGACAGCACATCAAACAGCCGCCGGTCATGCAGATGGCCCAACGCGATGATGGTCATCGCGCGGTCGTGGTAGCTGCCACGCAACATGCGTTCAGACACCTCTTCCAGACCTACGCGTTGACCCAGCGCGGCAAGGCGGCGCGAGTCGGCCTCCAGCAGTGAATCGTGGGCGCTGTTCCAGGCCTCGATGAAACCGGCCACCTCGCCATGCTGCAGGCGCCGCCCTTTGAACGCCTCCCCCTGCAGCTCCCGTTGGATGACCTGTGCCCAGTACTGCCGGGCCTGCGCATCGCGCTGTTCCCGCCGTTGTGCACGGATACGCAGCACCACGATGATTGCCAGCAGTACACATGCCAGCAACAGCGTCAGTACCGCCACCCAGCCGGCGACGACCAGTACCGTTGATTGATTGGATAACGCGTACATCGGACTGCCCCATTCCCCTGTGTGCTTCCAAGAGCGCGGCGTCCTCTCCGCACTCCCCCTGTTGGCATCACTGGAAGACTGGGCGCCCAGCAAGTGTGATGCGTATCGCACTTTTAAGGGTACAGACACGAAACTGCCATGTTTTTCTGATAAGCGGCGAGCACATCAGTACATTTCAAATAAAAACATGCACTTAGCATTCCGTCCGGACGCCATTCGTCAGCCGCGCTGGCGGGCTGCCGCGCGAATTGGTTGACAACAGCCCAAGCTCGCTATGCTCAACCCCTCTTCATCACCCGAGGTGGTCCCATGGCTCATCGCACCCGCACGTCTCCGCTCAGCCGCCTGTTGCTGACCGCCACGCTGATGCTGGGCAACATTGCAGTGGCCGTGGCGGCGACGCCTTCGGACAGTGACATCAACCGCCTGCTTGCCGCCTCGCGCGCGCAGAGCATGCTGGATGCGATGCTGCCGCAGATGGAAGCCATGCAGGCACAGCAGTTCGCACAGCTGACGCAGGCGCAGTCGTTCAACCCCGAGCAGAAAGAGCGCGTGCAGCGCATCCAGCAGCGCACCTCGCAGACATTGCGCGAGGCGTTGGCGTGGTCACAGCTGCGGCCGATGTATGTGGACCTGTACAAGCAGTCCTTCTCGAAAGAGGACGTGCTGGCCATGGCCGAGTTCTACGAGAGCCCGGCCGGCCAAAGCCTGCTCGACAAAACGCCGGGCCTGATGCAGAACCTGATGGTTGCCATCCAGCAGAAGATGAATCCACTGCTGGCCAACCTGCAGAAAGATCTGGAACAGATCGTCAATGAAGGCGACAAGCCCGTTGGAAAATAAGCTCTGACAGGCAGGTGATCGCAGGCCAGGTGGACGGCAGTACCGCCGCTCGTCGGTGGTACGTCACGCGCTGCAGTTCAGGCGCAGCGCCTGCTCAGCTGCTGCTGTTTTCCAGTGTCCAGCCAAACAGATCCATCGCTTTCTGGAACTCGCGATCCAGCGGTGCACACACCTCCACGCGCTCGCCTTGATGCGGGTGCGGGAAGCCCAGCCGCTCGGCGTGCAGCAGCATGCGGTGCACACCCTGCATGCGGAAGCTGCGGTTGTGCCGGCCATCGCCGTGGCTGGTGTCGCCGATCAGGTGATGGAACAGATGCTTGAGATGCCGGCGAATCTGCCGGAAGCGCCCGGTCTGCGGCTGGCAGCGCAGCAACGCATAGCGTGAGGTGGGGAAACCATTGGACGGAATCGCCAGCTCGCCGGTCAACAAGGTCTGGAAATGGGTGATGGCCTGCTTTTTCACCGGCTTGCCGGGGCCGCCGTCCAGATCGTGATCGACGGTGAACGCCTGCTCGGCCGGCCAGCCACGACAGATGGCCAGGTAATCCTTGCTCACCTCGCCGCCCATCAGCGCCTTGCCCAGCGCGCTGGCGGTTTCGCGGTCAAACGCCAGCAGCAGGCAGCCGCTGGTGGCGCGGTCCAAGCGGTGCACCAGGAAGATCGGCCTGCCCAGCTGCTCACGCAGCCGGTCGGCCAGAAAGTCATCCTCGCCACGCGCCAACTTGCTGTCATGGACCATCAAACCGGCAGGCTTGTTGACCACGGCCAGCCACTGGTCTTGGTACAACAGCGGCAGCGGCTCGAAGACGACGGCCGCTTCCGCGCTTTCCAGCACATCGCTCATCGACGCAACCACGCCGACGCCAAGGCCAGCACGCCCACGCCGCCGGTAATCCAGGACCACAGCGGCACCGAGGCCAGCTGCGGGCCACCGGCCTGCAGGCCGTAGAGCAGCGCCGACACCACCACCAGCCCCACACCGGTCACCGCGGTGATCACCCGCCGCTGCATGCGCTTGAGCGTGTCATTGAGGGTGACGATGTCCTGCGAGCGCATCGCCAACTCGTGCTTGCCCTCCACCTGCTGACGCAGCCAGCTGTGCAGCAGCGCGGGCATGTCCGGTGCCTGGGTCATGATTTCCGGCAGACGTTTGCGCAGCTCCTTCAACGCGCGGCGCGGGCTGTAGCGCTCGCGCAGGATGCGTTCGAGCACTGGCTTGGCCACGGCCCAGATATCCAGCTGCGGGTCGAGCTGGCGGCCCACACCTTCAATGTTGAGCAGCGTCTTCTGCAGCAGGATCAACTGCGGCTGCAAGGTCAACTGGTAACGCTGCGCGGTGCGGAACAGTTTCAACAGCACCTCGGCCAGCGAAATCTGCGACAGCGGCCGGGTGAAGTACGGCTCGCATACCGCGCGCACGGCCGCTTCCAGCTCGTCGATGCGTACCGTGGCCGGCATCCACTGCGCCTGCAGGTGCAGCTCGGCGATGCGGCGGTAATCGCGGTTGAAGATGGCCATGAAGTTTTCGGCGAGGTAGTACTGATCCTCTTCCGACAACTGCCCCATGATGCCGAAATCCAGCGCGATGAAACGCGGGTTGTCGCGACGTGCCGGGTCGATGTCCACCCAGATGTTGCCGGCATGCGCATCGGCGTGGAAGAAGTTGTCGCGGAACACCTGCGTGTAGAACACGCGTACACCTTTGGCCGCGAGCGCCTTGCGGTCGATGCCGGCCTTGTCCAAGGCGGCAATGTCATCGGACGGGATGCCGTACACCCGCTCCAGCGTCAGCGCGCGTTCGGCGGTGTGGCTCCAGATCACTTCCGGCACGTACAGATCGTCGGAGTTTTCCCAGAAGCGGCGCAGCACGCTGGCGTTGGCGCCTTCGCGCTGCAGGTCCAGCTCGGCAGCCAGCGTGGTTTCGATTTCCGCCACCACTTCACGCGGGCGGATTTTATCGGCACGCGGGTGGGTACGTTCGACCAGCGCGGCCAGTGACTTCAGCAGCGCGATGTCGCCATCTATCTGCTTTTCGATATCCGGGCGCAGCACTTTGACCACCACCTGGCGGCCGTCATCCAGCGTGGCCGCATGCACCTGGGCGATGGAGGCCGAAGCCAGCGGCGCGGTGTCGAATTTGGCGAATGCCTCGTTGATGGGCAGGCCCAGCGTCTGCTCGACAATCTGCAGCGCGCGCTCACCATCAAACGGCTTCACCCGGTCCTGCAGCAGGGTCAGCTCGGCGGCGACATCCGGCGGCACCAGGTCACGGCGGGTGGAAAGGATCTGCCCGAACTTGACGAAGATGGGCCCCAGCTCCTGCAGCGCCAGGCGTAACCGGGCGCCACGCGATTGCGAGGCGATATCGGCACTGGCACGCGGCACGAAGGGCTTGGCGATACGCAGCCAACGCTCCACCGGCGTGCCGTCGAGCAGGTCATCCAGGCGGTAACGCAATATCACCCGGCCGATGCGGCTGGCACGGAACATGGCACGGGTTGCCTTCATGCCACGCCTCCCAAGCGCTGGCGCAGGCGCGCAATGCGCACGCCCAAGCGTTCAACATCATCACGGATCACATCCACATCGTCGTGGAAGGCATCCAGTTCGCCACGCGCCACCACGTCACGCGATTCCTCGGTGACGTACTCGGCGGCGCTTTCGGCCAGATCCTTGGCGCTGCGGCGGGCCTGCAGCAGGGCCGAACGCAGGGTCTGCGCAACCTGCACGCCCAGCACTTCGCCGAACACTTTCACAAACGGCTGCTGCCAATCCGGATCAAAGCGCGTTGCCAGCTGCTGCAGGCGCCGCGCCAGCTCGGCATCACCGGATACCTTCACCCGCCCGGCCGGTGCCGAAGCGTTGCGGCGCGCGTTGGCCATGAACGGCAACTGCGCCAGCACGCCGCCCAGGGTGCTGCGCACCGCCAGGTCCGGCTCCAGGGAGGGATCCACCGGGCCGACGGTCAGGCGCGGGCCACTGACGCCGATCTGCATCGCCAGTGACGGCGACTCCAGCGTCAGTGCGATGCGCTGGCCATCGAGCGAGGCCAAGGCGGTGCGGGTGTCCGGGTCCAGTGCCAGCGCACGGTTGAGCGCCACTTCCAGCGCACGCCCGGCCAGCGGCTTGATGACATTGAAGGGGGATGGAGACATGCCGGCCATTCTACCGAAGCCGGCAACGCGGAACGGCGGCGGGCGCAAATGCGTGGTTCAGTGCGGCTGCGCGCATCAGGCGGGCGTGGCACGTGATCAGTTCATTCGCGGTTTGCCATTGCCTGTTCCCCGCTCCCGAACAACGGTTCATGCTATGCCTACCCACTTCAATGCAATCGGCAGGAGCACACAGGCAATGAGCAAGACCCGCGTTGGCATCATCTTCGGCGGTCGTTCGGCCGAACACGAGGTCTCGCTGCAATCGGCGAAGAACATCCTCGATGCGCTGGACAAGGCCCGGTTCGACGTCAGCCTGATCGGCATCGACAAGCAGGGTTTGTGGCATTTGTGCGACCCGTCCGACTTCCTGCTCAACGCCGATGACCCCAAGCGCATCGCACTGAACACCTCCGGCCCGCTGCTGTCGGTGATCCCCGGTGCCGAGCGCGGCCAGCTGGTTGCTGCCGATGGCCGTGCGCTGCCGCAGGTGGATGTGGTGTTCCCGATCGTGCACGGCACGCTTGGCGAGGACGGCACTCTGCAGGGCCTGCTGCGCACGCTGAACCTGCCGTTCGCCGGCCCCGGCGTGCTGGGTGCGGCGGCGGCGATGGACAAAGATGTGGCCAAGCGCCTGCTGCGCGATGCCGGTTTGGCCGTCGCGCCGTTTGTCAGCCTCAACCGGATCAGTGCGGCACGCACCGGCTATGGCGCATTGGCCGCCGAACTGGGCGCCACGTTGTTCGTGAAGCCTGCAAATCAGGGCTCGTCGGTAGGCGTAAGCAAGGTGCGCAATGCCGCCGAGTACGATACCGCGATGGCGCTGGCGCTGTCGTTCGACCACAAGGTATTGGTGGAATCGGCCATCAGCGGGCGCGAGATCGAATGCGCGGTGCTGGGCAACGAGTTGCCCGAAGCCAGCCTGTGCGGTGAAGTCGTCGTGCACGATGACTTCTACGCCTATGACACCAAGTACCTCAGCGCCAACGGTGCCGAAACGGTGATTCCGGCCGATATCGCCACCGAAGCACAGGAACGCATCCGCGATATCGCGGTACGCGCCTATCAGGCACTGGACTGCATCGGCATGGCGCGCGTGGACGTGTTCCTCACCCCCGCAGGTGAGGTGGTCATCAACGAATTGAACACCTTGCCCGGCTTCACCAAGATCAGCATGTATCCCAAGCTGTGGGGCGCCACCGGCCTGGGCTACACCGCGCTGATCACCCGCTTGATCGAACTGGCGCTGGAGCGCCATGCCGCCGACAGTACGCTGCAGAGCTCCATCACCTCTGCCTGATCTGCGCGCGTAAAAAACGGCCCGCCACGTCAACCGTGGCGGGCCGTCTGCGTTGCGGGATTACTGCCGGCTGTCTGCGCGGGTCAGCCCTTCCTGCGGAACATCGAGATCACCGCAAGCACCAGGAAAACGACGAACAGGATCCAGGCAATATTGCTGGCGGCGCCTGCTATGCCGCTGAAACCCAGCACGGCGGCGATGATGGCAATAACGAAGAAGATGACGGCGTAATGCAGCATGGGAACCTCATAGGAGGGGAGTCACGTGCCCAGCTTGCCGCACCGGTACTCATTTCCTGGTGATGAAACGTGAAGAAACCCATTCAGGTTTGCACACGCGCCTGCGAAGCCATGCTTGACCGCCAACTACAGGGGCCAATATCAGGCTACGCCCCTCCGCCACGCCCGGCAGAAGGGCCGTCGTGGCTTTACGCCTTGCCCGGCAGGGTGCTTTCACGCAGCCGGCGCAGGCCTTCTTCGATCGATACCTTGGGCACGTAACCGAAATCGCGGCGCGCAGGTTCCATCGAGTACCAATGCGGCGTGCACAACTGTTCTGCCAGAAAACGCGTCATCGGCGGCTCACCGCGCAGACGCAGCAACGGCCAGAGCTTTTCGCAGACGGCGCCAATGCGATACGCGGCCTTGAACGAAATGGACTTCTCCACCGCCGGTGCACTCACCGCCGCCAGCAGACGGTTGAGCAGCTCGCGCATCGGCAGCGGCTCGCCGTTGGAGATGAAGTACGCCTTGCCGGCACAGGCCGCGCCAATCACCAGGTGATCGAACGCATCAAAATGCGCCTGCGCGGCGTTGTCGATGAAGGTGGTGTCCACCTTGTTGCTGCCATCGCCGACAAACCGCAGGCGGCCGGCATGCGCCCGCTGCGCCAAGCGCGGCACCAGTTGGTTGTCACCCGGGCCCCAGATCAGACGAGGGCGCAGCGCCACGGTGGCCAGTTCGGCATCGTTGGCGGCCAGCACTTCCTGCTCGGCGATGGTTTTGGTGGCCGCGTACGGCGCCTGGAAATCCTCGCCATAAGGCACCTCGTCCGCCCCCAGGCCTTCCACCGGATGGGTGGCGCGGTGGGTCACGCTGGGCGTGGAGGTATAGACCAACCGGCGCACGCCCTGCGTGCGGCAGGCCGCCAGCACGTTGCGGGTTCCCACCACATTGGCCTGGAAATAGCTGTCGTAGCTGCCCCAGGCGCCGGCCTTGGCGGCGTTGTGGAACACCGCATCAACGCCATCTGCGGCATGCCGCACGGCATTGGCGTCGGCCAGATCGCCTTGTATCTGGCCAACACCCAACGCCTGCAGCGCCGGGTAGTGGCCGCGGTTGAAGCTGAGCACCTCATGCCCGCGCTCGACCAAGCCACGGCACAAGGCCTGCCCCAGAAAACCACCACCGCCGGTGACCAGAATCTTCATGTATCAATAATCTCTCTCGCCGGCCCCTGTGCCAGCGCTTCCGGGCGCAAGTATCGCAGCACCGGCCACTTCAGGGCTTTTGGTTTTTTGCCACCCACACGGCCAGCTTCTCGCGGCCGATCTTGGCGTTGTGGCGGATATCCACCGGAAAGCCAGGGTGCTGCATGAAATGCCCAATGCCTGCCAGCGCTGGACGTGCCACCGCCAGCGCGCGCAACTGCACCTCGACATCCTTGGCGCTTGCCCCCGGCAACACTTCGTAGCACAGCACCGGGCGTTGCCTGCCCTGTGCGCCCACACCCACCAGCGCGGTACGGCGCACGCCGGCCACGGTGTTGAACACCGGCTCCACCTGCTCGGTGTACAGCGGCCCGTTTACTGTTTCCACACGCTGCGTCTTGCGTCCGCAGAACCACAGCCGGCCCTGCGCATCGAACCACCCCACATCGCCCATGCGATGCACGATGCGCTCGCTGCCATCGGGCAGCACTTCGCGGATCTTGGCGGCGGCAGTGGCCTGCGGACGGTTGAAGTAACTATCCGTGGTGGTTGGCCCAACTACGGTGATCTCACCCACTTCGCCTGCGGGCAGTTCGTGCACGCCGCTCCAGTCGGCAATCGGCGCATCGGTGATGGCAATGATGCGCACCTCATTGGTTGCCACCACGCTGCCCACGCAGGTGCCGGCGCCCTGCTCGGTGGCGTCGCGGGTGTCCTGCAGCTCGCGGCCTTCGATGACCGCTACCGGCAGGCATTCGGTGGCGCCATAGGGCGTCCAGAACTGCGCGTGCGCCGGCAGCAGGGTGCGTATCCTGGCGACGATGTCCGGCGGCACCGGCGCACCGGCCGAGGTGGCGCGGCTGATGGTCGGCAACGGCTGGCCATGCTCGGCCAGCACCCGCATCAGCGCCGGCGAACCGAACAGCTGGGTCACCCCGAAACGATCAATGGCGTCGTGCAGCTTGCGTGGGTCGGCACTGCCGGGACGGGTCGGGTCCATGTCCGGGATCACCGAGGTCAGCCCCAGCGCCGGGTCGAACAACGCAAACGGCGGGAAGGTCGGCAGGTCGATTCCGCCCGGTTGCATGCCAAAAGCATTGCGCAGCAGCTCTACCTGGCCGACGAAATGGCGGTGGCGGTAGACCACGCCTTTGGGCACGCCGGTGGAGCCGCTGGTGAACAGGATGGCCGCCACGTCGTCCGGCGCGGTGGCCGCCAACTGGCTGCCCGCACCGGCGCCGGCCGCTTCAATCTGGGCCAGCGTGGTGCCACCCCAGCCCCAGCGCCGGCCTACCGTGACCAACTGTTTGGCCGATCTGGCCCAGCCCAGCAGCCGCCGTGCCAGATGCGCCAGCGGGATGCCGATGAACGCCTGCGCCTGCGCCTCGTCCAGGCATTGGCGCAGCGCGCGCTTGTCGATGCCCGGGTCCACCAGCACCGGCACCGCGCCGCTTTTGAACAGCGCAAACATCAGCAGGAAGAACTCCGGACCCGGCCGCACCATCACCACCGTGCGCACACCCCGGCCAATGCCATAGGCCGACAGCCCGGCGGCGATGGCATCGCTGCGGGCGTCAAGGCTGCGGTAATCCAGGGTGACGTCGTAGGCGGACATCCCATTGGCACCGGGCTTTCCGGGGCAGCGGATGGCAATCTGGTCGGGCCGTTCACGCGCCAACTCGGGCAAGCGCGCGGCAATATTGCAAGCGTTGTTCATCTTTCTATTGTCGCCGCTGCAGAAAAATCTTGCGCGCGCGCCAGCAGCGTGGAAAATCCCGCACTTCCCTTTGTCCTACTCGCCGCCCGAAGGCCGCGCCCATGCCCCATCCCTGCCTAACCTGCGGCGCCTGCTGCACCCAGTACCGTGTCGCCTTCCATTGGATGGAATCGGACGAGGTCACCGAAGGCGGCGTGCCGCACCAGCTCACCCAGCGCCTGGACCAGCACCGCCTGTGCATGCAGGGCACCTATTCGGACCCCATCCGCTGCGTGGCGCTGGATTCGGAGATTGGTGTGTATTCGCGCTGCAGCATCCACCCCAACCGGCCCAGCGTATGCCGCGAGGTGGATGCGTCGTGGGAATACGGCGAGGCCAGCTCTCAGTGCGACCGCGCGCGCATCGCCCATGGCATGCCGGCATTGACCCTGGCCGACTGGCGCTGGCGCGATGATGCCGACAACGACGACGACCACCCGGACGACAACGGCAACAGCCCGTCGTCACCCAGCACGCCAAACACACCGATTGCGGCGTGATGGCCGCGGGCCTGCGGTAACGGCGGACATCTGCCGTTGCCGTGAGCGCCCTCACAGCGGCTTGTAGCGCCCCCACAACACCTCGAACTGCTGCACGAAACTGCGCACCAGATTGCGGTCATTGGTGACCACCAGGTTTTCATCGTTGTACTCGGTGGCGGTGCGCGTCCAGTTGAAGCTGCCATTGGCCAACTGCTTGCCGTCAAACAGCGCGAACTTGTGGTGCATGTGGTACTGGCTGTGGTCCACATGCACGACGATGCCGGCCTCGTGCAGACGACGGATGTCGTTGCCGTCGTCATAGACCTTGTCGTTGTCGCTGATGATGCGCACCTGCACGCCGCGTTTATGCGCGTCCAGGATGACATCGCTCAGGCGGTCGTCGGAGATGGTGAACACGCAGATATCCATCGTCTGCCGCGCACCGGCACAGAGCGAACGCAGCCGCTGCATGCAGGCATCGCCCGGCGAAAAATAGATGCTGGTCTGCGCATCCGGCACATCCACCGCCACATCCAGCGTGCGCACGATCTGCTCCACCCACTTGAGCAGCGGCAGGGATTCAGCCGGGTTGGCCGCCATCTGCTCGCGGGCGATATCAAAGGCGCGGTTGCGCAGGAAACGTATGCGGTCCGGCGGCAATTCATTACCCAGCTCACGCAGCTCGGTTTTTTCCTGCGTGCTGAGCGTAAGGTCCTGCACGCTGTCGCGCAGCTGACGATCCAAACTGTCGAAATCCATCCATCGCACCTGTTGCCGGGAAGATGGCGCAGCTTCGCACAAGCGATGCGGGCAGGGCACGCAGCAGGCACAAAGCGCAAACCCCGCCTTGCAGGGCGGGGATGGTGTCTACCGTGAAGCGCCCAGCAGCCGCTCAGCTGATGGGGTTGCGCTCCAGGAACGCACGCACCGCCGGCACGATCACTTCATGCTTGTCTTCCAGCACATAGTGATTGGCATCCTCGAACGCCGTCACTTCGGCCTGCGGCAGCGCCTTGCGGAAGCCCGCCAGGAAATGCTTGTCGAAGCAGATGTCACGCAGACCCCAGGCGATGTAGACAGGGCGGTCAGCGAATGACGGCAATGCCGCCGCCGCACGCTCCAGCAGCGACCACGCCTTGTCGGCCGGCGACAGCGGAATGTCCTGCATGAAACGGATGGTGGAAATGCGGTTGTCCCAAGTGTTGTACGGCGCCACATAGGCACGCCGCACGTCGGCCGGCATGCGCCGGCTCACCCCCAGCCATGACGCACCGGAAGAGAACGCATTGAAGGTACGGATGAACCACTCGCCCGGCTTCCAATGCCGGCCCATGGCGATCTGCCACGGCATCGGCTTCTCCGGCGGCAGCGGGAACGAGGCGGTATTGGTGATGATCAGGCGCTTGACCTGCGCATTGTGCGACAGCGCCCAGCCAAAGCCGATCATGCCGCCCCAATCGTGCACGGCCAGCGTCACCGGGCCGGTGATGCCCAGATGCTTGAGCAGCGCTTCCACATCGTCCACGCGCGATTGCAGCGTGTAGTCGTAACGGCTGTCATCGGGCTTGTCGGACAGGCCCATGCCGATATGGTCCGGCACGATGCAGCGGTACGTGTCGCTCAAGCCGTTGACCAGGTGCCGCCACAGGTAGCTCCACGACGGATTGCCATGCAGCATCACCACCACCTCGCCATCGCGCGGGCCCTCGTCGATGTAGTTCATCGACAGGCCGGGGCGCACTTCAAAGCGGTGGGTGTTGCTGGGATAACCGGGGAGCTTGTTCATCACATCACACCTGAAAAAAGGGCCGGCAAGACCGGCCCAGTGTTTCGTTTTCGTTCCAGCCGTACCGGCTTACCAGACGACTTCGGCCATCGTGCAGTTCAGGCCCGAGCCGATGCCCATCAGCGCGACGCGGTCGCCCTTCTTGAGCTTGCCCAGCTGGCGCAGCTTGCTCAGCACGATCGGCACCGAGGCCGGGCCGATGTTGCCGTGCTCACCAAAGATGGTCATCACCTTCTTCGGGTCGATGCCGAAGGCCTTGATGAAAGCGTTGGTGTGCGGCTGGCTGACCTGGTGGATGACGAACTGGTCGATTTCATCCACGGCCCAACCCAGCGCCACGCGGGTGGCTTCAAAGGTTTTGGTCGCCAGCTTGATGCCTTCGATCAGCAACATGCGGGTGTCGGTGACCATGCGGTCCAGGTTGCCCACGCACAGCTTGTTCCACTCGTTGGCCGCACGCGTCACGCCGCCCTTGTAGCGCGGGGCGTCGGGCACGAGCTCTGAACGTGCCAGCACCATCGCCGCAGCGCCGGAGCCGGTGGTCAGTGCCGCCACTTCGTCACGCAGCTGCTGTGCGGTGATGTCCGGGGACATCATGCGCTCCAGCGTTTTTTCGTAGACCAGGTTGGAGGTTTCACCGTCAACGATCAGCGCGTAGTCGATATCGCCACGCTCCAACATGCGCGCGGCCACGTCCATGCCATTGATGAAGGCAAGGCAGGCGTTGGCGATGTCGAAGGTGACGCAGTCTTCGCCGATGCCGAGGTTGCCGGACACGATGGAGGCGGTGGACGGCTCCAGGTAGTCGCGGCTGACCGAGGTGTTGAGCAGCAGGCCGATCTTGTCGGCGGTGATGCCGGCATCGTCCAGCGCCTTCTGGCCGGCCAGGGTGGCCACATCGGATGCTTGCGTACCCTGGTCCCAAAGGCGGCGCGCGTGGATGCCGGCGATATCGCCCAGCACATCGGCACGGATGCCAAGGCGCTCCAACGTCGGCTGCAGCCGCTCGTTGATTTCTTTGGAGGTCAGCGTATGCGGCGCATCAATATGCGCCAGTCCCGCGATCGAGACGTTCTGGAAAGGCATCGGAAAGCGCCAAGACTCAGGCGAAGGGGGCGCTATTCTAGCGTCTGCGCTTTTTTACCGCATCTTTACAAATCAGCACTCCGGCGTATGGAACGCCGGGATGCCGTTGTGATGGGCCTGCGGGCAGCTGTTTTTGCCGCCCCAAGCGTCCACGAGCCTGCTGGCGCAGGCGTCTGCGGCTTGTTATCAGCGCGGTGGGCACTGCCACGCGGAGAAGCGCTGGCTGCCATCGGCCGGCGGGCTGAGCGCCTGTACGGCGTTGGCGCCGGTGCTGGGTGCCTCGTTACGGGCCAGGGTTTCCAGCTCATCCTGCACGCGCAGCGGGTTGCGGTTGTAGAAACCGACCTTGTTTTTCACGGTCACCACGATCTCGCCCTTGGCCACACAACCCGGTGCAACCGGGCCGGCCGGCAGCACGCGCACGGCTTTGCCACCGGCCTCGATCGGCACCCAGGTACAGGCCGCAGTGCTGGCGATGAGGACGGAGAGAAGCAATACGCGCATGGACAGTTCCTTGTGATGTTCAGAACGGATTGTGCCGTCAATGGATGAACACGTGATGATCCTGACGCGTTCTGCGCCAGTGGGGGTGGCTTTTTGGTTGCACAGCGCGCGCGGTGGAGTGCGCTGGCGCTTGGCGTGGGAGCTGACTGTAGGACAGATGAGTGGGTTCTGCGGCGCTGCCGCTTGGGTATCTGCTGAAAGCTGTCCTCGCCCCAACCTCTACTCCGCACCCCGGCTCTTGCGCTGGCGCAAGGGCGTTCGACGGGCAGCGAACCGGTGGTTCGCAAGCTGCCCTCACCCCAACCCCTCTCCCGCTTGCGGGAGAGGGGCTTTCAAAGCAGCATTTGCTGCCATACAGCCAGCAGCCGCCGGCATTGCGCCAGCGGCCGCTGTTGGCTTACTTGGCCTTGGCGGCGACGGGCTTGCCGTCGGCGTCGATCACGGTGACTTCGCCCAGATTCAAGGCGCGGATCGGCGCTTCGGTCTGCTTGAGGTCACCCACCACCACCCAGGTCAGCTTGGACGGATCCAACGTCTTGGCCGCCTCGGCAACCTGCGCCGGGGTCATCGCTTCGATCTCGGCCTTGCGCTTGAACACGTAGTCGTCCGGGCGCCCGTAACGCACGATGCCACCCACAGCACTCATCACCGCCGAAGCGGTTTCATAGGCGCCAGGCAGACTCAGCGTCTGGATGTTACGGATGCGGCTGACTTCGGCATCGGTCGGCGGGCGCTGGCCGGTGGCGAACTGGGTGATCTCGGTGTTCATTTCCTTGATCGCATCGGCGGTCTTGTCGATCTGCACCGGGGCACGGGCCATCCACGGCCGCTGGCCGAGAGCGTTGGTTGCCATCGAGCCGGCACCGTAAGACCAATGCTTGTCCTCGCGCAGGTTCATGTTCAGACGCGAGGTGAAGTCGCCGCCCAGCACGCCGTTGGCGATGTCGAAACGGGTGGTGCCCGGGTCCATCGTCGACGGTGTCACCTCACCGGCAAACAGGTTGGCCTGCACGGCGCCCGGCTGGTCGATCAGGTAAACGCGCACGCCCTGCGGACGGGCAACGTTGGCCGGTGCGGCCACGCTCGGGGCGGCGCCCTCACCCTTCCAGTCACCGAACTTCTGCTCCAGCAGCGGCACGATTTCCTTCAGCGTGGTGTCGCCCACCACTACCAGCGTGGCGTTTTCCGGGCGCACCCATTCCTTGTGGAAGGACACCAGGTCATCGCGGGTCAGCGACTTGATGGCCGCTTCGTCGCCACTGCCGGTGAACGGGATGGCATACGGATGGCCGGCGCCGTACAGCAGCGGCGGCAACACGCGCATGGCGACCGCGTTGGGCTGCACCTTCTCCTGCTGGATGCCGGCAATCCACGTGGCGCGGATGCGGTCGATCTCGCTCTGGTCGAAGCGCGGTGCGCGCACCACGTCGGCATACAGCGCCAGTGACGGCGCCAGGTTCTCCTTCAACGCCGACAGGTACACGCTGGAGCCATCCAACGAGGCGCCTGCGCTCAGCCTGGCGCCCAGGCTTTCCACCGCATCGGCCAACGCAAGCGAGCCGAGCTGGCCTGCGCCTTCGTCCAACATGCCCATGGTGAAGTTGGCGGTGCCAGGCTTGCGGCCCTGGTCGGCAGTGAAACCGCCCGCAAATTCGTAGCTGAACTGCACCACCGGAACATCGTGGCGCTCGGCCAGCACCACCTGCGTGCCGTTCTTCAGCGTGGCGCGCTGCAGCTGCGGGAACTTCAGTTCCGGGAAGGTCTTGGTCTGCGGCACGCCGGCACTGCGGTCCACCTGGCTCGGCAGCGTGGTGTACTTGGCATCCACGGCCGGCACGTTGAACGGCGTCGGCTTGCCCGAGGGCAGCTCTTCCAGCGCGACGCGCTCGCCCGGCTCGACCACCAGGGTGTGGTCGCCCACGCCCAGCCACTTGGCACCGGCGGCCTTCACGTCGGCAGCGGTGGCCGCGTCGATGTTGGCCAGCGAGGTGCGGAAGCAACCCGGGTTGCCTTCATACACGGCGCATTGCGCCAATGCATCGGCCTTGCCGCCGAAACCACCAATGCGCTCGATGCCACGCACAAAACCCGCGCGCGACTGCACCTTGGCCCGCTCCAGCTCGTCGACAGTGGGGCCCTCGGCGATCAGGCGCTTGATCTCTTCATCAATGGCCGCTTCCACTTTGGCCGGGTCCACGCCCTGCTTCACCGTGGCCATGACCAGGAAGTTGGAGCCCAGCTGCGAGGCGTCGGTCATTGCGCTGATGTTGTCCACCAACTTGTCGTTGTGCAGCAGGCGCTGGTCCAGACGCGAGGACTTGGCGCCACCCAGCACGTAGGAGAACAACTCCAGCTGGTCGATATCGGTGGTGCCCACCTGGGCCACATTCCACGCGCGGTAGATGCGCGCCTGCGGCACCTTGTCGGTCATCACTTCGCGGGTGGTGGCCGGACGCTGGGCAATATTGACCTGCGGCTGCGCCATGGTCGGGCCGGCCGGGATATCGCCGAAGAACTTGGCGGCCTTTTCCTTAGCGGTGGCCACGTCGATATCACCGGCCAGCACCAGCACGGCGTTGTTGGGGCCGTACCAGGTGCGGAACCAGGTTTTGACGTCGTCCAGCGAGGCGGCATTGAGATCGTTCATCGAGCCGATCACGCCGTGGTGGTACGGGTGGCTGGCCGGGTACATGGCGCGGGTGAGCTTGTCCCACACCTGGCCGTAAGGCTGGTTTTCGCCTTGGCGCTTTTCGTTCTGCACCACGCCGCGCTGCTCGTCCAACGCCGCCTGGTCGATGGCACCCACCAGGTGACCCATGCGGTCGGATTCCATCCACAGCGCCATGTCCAACGCGGTGGTCGGCACGTTCTGGAAGTAGTTGGTGCGGTCGGTATTGGTGGTGCCGTTCTGGTCGGTGGCGCCCACCTGCTTGAACGGTTCAAAGAATTCGCCGTCGTGGTTTTCGCTGCGCTGGAACATCAGGTGTTCAAACAGGTGCGCAAAACCGGTGCGGCCGACCTGCTCGTCCTTGGCACCGACGTGATACCAGATGTTCACCGCAACGATGGGCGCTTTGCGATCGGTGTGCACCACCACGCGCAGGCCGTTGGGCAAGGTGAACTCTTCATAGGGAATGTCCACAGCGGCGCTGGCAGCCGGCTTGGCCTTGGCTTCGGCCACCAACGGCATGCCGACAAAGCCTCCAAGGGCAGCACTGAGAGCCAGGGTAAGAAGGGCGGTACGGGGTGCTGCGTTCATTCCACTTTCCTTGGGTATGAATGTGAACGCCGATCGTAACCGGCTATGGGCTTGGGCCGCATACGCCATGCGTCATGTCCCTCAAATACCCGGATAAGTGTCCGCGTACGCCGGCGCAACCGGCCAGGTGTCCGGACAGCGGACACTGCACACCAAGATAAAACCCATATATTTCAGCAATTTGAACTTGGCACGCGTCCTGCGTACTCCTGAGTGCAGCCAGCTCACCCCAAGCAAACATGACTGGATGCTGAATAAATATCGAAAAGCATAAAAAAATCTTGCGCTTCGATATTTGGTGTACTACCTTACTACCACACCACCGCCCACACACACCAAACAGGTCCCGCCATGAACGCCAAGTCTCTCGCTCTCGCCATCGCCCTTGTTGCCGGCACCAGCTTTGCTTCGTCCGTGCAGGCTGCCGACATCGTCACCCTGGAAACCGTGCAGGTCCGCCCGTCGGCCGATCAGCTGGCCCAGGCCAACCATGAAGCCACCAGCACCATCACGACCTTGGCTGCCGTGCAGGTTCGCCCGACCGTCGGCCAGATCGTTGAACTGATGGCCGAGCAGGCCGCCAACCGCCTGGTTGCTGCCACGCCGGTCGCCAATGTCGCCAACTGGGTGGTCTCGCTGCCGGCCGTCACGGTTCGCCCGGACGTGCAGCAGGTGCAGGCACTGGCCGCTGAAATGGTTGCGGATGCGGTCAGCAACGTGGCTGCCAAGGGCTTGATCTCGCGCTGAGCCAAGCCCGCCGGCAGCGGCCCGGCGTAAACTTCGCCGATGACTCCTGCACCCGTTTTCGATGTCCTGCTGTACCAGCCCGAGATCCCGCCCAACACGGGCAACGTGATCCGGCTCTGCGCCAATACCGGCGCGCGGCTGCACCTGATCGAGCCCTTGGGCTTTGACCTCAGTGACAAGCAGCTCAAGCGCGCCGGCCTGGATTACCACGAGTACGCACAGATGCAGGTCCACCCGGATCTGGATACCGCGTTGGCGCGCATTGCCCCCAAGCGTCTTTTTGCGATGAGCACCCGTGGCAGCGTGCGCTACGACAGCGTGCCTTTCGCCGATGGTGACGCCTTCCTGTTTGGCCCGGAAACACGCGGGCTGCCGCAGGATCTGTTGGATGCACTGCCTGACGGACGCCGCCTGCGGCTGCCAATGCAACCCAACAACCGCAGCCTCAACCTGTCCAATTCGGTCGCCGTGGTGGTGTTTGAAGCCTGGCGCCAGCATGGGTTCCCCGGCGGCGCGTAACGACTGCATCAGGGCTGTTGCCGGTGACATGACACAACGCGCTTGCCTGTGGTGGGCGGGCGCTTCAGCCGGCAATCACGCCCTGCGCCTGCAGAGCCTGCAACTGCGCGTCATCCACTGCCAGCACCTCGCCCAACACCTGCGCGGTGTGCTGCCCCAACACGGGCGCGGCCTGCGTGTACTGCAGCGGTGTTGCCGAGAACTTCAGCGGATTACGCACCATCGCCACCTTGCTGCCGTCCCCATGCGGCAGCTCGATACGCAAGCCACGGGCCTGCACTTGCGGATCATCAAACACCTGATCGATACGGTTGACCGGGTTGGCCGGCACCACCGCATGCTCCAGCGCCGTCAACCATTCATTCACCGGCCGCATGCGCAGCCGCTGCTGCAGATACGGCACCAGCGCCGCACGATGGGCGACGCGGGCATTGTTGGTGGCATAACGCGGATCGGCAGCCAACTGCGGCTCGCCGATCACCTCGCACAAGCGTGCGAACTGGCCGTCGTTGCCGACCGCAAGCATGAAGTAGCCGTCAGCAGCGGGCATCACCTGATACGGCACGATGTTGGGGTGCGCCGTGCCTTGCCGCGTCGGCACCACGCCGCCCACCAGGTAATTGGATGCCTGGTTGGCAAGCCAGGCCACCTGCGTGTCCAGCAACGACAGATCAATATGCTGGCCCACGCCGGTGCGCTCTGCGTGGCGGAGCGCGGCAAGAATGGCAGTGGCCGCGTACATGCCGGTCATCAGATCAGTGGCGGCCACGCCTACCTTCTGCGGCACCGCGCCGGGTGAACCGTCCGGCTCGCCGGTCACGCTCATCAGCCCACCAATGGCCTGGATGGCGGCGTCGTAGCCGGCACGTTGCGCGTACGGGCCGTCCTGGCCGTAGCCGGTGATGGAGCAGTACACCAGCTTGGGGTTGAGGGCGTGCACGCTGGCAAAATCCAGCCCGTACTTCTTCAGCCCACCGACTTTGTAGTTCTCCACCACTACGTCGCAACGCGTAAGCAGCTGCTGTATCAACTGCTGCCCGGCTGCGGCGGTGAAATCAATGGCGACCGAGCGTTTGCCACGGTTGGCGCACAGGTAATAGGCCGACTCGGTGGTGTCCTTGCCATCGGCGTCCTGCAGATACGGCGGCCCCCAGGTGCGGGTGTCATCGCCAACACCGGGGCGCTCGACCTTGATCACGTCCGCGCCGAAATCGGCCAGCACCTGTGTCGCCCACGGGCCGGCAAGGATGCGTGACAGATCAAGCACACGCACACCATCGAGCAATGTCATTCCGGCCACCAGGCAGCGCATGCGTCAGGGCGTACAGGTTGCCATGCGATGGCCTGCTGAAATGCATCAGCCAGTGCGATCAACGTCAGCTCATCACCGATCTTGCCGACCAGCTGCATCCCAACCGGCAGTTCGCCCGCCGCCGCCGCCACCGGCAACGGCACCGACAACGCCGGATTGCCTGCCAGGTTGGCGTAGGCGGTGAGGTCAGCCTGGCTGGCCGGTGCAGGCGTGCCGAACGCAAATGCACGCTGCGGTGCGGTCGGCATCGCCAGCACCTCGCATTGCGCCAACCACTGCTGAAGCTGCACCTGGCCGCGATCAGCCAGCTGCGAAGCCGCCGCCAGCTCGGCGGCGCTGCGGCCCTCGGCCCAGGACATCAACTTGACCAGCAACGGCGAGAAGCTGTTGCGGTCTCCGGCCCAGGCATCGGCATGCTCCACCAGCAGCTCGGCTTCACTCATCAACAGGCCTGCACGGCGCGCGCGCGCAGACGCGAATGCCGGTGATGGCAAGGGCTGCAGGTGATGCCCCAAACCAGCGAGCACGCGCAGGCCCTCTTCAAAAGCCAACTGCACATCGGGCGCAATGTCGACGGCGTCGGCAAAATCAATCACACCGATGCGCAGCGGGGCGTTGCTGGCAGGCGGAAAATGGAGGGCACGCGACTGTGCACAGTCTGCGTCAAAGCCGGCCATCACCTGCAGCAACATGCCAAGGTCGCGCGCCGAGCGTGTCAGTGGGCCGATGTGATCCAGCCGGCGACACAAGGCCACCGTGCCGCGCGTGCTGATCGCCCCCCAACTGGGCTTCAACCCCACCACGCCACAATAGCTGGCAGGGATGCGCACCGAGCCCATGGTGTCGGTACCCAGCGCCGCAGAACACAGACCAGCGGCCACCGCCGCACCGCTGCCACCGCTGGAGCCGCCCGGCGTATAGCCCGGGCGATGCGGATTGTGGCAGGCACCGTAAAAAGGATTGTCGTTGTCGGCGCCCATCGCTGCTTCATGCATGTTGAGCTTGCCGACAATCACCGCACCGGCAGCACGCAATGCGGCGACTGCCGGGTTGTCTTCCGCCGCTGCGGCGCTGTTGCGACGCGTCTGCATGCCGGCGGTGGTAACCATGCAGGCGACGTCGATGTTGTCTTTGATCGCAACCGGCAGGCCTTCAAGCGCACCGGCATGACCCCTGCGGCGACGCGCATCCGATTGCGCCGCTGCCGCCAACGCACCTTCCACATCGACATGCAGATAACTGTTGATCACCGGCTGGCTGGCGTGGATGGCGGCCAGTTGCTGGTGCAGCAGTTCCACGCTGCTCAGTTCACCGGCCGCAAGCAGCGCCGCCTGCGTGGTCATGTCCTGGCACAGCAGTTGTGCATCTGCCTTGCTCACATGCATTCCTCAGGCAAAACGTTTGTCGATCAGACGCACCGGCTTCTGCCGCACTTCAATACCGGTCAAAGCTGCCAATGCACCGGGCGCTGCCAGCACGATACTCATTTCAACACCCAACCGCTGCCTCAGCAGTGCGCCGAACTCGGCGGCCAGTTGGGCGTCGTCAACCGCGCCTCGGGTTTCGACATGCACGGCCAGATCATCACGGCCGGCGTCGTCACGGCTGGCCACACAGATGAACTCACCGGCGAACGAGGGGTGCTCTTCCAGCACCGGCGCCATCGCCTGCGGGAACACGTTGATGCCGCGGATCTTGACCATGTTGTCACTGCGGCCGAGGAACCCTTCGATACGTCGCAGGTTCATTCCCAATGTCGACGGCGTGGTCAGCACGCGGGTCACATCGTGCGTGTTGAAGCGGATGATCGGGTAGATGTCGTCCTTGTACAGGCAGGTGACCACCATGTCGCCGGTCTCGCCATCGGCCATCAGCGCACCGCTGTCCACGTCGAGCACTTCCACGTACTGCGCATCTTCCATCAGGTACAGACCGTCCTGGTCCGGCCCCTGCCCGGCAATCGCGCCGGTGTCGCCCACGCCGTACCAGTCATACAGTTCAACGCCGCCCCATGCCGCCGACAGCGTTTCGCGCGACTCGCGGCCAAGGTGGCCACAGATCATCCGCACCGGGATGTCCTTGCCCGGCACCAGTCCGTTTTCGCGTGCGACGTCGGCCAGCTTTTTGATGTAGTCGGCAAAGCCGACGATGACGTTGGCACCCATGTTCTTCATCAACTGCACCTGCTGCGCCGAGCGCATTTCGATGCCGGTGCCGGCCGAGCAGAACAGCGCCTGCGTGTAATGCGTGACCGCTTCACGCACGTAATGACCACCGTTGATCATGCCGTGCCCGTATACCGAGTGCACCACATCACCGGGCTGCATGCCCTGCCAACGGTACAGCCGCGCCAGCAACAGGCTCTGCACCTCGCGCGAATGCGGCGAAAACACCAGCGGCTGCGGGCGCCCGGTGGTGCCGGAGGTAGTGTGGAACACCAGCGGTTTGTTACCCGCCTCGGTGCCGTCCTGCCAACCGTGGAAATCACCCAGCGGCGGGTTGGCCTCCACCGACGCCATGATTTCGTGCTTGCCGAATACCGGCAGCTTGGTGATGTCATCCAAGCTCTGGATATCAGCCGGGGTAATGCCGGCATTGCCCCACAAGCGCTGATAGAACGGAATCTGCCAGGCACGTGCCACACAGCGCAGGAACATCACGTTCTGCTCGGCACGCAGCTGCTCGCGGCTGATGGCCTTGAACTTGTCGGTGAAGGCCTGGTCCAGCGGGAACTGCTTGAGCAGCTCGTTGACATCGAACGACTCGAAATAGGTGGCGTAGGTCATGGGGTCTCGACAATCAGCAGGTCAACCAAGCGGCGGACATCGTCGATGTCCTGCAGCTGGTCGAAGTGGGAGATCAGGGCATCACGGTGGCCGGCATCAAACGGGCGCGCGGCGTGGTCAAGGCAGTGGTGGATTTTTTCCAGCTGTTGCGCACGCGACAACGGCCGCTGTGGCGAGCCGATGGCGGCATCACGATGGTTATGCAGTACGCGCCCATCGCGCAGAGTGACCTGCATCGACTGCGGCACCAGCGCGTTGGGGTCATCACACCCGTTGGGCACCAGCGTCACGTGCGGCGCGAATGCGGCCAGACGCGTATCGGCGAGATTGCCCGGTGCATAGGCAGACAAGCCCACCTTGCCATCACGCAGCACGGTGCCCAGCAGATACGGCAGGCAGAGCCGCGCGTAGCTGGTTTCCATGCCGCATTGATGGGCACGGCCTACCAGGCGGCGCACCAGCGGCGGCGCCCGCAGCTCGATGCCTGCAACGTTTTCCAGATTCAGAGCGTGCTGCTCACGCAGTTCCATCAGCATGTCCTGCGCGGCATGAGCGGCGCCGCCGGTCGGGAACACCTTATGGCTGACGTTGAGTATCTGTGCTTCGCGCGCCGCCAGTTTCTGCAGTGACGGGCCGGTATCAAACTCACCTTCCATCAGGGGCAGATAGCCGAACGGTCCTTCCAGCACATGCCGCGGCGCCGGAAACCCATTGCGTGCCAGTTCCCAACAGCTCACCGCAGCGCGCGCATTCAACGCAACCTGCAGGGCAAGTGTCGGCGAGCCCTCCACATGGGCCTGCATCGTGCCGGATAGATGGCTGTAAGTGAGGCCCAGGGCGCGGCGCAGCAGTTCTTCATCGGCGCCATGCAGATGCGCGATGCCCGCTGCCGCACCCAGCGCACCGCACATGGACGGGCGGAAGAAACGCATAGACGACCGCCCGCTGATGCCGATCAAGGTGGCGACATCCACCGCCACGTTCAGCGCGGTGATCAGCGCCTTGCCGTTCACCGGTACACCATCCACATTTGCCCGTTGCTCGGCAGCGGCAAACAGTGCGGACTGAATCACCGCGAAGGGATGCACCACCGCCGGCATGTGTACGCAATCAAATTCCTGGCTGTGAATCTGGTAGCCGTTGACCATTGCAGCACTGGCGGCAGGCAGGGCCTCACCGGTCACCCATGCGCGCGCCTCGTTACCCGCGCCATAACCGGCGACAGTGCGGCGTACCACCTGGGTAAGCGGCACCTGCGGCCCGGAGCCGGAGATGCCGACGGCAGCCGAATCCATCACGAATACGCGGGTGGCCGCGATGGCCTCTGCCGAAAGGTCCTCGAAGCGCAACGTGTTTGCGTGTTGCAACAGGGCGTCGGTCAATGACATCAGGCTACCCGCATCAGCATTGCATCAAGGGCATCCAGACTGCCGCCATCGGCCAGCGCACGCACCTGCCCAAAGAGGGATTGCGCCAGCCCCGCCGATACGCCACCCCATTGCGCCAACGCCATGGCTTTGGCGACCACTTCATCGGCCGACATCGGGCATTCGGGGTCGCCCCAGGCATCCATGCGTACGCTTTGCCGTACACGCCCGTCTGTCAGGTGCACCACAACCGTTGCGCCGTAATGCGCCGGGAAGCGTTCGCTGCAGGCTGCGTCTTCTGCCAGTTCAATCCGATCACGCCAGCGCAGCACGTCGCCATCGCTGCAGCTTTCGGCGGTGTAATGCGCCAGCTGCGGGCGGCCGTGAGCCAGAACGGACGCCAATGCGTGCTGCAGGCTGAATTTGGCTTCCAGCTCGGTGCGTGGCTGCGGGCGGTCGCAGAAGCGCAGGGCTTCAGCATATGTGCGCACTTCAACGCGGCTGATCTGCGCGATATCACCATCGTCCAGCCCCACCAGCACCTCGCGCAATGCGTCGATGGCCGGGTGCGCGTGGCGACAGGCAGGCCACGGTTTGAGGCTGGTGCTGTGGATCAACCAGTCGGGTTCATCGGCAATCACCTGTTCCGGCATGGCATCCGGCGCGGTGGCGGCAAACAAACCCTGTTCGCCTTCCAGTATCCTGCGCGGCCCACGCATGCCCGCCAGCGCCAATTGTGCGGCCAGCCAGCCACTGCGTGCGGCTTCCGCGTTGTGCAGTGATTTTGTCGGCACCGGCTCATGCCGCATCTGCCACAAGCCTCCCGTGCGGCTGCCGGCATTGCCCAAGGCATCGGCCAGCGCCTCGGTAGGCAAGCCCAGTACCGATGCCGCCGCTGCCGCCGCACCAAACGCGCCGGCGGTGGAAGTGGGATGCCAATAGCGGTAATGCCCCTTGCCCAGCGCACGGCCCACGCGGATGGTGGCTTCGTAACCGCGCACCACCGCGTCCAGCAGTGCCGTGGCATCCGCGCGCTCGGCCTGTGCGGCAGCCAGCGCCACAGGGATCACCACGGGCCCCGGATGCAGGATGGCACCGCGATGCACATCGTCCATCTCCAACACATTGCCCAGCGCGCCGTTGAGCAACAAGGCATCGGCAACACTGCGATTGCCTGCGCCCAGCGCGATCGCAGGCCCGGTCGATTGCGCCTGCACCACACCGCGTAACTGGGTGGCCAACGGGTAGCGCAATGCGGCCAAGGCGCAGCCCAGCCAATCCACCAGCAACAACGCCGCTCGCTGCCGCGCGGCGGCATCCACCGGCCGTTGCAGGCGCTGGGCAAGCTGTTCGGTGAGGCTGGCGGCGGGCTGGATCATCGCGTGGCAAGGGCTCGTTGCAGATGGAAACGGCAAGAAAGAAATGCTGTGGTGAAAAGAGCATAACCGACTTTGTCCGGACATATCATATGATCGTGTTTCCACACTCCGCAATCATTCCCCATGCCCCGACCGCTGGATGCTGACACCTTCTTCGACCACCTTGAGCAGGGCCGCGAAATCTTCGCACCGGGCTGCGCCGGCCACTCGCTGTTGTTTGAATCGTGGTTGCGCGCGCAGCCGCAGCGTTGCGCGGGGCTGCGCTTCACCGGCGTCCATATCCCCACGGTCAACACGTTCGACTTCGCCGGGCTGCACCCGCAGGCGCGTCAGCGCAGCATCTTTCTCAGTGGTGACCTGCGCGCCTCGTGGCTGGATGGCCGCGTGGACTATCTGCCGATGACCTACACCGCCAGCTGGCGCTGGCTGCGCGACATTGCGCGCTTTGACACGGTGCTGGTGCAGGTGGCGCCGCCGGATGACGATGGCAACTGCTCGCTGGGCCTGGCCTGCGACTTCACCCCTGCTACATGGCCGCACGCCACCCGCATCCTGGCGCATATCAATCCGCGCATGCCGCGCACGCGTGGCCCGTCCATCCCGTTGTCGCGCATCACCGCCGCCATCGAGCAGGACATGCCACTGCTGGAAATCCCCGACCCGCCGGCCGATCCCGCCATGGATGCGGTCGCCGCACAGGTCGCCACGCTGGTGGAAGACGGCGCCACCCTGCAGCTGGGCCTGGGTCGCCTGCAATCGGCTGTACTGCGCGCGCTGCGCGGCCGCCGCAACCTGCGCATCCACAGCGGCATGGTCTCGGACGGACTGCTGGGCCTGCTCGATTCGGGCGCATTGTCCCCGGCACCGGACGCGGTGGTGGCCGGCGTCGCCCTGGGCACAGCCGCGCTGTATGACATGGCCCCACGCAACATCACGTTCCGCGAGGTGGGCCATACGCATGACCATGCAGTGCTTGCTGCCATCCCCCGTTTGACCGCCATCAACAGCGCGCTGTCGGTGGATCTGCTGGGGCAGGTAAACGGTGAGTTCCTGTCTGGACGCCAACTGAGTGGTGTTGGTGGCCTGCCCGATTTCCTGCAAGGCGCTCGCCAATCGGTAGGTGGTCGCGGCATCATTGCACTCCCTGCCAGCACTCCCAAGGGTGAAAGCAGGATTGTGCCGATGCTTCCCGCGGGGCCAGTGAGCCTGGCGCGCGTGGAAGCGGACTGCATCGTCAGCGAATACGGTGTCGCAGACCTGCGCCACCTGGATGTCCACGCCAGGGCCCGTGCCCTGATCGCCATTGCCGCTCCCGAACACCGCGAAGCCCTGCAATGCAGCTGGCAGGAACTTTCGCTCAGACTTTGAACAAGGATCAGTACATATGACTGGTACGCGACGCAGCAAGCCCCGTTATGCCGAACTTGGCGATCTGTTGCAGACGGCAATCGAAAAAGGCGAATACGCGGTGGGCACCCTGCTGCCCACCGAGCTGGAGCTGTGCGAGCGCTTCAGTGTCAGCCGCCACACCGCGCGTGCGGCGCTGTCGCAGTTGATCAGCGCTGGGCTGGTACAGCGCCGGCCCGGTGCCGGTACCCGGGTGATCGCACAGAGCGCAGCCATGCGGTATGAACACGAGATCGACACCGTCGACCTGCTGATGCAGTACGGCAACACCACCCGCTTGAAAGTGCTGGACGCGGATCGACACATTGCCGACGCGGTAATGGCGCAGCGCCTGGAGATCCAGGAGGGCAAGGAGTACCTGCGCCTGCATTGCCTGCGTCTCGAAGAACAGACCCGCGAACCGATCGCCGTCACCGAAATGCTGGTGCCAGTACGCAGCGGCGTGCCGGCCGACAAACTGCTGGACGTCGCCGGCGCCGCACGTGCGATAGCCAAATTTCTTGATCCTTCAAAACTGTCGCGCGTGGAACAGGTGTTTGACGCGGCCTCGTTCGATACCGCCGATGCCAAGTTGCTGGACATCAAAAAGACCGAACCGGCGATGCGCGTGCTGCGCCGTTATCGCGATGCGAACGGCCGCCTGCTGCTGACGGCAATCAGCCTGCACCCGCCGGGCAAGTTCGCCTACTCGATGGTGCTGTCACGCAGCCATCGGTGATTGGGGCGGGTTGGTTTGATTTTTGGGTTTTTGCGTTGGGCTTTTGCTTCTTCCCTTCTCCCGCGAACGGCGCTGTAGGCCGTTCTTGGGTGAAGGTGGCCGAAAGTCGAAAGCGCCCTCACCCCAACCCCTCTCCCGCGGTGCGGGAGAGGGGCTTTGAATCAACAGCTTCCAATCAAAAGCTTTGAATCAAAAGCTTCAGAGCAAGGCTTATTGGCTCTCTACTTCCTGAACAACAGCGCCAATACACTCGGCCGCAACGCCAACTTCATCATCTGGCGGAACTCGGTGGGTGTCAGGCTGGTCCTGCACGGCAACATGCCGGCCACGCCTTCCATCACCAGCAGGCCGTCTTCGGCCTTGACGCCGTTGATGCGCACGTCGAGTTTCATCGCCGGGGTTGCGACCTTCATGCCCCATCCTCCCAGTTCGCCAGGCCGGTGATTTCACGGCCCGCCGCACGGCCGGAAATCATGGCTTCGGTCAGGTACGAACCGTTCTGGTACAGGTCCGAAAACATCGAACCCATTTCGCCGGCTTCGTACAGGCGCTGAATCGGCTGGCCGTCATGGTCCAGCACTTCGGATTTGATGTTGCGGCGTGCGCCACCGCCGGTGCAGACGATCACCGGGTCCACGCGCATGCCGTAAAACGGTGCCTGCGCAATGGGGAACAACGTGTCCGGGTTGCGGCCGAAATCCGCGTCCTGCTTGTTGGCACAAGCGGCGTTGTAGCGTTCGACTTCCGCGCGCAGCTTGGCCGGGTCGCGGTTGATCTTCACCGCCAGTTCTTCGAGCGTGTCGGCTTTCTGTATCCAGCCCTTCTCCACCTCCGCCGAATTGTCGTCGGACCACTTATAGCCGCGCACCACCGGATTCCAGCTCATCACTTCCACCACCAGCTTGTTGTATTGGCAGGTGATGGCGTCAAAAATCATGTGCACCGGCTGCGCGCGATAGTGCGGTGTATCCACCCAGTGACCGTGCTTTTTTTCTTTGTAATGGGTGAGCTGCAACTCGGCGGTTTCGTTGTAGAAACGCTCGGTATTGGCGTCCACCTCAATCCAACTGAAGCTCTGCCAGAAGAAGTTGCGCAGGAAGCCGTTGACGAAGCCCTCCGGCTTGAAACCCGGCCAGATACCGCCCGACTGCCCTTGGTTGCGCATATGCCACAGATCGGCGCCGGCCTTCTGCAGAATCTTGATGCCGTCGCCGGTGTTGTGCGGTGTACCCAATGGCGCGGGGTTGGCCAGGCCGAAGTAATTGCGCTGCATGTCCAGGTTGGCCTCGAAGCCGCCGGTCGCCATCACCACGCCTTTGTTGGCGCGGATGGCAATGCGCTGGCCGTTGCGCTCGGCAATGACGCCAAACACTTCCAGCGTGTCCGGGTCCTGCACCAGGTCTTTGATCGGCGATTCAAAGGCAATCTGGATGCGCGGGCGTAGTCGGATGTTCTCGCGGAAGGCCAAATACACACCCGATGGAATCGGCAGGATGGTGGCCGTGCAATGCACCGCTTCACGCGCGCCGAACTCGGGGAATTCCAGCACCGCATCGCGCTCGGAGAAACCGGTGCCGTGTATGAACTGCGCACCGGCCTGCGCCGCACGTTCCTGTATCCACGGCTCCAGCGCCTCCATCGCCTCGGACCACGGCACCAGCATGTCCTCCGGAATGGGGTTGGCCGTGCTCATCTTGCGCTGGTATTCGGCCAGCACCTTGGCGTTTTTGGTGATGAGCAGCGACTGCCCTGCCACGCGGCTGTTGCCACCGGTTTCGGCTTCGTCGGCCTTTTCCAGAATAAGAATGGACAGGTTCGGGTCCAGGTCGTGCGCCTCGATGGCGGCACACATTGCGGCCAGCCCGAAACCGGCGATGACAAGGTCGTAGTGCTGGTCCCACTGTTTGACGGCGTTGCGGCTGGCCATGGCTCCCCTCCCGGGAATTGTGATGACCCGACTATCCGGCGCCAGCCCCGCCAACCGCCAACCAATTCGCGTACTCTCCACAACCATTGGTTGTAGCAGCGTATTGCCATGGATCTCCGCCAACTCCGTTACTTCCTGTCCGTGGCCGAACACGGCAGCTTCACCCGCGCTGCCGCCGCCACCGGCCGCACCCAACAGGCCTTGAGCAAGGGCATCCAGGCGCTGGAACAACAGCTGGGCGCGCGCCTGTTTGAACGCGGCAGCCGCGAGGCACGGCTTACCGATGTCGGCCGCCTGCTGATTGAACACGCCCAGCCCGCTCATGACGCCGTGCGTCGCTTCGAGGACCGCCTGCAGGAACTGCAGACCGGTGCCGAAGGCCAGGTCCGCATCGGCACCGGGCCCAGCACCGCCGGCTCACTGGTGGCCCCCGCCGTGTTGGCGCTGCGCCGGCACTGGCCCAGGATCGGCATCCACGTCAGCGGCGGCATCCTGCCCGAACTGCTGCCCAACCTGCTCGCCCGCGAACTGGACGCCGTGGTCACCCTGCATACCTTTGGCGATGGCGACCCGGACCCGCGCATCCACAGCGAGGCGTTGATGCACGACGAGTACCGCGTGCTGGCCAGCGTGCGTCATCCCCTCGCCCGGCAGCGCGATATCACCCCGGCACAGCTGCTGACGCATGCCTGGATATTCGGCCGTCGGCTGGGCGCGGTGGAAGGCGCCTTCCGCCAACGCTTCCACGAAGCAGGACTGGAGCCGCCGCTCAACACGATGGAAAGCGGCTCACCGGAATTCCTGCGCGCGATGATCCGCGATGGCGGCTACCTCACGCTGTTACCGAGCCGCCTGGCACATACCGAACTACTGAGCGGGCAATGGGTGAAGTTGGATGCCCCCGGCTTCAGCTGGCAACGGCCGGTGATGGTTTACACACGCGATGGAGAGCCGCAGAGCGCACCCTTGGCAAGGTTTCTGCAGGCGCTGCGGAATGCAGCGGCGTTGGCGAAGGTACGCGAAGTGGGGTGAGTGCGCCTCTTCTATTGATTGCAGTTTCCGCGCTCATCACCCTCACAAGAAGTCATGCGCGCCCAGCACTATTGGCACCGCGCAATCACTGCTGACGACTTCAGTGATTTGGTGCAACGCGGTCGCCACGAAGGCCTTTGAACACCAAACGCCGTGGCATCATCGCCGCTCACTGCGCAGCACATGCGTCCTTACCCGCCAAATGGAAAATTGGCCGGTCTATTCATCCAATCAGCCCATCAAGCCGCAACGTCTTCGCGATGCATGCGGCATTGGGCACGGCATATCTCATCACCATGAACAACCTTGTCTTCACCCTGTTTAAATGGATTTTTCTGGTCATCGGCGTCGGTTTGCTGGCCGGCGCTATCGCGGCGAACGGCGTCGGTGCGCTTGTCCTTGCAATTATTGGCGTGCCCTTCTTCTGTACTGGCGCGGGAATCATCGGCTACGAATGGTGGAGCGCCAAGAAAGCAACGTCATTGCGCCAGAACGGCCAGCTGATCCAGGCAGATTTTCAGGAAGTTGAGATCAATGGGGCGCTCAACGTCAACGGCGTCCATCCGTTCCGCATCGTCGCTCAATGGCATGACGTGGCAAACAACGAGCTCTTCATTTTCAAAAGCGCCAATCTCTGGTTTGACCCAAGCCAATTTTTGAAAGAGCCGAAGATTCCGGTCTATGTGGATCCCAACAAGCCCTCGCGCTATCACATGGATATCTCATTCCTTCCGCGTGTACGCGGCTAGGCTTGAGCGCGGAGAATGGCGCCATGGTCACCACCGCGCCGGAACTGGCCGGTTACCGGGTGGTGCGCAATCTTGGGCTGATACGCGGCATCACCGTGCGCTCGCGCTCTTCGGCGGCAACATCACCATCTATACCGAACTGTGCGAACAGGCCCGCGATGAAACCTATCGCGACATGGCGACCCACGCGCGGCAACTGGGTGCCAACGCAATCATCGCGGTCCGTTACGACGCTACCGAGTTGATGACCGGGCTGACCGAGGTGCTGTGTTATGGCACAGCGGTGGTGGTGGAACCACGCCTGGACTGACCATACGCACCATCGCGCAACACGCAGCGGTGGTGGCAAGGTGAGTCAAAAAATCTTCATCACCGCCACCACACCGCCCCGGGCGCACTGCGCTACCGGGGCTTTACGGCACGGTTGATCAGTAGCCCTCTTCCTCGGCTGCGGCTTCGCGGCCCTGCTGGCGGATGAGCGCTTCTTCGCGTGCATCGTTGATGGCGTGGCGCACGCTGTCCAGGTCGATGGCGCTTTCGTCCGGGGTGAACTCGCCGGTCAATCTGGTGTCCGGTTGCAGCTCACCGGCCTGGAACAACTCCCACATTTCCTCGCCGTACCAGGTCTCCAGCAGCTCGGGCGCCCAGCGGCCGAGGTTGGCGGTGAGGTTGTTGACGTCGCGCAGCAGCATGGTGCGTGCGCTGTTGTTTCCGGCGGCGCTGACCACCTGCGGGAAGTCGATGACCACCGGGCCATCGGGGCCGACCAGCACGTTGTAGGCCGACAGATCGCCGTGAATGAGCCCGCAGCACAGCATCAGCTTGACCTGCTGCACCAGCACCGCATGGAACTCGCGGGCCTGCTCGTCGGTGAGCTCCACTTCGCCCAGACGTGCGGCGCTGAAGCCCTCTGCATCGGTGACCAGCTCCATCACCAGCACGCCGTGGAAGTAACCGAACGGCTCGGGCACCCGCACGCCGGCTTCGCGCAGCTGGTACAGCGCGTCCACCTCGGTGTTCTTCCAGGCCGTTTCCTGCTGCTTGCGGCCGTATTTGCTGGCCTTGCCGATGGCGCGCGCTTCGCGGCTGCCACGGACTTTGCGGCCTTCCTGGTACTGCACGCGCTGCTGGAAGCTGCGCTGGGCCATGTCCTTGTAGACCTTGGCACACCGCACCTCGCCGCCGCTGCGGACCACGTAAACCGCTGCTTCCTTGCCGCTTTTGAGCGGGCGCAACACTTCTTCGATGACGCCGTCGTCGATCAGTGCCTGTAGTTGCTGAGGTGTCTTCACAGTCTCTCGGTGTGGAAGGGGTAAGCGCTCGAATGACGTCGAACGTGACCCGATAGGAGTGGATCAGGGGCGCATATTGTTGCCGATGGTACGGATGGAAAACAGGCCACCGACGATTGTGGGTGCCGGCTGCGCGTTCATCCAGGGCGGCAAGGCGCCGTAAACACGCAGGCACATGCGAACGGCCGGGGCTTGCCCGGCTGCGCTGCGCAGGATTTATGGGCTTGAACAGCACGCTGACGGCAGAACGAAGCGCCACTGTGACTTCGTTCAGTCCCGCAGCCCTTCCGGCCCGCATGCGGGCACTGGAAGGGGTACTCGCCGTTGGCGGTCAAGCGCTAAGCGGCTCAGCGGCTCAGAACGCCCGGGTTCATCAGTCCCTTGGGATCAAGCTGGGCCTTGACCGCGTCCAGCACCGCCAATGCGGCCGGGTCGCGACCCGCGCGGTAATCGTAGAACTTGCCCAGCTGCAGGTTGACCGCGCCATTGGCACGCATGACATCGGCGATCTGCCGCTTGAGTGTGTCGGCAGCGGCACGCGCATTGAGGTTTTCACCCGGGCAGCCGATGCGCTCGCGGTGGTCGGCATCCACGGTGCGCAGGTGGAAAGCATTGTGGCTATCTGGCCAATAGATGCACGGCTCGATCAGTGCTGCCTGTGCCCCGACACTGGAAATCAAGGTGCCGATGAACATGCCATGCGCTTCCATGTTTTTCTGTTCGTGTGCGAACAACGCCTGCAATGCGTTGAACACGGCCACCGCTTTGGAATGCGGGACGATGGCATGCACCGGCGCCCAGCGTTCACCCTGTGGGCCGAGCATGGAATTCCACGCGGCGAACGGGTTGGCCGCCATCATTTTGGGAATGGAGGGCTCCACACTCTGGCCGAACCCTTCCACCCCCTTGCGCGCACGGGCAACGCGGTCGGCCACTTCGGCGGCACTGTCGCCCTCCACCGTGATGTGCAGCGAGAACTGCTGCTGATCAACGATGTCACGGCCTTTCACCGCCAACTTCAGGCCGGAGATCAGCCCGCCCTTTTTTATGACGTTGGTGAGCGCCTTGACGTCGCTGGACAGGCTGGCGCGACGCATGCGGATGCCGGTCAACGCCGGATCAAACGCTGCGGTTTCACTCGCCAGTCCATTGCGCGCCAATACACCAAGCGCATCGAACAAACCGTCAGCCGTAGGAAACTGCCAGGACAGATAGTCGATGTGCGCGTGTTTGGGGATCAGCTTGAGCACGATGCGTGTTTTGATGCCGAGCAGGCCGCAATCACCCAGGAACAGGCCGGTCAGGTCCGGGCCGTACCAGCGGAAAAACGGCGCGGTGTTGGCCGCAGCCGCCGAGCCGGTGCTGAGGATGTCACCATTGGCGGTGACCACCTGAAGGCCAAGTACCACATCGGCCGAGCAGCCATACCGGGCACTGCCGTGGAACACCGCCCCCTGTGACATGCCACCGCCCACGGTGGCGTGCGAGCCGGACATCGGCCCGAAATACGGCGTGCGCACGCCTTTTTCATCCAGCGCGTCTTTCAACGCGCGCCAGGTGACGCCGGCTTCAACGACGACATACGCATCTTCCACATTGATCTCGACAATACGGTCGAGCCCACCGGTGTCCACCAGCACGCTGGGGCGCTGCGTTGCGATGTAGCCGCCGGTGTAGCTCATGCCACCGCCACGCGGCACCACCGCCACACCGGCATCGGTGAGTTGTTTGACCGCATCGGCCAGTTGCTGCGCGCTGCGCGGGCGCAACACCGCCAACAGCGGCTGGCCCTGCGAATAGACGTCGGTGGCGAAGTATTCCAGCTCGTTGGCAGCGGTGATGACGCCCTCGCCCCAGCTGGCCTGCAGGCGGGTGATGACATCGTGTGCGTTGGCGTTGTCGTGACTCATGGGGGTCCTTCGGTATCAGGCGGACAGGGCGGCTGCGCGCCCCTGGAAATCAGATTCGGGATCGGCGATTACCTGCAGCGGCACCGGCAGGCTGCGCAGGCGCTCGACAAGACCGGGCGCGGTGGCATCACGCAGCAGCGCATGCAGACGCGGACCAAGCCGCAGAAGCTCGACCACGTTGGCATGTATGTCAGCGGGCGCAGGCGCATCGACGCGCCGACGTGCATCGGCACTGGGCCGCATCCACGGCCACAACAGATGCCGCTCGCGTTCCCATTGCCAGGCATCGCACAGATGCCCGCCCGCGCGGTTGATGGCGGTGACCGGCAGGTTTTCCAGCAGCAGCTTCTGCTCGCCGCTTTCCAGCAACCATGGCGCATGCAGACGTACGCCTGTTACGTGCGCGCCCAGTGCCTCAACCAAGGCTGGCACGTAGCCGGCGGCGGCGCCATGCGCTTCCAGCAGCAGCGGCTGTTGCGTCTCGCCATCGCGCAGCGCGCTGAGCACGGCATCAACAATGACGGCAGCCGTCAGCTCGCTGACCGTTTCACAGGACGCACCGTGGCCAGGCAGATCAAGCAGCAGGCACGCCCTCCGCGCACCACCGCGTTGTGCTGGTGAGAACGGGCGCGTACCCGGCGCGTGCAGCACCAGTTGCAAAGGGCCCTCACCGGCGCATTCCCATACCGCCACGTCGCCGGCAACGGAAGAAACAATGCGGCGCTGCCAGCCATTGCCCTGCACGGCGACCGATGGCGGTGCGCTGAAGGCAGGCTCCGCAGCGAGTGCCTGTGCCAACCAGCCATCCATTTTTGCGTGCATGGCGGCGATGCCATCGGGCTCTTCCACCCGCTGCACATGCGCCGGAAGATCTGACAGGCGCGGCATGTGCGCCAGCAGCGGATCACCGTGGCGGAACACCAGCCACGACGGCATCTGCAGTTGGTTCACCCAATGATGATCGTTATGCCGGAATGCAGCGGCGTAGCCGGCGCGATACGCATCGCCGACATCCAGCACATCCATCACGGTGTCGTGGCTGCTTTGCGTGGTCTGCGGGGCGATGCACATGGCAGCGGCAGCACGGCCGTCGTACCACGGGAAGTAATACTTCTGCTCGCGCATGCGCGACCACAGCCAGCGCAGATGCGAGCCGTCCCAATGCGGCACGAACGGCGGCAGGTACGCATCGCCATACAACGCGCTTTCGTCCGGGGTGAACGCGGCATAGCCGTCCACCACCAAGGCCGCCACGTGCTGTGGGTTGGCCCATGCCAACCACGTGGCGATCAAACCGCCGGTGTGCATGCCGAACACCGCAAACCGCTGCAGGTTGATGGCCTGGGTGAAGGCCAGCGTGGCCTCACCAAACTCGGCGATCGTCATCGGGTTGCCGGGCAATGCGTCGGAGTAACCGAAGCCCGGTGTGTCCGGCGCAATCACGGTATAGCGGTCGGCAAAACGCTGCATCATGCCCAGCCACATCCGCGAGTTCTGCGGTGACTGGTGGATCAGCAGCAACGCGGGGCCGTTTCCGGCAATGCGGTAGTGCACCTGGCGCCCATTGACGGACACGAAGCGACGTTGGATGGAAGTCATGCCTGTCCCTTAAAGCCGTACCAGCGCCTTGCCCAGGTTGTGTCCGTTGAGCAGGCCGATGAACGCGGCCGGCGCACTGCCCAGACCGTCATGGATGTGTTCGCGGTAGCGCAACGTGCCGTTGGCGATCATTGCTGCCAGCTCACTGCGGCACTGGCTGAACTCGGCCAGATGGTCGTACACCACCAGCCCCTGCAGGTGCGCGCGTGCGCCGATGACCGGGCCAAGATTGGGGCCGGCCGGACGCTCGGAGCGGTTGTACTGATCGCTCAGGCCACACAACACCACGCGGGCATGCAGGCGCAGCAGTGACAACGCCGCTTCCAGCACGCTGCCGCCGACGTTGTCGAAGTAGCCGTCGATGCCGTCCGGACAGGCAGCACGCAGCTGTTGTGTGAAGTCCGCATCGCGGTAGCTCACACAGGCATCGAAGCCGAACTCGTCAGTGACGATGGCGCACTTCTCCGCACTACCGGCGATGCCCACCACACGACATCCCGCCGCCTTGCACAACTGCCCGACCACGCTGCCCACCGCGCCGGCTGCAGTGGAAACAAGAATCGTCTGACCCGCTTTGGGTTGAAGAATATGGCGCACCCCGGCCCACGCGGTGAGGCCGGGAATGCCCAGCACACCGACTGCCGTACTGATGGGTGCCAGCGTTGCATCCACCGGCGACACAACATGTGCATCCACCACCGCCTGTTCGGCCCAGCCGGTCATGCCGCTGACCACCTCACCTACCGCAAAACGCCCGCTGCGGTCTTCCAGCACGGTGCCGATGCCGTAGCCCGGCACGATGCTGCCCAGCGGCGGACAGGGCACCGCATAACGGCCACCCAACTGCGCGCGCAGGAAGGGATCCAGCGACAACCATTGCACCTGCATCCGCAACTGGCCATCGCCCACTTCAGGCAATGGCTGTTGCTGCAGTTCAAAATCCTGCGCCTGCGGCATCCCTTGGGGGATCTGCCGCAGGCAGACGGCCTGCATGGTGGGATGCATGCCGTCCATCAATCAGAACGCGTTGATGCCGGTCAGCTCGCGGCCGATCACCAACTGGTGAACGGTCTCGGTGCCTTCATAGGTGATGACCGATTCCAGGTTCAACGCATGGCGGATGGCGCCATGCTCGGTGGTGATGCCGGCGCCGCCGAGCAGGTCACGGCACTCACGGGCGATGTCGATGGCCAAGCGGCAGTTGTTCCACTTGGCCAAGCTGACCTGCTGCGGCTGCATCACACCGGCGTCCTTCAGACGGCCCAGCTGCAGCACCAGCAATTGGCCGGCGGTGATGCGGCGTGCCATGTCGGCCATCTTGATCTGCGCACTCTGCGTGGCAGCGACCGGGCGGCCGAACAGGATGCGCTCCTTGGTATAGGCCAACACTTCGTCCAGGCAGGCAATCGCGGCGCCGATCGGGCCCCAGGTGATGCCGTAGCGGGCCTGGGTGAGGCAGCCCAACGGGCCCTTCAAACCCTTGACGTTGGGCAGGCGGTTGGCATCGGGCACGCGCACGTTGTCGAAGAACAGCGCGCCGGTCACCGACGCACGCAGGCTCATCTTGTGCTTGATTTCCTGGGCGGTGAAACCGGGCGTGCCCTTCTCGATGACAAAGCCCTGCACGCCTTCATCGGTGTTGGCCCACACAATGGCGATATCGGCCACCGAGCCGTTGGTGATCCACATCTTGGAACCGTTGATCACCCAGTCGCCGCCATCCTTCACGGCGCGGGTCTTCATGGCGGCCGGGTCGGAGCCACCGTGCGCTTCGGTCAGACCAAAGCAGCCGATCACTTTTCCGCGTGCCATGTCCGGCAGCCAGCGCATGCGCTGCTCTTCCGAACCGTAGGCATAAATGGGGTACATGCACAGCGAGCTCTGCACCGAGACAAAGCTGCGGATGCCGGAATCACCGCGCTCCAGTTCCTGGCAGATCAGGCCGTAGCTGACGCCGTTCAAACCGGCGCCGCCGTACTGCTCCGGCAACGAGCAGCCGAGCAGGCCCATGTCGGCGATCTCGGGGATCAGCTCGGTCGGGAAGCGGCCTTGGTCAAAGCAGTCGCCGATGATCGGCAACACGCGTTCGTCGGTGAAACGGGCAACGGAATCCTGTACCGCACGTTCTTCCTCGCTCAGCAGCGAACGCACGTCGAACAGATCGTAGGGGTTCAATGTCTTCAGGCTCATTACTGTCTCTGGAAGGCGCATCCGCGCCCGGAAGGTAGGGAATAAGGTAGTTCAATCAGGCCGAAAGAATTGCTGCAGCCGCACGCTCGCCGGAGGTGATTGCCGCTTCCATGCCCGGTACATGCAGCTCTGTCTGTTCGCCGGCAAAGTGGATGCGCCCGAACGGCGTGCTGTTCCAGCGCAGGGTTTGCGCGAAATGGCCCGGGGAGATTTCCGAAAAGGCACCGTCGGCCAGCGGGTCGTTGCCCCAGCTGCGGGTCTCCAGCGGCCGCAGCGCGCCCTTGGCGGCCGGACGCAGGCGTTCCATCGCGGCGATGGCCCAGGCCAGACGGGCGTCGCGGTCGAGCTGGTCGGCCTGCTGTGCCATGGCGCCGTTGAGCCAGACGATCAGACGGTTGATCTCGCCATCGTCACCAGGCACCGCAAACACGCGCTGCAGCGGGCCGTCGCCCCATAACGCCAGCGGCAGGCCGTCGTCTTCCCAGAACCTGCGGGTGGGCTGCAGGTGCACGGTGGTGACGGCATTGGAGCGCCGCGCCGACCACACCGCCCGTTGTTCGGCGTGCGGGGCTGGATCCATGGCAATACGGCTGAGCGGGCCGCTGGGCAAGGCCAGTACCAGATGCGCGGCACGGAATCGGCGGCCATCAGCACAGCGCACCTGTACGCCACGGCCGCTGGATTCCACCCGTGTCACCTGCGCGCCCAACACCGGCGGCTGTGCCAGTGCAGCCGCCATGGCCTCGGGCAGCGCCTGGCTGCCGCCCTGTACCCAGCCGGTGCCCTTGCCGCCGAAACGACGCAGCGCATCGCGACGCAGGGCATCCAGCGCGCTGATGGTCTGCACCGAGGAAAAACTGTTGCCGATATCCATCCATTGAAGCGCCTGCGGCGACCAGCCTTTGCTGGCGATCACCTCGGCCAACGGGATGTCCAACGAAAGATTGGCTGCCTCACGCCAGCTGTCCACCGTTGTCAGGCCCATCTCGCCGATGGCGGTGGACAACAGCATCGGCGGCAACAACGCACGTTCGCGTCCGGCCAGCGTATTGAGCGGACTGTCGCGCCACTGTGTGGCCGGCACCAGCGTGTCGCCGAATACCAGGCCCAGACCGGCAGCGCCTGGCAGCGCTGCAGACGGTGGCACGATGCCGACGCCCACCCGCTGTGCGTGCGCATGCACGCGCGCATAGCCGGTGCCCACTTCGACGCCGCCAACCTCAAAACGCAGACCGTTGCGAACCACCGTCTGCAGCCGACCACCGACACGCGGGTTGGCCTCCAGTACGGTGACGCGCGCACCGCCTGCCTGCAGCGCATGCGCCGCAGCCAACCCGGCCAAGCCCGCGCCGACCACGATCACATCGCTGGCGGGCACCGCAGCACGCACCACGCCGGGAAGCAGCGAGAGCGTGGCCATGCTTGAAAGTCCCTGGATGAAGTGGCGTCGTTGCATGGGTTCTGTGTTCACCAACTCGAAAGCGAAGGTTTGTGGCGAGGTGTCATCCACGCAGGTGCGCGGATGTTCCCAACGGGGCAAAGCCGAAGCGGCGCATCAAGGGCTCTCCACGTACAAGCCCTTGATGCGCACAGCAGCGTCAGAACTTGTAGCTGACCTCCACGCCGTACATGCGCGGCAGCGACGGCGTGATGCCGAAATCACGCAGGTTGCTGACCGCAAGGCCGGTCAACGGCGGCACCGCCGGGATGGCGATGTAAGCATCCGGGTTGATGGTGCGCTGTGCGTCTTCCGGTGTGCGGTCGTTGAATGCGTTGGTCACGTAAGCGGAAATCTGCAGCTGCTCGTTCGGGCGCAGGCTGACGCGGAAGTTGGTCCGCGTGGACGGCGCCAGGCTGGCCAGGTTGTCCACCTGCACATAGCGACGGCTTTCATAGGTGGTGTCCATGTTGGCGGTGTACTGCCAGCCGTTGGCGAACGCGCCGTCGTACATCAGGCCCAGCGTGGCCTTGTTCTTGGGCACGCGCGGCAGCGTGTAACCGGCCGCGTTGGCGGCAGGGTCGGCCAGGGTCGGCGCATTGCTGCTGGAAAACAGGTCAGCCTGGTCCTGGCTGAGGAACTTCAGGATCTCCGCATCGGTGTACGAATACGCCAGCGATGCCAACCAGCCCTTGGCAAATGCCCACTGGCTTTCCAGCTCGAAGCCGCGGATGCGCGACTCGCCCACGTTGGTGGTGTAGCTGGTGGCGAACAACGAGCCGTTCTTTCGGATCACCGGGCCGGTCTCGGTCAGCTGCTGGTTGTTCCAGTTGATCTGGTAGACGTTGGCATTCATGCGCAGCGTGCCATCCAGCCAGTCGCTCTTGATGCCCAACTCGTAGTTCCAGGCCTTTTCTTCCTTGAAGGTTTCCAGGCCGCGTGCGATCAACGCATCGCGCTCGCTTTCCAGGAAGTCGGCACGGTAAACGTCGGTATTGAAGCCGCCGGGTTTGGTGCCCTTGGACACCAGGCCGTACAGATTGATGTTCTCCGCCGCCTGGTAACTCAACGTCCAACGCGGCGTGAAGCTGGCGAAGGTTTCGCTCAGCGCATAGGCCTGCGTATACGTGTTGGCACCCAGCACGCGCGTGTCCACACCGCCCTTGCTGATTTCATCGCGCGCATAGCGGCCTTCCAGCGATGCGGTCCACTGGTCGTTGATATGCCAGTTGATCAAACCGTAGATGGCCTTGTTGACGGTCTTGTCGTCCGGATGGGTCGCGATCGGCGTCACTACTTTGTTACCCGGCAGGACGAAGCCGGTGAGGTCGCCGCCCCAGCCCGGCTTTGCCTGCTGGTGGTAGTAGTACGCGCCCACCATGCCCGACACCGCCAGGCTCTGGTCACTGCTCAGGCGGATGTCCTGCGACCAGTTGTCCAGCGCGGTGTTGGCGAAGCTTTCAAACGCACCGCCGTAACCGCGGATGGCGCTGTAGTCCTGATCGCTGGCCGAGTAGGTTTCGTTCTTGTTGTAGGCCGAGGTCGAGGTCAGGTTCCAACCGTTGTCGAACAGGTAATCCACCACCAGGCTGGTGCGCAGCAGGTCGGTCTTGCGGCCGGAGAAGTAACCGGCAGCCTCGAATTCCCGGGTATTGATGGCGTAGTCGGACGGCGACTTCAGATCGCCGCAGTAGTAGCCACGACGGCGCGATTCAAGAATCGGGTACAGGCCGAAGTACAGGCCACCGGTGTACTCGGGCAGATAGCAGTTCAGGTTGTCGCTGCCCAGGCGTGCAGCGGCGAAGTGCTGGTCGCGGCTCTTCTGCTTCATCACACGCGCGGTGATGTCCAGGTTGTCGGTGGGCGACCACGCAATGGCGGCCATGCCACTGACTGTCTCGGTGCCGTTGAGGTCTTTGCGGCCGGACGCCTGGTTGTAGAACACGCCGTCATTGCCACGCTTGTTCAGGCTGATGTCGTAGCCGAACGAGCCGTCGTCATTGCCGCCGGAATAGAACACGCCCATTTTTTCCTGGCCATGGTTGCCCACGCCCAGCGTCACCTTGCCGCCAGGCACACTGCCCGGGCGCCTGGTGATGAAGTTGACCGCACCGGAGAAGGTGCGTCGGCCGAACGCAGCCGACTGCGGGCCACGGATCACTTCCACGCGTTGAATGTTCTCCAACCCGTAGCTGGAAATGTCGCCTTCCACGAAGATGCCGTCGATGAAGAACGAGGCGTTGGACTCACCCTGGATGTTCGACATGCCACGGATCACCGGGCGGTCGAAGCCGCGGCCGTAGCCGGATTTGAACGAGAAGCTCGGCGACAGATTGGCGATGTCGCGCACGTCGGTCAGGCCCTTCTTCTCGATGGTCTGCTCGGACATGGCGGTGATCGGCAACGGCATCTGCTGCAGCGGCTCGGACACGCCACGCGCGGTGACGGTGATCTTGTCGAGACTGGACACCGCATCACTGCTGGTAGCCGACGCGTTACCGGCGTCTTGGCTGGACTGGGCGGCAACGGTGTTCGCACACAGCATCAGGGCGAAAGCGATCGAGGCGCACAACAGGTCTGGCTTGATGGTTTTCATGGCTTCATCGACTGGAAAGTTGATCGGAACTGCAGTGGGAGGATGGATGCGCCGTCATTTGGGGGAGGGTCCGTCCTGTGTTTCCGTACTTCAGTCCTGCTTTTCTTCTGCCGCTGCGGCCTGCTTGAGCTGCTTGTAGTAGCTCCAGCTGGTGACGTTGGGCTGCACCCAGGTTTCCGGTGCGTGGGCGTATTCGGGGTAGCGGCTGTGCACCAGCTCCTGCACATCGGCCGGCAGTTCGCTGACCGATGCACGCTTGTTGCCCTGCGCGATGTACAGCAGGTTGCCCGGGCGCATGCCCAGCTTCATCCACGGCAACCAAGGGCCGACGCGGGTCCAGCCGTAAGTGACCGGAACGCTTTTAAGTGCGGGGTTTTCCAGATCCGCACGCGGTGCGAAGAACATGAAATGTTCCGAGCCCATGTACGTTGGCCCGGAGGACTCCGCCGGGAACGCATCGGGCTGCAGCGGGTTGGGATAGGCCAGCGGAATGTTGAGCGTCAACATCACCTGGTCACCGGCTTCCACCCACGGCAGGTGCAGTGGGCGGCCCGGTGCGTTGAGCACGGTGTTGACCGGGTCGTTGGCCACCTGCACTACTTCATTGCGCTCGCCCGACAACGGGTTGTCCCAGCTGTCGATGATCCTGCCGGTCTTGAGATCGCGATAGAACGTGAGCTCGCGTGTGACCAGGCGCCACACGCCATCGGCCTGCTTTTCAGCACGACAGATGTTGTAGCCCTCAAATCCCATCAGCGGTGCCGCCTTCTTGCCGGGCTCCTGCGCGAACAGCGTGCCGGCCCACCACAGCAGCTCTTCCTGCGTGGGGTCCAGCGAGCAGCGCAGTTTGACCATTGCTTCAACGCTGCCCTGTTCGGACTGCAGATCCAGCGCTTTTGCCTGTGGCAAAAGTGCCATTGCGGCAACCAGCAAAACCAATGACATTCGAATCACGCGCAACCCCCTTGTGAAGTGGAGCCTGGACACCCGCTGCGTCCTGCCCCGGACCCGGGCCGACAGGACTGTCGGCAAGGCCAAGATGACATATAGCTATATCATTAGGACATGATTGTCCAATCATTTGTAAGACCTTTGTCGTACAAGCCGCGGCGCAGCTGGAAGCCCTGAAAAGCCCCGGCCCGGGATCACTGACAGAACTGCGCAGGATGTTGCTTTGCAACAGAAATCCATTCCTGCAGGCGTGAAAACAGGACTGGAATTTTGTCCGGACATTTGCGAAATTCGGATGCCTGCGATGCACCCGGAACCCGCAACCGGATGAACACCGGCGGTCATCACAGAAAGCAGCAAAGGTCTGGTCCGGACGCTTGACCATGTCCGGATTTGCATGACATATAGATATAACTTTAGAACCTAACCTCTCTGTCCCAGGAGTCGCCATGAGCCAGCAAGCCCTGCCGCCGAGTTGGCAGCACGTCGGTCGCCACGCGGTCTTTCCCGAAAGCACACACGACGACACCGCACGCTTCGACTTCCTGGCCAACCTCAACGGCTACCTCGCCACCCAGCTCAGCCCCAAGGTCAAGCTGGCTTACGAGCAACGGGTAAAGCCGACGTTCGAGAAAGAAAAAGGCCGCGCTCCGGAGACACGCCACGAGGTGCGCAAGGCGATGGCCGGCGATGCCGTTTACCAGACATGGAGCGCACTGCGTCGCAGCAGCATGGAAATGCGCCAGCAGGCCGGCCGTGGCCTGGTGCTCAAGCAGGTGGATGCGCTGATCGAGAAGACGCGCTCACTCAACGCCACTGACGCCGGCCTGCGGCTGGACGCCACGCTGAAGGTGCCGCGTTATTCCAGCGCGGTGGACATCCACTGCATGCCCGGCGGTTATCACACCGAGCTGCTGGCCGATGATGTTTCCGCCGCCGCCAATTACGACTGCGGCATCTTCGCCACAACCGGCGGCATGCTGGGCCGCTACAACGATGGCGGTGGTCAGGCACTGGCGCAGTGGTTGAAGGAACAGCACCCGGAGTTCACGCCGCGTCGCATTCTGGATATCGGCTGCACCGTCGGCCACAACATCGTGCCGGTGGCACAGGCATTCCCCGATGCGGAGGTGATCGCCATCGACGTGGCCGCACCGATGCTGCGTTATGCGCATGCACGTGCGCGCGCACTGGGCGTGAACAACATCGTGTTCCGCCAGGCCAATGGTGAAGCGCTGGATTATCCGGACGGCCACTTCGACCTGATCACCACGGCCATGTTCTGGCATGAAAGCTCGTCCAAGGCGATGCCGCGCAAGCTGCGCGAGATCAACCGCCTGCTTGCCCCGGGTGGGCTCACCGCACATCTGGAACAGCCGCAGTATCACGGCATGGACCCATACGAGCAGTTCATCCGCGACTGGGATGCGTACAACAACAACGAGCCGTTCTGGAGCGTGATGCACGAGTACGACCTGCAGCAGATGATGGCTGCGGCCGGCTTTGATGCGCAGCGTTACTTCGAAACAAAAGTGCGTGGCGTGGTGGACCGGGACATCTTTCCGGTGGCCAGCGAAAGCGGCGAAGACCACGGCCGCGCCGCGTTGTGGACCATGTTTGGAGCCTGGAAAGCATGAGCAGCATCGACCCCATTGCCTTGGCCGGCAGCCGCGCGCGCGGCAAGCGGCCGTATTTCTTCAAAGACCCGGACGTGGAGCGCGTGCTCTCCATCGCCATGGCCATCGCGATGGAGAATGCGGTCACCCACCAGCGCCTGGATGCGCTTGAGCGGCTGATCGAGCAGAAGGGGCTGCTCAGTCGTGAAGAGCTGGCTCAGTTCCGCCCCGACCGTGAAGCCGAGGCCGAGCGGACGCTGTGGATGAAGGAATACATCGCGCGGGTGCTGCGCATCGTGCAGCAGGAAACCGAAGCGTTGGAAAGCGGTGCTATGGACGTGCCGATGGAAGAAGTCATGGACGAACTTCGAGACCAGTAAGGCGCAAGGCGCCACCCATCACCGTTCATATCAAGGAAAAGCAATGACCGACCTGAGCAAACACATGCCCGCCCTCGCACGCCACGAAGGCATCTGGGACGGCACGTACCGTTACTACGATCCGCAGGGCAACAAGATCGACGAACACAAATCGCGCCTGGTCTGCCGCATCACCGGCGACGACAAGGTGCCTTATCACCAGACCAATCATTACAACTGGGAAGACGGCCGTACCGAAGTACGCGACTTCCCGACGTCGTACCTGTTTGGCCGCATCATCTTCGACAACGAGTTGATCTACGGCTGGTGTACTGAGATTCCGGAAGACGACCATCACCGCACCCTGATGCTGTATTGGCAGCGCAAGGGTGAGGATGGCCTGGAGTTGTACGAAATGATCCAGCTCTCCGACGACGGCCAGCTGCGCAACCGCATCTGGCATTGGTACAAGCAGGGCGTGTTGGTGCAGCGCACGCAGATCGACGAAAAATTCGTCAGTCGCGACTGGCAGAAGATCACCGGGCCGAGCTTTTCCGGCGACGCAATCTGATCAGCTCCGCTGCAATCCATTGGGTTGCACGGTACGCAACGCAGATTCGGGGCGCCACAGCGCCCCGAGTCTGTTTCAGCACGCAGCACTGCCATTCGCTCCATGGAAACAGTCGCGCGGCGATGGCCGGCTGACACACAGAACAGAGCCCCTGCTGCCGCGCATGGCAGAGGCTATCGACCTCCCCCGTTGTGGCCGCTGCCACACTCCTTCCCATCACGAGGCAACACATGAGCAGTTCCCGCAGACACTTTCTGAGCAGCGCCGCCGGCCTGGCTGCGCTCGGCGCGGTCGGCCCCGCCCTGCTCGGTACCTCGGCACCGGCGCAGGCCGCAATGGGCAAAGGCCCCGACGCGTTGAACGAGCGCACCGACGGCACCTATGCCACGGTCGAACTGGCCAAACCCGCATGGACGCTTGGGCTGGTGCAGTCGCGCGTGCACAGCTTTGATACACGCGAATGGAAAGCCGGCACCAAGCGCAACCTGGCGCACATGCTGGAGCTCATCGACAAAGCGCATTACCACGCAAAACCCGACCTGCTGCAGTTCCACGAGTTTCCGCTGACCGGCTGGCGCAAGTGGACGCGCGATGAAATCCTCAAATTCGCCATCACCATTCCCGGTGCGGAAACCGAAGCCATCGCACAGAAGGCACGCCAGTACGGCACCTGGATTGTGTTCGGTGCCTACGCCACCGACCCGGATTGGCCGGGCCACGTGTTGTCGATCACCACGATCATGAACGACAAGGGTGAGATCGTGGACAAGCACTGGAAGGCGCGCAATCTGAAGGGCGCATTCCCGGACTTCGAGCTGTTCACCACCACCACGTATGACGTGCTCGACCGCTACGTGGAGATGTATGGCCGCGACGCGGTGGTGCCGGTGACACGCACACCGCTGGGCAACATCTGCACCAGTTCCACCCAGCGCGAACCGGAGCTGTTCCGCGCGATGGCATTCAAAGGCGCGGAGGTGTTTCTGCGTACCGCCTCAGGCGGTTTCTCGGAGATGGATGTGGCCGCCTGCGCCATGTACAACGGCGTGTACTCCTCGATCGTCAACAACTCGATCTCACCGGACAACGGCCCCTACTTTGACGACCCCGGCTCAGGCGGCACCGCCCTGTACGATCCGACCGGCAAAGCAGTTGCCGAAGCGCAGAGCAAAGAAGAAACCCTGGTGCTCGGCCGCGTGCCGATAGCCGAACTACGCGCCCGCAAGCGCCAGCCGGTGGTGCACATGGATCTGTTCGGCGACATCTACGACACCTACCAGAACGCCTATCCGCCAAACCTGTGGTCGGAATACCTGCCGACATCACTGGAAGATGCCGCACGCTACATCCGCGGCAAGTCGCGCTGGAAGTAACTGGATTTAGGCAAGAAGGAATGTGTATGGAACTGCAGGGCCGTTGTTCTGCAGCTCCAAGCAAGCGAAAAGCCAATCCATGAAGCCCCCTCTTTGCTCTGCTGCTCTGCTGCTTTGCTGCTTTGCTGCTCTGCTCCCCTCTCCCGTCTACGGGAGAGGGGCCGGGGGTGAGGGCGCTTTGAGCAGATAAATCAAAAGCTCCCCCCATCCGCCCTCCGGGCACCTTCCCCCGCAAGCGGGAGAAGGAAACAGCCCCTGCATTTGCAACCCCCATGCATTTTTCAACCCTCATGCATTTGCAGCCCTCATGCATAAAGCTTCTCGCCCGCAAGCAGAACAGCGGCTGGATTGAGGAAAGGTTATTTCGCCACACCTCGAACGCCCTTGCGCCAGCGCAAAAACCGGGGCACGAAGTGGGGCTCAGTGAGAGGGCAAGTTCCTGATCCGAACCTCAGCTCTCACGCCCGTCCGTCATCGCTCTCACTTCCCCGGCCTGCGCCGTAACCCAGGCCCGCCCCCATACCCATGCCGGCGCCCATCCCACCCGCGCCACCTCCACCTCCGCCGCCTTTACCAGCGCGTTCACCGTCCTTGCCCGCACCGCCCTTGCTGCCGCTACCGGCGGGACGTGAAGGGCCCTGATGCGGTATCGCCACAGTCGCCGGAATGGTGTCCAGGTCGAGCACGGTGCGGATGAAGTCGCGCAGCGACACCACCAGCTCAGCGGTATGGATGGGCCGGCCTTCCACCATGTCGGTGGCCGCACGCGCCGCCAGCCGCACCTGTTCCTCGGTGCCCAGCAGGATCACATCCGACAACGCAGCCTCCACCGCATCGCGGATGCGCCGGGCACGGTCGCCGGCATCGCCTGCCTCCACCGTCGGCAGCAGCACCGCCCCTTCGGCCGTGCTGACAGCCTGGCCCTGCGCCAGCTCAGCCGCGCGACGGCGCACATCGCGCCGATGGCTGGGGTCCACACTCAAGTCGCCGGTGAACGAGCCCCCCAGCGTTTTGTAGGCGGCAATCAGGGTCTTCAGCCGCTCGTTGATCTGTCGGTTGGCCGCTTCACGCTTCTGTTGCACCGCCTGCATCACCAACAGGCGGATGCCGACACCGATCAAAGTAATGATCGCCAAGCCGACCAGGGTCGACAGCAGGCCTTGCCAGGAGCTGAAATCCAGACCGCGCATCGGAGCACCGCTTGCTGCAGGCGCACATCGGCACCGGGGCATTCATCGTAACGGCAGCGGCTGTTTTCCACGCAGATCAGCCGGGACGATGGCCGGCGGACGCGGTATCGTGTCGGCCTCCAAATACTTTCCAAAGATATCAATGCCCGCCAATCCGTCCGCCCCGGCCACCGCGCCGTCGCAGAATCTGGAACGTGCGCTCAAGCCACGCCAGCTGATCATGATGGGATTGGGCAGCGCCATTGGCGCCGGCCTGTTCCTTGGTTCCGGCGTCGGCATCCAGCACGCTGGGCCGGCGGTGCTGATCTCCTATCTGGTCGCCGGCACCCTGGTCATCATCATGATGCACGCCATGGGCGAGATGGCCGCCGCACGGCCTACCAGCGGCGCGTTCTCGGTGTACGCCGCCGACGCACTGGGCCCGACCGCCGGCGCCACTGTGGGCTGGCTGTGGTGGGCGCAGCTGGTGGTGGTGATCGCCGCCGAGTCGGTGGGCGCGGCTGGCCTGCTCAGTACCCTCTGGCCACAACTGTCGGTGCCGCTGACCTCACTGGTGTTCATGGTCGCGTTCACCCTGATCAACCTGCTGGGTGTGCGCAATTACGGTGAGTTCGAGTTCTGGTTCGCCATCCTCAAGGTCGGCGCCATCATTGCCTTCATCCTGATCGGCGCCGCCCTGCTGCTGGGGCTGCTGCCCGGCGTGGCCTCGCCGGGGCTGTCCAACATCACCGGCCACGGTGGTTTCATGCCCAATGGCTGGGCCGGCATCGGCGCGGCCCTGCTGGTGGTGATCTTCGCCTTTGGTGGCACCGAGATCGTGGCGGTGGCCGCTGCCGAAACCCAGGACCCGGAGCGCAGCCTGACCCGCGCCATCCGTACCGTGGCCTGGCGCATCCTGGTGTTCTACGTCGGCTCCATCGGCGTGATCATCGCGGTGGTGCCGTGGACCAGCAAAACCCTGGATTCACCGTTCGCTGCCGTGCTCAGCGTTGCCAACATCCCGGGCGCGGCCACGGCCATCACCCTGATCGCGGTGATCGCGCTGTTGTCGGCCCTCAATGCCAACCTCTACGGCGCCTCGCGGATGATGTACTCGCTGGCCTCCCGCAGCGAGGCACCACGCTGGCTGGCCCGCACCAACGCCCGCCAGGTGCCGGTGCTGGCGGTCCTGGCCAGCGTGTTGTTCGGCTTCGGGGCAACCGTGCTGGAGCTGCTGTACCCCAATAAGGTGCTGCCAGTGCTGCTCAACGTGGTCGGCTCGACCTGCCTGCTGGTATGGACCATCACCCTGGTGTCGCAGCTGATCCTGCGCGCCCGTGCCGAGCGGGCTGGCACCGTATTGCCGTTCAAGATGGCGGGCTATCCCTACCTGACAGTACTGGCATTGGTGATTCTGGCAGTGATTTTCGTGCTTTTGATGGCCACCCCGGCAACCCGCCTGCAGTTCCTGTCGATGGCCGCGCTGACCGCTTTCATCGCCCTGTGCAGCGGCGTGGCCCGGCTCAGTCGCAACGGCTGATCGTGCCGAAACAGGCTGTTGACGAGCCCGCCTACATGGCGGGCTTGTTTTACGCGCCGACTGGCGGCAGGCTGCGCGCATCCGAGGCTTGCCATGCACCTCCAGCCGCCCATCGAACCGGTTCCCACATTGCCAATGCTGCCGTCTCTGCCCCCCCCTTTCACCAGGGCGGGCCGACGCTAGCAGACACGCGGCGCCGGTGCAGAGGCGGCGATCAAGGGGGAAATGAGGCCTTCCGTTCACGCAACACGCGGCAAGATTCCGCCGGCGGCAGACAGCACGCCAATCTTGAAAAAAAGCGCCGTTGGCTACACAGGCTCCATGTACATCAAGTACTTGCCTTACAACACGCTGCACCACTGGAAGCAACAACGGCATTGACGCCACAAACGCAAACAATTCCACTTCCTTCAACTCTTCTCCCACATCAAATTCGCTACGCCATGATCGACCTAGACGACCTTATCCAGCGCGCCATCGACCCTTCATCCGTCAAGCTGGAAGGCACCCTCACCAATCCGCCCTCTTTCGGCGTTTACGTCATCGATTCCGATGACGGCAGCACCCATTTCCGCTTCGGCAACCACCCGGTACGCCAGCAGGAGCTGGAAGACAAGTTCGGCGGCTGCGAGCTGGAATACCTGTTCCTGTCGCGCGAAGACGCTGCCGCAATGGCCGCCGCACTCAACCGGCCAGAGAGCCTGTAACCCAAGGCCCGGATCTGCATTGATCCGCCCGTTCAGGCCACCGATTCTGCCCCTTGGCAGAATCCAGGCTGTACCAATCCGGCGACATGCACGGCCACTTGATATTGGTCAGTGAAGCACCCGCCCAAAACATGGATTGATAGCGGCAACCCTCACAAGGAAGCCCTTCACCATGTTGACTGCAACCCAACGCGACCTCATCAAAGCCACCGTTCCCCTGCTGGAAACCGGTGGCGAAGCACTGACCAAGCATTTCTACGGCCTGATGCTGACCGAGAGCGACGTCGCGCGCCCGCTGTTCAACCCCGTGCACCAAGCCACCGGCGACCAGCCGCGTGCGCTGGCCAACTCGGTGCTGATGTACGCCAAGAACATCGAGCGGCTGGAAGCACTGGGCCCGCTGGTGGGCCAGATCGTCGCCAAGCACGTCGCCCTGCAGATCCTGCCGGAGCACTACCCCATCGTCGGCCACTACCTGCTGCGCGCCATCCGCGAGGTGCTGGGGCCGGACATCGCCACCGACGAGATCATCGAGGCCTGGGGTGCGGCCTACCAGGCGCTGGCGGACATCCTCATCGGCGCCGAAGAGGCCGTCTATGCCGCCAACGAAAAAGCACCGGGTGGCTGGCGCGGCGGACGTGACTTCCGCGTGGCCGACAAGGTCGCCGAGAGCGCGGAAATCACCTCCTTCCACTTTGTGCCGGCAGACGGCGGCGCGGTGGTGGATTTCCAGCCGGGCCAGTACATCGGCATGAAGCTGCTCATCGACGGGCAGGAAGTGCGCCGCAACTACTCGTTGTCGCGCGCGGCCGATGGCGTGGGCTACCGCATCAGCGTCAAGCGCGAATCGCACGGCAAGGTGTCCAACCATCTGCATGACAACGTGCAGGTCGGCGACACGGTGGAACTGTTCGCCCCGGCCGGTGATTTCACCCTGGTTGCCGGTGAGCGCCCGGTCGCCTTCATCAGTGGCGGCGTCGGCATCACGCCGACCCTGCCGATGCTGGAACAAGCACTGGCCAGCGGCCGCGAAGTGCATTTCATCCACTGCGCCCGCAACGGCCAGGTGCATGCGTTCCGCGACTACATCGCACAGAAGCAGGCACAGCACCCGCAGCTTCGCAGCTACACCTGCTACAGCGAAGCACTGCCGGGCGATACCGCCGACGCCGAAGGCTTCCTGAGCCGCGAGCTGCTGGAACAGTGGCTGCCGGATGCCGCCGAGATGGACGCCTACTTCCTGGGGCCCAAGCCGTTCATGGCACAGGTGAAGAAGCTGCTGCGCGACGTCGGCGTACCCGACGCGCAGAGCCGTTACGAGTTCTTTGGTCCGGCCGCCGCATTGGAAGCCTGATCCAAGCGCTGTTGTAGAAGTGTGTTGAGGTAGAGAAGGCCGGTGGGCAACCACCGGCCTTTTTCTTTGTTCCGATGCCGCCACAGCTACAGCCACAGCTGCGCGGCGGCGGCCGGTTCGTCTGCGCAGACCTGGAAAGCCCTGCATCGCGTCGTTGACAGCCCTGCGCTCCAGGCCCGGTACTCACCACCCAAAGCCGGCAGATACGCCCGCACCGCGACGCGGTCGATGCATCCAATGCGGCCCGCACGATGCCACTTCACGGCCGCGACGGTTATCGGCCTGCAGGATGGTTAGGATGCAGCCACCATCCACGCGCTTCGAGGGGAAACGCATGAACGTATACGCCGTAGTGCTTGCTGCCGTGTCCAGCTTTCTATTGGGCGGGCTGTGGTATTCGCCGGTGCTGTTTGGCCGGGCATGGAACCGTGAAAACGGCGGTGAGGTGCCGCAGGGGCATCCTGCCAAGGTATTCGGTGTCAGCTTTGTGTTTTCGTTGGTGGCCGCGTTTGCGTTCGCCTGGTGGCTTGGCCCGATGCCGGAACTGCGCAAGGCGCTGTTGTGCGGTTTGGTGGTGGGCTTTGGCATGGTGGCGGCCAGTTTTGGCATCAACTACCAGTTCGCGCAGCGCAGCGCGAAGTTGTGGGCAATCGATGGCGGTTACCACACGGTGCAGTTCGTGCTGTTCGGTTTGATTCTGGGGCTGTGGCACTAGGCAGGCACGCGGCGGCTTTTGCTGCTGCCTTTGCTGCTGCCTTTGCTGCTGCTTTTGACTTACCGGGTTCCCTTCCGTAGCGACGGAGCTGACGGACAAGACCCCGCATGGGGCGACGTGCAGGACGCACGTCGTTTTTCGACGAGACAGGGACGTCTCGTCGAAAAATCCCGGCAGCGCAGTGGACCTGCGATGCGCCGCATCGCGGGCGCGGAGGCAGGGCGTGCTTTCTTTTGGTTAGCTTTTCTTTGCACGAGCAAAGAAAAGTAACTCGCTCCCCGAAGGGGAGTGAAAGCACTTGATGCTGCTCTTTCTTGCAACTCCTAAAGCCAAAACAAGGGCAAGAGCTTTCGCCCCCCCTGAAGGGGTGCGAGCGCACCTTTCTTTGCTTGTGCAAAGAAACGTGGCCCAAAGAAAGCACACCCTGCCTACGCGCCTTCCGCGCTATGCGCTCCAGGTCCACTACGCTGGCAGGATTTTTCGACGAGACGTCCCTGTCTCGTCGAAAAACGACGTGCGTCCTGCACGTCGCCCCATACGGGGTCTTGTCCGCCAGCTCCGTCGCTGCGGAAGGGAACCCGGCAAGTCAAAAGCCAGAGCCAGAGCCAGAGCCAGAGCAACAACAAAAGCAAAAGCTCGCGGCTCACTACTCAAGGCTATCGGCCCACTACTGGCAACCGCTGAAAGCTGAAAGCCACACAGCAACCCTGGTGCTTCAACTATGACGAGTGATCAAACCAGGTTCGACAACAACCAGCGCTCAACCGTCACCACCGGCCCCAACTTGGGCGGCACCACCAACGACAACGCCCGCGTGAATGCATCCGCCTGCCGGATGAAACCCTGACGCGCAATCCGCTGCGCCTGCTGCACCGTCGACTGCTGCCGACGCAACTGCACGATCTGCACCGATGGCCGGCCTGGCGGCGCGAACTTCTGATAGCGGCGCAGCTCATCAGCCACCAGGCCCACATCCACATCACTCTGCGCGAATGCCTGCCCGGCTTGAAGCAACTGCTCCAATGCCTGACCTGCAGCAGTCAAGGCCTCACCTTCCGAAAACAGCACATGCTCTGCAACCGAGGCCAGTGCAGAATCGCGCTGCTGCAGACGCTGCAGATGCTGCGCCCAAGGAAAGGTAGCGGTGAAATTGGCCATGGTTGCAGGAAGCATTGAGAAGGCCGCGAACTTTACGTGGTGGGCGTTCAGGGCACCAGCCGCATAGCGTTCAGCGCCTGCCCTCACCCCAACCCCTCTCCCGTACACGGGAGAGGGGCTCAGTACTCTTCAAGCTCAAGCATTCTCTGCAAGCGCGGCCTTAAAGCCCCTCTCCCGTACACGGGCGAGGGGCTCGGTACTCTTCAAGCTCAAGCACTCTCTGCAAGCACGGTCTTAAAGCCCCTCTCCCGTGTACGGGAGAGGGGTTGGGGTGAGGGCAGTTTTTCGCTACAAACTCACCCAAAAAGCACGCGCACACCCGACAAAAACAGCCGGCTCATTCCTCAACCAATCACGCGCTTGAACGGCGGCAGCGAATCGATGATGCGCTTGCCGTAACGCCGCGTCAGCAGGCGCGAATCCAGAATGATCACCCGCCCGGTGTCGGTGGAGGTACGAATCAAGCGACCTGAAAACTGCGTCAACGTGCGCAGTGCATGCGGTATGGCAATCAGGTTGAACGAGTTCAATCCGCGGCTTTCAAACCACTCGCTCAGAGTGGATGTCTGCGGATCGGTCGGCACCGCGAACGGCACCTGGGTGATGACCACCGTGGTGCAGGCCTCGCCCGGCAGGTCCAAGCCTTCGCCAAACGAGTTGAGCCCGAACAACACTGAGCCTTCACCAGCAGCGGTGCGTTTGAGGTGCTCGTCGATCATCTTCTGCTTGGCGCTTTCGCCCTGCACCAGCACCTTTTTGCGCAATGTGGCCGGCATCAGCTCGGCCACTTTTTCCATCTTCCAGCGTGAGGTGAACAGCACGATGCTGCCCTTCTCCCAATCCAGTTCTGCTGCCAGATACTTGGCCACTTCCTTGGGATGACCTTCACGGTCGTCCGGCGTCACCGGAAATTTCGGGACGATCAGCTCGGCCTGATTCGGCAGGTCGAACGGTGAGGCCAGCGACACCATTTCCGCTTCTTCGGGGATGCCGTTGTCGATGGCCAGCGATTGAAAATCACCGCCGCCGGTGAGCGTGGCCGAGGTCATCACCACCGAGTTCACTTCGTCCCACAACAGCTTGCGCAGCACCATCGCCGCCGACACCGGCGAGCAATGCAGGATGTAGTCGCCCTCGCGCGACAAGGTCACCCAGCGCGCGATCGGCGGCTGGCCTTCCTTGTCCTCGCGCCGCCAACCGGCCCACAGGTTGTACTGCTGCTCGATCATTTCCAACGCCATGCCCAAGTTGCGCTGCAGGCGCTCATGGCCAGCGTCCTCCGGCTTGCCCTTGGCAACCAGCGATGTGGCCGCCGTCGCCCAGTTGAGCAGGCTGCGGGTTTCATCGGCCAGCACTTCGATGGGCTGACGCCATGCGTCCGGCAAGCGACCGTTGGCGGCGCGCCACATCGGTTCACGGTCGTCCGGTTGCGGAATCCACACGTTGGCGATGTCGTCGCGGAAGCTCTTGAGCAGCTTGCTCACGCGCGCAGCGACTTCGACGGCTTCATTGGGCAACAGGTTGCCGATCTTGTCCTTGTCCACCGCGCGGTAGGCGCCGGCGATCAGAATCTGCAGGCGGCCGGTGCGCTTGGCCATGTCGTCCAGCGGCAGATTTGCGGCGCCCTGGTCGATGGCGACATTGCCGATGTGGTGGCCTTCGTCCAGCACCAGCAGCATTTCGCCAGGCGGCGCGATCAGTGGTTGGCCGCTGTCGCTTTCGCCGATGGACAGCGCCGACAACAACAACGCGTGGTTGGTCACCACAATCTGCGCATCGCGCACCTCGGTACGCGCACGCAGCACCGGGCATTGCGCCGAGTACGCGCAGCGGCGGCCGGCGCAGGCCGAGGCCGGCGTGGTAATGCGCATGCGCAGCGTGGTCGAAACGGTTTCCGGCGCGTTGTCCAGGTCGCCATTCCAGCGGCCTTCGATGAAAGCCTTGGTGAGCTTCTCGGCCACATCCATTTCAATCGGCGCCAAGGGCCGGTCGTAGAGCTGTACGTCGTCGCCGAACATGCCCTCCTGCGCGCCCTGCCCTTGCGCTTCGGCGGCATTGCGCGTGCACAGGTAGCGGGTGCGGCCCTTGGCCAAGGCCACCGTGGCCTGCAGCCCGGTGGATTTGAGGAAGTTGGGGATGTCGCGCTCAACCAGCTGCGACTGCAGCGCCACTGTGCCGGTGCTGATGACCAGCTTTTTCTTGCTGGCCAAGGCAATGGGCACGCCGGCGGTGAGGTAGCCCAGGCTCTTGCCGACGCCGGTGGGCGCTTCCACCACGCCCACGCCGCCGGTGGCCAGCGCGCGCGACACCACGCCGATCATCTGGCTCTGCGAACGGCGTGTGCTGAAGCCCGGCGTGTTGGCCTGCAGCTTGGTGTAAGCATCACGAATGCCGGCCTTCAGTTCCTCGGTCAACGTCCGCGGTGCTTCTACTTTTTCGCTCACGCCAACCTGCCACCTGCTCTCATCAAGACGGGCATTTTCCCACACCCGCCCGCATTCACCGAATGCGCTGGTGGCTCAGGCTTTCCCTGCCGGCAACGGCCGCCGCAGGGCCTGCACCAGCGCCCAGGCCAGCAGGATGAAGCCGGCAGCTTCCAACAGCGACATGCCGAAGTGGCCGGCGCTCAACAGCGTATTCAGCCCACGCAGGCCATCAAAGTTGTCGGCGGCGACAAACAACAACGGCAGCGCGCTCAGGCCGGCGCTTACCACCGCCGCCAGCATCAGCACACCCAGTCCGCCCATGGCCACCGTGCGTGCACGGCTGCGTGGCGTATCCAGCAACATCACCAAGGCCACACCCAACGCGATCAGGATGGGCAGGCGATAGCCCACGGTTATCAACAGATGCTGCAGCACTTCACTACTGTCCATGCCGGCGCTCAGTCCGCGGTGACCAGCAGCGCGTCACGACCGCGCAGCTCGGCATAGATGGCATCGGTTTCCGGGCGCATGCCATGCCACAGCTGGAAGCTCTCGGCGGCCTGTTCAACCAGCATGCCCAGCCCATCAAAACTGTTGCGGCAGCCGGCCGCACGCGCCCACGCAAGGAACGGGATGGCTGCCTCGCCGTAATTCAGGTCCACCGCTGTGGTCATGCTGTTGACCAGCGACAGCGGCAGGTTGAAGCCATCCTGCCCGCCGCGTGCGGCCGAGGTGGCATTGATGATCAGCTCGAAATCACCCTGCTCACGCAGCGCTTCCCAGTAGGCGGAAATGGCGCGGCCCGGCTCGCTCATCGCATCGACCAGCGCATCGGCGCGCTCGGGCGAGCGGTTGACCACGATCAGCTCCAGGATGCCGGCGTCCAACAGCGCCGGTGCCACACCCCGCGCGGCGCCACCGGCACCCAGCAGCAGCACACGGCGGCCGCGCAGGTCCAGCCCGTGGCGACCGGTGAGGTCACGCACCAGGCCGATGCCGTCGGTGTTGTCGCCATGCCAACGCTCGCCCTTGCGCAGCAGCGTATTGACCGCGCCGGCCCGCTGCGCACGCGAGGTGGTGGTGGTACACAGCGCGAACGCGGCCTCTTTGTGCGGCAAGGTCACGTTGGCACCCACACCGCCATCGGCAGCAAACGCCTCCAAGGCGGTGGCAAATCCTTCTGGTGATGCCTCAATGGCGCGGTAATCCACGTTGATGCCATGCGCCTTGCCGAACGCGGACTGGATGCGTGGCGACTGCGAATGGGCAATGGGCTGGCCGAATACGGCGTAGCGGGGAGCGCTCATGGGGATCCTTTGCATGACCTAGACTGGACGCGACCTTGCCTGCGGAATCTTCATGCGGACCCGACCACTGCTGCTCGCGCTGACTGCGAGTCTACTCTGTAGCCCGGTTGCCTCGGCGCTTTCCGAATTCGGCATTGAAGGCATGGGCATGGTTTCCACCCGCGCCGACGAGCTGCGCGGCACGGTCAGCGCCGATGGCCGGCGCATCCTCTGGGCCAGCAACCGGGAAGGCGGCGCTGGCGGCTGGGATCTGTGGCAGGCCACCTTGCAGGACAAGCGCTGGATGCAGCCGCAGCCGCTTTCACTGAACACCGCCGCCGACGAGGTGGACCCGTTCCTCAGTGCCGATGGCCACTGGCTGTACTTCGCCTCCAACCGCAAGGGCGGGCGGGGTGGGTTTGACCTGTACCGGGCGCCGCTGGCCAGCAATGGTGACATCGGCGCGCCGCAGCTGCTGGCCGGCCCCCTCAACGGCCGGCAGGATGAGCGTTCGCCGGCAGTGGCCGATGATGGTCCTCTGCTGTTTTCCAGCAACCGCAGCGGCGGCACAGGCGGCTGGGATCTATGGGCAGCAGCACGTGACGGCGATGGCTTTGCTGCACCCGTCGCGCTACCCGGCATCAATACCGCTGCCGATGAAGTGGACGGCAGTTGGCTGGGCGGAGGTCGCGCGTTGGTGTTTGCCCGCACCAACGCGGGCGGCGGTGCCCAGCTGTGGGTTTCGCAATGCCGTCAGGGGCAATGGGGCCAAGCGGCCCTGCTGCCGTTGTCATTCAATACCGAGGACAACGACACCCGCAGCGCGGTCATTGACGCCAACAAGCCCGGCGAACTGGTGGTCAGCGGTAAAGCGCGGGCGCCGCGTGCCGGTGGCCTGGATCTGTACCGGATGAAGGCGCCAGCGGTGGACGGTAGCGACGACTGCCGCTGATACCGCCAACCCTGCGTGAGACACCAAGGCCCAGGCCGGGCTTTCCCGACCCAAACCCGCTCCGGAAGAGACGCCGCAGCGGGCTGACGGCCACGCGTCGCGCTCGGCCGGACGATGATTGCCTTCATTGCTTACGGCGATGCGAACCCTGGCACGCCGGCCATCTGTTCAGAGGCAGGATTCAGTTGCCGGCCAACAGTGCGGCGCGGCGCTTCTCATACTCCGCCTCGCCCAGCTGTCCGCGCTCTTTCAACTGATTCAACTCGCGCAGCTTGGCATCAAGCGCCGGCTGCGTCTGCGCTTCACGCTGCAGCCGCTCGGCGGCCGAATGCAACTCCGGCGGACGTCGCGAGGCGCGCACGATGGCCACGATCACCACGCCGATCAGTGCGGCAAAGGCCAACACGCCCAGCGTCCACACCACCCAGTTGTAACTCTCCATGCCGGGAACATTCATCTCAGGCCTCCTTCAGCCAGCGCGCTATCTGCGGCGCGTAGTAGGTCAGTACGCCATCGGCACCAGCCCGCTTGAAGCCGATCATGGTTTCCATCACGCAGGCGCGCTCGTCCAGCCAACCATTGGCGACGGCCGCTTTGAGCATCGCGTACTCGCCGCTCACGTGGTAAGCAAACGTCGGCACACCAAATTCCTGTTTCACCCGGCGCACGATATCCAGGTACGGCATGCCCGGCTTGACCATGACCATGTCCGCGCCCTCTTCCAGGTCCAGTGCGATTTCACGCATCGCCTCGTCGCTGTTGGCCGGGTCCATCTGGTAAGTCTTTTTATCGGCCTTGCCCAGGTTGCCCGAGCTGCCCACCGCATCGCGGAACGGGCCATAGAACGCCGAGGCGTACTTGGCCGAATACGCCATGATGCGCACGTTGATGTCGCCGGCCGCATCCAGCGCGGTGCGGATGGCGCCAATGCGGCCGTCCATCATGTCCGACGGCGAAACGATGTCCACGCCGGCCTGCGCATGCGACAACGACTGCTTGACCAACGCCTGCACGGTGATTTCGTTGAGCACGTAACCGCGCTCGTCGATGATGCCGTCCTGGCCGTGGGTGGTGTACGGGTCCAGCGCCACGTCGGTCATCACGCCCAGCTCGGGGAAGCGCGATTTCAGCGCGCGGATGGCACGCTGCGCCAGTCCATCCGGGTTCCACGCTTCGGCCGCATCCAGCGTCTTGCGCGCCGGGTCGATGACCGGGAACAGATCAATCACCGGCACGCCCAGTTCCAGCGCCTGCTCGGCCTCGCGCAGCAGCTCGTCGATGGACATGCGGTCCACGCCCGGCATCGAGCCCACTGGCGCGCGCCCCTGCAGCTCATGCACGAACACCGGCCAGATCAGGTCGTTGCTGGTGAGCGTGTGTTCGCGCATCAAACGGCGCGAGAACTCATCGTGACGCATGCGGCGCGGGCGGAAATGGGGGTGGCCCATGGAAGACTCCTTGGTTCAAAAGACAGTGATCAACGCAGCAGATAACCCTGCGGCTGTAGAGGTTCGGGCAAGGGCCGGTGGCCCAGCGCATCCAGCACGTCAATCTCGATGGTACGCACCATCGCATCGAGCGGCAGATCGTTCGGCTCCAGGCCGAAGGGTTCTTCCATCTCTTCGCCCAGTTGATCCAGGCCGAAGAAGGCATACGCCAGCAACATCGACACCACGGGCGTGGCCCAGCCCAGTGCGGGCAGCAGCACGCAGAACAGCCACGCACAGCGGTGCAGCAGCAAGGTGTAGGCAAACGGCAGCGGCGTGCCGGCAATCCGTTCGCAACCGGCCTGCACCGCCGACATGCCGTGCAGACGCTGCTCGAACTGCGCATAGAGATAGGGGTCGAGTTTGTCCGCGCGCAGCAGCACCGCCAGCTCGGTGGCCAGTTGCGAAAGCAGCGCGTCGGGAATGTTGCGCCGTTCCAGCAACACCCTCTGATCCGCAGCCAACCAAGGCATGCAGGCAGCCCGCTCATCCGCACCGCGCAGGCGCGCAGCCAAGGCATGGGCGAAAGCGATCAACAGTTGCGAGGTGCGGCTGCGCAGTTCCGGCTCGGCAACCAGCAGTGCGCCTGCCTGGCGAGCAAAGCCACGCACCTCGATCAACAGTTGACCCCACAGCCTGCGGCCTTCCCACCAACGGTCATGGCAGGCGCTGTTGCGGAAGCTCAGGAAGATGGACAGCACCAGGCCAAGCAGCGTGAACGGCACCACGGTCACCCCGTCGCGCCCAAAGGGGTGCCAGTAGCGCTCAAACGCGGCCACCGCTACCGCCAGCGCGCCGATGGCCAGCACCTTGGGGGCGATGGCCGGCACGATCGAGCCGCGCAGGATAAACAGCAGCTGCCAGCCATGAGGACGGGGACGGATGATCATCAGCACACAGTCATGCCGGGCAACGGCCCGGCCAAGCCCGGCATTTTACGCCCCCGGCCTCTGTAAGGCCGGCACGCCCCCAAATCACCTCAGATGAAGCCGCCACCGATGCTCAGGCGGATGACACCCACCACGATCACAATCGCGTTGAGCAGCAGGCCGGTCTTGGCCCGGCCACGCTTGCTGGCGTGGGTGAACAGCAGGCCGATGGCGGCGATGATCGCCCCCACCGCCGCAAACGGAATCAGGAACCAGTTGCCCCAGCCCAGCAGCGGGATGAACGCCAGCACCATCCACAGCAGTGCCACAATGCCCCAGACCAGACTGATCAGACCCATGGTTATCTCCGTTACACAATAGTCAGCAAGATAGCCCGGAACCGGGGGCTTTCAAGTACCCAAGTGGCAAACTGCCATTCGCGGCCAATTCACCGTTGCGCGCGGATCATCCGTAAACACCGATCATCGGGGAGTGAAACCATGAAACTACCGCTTGCTTTCGCATTGGGTATTGCCCTGGCCACAGGCGGCTGCGCCAGCACCTCCAAGGTGATGCTGGGCCAGGCCCGCGCGCCGGTGGACCCTGCCAGCGTGCAGATCTATTCAACGCCTCCCCCCGGCTCGGTGGAAATCGCGCAGCTGGAATCCTCCAGCGCGGTCGGCTTCGGCACCCAAGGCCAGACCGATGCCGCCGTAGCCCGCCTCAAGCGCGAAGCCGCCGCACTGGGCGCCAACGGCGTGATCCTGATGGGGGTAGGCGCCGGCCGCTCGCCTGTAGGCATGTCGGTCGGCGCGGGCAGCTACGGCCGGCACAGCGCCGGTGGCCTGAGCGTGGGCATCCCCACCCAACAGAAGCGCGCCGCAGGCGTCGCGATCTGGGTACCGCCGGGTGCGGGTAGGTAAGTGGGTGTTGGACAGTGTCCGGTCCCTCGAAAGACTAGATGCCGCACATCACGGACACCTCCGGTGTTTTCGTGATTCCCGGTATTTTCGCGGAGAGTTATTTTGCTGATCCAGTCAGCGACCTACGGGGAAATATCTGCGCGCCCTTCCACGTCAGCGCCACGGTCATGCCGCCGGGCTTTCCGGATGCGGCAGTAGGCACTGAGATTTCTGGCGTGTGTGTTGCCCCCAAGGCCGGCTACTGGCTGGTCTACCAGCAATATCAAAATCGCTTCTGTTGCTTCTGGGGCGAGCGCCAAGGCAAGCTTGGCGCTCATGGCGTTTTTGGCAGCCCGCTCTACTGCTGGTCTGCATAGGCACGCCCAACAATTCAAAGGCGAAGCCGCTTCGCGGCTCAGCTTAATTCAGGCGTTAAGCGACATGGGGCAGATGTTCGCACGGCCAATATTGATCACCATTGTCAGTCTCGGCCTCGTCGTGGCAGGCATGGAGGCTGCGCTCTTCTACCAAACAGGGATGGGAGCAGAGCGGCTCTCTCTGGCATGGTCAGTTGTTTTGAGTCTGCTTGTCGCAACATGGGTTGAAGCAGACAGTCGCGGAGACGCCCGCGTATATCGTCCCTATGAGTTCGGCTTTCTGGTCTACCTGATCTGGCCGCTGTACCTGCCGTACTACCTCATCCGCACGCGCGGAGCATGGGGTTTGGCGTGGCTTGCTGGGTTGGCTACCCTTTATTTTCTTGGGTGGGCGCTCAAGGAAGTAATTTGGCTGGTCGCCTGACAATTTCCCCACGTCGAAGCCGCTTCGCGGCACGGCTTAGCTCAGGCGTTGTGACGCATGGACGAACTTCAACAAATCCAAATTTGGTACGCCTCTCAGTGCAACCAAGACTGGGAACACTCCTTTGGAGTAAAGATTGAGACACTCGACAATCCTGGCTGGACCTTGGAAATTGATCTTCAAGAGACAGAACTGGCAGAGCGAAGCTTTGAGCCGCTAAGCCGAGGGAACAGCGAGGATGACTCAGACTGGATCCACTGCAAGGTAGAGAAAGCAAAGTTCACTGCTACGGGTGGCGTCAACAATCTGACCGAACTTCTGCGCGTGTTTCTTACATGGGCTGGTAGTGCAGCTTAACAAGTCATTCAAGCTGACCCCGCTTCACGAACTCACTTGATTCAACCGCTACCAACGCAACAACAGAAAGGGCGCCTTGCGGCGCCCTCTCGTTTGTTTCGGTTTGCGTCTGCTTACTTCTTCCGCTGTGCGGGTACGAAGACTTCGTTCACCGCTTTGGCCAACTGATCCGGTGGCAGCAGGCCTTGGTCGAGCAGGAAGTTGTTGAATGCCAGGCGGTAGAACTTGTCACCCAGTGCCAGCTCGGTCTGCATGCGCAGTTCCATGATGCGGGTGTAGCCGTAGAAGTAGCTGCTGGCCTGGCCCGGTGCGCGCACCGTGTAGCGGTCCAGCTCCTGGGTGGTCATGGCCTCGGACAGACCCACGCCGTCCACCAGCACGCTGCGTGCGCGCTCACGGTCGGTGAGGCCGAGGTTGAGCATGGGGTCGAGCATGGCGCGGGCGGCGCGCAGCAGGCGGAACTGCAGGGCGATCATCTGCCCGTCCAGCGGTTCGAACGGCACCATCTCCGCCTCGGCATACAGTGCCCAGCCTTCGACGTTGACCGAGTTGAACGCGAACAAGGTGCGCGCCAGCGAGATGCCGCGCTCAACCATCGCCGCGAACTGCAGGTCATGGCCGGGGCGGCCTTCATGCGCGCTCAGCGTCCACGCCGCCGAGCCGAAGTTGAAGTCGTCGTACTGCGCTTCTTTGCCCGAGGCCGGGTTGCCCAACGGCAGCACGAAGGTGCCCTGCTGGCCGGTGTTGCCTACCAGCGGCGCCGGCAGGTAATGCGGCGCCGGTGATGCGGCGCTTTCGGCCTCGCTGCCCAAGCGCATCTGCAGCGGGCGCTGTGGCACATCGACAATGCCCTGCTTGCGGATGATGGGGTCGATGGCGTCGATCACGCCGCGATAGTGCGACTCAAGCTGATCGTTGTTGATCTTGTCCTGCTTCAGCGCGCGGATGACGGCGGCGTAGTCATTGGGATCGGCAACCTTCAGCCCCTTGGCCTGCACCACCAGCGGTGCCAGCTGGCGCATCATCGCGCGGGTTTCCATGTACTCCAGCTGTGCACGCTGCATCAGCAGCGCCGGGTCGATGTCCACGCCCACTTCCTTGAGCTGGAAGGCGTACAGCTCGGCCGGCAGACGCGTGTCGGTGCGGGCGTTGGGCAGCACGTCTTTCTGCGTCCAGGCGATGTAGTCCTTCATCTGCGTGGACAGCTCGGCCAGCGAGGCATCGGCGCCTTCAATCTTGTACTTGGCAAACAACTTGCCGATGCCGCTGATGTAGGTGTCGACGTTGGCCAGTGCCTGGTCCACCTCAATCCTGGTCGGCTGCAACAGGTTGGGCGTACCGCTCTTTTCTTCGTAACGCTGGCGCGCCTGCGTGGCCATCGACTGCGTGCCCGGCGCTTGGCCGAGGTAGGCCTTGAGGCGATCCAGCGCCTTGGCGCGGCGCTCAGCGGGCACCTGGTCGGAGAGCAGATTGTTGAGGCCACCGAACACGGCCTGCGGCACGTCCAGCCACGGCATCAGGTGCTGCTCGTTGAGCGTGCTGCTTTCGATGCTGCGCTCGGCAGCAGCGATCATTATTTCCAGATCCTGGCGCACGTTCGGGTCGCGTTCGAGCTGCAGTTTTTCACGCAGCTGTTCGCGCGCTTTGTTCAGTGCGGCGCGGTAACGGACGGTGTAGTCGGGGCCCAGATCGGCCACCTTGTCGTCGTAACCGGGCACGCCGAAGAAGCTGGCCATTTCCGGCTGGAACGGCGCCTGTGCCTGCAGCAGGATCTGCGCCAGTTCATTGCTATGGGCCACCCACGCCGGCGCGGCAGGGCTGGCTTTTACGGCGGGCGCTGCGGTGGCGGCGTGCAACGGCAGCGGCGCGGCCAGCGCGAGGACAATGGCAAGGACGAGAGGTTTCATGCGCGGCTCCTGAAGTCAGTGCCGTGACCCTACGCAGTCGCCGACAGCGCGACAAGGGCCATGCAGCACGCCGCGTCATGCGGCCCCACCGTCTTCAGTGACAGGGCAACGATTCCGTGCAGGTCTTTTCCTGCGGGTTACGCAGGTCCAGCCGCGCATCCCAGCCTTCCACATGCGCCTCGAAGCGATCGTAGACCCACTTGCCGTCCACACGCCGTGCCATGGCAATGATCCTGGCACCGCCCTTTGGCCCCTTGGCATGGAAGCGGTAGGTCCCCGCCTTTGTGGCATCACCTTCAATGGCGCCCTCAACGGCTACCAACGTCACCTGCAACGGCGTGCCCAGCACGGTCTGCATTTCATGCGAAGAGGACGCACGCTTGATTGCCTCAAGATAGGGCGCGTCCCCCTGTATGTGCCCTTCAACGCGGTGGTAGCCGCGCCAGAACAGCAGCGCGAATGCGCCCATCACGATCAGCATCAGCAACGGCAGCAGCCATTTGAGATTGCGCTGCAGCCAGTTTGCCGGCGGCTTGCCGGGCGCGGTGCCCGGCAGCGGCGGAGGCATCAGTGATGACATTCCGTGTCTTTCCTTTTCTTCACTCAGGGCTTGAGGCAGCGGCCCAGGAAGTTCTCTGCAATGCGATAGCGATGCAGTGCATTGCTGCCGGACAAACCGTGCTTGGCGCCTGGGTAGGTCATCAGCTCGAACGGCTGGCCGCGTTTCTGCAGCGCACTCATCAGACTGGTGGAGTTGGTGAACAACACGTTGTCATCCGCCATGCCGTGGACCAGCAGCAGCGGCGAGGTAAGGCCATCAACATGGGTAAGCACGCGGCCTTCGGTATAACCCGCCTCGTTGGCTGCCGGCAGGTTCATGTAGCGCTCGGTGTAGTGCGTGTCGTACAGGCCCCAATCGGTGACCGGCGCGCCAGCCACGCCGCAGGCGTACTGGTTGGACGCCTTGGCCAGCAGCATCAAGGTCATGTAGCCGCCGTTGGACCAACCCTGCACGCCGATGCGCTTGCCATCCACCCACGGCTGCGCCTTCAGCCATTCCACGCCCTTGAGCTGGTCAGCCACTTCCACCGTGCCCTGCACGCCGTACAGCGCGCCGCCGAAATCACGGCCGCGACGCGGCGTGCCACGGTTGTCCAGCGAAAAAACCACATACCCCTGCTGCGCCAAGTACTGGTTGAACAGGTGATCGCCACGGCCCGGCCAGCTGTCGGTCACCGTCTGCGACGCCGGGCCGCCGTACACATAGACCGCTACCGGGTACTTTTTGGCGGGATCAAACCCTTCCGGCTTGACCAGGCTGTAGTTCAACGCGGTCTTGCCATCGGCTGCCTGCAGCGTGCCGAATTCCACCGGGCGCTGTGCGTCCAGATAACGCGCATACGGATGCTTGGGGTCGGCCAGATTGTTGTCCAGCAGCGTGGCGATTTTTTCGCCATTGGCGCGGTACAGCTCAATCTGCGGCGGCGTGGTGCTGTTGGACCAGCTGTCCACATACACGCTGGCGTTGTTGGCAAACGCGGCGCTGTGCATGCCGGCCTGTTGTGAGAGCTTCTTCGGCGTGCCACCGGCCAGCGGCACAGCATAGATTTCGCTACGCAGCGGCGATTCGACACCAGCGCGGAAATACGCGGTGCCGGCGGCTTCGTCCACTGCCAGCAGTTCGTCCACCGGCCAGTTGCCGGAGGTGAGCATGCTCAGCTGGCGGCCGTCGGCGCTGGCCAGGTAAAGGTGCTGGAAACCACTGCGCTCGGACGACCACACAAAACGGCCGTCCTTGAGGAAACGCAGGCTGTTGTGCAGCGGCACCCAGGTTTTGCTGGTCTCGGTGATCAGCGTGCGCTGCTTGCCATCGGCCAAGTTGGCTTCGATCAACTCCAGCGACTTCTGGTCACGGCTCTGGCGCTGGAAGGTGAGGTGCTGCGGGTCGCGCCAGGTGACGCGGGCCAGGTAGATATCCTGTTCCTTGCCCAGGTCCAGCCAACGTGGAGCGGCACCAGCGCGCGGGGCGATCACGCCCAGCGTGACCAGCACGTTGCGGTCGCCAGCAGCGGGGTAACGCTGCTCGATCATCTCCACGCGGTCGGCATACATTTCGTAGCGCTTCTGCACCGGCACCGGCGTTTCGTCGATGCGGGCGAAGGCGATTGCCGAATCATCCGGCGCCCACCAGTAACCGGTGTGGCGGTCCATTTCCTCGTCGGCGACAAACTCGGCCACGCCGTTGCCGATCACCGCGCTGCCGTCGGTGGTCAACTGCACGGCTTTGCCGTCGGCAAGGTCGATCACCCACAGGTTGCGGTCGCGCACGAAACTGACAAAGCCGCCGTTGGGCGAGAGCTTGGCGTCGGTGGTGAAGCCTTCACCGTGGGTGAGCTGGCGCACCGCCTCGCGGCCCTGCTTGCCCAGGTCGTACAGGTACAGCTCGCCGCCCAGTGGGAACAGCAGCGTCTTGCCGTCCGGCGACCACTGGTAATCGACGATGCCGCTCAATGCGGCAATGCGCTGACGTTCGCGACGGGCTTTTTCGGCATCGCTGAGGGTTTCAGTGCCCGGCAGCACTACTTTGGAATCCACCAGCAGCCGGGTCTGGCCGCTGGCGATGTTGTATTCCCACAGGTCCAGCTGGTTGCGGTCACTGTCCTTGCCGCGCAGGAAGGTCACCCGTGAGCCGTCCGGTGCCACCTTGGGCTTCATCAGCGTGGGGCCAGACAGCGGCGCGTTGCCGGTGATGGCTTCGAGGGTGAGCTTCTCGGCGTGGACGGCGGGCGTGGTGAGCATCAGGGCAAGGGCAATGAACAAGGGGCGCATGAAATTCCTGTCGAAGACAGCACGGATCGGCGCATCGTAGCCGAGCCTTCGCGCATGCGCCCCTCCCGTTAGTCCCGCTTGCCGAACAGCTGCGCGCGCTCCTCGTCACTGAGCGGCTGCCCTGCCTGCGGGTTCACCGTGGCGCCAACGGCATAAGCACGCTGCGTGGCCGGGCGCTCGGCAATGGCCTGGTGCCAGCGGGCCAGATGCGGGAAGGCATCAAAGTCCGCCGGCAGCTTGGAATAGGCGCCAATCCACGGGTAGCTGGCCATGTCGGCGATGCCGTAGTCGTCGCCCGCCAGGTACTGGGACTCAGACAAGCGCTTGTCCATCACCCGATGCAGGCGGCGTACCTCGCTGTCATAGCGCTCGATGGCGTAAGGAATGCGCTCGGGCGCGTACACGTTGAAATGGCCCATCTGCCCGCTCATCGGCCCCAGCCCCGCCATCTGCCAGAACAGCCATTCCAGCGTGGCGGCGCGTCCGCGCAGGTCGGCCGGCAGGAAGCGGCCGGTCTTCTCGGCCAGGTACTGCAGGATGGCGCCGCTCTCGAACACGCTCAGCGGCGCGCCGCCGTCGGCCGGGGCGTGGTCGACGATGGCCGGCATCTTGTTGTTGGGCGAGATGGCCAGAAACGCCGGCAGGAACTGGTCGCCCTTGCCGATGTTGACCGGGTGCACCTGGTACGGCAGCCCGGCCTCCTCAAGAAACAGGGTGATTTTGTGGCCGTTGGGGGTGGGCCAGTAGTAGAGGTCGATCATGCGTTCAGCTCCATCGGGACTGACACCGAGTGTACTGATCCGTACCGCTTGGCAGGGTGCCACCGGCCCCGTTAACCTGCGCGCTTTCCGCAACGCAGCATCCCTTACATGTCCGAATACAAACCATTGAGCCCGCTCTCGTCGCTGATCTTCGCCTCGCGCTGGCTGCAGTTGCCGCTGTACCTTGGCCTGATCCTGGCGCAGTGCGTCTATGTGTTCCTGTTCGGCAAAGAGCTGTGGCACCTGATTCATTCAGCCACCCAACTGACCGAGCAGTTGATCATGCTGGCGGTGCTGGGCCTGATCGACGTGGTGATGATCTCCAACCTGCTGGTGATGGTGATCGTAGGTGGCTACGAAACCTTCGTCTCGCGCCTGCGCCTGGAAAGCCACCCCGACCAGCCGGAGTGGCTGAGCCACGTCAACGCCTCGGTGCTGAAGGTGAAACTGGCGATGGCGATCATCGGCATCTCCTCCATTCACCTGCTCAAGACCTTCATCGAAATCGGCACGTTGGGCGCAGAAGGCAGCAAGTACACCGAAGCTGGCGTGCTCTGGCAGACCATCATCCACTGCGTGTTCATTCTGTCGGCCATTGGTATTGCCTGGACCGACAAGCTGATGTCCAACAGCCACAGCAAGCCGGCCGCCGGCCACTGATACGCGACAACGATGGGCGTCACCACAATGTGACGCCCATCAAGTTTTAACCCGAACAGTACGCCCCACCCCCGCATCCCTCCCCGGCGATGCTAGATTCGCGCTTCGCTGCCAGTTGGCACGGCACTGGGAAATGCCGCGCCACCTCCCATCGGGACCCGGCAGTCCACGTTCGTCGATTCAAGGGGATGTTTGATGTCGTACGTCACGATCCAAGGCAAGGCGCGTCTGTTGGCGCCCGTCGTTCTGCTGGCCGCGCTGGCCGCTTGCTCCGGCAAGGATGAAACCGCCGCACCGGCCCCCGCCGGCACTGCCACACCCGCCGCCGCACCGGCCCCCGCCGCTGCTGACCAGGCCGCATCCAACAAAGTGCAGGCCATGGACACCACGCAGCTGCGTGATTCGGCCAGCACCGCGTTGCGCGAAAACCGCATGTACGCCCCGGCCGGCGACAACGCGATGGAGTACTACCTGGCCCTGCGCGACAAGCTGCCGGAGGATGCGTCGATCAAGAACGCCCTGACCGACCTGCAGCCCTACACGCTGATTGCGGCCGAGCAGGCATTGGGCCGCGAAGATTTCACCGAAGCCCAGCGCCTGATCGCGATGGTGGAAAAAGTAGACCCCACCGCACCGGCGTTGCCGCGCCTGAAGCAGGGCGTGACCGGCGGCATCCAGGTGGCCGAGCGCCGCACGGTGGATGAAGCCGACAAAGCCAAGAAGGACGCTGAAAACCGCGCCAAGCAGCAGGTTGAGCAGCAGCGCCTTGCCCAACAGCAGGCAAGCGAAGCCACCGCCGCACAGCAGCTGGCCGCCCGCCAGGAAGCCACGCGCAAGGAAAGCGAGCGTCTGGAAGCCGAGCGCCAGGCTGCAGCCCGTCGTGAGAGCGAACAACGCAGTGCCGCGCAGGCCGCCGCACAACAGGCCGCCGCGCCCAAGCCAGCCGCTGCACCGTCGCTGCGTGCGGTCAGCACACCGGCACCGCGCTACCCGGCTGATGCGCTTCGTTCGGGCACCTCCGGCGAAGTGCTGGTGGAACTCACCATCGGCACGGATGGCTCGGTCACCGATGCGCGCGTACTGCGCGCAACGCCAGCCCGCGTATTTGACCGTGAAGCATTGAGTGCGGTGCGCCGTTGGAAGTTTGAACCGATTGCCAGTTCGGTCACCACCCGCCGCACGTTGGCGTTCGCGCCAAACAAGTAAGTCCTGGCGCGATGTGGGGATAGAAAGGCCCGGAGCGATTCGGGCCTTTCTTGTTCTCTCGGGACGGATAGGTCGAGTGCGCTTTGGTTACGTGGTTAGAGGTTTGTGGCTGGAGTTGGGGCAAAGGCAGAAGCCCCCTCACCTCTACCCCTCTCCCGCACGCGGGAGAGGGGAACAGCCTGCGACCTTGAAGGGAGCTGGCCACTCAGCCTGCACTTCGGACGCCCGTACCTCGCTCCGATTCCGGCTCTGTCATTGAGCGCAGTTCTTCCTATGACGTTGGCTGTTGCTGTTGCTCTGGCTGTGGCTGTGGCTGTGGCTGTTGCTGTTGCTGTTGCTGTGGCTGTGGCTGTGGCTTTGGCTTTGGCTGTGGCTGTGGCTGTGGCTTTGGCTGTGGCTTTGG
>DEOB01000004.1:180115-325865 GCA_002359895.1 Stenotrophomonas sp. UBA2629
TGGCTTTGGCTTTGGCTGTGCTCTCAGCTTTCCCTTCTCCCGCTTGCGGGAGAAGGTGCCCGCAGGGCGGATGAGGGCTGCTTTGCTTCTCCGTAGCAAAACAAAGGCCCGGATTGCTCCGGGCCTTTGCTCTTATTGCTCTAGGCTACATCGTGGAAACAATGCGTCGCTCCGCTCAATCGCGATCAACGCATCAACCCGAAATCGCCAACCGCTCCTGACGGTAACGCCACACCGCCACCAGCCACAGCAGCACTGCCAGCAACGCCGAGGCGCACAGATATACCGACCATTGCATCGCCGAGGGCATCTCGCCGCGCGTCACCTTCACCAGCATCTGGTTCTGCGACAGGAACGGTACGGCGTACTGCCACAGCTGCGTGTCCTTCAGCGGGTAAGCCATCAACGCGTAGCCGGGCAGCATCGGCAGCATCATCAACCACACCATGTGGCTCTGCGCTTCCTTCATGCTCTTGGCGCTGGCAGAAAGACAGGTGAGCAGCGCCGTGCCAATCACCACCAACGGCAGCAGAATCACCAACAGCTTGCCCATCGCCGCGAAGCTCACATCCAGCGAACGTGCTGCGCCACTGCCAATGCTCGCGCTGAGCTTGAACGACAGCAGGATCAACAACATCGACGCCAGGCCCAGCACCACTGCCGCCAGCATCTTGCCGCTGACCAGCGAACTGCGGGATGCCGGTGTCGCCAGCAGCGGCTCCAGCGATTGCCGTTCACGCTCGCCTGCGGTGGTGTCCATTGCCAGGTGCGAGCCGCCGACGAAGGCAAACAGCATCAACACCAACGGCAACACGATGGACAGGAAGATGCCGCGTTTGGCCTCTGCCGTGGCCAGGTCGCGCATGCCCACGTTGACCGGCGCCGCCACCATCGGGCTCACACCGCGTGCGAGCAGACGCAACGCACCCACCGATTGCCCATACTCGGCCAGCGTGTTGCGCACACGGGCGACCTGCACGTCACCGGTGCGACGCGTGGTGTCGGCCACGATCTCCACCTTAGCCGGCTTGCCGGCATGCCAGTCCTCGGCAAAATCCGGCGCGATGACCAGGGCCACATCATCCTTCTGGTTGCGGATGCGCGCCTCGTAGTCCTTGGGGGCCTCGGTGGCGTTGATGCCACGGCTGGCCAGGAAGGCGACGAGGTTGGGCGCCTGCTGCATGCCCACCACCGGCACGCTCATGTCCTTGTCCAGCTGCGTTTCCGCACGCAGGTTGGTGAGCTTGTTCATGCCCAGGAACAGCAGCGGATACAGCAGTGGCGCAGTCAACAAGGTCAGCAGGAAGGTGCGGCGGTCACGTGAGAAATCGCGCAGCTCCTTGCGCATCACCGTCCACATGTTGCTGAAGAATCCAATCCGGCTCATGCGTGCAGGCCCTCTTCGCTGCCGATCAACTTCACGAATGCATCTTCCAGGTTGGATTCATGCGCCTGTTCGCGCAGTTCATCCGGGGTGCCCTGTGCCACCACGCGGCCATGCGCCACGATGACGATGCGGTCACATAGTGCAGCCACCTCCTGCATGATGTGGCTGGAGAAAATCACGCAGCGCCCTTCTTCGCGCAGCTCCTTGAGGAAGCCACGCAGGCCGCGCGTGGTCATCACGTCCAGGCCGTTGGTGGGCTCATCAAGAATGACGTTGCGCGGATCGTGGATCAGCGCACGTGCAATCGCGGTTTTGGTGCGCTGGCCCTGGCTGAAGCCTTCGGTGCTGCGGTCGAGGAAATCCTCCATCTGCAGCGCTGCTGCCAGGCGCACGGTACGCGCGGCGATGTCGGTCGGCGACATGCCATGCAGCTCACCGAAATAGTCGATGTTCTCGCGTGCGGTCAGCCGCTTGTACACGCCGCGTGCGTCGGGCAGCACACCCAGGCTGCGACGCACGGTGTTCGGATCCACCGCCGGGTCGATGCCATCCACCAGCACGCGGCCACTTTCTGGCGTCATCAGCGTGTAGAGCATGCGCAGCGTGGTGGTTTTGCCGGCACCGTTGGGGCCGAGCAGGCCGGTGATCTGGCCGTCGTGGGCGGTGAAGCCCACATCGTCCACGGCGATTACCGGAGTTTTGTCCTTGCCCTTGCCGGGGAAGGTCTTGCGGAGTCGTTCTGCAACGATCATTTCAGCGGATTCCTTGGCAATGCAATGACATCACGGTTCCCAGCCATTGAAGCTGGTGAACGGCGGCACATAGTTGAGCTTGTCCAGGCAGGCGCCATCGAGCGGCTTGGCGTCGGCCTTTTCAACAAACTGAGCGAACAACTTGGGCATGCAACCGGCGCCGAGCACCGCATGGCCCTGGCCACGCAACACGAACAGGCGGCCATTGGGCAGGTGTTTGACCACCTCCTCGCCATAGCGCGGCGGCGTCACCGGGTCGAACTCACCGGCCAACACCAGCGCCGGCACCTGTGTGGCAAGCGGCTGATGGAAGTCAGCCGGTGCGCTGCCCTTGGGCCACGCTTTGCACATTGCCGCCAAGCCCTGCGCCATCTGGTTGCCGAGCACGGTGCCTTCATCGCTCGCATTGGCAATCATGCTGTCGCCGTCCTCGCTGCAGATCACCGACAGCTGCATGCCCATGGCCATGCTGTCCTTCATGTCACTCTGCAGCATCTGCGTGAGCGCCATCAGGTTTTCGTAGCGGCCGGCACCGGCTTCGTGAATCAGCTTCGGCAGCAACGCGGCTGCAGCCGGCATGTAGGCGTACATGCGGACCAGGCCGGCCACGGTTTCAGCGGTGAGCTGGCCTTCGCGCTGCTCGCCACTGGTGGCGTCGCGATAGCTCACGGTTACCGGCTGCGCGCGCAGCTTGGCCAGCAACGCATCCAGCTCGGCACGCGGGTCCCCCAGCTTGTCCTTGCACGAGGCCACGTTGCTGCATTGGGCAAACTGCAGCGCCAGCGCATCATCAAGATTGCGCGCGAAGATGTTGCCCAGCTGCAGGCTGTTGGGCACCGACGAATCAAGCACGATGCTGCGCGTCTGCTGCGGGTGACGCATGGCGTATTGCTGAGCCACACGCGTGCCGTAGCTGACGCCGTACAGATTGATCTGCGCCGCTCCGATGGCGGTACGCACGGCATCCAGGTCAGCGACCGCCTCGGTGGTGGTATAGAAGCGCAGGTCGGCCTTCTTCGACAGCGCCTCGGCACACCTGGCCGCACCGGCGCCATAAGCGTCCGGTGTGCTGACGTCTTCGGGCGTGCTTTCGCAGGCCAGCAGGTTGGATTTACCGGTGCCGCGCTGGTCCACCAGAATCACGTTGCGATGTTTGCGCAGCTCTTTGAACGCCGGCTCCATCTGCTGGAAGCTGTCCACCGCCGACTGGCCCGGGCCACCGGCCAGGAAAAACAGCGGATCCGGTTGCAGGTCACCTTCTTTCTCCGGTGCCAGCCACGCGATGTTGAGCGCAATTTTGCGGCCCGCCGGATTGGCGCGGTCCTCTGGTACCTCAAACGTGGTGCACTGTGCCTCCATGCTGTCCTTGCTGAAGGACGAACTGAGGCTGCACGGCTGGAACTGCAGGTTGCCCAGCGCCAGCGGCTTGCTGGTGACAGCGGTTTCCTCGGCCACGGGTTTGACCGCGTTGGGCGCATCGGCATCGGCGGCCGGACGCGTCATGCGGTAGCCGACGAGGCCAGCAATGACGGCAATGGCCAGAAGGGTTTGGGTCTTGCGGGACATCATCGGAACAGCCCCCACTATTGATGGAAAGAAACAGACAACGGTTCTGCCATTACCCAGACGCGGCCGGGCCGGCTATGTGACATCGGGGAAAAATATATCTTCAATCCGTGCCCCGAACAGGCGCGCGATACGGAACGCCAGCGGCAGGCTGGGATCATACTTGCCGGTTTCCAGCGCGTTGATGGTCTGCCGCGATACGTCCAGCCGCTCGGCCAGTTCGCCTTGCGACCACCCTTGGGCATCACGCAGTTCACGCAGGCGGTTATCCACTGCCGCCGCCTCAGTTGTAACGCCGTGCGACCACGGCCTTGGCCAGCCCATAGGCCAGACAGACCAGCGGAAACACCCAGATCATCGCCACGTTGGACGGCACATCAACGACCTTGGCCGACTGCAGAAAACCACCGGTGAGGTACACCAGCGACACAAAGGCCGTGGCAAAGCTCACTGCTTCCAACTCGATGCGTTGCTGCAGCTCATCCACGTCGCGGATGTAGCGGACCATCGCGCGCAGCACCATCACGATTGGCGGCACCGGCAGCAACGCGATCAATGCTCGCAACAACGCACCATCCACTTGTTTCAACAGCAGCAGCGACACCACCAGCATCACCGCATAGGCCAACATGGCGACGATGACCTCGCGGGTGTAACGCTTACGCAGTGCAGGCGATGCTTCATCGCATTGCTCGGGCATCAAGCGCCGCAGCAACGCACCCAGAGCGAGGCCCAACGCGATGCCCATCAACACACCGCCCAGCCATTTGCTGACGTCAAATTGGCTCAACGACTTCACCCACACGCCCGACAGAGCCATCAGCCCGGCAGCGGACAACAACCACAGCGACTGCGCATTACGGTTCATCTCTGCCTCCAGCAAGCCAGTGAAGCCTTCCCCATCCCAAGGTCACATTCCTCGGCGGCCAGACATGCCTGCGCGCCAATGGAAGACCGCATGCGCGGCCGAGACGTGTAAAGGACGCTTGACACATCCTGCAGCGTGACCGCCAGGCCTGTCAAGCGTCCTTTACAGATGATGAAGTTCCAACTGGCTGCCGGCGGTCCAACCGTGCAAGCGGCGACCAGTTCGCGCATTGCCTTACACGGCTAACGCAACAGAACAGCAGCGTGATGGAGTCCCGGCGCATCGTCCATGGACGGCGCGCTGTTACCCAACACGGGGGCGTCGCATCGCGGTCGTTGGATCGCGGTGCAGGTAAGGCCCCAATCAATCATTCCTGAAAAAGGAACCCTGCCGAAGTACATGTTGAAAAAGCGCTGCATGAGGTGCGGCTGTGCACATGCATGGGCTCCCCGCTCACCGAGGCGCCGCACCGGAGCTACGTAAACTGCTTATTCGTAGCTCATCGTGAAGGTCGCACGCCCATCGGCAGTACCCGCGATGATCTTCTCCTTTGTCTGTATATAGCGCGCAGTCAACGGAATATCGAAAACACCATTGGCTGTGTTACCGGCCAACCACTGGTTGGTATTGCCTGCCTCGGCGGAATCCGCGCCATATTTGACCGGTTTTCCGTCCTTGAGAACCTGGATGCCAACCCCCTGCGCGGTGGACTGCGAGGTCAACGTCAACTTGTTGGAGCGATTGGCCGGCTTTGTCTGGTCGGTCAAGGTGACGCTGACTGCGGTCTTCATGCCTTCGCCTACGCCCGAACAGGTCAGCGTGATGTTGAATGGCTGTGCTTCAGAGATGCTTCCAACACCGGAAAACTGGCTGCGTGGAATGCTACCCAAGGCAACCGGTATCGGCGGCGCTGCAGCGATGCAGGTCGGCTTGCCCATCTCGATGGTTACCGAGGCGCCCCAGAAATAGTTTGCATATTCTTCGCTGCCAACCACCCATCGTGCGAATCGGCCGCTCATCACGCCGCCACCGGTGATGGGCCCGGTCTTGACCAGCTCCAAGGTCAACACGTTGGAGCCCATGGCGGGTGCCCAGGTCGAAGTGCAGGAAGACGGCCACCAATCCGTGGTGCATGAAAAGCGATCGGTGAACTTCACCCGATACGCAATTCCCTCGATACCGGTTTCATACAGTTTGTTGCCCAACGGCCGGTTTGTTCCCTCGCCGGTCATCGTGAAGTACCCACCGGCACAGTTGCCGGTTCCCGCGGCGGTTGGTGAACTGCCCGTCCATAACACTTCACCCACGCCAACCGAAGGCTCAATGACAATCTTGGCGGGCCCACTTACTTGCACGATGTAGGGGCTGCTGCAGATGCCCGCCGAGGCGACCGAAGGCAACATGCCCAACAACGTGAGAGTGCTCAGATGGATGACCAGCAGGCGTAGCGTGTTCATTGTCAGACTCTGCAGTAGGGGCTTTCTCAAGGCATGGAAGGGCGGCGTCGGGGGAGCGGGTATCGGAAGATGCGTCAGTCGAAACGCGGCGGACGTGGGCTGGGGCCTGCAGCAACCAGGCCTGTCTCGATGCCATAGCGCAGCAGGTCCACGTCACGGCGCAGACCAAGCTTGAGCATGGCGGCGCCCTTCTGGGTGCTGATGGTCTTCTTGCTGCGGTTAAGACGCTCGGCAATTTCGTTGACGGTCAGACCGGAGACATACAGACGCACCACTTCCAGCTCGCGCGCGGTCAAGGACTGCAGCTCCGGGCCATTGGCACCCACCGAATCCATGATCTCGATGATGGTCGGCGAGAGGTAACGGCCATCGGCAAACGCAACCAGCACCGCCGGCATCAGGTGGCTCATGGAGTCGGATTTGCTGATCACGCAGGTGATGCCCAGCTGCAGCAGCGAATGCACGATGCCGGGGTTTTCCAGCATGGTCAGCACCACGACCTTGACGGCTGGATAGCGCTGCTTGATCAGCCTGAAAAGGCCAATGCCGTCACCGTAGCGACCGCCCGGCATGGAGTAGTCGCAGACCAGGACATCACACCCCCCCTTGGCCAGCACATCCAACAGCTCGGTGGAATTACGTGCAGTGCCCAGGATGGAGGCGGCACCGCCAGAGACGATGGCATGGTGGATGCCCGCGCGTACTGCAGCATGGTCATCGGCGATAACAACTCGGAGACTGAAAGGTTTCATATGAGCGGCCAGGGGAATTTGGGAAGGGATGCAGCGCGCGGAGCGGCACGATTGCCTGCCCGTTCTGCGCTGCGGGGCGCGCTTGAAGCGCCGGGAAAATCAGTAATGAAACTTTATGGCGCGGGGCCCCGCGCAGTAATCGGACTGCACCCCATAGCCACCGGCATACGGATAGGGAAAATCCGAAATTTGCCCTCATTGCGCGGTTGACGACCGTTTCAGCAGTCCGGGACTGCGAGCAAATCTCTTTCTGAACAGTCAGTTACAAGCGGCCTCTGCGTGCAGTTCAGGTCGTCTTATTTCTCCGCATAGAACGCTGGCATTTGTCCGATCACACGGCTTTTAGCGCAGGACTTTTACCCGCCTGCGATGTGGCAACGGCACGCGCTGCACCTGCACAGCCGGGGCAGGCATCCACCACACGCGCACCAAGGCACGCAGGCGTTTCATCAACGGCAATGTTGCCCTGATCACCAGCCGAGATACCCACGCTGCGCTGGCAGGGCCCCGGTTGCTTGTCACGGCCATCACGACCCATCTGGCAGTCGCGCATGCCGCCGTTATTCGGGCATGCCCGGGAAATTGGAGGTTGCGGCTACGGAATCACTGATAGTTCAACGTGAAAGTAGCGCGACCATCGGCTGTTCCTGCGGATACGGTTTCTTCCGTCTGTATGTAATGCGCGGTCAATGGAATTTTGAAAACACCGTTAGCTGCCTCACCGGCCAGCCACTGGTTTTCATTGCCGGCCTCGGCGGAGTCGGCACCATATTTGATGGCCTCCCCCTCCCTGAGGACTTGGATGCCCACACCTTTTGCCGTGGATTGCGGCGTCAGCGACAGGGTATCGGTCCGGTTACCCGGCTTGACCTGATCGGTCAGCGTCACATGAACGCCAGTGGTGAGCGCCGCGTCGCCGCCCCCGCATTGCAGGGTGATGTCAAAGCCCTGCGCGTCGGACGTGCTGCCCACACCGGTGAACTGGCTGCGTGGAACCGCCCCCAGCGCAACGGACACCGACGGCGTTGCAACCGTGCAGGTCGGCTTGATGGACTCAACCGTTGTTACTCCCGCCCAACTGTAGTTGGCGAAATCGGCCCCATTCACGAACCATCGGGCAAAACGACCTTTCAGCTTGCCACCAGAGACAATGGGGCCGGTCTTGACCAGCTCGACCAGCAACGTGTGCCCGCTAATGCCGGGGCCCCACCGGTAGAGTGGGCACTTGGTTGGCCACCAGTCCATGGCACACATCGAGGTCTGGAACTTCAAGCGATACGAGATTCCACTGATGCCGCTGGCATACAGATTGTTACCTTGGTACGCCCTGGTTCCTTCCAGATTAATCACGTACGTTCCGCCCGCGCATTGCCCATGCGACGTCGCAACAACAACGGTTCCCGTCCAAATGGTCGTGCCAACCGCAATTGACGGATCAAAGGTTATCTTGTCCGGCCCTTGCGCCGTAAGGGCATGCGGCGCTGTGCACTGCTGCGCCCACGCCACGGACGGGAGCATGCCCAACAGTGCCAGCGTGCCCATCCAGGTAAACAGTCGAAGTAGTTTGTTCATCGTCAATCTCTCAAGGAGGGGTGTTTCATGTTCATAGGCACGGCTGACATGTGACCGCATATGGAAGCAGCGGACCTGTTATTGAAAACGTGGCGGAACTGGACTGGGCCCTGCAGCAACCAGGCCTGTCTCGATGTCATAGCGCAGCAGGTCCAGGTCGCGGCGCAGACCAAGCTTGAGCATGGCGGCGCCCTTCCGGGTGCTGATGGTCTTCTTGCTGCGTTTAAGTCGCTCGGCGATTTCGTTGATGGTCAGAGGGAATTCGGGAAGGGATGCAGCGCGCGGAGCGGCACGATTGCCTATCCGTTCTGTGCTGCGGGGCGCCCTTGAAGCGCCGGGAAAATCAGTAATGAAACTTTATGGCGCGGGGCCTCGCGCAGTAATCGGACCGCACCCCGTAGCCACCGGCATATGGATAGGGAAAATCCGAAATTTGCCCTCATTGCACGGCTGACGACCGTTTCAGCAGTCCCGGACTGCGAGCAAATGTCTTTCTGAACAGTCAGTTACAAGCGGCCACCGCGTGCAGTTCAGCCCGTCTTATTTCCCCGCATAGAACGCTGGCATTTGTCCGATCACACGGCTTTTAGCGCAGGACTTTTACCCGCCCGCGATGTGGCAACGGCACGCGCTGCACCCGCCACACGTGCACGAGGCCACGCAGGCGTTTCATCAACAACAATGTGCGCTGGCATGCAGCGGCGACATCTGCACCGCGTGCAGGTGGAGCGTCAGTCATGCGCAATGGTCATCATGAGGTGCCCGGCGCACGCCCATCCAGGCAACAGATCAGGCAGGCACTGCGTACATTTGGCGAGCGAACGGGCGCGGCTTGCCGCAGCGCCCCTGCGCACATGCCTGCCACGTGCAGGACGGACAGCGCGTCAGTTGTTGCCGCTCTGCCCCGTGTTGCCGCCTGCCGGCGCGGCCAAGCCGTTTTCAATGGCGTAACGCAGCAGGTCGACGTCGCGCTCGATGGAGAGCTTCTGCATCGCCATGGTTTTCTGCGTGCTGATGGTCTTTTTGCTGCGATGCAGGCGCTCGGCAATCTCGTTGACGGTCAGACCAGACGCATATAACCGCACGACTTCGGCTTCGCGTTGGCTCAGCACACCGTCCGGGTTACGGCTGCGTCGATTCCAGTCAACACTGCGGATGATTTTTTCCACCGTCGGCGAGTAGTACTTGCCTTCGGTATAGGCCGCATGGATGGCCGGCACCAAGTGGTTGATGGCATCGGATTTGCTGACGATGCATTGGATGCCCTGGGTCACAAGCGTGTGCAGCACAGCCGGGTTATCCAGCATGGTCAGCACCACCAGCTTGATATCGGGGTAACGCCTGCGCATCAGTCCAAACAGCGCAACGCCGTCGCCAACCTCGCCGGCCGGCATTGCGTAGTCCGATACCACCACGCTGCACTGCACCTGCCCGAGCAGGGTCATCAGGGCGGTCGAGTCGGCCGCGGTACCCACCAGTTCGATCGTGCCCACGGAAGAAAGCTCATGCTGCACGCCCATGATCATCCCCGGATGGTCATCAGCCAGCACCACCTTGATCTTGAAACCGTCCATGCACTCCCCTCGTATGCACCCAACCAGCCGAGGGAGCGCCCTCTCTGGGCGTCCCACCAGCGCACATGAGACTCATGTGTCGTAGGGATTCTATGACAGGCTCCTGCCATGTGCGCGTCTTGCCAACGGCGGTTGCAGGCACGGACACCTCATGCGCGTGACATCTCCACGCGCTCTGGCCACCGTCTTTCACGACTGGCTGGGGAAGGCCCACAGCTGCCAGGACTCCCGACCGGGAATTCAAGCAACTCACGCCGGCCTGCCACGTCACCTGCCCAGAGCGTTGGGCGATGCGGCAGATGCCCCGGGTTTCGTCAGGTTTTCCTGATTGCCCTGCCCGGCACTCTGCCGCACTCCCCGCCACCGCTGCTTCACGCCTGCTGCCCCCCGCACTCAATCCCGCACGCCGGTGTCACAGCGCGCGCTCACGGTCTGGATGCCCTCGGCCTTGGCATCACGCTGCGGCAAGCTGTAACTGATGCGGCAGATATCCGCCGAACCGTCGCTCCATTTCACCGTCAGGCTGCCCTGCTCCTTGAGACCGCGGGCAAAGATGCGGCCGGCCTGGCCGACGACACCCACTTCCTGGCCGTCTTCGTCCAGCACGTTGGCACCAAACGGCAGTGCATCACCGTCCACACGCGCCACTTCCAGCAACGCCGAGCGGCCGAACACGGTGGCGAACTTGACCAGGGCCACCGAGCCGGCACGCGGTGCGACCTGTTGGCCGGTGACCTTCAGCTCCACATCGGTGGACAGGCCCTTGGGGTCGAGCTGGATGTTGTTCATGCGGTACGGGGTCAGGTACGGAACCACCGCATAGCCACGCTTGTTCACCGTGACACCGGCGGCGGAGAGCAGGCTTGCACCCTGCGCATCGGCAGCTTCAATGATGCCGAAGGTTTCCGAAACCGGCTGCGACAACGTCCAGCCACCGGCATGCAGAACCACCGCACCGCGCGCACCGAATGCTGCCTGCGAGTAGCCGCTACCGATGGCCGCGCTGGCCGTCAGTTCGGCGACCGCAGCGCGGTAGGTGACGTTGGCGCTGGCACTGGAGTCGGACACCAGGCCACCGTTACGCGCATGCGTTGCGGTCACGCCGTAGGACAGGTTGTGCGCGGCACCTGCGGCACCGGACACGGTGGCCTGAGCCTGGCTCCTGCCATTGGCCGACTGGCTGATGTTGCTGGTCAGCGTCTGCGAGCGCTGCTTGCCCAGCGGAACGGTGAAGCTGGCGTAGTACTGCGTATCGGCCTTGCCGCTGGCCATGTAAGCGCGATTGGCAGAGAGGCTGTAGCCCACGCGCCCGATCTTGCCGTTGTAACCCAGCGAGTAATTGACATCCGAACCGCCGCGGTCCCAGTAGTCCGCAACCGACACGTTGAGATTGAGGTTGCCGTTGCCGGCACCCAACCGCTGGCCCAGGGTCAACGAGGCGCGGTTGCGCTGCTGGTGCTGCGCAAGGCCGGTTTCATGGTTGGCAAAGGCACGGGCGGAGACAGCCTCGTTGAGGCCATAAAAACCACCGGTGGAATAGCGGTAGGCGGCAACGGCGATGTTGGTGCCGCTGCTCGGCAGGTTACGCGCATAGCTCAGGCGATAGCTGGCACCGCGCACATCGCCCTTGCCCGGCACATGCGTGGACGATTGGGTCACGTCCGCGCCCAGCGCGCCGAAGCGGGTATTGAGCGCCACGCCGACAATGCCGGAAGCGTAATCTTCAGCCAAAGTGACACCGGTATAACCAGTCACGCGGTTGGAAATGCCCTGCTGCCAGGTGCCCTGCAGGAACATCGGCTCGCTGTCGCCCTGGCTGCCACGCATCTGCCCGGCCACCGCACTGAAGCGGTGGCTGCCGGGACGCAACGACAGCGGCACGGCCGCAAACGGCACGGTGAACACACGACGGCTGCCGTCGGCTTCTTCCACGGTCACTTCAAGGTCGCCGCCATAGCCGGTGGCATACAGGTCGTCGATCTCGAACTGGCCCGGCGCAACGGTGGATTCATGGATGCGCACACCGTTCTGGACGATCACCACCCGCGCATTGCTGTTGGCAACGCCACGTACGGTGGGGGCATAGCCGCTGAGTGACGCCGGCAGCATGCGCTCGTCGGTTTCCAGCAGCACACCACGGAACGCGGTGGTGTCAAACAGATCACCGCGCGTGTAGGTTTCGCCCACGGTCAATTCGGCCGACAGCGATGCCACCTCGCGCTTTGCGTAGCTGGCGATGGCCTGGTAGCTGTTGTTGCCACGATTGTCGAAACGATATGAGCCGTCATGGCGCAGACGCCAGCCGGCCACGTTGACACCCATGTTCAAGCCAAGATAGCCCTGCGTGACTGCGCCCTGCCGTGCATCGCTATCGGTGCGGTACACATTGAGGTTGTAGCCCAGCATGCCCGCATTGATGCCGCCATCCAGCACGGACGGATCCACATAGCCGCGCGCACGGCGCACCAGCGAGGCCTGCGGCACGCTCAGGCTCAGGCGCTGCACGCCAAAGTCGAAACTGGCGTGTGCATCGGTCACGGCCTGCGCGATGGACAGGCACTGCTCCTGCACCAGCAGCTGTTCGCGCGCGGTATCGGACAGCTGCTCCAGATCAACGCCGATTTTCTTCAGCGCGGCGGCGTCAAAACACGCCTGCGGCTCCAGCTGCCCCTCCAGCATCTGGAATGGAACATCCACGCGCGTGACGTGGTCCTCGTTGACGTAGATATCAACGTTGTACACGCCCGGCAGCACCGCGTTGCCCTTCTCGAAGCGGGACAGATCCACACTGCGGCCGCCACCGGCAGCCAGGAATTCGCTGTCGAACTGCACCGGTGCCATTGCCGCAGCCGACATCGCCACTTCGGTTGCCGCCGCAGCAGAACACTGCACGGCCAGCACGGTCAGGATGAGCGCCGGCAACGAGCGGCGACGCGGAACACGGATGAGGGACACGTTGCGGGAGCTGGTCATTTTCACGTTACTCACTCAGTTGCTCGCCGCCCTGGTCAGGGAGGCGGCGATTGGACTGATGGGCTCTGCGTCGGTGTTGCGCGGCGTGCTGCCTGTGAGTCAGGCGCTATGCGCAATGGACGAGAAGATGAAGTGCGTTGCTTACAACGACGATGCGGCAATCAGTGGGTCCGACGTGATGCGCTGGACACCTGCTACGCCACTGCCCCAATCGTTGATGGCATTGAAGCGGACTTCAGCAGCAGCGACCGGCGTGCTCTGCAGGCCTGACACCGGGAACACCCTTTCACCACCCGGGGCGATATGGCCGGCACCGGCATCAAAATCGGTACCGCCGGTGTTGAACTGCACACGCCCGAGGTTGACGTAGTAAGCGGTGGGGTTGCTGCCTTTCAGCGCATAGCCGTTGCCGGCTTCGTTGCGCACCAGCTCCCAACGTACCTGCGAGGGTGCCTCGGCAGCGTTGCCCGGCAGGCCCTGCGGCCGATACATCACTTTGATGCGGGTGCGCAGCGCGAGCTGCAGCCGGTTTGAGTTTTCATGCGACTTCGGCGGAACTTCCAACACGTTCAGCCAATACAGGGATTCTTTGTCCTGTGCCATGCCGGCACCGGTCTTGATCATGCGCAGCGTCTGCACATTGCTCGGGTCCAGGCGGAACATCGCCGGGGTCAGCATGAACGGTACGTCCAGGCTTTCCGGTGATGCGGCGGCGTCGCCGTCATCCATCCAGGCCTGCACCAGCGCAGGGCGACCGCCGGCATTGTTGAGCTTGATGGTTACTTCGCGCTCCTGCCCCGGGAAGATCACCCGGGTGCCTTCAATCACCACGCTTGCCTGCGCCTGAGCTGCAACAGCGGACAATGCGACCAGCGCGGACATCATCAATTTGCGGATAACGTGGTTCATGCGTTTTCTCCAGAAGGTGGCACCTGTGTGATGCCTGTCTCGCCGATGCCCCCGCCGCGTGGCGGGGGGCTGGGTGCCGTGCGATGACCGGGGTCATCGTCTGCAGCGGCTTATTCGTACGAGATGGAATAACGGACGCGCGACTTGACCTCACCGGAGGTGGTTTCGCCCAGCGATTCGTACTGTGCGTAGTAATTCAACGTGGCCTCGCCACCCGTGCTGACAGTCACCTGCTGCGAGTTCTGCTGGCCAACCGTTGCGCCGACCTTGATCTTCTCGTGAGCGTCATTGAGCAGACCGATCTGCACCTTGGTGGCACCACCGTCGTCAACGTTCAGATTGCCGGTGAGCATGTCGACGTGGTCGTCGCTTTCAAAGAAGGTGGAGACCTTGCCGGTACCCGGATCGCAGCCGGTCAGTTCGATCGTGAACGGGGTGCGGCCTGCTTCCGAACCGGCAACGGCCAGGGCGTCGGTGGACACGGTCGGCAGCACCACGGTCAGGTCCTTGGTACCGCCATTGATGACGCAGGTGACGCTGGTCACAGCACCGGTGAATTCGATGGTGCCGTCGGCAGCCTGAGCGGCCGGGGCCAGAGCGGCGGTGGCAAGGGCGATGACGGCGGCGATGGAAATCTTGTTCATGTTGAGTAGTCCTGGAAGAAGAGAAAGGAAAGAGCCTCTGGAACCTGCATTTCGGCGTAAGTGCCTGAGCAATCAGCGGTTCTCGTCAGGGCAGGGAAAGAATAAGATTTGTCTGGCCGCCGGATAATCGGCCAGGGCTGAAAGCAAACCCCGTGGAAATAGGACGATTCCGAAAGCCGCAAAAACAACTTGCCTGATGCCCATCCAGTGGCAAAAACCGAGGCAACAGGCGGCCAAATTCAGATCGCGGAGCCATCAATGCCAGCGGATATGCCATCGCCACGGGCTCGCTTCGGCTGCGCTGAATACGCAGATTTCGGATCCATCTGAGGACGTGCCCAGCAGGCTGTCCGTCACCCGCTGCACCGCGGGGCAATCCCGCAGACGGCAGCGCTGCCCACATCGCGGCGGGCCTTCTCTGCCGCGTGGTGCTTCCTTGTCGGGGGCCTGTGTCCGGCCAGATACAGCGTCACAGCGAGCGGCTCACGCTTTCCCCGACGCCGGAATCTGTTGCCGCTTCTGTTGCCGCTTTCGCGTTCGACGCGCTCAGAAAGAAAATGCCGGAAACGCATCGAAGGCGTTTCCGGCATTTGGGTACTTCATATACCGGCAACCGCCGGTGGTACGACCCTCAGCTGTTCATTGCGTGGTGCGATCAGACGTTGTCACTCCGCAGCAGGTAACGCAGGTACGCAGCACGCGACATCGGCCGGCCATGCAGGAAGCCCTGGGTCACCTGGCAACCGAGGTTGCGCACCAGCTGCAGGTCCTCGTCATCCTCGATGCCTTCAGCCACCACCGTTGCCACCAGCTGCCTGCCCATGGCGATGATGCTGGCCAGCACGCTGCGGGCGTGTGCATGCTCGCGGGCCTGCTGCAGCATGCTGCGGTTGATCTTGATCTCGTTGAAAGGCACGCACATCAGGCGGTCCAGCGACGAATCACCGCTGCCGAAATCGTCAATGGCGCATTGAAAGCCACGCAGACGCAGCTGCGTCACCGCACCGGACAACGCCGCATTGCAGATAGCACCGCCGTCTTCGGTGATCTCGATGACCACACGCCTCGGATCGACACCGGCCACGCTGGCCAGGTCGGCAATGCTCTGCGCCCAATGGGTGGACCGGGCGACGGTGGCAGGTACATTGACCGCCAGCAGGCGGTCGCTGCCATGGGCATCGGACACCATGGTCTCGAACGCGCAGGACAACATGTAATTGGTCAGGCACTCCATCAGCCCGGCACGTTCAAAGGCTGGCAGGAACGCAGCCGGACCCAACACCGTGCCGTCGGCCCGGTGCCAGCGCGCCAGCACTTCGGCACCACGGACCTCGCCGGTGCTCGCCGAATGCTGCGGCTGGAAATACGGCTTTATTTCCTGCGTCAGCAGCGCATTGCGCAACTCCTCGGCAGTGAATTCCGGCAGCGTTGCAGGCACTTGCGGGTGGCTGGACAGGCCTGCAGCCTGCTTGACGGCAAACTCGTCGACCACATCCCTGATGACCTGCGGATCCAGCGGCTTGCGCAATGCGGCAATCACGTTCAGACCGCGCGAGCTGGCATAGCTGCCGGCCGCATGCAGGATGCGGCAGGGGTGGCTGCTCATGATCACCACGCCGGCCTTGCTGCCGCGGTCGGCCAGCATATCCACCAGTTGCATGCCGGTGATGTCCTGCACGTCCAGATCCAGCAACACCACGTCCCAGTCCTGGTTGCGCAGCGCATCCATCGCACTGCTGCCATCACGTACGGCTTCCACGCGGTCTACGCCGGCACGGGTCAGGGCTTTGGCCACCGGCGCCTGGTGCAACTCGTTGCCATCCACCACCAAGGCGGCCTGGATGAAGCGGGTCTGGATGATCGGCAAAGCGGTGCGTACGAGAGCGTTCATGGGCTGTCTCCGGGGCGATGGACTCGCTGCGTTCTGATGCGAGCCATTGTTCCAGCGGCTTCCGGCCACCCCCATCGGCCAAGTCCTAATCTTCTCGCCCCGCAGTAGGACATTGCCGCAACCGTGCCTGCTGGCCCTATCATGAAGTGCCATTCAGCTTGGAGAGGGCGGTAAATGACGACACAGTCGGCCGAGCCAGCATTGCCACCGGGCCCGGACCACGCAGCGACCGGAGACAGTGCGCTTCGTCTGATCAGCCGCCGCCAGCGTTTACTGCTGTGTGTGGGCGGTATTGTCACCACGCTGGTTCTGGCAGCGGCCACTGCGGTGATGCTCCACTCACAGGTGAAGGACTACCTGGGTGAGCGCTATGCCGACTTCGTGATGCGCCGCACCGGGCTGCAAGCTTTGCTGGCAGTGCGCGAAGGCGCACTGCGCATCAGCGTCAAACAAGAGGAATATGCGCAGGCGTCAGGTCAGCGTCCCGACCCCGCGCTGGTCACCGAATTCAACGCCAGCAACGGCCGCCTGCTGCTGCAACGCAACCCCAGCTTTCCCGCCGTTTATGCCATTGGCGATCTGTCCGCGCAGCAACCGGCGCAGCACTACGCGTCTTACCTGCGCATGGCCGAGGAAATCAGCGATCAGGCCGGCGCCTACGCATATTCGTTGATGGCCTCCAGCTACTTCTACAGCCCGGACAAACGTTTCATCGGCCTGACGCCGGTCAGCGATGCCGACAATCCGGCCTTTGCCGGCCTCAGTGCGGAAGCGCTCATCCAGCGCATCGCGCCGGACCTGGGTGATCTGGAAGATCCACAGGTGGCGGCGCGTCTGTTGGACGCCAATGCCCCCCTCTGGCTACCGCCGGCAACCGATCTGCTGTCCGGCGAACCGTCCATCCGTCTGGTGCGTGGCGCGGCAGTGGACGGCAAGTTGCTGGCGGTGTTCATCGCCTCCTATCCACTGCGCACCATGGACGAGTACCTCGCAGTCCAGCGCCCTTACGAAATCTCGTTGATGGTGTCCCGCGACGGCGAGCTGTTGTCCAGGCCCGGCGATGCCACCGTGGCCGCCGATGTCCTGCGCATCGCCGGCTCGCTGACGGATGCGTCGCCCTCGGCGCTGCAGTACCGCGACGGTTATTTCATCGCCAAGGACAGGGTTTCCGGCTCGGCCTGGACGTTCATCCATGCCGTCTCGTGGCGGACGGTGCTGGCCGATCTGTGGCCGCGCCTGCTCACCTATACCGGCGCAATGCTGGTGCTGATCGGCTTTGTCTGGCTGGCGTTGCTGCTGCTCGACAGAAAGGTGTTCCGGCCTGCACACGCGCGCTCGCAACGCATCATCGAGAGCGAAGACCTCAACCGCACCATGGTGGCCACCGCACCGTTCGGGCTTGCCCTGCTTTCCACCTCCAGCGGACAGGTGCTGCTGCACAACAGCGCCATGCAGACCTATGCCGATGACGCCCGTCGCAGCGACCCGCCGCTGCATGCCCAGCTGCTGGCGCTGTTCACGTCCCGCGCACGACAGAACGAAGAAGTGGAGTTCACCCTGGAGCTGGAGAACGGCAGCAGCTGCGACCTGCTGGTAAGCGGGGTGCGCACCAAATACCAAGGTGCCGACGCCCTGCTGTGCAACTTCAAGGACATCACCGCGCGCAAGAAAACGCAGCAGAATCTTGAGCAGGCACGACACGCCGCGGATGCGGCCAACCATGCCAAATCGGCGTTTCTGGCCACCATGAGCCACGAAATCCGCACCCCGCTCAACACCATCCTCGGCAACCTTGAACTACTGGAACGCACGCCGCTGTCCGACGGGCAACTGCAGCAGCTGCACACGGTGACATCGTCCTCGTCGTCTCTGCTGGCCATCATCAACGACATCCTCGATTTCTCGAAAGTGGAATCCGGGCAGATGAGCATCGAGGCCATTGCCTTCGACCTGGCCGAACTCGGCAGACAGGTGGTGGCGTTCTTCGCCCCGGTCGCGCAGGGCAAAGGGCTGGGTCTGGAACTGAGCATTGATGATGCGCTGGCGCCTGCTTATGTCGGCGACCCCACGCGCATCCGCCAGGTCATCTACAACCTGGTCAGCAACGCCATCAAGTTCACCGCGCAGGGCGATGTGCTGTTGGAGATCTACCTGCAGGACGAGACACGCGACGACTCGCCCATTCTGATCGGCGTGAGCGACACCGGCATCGGCATGAGCGACGAGCAGCAGGCTGGCCTGTTCCAGACGTTCTCACAGGCCGATTCCTCCATCGCCCGCCGCTACGGCGGCACCGGCCTGGGCCTGGCGCTGTGCCGGCGCTTGGCCGGGCTGATGGACGGCACCATCCAGGTGCACAGCGAGGTCGATGTCGGCAGCACCTTCATCGTGATGTTGCCGTTGAAGGTGAGCACGCAGGCCCCCGAACCGGCGACCACCGCACCGGCCGGGCCCGCGCACGACGCCGGCGCACGGCAGTCGTGGCGCATTCTGGTGGCCGACGATCATCCGGCCAACCGCCAGCTCATCCGCATGCAGCTGCAGACCCTGGGCTATGCCTCCGACGAAGTGGAGGACGGCAACGCCGCGCTGGCCCGGTTTGCCGTGCAGCACTACGACATGGTGATGACCGATCTCAACATGCCCCACATGGACGGCTACACGCTGGCGCGGCGCCTGCGCGATCAGGGCGCGCAGGTTCCCATCATCGCCATCACCGCGCACGCTTCCGAACAGGAGCGCCGCCGCTGCCATGAAGTCGGCATTGATGAGGTGCTGACCAAGCCGATCATCCTGGAGATGTTTGAACGCTGCATCGGTCGCTGGTTGAACAGGCCCGTCGCACCCGCAGCGGCCGCCGACAAGCGCGATAGTCTCAGCCATGGCCGCCTGCCCGCTGCGATACATGCCGCGTTGCTGCAATCGCTGGACGATTCGCTGGCCAGCATCCGCGCATCGATGGCCAGCACCGACGCCACGGGCACGCCCACGCCCGATGCCGAACAGATCACCGGCATTGCCGGCCACCTGCATTCCATGCGCGGCGCGTTTGCGCTGATCCACGAAACCGACGTGGCTGAAGCCTGCGCTCACCTGGAGCACCTGCTGCGCAGCGGCGACATGACATCACTGAGCACGCGGGTGGACGAACTCGACACACTGGCGCACGCGGCATTGCAGCGGCGTACGGCCATCGCATGAAACACGCAAAGCGCCTGGGCTTCCAGGTGCTGCGGGCGCTGCATGCAGCGCCCTTGCTGGTGACGCCACTGCAGGCGTCCGGCGCGGCAATTACTTGCTGCTGACGTACTTCTCGCGGCGGATCTGCGGCGGCGGCAGCCCAGCGGCTTTCAGCAACTCGGCGAAGGCATCCACCATGTCCGGGTTGCCGCACAGGTAGGCGATGTCGCGGGCCGGGTCCGGCGCGATCTCGGCCAACTGCTGCTGCACATAGCCTTGGCGCACATCCGCGTGCGGATCAGCCGGCAGTTCACGCGACAGGCACGGCATGTAGCGGAAGCCCGGGGTGGCCTCGGCAAACGCGCGGAAATCCTCGCTGTACAACAATTCACCCGGCGTACGGGCACCCTGCAGCAGCACCACTTCCACGCCGCGTTCCTCGATGGCCTTGCGCAGCAGCGGCAGCATCGAACGGTACGGCGTGACGCCGGTGCCGGTGGCAATGAGCAGGTAGCGGCCGTTGTGGTCGCCCGGGTTCAGGCAGAAACGGCCAAACGGGCCGCTGCCGGTGAGGTGACCGCCCAGCTCCAGGCCTTCAAACAAAGCCGTGGCAGCGCCGCCGGGCACGAAACTCACGGCGATATCCACCGCATCGCCCGGCCCGAGGGCGTGGTCGTGGATGGTGGCCAGCGAGTAACTGCGCTTGGTGGCGGTGCCGTCGGCGTAGGCAAAATGCACCTGGATGAACTGGCCGGGCTGGAAATCCAGCGGCTGACCGTCGTCACGGACGAACTGGTAGTGGCCGACACTGGGCGCCAACATGTGACGGGCGACCAGCTTGAGGGGGAATTGGATTGGCACGGGGGAGGAACAGTGTGTAGCCGGGCATGGGCCACGGGGGCACCTATAATAGCGGCCTTGCACTTATCCGGCGCCGTACCCCTGGCGCGAAGGCCCGAGCTTGGACTCCCGAATCTCCCCGGTCGCGCCCGCGTTGCGCGTCCACGACCTGCGTAAAACCTACGACAACGGCGTCGAGGCCCTGAAAGGCGTCTCGATGGAAGTTGCCCCGGGCGATTTCTTCGCCCTGTTGGGCCCCAACGGCGCCGGCAAGTCGACCATGATCGGCATCATTTCCTCGCTGGTTAACCTGAGTGAAGGCCAGGTGGAAGTGTTCGGCACCGATCTGGTGGGCAACCGCAGCGCCACCATGCGCCTGATTGGCCTGGTGCCGCAGGAAATCAACTTCAACCTGTTCGAAAAGCCCTTCGACATTCTGGTCAACTACGCCGGTTTCTACGGCATTGCCCGTGCCGAAGCCGAAGTGCGTGCCGAAGAGGAACTCAAGCGCGCGCACCTGTGGAACAAGGCACAGATGATGAGCCGCACGTTGTCCGGCGGCATGAAGCGCCGGCTGATGATCGCGCGCGCCATGATGACCCGCCCGCGCCTGTTGATCCTGGACGAACCCACCGCCGGTGTGGATATCGAAATCCGCCGCGACATGTGGAAAACGCTGCAGGAAATCAACGCTGCCGGCACCACCATCATCCTCACCACGCATTACCTGGAAGAGGCCGAGCAGCTGTGCCGCAACCTGGCCATCATCAACCACGGCCGCATCGTCGAGCAGGGCCCGATGCGCGACCTGCTGGCCAAGCTCGATGTGGAAGGTTTCGTGTTCGACATCGACGGCGAACTGCCCGCGCAGCTGCCGCAGATTGAAGGCGCCACGCTGCTGGCCACCGACGCGCATACGCTGGACCTGAACATGCCGCGCGCGATGGATCTGAACCGTGTGTTCGAGGCACTGGGTGCCGCCGGCATCCGCGTGCGTTCGATGCGCACCAAGAGCAACCGCCTTGAAGAACTGTTCGTGCGCCTGACCGGCAACCTGGAGAACACCGCAGCATGAGTACCCCCGTTCCCGTGACCAACAGCCGCCGCAACTGGGTGGCGCTGGGCACCATCGTGCGCCGAGAGATCAACCGCATCCTGCGCATCTGGGGCCAGACGCTGGTGCCGCCAGCCATCACCATGACCCTGTACTTCCTGATCTTCGGCGGCCTCATCGGCTCGCGGATCGGCGACATGGGCGGCTACAGCTACATGCAGTTCATCGTGCCGGGCCTGGTGATGATGAGCGTCATCCAGAACAGCTACGGCAACATCAGCTCCTCATTCTTCGGTGCCAAATTCGGCCGCCATATCGAAGAGCTGCTGGTCAGCCCGATGCCGAACTGGGTGATCCTGGGTGGCTATGTTGCCGGCGCGGTGCTGCGCGGCTTGATGGTGGGCGTGATCGTGTTGATCGTGGCCATGTTCTTCACCCCCGTACGCATCCCGCACCCGCTGGTGACGCTGACCACGGTGCTGCTGGGCGCGACGATCTTCTCGCTGGCCGGCTTCATCAACGCCGTCTACGCCAAGAAGTTTGACGACGTCGCCATCGTGCCGACCTTCATCCTGACCCCGCTCACCTACCTGGGTGGCGTGTTCTATTCGGTGAAGCTACTGCCCGACTGGGCACAGGCGATGACCCATGCCAATCCGATCTTCTACATGGTCAACGCCTTCCGCTACGGGCTGCTCGGCAGCAGCGACGTGCCGCTGTGGGTGGCCTACGCATTGATGCTGAGCTTTGTCGCCGTACTCACCGCGCTGTCACTGTGGCTGCTGCGCCGGGGTGTTGGTCTGCGTAGCTGAGTTGGCTGCCACTGAACAGGACTCACAAACGGCGCCTTCTGGCGCCGTTTTCTTTTGCTTCTGTTTCGCAGCAATCAACACGCCGCCACTGCCACTCACAGGGTACGCGCACGCAGATCGCACGCGTCGCGATGCGCGCGGCTTGTGTCTATGATGGGGCGGCTTTCCCCCGTTGATGGATGGACGTTCACTCTCATGCGTATCCTGATTCTTGGTGCCGGTGGCACCGGTGGTTATTTTGGTGGCCGCCTGGCGCAGGCCGGTGTTGATGTCACGTTCCTGGTGCGGCCCAATCGCGCTGCGCAGTTGGATCGCGATGGCCTGGTGATCCGCAGCCCATTGGGTGATGCCGCATTCGCAGTGGCGCATGTCACCGCCGATGCCTTGCCACAGCTGGCGCAGGCGCAGCCGTTCGATCTGGTGATCCTCAGCTGCAAGGCCTACGACCTGGACAGCTCCATCGAGGCGATTGCGCCGGCCGTAGGTGCAACCACCACGGTGCTGCCGATTCTCAATGGTCTACGTCACTACGCCGCGTTGGACGCGCGCTTTGGTCGCGACAAGGTATTGGGTGGGCTGTGCTTCATCAGTGCCACCAAGGCCGATGATGGCGCGGTGTTGCACTTGGACAAGCCGGCCAAGCTCACTTTTGGTGAGCGCGATGGTGGCGCCATCAGCGCACGCGTAGCCGCCTTGGTCAGTGCCTGCCAAACCGCTGGCGTTGATCACGTTGCCTCGGCCGATATCGCGCAGGAACAGTGGAACAAGTACACCTTCCTCACTGCGCTGGCGGCGGGCACCTGTCTGATGCGTTCGGATGTCGGCCATATCGTCGCCAGCGACCACGGCACCGCCTTCATGCAGGCGTTGTATGCCGAGTGCCTGGCAGTTGCGGCACAGGCCGGCCAAGCGATTCCGGACAAGGCACAGGAGATCACGCTGGGTGCGTTGACCAAGGCCGGCTCGCCGATCAAAGCCTCAATGCTGCGTGATCTGGAGGCCGGGCAGCGCGTGGAAGCGGCGCACATTGTTGGCGACATGCTGGAACGCGCGCTTGCCGCTAGCCACAACGCGCCGCTGCTGCAGGCTGCCTATTGCCACCTGCAGGCTTATGAAGCGCAGCGCGCTGCGTAAGTGATGCCGCCTGCCGTCAGACCGGCGGCAGGCGGAAGAACGCGCGTGTGGCAGCGGTGGCATTGGCAGCGGTAAGTGCCACGTCTTCGCCGCGATCACGCGCCAGCTCTTCCACAATGTGCGACAGGAATGCCGGCTCGTTGCGGCGGTCCTTGGGCAACGGCCGCAGTGTGCGCGGCAGCAGGTACGGCGCGTCGGTTTCAATCAACAGGCGCTCGGCCGGAATGTGTTTGACCAGCTCACGCAGGTGCGCGCCACGGCGCTCGTCGCAGAGCCAGCCGGTGATGCCGATGTACCAATCGCGGTCCAGGTAATCAAACAGTTCCCGGCGCTCGGCAGTGAAGCAATGCACCACCGCCGGGCCGAGCTGGCCGTCGAAGTTTTTCATCATGGCAATGAAGTCGTCATGCGCATCGCGTTGATGCAGAAACAACGGCTTGCCGTTCTCGCTGGCGATCTGCAACTGCCGCTCAAAGGCTTTGCGCTGCGCCGGGCGCGGGGAGAAATCGCGGTTGAAATCCAACCCGCACTCGCCCACTGCGACAACTTCCGGGTGCGTATGCAGCACGCGCATTTCCGCGTCGCACTCGTCGGTGTATTCGCTGGCATGGTGCGGGTGCACACCAGCGGTCGCATACAAAAAGCCGGGGTGGCGCTGCGCCAAGGCCAGCGCCATCGGCGAATGCTCGCGGCTGGCACCGGTAACCACCATCTGCACCACGCCGGCCGCGCGCGCGCGCTCCAACACAGCGTCCAGGTCGCGGTCAAACGATTCGTGGGTGAGGTTGGCGCCGATGTCGATCAGTTGCATTGAGCGGGCTACACGGAAACGAAAGCGCAGATTGTAGTCACTCCGCCCCAACCCAGCCGCCATAGGGTGAACAGCCGGGTCAGCTTGCCGCGTGCGGCGGCCACACCGGCGCGCTTCTACAATAGGCCGATGTCATCAGCCTTCCCCATCACCGCGCTGCTCCCCGACGTCCTCCAGCACCTGGCCACGCACCCACGGCTGGTACTGGAAGCCCCACCCGGCGCCGGTAAAACCACCCAGGTACCGCTGGCGCTGCTGGACGCCCCGTGGCTGGCCGGCCGCAAGATCATCATGCTGGAACCGCGCCGCGTGGCCGCGCGCAGTGCCGCCACTTTCATGGCCAAACAGCTGGGCGAACCGGTCGGCGAGACCGTGGGCTACCGCATTCGTTTTGAGAACAAAGTGTCCGCGCGCACCCGCGTTGAAGTGGTCACCGAGGGCATCCTCACCCGCATGCTGCAGGACGATCCGCTGTTGGAAGGTGTGGGCGCGCTGTTGTTCGATGAATTCCACGAGCGTCATCTGTCGGCTGATCTGGGCCTGGCACTGGCGCTGGACGTGCAGAGCCAGCTGCGTGATGACCTGCGCATCGTGGTGATGTCGGCCACGCTGGATGGCGAGCGGCTTGCCACGTTTCTGGATGCGCCGCGGCTCTCCAGCGAGGGGCGCAGCTACCCGGTGGAGGTCAGCCACTTTCCCGCCCGTCGCGATGAGGCGCTGGAAGCGCAGACCCGCCGCGCGGTGGAGCAGGCGTTGGCTGAACATCCCGGCGATGTGCTGGTGTTCCTGCCGGGCCAGCGTGAAATCAGCAAAGTGCAGGCGGCGTTGAATGCCTCAAGCGACGCCGCGCGCCACCCGCTCCCGCAGGCGGACGGCTATGACGTGCTGCCGCTGCACGGCGAGCTGCCCATCGAGCAGCAGACCCGCGTGCTGCAGCCCGACCCGGAAGGCCGCCGCCGCGTGGTGCTGGCCACCAACGTAGCCGAATCCTCGGTGACGCTGCCCGGCGTGCGCGTGGTGATCGACGCCGGCTTGGCACGTGAGCCGCGTTACGATCCCAACAGCGGCTTTTCGCGGCTGGATGCGGTGGCCATCTCGCAGGCCTCGGCCGACCAGCGTGCCGGACGCGCCGGGCGCGTCGCCGCCGGTTTGGCGTGGCGGCTGTGGCCGCAATCGCAGCGGCTGGAGCCACAACGCCGCCCGGAGATGATGCAGGTGGAGCTGGCCTCGCTGGCATTGGAGCTGGCAGCCTGGGGCAGCGATGACCTGCGTTTTGTCGATCCGCCGCCCATTGGCGCGCTGGCGGCCGCGCGTGAACTGCTGCAACGGCTGGGCGCACTCAGCGGCAACACCACCATCACTGCATTGGGCAAGCGCATGCTCGGCCTGGGCACGCATCCGCGCATGGCGGCGATGCTGCTGTCCGCCGCCAACGGCCGCGAGCAGGCACTGGCTGCCGATATCGCTGCGCTGTTGGAAGCACGCGATCCGCTGCGACAGGGCGGCGACGCATTGGCCGCACGCTGGCGTGCGTTGGCTGCGTTCCGCAGCGGGCGCGCGCCGCATGACGCCAACCGCAGCGCATTGGCCGCCATTGATGCCGCTGCCAAACAATGGCGACGACGCCTGCGTTGTGACACCGCACCGCCTGCCGATATAGAAGCGCATCAACTGGGCGACCTGCTTGCCCACGCATTCCCCGACCGCATCGCCGTGCAGCATCCCAGTGACCCGATGCGTTACCAGTTGGCCAACGGCCGCAGCGCGCGCCAGTTTGACAACAGCGACCTGCGCGGCGAGCCGTGGCTGGTGATCAGCGAACTGCGCCACGACCCGCGTGATGCGTTGATTCTGCGCGCCGCGCCAGTGGACGAAGCCCGCCTGCGTGCCGATTTCCCGGACCGCTTCCGACAACAGGACATCGTGCGCTGGAACAGCAGCAAGCGTGCGCTGGAAGCGCGCCGCGAAAGCAGCTTCGAGCGCATCGTGCTGGACAGCCGCCCGGCCGGCCAGGTGAACCCGGCGCATGCCGCGCGTGCGCTCACCGACGCGGTGCGTGAACTTGGCTTGGATGCCCTGCCCTGGACCGAAAACCTGCAGCAATGGCGTTGCCGCGTGATGGGGCTGCGTCATTGGATGCCCGAGCTGGAATTGCCCGATCTTTCCGATGCTGCATTGCTGACAACGCTGGATCACTGGCTGTTGCCGGCCTTCACCGGCAAGACCCGCCTGGATGCATTGTCGGAAGAGGAACTCGGCGAAGCGCTGAAGTCCGATATCCCGTGGAACACGCGCCAACTGATTGATCGCCATGCGCCCGTGCGCATCAGCGTGCCGTCGGGTATGGAGCGCCGCATTGAATACGCATTGGATGACGACGGCATCACACCGCGCGCGCCGGTACTGGCGGTGAAACTGCAGGAGTTGTTCGGCCTGGCCGACACGCCGCGCATTGCCGATGGCCGCGTGCCACTGCTGCTGCACCTGCTCTCACCCGGCGGCAAACCGCTGCAGGTGACCGGCGATCTCAAGAATTTCTGGCAGAACACCTATGCCGAGGTGAAAAAGGAAATGAAAGGCCGCTATCCCCGGCATCCGTGGCCGGACGACCCGTGGAGCGCAACCGCGACACACCGCGCCAAGCCGCGCGGAACCTGAGCCACAACCAAGCGGAAAAGCACACGCCCTAAACAAGCGCGTGAGCCATCAAACACGCGCCCGTCTAAGCGGCTAACATCCCCTACACGCCCATGCAGCCAAACTGGGCCCCTGACCCGCGACAACAAGGACTCCCCACATGAGCAAGTTCAGCGATATCACCGGTCCGGCGCTGGAGCGCGCCATGGAACTGGTCAACCATGCAGGCGGCAGCCTGAAGGGTGGCGGCGCCAATGCCGCCGAGTGGCTCAAGGCCGGCGCTGCCATCGGCGCCATGAAAACCAGCGGCAAGGCCGTCACCCGTGTGGTAAAGCGCAACCCCACCGCAACGGTTGCCGTGGCGGCTGTCGGCATTGGCCTGCTGGGTTATGTGCTGTACCGAAAGAACAAGCGTGACAACGAAGCGGTGGAAGCAAAATCGCGCCAGATCGCCCAGCGCCGCCGCCATGCGGCCAGCGTCACCGACGAAACCAGTGACATCGGCAGCGACGCGTAACGCCAGCAAGCGGTACGCCGTCATTCCCGGAAGCAGGGGTCACCAAGGCTCCTGCTTTTTTATGTAGCACGTTCAACGTTAAACCCGTTGAGGGCTTTCAGACTTCGCGCCACTGCCCCGGCTGCAGATCGCCCAACGCATACGGCCCCATCGACGCACGCACCAGCCGCAACGTCGGCAAACCCACCGCAGCGGTCATACGCCGCACCTGACGATTGCGGCCTTCGGTAATGGTCACCGCCAGCCACGCATCGGGCACGGTCTTGCGGAAACGTACCGGTGGATTGCGCTCCCATAAGTCCGGCGCTGATTCCAGCAACTGCACGCCTGCCGGCAAGGTCGGCCCGTCATTGAGCTGCACACCGTTACGCAGCGCCTGCAGTTTGTCTTCACTGGCCACGCCTTCCACCTGCACCCAGTAGGTTTTGGGCTGCTTGTGCTTGGGGTCGGTCAAGCGGTGCGCAAGGCTGCCGTTGTCGGTGAGCAGCAACAGTCCTTCACTGTCGTAATCCAAACGCCCGGCGGCATACACGTTTGCCGGCAGGCCGAAACCGGCCAGCGTCGCGCGCGGCGGCTGGCTGCGGTCGGTGAACTGGCACAGCACGTTGAAAGGTTTGTTGAAGGCAATGAGCATGGACGGCAGGGACGGGAATGGCGCGGCCATTGTCCCATCCCCGCCGTGACCCTGCGGCTCAGGCCGCCGGTTTGACGAAACGCAGCGTCATCCGGTCACTCTCGCCAATGGCCTTGTACTTGGCGGCGTCGGCAGCGTCATGGCTGTTGGACGGCGGCAGCGTCCACACGCCTTTGGGGTAATCCTTGGTGTCGCGCGGGTTGGCGTTGATCTCGCTGCTGGCATCCAGTTTGAAACCGGCCGCTTCGGCCATGGCAACCACCTGCGCCTGACCCACGTAGCCGCTCTTGTCGTCAGCCGGCACATCGGCCTTGGCACGGTGCTCCACCACACCCAGCACGCCGCCGGGCTTGAGCACGTCAAAGAATGCACGGAACAGGCCCTCGGCCTGGTTGCTGGAGCGCCAGTTGTGCACGTTGCGGAAGGTCAGCACCACATCGGCAGAACCTGGCTTGCCCAGCACCGGTGCGGCCGGGTCATAGGCCACCTCGGTGGCGCGGTCGAACTGCGCAGGGGCATCGGCAAACTTCTTGGCCAACCCATCGCGCGAGCGCTGTTGATAATCGCGGCCGCCACCGGACGGCAACGCTTCAGGGTCCACCACTGCCGCCACGTACTGGCCGCCATCGCGCAGATACGGCGCCAGAATTTCCGCATACCAACCGCCGCCCGGCGTGATTTCGATCACCGTCTGCTGTGGCTGCAGGCCGAAGAACGCCAGCGTCTGCGCCGGATGACGGTACTCGTCACGCAGCACATTGGCCGGCGCACGGCTGGGAGCTGCGACCGCCGCCTGCAGCTGCGGCGACACCTGCACATCACTGGCGGCAACCACTGTGTCCTTGGCAAACACAGGCAGGCTCGACATCAACGTGCCCATGCCCAGCAGACAGGCGCACAGCAACGGGGTTGGCTTGTTCATCACTTACTCCGGCAAGGGTGTCGCGCGAGCCTAGCATGCGCGGATTCACTGGCAATACACGGAAAATGTTCACATTTTGTTAGCTGGAACCGAGCATGCGGAACGCTGTTTTCACGCGCGCTGCCATCGAACCGGAACCATCTGCGTCTATGCTGCAAAGCTCGAGAAAAAGGAGAAACACATGACACAGCTGCGTGAACTTGGTCGCTCCGGCCTACAGGCCAGCCCCATCGCTTTCGGCGGCAATGTCTTTGGCTGGAGTGCCGACGAGAAAACCTCCTTCGCCCTGCTCGACGCGTTTGTCGATGCCGGCTTCAACCTGATCGACACGGCCGACGTGTATCCGGCCTGGGTGCCGGGCAATCACGGCGGCGAGTCGGAAACCATCATTGGCCGCTGGCTCAAGCACAGCGGCAAACGTAACAAGGTACTGGTGGCCACCAAGGTGGCCAAATGGGCCGAGCATCCGGGCCTGTCGGCCGACAACATCAATGCCGCGGTCGAGGATTCACTGCGCCGGCTGCAGACCGAGGTCATCGACCTGTACCAAGCGCATGAAGACGACGAATCAGTGCCGCTGGAAGAAACACTCGGTGCATTCGCACGCTTGATTGAAGCCGGCAAAGTGCGCGCGATTGGTGCCTCCAACTACAGCGCCGCGCGTCTGCGCGATGCGTTGAAGGTCTCCGCCGATTACCACCTGCCACGTTACGAAACGCTGCAGCCGCAGTACAACCTTTACGACCGTGCCGGTTACGAGGCCGAGCTGGAACCGCTGATCCGCGAGCAGTCGCTGGGCGTGATCAGCTATTACTCGCTGGCCAGTGGCTTCCTTACCGGCAAGTATCGCGGTGCTGAGGATGCGGCAAAGAGCAGCGCGCGCGGCGCCAAGGTGGTGGAGCAGTACGTCAACCCGCGCGGCCTGCGCATCCTCACCGCGCTGGACGATGTCGCCGCCTCGCACAAGGCCACGCCGGCGCAGGTGGCGCTTGCCTGGTTGATCGCCCGTCCCGGTATCACCGCGCCCATCGTCAGCGCCACCGGCGTGGAGCAGTTGCACGATGTACTGGCCGCCGCGCAGCTGACGCTTTCAAGCGCCGACATCAGCCAACTGGATACGGCCAGCGCCGAATAAACCTGAATACGGAAGCGATTGGACGCCACGGATGGCGCGCCGTAGCATCGGCCAGACAGGGGGGTAGACCTCGAATGGAGTCCTACCCAATGAAGACCACATCCGCCGCCCAGCGCGCCCTCGACCGTGACGCCGAACTCGCCTACTGGCGCAGCGTCCACGCCATTGGCCGGCTTGGGCACCACGACTTCGACCAGTACCAGCGCCTGTTGGAAATGGGCTACGACGTCTACCAGGCGTATCCCCGCGCCAACGAGGAGCAGCTCTACCGCGTGCTGCAGGACAGCTACCACCGCCACACGCCGTCATTGGCGGTGCCGTGGGACGAAGCCCGCTGGCTGGTACGGCATGCCTGGCATCACGCGCAGCTGCATTGAGTTCGAGATGCGCTGAGTTCCATCGGATGCACTGAGGTGCATCGACTGATGCAACCTGCTTTTGCTTTTGCTCGTGCTTTTGCTCGTGCTTTTGCTCGTGCTTTTGCTCGTGCTTTTGCTCGTGCTTTTGATCCCTTCTCCGTGTACGGGAGAAGGTGCCCCGAAGGGGCGGATGAGGGCGCCTGCGCTTGTTATTCCAGTTATTCCAGCGCCTTCAGCCACCGCAACTCATTTCGCAAACGAAGCACCGGCCATCATCGGAGCCAGATAATCCAGGAACGAGCTGATCCGCGCCGACACCGCCGTGTTGCGGTAATACACCGCGTGGATGGGTTGGCGCACTTCCACGGTCTGTTTCGGCAGCACATCCACCAAGGTGCCCGCATCGCGATCGCGCTCGGTCATGAAGTCGGACAGGCAGACAATGCCGGCGCCTTCCAGCGCCAGGCGTCGCAGCGTCTCGCCGCTGGATACCGCAAGCACCGGGCGCACATGCAGCAGCGCACCAGTGTCGTCACGCAACGGCCAGTGGTTCAACGAATCGGGCTCATTGAAACCCAGCAACGCATGCTCGCGCAGCCGCGCCACGCTTTTCGGCACACCGTGCTGCTGCAGATACGCCGGGCTGGCGAGCACACGCAGGCGGCTGTGCGCCAATGGCCGCGCATGCAGGGTGGAATCGGCCAGCGGGCCGATGCGGATGGCCACGTCGGTGCGGCGTTCAAGCAGGTCGATATAACGCTCGCTGCTGTTGAGCTCCAGCATCACCTCCGGGAACCGCGCGCGGTAACCGGCTACAAGCGGGGCGATGACGTGCAGCATGAACGGCGTGGCCGCATCCACCCGCAACCGGCCTGAAGGGCGCTCGCGACGCGCGGCGATCTGCGCCTCGGCCGCCTCCACCGAGGCGACGATGGCGCGCGCATGCTCAAGGAAGGCAGCCCCTTCTTCGGTGAGGTGCAGGCGGCGCGTGGTGCGGGTCAGCAACGTGGTTCCCAGCTTTTCTTCCAGCCGCGCCAAGGCACGGCTGACACCGGAGGTGGTCTGTTCCAGCTGCTCCGCAGCGGCGGTGATGGAACCGGCATCAATCACCGCAATGAAGGCCTGCATTTCGTCGAGGGTGACTTTCATGGGGATGCCAGCAATGGAGACAGCCAATTATTGACTGAAAATCAACAGTCATTGGCATGAAGACGGCTTTTTCGGCAAGTATTCCGCGCGCAGACTTCGCGGCCTCTTCTTCATCCGGAAACGTCCATGTCCCGTGGCATCCCCCTTGCCCTGTTGGCGCTGACGCTGGGCGCGTTCGCCATCGGCACCACCGAGTTCGTCATTGTCGGGCTCATTCCAACCATTGCCGCCGACCTGCACGTCAGCCTGCCCTCCGCCGGCCTGCTGGTGTCGCTGTATGCACTGGGCGTGGCGGTCGGCGCGCCCGTACTCACCGCGCTGACCGGCCGGGTGCCGCGCAAGGCATTGCTCGTCGCGCTGATGGTGCTGTTCACCCTGGGCAACCTGATCGCCTGGATGGCGCCGGGCTACGGCTCGCTGATCGTGGCGCGCGTGCTGACCGGCCTTGCCCATGGCGTGTTCTTCTCCATCGGCGCGATCATCGCCACCTCGGTGGTGCCCAAGGACAAGGCCGCCAGCGCGATCGCCATCATGTTCACCGGGCTGACCGTGGCGCTGGTGACCGGCGTGCCGCTGGGCACCTTCATTGGCCAGCACTTGGGCTGGCGCGCAACCTTTCTAGCCGTAGCCGCGCTGGGTGTGATCGCCTTGATCGGTAGCCTGCTGTTTGTGCCACGCAACCTGCCACGCAGCGCACCGGCCACGTTCGGCCAACAGTTTGCGGTACTGGCGCAGCCGCGCCTGTTGCTGGTGTATGCGATCACCGCGCTGGGTTACGGCGGCACGTTCCTTTCGTTCACCTATCTGGCCTCGATCCTGCAGGACGTGACCGGCTTTTCCGCCAATGCGGTGAGCCTGGTGCTGCTGGTGTACGGCGTGTCGGTGGCCATCGGCAATCTGTGGGGCGGCCGCTTGGCCGATACGCTGGGACCGGTGCCGGCGCTCAAGCGCATCTTCGCGCTGCTGGCAGTGGTGCTGTTTGTGCTGACCTTCACCGCTTACAACACCTGGTTGGTGCTGTTGACGGTGCTGGCGCTGGGTGCGGTGGCGTTTGGCAATGTGCCGGGCCTGCAGGTGTATGTGGTCAAGCAGGCGCAGCGTTTCGTGCCGCAGGCGACCGATGTGGCGTCGGGCTTGAACATCGCCGCCTTCAATGTCGGCATCGCGCTGGGCGCATCACTGGGCGGCCTGGTGGTTGACCACATCGGGCTGATGCATACGCCGTGGCTGGGCGCGTTGGTAGTGGTGATGGCCTTTGCGCTCACCGTGTTGAGTGGCCGCCTGGATGCACGCGATGGCATTGACCATCGCGCCCACGGCATTGCCGCCACGGCCCACTGACCCCACCTGTTTGCCAATACTTTCTGTCTGCGACACCGCTCGCACCGCAACAATCTGGAGACACACGATGACGGTTCCTTCCATTGGCCTGGGTACCTATCGCCTGAAAGGCCAGGTGCTTGCCGATTCCGTACACCACGCGCTGGAGCTGGGTTACCGCGCATTCGACACCGCGCAGATCTACGGCAACGAAGCCGACCTGGGTGATGCACTGGCCGCTGGCAGCGTACCGCGTGATGCCTTGTTCCTGACCACCAAGATATGGACCAGCAACCTCCATCACGACGATCTGCTGAGCAGCCTGCGTGAAAGCCTGCGCAACCTGCACACCGACCACGTTGACCTGACGCTGATTCACTGGCCTTCGCCCAATGATGAAGTGCCGATGCGCGAGTTTCTTGGTGCATTGGCCGAGGCAAAGGCGCAGGGGCTGACCAAGGCGATTGGCGTGTCCAACTTCACCATTGAGCTGGCGCGCCAAGCCATCGACCTGCTCGGTGCCGATACCATCGCCACCAATCAGGTGGAAGTGCATCCGTATCTGCAGAACCGCGCACTTATCGCCTACCTGCGTGAGCAGGGCATCCCTGTCACCGCGTTCATGAGTTTGGCTTACGGCGCGGTGTTGAAAGACCCGGTGATCGAGCAGATTGCGCGCAAACACGCCGCCGCCACCGCGCAGGTTGCGTTGGCATGGGCGCTGCAGCAGGGCTATTCGGTGATTCCATCCTCCACACGACGCGAGAATCTTGAGAGCAATCTCAAGGCTGCCGCGCTGCAGTTGGATGATGAAGACATGGCGTTGATCGCCACACTCGACCGTGGTGAGCGCGTAGCCAACCCGGATTTCGCGCCGGCCTGGGATTGATATCCCTGCATTTGAACCGCTCTCCCGCATGCGGGGGAGCGGCTTCATCACCTCTGCCGGATCAGCGTTGGCCGCGTTCCGGGCGCAACCACTCACGCAGCGCCGCACTCACTTCCGCAGGCTTTTCCAACGGCGCCAGATGCCCGCACTGTGGAATCACCACCAGCGTTGATTGCGGCATCAACGCGGCCATCTGTTCGCTCACCGCCAGCGGTGTGATCGCATCATTCTGGCCGCAGACCACCAAGGCCGGTCCGCGCCATTGACGCAGCACCTCGCTGCCGTCCACTCGCTCGATGCGGCTCTGCCTCAGAAATACTTCCGCACCCAACCGCGCCGTCATGCCACGCACGGTGTCCACCAGTTCGGCGTCGTCCAGGCGGGAGGCGTCGATGTAACTGCGCATCAGCTTGTCGCCGAAGCCATGAAACGTGCCGGGCATGCGCACGCTTTTCTGCTGCGCCAGCCGCTGCGTGGCACGCTCGGGCGAATCCGGCTTGAACGAGGTATCCAGCAGCGCCAGATGGGTGACCCGCTGCGGCGCGATACGCAGAATTTCCTGGGCGATGTAGCCACCCAACGAAAATCCCGCCAATGCGAACGTCTGCGGCGCATGCGACAGCACGCTCTCGGCGGTGGCACGCAGCGAATCATGACGGGTGAGGTCGCCCACCTGGCAATCGGCGATATCGGCCAGGTCTTCGAGCTGCGTGCGCCACAACGTGGCATCGTTCAACAGGCCGGGCAGCAGCAACAACGGAGTTTTGCCGGGGGTGTTCCCGGTAGCAGCGGTTTCCATGGCGGTAGTTTGAACCTGCCGGCGCCCGCTGGCACCGTCATGTGCGGAACGCAGTGACCAGGCCGGTCCGCATGGGCCTTACACTTCGACCTCTGCCACCGGCAGCGTGACGTTCATCAGAGTCGAGTCGTCCGGATCGGATTTCACCTTGAAACCCAGGCTCTGGCACATGGCCAGCATGGTGGTGTTCTCGCGCAGCACCTGGCCCTCGACCATGTTCAGGCCCTGCCAGCGCGCGTACTCGATCATGATCTGCATCAACTTCCAACCGATGCCGTGGCCCTTGAGATCGGAGCGGATGAGGATGCCGTACTCGCCACGGTCGTAGTCCGCGTCGGCATGCAGGCGCACCGCACCGAGCATGTCGCCACTCTTCGGGTCGATGGCAACCAGCGCGATGGAGCGTGCATAGTCCAGCTGGGTGAGGCGAGCGATGAACTCATGGCTGAAGTGCTTCACCGACTGGAAGAAACGCAGCCGCAGATCGTCATCAGTGACGCGCGCGAAGAACGCGCGGAACAAAGCATCGTCCTCCGGCCGCACCGGGCGGATGAAAACGCTGCTGCCATCGGATAGCGGAATGCTGCGTTCCCACTCGGTGGGATACGGAAAAATCGCAAAACGCGGATGCCCGCGGCCTTTATGTAGACGCTTGACCGGTGCGATGGCGATGCGCGCATCCAATGCGATCACGCCGTTGCGGTCGGCCAGCAGCGGGTTGAGATCGAGCATGCGGATCTCCGGGATATCCGCCGCCAGCTGCGCCAGTTTGACCAGCACCAACGCCACCGCGCGCTCATCAGCCGCCGGCACATCGCCATACGCCTTGAGGATGCGCGACACGCGGGTGCGGCCGATCACTTCGTGCGCAAGCCGCAGATCCAGCGGCGGCAGCGCGAGTGTTTTGTCGTCGATGACTTCCACCGCCGTGCCGCCACGGCCAAACACCACCACCGGGCCGAACACGGGGTCATCGGCGATACCGGCGATCAGCTCGCGCGCCTTGGGCCGCTGCAGGCTGGGCTGCACCATCACCCCTTCAATGCGTGCCTGCGGGCGTTTTTCACGGGCGCGGTTGAGGATCGAGGTCGCCGCTGCCTGCACCGCCGGCAGCGTGCTCAAATTCAAGCGCACGCCATCCACTTCGGATTTGTGCGGAATGTCCGGCGAGAAAATCTTCACCGCCACACTCATACCACGCTCCAACAACGGCTGTGCAAGATCCATCGCCTCGTGCGCATCGCGCGCCACCATCACCTCCAGTGACGGGATGCCGTAGGCCTGCAACAGCGCATGCGTGGCCACCGGGTCCAACCATTGCTGCGCGTTGGCCAACGCTGCTTCCACCAGGGCACGCGCGGCAGCGACATCCACCACAAAATCGGACGGCAGACTCGGCGGCGTTTCCATCAACGCGGCTTGCGCCTCGCGGTATTTCACCAGGTGCTGGAAGCCGCGCACCGCATCGGCCTCGCTGGAATAGGTGGGCACACGCGCAGTGTTGAGCGTGACCGTGGCACGGTCGTCATTGCCCAGCCACACCGCAAACACCGGCTTGTCACGCAGCTGCCGCGAACGCAGCCCCAGCGTGTTGGTCAGCGCCTGCGCGGCATCGGCGGAGGACGTGAACGCGGTGGGCACGTTGATCACCAGCACCGCGTCGTTGGCATCGTCGGACAACAACGCCTCGATCGCGGAGGCATAGCGCCCACCATCGGCGTCGACCACGATGTCCACCGGGTTGTCACGCGACCAGCCCTCCGGCAGCACGTTGTCCAACTGCGTGATGGTGGCCGGCGACAGTTCAGCCAATGAGCCACCCAAGGCCTGCAACTGGTCCACGGCAAGACGGCCCACACCGCCACCATTGCTGAGGATGGCCAAGCGGCGACCGGGGAAGGTGCCCAGCCGGCCCAGGGTTTCGGCAGCGGTGAACAACTCATCCAAAGCATTCACGCGTAGCAGGCCCGCACGATTGAACGCAGCGCCGTAGACCGCATCGGAAGCGGCCAACGCCTGCGAATGCGTGGTGATGCCTTCGACATTGGGCTTGGCCTGGCGGCCGGACTTGACCACCACCACCGGCTTGGCGCGTGCCGCCGCGCGTGCGGCGGACATGAACTTGCGGGCGTCGCTGATCTGGTCGACGTACAGCAGGATGGCGCGGGTGCGGTAGTCCGAAGCGAAGTAATCCAGCAGGTCGCCGAAATCCACGTCCAGTGCATCGCCCAACGACACCACCCCGGAAAACCCGATCGAGCGCGCCACGCCCCACTCCACCAGCGCGGCGGCAATGGCGCTGGATTCGGAAATAAGCGCCAGGTCACCGGCCTGCGGCGTGTGCGCGGCGATGCTGGCGTTGAGCCGTGCATGCGGTGCGATCACACCCAGGCAATGCGGGCCCAGCACACGCATGCCCTTGGGCCGCGCGGCCGCTTCCACCTGCGCCGCCAGCGAGCCCGGGCCTTTGCCCAGCCCAGCGGTGAGCAGGATGGCCGCCGCAACGCCCAAGTCGGCGGCCTGCGCCACCACCTGCGGCACCATCGCCGCCGGCGCGGTGATGACCACCAGATCGGGAATCCACGGCAGGTCCTTGAGCTTTTTGACCGTGCGCATGCCGTCAATTTCGGCGTGGCGCGGGTTGACCCAGCCGATCTGCCCGGCAAAGCCCCCGGCGCGCAGATTACGTATCACCGCGCGCCCGGCGGAACGTTCACGCGGGCTGCCGCCGATGACGGCAACCGAACGCGGGCGGAAGACGGTCTGCAGGTGATAGGTGCTCATAACGACGCCGGTTGCGGATACGCGATCAAAGGTACACGGCCCGGCGTGGAAGTGGCATGCGTTGGATCAAGTGGTTGGGGGAGAGTGAGATATCTGGAATCGATGAGTGAGGTGTTTGGAGAGCGAAGCGGCAGCGGTAGAAGCAAGAGCAAAAGCGCCCTCNNCGTAAACGGGAGAGGGGAAAGCTCAGAAGCTCAGAGCTGAAGAGCTGAAAGGCAGCGGCAGAGCTGCCGTCGTCGCTGCCGTTCTTGCGCCTAGGTCTGCCACTACGTCCACATTCGCCTTTACTGCGGCTTTGGCTTTGGCTGTGGCTGTGGCTGTGGCTGTGGCTGTGACTTTGGCTGTGGCTGTGGCTGTGGCTGTGGCTACACCCCTCTCCCGTTTACGGGAGAGGATGCCGAAGGCAGGTGAGGGCAACGCGGCGACAGCCGTGCCTTTGCCGTTGCCTGCTTACAACAACGTCCCACTCAGAATCATCGCAGCGATGCTGAAGTAGATGACCAAGCCCGTCACGTCCACCAGCGTGGCCACGAAGGGGGCCGAGGCGCTGGCCGGGTCGAAGCCGAGCCGCTTGAGGATGAAGGGCAGCATCGAGCCGGACAGCGAACCAAACGTGACGATGCCCACCAATGCCGCGCCGATGGTCAATGCCAGCAGCACCCAATGCTCGCCGTAGTCGTGCAGGCCGCCCAGTTGCCAGATGGTGATGCGCACGATGGCCAACAGCCCAAGAATTCCACCCAGCACCACGCCGGTGGGCAACTCGCGTAGTGCCACTTTCCACCAATCGCTCAAACGCAACTCGCGCAGTGCCAGCGAGCGGATCAGCAGGGACGTCGCCTGTGATCCGGAGTTGCCACCCGAGCTCATGATCAACGGGATGAACAAGGTCAGCACCACGGCGCGTGCCAGCTCATCTTCGTAGTGCTGCATGGCGCTGGCGGTGAGCATCTCGCCGAGAAACAGCACGCTCAGCCAGCCGGCGCGCTTGCGCAGCATCTCGAAAAAGCCGATCTGCATGTATGGCTTGTCCAGCGCTTCCACGCCGCCGAACTTGTGCACGTCCTCGGTGGATTCATCAATCAGCGCGTCCAGAATGTCGTCCACAGTGACGATGCCCAGCATCTGCAGCTGCGCGTCCACCACCGGGATGGCCAGCAGATCGTGGCGGCGGATCAGCTGCGCCACTTCTTCCTGGTCCAGCAGCGGATCCACCGTGACCGGTGGGTTGGTCTGTGCCACGTCGAGGATGGAATCCTCCGCCGCACCGGTGATCAACCGGCGCATGGTCACCACCTGCTGCAGCTGCCGCGTCTGCGGGTGCAGCACATAAATGGCGTAGACCGTCTCGCGGCTGCGCTCCACTTCGCGAATGTGTTGCAGGGTCTGTGCGACGGTCCAGTCTGCCGGCACGCCGACGAACTCGGTCGTCATCAAGGCGCCGGCGGTGTTGGCCGGATAGCTCAGCAGCAACTGGATGGACTGGCGCGCTTCCGGCGCCAGCAGTGGAATCAACCGTGCGCGTTCTGCGGCATCCAACTCATGCACGATGTCGGTGGCGCGGTCGTCCGCCATCAACCCCAGCAGTGCAGCGGCACGGGCCGGCGGCAGCACAGCCACCAGATCACCGGCGCGGTGCAGCTCCGGTGCTTCCAGCAGTTTGACCGCGCGCGGCAACGGCAATGCCGCCAGCGTGTCGGCAGCCAGCGGGAGCGTGAGTGTGTTGAGGTATTCCACCGCGTCGGCGGTGTTGAAACCGGCAAGGGGCGCGCTGAGCGTGGCCGCATCGACCACCGGGCGCAGGAGCTGCTTCTGGTTCATGTTGGTTCGCCTGTTTGCGTTGCGACCACGCAACACCCGCACTGACGAACCGGCCCACTCAGGCGTTCATCACCGCTGGCGTCGATCGAGGTCGACTTCTACTGTCGCTTGACATGGGTTGGACTCCGGAAAAGTGCTGCGGCAATAGCGGCAGCGGCGTGAGTCTGGCCCTGTTGACGGGTAGGGTCAACCCGCGCCTGCACGTCATCGCCTGCCAATTGGGCCGCCATTCGTTCTCGTTGACGGCGCAACCCGCATAATGACGCGGGCCGGTTTCGCTGTGATGCCGGTGCATCTGCACAGCCATACGGAGCACGGTTTCATGCATAGCGGCGGTCTCGAACTGGCTTTGGTCCTGCTGCTTGCCGCAGTGATTGCAGTGCCGGTGTTCAAGCGCTTCGGACTGGGTGCGGTGCTGGGCTACCTGGCCGCAGGCGTGGTGTTGGGCCCCCATGTGCTGGGCTTCGTGCAGGATGCCGACCGCATTCTCAACGCGGCCGAAATCGGCGTGGTGATGTTGCTGTTCCTGATCGGGCTGGAGTTGTCGCCGTCACGGTTGATGGTGATGCGGCGGCCGGTGTTCGGCGGCGGCAGCGTACAGGTGCTGCTCACCGCCAGCGTGCTGGGCGGGCTGCTACTGATGTACGACCTCCATTGGAAGAGCGCGCTGGTGATCGGCACCGCATTGGCGCTGTCGTCCACCGCGGTGGGCCTGCAGCTGCTGTCCGAACACAAAGCCCTGAACAGCGATTACGGACGCTTCGGTTTTGCGATCCTGCTGTTTCAGGATCTGATCGCCATCCCGCTGCTGGCGGCCATTCCGCTGCTGGGTGGCGTGCGCAACGAAACACTGACATGGCAGGACGCCGGCATCGCGCTGGGCGTGCTGGCCTTGGTGATCGTGCTGGGCCGGCCGGTGTTGCGGCGGCTGTTCGCAATCGTGGCGCGCACGCGCATGCCCGAGGTGTTCACCGCCACCGCGTTGCTGGTGGTGTTGGGCACGGCATGGATCATGACCGAGGCCGGGCTCAGCGCCAGCCTGGGCGCGTTCGTGGCCGGTGTGCTGTTGGCCGATTCCGAATTCCGCCACGAGATCGAATCGCAGATCGAACCGTTCAAAGGCCTGCTGCTTGGCCTGTTCTTCATCGCCGTGGGCATGGGCATCGACCTGCAACGCGTGGCGGCCGAGCCGTTGTTGATTGCCGGTGGCGTGGCGGTGCTGCTGCTGGTGAAGTTTTCCATCCTGCTCGGCCTTGGCATGGCCGCGCGCATGCCGCTGCGCAGTGCGTTGATGCTGGGCAGCGTGCTGTGGCTGGGCGGTGAGTTTGCATTTGTGGTGTTCAACGAAGCCCAGCGCGCGCACCTGTTGGGCCGCATCAATCACGACCGTCTGGTTGCGGTGGTAAGCCTATCGATGGCGATCACGCCGTTGTTGATGATCGTGCTGCAGCGCGCTCTGCAGCTGCGCAAGCCCGAGGCCCGCCCGGAACATGCACCGGACGAAGCCCTGAAGGATGTCGACGCACAACGGCCGCAGGTGCTGATTGCCGGCATGGGCCGCTTTGGCCAGGTGGTGGCGCGCGTGTTGACCGCCCAGCGCATTCCGTTCGTGGCACTGGAGGCCGACCCGGGAACCGTGGAAGACCTGCGCCGCTTCGGAAGCCAGCTGTACTACGGCGACCCCACCCGTCCGGAACTGCTGCGCTCGGCCGGCTCCGAGCACATCCGCGTCTTCGTGATGGCCATGGACGACCCGGATACCAACCTGCGCGCGGTGCGCCTGGTACGCCGCATGTATCCCGGCGCGACGGTGCTGGCGCGTGCGCGCAACCGCCAGCACGCCTGGAAGCTGCTGGACATGTCGGCCGAGCCGATCCGCGAAGTCTTTGGTTCCAGCCTGGAAACCAGCGAGCGCGTGCTGACCGCATTGGGCATTCCCGCAGCGGTGGCGCGCGACCATGTGCAGCGTTTCCGCGAGCATGACGAACAACTGCTCAAGGCCCAGCATCTGGTCTACGACGACGAAGCTGCGGTAATCCAGACCTCACGCGATGCGCGTGCCGACCTGATGCATCTGTTTGAGGCCGATGCCGGCGACAGCACGCCCAGCGAGAAATAAGCCCGCGTCCCGGTAGTGCGCAGCCATGCTGCGCTGAAGCCTTATTGATGATGCCGCCTGCCGAGCGTGGCTCGGCGCTACAGGGTCAGCGGGCGGCGATGCTCAACCGCGGTCGCGCAGGAAGCGCGCCATTGACGACACGCCCGGCACGGCCGGTTCGAACTCACCGGCCACGTCGATGAAGCCGCGCATGATGGCGATGTCGCGCGGGCTGCGGTTGATCGCGTCACGCATATCCGGGTCGGCGCCGGCACGCAGCAGGCGTTGCACCAGCAATGGCAGGCCATGCAGCGCGGCCAGATGCAGCGGGCCGAAGCCGCGCGGATCACGCACGTCCAGCGACACGTCTTCGTCCAACAGACGCTCCACCGCAGCCAACACCACATGTTCGTCGCAGACGGTGCCCGGCTCGGCGCGCGCGCCCAACAGCAACAACAGCGGCGTGACCGTGCCTGCCGAGGCTTGGTCCGGCTCCGCGCCGGCCAACAGCAGGGTGTCGAGCAACGCCAGCAGACGGGCGCGATCGCGCGAAGTGAAGCCGTACAACGCGGCGCAATGCAGCGGTGCCAGTTGCTGGTCATCACCGGCATGCACATTGGCGCCGGCAGTGAGCAGGCGCGCGACGATGTCGGCCATGCCCAAGGCGGCGGCCAGCATCAGCACGGTGACGCCACCGGGCAAGCGGTGTTCAAGCTGTGCGCCGGCATTAAGCAGCGCGGCGACGATCTCGGTCTGGCGCATGCTCACCGCCGCCGACAACGGCGTGGCACCACTGGCAGCGGCGTGCTGCGGCTCGGCGCCGCGTGAAAGCAGCAGGTCAACCACAGCAGCATGGCCGCCACCGGCAGCACGCAGCAGGCCGGTACAGCCCTGCGCATCCACCGCATCCACCGCAAACCCCAGGTTGATCAGGCGGCGTACCGCATCGGCATCACCGGCCATGGCGGCGGCAGGCACGTCGGCCTCGCGCAGCGCGCGCAGCGGCAACGACCAGCCGCGCCAGTCCAGCCAATCGGCCAGATCACGGCGACCACTGGACAGCGCAACGCCCAGCGGCGTCTGTCCGTCGGCGGCGCGTGCGTCGGGCGAAGCGCCCTGCAGCAGCAGCAGTTTCAACGAGGCCTCGCGCGCCAACGCAGTGGCCAGATGCAGCGCGGTCATGCCATGGCTGTCGCGCGCTTCGCGGTCGATGCCGTTGAGCAGCAGGGCCTGCTGCAACTTCAACCAACCCAGGCGCACCGCCAGCGACAAGGCGGGGTCGCCGGCCGGCGACGGCGCATAGGGATCCGCGCCCCGCTCCAGCAACTCCAACGCAAATTGTTCGGTGCCACGCGAGCCATGATCGTGCTGCGCGCAGGCGGCGAGCAGGCGGGTCAGACCACCGCGACCAGCCGGCGAAACGCCGTGCTTGAGCAGCACCTGCAACGTAGCAATCGCATCCACGCCGCGCGACAGCAGCGCGAACATTGGTGTGTCATAACAGGCATCGCGCACTTCCGGCGCGGCGCCGTGGCTCAGCAGCCAATCGACCACGCGCGGCTGCAGGGCCAGTTCCGGGTCGTGCAGCAGGCCACCCAGTTCATCGGCGGCGCACAGGCGGGCCATCGGCGCCATGCCTTCGACATTGCCGAACACCAGGGCTTCGCGCAGCAAGGCCAGCGGTGCGCGGTCGTTGAGCACCGGCATGGCTTCGCCGGTTTCACTGCCTTCGGCCGATGCGTTGGCGGCATCACTGACCGCTGCGGGCAGCGGATACGCCGGATCCAACAGCGTAACGATGCTCCAACGCCCGGCGGCAGCAGCGTGGTCGATGGCACGGCGGCCATCGCTGCCCACGCTGTCGGCGGAAACACCCAGATCAAGCAGACGCTTGATCAGCGCAGCCGACACCTGCTCGGCACGGCAGGCCAACAGCACGGCATTGCTGCCTTCACCATCAACGGCGCTGACATCGGGCTGATGTGCAAGCAGGCGCTCCAGCACGCCGGCATGGCCCTGCGAAGCCGCGTCCAGCCACGGCGTACGCCCGGCGGCGTCGCGTGGCTCGATGTTGGCACCGGCATTGAGCAGGGTTTCGACAATATCGGCATGGCCGGCCAAGGCCGCCTCGTGCAGCGCGCTGCGGCGCTGGCGGTCACGCGCATCCAAGCGCGCCTTGTGCTTGAGCAGCAACTGCACGCCGGCCGGATCGTCATCATCGGTTGCCGCTGCCGGCACCAGCACCGGCACACCGTCAACCGGCTCGACCTTGGCGCCGCGCTCCAGCAGAAATCTGGCCAAGCGCCAATTACCGGCCTGGCAGGCCACGGCAAGCGGGCTGTGGCCATCGTTGTTCAGCGCATCCACCTCGGCAGCGGCATCGCGCAGCAGCGCGGCAACACCGGGATCGGAACTGCGTGCGGCGTGGTGCAGCGGGGTGTTGCCATCGGCGTCGGTGGCGCGCGGGTCAGCGCCATTGGCGAGCAGGGTCATCACCGCTTCCGGGCGACCGTGCCAGCTGTCGCGGGTGGCGGCCAGCAGTGGCGTCATGCCGCGATGCGACTGGTTGACGTCCACACCACGGCTGATCAGCTGGCGCAGCAGACGCAGGTCCGGCAATACCGCCGCCAGCACCGCCAGGCTGCGCTGGTCGCGCGAGTCCTGCGGTGGTTGCGCCTGTGGGTCCGCACCGGCATCGAGCAGCTGCAGCGCGCGGTCAACGCGGCCACTGCGCGCGGCGTCGAACAACTGCGGCACCCATTCGTGCTGCGCCAGCGGCTCCAACGGCACCGGCCCGGCAAGCGCCTCGGCGAAAGGATCAAACGCGGGCGCTTGCTCCACGGCAGCGACGGCAGGGGCGGCGCGCATGCCCTGAAGCAGGTAATGCAGCAACGGCGCCAACAACGCCGTGGCGATGGCCAACGGCCAACGCAGCGCCTCGCCCACCAGCCCCGGCCACGCCGGGGTCACTACGGCAGCGCACAGCAGCAACAGAATTGCCGCCGCGCCCACGCCTTGCCAGGAGTCCAGCCCACGGCCGGCCAGCGCCTGCGACTGCTCGCGCAGTGAACCACCGTCGCGCTCCAGCGCATGCCACAACGGCCAGGTGCGCCACAGCGCCAGCAATGCCACGCTTACCGCAACGCTCAACGCCAGCACCGCGGCCAGACTGCCACTGTCGTGCAACGCGGCCAGCGGCCAGGACACCAGCAACGCGACCACGGCCGAACCTGCGGCCCATAACGCCAGCAGGCCGGGGACGTCACGCTTGAGCACCTCCGCCGGCGCCGACGGCGCGCGGCTTCGGCGCAGCCATGACAAGCCCAGCGCGAACGCCGGTTGCGCCAGCACACCGCAGACAGCCGCCACCACACCGCCCAGAGCGGTGACCAAAGTCAGCAGCAGACCAAGCGTCAGCGCGATGGCAATGCTGCGGGTACGCAGGGTTTCAGTCATCGCGACCGTCGATGCGCGGGATCTTCACCGGCGCCAACGGTAGCGGTGGCAGTTGCAGGTGGAAACCGTGAGCGGCCAGGTTGGCGCGCACTTGGGCGGCGTCAACCTGGGCCAAGCGACGCTCCGGTGTCAGCGCCACCTCCAGAATGAAGGCGAACGGCGCCAACGACTCCCCCACCGAGGCGGGAATGGCTTCGAAATCATCACGTTTGGCAAGGTAGACATAGGTGTCTGGCTTGCGTTGGCTTTTATAGACGTAGGCTTGCATGTCAGCGGGCTTGGCCCTGCCTGAGAATTCAGGGATTGTGTCGGAAAGTTGGCGCTTGCGGAAGGCGCAAGCATAAAGGAGGCGCGTTATTGCGGGCGTTGACGTTCATTCTAGGCGTTTGGCGGCGCTCACCACCGGACCTTCACGCATGCCGCACCAATGCTTGTCCGGCCATTCATGGTGAAGCGTCAATATACTCACGCCCCATCCAAACCGTGGAAGCCCAGCGTGCCCCCTGACCTTGCCTCGCCTCTGAACATCCTTGCCTACACCGCGACCACGGCCGTCGGCGCAGGGTTGAATGCGCAAAGGGATGCTCTGCGGACGAGGCGCAGCGGTCTGCGGCGCAATGATTTCGGCAACGACCCGCTGGACTGCTGGATCGGCCGCGTGGACGGTGTCGAAGAAGTCGTGCTGCCTTCGCACCTTGCCAACTATGCATGCCGCAACAACGCGCTGGCATGGATGGCGCTGCAGCAGGACGGCATCAATACCGCCATCGAGCAGGTGCGTGACCGCTACGGCGCGGCGCGGGTGGCGGTGGTGATGGGCACCTCCACCTCCAGCATCGGTGCCACCGAGGAAGCCTATGCGCGCCTTGAGACAGACACCGACGGCAACACGCACTTTCCAGCCGACCTGCAGCGCCCTCACATTCACACCCCGCATGCTCTGGGTGACTTCGTGCAGGCGGCCACCGGCCTGCACGGTCCGTGCATCACCGTTGCCACCGCGTGCTCGTCCAGCGCCAAGGTGTTTGCCCAGGCCGCGCGCCTGATCCAGGCCGGGCTGGTCGATGCCGCTTTGGTCGGCGGTGTCGATACGCTCTGTGGCAGCGTGTTGTTCGGCTTCAACGCCCTGCAGCTGGTGGCACCCACGCCTTGCCAACCGTTTGATGCGCGTCGGGTGGGGCTGTCACTTGGCGAGGCCGGCGGCTTCGCCGTGCTTGAACGTGCCAACGGCCCCACGACCGGCCTGCAGCTGCGCGGTTATGGCGAATCCAGCGACGCCCATCACATGTCAGCGCCGCATCCCGAAGGCCTCGGCGCCAGGCTGGCAATGCAGGCAGCCCTGCAGCGTGCAGGCATCAGCGCCGCTGACGTGGGCTATCTGAACCTGCATGGCACCTCCACGCCGGCCAACGACAGCATCGAAGCCGCTGCGGTGGCCACGTTGTTTCCCGCCACCCTGCACGCCAGCTCCACCAAGGGCTGGACTGGCCACACCTTGGGCGCGGCCGGCATCGTCGAAACGGTCATTGCGCTGCTGGCGCTGAATGACGGCCTGCTGCCCGGCACGCTCAACAGCGAAATTCCGGACCCGGCCTGCGGGCCGCAGATCCGCTTTGACAATGCCCACGCGGACATCCGTTTCGCGATGAACAACTCTTTCGGCTTCGGCGGCAACAACTGCTCGCTGGTATTTGGCAAGGCGGGATAAGACATGCTGCAAGCAACCATCGAAGGTATCGGTTTCTGGGGCAGCGGACTGGCCGACTGGGACAGTGCCTGCGCGCTGCTGCGCACCGGGGCTGTTGCGCAGGACACCGCGAGGCGGCCGTCGCCGCAGGTACTGGCCGCCAACGAACGCCGTCGTGCGCCGCTTACCGTGGCCGTTGCACTGGAAGCGGCCATGGCCGCCTGCGAGGCTGCCGACCGCGTGCCATCAACCTTATCGTCGGTGTTCACCTCCACCCACGGCGAGCAGTCGATCACCGACTACATGTGCACCACGTTGGCCGATGACCCGCGCGCCATCTCGCCGACCAAATTCCATAACTCGGTGCACAACGCAGCGGCCGGTTACTGGACCATCGGCACCGGCGCGCACACACCCAGCACCGCCATCAGCGCCGGGCCGCACAGCTTCGCCCAAGGTCTGCTGGAAGCCATGGTCCAGTTGCAGGCAGGGGAAGAAGCCGTGTTGCTGGTGGCCTACGATGGCCCCGGCAGCGGCGCCTTGGCGCAGGTTGCTCCCAGTGAGGGGCTGCTGGGCGTTGCCCTGGTGCTGTCGCGCATAGCGTGTGCCGGGCTGCCGACACTGCAGTTGGAGGTGCATCAGCAGAAGCCAGGCACCACGGCCGGTGACGAACCGACCGGCGCGCTTTCACATCGCCTGTGCGCCAATGCCATGCAACCTGCCCTACCGCTGCTGGAAGCCATTGCGCTGGACCAGGAAGAATTATGGATGCACGCCGGTCACCACCAGTGGTTCAGGCTGGGCATCCAGAATGATTGATACCGCCCCTCTATCGCCGAGCAATGTGGCCGTCGTGATACCTGCGCTCAATGAGGCGTTGCGTATCCGCGAGGTGGCAAGCGGTGTTCTGGCGGCGGGTTTTGAGCATGTCATCGTTGTTGATGACGGCTCCGATGACGGCACCGCGCAGTGTCTTGCCGGCCTGCCGCTCACCGTAGTGCACCATGCCCAGCGCAAGGGCAAAGGTGAAGCGCTGCGCACGGGGTTTGCCGAGGCCATGCGCCGCGGCTTGTGCGGCGTATTGACCCTGGACGGTGATGGCCAGCATGCCGCTTCGGACCTGCCACGGCTGCTGGTCAGCGCCAACCGGCACCCGGGCTGCATCATCATCGGTGCGCGGTTGCGCAAGCGCGCTTCGCAGCCGCGTCACCGCCGCCTGGCCAATGCGCTGGGAGACTGGGGCATTGCTTGGGGCACGCATTACCAGGTGGTCGACAGCCAAAGCGGGCAACGCTTCTATCCGGCGGACGTCATCGCCCTGGGCAACATTCCCGCCGAAGGGTTTGTGTTCGAGGCGCAGGTCATGATCTCCGCCGCACGCCAATTGGGCACGCGCTGCGTGTCGGTGCCCATCGAATCGCGCTACCGCTGTGCCGACAGCGGCGAGCAGTTCCGCCCCAGCCACTTCCGGCCACTGCGTGACCTGTACTGCATCACCAGCCATATCGTCCTGTTGGCCTTGCGCCATGGCCATGTCTGGCAGGTGTATCGCCGCATCCGCGCCAATCCACCGCTGATCGACGAGGAAGGCGCACAGCTTCCGACACCGTGAACGGTGCCGGTGCACGCTGCGTCAGCCCATGCCGCCGTTGATGCCGATCACCTGGCCGTTGATGTAACCGGCCGCATCACTGCATAGAAACGCCACCAGTGCTGCCACCTCTTCCGGTTTGCCTGCACGCGCAGCCGGCACCGCCTGTTTGATCATCTCCGGCGGAAACGCCTCCGCCGCCATCTGCCCCTCAATCACACCCGGTGCAACCACGTTGACGCTGATGCCACGGCTGGCCATCTCGCGTGCCAGCGACTTGCTCGCACCGTGCAACGCAGCCTTGGCGGCGGCGTAGTTGGTCTGTCCGCGATTGCCAAGCACCGCCGCTACCGACGACACACTGACAATGCGCCCCCAGCGCGTGCGCGCCATCGGCAGCAACAGCGGCTGGGTGACATGGAAGAAGCCGTGCAGGCTCACGTCGATCACCCGCTTCCATCGCTCCACGTCCATGCCGGCCATGGGTGCGTCGTCGTGAATGCCTGCGTTGTTGACCACAATCTGCACCGGGCCATCGGCCAACAGTATTTCCAGAGCGGCCGAGGTGGCATTGGCATCGGCTACATCAAACGCCACCGCCTGCGCGCTGCCACCGGCTTCGATGATCGCCTCCACCACCGCCTGCGCGCGCGCCAGATTTGCATTGGCGTGAACGATGACGTGAGCACCATCTGCCGCCAGCCTGCGGCAGATCGCACCGCCGATGTCGCCACTGCCGCCGGTGACCAGCGCGCGTCGTTGTCCGCTCATGAAGGGTGGCTCCTGCGTTGAAAGAAAAGATTCACGGCAACTGCAACATCACCGCCGCGCGCCCTTCGGCAAGCAACTGCTCGTGGTGATGGATGGCAAACGTGTATTGCTGACTGCCTTCGGCCTCCACCAGCACCTGTGCGGTGGCGCGCAGTGGCCCGGTGAGGTGATCAATGCGGGCGACATGCAGGCGCACATCGCGCAGTGCTACCAATACACCCGGGCGCACCGCACCGGCATGCGCGCTCGTGCGTAAACCACCATGTACCGCCATGGACTGCGCACCGTATTCGCACAGATGGATGGCGCGCAGCTGCCCATCACAACGCAGTGGATGCGTTGGATCACGGTGATTGAATGCCTGCAGCGTTATGTCGGTGTCCGTCCATGCCAGCACTTCGTCCCACAGGCACATGCTGCCCTGGTGTGGCACCAGTTGAAGAATGCGCTCACGGCTGAGCATTGCTTGCCTCCTGCCACGGATGACGCGACACCAGCAACGCCAGAACGAAGTTGCACACCACGCCCAACGCCACCGTGCTGCCAATGGCGCGCAATACAGGGATCGAAGACAGGCCGAGCAGGCTGAACACCAGCAGCGTCATCACGCTGCACACCAGCAGGCCGTGCAGCGTGCGCAGTTGATCGGCGTGCTTGTCACCGGCGTGTTCGAAGAACAAGCCGTAATCCAGCCCCAGCCCGGCAGCGAGAATCAGGCCAATAAGGTGGAACAGATTCAACTCCACGCCCATGCCGCGCAGCACGGCCAACACCAGCAGCGTGGTCAACACCATCGGCAGCAGCACACGCACCACCCGCCGTGGCGAACGCAGCGCCACCCACACCGTTACCGAAAGCAGCAACACCGCAACCGCCAATGCCACCAGCACGCGGCCTCGGTATTCGGCCACCAGCGATTCGGAGGCGTCCTTCAGATCCAACAGCTGTGCGCCCTGCAACTGCGCAGTCGCCGCGACCGCAGCCACATCGTTCAAACCACTCAACGACACCAACGCGATGGCATGGTCTTTACTCTGCAACAGCAGGCCATCTATCGCCGTGGCCAGCGGTGTGCCGTGCAGATCCTGCGGCTGCAGGGCGGGCGCGGTACGTGCGGCGGCCACATCGGCAACAAATGGCTCGAAAGCATCGCTGCGGAACGGCGTATCCGATACCGCAGCGCCCAAGGCGCTGCGTAACGCAGCCTGGTCAGGCAGCTGCTGCTGACGCTGCTGTTGCGTGGCGGCACTTGGCAGGTAGCGCGCCGCCATGTCGTAGCGATCCAGCGCACCGCGTGCCACCAGTTCGTCCAGCGCCGGTCGCATGCGCTCACTTGCACCCAGAACGGCCTGCGCATCCGCGCCGTGGATGGCGACGACATAACGCACATCCGGCGCACCCAGTTCGCTGCGCAGTTCCGCGTCGCGCTTGAGATCCTGCGGGTCCACCGGCGTCAAACGGCCAAGATCGTTCTGCCAGAACGGGCCCGGTGCCCACATCACCACCGCCATCGCCGCCAATGCCATCAGCAACAGTGACCAACGTGGGCGCGGCAACCGACGGGTGTGCGCCCACAGCCGCGCAAGCATCAACGAATCGGCAAGGTCACGGCGTGGCGGATCAACCAATGCCGGCAGCAGATAACGCGTGGTCAGCGCAGCAGTGGCCAACGCGGTGATGGTGAACACCGACAACTGGCGCAGGCCATCCACACCGGAAAACAGAAACGTCAGGTAGGCGATGCAGGTGGCAATGACGCCGGTACCCAGCGTCGGCCACAGCGCGCGCACGTTGTCCCATGACGAACGACCGGGGCGCTCATGACTGAAGAAATGAATCGGGTAATCCTGCACCACGCCGATCAAGGTGAAGCCAAACGCGATGGTGATGCCGTGCACGCCATCAAAGCCGATCGCCACCGCCGCCAGCCCGGCCAGCCCGGCACTGGCCAGCGGCAGAAAGCCGAGAATCGGCATCTTCCAGCTGCGGTAGGCAACCCACAGCAGCAGGATCATGCCGAGGGTGTCGAGCATGCCGATGGTGCTGGCTTCCTTGGCGGTGCGGTTGCCGATTTTCACCGAGAACGCACCCGGCCCACTCAGTTCGATACGGCTGCCACTGTCGGCAGACACGCTGGCGAAGGTGTTGTTGATGACATCCACCGCCTGCTGCTGCGCGCCCGGGTCAAACCCCGCTGCGCGCGTCTGCAGCAGCAACAACGCCTGGGTGCCGGTGCGGTCGAACCAGACCTCATCAATCCGCTGCGGCGCGGTGGCCGGCTGCAGGGACTCTGCCACCTGCAATGTCTGCAGCGTAGGGTCCGACGACAGCAGCGGCTCGATCAACGCGCCTGCCGGTGAACCCAGATCCTGCAGGCGCGCCTGCAGTTCATCACGCAAGGTTGCGGTGGTGAAGGCATCCTCGGGCAGCGCCTGCATCAGATACCGGTACGGCAACAACCGTGCGGGAAACGCCTCAAGGCCCGCCTGCTCACCATTGGCCACCAGTTCAAACTGTGCATCACCGGCAAGCTGCGCGCGCAGTTCACGCGACTGCGCGGCCAACTGCTCCGGTGTCGCGCCGGACAACGCAACCAGCAGCAGGCGCGCGCCCGGGCCTTCGCCCAGTTCGTCCAGCAACAGCTTCTGTGCAGGCGTGCGCGCATCGGGCATGAACTTGCGCAGGTCGCCACTGACCTGGATGCGTGCGCTGATCCACGCAGTCAGCAGGCCAAGCAGCAACAGCCAGACAATGGCCAGCGCGATACGTTTGCCCGACGTCAATTTCAACGCGCGCCACCGTCATGACACAACGCGGCCAGGGCATCGGCTTGGCGCAGCCCGGCAGCAGTGGTGGCGGCACCGCCCAACAACGTGCGCTGCACATCGCCCTTGGATGGCTGTGTTTCGATGCAGCGCAGTTCGCGGCCCTGACCAAGCAGGGTCACCGAGCGCACCCGCCGTTCCAACGCTTCGGCCTTGGGGGTGAGCACCAGCTGCCAATGCTGGGCAGTGCCGGACGGCTGCAGCCGGTAACGCTGCTCCAATGCGGCGACATCGCCCGATAACATTGCGCCGAAGCTGGCCTGCAGGTCCGCAAGTTCGGGCACACGCTGCAGCGAAAACACACGCGGCGGCTTGCCGCTGCGGGCGATGGTGACCTGGTTGCCGGCAATGGTGGTGGTTTCGGCATACGGCGCACGGACATCGCGCACCAGCGTGTTGGCATCGGGACGCCGGTACTGGCCTTCCACCCGCAACGGCTCTTTCAGCAATGCCGAACCGCGCAGCTCGACGAAGCCGGTCTGGCTGGGCACCGGCTGCGCCAGCTGGCGCAGGATGGCTGCGGCGTCAATTTCCTGGGCCTGCACCTGGGTCGCCATGCCGCACAGCAGGAGCAGCAACGTGCCTGAAAGCAGAAAGTGACGACGCTTGTTGATGCCAGAAATCATAGAAATTGAACCAGTTGTAAGGGGCGGCCCGCAGGTGGTGTTCCAGCCTGCCGACATAACGGTGAACAAGCGCCGACAGCGTGGCAGCGCGCGTGGCCCGTGGAATCTCCACAAGCGACTGGAACGGCTCGAACAGGAGATCGTAACGATTGCCGCCACGGTACAGCCCAAACGCCAACATCACCGGCGCCTTCAGCACGCCGGCCAGCAACCACGGCGTTGCCGGGAATGCTGCTGTTTCGCCCAGCAATGGCGCGTGGACGGCCATTTCGCCGGGGCGGATGCGGTCTACCAGCAGCGACACCATCGCACCCTCCTGCAGCGCCTGCTGGATGGCAAGCGCCACCGTCGGCCCATCCTGGCCAGCGTCGATGATGCCAGCGGCCAGCGCAGGGTCCAGCTCGGCCAACAACTCGGTGATGGCCGCGTTGTGCGAACGGTCCATCAGCACCCGCAGCTTCAGGTCGGGGCGCAACCGCGAAAGCGCGCGCAGCGCGTCGAAGCTGCCCAGGTGCGAGCCGAACACCAGCACACCTTGGCCCTCGTCCAACGTTGCCAGCAGGTGCTCGGTGCCTTCGGTGTGGATATCGAAAAGATTCAGCCGGCCCGCCAGCATGAACACCCGGTCCAGGATGGTGCAGGCGAAGGTATGGATGTGGCGGGCAACGTCACCGCAGCGCACTGGCCGCGCCAGTACACGCCGCAGGTAATCACGCGAAGCACGCCGTTCACTGCCACGCACGCAGTAGAAATAAGCGGTGATGGGATACAGACATGCGCGGGCCACACGACGCCCGCCATGGCGCGCGATCGCGCCGATCAAACGGATGCCGGCGCGGCTACCGCCTTCAGGCCTGTGCTTCCAGTCTGCCGTGTTCACGGCTGCACTCCGGCAACCTCCAGCACCAGCTCGCCGCGCACCAGCAGGTCGGCATCACGCAGCACCCGGAACTTCCAGCGCGGCGCCTGTCCTTCCAACTCGACCCGCGCGCTTTGGCCCGGCAACAGCGGCGCCATGAATTTCACCTGCGGCAGACGCAGGTTACCCACTTCCACGCCACATTCGGCTTCGACCGCACGCAGCACCTGCTCCAGCAGCACCACACCGGGCACCAGCGGCCGCCCCGGGAAGTGACCCGGCAAGCTGGGGTGGCTGGGAGCGATGGTGAACTGCATGGCATCCGACAGACGGGCTGGGCGCACAGGATACCGGCAGGCCGCAGGCTCAGCGCAGCAGCGTGCGCCAGAACCCCGGCCCCAACTGCGCCATCTGGCGCATGAAATCCAATGCATTGCGGTAGGGCCGCTGCGGGAACAGCCGTGTACGCACCGCATATTCCAGCGCAAAAAAGCCGCCGATCAGCCCCCAATCGGCAATATTTGCCACCCACGACCATTGCTCGTGGCTCAGCGGCCACCACGGCTGGATGCCAAATGCCGCCAGCAGGCCATTGGGCACCGCACTCATCGCCAAAGCCAGGTTGATGCTGGCCAGCAAGGTCAGCACCAGCGCCCAGGCAGCCGTCAGCCGTCGCGAGTAACGCTCAAGCGCTTCGGTCATCGGCATGCCGGCGCGTGCATGCAGCGCCCGCACGATGCCGCTGATCAACGGCGTCCGCCCCGCCAGCAGCGAGCGCGCAAAACCCCAGGCCACCAGCAGCGGGAACACCACCGGCGGTGCCAACAGCAGCATCCACGCCGCCGAAGACGCACCCAGCCGATACAGCAGCACCAGCGCCACCAGCAGGACCGCCCATGCCCAGGCCCGCGCCACCGATAGCGGTTTCAGCAGACACAACACCACCAGCCCGGCCAACGCCGCGGCCGCCCACATGCCCTCGCTCCGCAGGCTGGCCATGTGCGACAGCACCGGGTAGGCCAGCAACAGAACCAGCCGTAATACGGCCAACATCCCCGGCTCGCTGCCAGATTCCTGCTTTGCAGCGCCCATCACGGTCAGGCGGTCTTGTTCGCCTGGACGTGCGCCGACAGCGCCCGCAGCGAGGCAAAGATGCGGCGGTTTTCATCGTTGTCCGAACGCAGCTGGAAGCCATAACGCTTGCTGATGGCCAGTGCCAGCTCCAGTGCGTCGATCGAATCCAGGCCAAGCCCGTCGTTGAACAGCGCGGCCTCCGGATCGATCTGGCCGGCGTCCACGTCTTCCAGGTTCAGGCTCTCAACCAGCAGTTCGGCCAGCTCGCGCTCGGCTTCAGTTTGTTGCGACATTTGCACTTCCGCGATACAGAAAGGCGCAACGATCCGGCATCCCCGCCATCCGCGCAACCATGGTCAACACGGCTGGCAGGCTATCATTAGGGCTTGTGCAATACCGATATGCCGTGCAATGACGTCGATGCTTCGCCCCAGCCCTGCCCTCCTGCAATGTCCTCAACACGCCGTGGCCCCGCGTGAGGAGCGCTGCCGATGAATGCGCAGACCACGCCCCCGCTGGCTGCAACCCTGCAGGTGGACTACGCCGATCCGGCGCAGCTGGACGCGTTGCTGGCCGACACCCACGTGTTGGCCATCTTCGGCTTCAAGGCCGGCAACGACGCGCCACCCACCGATGACCCGCGCTATCTGCAGGTGGGTCTTGAACCGGAAGGTGACGCCAAGCTCGAAGTCTGGCGCAGCGCTTACCCGGTCAGCAGCGGCCGCGACGCCAACGGGGTGGCATGGGCCAGCGATGGCGCACTGATGTTCGGCGCGCTGCAGGTGGATGAGGCAGCGCACACCGACATCACCGGCGCTGCCGAACACACCTACACGCAGTTGATGGCCGCGCTTCCCGCACACGGCTACCCGCACCTGCTGCGCATCTGGAACTACATGGATGCCATCACCGAAGGCGACGGTGATGATGAGCGCTATCGCCATTTCAGCATCGGCCGCGCACGTGGTATCGGCACCATCAACACCGGTACCTTGCCGGCCGCCACGGCCATCGGCCGCAGGGATGGCGTCAAGGTTCTGCAGGTTTACTGGCTGGCCGCACGCACGCCGGGCACGCCGCTGGAGAACCCACGCCAGGTCAGCGCCTACCGTTACCCGCGCCAGTACGGCCCGCAGTCGCCCAGCTTTGCCCGTGCACTGGTCGCCGCGCCCGGCAGCGCCCTGCCGCTGCTGTTGTCCGGCACCGCCAGCGTCGTGGGCCACGCCACCTTGCATGGCGACTCCACGCTGCGGCAGCTGCACGAAACCTTCAACAATTTCGAAGCGCTGATCGGCGTGGCACGCAGCCGCATGCCCGAGCTGCCACCGCACTTCGGCAGCGGCAGCCGGCTGAAGGTGTATGTACACGATGCTGCGGAAATCCCGGCAGTGCGGCAGGCATTGGCCAGCCATCTGTCAGCGGATGTGCCTTACATCGTGCTGTTGGCCACCGTGTGCCGGCGCGATCTGCGCATCGAAATCGACGGCGTCCACGGCGGCTGACGCCGCACACTTTCAACGCACGGCTGCACACACGCGCAGCCGTCAGCTCACTGACGCAACAATGCCAGCACCGCATCGCGCGGCAGCTTGCCGGTTTCATTTCGCGGCAAGGCATCCACTTTGCGCAGCGGGCGCGGCAGAAACACCGGATCCATCAGCCGACGTAGATCGTGCAGGATGTCGGCCTCCCCGCGCTGCGGCGCGACCACCAGTGCCGCGATACGCCCCACCGCATGGCCGGCTTCGGCAGGCAACTGCACCACCCACGCATCTTCCACACCCGCAACCGACTGCAGCTTGCGGGTGAGGTCGCCGAGTGAAGCACGCTTGCCGGCGATTTCCAGCAGATCCGCACGCCGCCCACGCAGCAGAAAACGATCGCCCGGCAGCAGTTCCACCAGATCAGCCAACATCACCGGTTCCGGCAGATGCGGTGCATGCACGCGCGTACCCTCCGGCAGCGGTTCAAGGCGCACGCCCGGCAGCAGCTGCCAGGCGTCTTCGATGGCGGTGCGGCGGCGCGCGAAGATGCAGGTTTCGGTCGAGCCAAACATCTCCCGCACCTGCGTCGCAAAGCGCTGCTCGGCAGCCTGCGCCAACGGCTGCGGCAGCGGTGCGGTAGCGGTGACGACGGCAGCCAGCGGCGGCAGCTCGACACCCGACTCCACCAGTGCCTTCAAGTGCACCGGCGTGGTCACCAGCAAGCGCGGCGCCGGCACATCCAGCAGTGCGGTTGCCACATCCTGCGGAAAAAACGGTCGGCCGGCCTGCAGTGTGACCGGTGCCAGCAGCGGCAGCAGCACCGACATCTCCATGCCGTACATATGCTGCGACGGCACCGTGGCCACCAGCGACGGCTGCGCCTGCCCCCACACATCCTGCAGGGCCTGCAGGTTCTGCGCGGTGCTGGTCACGAACGACCCCCAGGTTTTGGGATTGGCACCGGGCACACCGGTGCTGCCGGAAGTGAAGCCGATGGCAACCCGCTGCGTCGCCTCCAACTGCGGTACTGCGCCGGGCAGGCTCGGGAGTTCCGCCGGCAACAGGATGCAGTCCTCGGGCAGTGCATCCATCACGCTGTCCGCCAGGCAATACGACTCCGCATGACGCTGACGCACATCCTCCACCACCGCAGGCGCGCGCGAGGACGGCAGCAGATTCACCTGGCCACGTACCGCCACGGCGCTGAACGCCACCAGAAACCGGTACCGGTCTTCACACAGATTGATTGCATGCGCGCCGGCCGGCAGCAGCGCCGCCACACCACGGACATGAGCGACAAACTGCGCCACATCCACCTGGAAATCCGCGCCCATTGCCAGCACGCGGGTGCTGTCACCAATGACCAGCGGGTGTCGAAGAGGGGGAGATGAAGCGGGGCAAACGACCGGCATGCGACTGCGAAGACCTGTGAAGGAAGGGCTCCGGGCACATGCGGCACCCGGGGTGCGGCCAGCTTGGGCGCCCATGGCCCGGCATGCAAGCCGGGCCATCCCGTCTGCCGTCAGTGGTACCCCATATCCGCCGTGACCTTGCCCCGGAACACCCGGTACGACCACACCGTGTAGCCCAGGATCACCGGCAGCAGCAGCACCAGCCCGACCATGCTGAAGCCCAGCGATGAAGCCGGCGCCGCGGCCTGCCACAGCGTCATCGACGGCGGCAGCAGGTACGGCCACATGCCCAGCACCAAACCGATGAAACCCAATACGAACAAGGCCAGCGTGAGCAGGAACGGCGGCAGGTCGCGCCGCGGGTGCATCGCGCTGCGCCACAGCGCAACCGCCACAACCAAAGTGAGCAACGGCACCGGCGCCAACCACCAGAAGTTGCCGTCGCTGAACCAACGCTCCATCACCCGCGACTGCAGGAACGGCAACCAGGTGCTCACCAGGCCCATGAACACGATCACCGCCACCATCAGCGGCCGCGTCAACGAGCGGGCCAAGGCTTGGTCACGACCTTGCGTCTTGAGGATCAACCAAGTGCTTCCCAGCAGCGCATAACCGGTGACCACCGCCACGCCGGTCAGCATCGAGAACGGGCTGAACCAGCCGAACGCACCGCCCACGTAATGGCCGTCCTGCATTTTCAGGCCTTCGACCAGCGCGCCCAGAATCACGCCCTGCGCGAACGCCGCCAACAACGAACCCAACGCGAACGACACACTCCACAGCCGCCGCGAACGGTGCGCCTTGAAGCGGAACTCAAACGCCACGCCACGGAACACCAGCGCCATCACCAGCAACAACACCGGCAGGTACAACGCCGACAACATCGCCGCGTACGCCTTGGGAAACGCTGCCATCAAGCCGGCACCGCCCAGCACCAGCCAGGTTTCGTTGCCGTCCCAGATCGGCGCGGCGGTGTTCATCATCACGTCGAGCTGTTCCTCGTCCTCGGCAAACGGCGCCAGCACGCCGATACCCAGCACGAACCCGTCCAGCACCACGTACATCAGTACGCCGAAGCCGATCACCGCGAACCAGGCCACCGTCAACACGGTTGTCATGTCCATCTCAGCGGCCCTCCAACGGCTCATCGGCACCGGACAACGGGCGCGCCGGTGTGTGCATCACATCGTCATGTGCGTGGTCGCCCGGCACCGGCCCGGTGCGCATGATCTTGACCAGGTACCAGATGCCCCAGCCAAACACGAACACATAGCCCACCACGTACACCGCCAACGACAACGCCACCATCCACGCGCTGTGCGGCCCCACCGCATCGGCGGTGCGCAACAGGCCGTAGACCACCCACGGCTGGCGCCCCATCTCGGTGACAAACCAACCGGCCACCAGCGCGATGAAACCGCTCGGCAACATCCAGTTCCAACCGCGCAGCAACCACGTGGACTGCAGCAGACGGCCCCGCCATAACTGCACCGCGGATATCCAGGCCAGCACCAGCATCAGCGTGCCGATGCCAACCATGATGCGGAACGCGTAGAACACCGGCACCACCGGCGGCCGCTCGCTGGCCGGCACCGAGGTCAACGGCGCGAAGGTTCCATCCATGCTGTGGGTCAGGATCACGCTGCCCAGCTTGGGAATGGCCACTTCGTAATCGTTGCGCTCTTCCTTCTCGTTGGGCACTGCAAACACCACCAGCGGCACACCTTCGCCCGGCGCGCTTTCATGCCAATGCGCTTCCATCGCCGCGATCTTCATCGGCTGGTGCTTGAGTGTGTTCAGGCCGTGCATGTCACCCACGAAAATCTGCACCGGCACGGTCAACGCGGCAAACGCCACCGCCGCCACCAGCATCTTGCGGCCGGCATCCACATGCACGCCACGGCGCAGATACCACGCGCCCACGCCGCCAATCACAAAACAGGTGGTGATGAACGAGCCCAGCGCCATATGCGCCAGTCGATACGGGAACGACGGGTTGAACACCACCTGCCACCAGTCCACCGGGTGCACGATGCCATTGACCATTTCGTAGCCGGCTGGCGTATGCAGCCAGCTGTTGGACGACAGAATCCAGAACGTGGAAATCAACGTACCCAGCGCCACCATGCAGGTGGAGAAAAAGTGCAGGCGCGGCGATACGCGGCCCCAGCCGAACAGCATCACACCGAGAAAGCTGGCCTCCAGGAAAAACGCAGTGAGCACTTCGTAAGTCAGCAGCGGGCCGATCACGGTGCCGGCCACCTCACTCAAGCGCGGCCAGTTGGTACCGAACTGGAACGCCATGACGATGCCGCTGACAACGCCCATGCCGAAGGACACGGCGAATATTTTCTGCCAGAAAAAAAACAACTCGCGCCACACCGTGTTGCGCGTGCGCAGCCAGCGCCATTCAATGAAGGCCAGCCAGCTGGCGGTGCCGATGGTGAAGGCCGGGAACAGCACATGAAAGCTGACGACGAACCCGAATTGAAACCGCGACAACAAAAGCGCGTCCACGCCCGCCTCTCTGATGCTCTGCTGAAAACGGGTCCATTTTGGTCCGGTATCCGTGAAGGCAATATGTGACCGGTTGTCGCAGTGCGGCAAAACGTCGCAGCGGGCTGCGCTTTTGGCTGCCCTGTAGAGCCGAGCCATGCTCGGCTTGAGCCTTATCGGTAAAGCCTCTGCCCAGCATGGTTGGGCACCAGCCTTTCGTGCCACGCAAAAGAAGAGGTAAAACATTGCCGATTCCGGCAGCTCGTGCGCCGAACCCGGCGCCCATGACCTGTGGCCCAGCCCCGGCAAAGTCCGGGCTGCTACGCTTGCCGGGTTCTCTTCACCGGTGCCCGTAATGCCCAGACTCCTGCCCTTGTCCCTGTTGTTGTTGACCGCTTTCGGCAGCGCGCATGCCGCGCCCACGCCGATCACCATCGAACAGGCCATGGCCGACCCGGATTGGATCGGGCCGCCGGTGGAGTCGGCATGGTGGTCGTGGAACGGCCAGCAGGTGGAATACACCCTCAAGCGCCAAGGCAGCGCGGTGCGCGACAGTTTCCGCATGCCGGTCAGCGGCGGCGTGGCGCAGCAGGTTGCTGACGACCAACGCGGCACACTGGATTCGGCCAACCGCGTTTATGACCGCAGCCGCCAGCGCATGGCCTTTGTGCGCAATGGCGACGTGTTCGTTCGCGACCTGCGCAGCGGCGCCCTCACCCAGCTCACCCGCAGCAACGAGCGCGCCAGCAACGTCAACTTCGCCAGCGACGGCGGCGTTATCTGGGAGGTAGGCAACAACTGGTTCCACGCCGACGCCCGCAACAGCGTCACCCGCCAGGTAGCCCAGCTCAAGGCCGAGAAGAACCCGGCCGACGCGCCCAAGGCCGACGTGCTGCGTGACCAGCAGATGCGCACCCTGGCCACCCTGCGCAACGACCGCGCCCAGCGCGAAGAACTGCGCGAGCAGGGCGAGCGTTGGCGCCAAGCCGACCCGACCCGCGCACCGGCGCCCATCTTCCTCGGTGCCGATGTGGAGATCGTCGACAGCGTGCTTTCGCCCGATGCGCGTCACCTGATCGTGGTGACCAAGCCGAAGGGCTACGACGAAGGCCGTGGCGGCAAGATGCCGCTGTACGTCACCGAATCCGGCTACGAAGAAGCCGAGGACACCCGCACCCGCGTGGGCCGCAACAATCCCGAGCCGCATGCGTTCTGGCTGGCCGATGCCGTCACCGGCAAGGTCGAAGCGCTGTCGCTGGACAATCTGCCGGGCATCACCACCGACCCGCTGGCCGAGCTGCGCCGCAAGGCCGGCAAGGATGCGCTCAAGGGCAATCGCCCGCTGGGCGTGCTGAGCGAATTCATGGGCGGCGGCATCCGCTGGAACGCCGATGGCAGCCAGGCCGCCATCATGCTGCGCGCCAACGACAACAAAGACCGTTGGATCGTCACCACCAGCAGCACCAACGCCAAGCTGGAAAGCCGCCACCGCCTCACCGATGGCGGCTGGATCAACTGGAGCTTCAACGATTTCGGCTGGCTGCCCGATGGCCGCACCTTGTGGCTGCTGTCCGAGGAATCGGGCTACTCGCACCTGTACACGCAGAGCGGCAGCAGCAAGCCCAAGGCCATCACCTCCGGCAACTGGGAGACCTCCGCGCCGGAAATCAGCGCCGATGGCCGCAGCTTCTACTTCCTGTGCAACCAGAAGTGGCCGGGCGATTACGAAGTCTGCAATGTCGACGCCAATGGCGGCGCCGTGCGTGAAGTAACCGCGCTCGACGGCGTGGAAGATTTCAGCCTGTCACCGGATGGCCAGCAGCTGCTGGTGCGTCATTCCTCGCCATACCTGCCCGCGCAGGTTGCGGTGCTGCCGGTGAGCGGTGGCGCAGCACGCACGCTCACCGACACCCGCAGCGCCGAGTTCAAGGCACGCGAGTGGGTGCAACCGCAGATGGTGCAGGTGCCTTCGCAGCACGGCGCAGGCCACGTCTGGGCCAAGTACTACGGCCCGCAAACGCTGGAGCCCGGCAAGCAGTACCCCATCGCCATGTTCGTGCACGGCGCCGGTTACCTGCAGAACGTGCACGCGCGCTATTCCAACTACTTCCGCGAGCAGATGTTCCACAACCTGCTGGTGCAGAAGGGCTACATCGTGCTGGACATGGACTACCGCGGCAGCGCCGGCTACGGCCGCGACTGGCGCACGGCCATCTACCGCAACATGGGCCACCCGGAGCTGGAGGATTACAAGGACGGCCTGGATTGGCTGGTCACCACCAAGCAGGGCGACCGCGACCACGCCGGCATCTACGGCGGCTCGTACGGCGGCTTCATGACCTTCATGGCACTGTTCCGTTCGCCCGGCACGTTCAAGGCCGGCGCCGCGCTGCGCCCGGTGGGTGACTGGCACCAGTACAACCATGCCTACACCGCCAACATCCTCAACACACCGGACATCGACCCGGAAGCCTACCGCGTGTCCTCGCCCATCGAGTACGCCGACGGCCTGCAGGACAGCCTGCTGATCGCGCACGGCATGATGGACGACAACGTGTTCTTCCAGGATTCGGTCAACATGACGCAGAAGCTGATTGAACTGCACAAGGACAACTGGTCCATCGCGCCCTACCCGTTGGAGCGCCACGGCTACACCCGCGCCGACTCCTGGCTGGACCAGTACAAGCGCATCCTGAAGCTGTTCGAGCAGGAGCTGAAGTAAACAACACTCCAAGGGCGCCGCAGGGCGCCCTTGTTTCATGTGCTGTAGTAAGGCGCCGCACGCCACTGTTTGGGAACTGCCATGCACTCACCGCCCATCCGCATCGTCACCGCCGTCATCCTTGATGACCAGCAACGTGTGCTGGTGGTGCGCAAACACGGCTCGGATACCTTCATCCAGCCCGGTGGCAAGCGCGAACCCGGCGAGGAGGCACTGCAGACCCTGGCGCGTGAACTGCACGAAGAACTTGGCCTGATGATGGTGCGCGACGGCGCACTGCCGCTGGGCGTCTTCGAGGATGCCGCGGTCAACGAACTGGGCCGTCGCGTGCAGGGCGAATCCTTCCTGGTGCAGGCCACGGGCAGCCCGCAGGTGCAGGCCGAAATCGCCGAGCTTGCCTGGGTTCCGCTGCGGCCACCGTATGGCATGAAGCTGGCGCCGTTGAGCGCACGGCACACACTGCCGGCAGCATATGGCGCGCTGGTCAAGGCTGGGAAAGCCGGCTGAATCCGGCGATAGTGCGCGCACTTGTCGCAGCGTCCACGCCATGAAAGCCCCAGAACTTCCCCCCGTGAAAACTCCGCGCAGCGCTGCGGAAACCTTTGTCGATGTCACCGCCAAACTGTCGCTGGTGATGGCGGCCCTGGCCATTCTCTGGAGCCTTTTCCAACTGGTGCTGGTGACAGTGTTGGGGCGCCTGGACGTGCTCGACTTCACCCAGTCGCATGGCCTGCCGGTACCCGAGGTTTTCCGCTGGATGGAGCAACACGCACTGCTGTTGAGCGTAGTCCTGCTGGCGGTGTCGGTGGTGTTTCTTGCAGTGTCTTGGGGCCTGCTCAAACACCGCGAATGGGGCCGGCGTGGCTTCATCATTTTTCTGGTGCTGGTGGCGCTGCTCAACTTCGCCAGCCTGCCGCTCATCCACTCTTTGTTCGACAGCATGCAGGCCATGTTTCCAGCCGAGTTCCTGCAGACCGTAGAGGGTGTGAACCTGCGCGTGCAGCTCGACACCGGCTTGTGGATGTCGCTGATCAGTGGCGCCATCACCGCCATTGCATTTGCGGCGCTACATGGTTGGCTGGTGATAAAGCTGCAACGGCCCGATGTGCGTGCGTTGTTCCAGTAAACAAGTACCACTGCCGGAACAGGTGACGTGTGCCACGGCCACCTATACCTTTCAGTGCGGTACGTGCAGTGGCGTAAAGGCCGATACTCATGCCAAACCCGCACCCGCAAGAACTTCAGGCCACCGCCACCCATCCTGCCGTGGATTGGGCCGGCACCGGCCCTGCGCTAGAGTACCCACATGAACGAATTCGACCGCGTACGCGATTACCTCACCGGGCTGCAGGACCGCATCTGCAGCGCCATCGAACACGCCGACGGCCAGGCCCGCTTCATTGAAGACCGCTGGCAGCGCGCGGAGGGCGGCGGTGGCCGCACCCGCATCCTGCGCGAGGGCGCGGTGTTCGAACAGGCCGGCATCGGTTTTTCCGATGTTGCCGGCACCCGCCTGCCGCCGTCCGCATCGGCCAACCGCCCGGAGCTGGCGGGTGCTTCATGGCGCGCCTGCGGCGTGTCGCTGGTGTTTCACCCCAGCAATCCGTATCTGCCGACCACACACGCCAACGTGCGCTACTTCCAGGCCGAACGCGACGGCGAAAAAGTAGCCGCGTGGTTCGGTGGCGGCTTCGACCTCACCCCGTTCTATCCGTTTGACGAGGACGTGCAGCATTGGCACGGCGTGGCGAATGCGCTGTGTGCACCGTTTGGCGGGGAACGCTACGCCGAGCACAAGCGCTGGTGCGATGAGTATTTCTTCCTCAAGCACCGCAACGAGACCCGCGGGGTCGGCGGCCTGTTCTTCGACGACCTGCATGGCGATTTTGATACCGACTTTGCCTACCTGCGCGCGGTGGGCGATGGCTTCCTCGACGCCTATCTGCCGCTGGTGGAGCGCCGCAAAGACACCCCGTATGGCGAACGCGAACGCGAGTTCCAGCTGTATCGACGCGGCCGCTATGTGGAGTTCAACCTGGTCTATGACCGTGGCACGCTGTTTGGCCTGCAGAGCGGTGGCCGCAGCGAAAGCATCCTGATGAGCCTGCCACCGCGTGTGCGTTGGGAATATGGCTACCAGCCGGAAACCGGCAGCGATGAAGCGCGGCTCGCCGGCTACCTTGTGCCGCGTGACTGGTTGGCGGAATAAGCGCAGCAAGCACTACCGGCACCGGGCCCCTCTCACACATCTGCGGGAGGGGCTGCTGAAGAGCACCGACGTAAACATCAATCGCGCTTTCCGTGTTTGAGCATCACCGTGATGTGGCCGTTGGTTTCCAGCAACGCCAGCTCGACGTCGTCCACGTCATCACTGCCGGCATCACGCATTGCCTTGGCAAAATCGGCCTTGCTCACCAACTCGCGGCGCAGCACTTTCTGCAGCACATGGCCATGCCGCGCCAGCACCACCGGTTCGCCCTCGATCGCCCGTTCGATGCGCGGGCTGCGGGTGGTTATCCAGCCGACAAAGTAGTTCAGCACAATCAGCGTGGCGGCCAGCAGCAGGCCGCCGCCCAATGAGGTGTCCTGCCCCAGCAAGGCGTTCTGTACGGCGTTGCCCAGCAACACCAGCAACAGCATGTCGAATGGGGTGAACTGGCCCAGCGCGCGTTTGCCGGCAAGCCGCACCATGGCCAACACCACCACGTATACAACCACCGCACGCAGGACAAACTCCCACCACGGCATCGACAGGGCGAACAGGTCCGGCACGAGGTTCTCCTAGCATCATCACGTCGGCTCCATGCTTGACCAGCAACGATCAACGCAGCGCGACGACCCCCTTACCCGCCCTCGCCCGTAATACCGAGTGAAGCCCGGCATCTTTTACAGACGCCCAAAAAGAAGCCCCGCCGACCAGGGGGGGGTCGACGGGGCCGGGGAGCGGGTCTTTGGGGAGGAATCCCCGCTCCGAGATCTGCTCCAGGGGATGGGAGAGATCCGCGACAGGTATTGCGCCTGTCGGGGTCTATAACAGCACCCTCAACATTGATGGTTCGTGAAGAATCCGCTTGCTTTTCCTGAGAATTAAGGGGCGATTCATGCCTGCAGAGTCGGGCTGACAATGAATGCGCATATCCCCCTGTTCATGGTGACGCAGCGCACATTCTCAGTGCGCTTCATCCCAGTTATCGCCAATGCCTGTATCCACCACCAGAGGGACACGCAGGGTCGCTGCAGCCGCCATCCGCGACTCCACTTCCAACCGCAGGGTGTCGATGAAGTCCACATCCGCCTCGAACACCAGTTCATCGTGCACCTGCAGGATCATCTTGGCGCGCTCGGCATGGCCGGCCAGCCAGCTGTCAACGCTGACCATCGCCCGCTTGATGATGTCCGCCGCCGTGCCCTGCATCGGGGCGTTGATCGCCGCGCGCTCGGCACCGGCCCGCAGGCCCTGGTTACGGGCGTGAATGTCGTTCAGATACAGGCGGCGACCGAACAGGGTTTCCACATAGCCGTTTTCACGCGCCTGAACCCGCATGCGCTCCATGAAATCGCGCACCGCCGGGTAGCGGCTGAAATACAGCGCCACATAATCCTGCGCCTGGCCACGGTCGATACCCAGGTTCTTGGCCAGACCAAACGCGCTCATGCCGTACATCAGGCCGAAGTTGATCGCCTTGGCGGCGCGGCGCTCGTTGGGCGTCACCTCTTCCAGCGCGCGCCCAAACACTTCCGCTGCGGTGGCACGGTGCACGTCAGCGCCCTGCTCGAACGCCTTGATCAGGCCCGGGTCTTCAGACAGGTGCGCCATGATCCGCAGTTCGATCTGCGAGTAATCGCAGGCCATCAGCTTGCGCCCCGGCGGCGCGATGAAGGCCTTGCGGATGCGACGGCCATCTTCGGTACGGATCGGGATGTTCTGCAGGTTGGGATCGGACGAGGACAAGCGCCCGGTGGCCGCACCGGACTGGTGGTAGCTGGTGTGCACGCGGCCGGTGTCGGGGTTGACCATCTCCGGCAGTTTGTCGGTGTACGTGCTGCGCAGCTTGGCCAGGCCACGGTATTCCAGAATCACGCGCGGCAGCTCGTGCTGCTCGGCAATCGCCTCCAGCGCCTCTTCGTTGGTGCTGGGCTGGCCCTTGGGCGTCTTCACCAACGCCGGCAGGCCAAGCTCGTCAAACAACACCGCCTGCAGCTGCTTGGGCGAATCCAGGTTGAAGGTGTGCCCGGCCATTTCGGTGGCCTTCTGCTGCGCGGCCAGCATGCGCGCGGACAGATCCGCGCTTTGCCGCCGCAGCTCGGTGCTGTCGATGGCCACACCGTTGGCCTCGATGCGTGCCAGCACCGGCACCAGCGGCATTTCGATCTCGCGGTACACCTTTTCCAGCGACGGCTCAGCCGACAACTGCGTGGACAGCACACGATGCAGGCGCAGGGTGATATCGGCATCTTCGGCGGCGTAGTTGCCCGCCTCGTCGATGCCTACCTGCGAGAACGAGATCTGCTTGGCCCCCTTGCCGGCCACGTCTTCGAATTTGGTGGTGGTGTAGCCCAGGTAGCGCTGCGCCAATGAATCCATGTCGTGGCGGGTGGCGGTGGAGTTGAGCACGAAGCTCTCCAACATGGTGTCGTCGGCATAGCCACGCACGTCGATGCCATGACGGCGCAATACGTGGATGTCGTACTTGCCGTGTTGGCCGGCTTTCTTTTTGCCGGCGTCTTCCAACAGCGGCTTCAGCGCGTCCAATACGTGCTGCATCGGCAACTGCACCGGCGCGCCCGGATAGTTGTGGCCCACCGGAATGTAGGCACCCTTGCCCTGCTCCACCGACAAACTCACGCCGACCAGATTGGCGCGCATGGCGTCCAGCGCGTCGGTTTCGGTATCGAAAGCGAATTCGTCGGCATCGCGCAGGCGTTTTACCCAGGCCTGCAGTTGCTCGTCGGTGAACACGGTTTCGTACTCACCTTTGACCGCCAATGCCGGGTCGGCTTCCGGCGCAGGCGCGCTGTCGCCGGCCTTGGCATAGCCGGCTGCGGTGCCGCGCAGGCTCACCTTGCTGTCGTCCACCGACGCCGGGGCTGTACCGCCGCCCAGCTCACGCAGCGCCTGGGTGAAGCCGTAGCGGGCGTACAGGCCGCGCAGGGCATCGGCATCCTGGTCGCGCAGCTTCAGATCACGCGGGCCCTGGTCCAACGGCAGGTCGGTCCGGATGGTGACCAGGTCGCGATTCAACGGCAGGCGCGGCAACGCGGCACGCAGGTTTTCGCCGATCTTGCCCTTCATGCCGGGCGCGGCGGCGATGACGCCGTCCAGGTCGTTGTATTCGGCCAGCCATTTGGCCGCGGTCTTGGGGCCGCACTTCTCCACGCCGGGCACGTTGTCCACGGTGTCGCCCATCAGCGCCAGGTAGTCGACGATCTGCTCGGCGCGCACGCCGAACTTGTCCATCACTGCGGCGTCGGAATCGGTACGGCTGCCGGTCATCGTGTTGACCAGCACCACACCCGGGCGCACCAGCTGGGCAAAATCCTTGTCACCGGTGGAGATGGTCACTTCAAGGCCATCGGCAGCGGCGGCCAGCGCCAGCGTGCCGATCACATCGTCCGCTTCAACGCCGTCCACGCGCAGGATGTCGATGCCCAGCGCCTGCACGATGTCGCACATCGGCTGTACCTGCGAACGCAGGTCATCAGGCATCGGCGGGCGGTTGGCCTTGTACTCCGGGTACATGTCATCGCGGAAGGTCTTGCCCGGCGCATCGACCACAAATGCAACGTACTCGGGCTTTTCCTTCAACGTGGCCCGCAGCATGTTGACCACGCCGAACAAAGCACCGGTGGGCTCGCCGGCAGCATTGGTCAGCGGCGGGAGCGCATGGAAGGCGCGGTACAGGTAACTGGAACCATCAATCAGGACTAATCTGCTCATGCGCTGATTCTACGCGGCAGGCCGCCGGCCTACCTGCACAGGCATAATCAAACCCACGTCGAGACAAGGAAAACCCACCATGAAGCAGTTGCTGCTGATCCCCCTGCTGGCCCTGGCCGGCTGCGCCACCCTCGGTGGAGATGGCGCGCCGGTTGATGTCTCAGGCGCCGATGTCACCCGCAAGTCGATGGACAACGGCGACACGATCGAGGAGTTCCGCGTCGGCGGCCAGCTGCGCATGGTCAAGGTCACCCCGGCACGCGGCGCACCGTTCTACATGTACGACCGTGATGGCGACGGCCGCATGGACAGCGACAAGGACGGCACCAAGCCGGTCTACTGGAAGTTGTACAGCTGGTGATGCACCACGGCGCTACGTGACACACCGCAGCGCCGATGAAACAGCAGCACCTTCCCAGGAGGAAGGTGCTGCAAGAGTCAGTCCGGGGAATGCCGCACGCGCAGGCAATGCACTGCGTGCTTCAGGCCACTGCATTGCGGCCACAGGCGCTCCGCGCGCCGCTTTACCCTCTCCCGGTGGAAGAGGGCTTCACGCAGGCCACAGGCCTCAGCGGATCACCAGCACCGGCACCGTGCTGCGCGCCAGCACTTCGGCAGTCTGGCTGCCCAGCAGCACGCGGGTGACGCCACGACGGCCGTGCGAGGTCATCACCACCAGGTCGCTGTTGCAGGCCGTGGCGGTGTCGATGATGCCGTCGGCGGCATAGCGGTCGAGCACATGGTGGGCCAGCACGTTGGCGATACCGGCCGCATGTGCCGCTGCCACCGCCGGCTGCAGGATTTTCTGCGCAGCGGCGTCCCGGTCTTTTTTGTATTCCGGGCTGGCTTCGTAGCCGGCACTCCAACCCATGGCGTCGTACATTCCCACCGCCCACGGCTCGGACACGGTGACGATGTCGGCATGGGCGTCGAGCTGCGCGGCCAGTTCCAGGCCTTTCTGCAGGCCCTTGGCCGAGAGCTCGGAACCGTCGGTGGCAATCAGGATGCGCTTGTACATGGCCGTTCTCCTTGGTGAGGGGGTTGTCAGTAACCATTGCACACCTGATGTTGCCGCCTTGCATTGAGCCGGATCAAATGCGCAGCAAAGAGTGTCCCGGCCTGAATGGCCTTCATTTCTTCCGTATCGCCCACAACCCGGCCAGGCTCAGCGCCGGCATGCACAGCGCATAGGCCACCAATGGCCAGGCCGTGCCGCCCCCCATGCAGAGGATCAGCAGGGTGCCCAGGCCGGCAACCAGCAGGCTCTGCAGGCTGTAATACAGCGCTACCGCCGTGCCCGCCGTGTCACCCAAAGCCGCCAACGCGCCGTTGGCCGTGACCGACACCATCAACACGATGCCAATGGCGATCACCCACATGGGTACGACCAACGCGGCAAACGAAGGCGGCAACAGGCCGGTGCTGATGGCAAGCCAGGCCGCCCCCAGCATCATCACCAGCGCGCCCCGGCCACAGCAGCCGGCCACACCCCAGCGGGCGACGGCACCTGCTGCAAACCGCGTGCTGATGATCATCACGACCGCCACCGAGGCGAAGGCCAGGCTGAACGCAATCTGCGAGTACCCCGCACCACCGATCAACACCCCCGGCGCGATGGAAAAGAAAACAAAGAAGCTGCCCATCGCCGCGCTGAAGCCCAGCGTGTAAACCCAGAACGGCCTGCTCCGCAGGATGACGCCGAACGCCCGCCGCGGTGCCGGCCCAGGCGATTGAAGAGTCTCCTGCCAACGCGACCACGCCCGCAGCGTGGCGATTGCCGCCATCACGCCGAGCGTGGCGAAAATGCCACGCCAACCGAGAACCGCTGCGATTATCGCGCCCAAGACCGGGCCCAGCGCTGGCACGAAGGCAAGAATCGACCCGAACAGGCTGTAGATGGTGGTTGCTTCCGGCGTATCGGCATAAACGTCTCGCACCGTCGCGAACGTGGCCACCAGCGCCGCCGACGCGCCCAGGGCCTGTGCCAGGCGCAACAACAGGAACATGCCGCCGCTGTCCGCCAACGCCAGGCCGAACGATGCGACCGAAAACAGCAGCGCCCCGCCCAGCACCACCGGGCGCCGCCCGATGCGGTCAGACAAAGGGCCAAACACCAGCTGGCCCATTCCCAGCACCAGCAGGTAAACACTCAGGGTCCACTGGATGAGAGCCGGCGAGGTGCGCAGCGCCATCGGCATCTGCGCAATCACCGGCAGATACACATCCATCGCCAACGAGGCGAGCAGGTCAAAGGGAACCATCAGCAGCATGGCTGCCGGAAGGGAAAAGGCCCAGCTGCGGGCAGGTTGAACAGGCATGGCAAAGCCTCCGTACGGAATGAACCGACGGCGGCCAGCAGTCATGTGAATGAAGGACAGTACGGGCCGCCGCAACAACAGCAGTGCGTTGTTGCGGCTTAGCGGACTGCGAGCGGGTTTGCTCCCATGATTTCAATCCCTGTCGTGTTGCACCGGCAATGTACTCAATGCGGCAATGCGCCGCACGCGTCGGGGTGCTGCGCAGGCACCCCCGGTTACAGCACCGTCAGATTGGCATAGGCCATCACCAACCATTTGCTGCCGGCGTCGGCAAACTCCACCTGCACGCGCGCATGCCCGCCACTACCCTCGTAGTCGGTGACCATGCCTTCGCCAAATTTTGGGTGTGTCACCAACGCGCCGAGTTTGATCGGCGCCGCTTCGATCGACGCATGCCCCATCACCCGGCTGGCGCCCAGTGAGGAAGTCCGCGAGACCTGCACCTTGGGCCGCACTTCGTGCAGCAGTTCGCGCGGAATCTCACGCAGGAAGCGCGACGGCAGGCTGTAGTTGTCCTGGCCGTGGATGCGGCGCGATTCGGCATAGCTCAACACCAGCTTCTGCCGTGCGCGGGTGATGCCGACGTAAGCCAAGCGACGCTCTTCTTCCAGGCGGCCGCTTTCTTCCAACGAGCGCGCACTGGGGAACAGGCCCTCTTCCATGCCGGCCAGAAACACCAACGGAAATTCCAGACCCTTGGCCGAGTGCAGCGTCATCAGCTGCACGCCTTCCTCGCCCGCCTGTGCCTGGCCTTCGCCGGCTTCCAGCGAGGCGTAGGACAGGAACGCGACCAGCTCGCTCATGTCCTCGGCGCCCTCTTCAATATCGTCATCGCGACGCACGAAGCGCGAGGCCACCGAGATCAGTTCGTCCAGGTTGTCGGTACGCGATTCCGAATCCAGCGCGTTGCGGCTTTCTTTGCTCCAGTGCTCACGCAATGCCGAGCGCGTGAGCACATGCTCGATGCGTTCGGCCAGATCCATCTCGCCGGTTTCAGCGGTGATCTGCTGGACCAGGTTGATGAAGCCGGCCAGCGCATTTTTGGCGCGCGAGGTCAGATCATTGCCCTGCGTGGCCAGCATCGCGGCCTCCCACAGCGGCAGCGCCTGCTGGCGTGCGATGCGCCGCACTTCGTCCAACGTGCGGTCACCAATGCCGCGTGTGGGCGTGTTCACCGCGCGCTCGAACGCGGCGTCATCGTTGCGGTTGGTCATCAACCGCAGGTACGCCAGCGCGTCCTTGATTTCAGCGCGCTCGAAGAAGCGCATGCCGCCGTACACGCGGTATGGCACCTGCTCGCTCAGCAGCACTTCTTCAAACGCGCGCGACTGCGCATTGCTGCGGTAAAGCACGGCGACATCACCGTAGCTGCCGCCATCACGCACCCACTGCCGCGCACGTTCGACCAGGTAACGCGCCTCGTCCATCTCGTTGTAGGCCGCGTACAGATCAATGGGGTCGCCATCGCCGCTGTCGGTCCACAACTCCTTGCCGATACGGTCCGGGTTGTGCGCGATGACCGCATTGGCCGCACCCAGAATGTTGGCGGTGGAGCGGTAGTTCTGCTCCAACCGCACGGTTTCGGCGCCCGGAAAATCCTTCAGAAACCGCTGTACGTTTTCAACCTTCGCACCGCGCCAGCCGTAGATGGCCTGGTCATCGTCGCCGACCACGAACACATGGCCACTGTCGCCGGCCAACACGCGCACGAAGGCGTACTGGATGGCGTTGGTGTCCTGGAACTCGTCCACCAGAATTTCGCGGAAGCGTGCACGGTAGTGCGCCAGCAGACCGGGGTTGTCGCGCAGCAATTCATGCGCACGCAGCAGCAGCTCGGCGAAATCCACCAAACCGGCGCGGTCACAGCGTTCCTGATACGCCGCATACGCCTGGCGCATCGCTTCGCCCCACTGGTCGTGCGGCTCGGGTTGGATGTGCTGCGGCCGCCGGCCTTCATCCTTCTGCGCGTTGATCCACCACATCACCTGCTTGGGCGGGTACTTGCTGTCGTCCAGCTCCAGCTGCTGCACCACACGCTTGATCATGCGCAGCTGGTCGTCCGAATCCATCACCTGGAACGCTTCCGGCAACTTGGCTTCAGGCCAATGCAGGCGCAGCAGGCGATGTGCCAGACCATGGAACGTGCCGATCCACATCCCACGGCTGCCCTTGGGCAGCTGCGCGTCGATGCGGTGGCGCATTTCGCCGGCGGCCTTGTTGGTGAAAGTCACCGCAAAGATGCCGTGCGTAGGCACGTCAAAGACTTCGTTGAGCCACGCGATGCGATGAATGAGCACGCGTGTCTTGCCGGAACCGGCGCCGGCAAGAATCAGGTGGTGACCAGGAGGCGCGGAAACGGCCTCGCGCTGGGCTGCATTCAGCCCGTCGAGAAGGTGGGAGACATCCATTGGCGCATTTTACGGGATGCGCCTCGCAGGCGCCGAGACTGGCTTAGCGCGCCAACACGGCCACCGCCGCTGCGGCCGCCTGAGCGCGCAGTTCCGGCACGGCCAGGCTCTCCCACAAGCGGCCAATACGCAGGCTGCCCAGCACCTGTACGCGCGGCTCGATTGCGCCGTCGGCATCGATCAGGCTGCCGTCAGGCGCGCTGTCGATACCCATGCCGTGCGGCCCAGGCCGGCCAAGGCCGCTGCCCAGCAACTGCTGCAGCAAGGCATTACGCATGGCCTGCGCACGCATCTCCACGCCGGTGGCGTTGATGACGTATTGCACGTCCAGTTGGAACGGATGGCGGCGCTTGTCCAAGGCCGTGAGCTGGATGCAGGCGCCATCGGCAAATGCGGTTTCCAGCCGCCCCCGGTGCAACTGCAATCGGCCTTGCTGCTGCAGTTCCATCAACTGCGCATGTACGGGCGCAGCGATGCGGTGGCGGTGTACGTCCCAGTAGCGCACCACGTGCCGCAGGAAGCGGCGCTGGTCGTCAAACGACAAGGTCTGCCACAGCGCCTGCCCCATCGGGCGGATGCGCTCCATCACGTTCTGCCACGGAATACCGCGCTCGGCCGCTTCGGCAGCATATTGCCGCAACGCATGCAGGCGCTGGCGCAGGTCCATTTTCAACAAGGGTTCGGGGTCGTAATCGGCAGCCGGCCCTTTGGCGTGTGGCAACGGCAGCAGCGCGTGCCGTGACAGCACATGGATACGCCCGCGATGCCCGCTGGCCTGCAACGACACCACGGTGTCGGCCATGCTCAACCCGGAGCCGACAATGGCCACATCCGCCGTAGTGGCGATGGCGCGCACGGCATCGAAATCCCAGGCTTCCACGCGCTTGCCGTCCGGCAACGAGCCTGCACCGCGTGCAGGCAGCGGACGCAACGCATTGCCCGTAGCCAACACCACACGATGCGCGCGCAGCTGCTGGCCCGAGGCCAAGGTCAGTTGAAAGCCTGCATCGTCACGGTCCAACGCCTGTACACGCTCGGCGCGGATTTCCAATTGCGCCGGGCTGCTTTCCACCGCCTGTTGAAGGCGATGGCGCAGGTAATCGGCAAAATGGCTGCGCGGCACAAACTGCGTTGCCAGCGTGTCACGTTCAACGCCGGGGAAGGCCCGCACCTCCAACAGGTAGTCGAGGAAATCCTCCACCTTGTCGGGGAAGCCACCCATCTTGCCGGCCGGTACGTTGAGCAGATGCTCCGGGTACACCGTGGCATAAGCCACACCACGCGCCAACGGCAGCGACGGTTCGACAATCAGCACGCGCAGCGGCTGTTGCGCGCCGCGCAGCATGCCGATGGCGGCAAGGACGCCGGCAGCACCGCCACCGATGATGGCCACATCACACGGCCCGGAAGTATCAACTACGCTCATTGGCCCGATTGTAGGCGATGCCACGTAATTACCTGATGCCTTGGACGCATGTGCTCATGGGCGATGCAGCGTTGCTTTTTCATACGGCTGAAACACAAAACCCGCCTTTCGGCGGGTTTTGCTTGGAACGGTAAACCAGGTAATCCCGAGGGATTACTTGATCTTGCCTTCCTTGTACAGAACGTGCTTACGAACAACCGGGTCGTACTTCAGGAATTCCATCTTCGCCGGGGTGTTCTTCTTGTTCTTGTCGGTCGTGTAGAAGTGGCCAGTGCCGGCCGAGGAAATCATACGGACCTTATCGCGCTTACCTGCCATGATCGTTTACTCCTCAGACCTTTTCGCCGCGCGCACGCAGCTCAGCCAGAACGGAATCAATGCCGTTCTTGTCGATGGTGCGCAGTGCATGCGCGGAAACACGAAGCTTTACCCAGCGGTTCTCGCTGGCAACCCAGAAACGGCGCTCGTGCAGGTTGGGCAGGAAACGACGACGGGTCTTGTTGTTGGCGTGCGAGACGTTGTTACCCGTCTGCACTCCCTTGCCGGAAACTTGGCATACGCGGGACATTGCGCACCTCGGTAGTGATTGTGTCGCCCCGTAGCCCGGGGGACGGCGGCCTCGATGGTTGCCCACCACACATCATGAGAATCAAAGGGTTACGCTGGCGTTGGGCGGCCGGGGACGTGCTCCCGGGGGCGCCGCCCGGCACGAAACCGGACACAGCGAGCCGCGCAGTATGCCGGCAAACAAAGGCCAGCGCAAGTTACCCACAGCCCGCACCCGGACTCCCCCCGCCCATCGTCTCCACCACCCAATCGATGAACACCCGCAACCGATGGCTCATGTGCCGGTTCGGCGGAAACATCACATGCATCGGCATCGGCGGCAGCTGCCAGTCCTGCAGCAGTGGCTGCAGTTCGCCACGGGCTACGTGGGGAGCGGCCATGTAGTCGGGAAGCGCGATCACGCCAAGCCCCGCCAAGCCGGCGGCCAGACAGGCTTGGCCCTCATCGAAGGCCAGCCGGTACGCCCCCTGGATGTCCACCCGCTCTGCGCCGCGGTGTGCCGGAAGGGTCCGCACGCGGCCACTGCGCGAACTGATGAACCCCACGATGTGATGATCCGGCCCCTCCAGCGCCCGCGGATGCCCGGGAATTCCGAAGCGCTGCACGTAGCCCGGGCTGGCGTGGAACCCGAGCGGCAGACTGCGCAAGGGCCGCGCCACCAGCGCCGGGTCGGCCGGGCTGCCACCACGGATCACGCAGTCAACGTTGTCAGCAATGACGTCCACCTCGCGGTCGCTGACCCCGATGTCCAGTTGGATGTCCGGGTAACGCGCCTGAAACACCGGTAACGCCGGAATCAACAGCAGCCGCGCGAAGGGCCCGGGCACATCAATGCGCAGGCGTCCTCGTGGCTGCTGGGCGGCATCGCCCAGGCCGCCCTCGACCTCCTCCAGTTCTGCCAGCAGGCGCGCGATGCGCGGGTAGTAAGCCGCTCCATCAGCAGTGACACTGACCCGCCGCGTGGTCCGGTTGAGCAGCCGCAGGCGCAGGTGCGCCTCCAACTGCTGCACCAGCTGGGTGACCGTGGTACGGCTGAGCTGCAAGGTGTGCGCGGCACGGGTGAAGCTGCCGGTTTCCACCACCCGGGCAAAGGCCCGCATCGCTTCGAAGCGGTCCATTGAGCGGCTCGCCATTGTTTGAAATTGCCAATCAATCTAGGCCGATAATTGCGGTTTATCCAGACAGAAATGCCAAAGACGATAGGCATCCTGCTGGCGCGATCCGCGCGCCGCCTCATCTGGACCCTTCCCCATGTCGCACCGTGACGTCGTCTTTCCAACCGGCCGCCAGGCGCTGTACGAGCACAACCGCTATTCGCCGGCCATCCGTTCCAATGGTTTCCTGTTCGTGTCCGGCCAGGTCGGCAGCCGGGAGGACGGCTCGCCCGAGCCGGATTTTGACGCCCAGGTGCGGCGCGCCTTCGACAACCTCAATGCGGTGTTGGCGGCGGCCGGCTGCACGTTCGACGACGTGATTGATGTAACCGTGTTCCTGGTGGATGCGGAAAAGAACTTCGCCAAGGCCTGGGCAATCGTGCCCGAGTATTGGGGCCAGGCGCCGCACCCCACCCTGACCGGGATCGGCGTGAACTGGCTGTATGGCTTTCAGTTCGAGATCAAGGTGATCGCCAAGCTGCCCTGACCGGCGTCGGGCGCGGCACGCCTACCGGCGCTCACTCGGGTGCGAACTCCAGTGTCCGCCGCCAGCGCAGCGGTGTGTCCGCCCGGGCTGGGTCCGGCCCGAACCGCGTCAGCCAACCGGCGGCCAGCGCGCGTTCGCGCAGGCGCTCACCCACGCCTTCGGCAACCTCCACTTCGACATGCGTCACCTTGCCCTGCGCGTCCACGTCCATCGCCCAGACCAGCTTGCCCACCCACTCCGCCGGCGGGATGGAGGCATCGTAATTGGGCCGGCCCGCCACGTAGGGGGCATCGTGCCGCTGGTACAGCGGCGAATCTTGCAGTCGGTGATCCACGCGGACGGTGCCGCTGCCTGTGCGGCCGTCACCCAGTAGGGCCTGCACGGTCCATGTGCCGGCGACGCCGGCCGTACCCAGCGCCGCGGCGTAACACTGTTTGCGGCCACGGTAGTCGTCATGGGCTGTGCGCGAGATGCGGGTTCCCTCGGCATCGAGGATGTCTATCTGCAGCCCGCCCACATCGGTGTCCTCGACATTGGCGGCTACACAGATGCGGTGGTCATGTTGGCCATCGGCAATGAACAGGCCGGTCTGCGAGCGCGCAAGCGCGGCGGCCGGAGTCTGCTCCCACAGGAATTCAACATAGACATCATCTGCGGCCTGTGCGGCGGCGCTGGTCAAGGCCAGCAGCAGGCTCAGCACACCGATGGAGGCTCTTCTCATTGCCGCTTCGTTCCCGCGATGCAAAGGCCGATCTTCATCCGTGTGGCAACACACGTGCAACACGATGACATCCATATCCAACACGCCGCAGCCATCGGCCGTTACCTGAACCGGAAATTCCGACGAATTCCCGAGATGTCCATTGATATTGTATCCACGGCCCACCCCTTGCTAGTTTGCCCCGCATGCGCCGGATCACCCGCAACCTGAGTACCTACCTGCTGATGCTGCTGATCGCGGCATTTGTGGTGGTGCCTGCGGCTGATGCACTGGCGTGTGCGTTGGAACCGCACCCCACCGTTGTACACACCGGCGCCGTAGCCCATGACGCCGACGGCCAGGGCAAAGCCAGCAGCGACCACGCACTCAACGATGCCTGTGGTCACAACCATTGCCACCACTCCACGGTAAGCCTGCCGGCGATTCACGTGACGGCACTTGTTACGCCGCTGCTGGCAAGTTGGATGAATGTTGGCGATGCCGCGACCTACGCCGTCGCACACGACGAGTTGGCACGACCTCCCCGGGCATGAGCTGAGCGCACCCCGCAATTGCGGGCTCCCGTTTCACTCATAACCGGAATTTTCTATGTCGATCCTGACACGTCGGTCGCCGCGCGCGACCGTCTGGGTCGTTGCCGTGCTGTTGGGCGTGAGCCCTGCGGTGCCGGTAGCGGCGCAGACCGCACCTTCGTATGACGCATTGCTTGAGCGCCTGGACCAGTTGCCCGGCGCCCGCGTGGGCACCGCACTGGCCGAAGCCGCTGACGCCCGCGCCGAGCAGGCCCGGGCACTGCCCAACCCTTCGCTGTCCTATTCCGCCGAAAACGCCTGGGGCAGCGGCAGCTATGGCGGCATGGGCAAAGCCGACACCCTGCTCACCTTGTCCCAGCCGTTGGAAATCTGGGGCCAGCGCGGTGCCCGCGTCCGCGCCGCACAGGCCGAGGCACAGGCCGCCGCACTACGCGGCACGCAGAGCCGCAGCGATGTGGCCAGCCAATTGGCAGCGGCCTATGCACAGGCCGAAAGCGCGCTGCGCCGCTTCACCTTTGCCACGGAAGCACTGACCCTGATCCGCGAGGACGCCGCCGCGGTCACCGCCATGGTTGAAGAAGGCCGCGAACCGCAACTGCGCGCGGTGCAGGCACAGAGTGAAGTGGCCAATGCCAACGCTGCTCTGGACGAAGCACAGGCGTTCCGCGATGCGGCACTGGCGCGACTGGCCGGCATGGCGCTGCTGGATGCGCCGGTGCAGTCCATCAACGAGAGCCTGCTTGATCGCGCACCGCCGCTGCCACGCGGCGTGGGCAATGCAGCATTGGCGGTCCGTGTGGCCGAAGCCGAAGCCGACAGCGCCGGACGCCTGGTTGAGGTGGAGCGCAAACGCGCCCTGCCCGACCTGAGTGCCACCGTCGCGCAGACGCGTTTTCGCGAAAGCAGCGAGCGCGCCTACAACCTGGGCATCAGCCTCACCGTGCCGTTGTTCGACCGCAACCGTGGCGGCATCCGCGCCGCCCATGCCGACCAACGCGCCGCCGATGCGCGGGTGGAACAGCAGCGCCGCGACAGCGAAGCGGAACGGTTGTCCGCGATTGCCGGACTGAAAGCCGCCGGCAGCCGCACCCGCGCCGCCGATGAAAGCGTGGTCGCCGCCGAGGAAGCCTATCGGCTGGCACGCGTGGGCTTTGATGCCGGGCGTATTTCGCAGCTGGAACTGCGCAGCACCCGCAGCACCCTCATCGCCGCACGCGGCACCGCCGTGGACGCACGTCTGTCGCGGGTTGCCGCGGAAATCGATCTCGCCCGCCTCGAAGGGCGCGCACCGTTTGTGGAGGCACCATGACTCTGTCCCGTTATTCCCCGCTGATCAGCGGCCTGTTGCTGTCCGCTCTGCTTGCCGGTTGCGCCGGCAACGCCCAGCCTCCCGCCACCAACGCAGCCGCCACTGAAAAGAACGCCGATGACGACGGCCACGGTCATGCCGCCGATGGCAAAGACGGCACCTCGGCACAAGCATCCACTGAAGAAGCCAACGGCGATGAAGGCCAGGTACTGCTCACCGATGAGCAGATCAAAGCCTCCGGCATCCAGGTGGTTGCGGTAGGCCGTGGCGGTGGCAGCTCCACCCGCTTGGCCGGCCGTGTGGAACCCTCGATAGGCGCGCGCGCTTCCGTAGCGTCCACCGTCACCGGCCGCGTTGAACGTGTGCTGGTCGCGCCCGGCACGGCGGTGAAGCAGAACCAGGCCTTGGTCGTGGTGATCAGCGGTGAAGCAGCCGTGTTCCGCGCCAACGCCGTCGCCGCTGCGGCCGAGGCCGAAGCCGCGCGCCTGGCCCATGGCCGCGACAAGGCACTGGTGGAACAGGGCGTGGTCGCCCGCCAGGAACTGGAAAGCTCGCGCGCACGCTCGCTGGCCGCACAGGCGCAAGCCGCCGCCGCACAGGCACAGGCAGCCGCCAACGGCTCGCCGGACAGCAGCGGCCGCGTGCGCATCACCAGCCCGGTGGCCGGCATCGTCGGCAACGTGCAGGTCACGCCCGGCGGCGTGGTTGCCGCCGGCAGCCCGGTGGCCGATGTCTCCGACCCCACTTTGAACGAGCTGGTGTTCACCGCACCGCCCGTGTTGGCCGCGCAGGTCACGCCCGGCATGACGCTGGAAGTCAGCACCCCCACCGGCAACTTTGCTGCGACCGTCACCGGTGTTGCCGCCGATGTGCGCCAACTCGGTGGCGCCGCGGTGATCCGCGCCACGCCAGTGGATGCCGCACTGCCGCCGGCTGGCTCGCCGGTGTCGGCGGTGGTGGTGACCGGAAACCAGAGTGGCGTGATGAGCGTGCCGGCCGATGCCCTGCAGAACGTCGATGGCCGCAGCGCGGTGTTCATCAGCGTCGATGGCGGCTTCAAAGCGCAGCCGGTGTTGGCTGGCCGTCGCGCCGGTGATCGCATCGAAATTCTTGGTGGTTTGAGTGGCGATGAACGCATCGTTGCCGCCAACGCCTTCCTGCTCAAGGCCGAGTTGGCCAAGGGCGAAGCCGAGCACGGCCACTAAGGAGTCGCCCATGTTCAAACTCATCATTGAAGCGGCGGTACGCCACCGCTGGCTGGTCGTGGCCTTGGCTGCGCTGGTTGCCGCCTTGGGCTTGTTCCAGCTCGGCAAGTTGCCAATCGACGCGGTGCCGGACATCACCAACCACCAGGTGCAGATCAACACCGTGGCGCCGGCACTGACGCCGGAACAGATCGAGCGGCAGGTGACCTACCCGCTGGAAACCGCGTTGGCCGGCATCCCCGGTTTGACCACCACCCGCTCGCTGTCACGCAACGGTTTTTCGCAGGTCACCGCGATATTCACCGACGCCACTGACATCTACTTCGCCCGCCAGCAGGTGGCCGAACGCATGCGCGAGGCGTCTGAAGACCTGCCCGACGGTGCAACGCCGGTGCTCTCGCCGGTGACCACCGGTTTGGGCGAGGTGTTGATGTGGACGGTGGATTTCACCGCGTTTGATCCGGCAAAACTGGCCAAGCCAGGTGAAGCCGGCTGGCAGGCCGGCGAGGTGTATCTCACGCCGGAAGGCGATCTGCTGCGCACCGCCGAAGAACGCGCCACCTACCTGCGCACCGTGCAGGATTGGATCGTCGCCCCGCAGATGCGCTCCAGCCCGGGCTTGGCCGGTGTCGATACGGTGGGCGGTTACGTCAAGGAGTACGGCGTGCATCCGGACGGCGCACGCTTGGCCGCACATGGCCTTGGCCTGGCCGATCTGGTGACCGCGCTGCAGCGTTCCAACGTGCAGGCCGGCGCCGGTTTCGTGCAGCGTGCAGGCGAAGGCCTGGTAGTGCGTGCCGATGGTTTGGCATTGACCACCGATGACTTGGCGCAGGCGCCTGTCGCCACCCGCAATGGCGTGGTGGTGCGCGTGGCTGATGTCGCCGATGTGGCGATCAGCCGCGCACCGCGCCTGGGCGCGGCCAGCCGCAACGGCCATGAAGCCGTGCTTGGCACCGCGCTGATGATTGCCGGTGGCAACAGCCGCACCGTGGCGCAGGCGGCGGCCGCTCGCCTGGAGCAGGTGAACAGATCGCTGCCGCCGAGCATCGTTGCCGCACCCGTGCTGGACCGCAGCGTGTTGGTGAACTCCACCATCAAGACCGTGGCCAAGAACCTCACCGAAGGCGCCTTGCTGGTGGTGGTGGTGCTGTTCCTGCTGCTGGGCAACCTGCGTGCGGCCACCATCACCGCGCTGGTGATTCCCCTGTCGTTCCTGTTCGCGGTGATCGGCATGAACCGCTTCGGCATCAGCGGCAACCTGATGAGTCTGGGTGCGCTGGACTTCGGCATCCTGGTGGACGGCGCGGTGATCGTGGTCGAATCCACCCTGCTCATGCTGGGCCAACGTCGCAATGAACTGGGCCGCGCGCTCACCGCACAAGAGCGGCTGCGCGTGGCAGCTGATTCGGCACGCAAGATGGCGCGCCCGGCTGCGTTCGGCCAGTTGATCATTCTGCTGGTGTTCGCACCCATCCTTACCCTGGAAGGTGTGGAAGGCAAAACATTCCAGCCGATGGCTGCGACCTTCATGCTGGCCTTGGTGGGCGCCTTTATTTTCTCTTTCACCTTTGTGCCGGCAATGGCCGCGCTGTTGGTGCGTGAGCCCAAGCACAGACAAGGCGAAGCGCTCAATGCGGAAGGCGACCACGAAACCAAGTTGATCCGCGTGTTGCGTGCGCGCATCGAACCGATCATCCGCGGCGCCATTGCACGGCCGCGTGCCGTGATTGCCGGGGCACTGATGATGCTGGTGGTGGGCATTGCATCGTTTGGCCTGCTCGGTCGCGAATTCATGCCCACGCTGGATGAAGGCAACGTCGCGATGCAGGCCTTGCGTGTGCCGTCCGCGTCGTTGGAGCAGTCGTTGGCGATGCAGTTGGCGCTGGAAAAAGCCATCACCAATGAGCCGGAAGTGGAAACCATCTTCTCCCGCACCGGCACCGCCGAGGCCGCCATCGACCCGATGCCGACCAACATCTCCGACAGCGTCATCATGTTGAAACCACGCAAACAGTGGCCCGATCCAAAATTGGACAAGGAAGCCTTGGTCGCACGCTTTGAAAAGCTCACCGGCCAGCAACTGGGCAACAGTTTTGAATTCAGCCAACCGATCGAACTGCGCTTCAACGAACTGATCTCCGGCGTGCGTACCGATCTTGCGGTGATGATTTACGGCGACGACTTCAGCCAACTGCAGAAAGTTGCCGACCAGGTGGCACTGAAACTGCGCGCGGTTGAAGGTGCCGCCGACGTCCGGGTGGAGCAGATATCCGGCCTGCCTACGCTCAATGTGGCCATCGACCATGTGGCTGCGGCGCAGTACGGCCTGACCGCAGCGGATGTGAGCGAGGCACTGTCCATTGGTATCGGCGGCACCGCAGCCGGCAAGATCTTTGAAGGCGACCGGCGCTTCAATGTGGTGGTGCGCCTGGAAGACAGCGCGCGCAACGATCCGGACCAGCTGGCATCGCTGCCCATCGCCACACCGGCCGGGTTGGTGATTCCGTTGTCGTCGGTGGCACGCATTTCGGTCAGCGAAGGGCCCAACCAGATCAGCCGCAACAACGGCAGCCGCCGCGTGGTAGTGCAGGCCAACGTGCGCGGCCGCGACCTTGGTGGCTTTGTCGGTGATGCGCAGAAGGCCGTGGCCGATGTCGCATTGCCGGCAGGTGCCTACCTGGCCTGGGGGGGACAGTTCGAGAATCTGCAGCGTGCAGAAAAGCGTCTGGCGACGGTGGTGCCGGTGGTGTTTCTGTTGATCGGCAGCCTGTTGTTCATGGCCTTGCGCAGTGGCAAGGAAGCCGTTCTGGTGTTCAGCTGCGTGCCGTTGGCGCTGGTCGGCGGCATCCTCGCGCTGCTGATGCGTGGCATGCCGTTCTCGGTGTCGGCGGCGGTGGGCTTCATCGCGGTGTCCGGCGTTGCAACGCTCAACGGCCTGGTGCTGATGCAGGCCATCCGCGAGCGCCTGGATGCCGGTGATGCACCGATGCTGGCAGCCGTCAACGGCGCGTCCAGCCGCATCCGCGCGGTATTGACCACTGCGCTGGTGGCCATTGTCGGTTTCATCCCGATGGCCATTGCCAGCGGGTCCGGCGCCGAAGTGCAGAAGCCGCTGGCAACGGTGGTGATCGGCGGGCTGATTACCGCCACTGCGCTGACCCTGCTGGTGCTGCCGGCGTTTGCCGCACGCGTGGCCAAGGCGCGGCCCTTGGCTGGCGCTGCACACTGAAGCAAGGATGCGCGGCAGGCTGTACCTGCCGCGCATGCCGGCGTTCGGGCCGGTGATGATGTTTGCCGTGCGGGCTGCATAATCACGGTTGAGCCACTTCCGCCTATACCGTCATGTCCCAGCTTCCCCCCGCTCCCACCTTGGCCCCCGGCCTGTACCGCCACTACAAAGGCAACGATTACGAAGTGGTTGCCGTCGCCCGGCACAGCGAAACGTTGGAACCCGTCGTTGTCTATCGCGCGCTCTACGGCGAAGGTGGCTTGTGGGTGCGCCCATACGCCATGTTCTGCGAGCACGTCATCGTTGATGGTCAATCGGTGCGCCGCTTTGCGCCGGTCGGGCCGGACGCTGCCTGAGCAATCCATCCAGCCGACGTTGTTGCACGACGCGGCTGGATTCCGATGACAACTCTCGGCGATTACGGCTGGCCGGACATCACCTTTTCCATCCAATCGGTGTAATGGCTCAAGCGCACATTGCAGGCTATCTGGCCGTACAGCCCGTAGTTTGCGGTCAGCACGTTGCCTTCAACCACTTTCCAGGACGTCACCCCGGACAACAGCCATTGGCCGTTGACTTCCACCAGCACCGGACTGCCGCTGTCGCCGTTGCCGATAGTGCCTTCAAGCGGCAAGGCCGATGGCGGTGCATCGAACCGGTAGCAGAACCAGCGGTCATACGCGCTGGAGATTTCGTTGTACGCACGGCGCAGTTCGGTTCGATTCGGCCCGCCGGGGCGGTACCCGGAAACGCCGTTGCCGGTGGCGCCCTTGCCGATGATCTTGACCACCTCACCCGGCCGCGCACCCGCTTGGTTGAGTGCCACCGGAGTGACATCCGTTACCGGTTCGGCCAGCTTGATCAGCGCGACGTCATCAGATGCCGACAGAAACACCACGATAAGCATCGCCTCGCCACTGGCCATGGCTTGATCAATCAGTTCCTGTGGCAGCGTTCTGTATCCGGAATGCACGACGACACGCTCAACCGCTCTCGGCTTTCCGTTGACCGATACCTGCTCCAGCCTGGAATGCAGCGGGATCGTATGTGCTGCCGTAATCACCCATTGCGGCGCAATCAATACGCCGTGTCCCTCGCCGGGCATGTCTGCCAGCGCCGGAAATTCCGCGGCGGGAACCCGATACCTGGCGTCGTCCACATCATGTCGAATCACGATCGCACTGGCCGTTGATGACAACGCCAGAGACAGCAGAAGCAGAAGGTATCGGGTCACGTTTTTTTCCTTTAAGCGCCAGCGCGAAGAAACGCATCACATGCATGAAGGCGCGGCACTGGGCCGCGCCTGCACGATCTACGTCAGGCTTTTTTACGCTCGGCGATGTAGGCCTTCACCTGCTGCTCCAGCACCGGCAACGGCACCGAGCCAAGATCAAGCACGGTGTCGTGGAAGGACTTGACGTCGAACTTGTCGCCCAGTTCCTTCTCGGCCTGCGCACGCAGCTTGACGATGGTGATCTCGCCCAGCTTGTAGCTCAGTGCCTGCGCCGGCCAGGAGATGTAGCGGTCCACTTCGGTGGTGACTTCGTGCTCGCTCAGCGCAGTGTGGTCACGCAGGTACGCAATTGAACGCTCGCGGTCCCAGCCGTAATGATGCACGCCGGTGTCGATGACCAGACGCGCGGCGCGCCACATCTCATAGGTCAGCCGGCCGAAATCTTCATACGGCGTCTGGTAGATGCCCATCTCCACGCCAAGCTTTTCGGTATACAGGCCCCAGCCTTCGCCATAGGCGGAAATGTAGTTGTTGCGGCGGAACTCCGGCTGGCCGGTCTGCTCGGCGGCCAACGCACCTTGCAGGGCATGGCCCGGATCAGACTCGTGCAGGGTGAGTGCCGGCAGGTTGTACAGCGGGCGCGCCGGCAGGTTGTAGGTGTTGAGCCAGTACGTGCCCATGCCACCACGGCCGGCAGTCCAGAACGGGGCGATGTCCGGTGGCACCGGCACGATGGTGAAGCGCGCGCGCGGCAACGTCATGTACTTGCCGATCACCGCATCCACACGCTTGGAAATCCACGCCGCGCGCCACAGCAGTTCGTCCGGGGTCTTGGCGTAGAACTGCGGATCGGTACGCAGGAATTCCAGGAAATCCGCAAAGCGGGTCTGCTCGCTTTTGCCGGTGAACCCCACCTTGTCGATGATGGCGTTCATTTCTTTCTGGATGCGGTTGACCTCACTCAGGCCCACTGCGTGAATCTCCTGCGGGCTCAGGTCCAGCGTGGTGTATTCGCGGATCTGCTGCTGATAGAACGCCTTGCCGCCCGGCATCTTCTCCGCGGCCAGGGTGGTGCGCGACTTCGGCACGTACTCCTCGCGATAGAACGTGAGCAGCGTGCCGAATGCCGGCACCACGCTGCCACTGATGGCCTGGCGTGCATCGGCCTGCAGCTTCTGCTGCTCGCTGGCGGCAATGCTGGAGGGCATTTTCTTCAGCGGTTCGTACAGCGGCGACTGCGTTGGGTCCCTGAGCTCGGCCACGGTCGAGATGGAGACATCGCGGCCTTCCAGCACCGCACGCGGCACGCTGAAGCCACGTTCAAGGCCAGCGCGCATGTTGACCATCTGCTGGTCGAAGTAGCGCGGCACATCGTTCAAGCGGGCGATGTAGTTACGGTAATCGTCCGCCGTCTTCATCTCACGCCGCGCCATGAAGCTCAGGTTCGACCAGAACGACGAGTCGGAGTTGAACGGCATTTCGTAAGTGCGCTGGCGCACTTCGTCGGCCAGGTTCTCGACCTGGTAGTGATAGATGGCGTAGTTGATCTGCGCCTCGGGCGAGAGGGTTTTCGGGTCGATGGCCTCCAGCTGCGCCAGCACCTCTTCCCACACTTTCAGGCGCGCTTCGTGCGCCTGCGCGCTGACATCGGGCAGTTTGGTTGCGTTGGCCGGCGCATCACTGTCCTCGCTGGCCTCGCCACCGCCGGTCTGACGCCACGCCCACTCTTTTTCGTAGATCGCCTTGAACTGCGCGTCGGCGTTCTGCACGGCCAGCGTGGCCGGGGCCGCGGGTTTGGCGGCAAATGCGGGAGTGGCACTCAGGCCAAGGGCGAACAACAGCGCAGCGGTCAACGGCGATTTCACGATCAGGATTCCCCGGATGAATGACGATTCATCCCGATCATCGCATTGAACCCACCAGCCAACCTAGACCGAATCGGGCGGCAAACCCGCCGGAATCGCGCAGCTCAGTGCTCGGCCTTGTCGTGTTTCCAGCCCCGGTGGCGGATGTCCAGGCGCAGGCTGTACAGCGCGGTGAACGCCGGAAACAGGTTCTGCACCACACCCACCGCATCCTGTTTGGCCGAAAACAGGAAGTAGCTCAGCGTCATCAGGCTGCCCAGCACGCTCATGTACCAGAACAGGCGCGGGATCACCGGCTTGCCGGCGCGGCGCGAAGCGGTGAACTGCACCAACCAGCGCCCACCAAACATCAGCGCACCGGTCAGGCCGATCAGTTTCCACGGCGACATGTGCACGCCGGTCCACTCCAGCCATACCAGCGGTTGGTTCATGAACTCCATGCTCAGACCTCCTCCACCGCCGTGCGTTTACTGCGCACGATCAACCATGCCACGCCGCGCAGATCGCGGATGCCCACCAACGCGCGCCCCAGATTGTTGTACTTGGATACGCCCGACGTGCGGTGGCGGTGATTGACCGGCACACTTACCGTCTTCCAGCCCGCACGCTGCATCAATGCCGGCAGATAGCGGTGCATGTGGTCGAAGTACGGCAGGTCCATGAACGCATCACGCTCGAACAACTTGATGCCGCAACCGGTATCGGGCGTGTCGTCGCGCAGCATGCGCGAGCGGATGCCGTTTGCCCATTTGCTCGCCCATCGTTTGGAACCACTGTCCTTGCGATTGACGCGCCAACCGGCAAACAATTTTATTTTTTCATCGGCAGTATCGCGCGCGGCCAACAGCTTGGGAATATCGGCTGGGTCGTTCTGGCCATCACCGTCAAGGGTGGCAATCCACGGCGCACGCGCGGCTTTTGCGCCGGTGCGTATGGCAGTGCTCTGGCCGCTCTGCTGCACATGGTGCAACACGCGCAGCTCCGGGTTGGTCGCCTTCAGCGACTGCAGCACCTGCAAGGTATCGTCGCTGGAGTGGTCGTCCACATAGACCATTTCAAACGCCACACGTCCGCGTAATACGCCCGTTATTTCGTTGAGCAGCGGCGCGACGTTGTCGCGCTCGTTGAAGACCGGGACAACCACCGAAAGGATGGGTTGGTTCATCGCTGGATCCGTTTTGCAATGCAGGGGAAATGAAACCGCGCAGCTCCTGAGCACAACCTAGCGGAACCTGAAGTCAGGCGCGTGATCATAGGCAAGTTGGGCACTGTTCCACACCGGCCGCAGCCGATTCGGCCCGGCCGGAAAACCCAACGCACGGCCAGGGGCAGCACGCCGAAGTGCAGCGTCGGCCAGGGTGTGCGTCCTGCAGCCTCGCCGTGACAGCGGCCCTGTTGATGAAGTGCTCCCGTTCCACGGAAGCGTGCTTGCCAGCATTGAACACGTGATGCGGGGGCGTGAGCGCTGCGGAGGTGACAGCTTGGCAAGGCTAACGATCGCCGTGTCAGAAACATGTGTGAATGCGTACTGCGGATTCAGCTTGCACATGGGTGGGGCTTCTCCGCCGGCGAGGCTTGCTGTGGCGGCCAGACAACAACACAGGCCTGACCGCGCAGTCGTTGGTCCGCCGAACGGATACGCCCCCATTTCCCCCACTGCATGCATTGCCATCACCCTACGCATTCAGGATAAGATTTCAGCGTCATGAAACGCCCATGACAGTCGCGCTGCGGTTTTCCTGCAGCGCCGATGGCAGGCCACCCGGCGTGTTCTGCCACCCCAGAGATTCCACCTTGCGCAAACTCACTTGGCGTTTCCTGCTGCTCACCCTGATTTTCCTCACCCTGTGCCGGGTAGGCCTGTCGCTGTGGTTATGGACGCGGGTGCAACCGGCCGGCGGTTTGTGGCCGATTCTGCTCGGCGGCTGGCGGATCGACCTGAGCCTGCTGGCCATGGTCTGCGCCATCCCTGCGCTGCTCTCGCCCTGGCTGGGCCACCGCGACTGGCCCACGCGCATCACCGGCTGGTGGTACCGGCTGTGGTGGCTGCTGTTTGTGCTGCTGGAAGTGTCCACGCCGCAGTTCATTCTGGAATACGACACCCGCCCCAACCGGCTCTATGTCGAGTACCTCAACAGCCCGCAGGAGGTATCGGCGATGCTGTGGCACGGCTACAAGGGCGTGCTGCTGCTGGCCACCGTGGCGATGGCGCTGCTGGGTTGGGCGGGGTTCCGCTGGCTGCGCGCGCAGCGCGATGCCGTATCCATGAAGCCGGTGCTTCGCATCGTTGTCACCGCGGTGGCCTTTGTCGTGCTGTTTCTGGCCGCACGCGGCACGCTGGATCACCGCCCGTTGAATGCTTCCAAAGTGGCGTTCAGCGATGACGCCATGGTCAACGCGTTGCCATTGAACTCGCTCTACAACGTCATCCACGCCATCCGCGGCATGACCAACGAGCGCTCGGCCGACGATATCTACGGCGGCATGCCAGAGCCCGAGATGCATGCGTTGGTCCGCAACGCCGCCGGCATCAACGGGCCGATGCTCGATCCCACCCATCCCAGCATGCATCTGCAGCAGGCCAGCACCGCACCGGCCAAGCCGCTGAACCTGGTGATCATCATCGAAGAAAGCCTGGGCGCGCAGTACATCGGCACACTGGGCGGGCAGCCACTGTCGCCGCAGTTTGATGCGCTGGCCAACGACGGCTGGCTGCTGGCCCGCGCCTATGCCACCGGCACCCGCTCGGTGCGTGGCTTGGAAGCGTTGAACACGGGCTTCCTGCCCACGCCGGCCGAAGCGGTGCTGAAACTCCCGCGCAGCCAAAGCGGCTTTTTCACCTTGGCCGATCTGCTAGGTGAGTTCGGCTACCGCTCGCGCTTCATCTACGGTGGCGAAGCGCACTTCGACAACATGAAGTCGTTCTTCCTGGGCAATGGTTTTGACGAGGTGATCGACCGGCCCAGGTTCCAGGTGAAGCCCGGCTTCGTCGGCTCGTGGGGGGCCGCCGATGAGGACATGTTCAACGAGCTGCATCACCGTTTGATGCAGGACGACGCGCAGCCGCGTCTGAGCGTGGCCTTCAGCGTCTCCAATCATTCACCCTGGGAATACCCGGCCGGCCGCATCCAACCCAGCATGCCGGCCGCCAGTGTCGAAAACACCGCGCGCTATGCGGATTGGTCACTCGGCCAGTTTTTCGCCAAGGCCAAGCAGTCGCCGTACTGGAACAACACGGTGTTCCTGGTGGTGGCCGACCACGATTCGCGCGTGTTCGGCGCCAGCCTGGTGCCGGTGCGGCACTTCCATATTCCCGCGTTGATTCTTGGCCCCGGCGTGCCGGTGCAACGCGACGAGCAGATCGTGAGCCAGATAGACCTGCCACCCACGTTGCTGTCGTTGATCGGCGTCAGCAGCGTCCACCCGATGCTGGGCATGGATCTGACACGACGTCATCCAAATCGCGCCATCATGCAATACGGCGACAACTTCGGTTATCTGCAGGACGACCAGTTGTTGGTATTGCAGCCACAGCAGCCGGCCGAACAGTTCCGTTACCAGCGCGATGGCGAAACGCTGACGCCTGCCGGTGTGGACCCGGCACTGGCCAAACTCGCGTTGGCGCATGCGTTGTGGCCCAGTTGGGCCTACACGCACCAGCGCTACACGCTTCCGCCGAAATCGCAGCAGCCCAAAGCTGGCGTCACCGCGCCTGCGGCAAATTAGCCGATACCCACCCCCGCACGAACATGCAGGGGCGGTGATGACCCGTGACTACGCGTCCGTGCCGAAGTAATCGCGGCACCATGCCACCACCGGCGGCAGGCCAGCTTCGATGGGCGTGACCGGCTCGTAGCCGAACGCGGCCTTGGCGCGCGAGGTGTCGGCCATGGTCTGCACCATGTCGCCGGGCTGCATCGGCTTGTAGATCTTCTGCGCGGGCTGCCCGGCAGCGGCGGCGATCACGTCGATGAAGTGCTCCAGCTCCACCGGCGTGTGATTGCCCAGGTTGAACACCTGGTGCGGTGTGGCCGCGTCGCTGGGGTGCGCCAACGCGCCCAGGATGCCGGCCACGATGTCCGAAACGTGGGTGAAATCGCGGCGCATCTTGCCGTCGTTGAACACATCAATGCTGCGCCCGGCCAACACCGCGCGCGAGAACAGCAGCGGCGCCATGTCCGGCCGTCCCCACGGCCCATACACCGTGAAAAAACGCAGGCCGGTGGCATGCAGGCCGTACAGCTGCGCGTAGGTGTAGGCCATCAACTCATTGGCCGCTTTGGTCGCCGCGTACAGCGAGCGCGGCTGGTCCACGCGCTGGTCTTCGGAAAACGGCGGCGTGGCCGAGTCGCCATAAACCGAGCTGCTGGAGGCATACACCAGGTGCTGCACGCCACGGTGGCGGCACAGCTCCAGCATGTTGACGAAACCCACCAGGTTGCTTTCAACGTAAACGTGCGGGTTTTCCAGCGAATAACGCACGCCGGCCTGCGCGGCCAGGTGGATCACCCGGGTCGGTTGCACTTCATCGAACAACGCGGCCAAGCCGTCGCGGTCGGTGAGGTCCAGCGCGCGGATATCCACCTGCGGGCACAACGCAGCCACGCGGTCGCGCTTGATCTGCGGGTCGTAGTAATCGTTGTAGTTGTCCAGGCCCACCACACGCTCGCCGCGTGCAGCCAGTGCCTGGCAGGTATAGGCGCCGATGAAACCGGCCGCGCCGGTGACAAGAATGGTCATCGAAGAAATCCTTTGTTTGCGGCGGGGCCAACAACGGCCCGCTGCCTCACCACATGCTCAGTGGCGTTTCCTTGGCCAAGGTGTCCTTGCGTTCCTTGCTGAACGCCCACCACGGCTGCGCTGCCTCACCCGCCATGAAGCGGACGATGGACAGAAACACATCAATCACGCAGGGGTCGTGCACCACGCCGGTCTTCAGACACAGCTGGGCGTACATGTCGTAGGCATCGCGCCCGCGCAGATGCGCCGGGACACGGATGCCAATCAGACGGAGATCTTTCTCACAGGCCGGCCCGACGTTTGGCAGGTCGGTCAGACGCAACAGATGGTTGCGGTCGACCTTGGTGGGGTTCATTGACTTGCAGGCACCTCAGGGAGAGTTGGGACGTCAGCCTTGCTGGCGTGTACGCAGCCGCTCAAGCACGCCATCAAGCGTGTCCAGATCGGTGTAATGAATGACCAGCTTGCCCTTGCCGCCACGGCCGTGGCTGATGGCCACCTTGGTGCCGAGCGACTCGGACAATTCTGTTTCCAGCGATGCGATATCGGCCTGCGGCGCGGTCGGCGACGGCTTGGCCTTGCGCGCGCCGGGCACCTTGCCGGCAGCAAACTGCTGGGCACGGTGTTCCACTTCGCGCACCGACCAGCCCTGGTCGGCGGCTTCTTCGGCCAGCTTGGTGGCCAGTTCCGGCGCCAGCGTCAGCAGCGCGCGGGCATGGCCCATTTCCAAACGGCGGGTTTCCAGCAACACGCGCACGCCGATGGGCAGGTCGATCAGGCGCAGCAGGTTGGACACCGAGGCGCGCGAACGGCCCACCGCCTGCGCCGCTTCGGCGTGGGTGAGGGTGAACTCGCTGACCAGCCGCGCCAGGGCTTCGGCTTCTTCCAACGGGTTGAGGTCTTCACGCTGGATGTTCTCGATCAGCGCCATCGCGATGACGGTGCGGTCTTCCAGCTCGCGCACCACCACCGGCACCACGTCCAGCCCGGCCAGGCGCGAGGCGCGCCAGCGGCGTTCACCGGCAATGATTTCGTAGTTGCCGCCTTCCACCTGGCGCACCAGGATCGGCTGGATGATGCCCTGCGCCTTGATCGACTCGGCCAGTTCCGCCAGCTTGCCCTCGTCCATGTCGCGACGCGGCTGGTACTTGCCCGGCTGCAGCTGATCCACCGGCAGCTTGCGCAGTACTTCACCCGGCTGCGGCTCGGCCACAGCAGCCACCGACACCTGCGTCATTGCGCCCTTCGGGCCCAGCAGAGCATCCAGGCCACGGCCCAGGCCGCGCTTTTTGACGCTACTCATCAGACAGCCTCCACGGCCCGGGAGGGCTGCTTGCGTTCGTTGTGACGGCGGATGATCTCGCCGGCCAGGCCCAGATAGGCCACGCCACCGCGCGAGGTGCGGTCGTAGCCGACAATGCTCTGGCCGTGGCTGGGCGCCTCGGCCAGGCGCACGTTGCGCGGCACGATGGTGCGGAACACGCGGTCGCCGAAGTACTCGGTGAGCTGCGCGGACACGGCGTTGGCCAGGTTGTTGCGCACATCGAACATGGTGCGCAGCACGCCTTCGATTTCCAGCGCCGGGTTGAGGTTGATCTTCAACGCATCAATGGTCTGCACCAGCGCGGTCAGGCCTTCGAGTGCGTAGTACTCGCACTGCATCGGCACGATCACCGAATCGGCAGCGGCCAGCGCATTGAGCGTCAGCAGCGACAGTGCCGGCGGGCAGTCGATGAGGATGTAGTCGTATTCGTCGCGGATGGGCGCCAGTGCGCGCTTGAGCCGCTGCTCGCGCTCGCCCTGGTCCATGAGCTGGATCTCGGCGGCGGTCAGGTCGATGTTGCCCGGCAGCAGGTCGTAGCCTTCAGCGGTTTTGACACGCACTTCGACGGCGGTGTTTTCGCCGAGCAGAAGGTCGCAGGTGGAGGCAGCGACTTCACGCTTGTCCACGCCACTGCCCATGGTCGCGTTGCCCTGCGAATCCAGGTCGACCAGCAGCACTCGCTTGGGTGCAGCGGCAAGGGAAGCAGCCAGATTGACGGCCGTGGTGGTCTTACCGACGCCGCCCTTCTGGTTGGCGATGGCGATGATGCGAGCCATGCAGGAGAGCCTCGTAGGCGAAGTTGGACTAGGCATTATGCGGGTAGCGGCGCCAAGGCGGAAATCGGCGTCGGGCCTGATGCCGCCCAACTACCCCAAAAGTGCCCCGTCCGGCCAATGCAATGCGCCCAGAGGTGGGTCATGACGACGGAACCAGCGCCCGGCAATGGGCGGCAGGGGCGCAGTCACCCTGTGGCCAATCTGGGTGCCGCCACCGCGTGCGCCCTCCCGCGCCCTCCTCATGGGGCACGGCACGGGCGGGCCTGGGCGCTACCGGAGCCTCAGGCTTTGCGCTCGACCACGACCAGGTGGCGGTCGCCGACCAGGCCGGGCACCTGCAGCGGGCGCACCTCCAGCGCCTGCCAGCCAGCCGGCAGTTGGGCGATCTCTTCGTGCGGGTACACGCCCTTCATCGCCAACAGCTGGCCGCCGGGGCGCAGCAGGTGGCCGCCGACCTCGATGATGCCGGCCAAGGTGTCCATGGCGCGGGCGGTGAGGTTGTCGAAGGCAGCCGGCTCGGCCAGCGCTTCGGCGCGGGATTCCGCTACGCGGGCATTGCCCAGGCCCAGCTGGCGCACGGCTTCGCGCAGGAAGCGCGCTTTCTTGCCGTTGCTCTCCACCAGCGTGACGTGCAGCTGCGGGTGGGCGATGGCCAGCGGAATGCCGGGCAGCCCGGGGCCGGTGCCCAGGTCGGCCAAGCTGCCCGATGTGACGTGCGGCACCATGGCCAGCGAGTCGAGCAGATGGCGGGTGACCATTTCGCGCGGGTCGCGGATGGCGGTGAGGTTGTAGGTACGGTTCCAGCGCGCCAGCAGGGCAAGGTAGGCCAGCAGCGGCGTGGCCAGTGCGGCGTCCAGACCCATGGCCTGCAGGCCGTTGTGCAGGTCGGTGGCGACTTCAGGCGGGAGGGTGGTGTCGTTCATGGCGGGGATTATCGCAGGCTGGCCGGTTATCCCGCGCCGGGCAGTGAAGCGGCTTCACCGCAATCAGCGGCCGATCACAGCGGGTACCACGCCAAGGCCGCACGAAACTCCGGTGTGGCCTGCCACTCGTGCAGGTGCCAACGCGCCGCGTCACCCAGGCCGGCATCGCACCACACCAGCTGCAGCGCGCCACTGTCATCGGGTGCGAAACACAGCTTTTCCAGCCCGAAGGAGATGCCGTGCCCGTGCGCTTTCAGCAGCGCCTCCTTGGCGCACCACACCCGGAAGAACCAGTGTTCGCACTGGGTGTTGTCCAAGCCATCCAGCCAGGCAATTTCGTCGGGATGGAAAAAACGGCGGATCACCTCGCGCATCTGCCGGCGCGGACGCTGCCGTTCCAGGTCCACGCCCAGGCGCGCGCCCTCGCCCAGCGCCACCAGCAGGTGGCCACCGCTGTGGCTCCAGCCGGTGCCGTAATGGGCCAGTTCGCCAATCAGCCAAGGCCGGCTGCGTTCGTCGCGGGTGAGCGGCAGCGTCTGTGGCGCGTGCCCCAACTGGTGTGCCAGCAGCTCGCGGGCCTGCGGTTCGCCCCGCGTGCCGGGCGTATGTGGCAGCAGCCAGACCCGCACCGGGTCGAACCACCAACTGGGCGGCGGCATCGCGGTCATGCGCCCTGCCCGGCGCAGATGGACGCCATTTTCACAGCCGGACGCGTTGACTGTAGCCACCGCACCGTACGAGGTGCTTTCAGGCAGGGAGATTCGCGCATGGGCCTCATCATCTGGTTGATCATCGGTGGCGTCGTAGGCTGGCTGGCCAGCCTCATCATGCGCCGCGATGCGCAGCAGGGCATCATCCTGAACGTCGTTGTCGGCATTGTGGGTGCCATGCTGGCCGGCTTCCTTTTCAGTGGTGGCAGCATCAATGGCGCCATCACCATGCGGTCGTTCCTGCTGTCGCTGCTGGGCGCGGTGATCCTGTTGGCCATCGTCAACCTGTTCACCCGTAAAAAGCTCCGCTGACACGCAGCCACGCATAACGCACGAATGGAGGCAGACGCCAACAGCGTTTGCCTCCATTTGTTTGGGCGGCGCGTTGTTACGGCTGCAGCTGCACCCACGCCGGTGCGTGATCGCTGGGGCGCTCCCAGGTACGCGGCTCGCGATCGATGCCCGAGTCCTGTGCGCGCGGCTTGAGTGCGTCGGACACCAGCGTCAGGTCGATACGCAGGCCCAGGTCGCGGCGGAAACCAGCCGCGCGGTAATCCCACCAGCTGAAAATTCCGCCTTCCTCGTTGTGCAGGCGGAACGCATCGTGCAGGCCCAGATCCAGCAGCTTCTGCAGCGCTTCGCGCTCGGCGGTGGAGGTGAGGATGTGGTTCTCGTCCCATACCACCGGGTCATGCACATCGCGCGCATCGGGGGCAATGTTGAAATCGCCCATCACCACCAGTTGCGGGTACTTCTGCAGCTCGGCGGCAATCCAGTCATGCACGGCCGCCAACCAACGCAGCTTGTAGGCGTACTTGTCGGTGCCGATGTCCTGGCCGTTGACCACATACAGGTTGATGATGCGCACGCCGTTGACGGTGCCGGCAATCACCCGCTTCTGCTCGTCCTCGAAACCGGGGATGCCGATCTGCACGTCCTCGATGGGGTCACGCGCCAGCAATGCCACGCCGTTGTAGGTCTTCTGCCCGGCAAACACATTGCGGTAACCCAGCTCAAGCAGGCGCGTGTCCGGGAACTTGTGGTCCTCCAGCTTGGTTTCCTGGATGCCGACCACGTCGGGGGCAAAGTCGGCCAACCACTGTTCAAGATGTGGCAGGCGGACGTTGAGCGAGTTGACGTTCCATGAAGCGATGCGCATGACAGCCTATCCTTTCTTTCGTGCTCTAACGGCATTCCAGTGCGGATGATACCTCTGCCGATAGCTGCGGATTGACGCGTTGGCCAAGCGGCGCAGGGTGGATGGTTCAAGACGCGTTTGCGCGCACGCCTGCAAACACGTCCGCGCCTCGCGCGCCCGTCGCTTACCACTTCCATCGCGCAGCGCCGGCATACGGGTCATCGCAAGTTTCATCCATTGCATGCAGCATGCTGCCACTGCGTGGCGATGATGCCTGTCGTCGACGCTGTTCATCCCCACTGCTGCAAAGGATCGACATGCAAGCCATTCAACTGCAACAACCCGGTGGCCTGAACCACCTGCATCTGGTCGAGCTGCCCACGCCCGGTGCGCCGGCTGCCGGCGAAATCCAGGTGCGTATCCACGCCAGTTCGCTGAATTTCCACGATCTACTGGTGGTCACTGGCGCCTCGCCGGTTGCCGACAAGCGCATCCCGATGGCTGATGGTGCCGGCATCGTCACCGCAGTAGGCGATGCGGTGAGCGAATTTGCCGTGGGCGATGCGGTGGTGTCGTGTTTCTTTCCGCAATGGCAGGCCGGCCATGCGTTGCCGGTGGGGTTTGCCAACGTGCCCGGCGATGGCATCGAGGGTTTTGCGCGCGAATACGTGAACCTGCCGGCCAGCGCGTTCACCCACGCGCCCCGGGGCTACAGCCATGAAGAAGCCTCCACGCTGACCACCGCCGGGCTCACCGCGTGGCGTGCGCTGGTGGTGGATGGCCGCATCCGCGCGGGCGACACGGTGTTGGTGTTGGGCACCGGCGGGGTGTCGATCTTTGCGCTGCAGTTGGCCAAATCGATGGGCGCGCGGGTGATTGCCACCACCTCCAGCGACGCCAAGAAACAGCGCCTGCTGGAACTGGGCGCCGATGCGGTCATCAATTATCGCCAGCAGCCGGAATGGGGCGATGCGGTGCTGGCCCTCACCCAAGGGCGCGGCGCTGACATCGTGGTGGAAGTGGGCGGCCCTGGCACGTTGCCGCAGTCCATCCGTGCGTGCGCGGCAGGCGGCCATATTGCGCTGATCGGCGTGCTGACCGGCTTTGCCGGTGCGGTGCCCACTGCCGAGATGATGATCAAGCAGCAGACCCTCAAAGGGCTGGTGGTTGGCAGCCGTGAGCAGCAGCAGGACCTGGTGCGTGCGCTGGATACTTTCAGCTGGCGCCCGGTGATCAGCAGCCGTTATCCGCTGGCCCGGATTGCCGAGGCGTTTGCCGAGCAACAGGCCGGCCAGCATTTCGGCAAGGTGTGTCTGCACTACTGAAGACGGCATTGGCCGGTGCCACGTATGACGCGGCCCGGCCATCCCTCCTTTCAACCACGGTGCGACTCAGGCTTCATCCAACGCGGCGAAGCCTGCGGCAAGGTGATCAATGAACAACCGCACCGACGGCAGCAGGCCACGTCGTGACGGGAACACCGCGTGGATGATCTCTCTGGGCGGCGCCCAGCCTTCGGCCACCTGCTGCAGGCGACCATCGGCCAGTGCCTCACTCACGATCATCGTCGGCAGCTGCGCCACGCCCACACCCGCCAATGCGGCCTCGCGCAGCACCGTCATGCCGCGCGTCACCAGACGCGGATGATGCGGCACTTCGGCAGTCGCGCCTTCCGGGCCCACCAAACGCCAGAGGTGTTCGCCCTGTGGCACGCCAAGCGCGAGGCTGGGCAGCAGGTGCAGATCGGCCGGGCCGTGCGCCATGCCACAGCGCTCCAACAGTGCCGGCGCGGCCACCAGGCATTGGGTGCGCTCGGCAAGCACTTTCAACGCCAGGTCACTGTCTTCCAACGGCGGCGGACGCACCCGGATGGCCAGATCGAAGCCTTCGGCAATCACGTCCACGCGTCGGTTGGTGGCTTCCAGGTGCACCTGGACCTCGGGGCAACGCGCCATGAAATCGGCCACCATCGTCGCCACCCGGAAATCCAACAGCATGGTCGGGCAACTCACCCGCACCACGCCGCGTGGCTCGGAGCGGGTCATCTCGATGGATTCGGCCGCCGCCTCGGCTTCCACCAGCATGGCGCGGCAATGCGCGTAGAAGGTCTGGCCAACCTCGGTCACCGAGAAATGCCGCGTGGAACGCTGGATCAAGCGCACCCCCAGCCGCTCTTCCAGCAAGGCAATACGCCGGCTCAGCTTGGATTTGGGCTCGCCCAACGCACGCCCCGCCGGGGCAAAGCCGCCGTGTTCAACCACTTTGGCGAAGTAATACAGGTCGTTCAGGTCCTGCATCAGGCCACTCCATCGTTCACCAGATGGGACTATGAGACCACTTTTTGCCATCTACCGGGTGCATCGTTCCAAACCTAATCTTTGCTCCAACGAAGGCGCAGCCGCGCCGCTAACGGAGCAAAGCAATGAAGAAGATCAGTGGCCTCTACAGCGCACCCCGCCCGCATTGGGTCGGCGACGGCTTCCCGGTCCGTTCGCTGTTCTCCTACAACACCCATGGCCGTCAGCTGAGTCCGTTCCTGTTGTTGGACCATGCTGGCCCAGCCGAATTCACCCCGACCGACAGCCCCCGTGGCGTTGGCCAGCATCCGCATCGTGGTTTTGAGACGGTGACCATCGTCTATGAAGGCGAAGTGGCACACCGCGACTCCACCGGTGCGGGCGGCGAGATCGGCCCGGGTGATGTGCAGTGGATGACCGCTGCCTCGGGCATCCTGCATGAGGAGTTCCACTCCGAAGCCTTCACCCGCAAGGGCGGCAAGCTGGAGATGGTGCAGTTGTGGGTGAACCTGCCGGCCAAGGACAAGATGTCCACCCCGGGTTACCAGAACATCAGCAACGCCGACATCCCGGTCGTCCAGTTGGCTGATGGCGCCGGCAAGGTGCGTGTGATTGCCGGTGAGTTCGGCGGCCAGCGTGGCCCGGCCCGCACCCACACACCGATGGATGTCTGGGACCTGCGCCTGCAGCGCGATCACCACACCACGCTGGACTTTGCCGAAGGCCACACCGTGGCCATGGTGGTGATGCACGGCACCGTGCTGCTCAACGGTAGCCAGGTGGCACGCGAAGGACAGCTGGTGCTGTTTGACCGCGCTGCCGGGCAGGTGGAGCTGGAAGCCAATGCTGATGCCACCGTGCTGGTGCTGGCTGGCGAGCCGATTGATGAGCCCATTGCCGGCTACGGCCCGTTCGTGATGAACACGCAGGAAGAAATCCGCCAGGCCATGGACGACTTCAACTCTGGCCGCTTCGGACAGATTGCTGCCTGACGCCCCCCGGCCGGATTTAACACTCCGGTCATCTCCCCATCGCGCCGGCTTTCACCCAGCGGCGCGACGATTTCAACGCCCCTTTTCCCGCACACCTCTCAACGAGACCCTACTCAATGAACGCCTTCCCATACGCTGCGAACTTCAATGGTGCCAAGCCGGTGATTGATCCGGACAACGTCGCGATGCTGTTGATCGACCACCAGAGCGGCTTGTTCCAGACCGTGCATGACATGCCCTTCACCACGCTGCGCCGCTTGGCCTCCACGCTGGCCAGGCTCGCCACGCTGGCCAAGATTCCGGTCGTCACCACCGCCTCGGTGCCGCAGGGCCCCAACGGCCCGCTGATTCCCGAAATCCACCAGAACGCACCGCATGCCAAGTACGTGGCACGCAAGGGCGAGATCAATGCATGGGACAACCCCGATTTCGTGCAGGCGGTGAAGGACACCGGCAAGAAGCAGCTGATCATCGCCGGCACCATCACCAGCGTGTGCATGGCGTTCCCGTCGATCGCCGCGGTGGCCGAGGGCTACCAGGTGTTCGCCGTGATCGACGCCTCCGGCACCTACTCCAAGCAGGCACAGGAAATCACCTTGGCGCGGATGATGCAGGCCGGCGTGGTCGTCATCGACGTGGCTGCCGTGGCCTCCGAGCTGCAGAAAACCTGGAACCGTGAAGACGCTGCCGAGTGGGCACAGGCCTACACCCAGATCTTCCCGAACTACCAGCTGCTGATCGAGAGCTACAGCAAGGCCCAGGAAGTGGTCACCAACCACGAGCAGCTGGATTCGCAGCGCAGCTGAGCCTGACCGCCCCTGGCTCGGCCGCCGTCGCGATGCGGAGCCAGCGTGGCCCCCCCCCGCGCCTCCCTGCGCATCCAGGAGACCCCGATGTCCGAACTTTTCATCAATGTTGTGCTCTACGCCAAGCAAGGCCGCGAGCAGGAGCTCCACGAAGCCTTGAAGGTCGTCGTCGAGGCATCCCGCAAGGAGGAGGGCGCGCTGCGTTATGAGCTGTTCCGCGACCAGGCCGACCCGCGCCGCTTCATCTTCCTCGAACACTGGGCCAGCCTCGAACTGCGCGAGAAACACCATAACCACGGCCCCCACATCAAGCACTTCGAAACCCACCACGCCGACGCCGTCGAGCGCCGGGAAGCGGCGTACTTCATGGACTCCGCCGCGTAAGCCCCCGTTGTCAACGCTGTTGTACCCGATGCCCAAGCGCGTAACGCGCCTTCATTACCCCAGAAAGGGAAACCTGCAATGACCAGTGAAACCAAGCGTGACCCCAAACGTGACGACCTGCTGACCCCGGAAAACTCGGCACTGATTGTCATCGACTACCAGCCGGTGCAGGTGAACTCCATCGCTTCGATGGACCGCCAGCTGCTGGTCAACAACATCGTGGGCGTGGCCAAAGCCGCCAAGGTGTATGGCCTGCCGATCGTCCACTCCACCGTCAATGTCGAAACCGGCCTGAACCATCCGCCGATTCCGCAGCTGCGCAAAGTACTGAAGGACGAGCCGACCTACGACCGCACCACCATCAACTCGTGGGAAGACGTCGAGTTCCGCAAGGCTGTGGAAGCCACCGGCCGCAAGAAGCTCATCATGACCGCGCTGTGGACCGAGGCCTGCCTCACCTTCCCGGCACTGGACGCACTGCGTGAAGGTTACGAGGTGTACGTGCCGGTAGACGCCGTCGGCGGTACTTCGCTGGCCGCCCACGATGCCGCACTGCGCCGCATCGAGCAGGCCGGCGCCAAGATGATCAGCGTGCCGCAGCTGTTCTGCGAACTGCAGCGCGACTGGAACCGTGCCGGTACGGCCAAGCAGTTCATGGAGCTGTTCATCAGCACCGGCGGTACTGCTGGTATCCAGTTCTCCTACGACGCGACCGAATAAGGCCGTCGCGTAGGTTGTGCATCCAACGCCTCTCCCTTGAACGGGGGAGGCGTTGTTGTGAGCGCGTTGCGGTGGACTGGCAGAACCGGCTGCTCGGCAGCGATGGCAATCCCTTCATCGCGTGCTTCGGTGGATGTGAATACGCACGTACTATCCAAAGGTCCAGTTCCATCGGTTGCACAGCGCGCGTTACCGTCAGGCAGTTGCTCCCCTCACGGTAGTCCCCCATGCATGCATCCACCCAAGACACCGCTTCGGCGCGTTTTGCCATCCGCTGTGCGCAGTTCGCTGAGCGCTGGTTCCCCGACTCCTGGGTGTTCGCCGCGCTGGCCCTTGCCGCCGTCAGCCTGGCCGCGTTGTCCATCGGCGCCGCGCCCACCGAAACCGCCAAAGCCTTCGGCGATGGCTTCTGGAGCCTGATCCCCTTCACCATGCAGATGGCCTTCGTGGTCATCGGCGGCTATGTGGTGGCCTCCTCCGGCCCGGCCTCGCGCCTGATCGACCGCTTGGCGCGGGTGCCGCGCAATGGCCGCACGGCGGTGGCGTTGGTGGCCATCGTGTCGATGCTGGCCTCGCTGTTGAACTGGGGCCTGAGCCTGGTGTTTGCCGGCCTGCTGGTGCGCGCGCTCGCCCGCCGCACGGAGCTGAAGATGGACTACCGCGCCGCAGGTGCAGCCGGCTACCTCGGTTTGGGCGCGGTGTGGGCGTTGGGTTTGTCCTCATCGGCGGCGCAGTTGCAGGCCAACCCGGCCAGCCTGCCGCCGTCCATTCTGTCCATCACCGGCGTTATCCCGTTCACCGAAACCATCTTCCTGTGGCAGTCCGGTGTGTTGCTGGCGGCACTGGTGCTGGTGTCGTTGGCCATTTCTTACTTCACCGCGCCCAATGCCAGCTCCGCGCGTGATGCGGCCGATTGCGGTGTGGATGTGAGCCAGGACATCGCCCCGCCCAAAGCCAAGCCCACGCGCCCGGGCGAATGGCTGGAACACAGCCCGCTGCTGATCCTGCTGCTGGTGGTGCTGGCAGCCGGCTGGCTGGTGCATGAGTTCTCCACCAAACCGGCCATCCAGGCCATCTCCGGTTTGAACACCTACAACCTGCTGTTCCTGATGCTGGGCGCGTTGCTGCATTGGCGCCCGCGCAACTTCCTGGACGCGGTGGCGCGCGCGGTGCCGTCCACCACCGGCGTGCTGATCCAGTTCCCGCTGTATGGCTCCATCGCTGCCATCATGACCACCGTCAACGGCAGCGATGGCCACAGCGTGGCGCACCTCATTTCCACCGCCTTCACCCAGATCGCCAGCCACGACACCTATGCGCTGCTGATGGGCAGTTACTCAGCGGTGCTGGGCTTCTTCATTCCCTCCGGCGGCGGCAAGTGGATCATCGAAGCGCCGTACGTGATGCAGGTTGCCAATGACCTGCAATACCACCTGGGCTGGTCGGTGCAGATCTACAACGCCGCCGAAGCACTCCCCAACCTGATCAACCCGTTCTACATGCTGCCGCTGCTGGGTGTGCTGGGGCTGAAGGCACGCGACCTGATCGGTTTCACCTTCGTGCAGCTGCTGGTGCACATTCCGCTGGTGTTGATTCTGCTGTGGGCACTGGGCGCGACGCTGGCCTATGTGCCGCCGGTGATGCCGTGATTCGGTGGTGATGGTTTGAGACAACAACGCCACGCAATGCGTGGCGTTGTTGTTCACGGCACCGGTGTTTTCGCAGGTGCTTCGGACAGGAAAAACAGCACGTCTTCGTTCTCACCCGGCAAGCGTGTCACCCCATTGGCGACAAAGCCCAACTTTTCCAGCAGGCCCACCGAGCGCGCATTGCCCTTGGACACAATCGCGCACAACGTGCCGATGCCCAACACCTCACGCGCATGCTTGACCACGCCCTGCGCCGCTTCCAACGCATAGCCTTGGCCGACAAAACTGCCCAACAGGGCATAGCCGATATCCACGTGCACCAGGCCGTTACGTCGAACCAGACCCGCGTTGCCCATCCATGCGCCATCGGCGCGGCGCTGGATCACATACATGCCAAAACCATTGGCCGCATAACTGGCAAACGGCCCATTGCGGATGTAATCGCGTGCCTGCTCCAGCGTACGCACGCCACGGTCGGCGATGTACTGATGAAAACCGGGCTCGTTGAGCAGGGCCAGCATGCCGGTGGCGTCGGTGTCGTCATCGCGCAGCAGGCGTAGCTGCAGTCGTTCGGTTTCAATCAGTGCCGGCATCGGGGACTCCGCGAACAATCAATGAGGTGAAGCGTCCGCGCTGCGAGGCGTTGATGCAAGTGCCCAATGCGGTATCGGCTTGGCTTCAGCAAACATCGGCCCCCAGGCCAAACCATCAAACCGTCATTCCCGCGTAGGCGGGAATCGCTCCGGCTTTTCACCCTTGCAGCTCACCCCAGCCGCTTTCAACGACCGCTCAAAGAACAAGCAAGCGCGATTCCCGCCTACGCGGCCACAACGAGCAAAAAGCATCAGTGCCGGCTCTTCAACCACCCGCACTCTCAATCAAACAACGCCTCAATCGCGGCCAACCCCGCCTTCGCACGCTCCTGCTTGTGCGCGGCATCGGCCACCGGGTCGGCGCCGTCACGCTGGATTTCGCTGGCCGGCAGTTCGTCGAAGAAGCGGCTTGGCTTGAGCCGGATATGCTCGCCAAACTTTCGCGTCAAGCGGCTGAAGCTCATCCACAGCTGGTTTTTGGCGCGGGTGATGCCCACATACAGCAGGCGCCGTTCTTCCTGCAGCGTGCCTTCGTCCAGACTGACCTGGTGCGGCAGCACGCCATCCTCGCAGCCGACGATGAACACATATGGAAACTCCAGGCCCTTGGACGCATGCAACGTCATCATCCGCACCTGGTTGCCGCCGTCGTCCTTGTCGTTGCGCGATATCAGCGCCAGCTGCGCGGCCATGTCGGCAGCACTTGCACCACGCGGGCCGCTCTCGAACCACGATGCCAGTTCTTCGATGTTGTTGGCGCGGCGCTCATAACTTGTTGTGTCCTTGGCCTGGTTGCGCATTTCCGCAAGCAGGCCGGAATCCTTGGCCACGCGGCGCACCAGGTCACCGGAAGTCATGTCGCGCATGTCCATGCGCAGCGCGCGCAGGATGTCGGTGAACTTGCTCAGGCTGTTGGCCGCACGCGGCGTCAGCTGCGCCAGCGCGCCCATCGCTTCGGCGGCCTGCGCCATCGGCATGTCTTTATCCGAGGCCAGTTCCGCCAGCTTGGCCAAGGTGCTGGCGCCCACATCACGCTTGGGCGACTGCACCGCACGCATGAAGGCAGTGTCGTCGTCAGGGTTCACCAGCACGCGCAACCACGACAGCGTGTCCTTCACTTCCTGGCGTTCCAGAAACACCGTGCCGCCATTGAGGTGATACGGCACGCCGACCAGCTGCATCGCTTTTTCCAGCGGGCGCGACTGGAAGTTGCCACGGAACAGGATGCAGAAATCGCTCCACGGAATCTTGCGGCTGGTCGCCAGAAAATGAATCTCCGATGCGACTTTCTCCGCCTCGTGCTCACTGTTGCGGCATTCCCACACGCGGATGCGCTCGCCGTCGGCCTGGTCGGACCACAGCGTTTTCAGATGCTCGTGCGGGTTATGCGCGATCAACGCATTGGCCGCACGCAGCACGCGGTTGGAGCAGCGGTAGTTCTGCTCCAGCTTGATGATCTGCAGCGCCGGATAGTCCTGCCCCATCTGCTGCAGGTTTTCCGGGTTGGCGCCACGCCACGCGTAGATCGACTGATCGTCATCACCCACGCAGGTGAAATTGCCGCGCGGCCCGGCCAGCTGTTTGAGCAGGCGGTACTGAGCGTCGTTGGTGTCCTGGCACTCGTCCACCAGCAGGTAGCCGATGCGTTCACGCCATGCCAGCGCGATGTCCGGGTTCTCTTCCAGCACCTGCACCGGCAGGCGGATCAGGTCATCAAAATCCACCGCGTTGAACGAGGTCAAACGTGTCTGGTACAGCTCGTAGACCATGGCCGCGTTTTTTTCGCGGCTGCTGCGCGCGGCGGCCATTGCCTGCTCGGGCGAAAGGCCTGCGTTCTTCGCGCGCGAGATCAGGGTCTTCATGTCCTCCACATCGTCGGGCTTGGCATTGCTGCCGCCCAGCAGGTCCTTGATCTGCGCGCCGGCATCATCGGCATCGAAGATGGAGAAACTGCGCTTCAAACCCACCTGTTCATGCTGGATCTGCAGGAATTTCAGGCCCAACGCGTGGAACGTGCAGATGGTGACCTCGGCCGCGTCTTCAACGCGCAGCCGCTTGGCCACACGCTCGCGCATTTCCTTGGCCGATTTATTGGTGAAGGTGATGGCAGCGATGCGCTTGGCCGGGTAACGGCCAATGCTGATCAGATGGGCGATTTTTTCCACGATCACCCGCGTCTTGCCGCTGCCGGCACCGGCCAGCACCAGCAAAGGGCCTTCGGCATGCACCGCCGCCGCGCGTTGAGGGGGATTGAGGGAGTCGAGCATCTGGAATCTGGAAACGAGTGAAGAGGAGTCAGGCGCGAGGGCCGGCAAAGGCAGACGGCCGACGCCGGGGTATTCTGTCATCCCCCGGAAGCGGCTGCTGCCCAAGCGCGCCTCCCACCCCTATTTACTTAGTTCTGCACATGGCCAAGCTCTATTTCTACTACTCGGCGATGAACGCCGGTAAGACCACCACCCTGCTCCAGTCCGCGCACAACTACCGCGAGCGCGGCATGCGGGTGGCCCTGTTGACCCCGCGCCTGGACCACCGCGCCGGCACCGGCGTGGTGGCCTCGCGGATCGGCCTGCAGGCCGAAGCCACGGCCTTTGAGCGCGATACCGACCTGCAGAAGCTGATCGAGCGCGACATCGCCCAGCACGGCAAGCTCGGCTGCGTGCTGGTGGACGAGGCGCAGTTCCTGAGCAAGGCGCAGGTGTGGCAGTTGTCCGAAGTGGTCGATGAACTGCGCATCCCGGTGCTGTGCTATGGCCTGCGTACCGATTTCCGTGGCGAGCTGTTTGAAGGCAGCCAGTACCTGCTGGCCTGGGCCGACGAGATGCAGGAGATCAAAACCATCTGCCACAGCGGCAAGAAGGCGACCATGACCGTGCGCGTGGACGAGAATGGTTTTGCCGTGCAGGACGGCCCGCAGGTGGAAATCGGCGGCAACGACCGCTACGTGTCGGTGAGCCGTGCCGAGTTCAAGAAGATCACCCGCGGTGAGGGGCGCATTGATCCGATGCAGGCGCCGTTGCCGCTGCCGGTGTGAGTGCGTTTTTACCTGTGGGTTGAGTGTGGCGACTTCCAGCTGCCCTCACCCCAACCCCTCTCCCGCTTGCGGGAGAGGGGCTTCAAGCAAGTGCTTCAAGCAAGGGCTTCAAGCACAAGCCTCGTGCCTCAATACAACGTTCTTTCCGGCGCGTTCGCTGCCGGCGGGGTGTATTGGTACAGCCAGGTTTCGGTGAGGGTCTTGCCGCCGCTGCGCAGGTACAGGCGCACGTCGATCTGTTCGGTGCTGCCTTCCGGCGGCACCAGGTCGAACATGGCGCGGTAGCCCTTGATCTCGCGTAGCGGGCGGGCCGAAACGGTCTCCACGCGGCCACGGCTGGTTTCCAGAACCGCTTCCACGTCGGCGTTGTCGATCAGGCTGGCCAGTTCGCCACCTTCAAAATCCACCGCAAAACGCCAGGAGAAATACTCGCGCTTCTTGCCGATCACGCCGCCCAGGCCGGTGCGGCTGGCCACGCAGTGCGCCAGCGTCGGGCGCGCCGGTGGCTCGGCGCCCCAGTACAGGCGGTAGCCGACCAACAGCTCTTGCCCCGGCTGTGGCTTGGCCGTGGGATTCCAGAACGCCACGATGTTGTCGAAGGTTTCATCAACGGTGGGGATCTCCACCAGCTGCACCGAGCCCTCGCCCCATTGCCCTTTGGGCTCCACCCACAGGCACGGGCGCTTCTCGTAGAACACGCCGTCGTCCTGGTAATGGTCGAAGTTGCGGTCACGCTGCAACAGGCCGAAACCGCGCGGGTTGTTGTCCATGAACATGTTGAAACGCAGATTTGCCGGGTTGCACAGTGGCCGCCAGATCCACTCGCCGGCACCGTTCCACATCGACAGGCCGTCGGTGTCGTGGATTTCCGGGCGCCAGTCCCAATCCATGCGGCGGTCGTTTTCGCCCACCTGGTACATGCTGGTGCACGGAGCGATGCCCAGCCGCTCGATCTGCTGGCGCGGGTACAGGGCACTGTCGATGTCCATCAGCAGCACATCGCCGTTGGTGATGGCGAAGCGGTAGGCGCCGGCCACGCTGGGCGAATCCAGCAGGCCGTAAACAATGATGGTGTCCGAATCGTCGGCCGGCTGTTCCAGGTAGTAAGCGATGAAATCCGGGAATTCCTCGGGCTTGCCCATGCCGGTGTCGATGGCCAGGCCACGCGCGGACTGTCCGTACTGGCCCTCCTTGCCCACCGCACGGAAGTAACTGGCGCCGAGGAAGGCGGCAAAATCGCGGTCGGTGTCCTTGCGGGTGTTCAGGCGGAAACCGGCGAAGCCCAGGTCGGCCGGCAGTTCACCGTTTTTTATACCGCTCTTGCCGTAATTGAATGCAGCACCGTCATAGGCCAGCTCCTGCGCCTTGCCGCCGGCCACATCGAACATGCGTACCGGCGAATGGAAATACAGGCCAAGGTGGAAGAACTTCGCTTGGAATTTGCCCGGCTGGTCCGCCCACAGCGCATGGTCCTGGCGGTAGCTGATGGACTGGTACTGGTCCCAGTCCAACGCTTCCAGACGACCCGGCAGCACCCGCTTGTGGCTCTTGTACGGCGCCTGCGACAGCGCGCGGGCCTGGCCTTTCAGCGCTGCAAAGTCGAACGGCTGTGGCTGGCCGATGCGGCGCAACCCCAGCTGTGCGGGCGTCGCGGCGCAGGCGGCAAAGGACGGCAGGCCGAAAGCGGCCAAAGCAGCGGAGGCGTTGCGCAGAAAGTCGCGTCGTTGCATGGGTGCGGGCTGAGGCGGAGACAGCCCGCATGGTATGCGTTGTTTCGTTAATCAGCAGCGTCCCATCAGACGCGGACTGAACATCGGCTTCAGGAACGGGCAGCGCGGACTCTCCAGCTGCTCTCCCTCGCTCACGCCGGCCTCAACGCTGGCAATGCCCGCACCACACGGTCGCCCGCTGGCCGATGCTGGCATAGCGCAGCAGGCGGCCACACTGCAGGCAGTTCTCGCCCTCGCGGCCGTACACCGACAGCTCCTGCTCGAAGTAACCCGGCGCACCGTCCGGGCTGATGAAATCACGCAAGGTGGTGCCGCCCCGGGTGATGGCATGGCCAAGAATGGCCTTCACCGCTTCGCCCAAGCGTTGATAGCGCGCACGCGACACTTTGCCGGCCTCGCGCAGCGGATTGATGCCAGCCATGAACAGGCTTTCGGCCGCGTAGATGTTGCCCACGCCAACCACGATGCGCTGGTCCATCAGGAATGTTTTTACCGGCGCGCTGCGGCCGCGGCTGCGCTGGAACAGGTAGTCACCATCGAACGCATCGTCCAGCGGCTCCGGGCCCAGCTCACGCAGCAATTCGTGGGTTTCCCCGGCCGGCTGCCACAACAGGCTGCCGAAGCGGCGCGGATCATTGAAGCGCAGCAGGCGGCCGTCTTCCAGGCTGATATCCACATGGTCGTGTGCGCGCACCGGCGTGTCGCCCGGCAGCACCCGCAGGCTGCCGGACATGCCCAGGTGCAGCAGCGCGCTGCCGATGTCGGTATCCAGCAACAGGTACTTGGCGCGGCGGCGGATGGCTTCGATACGTTGCCCCGGCAACAGCTGTTCAACCTCAGCGGGAATCGGCCAACGCAGATCGGGCCGGCGCAGGATCACGCCATGGATGCGGCGGCCCTGCAGATGCGGCTCAAGACCACGGCGGGTGGTTTCTACTTCGGGCAGTTCAGGCATTGCGGGTTCCCGGTTTGCAGCGCTGTGTGGGCATGCGGCGCTGAAGCCGCCACCAGCACCGTCTGGAGAATGATCGATGATGCGCTTCGCCAGCCACAGCTGCGAATGACGCGCACTGGCTCAACGCGGCGGTGCCATCAACTCGCGCGCGCTCAGGTAGCCATCAGCATCGGCGTCCTGCCGTGCGAAGCGGGCCAGAATCACCTGCCGTTGTTCGTCGCGGGTGATCGGCTTGCCGCGCCCGCCAGGTTGTTCGTCCGGCTCAAGCACGCCGTTGCCGTTGCGGTCCATGCGGTCGAACGCATAGAGCATCCACTGCAGGTATTCGTCCGGGCTTACCCGGCCGTCGCCATTGCTGTCCATGCGCTGCAGGTACTGGCGGGTGTCCTGTACCTGCGCCATCGCCGGCAACGACAGCGCCGCCAGCATGCCGATGAAAAGCCGCGCGTACTTCATGCCGCGCTGAGCGAATAGCCTTTCAACCGTGCCGCGTAGGCCTGCAATGCGGCACTGCCGCTGGCCTCGGCGTCATGGCACCACTGCTGCAGTTGGCGCAGGCGTTCGGCCGCGTCGTGGCTGCGCGCTTCCAGCAGCGCGGACAAGCGCGCGCGGTGTTCAACCAACTGTTGAATGCGCGGGCGTTGCTGCACCCATTCGTGCAACTGTTCGCGACACGCCGGCTTGAGCCAGCGGCCATCGTTGACCAGGCCTTTGCGCATGCGCCGGGGCAGCAGCTTGCGCAGCTTGGCGCCAGCAGCAGCGGCCTCCTCTTTCAACGCCGGGGCGAACACGTTGCGCTGGTAATCGGTCATGGCCTGGAAGCGATGCGACAACAGCGCTTTGAGCGTCTCCGCATCGGGCACGGTGATGTTGGGGCGGATGTCCATGCTCGGTGCCACGCGCAGCACCTTGGCCAGGCGCAACGCCTGCAGCAAACGGATGGCCTGCCAACCGATATCAAACTCGAAGCGTCGCATCGAGAAGCGTGCCGAGCTGGGGAAAGCATGGTGGTTGTTGTGCAGCTCTTCGCCACCAATCCAGAACGCCCACGGGGTGAGGTTGGTCGAGGTGTCGGCCGATTCAAAATTGCGATAGCCCCACCAATGCCCCAAGCCGTTGACAACACCGGCCGCCCAGAACGGAATCCACGCCATCTGGATCGCCCAGAGCGCAATGCCCGGCAGGCCAAACAACACCGTGTTGACCACAAACAGCAGCACCGGGCCCAGGTTGGCATGCGGGGTATACACGTGCCGCTCGATCCAATCCTCCGGTGCACCGCGCCCGTACTGCTCCATGTCGGCCCGCTGTGCGCGCGCTTCGCGGTACAGCTCCACGCCGCGCCAGAACACCTGGCCGATGCCCTTGGTCACCGGGCTGTGCGGGTCTTCTTCGGTCTCCACCTTGGCGTGGTGCTTGCGATGGATGGCCACCCACTCGCGGGTGATCATCGAGGTGGTTAGCCACACCCAGAAGCGGAAAAAATGCGAGATGAGCGGGTGGAAATCCACCCCGCGATGCGCCTGGCTGCGGTGCAGGTACAGCGTCACCGCAAAAATGGTGAGCTGGGTGAACACCAGCAGCACCGCCAGCATGCCCCACCAGCCCAGGCCGGCGATGCCACCAGTGAGAAACGCAAGCAGTGCATCGGACATTGCAGTACTCCGGGCAGGTCAGTGCCAAATGAAACCAGTGCTACACATGATGGGGCCTGTCGCGGCAAACTTCATCCGCTGGCGGCTCGTCCGTTGGTCGAACTCTCAGCTACCTTTCATCTGCGGCTTTACACCTGAATGACCATTGCACCAGCCGCCCTCGCGGCACCCCTGATCGAGCTGAATCACGCCTGCGTCATCCGCGGCCAGGTGCGCGTGCTGCATGAGCTCAGCCTGCGCATCGAACAGGGCCAGCACACCGCCATTCTTGGCCCCAACGGCTGCGGCAAATCCTCATTCATCAAGCTGATCACGCGTGAGCTGTACCCGCTGGCGCGTACCGAGGGCCCGGCACCGGTGCAGGTGCTGGGGCAGACCCGCTGGCAGGTGGACCGGCTGCGCTCGCAGCTGGGCATCGTCACCGGCGACCTTTCCAGCAATCTGTCGGACATGCCCGGGCTGAGCGTGGAAGAAGCCGTCATCACCGGCTTTTTCGCCAGCTTTGTGGTGCCGGCCCATCGTGATGTCACCGACGCCATGCGCCTGCGCGCGCGCGAAGCGTTGGCACTGGCCCGCGCCCTGCCCCTGCTGGGCCGCAGTTATGCCGAACTGTCAGCGGGGGAAACCCGCCGCGTGCTGATCGCCCGCGCCCTGGTCAACCAGCCCAAGGCCCTGCTGCTGGACGAGCCCTCCACCGGGCTGGACCTGATCTCCCGCCAGCATCTGGTCGACACCATGCAACACCTGGCTCAACAGGGCATCACCCTGGTGCTGGTCACCCACCACATCGAAGAAGTGATTCCGGAAATTGCACGCGTGGTGCTGATGAAGGGCGGCCGCATCGTTGCCGACGGCAGCCGTGAAGCCCTGCTGCAGGCCGGCCCGCTGTCGGAGGTGTTCGGTGGGCCGGTTGAAGTGCGTGAACAAGCCGGGCGGCTGACCGCCTGGGTGGCCAGCACGGTGTGATGGCGCAACCAGCTGTACGCCCGCTGGCAGGGAGTACCGCGTTCACTTCTGCCACCACCGCGCTTGGTGCGATGATGCGGACCCGTTCCACCCATCGTCTGTCGTTCAATGTCTCTTTTCGTATCCCCGCTGCGCGCTGGCGCAGCGTTCGTGCTGGCCGCCGCCCTGGCTGCCTGCTCAAGCACGCCATCCACACCTTCGGCCCCCCATAAAGACGCCAGCGGCATCAGCGGTTACCTCCAGGGTGACGCCATCCCCGACAGCCTGAGCCTGAGCCCCGCACCACCGGCGCCCGGCTCGGCCTGGGCGCAGCTGGATGAAGCCGTCGCCCGCCAGGCCATCACCATGCAGGGCAGCGCGCGCTTCCAGCAGGCCCATACCGATGCCGACCTGAGCTTCCCGGCAGGCGCCCAACAGCTCAGCTGTGCGCTGGGCGTGCCGGTGAGCGCGTCACAGACACCGGCGTTGTACCGCCTGCTGGAACGCACCCGCATCGACGCCAGCGCCGCCACCAAAGCGGCTAAAAACCACTACAAACGGCCGCGCCCGTTCACGGTGAACAACGCGCCCACCTGCACGCCGGACGACGAAACCAAGCTGCGTGAAAACGGCTCTTATCCGTCCGGACATACCGCCATTGGCTGGGCGTGGGCGTTGATCCTTTCGGAAATCGCACCGGACCACGCAACCGCGCTGATGGAACGTGGCCGCAACTACGGCCACAGCCGGCTGGTGTGCAATGTGCATTGGTATAGCGACGTGAAGCAGGGGCAGTTCATGGGCGCCGCTGCGGTGGCACGCCTGCACGACAACCCGGAATTTGCGGCAGACCTGCTGCAGGCCCGTCGTGAGCTTCAGCGTGTGCGCGCGCAGAACCTGCCGATGCCACGCGACTGCGCTGCCGAAACCGCCGCGTTGACCTCGGATATTCCCGAAGCGCGGTAATCGGGCACGGCCGGATGTGTTGCTGCGATGCACGCTATCGCAGCAACAGCGTCGCAACGCAGCATCGCGATGGTTTCCAACGTCACTTCTGTGGGCCTGCAGGCGCTGAGCCGGTTACAGTCCGGGCTCTTCTTGAAGGGGGATCCCATGACGTTTCTTCATCCACGTTCCACTCTGCGCGGCCTGCTCGCTGCTTTCTTTTTCCTGTGCGCCGCTACAACGCAGGCGCAATCGCCGCGTGTGATCGGTTATGTGATGGACAGCGCCGCACCGCTGCAGCTGTCAGCCAACAAGCTGGACGTGGTGAACTTCGCCTTCGCGCACGTGCAGCCCGATGGCAGCGTGTACCTGCCGGCGTTTGTGGACCCGGCGCGGCTGCATGCGGTGGTGGCCAAGCGCGCGGACAACCCGTCGCTGCAGATCGTGCTGTCCATCGGCGGTTGGGAAGCGGGCAATTTTTCCGAAGCCGCGGCCAGTGATGCCGCACGCAAGCGCTTCATCGACAGCAGCATCGCGCTGATGCACCAGTTCAAGCTCGATGGCCTGGATATCGATTGGGAATACCCCACCCTCGGCGATGCCGGCATCAGTCACAGCCCGGATGACCGCCGCAATTTCACCGTGTTGCTGGAACAGATGCGTGCGCAGCTGGATGTCGAAGGCGGCGGCGAGCGCCACTACCTGCTGACCATCGCCGCTGCCGAAGGTCGCGCTGCGGAAGGCCTGGAACTGCCGCGCATCGCGCAGTCGCTGGACTGGATCAACCTGATGACCTACGACTTCTACGGCAGCCTGACCAAGACCACCGGTCATCATTCCGGTCTGTCGCGTTCATCGCTAGACACCGCCAATGGACGCACCACCGAGGCCGCAGTGAAGTACTTCCTGGATGCCGGCGTACCGGCCAACAAAATCAACGTCGGCGTGCCGTTCTACGGCCGCACGTTTGGTGATGTGGGGACTGCCAACAACGGCCGCTTCCAGAAGTTCAGCAGCGAAGGTGGCTTCATCTCGTGGCGCGATATCGTCCATACCCGGTTGAACAATCCGCAGTGGCAGCAACACTGGGACGAAGAAGCGCAGGTGCCGTGGTTGTGGAATCCCAAGGAGCGCCGCATGGTCAGCTATGACAATCCGCGTTCGCTGGCGATCAAAGCCGCCTATGTGAAGCAGCACGGACTCGGCGGCATCATGTATTGGGAGCAGCGGCAGGACGACAACGAGCAGCTGCTCGACGTGCTGCACCACGCGTTGCACGAAGCAGACGCGGATTGAATTCAGCGCTCGGCTCACCGTACGACAGATACACGAAGGGCGCGAAATCCGCGCCCTTCGTGTTTCACGTTGCGATGCCTGCAGCGATCAGAAGCGCACCTTGAACTCCGCACCCCACAGACGCGGCTCGTTGATGAAGCCGGTGAGGTTGTTGAAGTCGATACCGCCGGTGGCGCGGATCTGGTTGGTGATGTTGCGGCCATACAGCGCCACATCGTAGTCACCATCGTTCCACTGGTAACCCACGCGCAGGCCACCTTCCAACAGCGACTTGCCGGTGAATTCCTTGGACTCATACAGGAAGAAATTCACCTCGCTGCGGTAGACCCAGTCGGTGAACACATACAGCTGCGCACCATCGGCCAACGGCAGCGACCAGCGCGCGGTCATGTTGTGGGTCCACTCCGGTGCCTGCGGCAATGAGTTGCCGTTGATCAACACCTTGCCGTTGCCATCCAGCGGGTTGGTCACGGTGCAGGAGATGCAGGCGGCAACGCTGAGGTCGGCATCCTTGATCTCGGTCTTGTTGTAGCCGCTGCCCAGCGTGACCAGCAGGTTGTCGGTGAGGTAAGCCTGCAGATCCAGCTCGACACCCTTGCCCACGCTCTTATCGGCGTTGAGCAGGATGTTGGCGTTGCCGCCCGAACCGCCCACGGCGGTCAGCTGCTGGTCCTTGACGCGGTAGTGGTAGACGCTGGCGTTCAAGCGCGCGCGGTTGTCCCAGAAATCCGCTTTGACGCCGACTTCAAACGACAACACGGTCTCCGGCTCGGCCACGGTCTTGTCGTTGAATGCGCCGGCCGACTGGATGGAGCTGCCACGGAAGCCGGTGGCGACGCGGCCATAGACGTTCACATCGTCGTTGACCGCGTAGGTGGCCGATGCATCCCAGTTGAACTTCTTGTCCTTGGTCGAGGCCGACAGGTACGGGTCCACCGCATCACCGCGCGCGAACGCGGCCTGCTGCGCTGCGAGCAGACCGGCCAGGTCGCATTTGGCCGACAGCACGCACGGCGAGAAGCCGGTGTTCCAGTAGTCCTTGACCTTCAGGTCCTTCTTGTCGACGGTGTAGCGCACGCCTGCACGCAGCTCCAGCTTGTCGGTGGCCTGGTAGGTTGCGCCGCCGAATACCGCCCACGCATCGTTGGTCTGGTTGATGCGCTGGAAGCCGTCCTGCTTGCTGCCGTTGGTGGAGTCGTAGCTGACGCTGTCAACGTCGTAGTCTTCCTTGAAATAGAACAGGCCGGCCTGCCAGTTCAACGGGCCGTCGCTGAGCGACTCAAGGCGCAGTTCCTGCGTCCATTGCGAATGGTTGGGGATGCCGTCGGCCGTTTCCGAAGCGAACGGCACATCGGCGGTGAAGTACGGGCCGGAAGTGCCATCGATGTCGCCGACGCTGAAGGTGTCCACGGTTTCGTAACCGGTGATGGACGACAGCTTCACGTTGCCGAAGTCCCAGCTCAAACGCGCGTTGGCGCCGCTGCTGTCCAGCTCGGAATGGTTCAAGCCGTCGATGGAAACCTTGTTCTCATCAAAGCCCGGAACAAAGCTGTTGCTGCCCTTCTTGAAGATGTTGCCGCGGAACAGACGCGCGGTGCCGTTGAGGTGGCGGCTGTGCGCACCCAGCAGCGCTTCAAAGTTGTCGCCTTCGTACAGGAACTGCACGCGCACGGCCGATTCGTCATAGCCTTCCAGCCCATCGTTCGGGCCCGGACCGGTGTTCTTCACCCAATCGTCGCGGCGCTGATACAGGGCCGACACGCGGGCCGACCAGCGCGCACTGAGCGCGCCACCCACAGCGGCCTCCACGTTCCACAGGTTGTCACTGCCGTAGCCGACCTTGGCGTAGCCGTCGAACTCCTGGGTCGGGCGCACCGAGTCGAACTTGACCACGCCAGCCGGGGTGTTGCGGCCAAACAGGGACCCCTGCGGACCACGCAGCACTTCCACCTGGTCCACGTCAAAGATCGGGAAGCCCTTCAGGATCGGGTTTTCCTGCACCACATCGTCGTACACCAGCGACACCGGCTGGGAGGTGTTCAGACGGAAATCGGTGTTGCCGTAGCCACGGATGTAGAAGCGCGGAAACGCACGGCCGAACGAGGACTCGATGTTCAGGCTGGGCACGCGGCCGGACAGGTAGCGGATGTCGGTGCCGCCGGAGGCCAGCGCGTCGAGCTTTTCACCGCTGACAGTGCTGATGGATACCGGCACGTCCTGGATGTTTTCCACCTTGCGGGCGGCCGTGACCTTCACGGCGTCCAGCGTGGCGGCTTCCTTCTGTGCGGAGGTTGCCTCCTGCGCCATCGCAGACAGCGGCAGCAGGGCGGCAAGAGCGACAAACAGCGGATGCGCCACCGGCGAAGGGCGGCGGACGAGACGGGTCGGGGACATGGCGAGACGGGCCTGTTTGGGAGGATGGGGAACTGCGCCTAGCACGGGATTGTTGCAGTACAACATTCGTATCGCAATCGTTCAGGTATTCATCCACATGACGGTTGTCAGGGGTGCGGCGGCCCTGTCCGCGCATAGACTTGGGTCCCTTTTCCCGCTGCAGGCAACACGCCATGACCCAATGGTATTTCCATGTCCCCGGCAAGGCCGACCGCGTTGGCCCAATGGATGAGGCCGCAGCCCGACAATACGCCCAGGCCAACCGCCAGGCCATGGCATGGCGAGACGGCATGCAGGGCTGGCTGTCGGTGGCCCAGGTCCCCGAATTCGGCGGACAGAACGCGCCGCCACCAATGCCGCCGCCGGTCGGTGGCAGCCGCAACCGGGCCGACGACATCGACTTCAAGATCGTCGGCCACGAAATGCAGTTCGTGGAGATTGAACTGGACCCCGGCGAGAGCGCCATTGCCGAGGCCGGGGCACTGATGTTCAAGGATTCGGCGGTACAGATGGAAACCGTATTCGGCGACGGCTCACATGGCGGCCAGAGCGGCGGCTTCATGGACAAGCTGATGTCGGCCGGCAAGCGCGTGATCACCGGCGAAAGCCTGTTTGCCACCGTCTACACCCATACCGGCAGCGGCAAGGCCAAGGTCGCCTTCGCCGCACCGTACCCGGGCACGGTGCTGGCGATGAAGCTGGACGAGCATGGCGGCAAGCTGGTCTGCCAGAAGGACAGCTTCCTGGCCGGCGCACGCGGCGTGCAGATTGGCGTGCAGTTCCAGCGCAAGGTGATGACCGGCCTGTTCGGCGGCGAGGGTTTCATCATGCAGAAGCTTGAGGGCGACGGCTGGGTGTTCGTGCATGCCGGCGGTTGCGTGGTGGAGCGCGAGTTGGCCGCAGGCGAGCGCATCGACGTGGACACCGGCTGCGTGGTCGCCTACCACGCCGGCGTGGACATGGACGTGCGCCGCGTGGCCGGCCTGAAGAGCATGTTCTTCGGCGGCGAAGGCGTGTTCCTGGCCACCCTCACCGGGCCGGGCAAGGTGTGGCTGCAATCGCTGCCGTTCTCGCGCCTGGCCGGCCGCATGTTCGCCGCCGCCCCGCAGGGCGGTGGCCAAAGCCGCGGCGAAGGCTCGGTACTGGGCGGCCTGGGCCGGCTGCTGGATGGAGACAACAAGTTCTGAGTGGGCCCGGCAAGTGAATGATTGCCTAAAGACGGCAGGCGCTCAGCGCCTGCCGTTTGATTTTTGGCGTTGCGCTGGCTTTGGCCTTTGGGCTGGCCCTGGCTCAGTCCCAACAAGCCACACAGCCGCTGCAAAAGGAGCGCAAAGAGCGATCCCCGCCTGCGCGGTGATGGCCCGAATACGCTGCCTGGCTCCACTACAGCGGTTCGTGTGACTGACGCCACGCAACTGTCGTCTCAACCCCTCAACCGCCGTCCCACACCTGCAGTCCGCAGCCGCTGCTCTACTGCAAACCCACACCGACGGCCGCCACACGGGTTTACCTACGCATTTCACTCATCGCCCCGGCCGCGCAGCGCAAGCCCTTCCGGGCACAAATGCACCTTTCGCAGCCCTGCCTAAACGACCACCGCCGCCACACACCGGCGGCAACACGCAAAGCGCTATGCTGGCGCCCTTTCCACGCACCCATTCATCATGAAACCGCGTAACGCCCGCCTGCTGCTGTCTCTGTCTCTGTTCGGTCTGCTGGCAGCCTGTGGCGGCGACAACACCAAGCCCACCGCGCCGCAGCCCGCCCGCACGGTAACGCCGGTCAAGCCGGTGAAGATCGGTGTGGCGCTGGGCGGCGGTGCGGCCAAAGGTTTTGCGCATATCGGTGTGATCAAGATGCTGGAGGCCAACGGCTTCGAGCCGGTGGTGGTGTCAGGCACCAGCGCCGGCAGCGTGGTGGGCGCGTTGTATGCCAGCGGCATGAACGCATTCGACATGCAGCAGAAGGCGGTCGCGCTGGATGAAGCCAGCATCCGCGACCTGCGCCTGTTCTCCGGTGGCCTGATCCAAGGCCAGAAGCTGCAGGACTACGTCAACACGCAGGTCGGCAACAAACCCGCCGAGCAGCTGCGCAAGCCGTTTGCAGCCGTCGCCACGCAGCTGGAAACCGGTGATCGAGCAGTGTTCGTGCGCGGCAATGTCGGCCAGGCGGTGCGTGCGTCCAGCTCCATCCCCGGCGTGTTCGAGCCGGTGAGCATCGGCGGCAAAACCTATGTGGACGGCGGTGTGGTCAGCCCGGTGCCGGTGGACGCGGCGCGCCAGCTCGGCGCCGAGTTCGTCATCGCGGTGGACATCTCCAGCCGTGCCAGCGGCCAGCGCCCGAACGGCCTGCTGGGCGCGGTGAACCAGTCCATCACCATCATGGGCCAGCGCCTGGGCGAGCAGGAATTGGGCCGTGCCGACGTGGTGATCCGCCCGGCCGTGCTGGACATTGGCGCCGCCGATTTTGAACAGCGTGGCCGCGCGATTCTGGAAGGTGAGAAGGCCGCGATGGCCGCGATGCCGCAGATCCGCGCCGGCGTTGCACGCCTGCAGCAGGCGCGCACCACCGCCGTGCGCACTGCCGAAGCCCGTACCAACGCCGCCCAGGCCGAAGCGCATCAGCGTTGCCAGGACAGCCGCAGCCGCATCGAAAAGCTGCGTGGCGTGGTCAAGGACTGCAGCGCACCAGCGCGTTGACGATCAACAACAGGGCCGCAGCATCTCTTTGTGGGAGCGGCGTAAGCCGCGAAGCAGGTACCGTTTCAGATTGGCGGCTTCGCGGCTTACGCCGCTCCCACAGGCTGAAGCACAAAGCGCCCTCACCCCAACCCCTCTCCCGTCATGCGGGAGAGCGGCTGGAGCACAGTAAACATCGCTCCCTTAACGCCCCAACTGCGACAACGGCAGCGCGCGGAACTCCTTCACCGTGCGCAGTACGAAGCTGGAATTGACGTCGGCCACGCCCGAGGCGTTGAGCAGCTTGTCCAACAGAAACGCGGAAAAGTGGTCTAGGTCGCGCACGTAGATCTGCAGCAGATAGTCCATGTCGCCAGTGAGCGCGTGGCAGGCCACCACTTCGTCCCACAGTTGCACCGCATCCACGAAATGGTCGATGGCCGCCTGCCCGTGCTTTGACAGCTGCACCCGCACGAAAGCCTGCAGTCCCAAGCCGATGGCGCGTGGCTCCAGCCGTGCGCCATATCCGGCAATCACCCCTTCAGCCTCCAAGCGCTGCACGCGCCGCAGACAGGCCGAGGGCGACAGATTCACCCGCGCCGCCAATTCGGCATTGGTGGCGCGGCCGTGCTGCTGGATATCGGCAAGAAGCCGCAGATCCGTGCGGTCCAGATTCACTGAGGCCATCTTTGTTGCTCCGCAACATTGAATTGACGCAACAATATTGCGCCACAACGGGCTGTCAGTGCAATTTCGCAAACCTGTTGCGCGGCAGGCTTCCTACCATGGGCGCATCTATTGCCTTACAGAGTTGCCGCCATGGACGCCAACCCACGCCGTGTTGAACACCAACAGACCGACAAGGGGTATGTGCCGGTCTATACCACGGCCGTGGTGGAGCAGCCGTGGGACGGCTACAGCGCCGACGACCATGCCACCTGGAGCACGCTGTACCAGCGCCAGCGCGAGTTGTTGGTGGGCCGTGCCTGTCAGGAGTTCCTGGATGCGCAGGACGAGATGGGCATGAGCGAGCACATGATTCCGCGCTTCGACCAGCTCAATGAAGTGCTGGGCGCCGCCACCGGCTGGACGCTGGTGGGCGTGGAAGGCCTGCTGCCGGAGCTCGATTTCTTCGACCACCTGGCCAACCGCCGTTTCCCCGTGACGTGGTGGATCCGCCGCCCCGACCAGATTGATTACATCGCCGAGCCGGACCTCTTCCACGACCTGTTCGGCCATGTGCCGTTGCTGATGAACCCGGTATTTGCCGACTACATGGCCGCTTACGGCCGTGGCGGGGTCAAGGCCCATGCCATCGGCCCTGACGCGCTGCAGAACCTCACCCGCCTGTACTGGTACACGGTGGAGTTCGGCCTGATCAACACCGCCGACGGCCTGCGCATCTATGGCGCCGGCATCGTTTCGTCCAAGGGCGAATCGCTGTACTCGCTGGAATCGCCTGCACCCAACCGGATTGGCTTTGATCTGGAGCGCATCATGCGCACCCGCTACCGCATCGACACCTTCCAGAAGAGCTACTTCGTCATTGATGGTTTTGATCAGCTGATGGCTGCCACCGCGCCGGACTTCACCCCGATCTACGCGCGCCTGGCCACACAGGATCACCTGCCCGCCGGTGACGTGCAGGGCGGGGACCACATCTACCAGCGCGGCACCGGCGAAGGATGGGCTGACGGTGGCGACGTCTGATTCATCCCGATTCCCGCCATTGAAGAGCCGCCGAAAGGCGGCTTTTTTCTGATCGCGGGCAGCTAACCCGCAACACGCAACTTAGGGTGAAGCGACGACTTCCACCGTCACATGCACGATTTCTTCGTGCACCGACAGCGCGCGACGGAACACCTCCGCCTCCACGCCCGGTGCGGTCACTACCTCCATCGCGCAGGCAAAGCGGCCGCGTCCCACCTGCCACACGTGCAGGTCGCTGATCCACGCCGCCACCTCGCCCTGCTCCACCGCCTCGCGTATCTCAGCCACCACCGGCGCATCCATTTCCGCATCCAGCAGCACGCGCCCGGTCTGCCGGATCAGGCCCCAGGCCCATACCGACACCAGCACGGCGCCCACGATGCCCATCAGCGGGTCCAGCCAGGAGGCGTTGAAGTACAGGCCGCCCAGCAGAGCAACGATGGCCAGCACCGAGGTGGCGGCATCGGCAAGCACGTGCAGATAGGCCGAGCGCTGGTTCAGATCGTGGTGATGGTGATGGTGATGCGCAGCGTGACCGTGCTCATGACCATGATGATGGTGGTGCTGGTCACGCAGCCACCACGCGCACAACAGGTTCACCGCAAGGCCAACCACGGCAATGGCGATGGCCTGTTCGTAATGGATGGGGCTGGGTCTGAACATGCGCACGATGGATTCAAACGCCATGATCGCCGCCACACCCAGCAGGAGAATGGCGCTGGTGAACCCGGCCAGGATCTCTATCTTCCAGGTGCCGAAGGCAAACCGCGGGTCATCGCGGTAACGGCGCGCGCAGGCATAGGCAAACGCCGCCAACCCCAACGCCAGCGCGTGCGAGCTCATATGCCAGCCATCGGCCAGCACCGCCATCGAGTTGAACCACCAGCCGCCGCTGATCTCCACCACCATCATCACCACGGTCAACGCCATGGCACGGCGGGTGTTCTTTTCGGCCAGCGGATTGCCATCGTTGAACACGTGGCTGTGCCGGCGGGATTGGGCAAGGGCTTGGAGTGCTGTCATGGCTGCTTTCTCATATACCCCCATAGGGTATATCATCCACGCCATGGCACATATCCAACGTGACAGGAAAAAGCTGCTGACCCGCGTACGACGCATCGCCGGCCAGGTCGCTGCATTGGAGCAGGCACTGGAAGCCGGTGATGACTGCGATGCGGTGCTGGTGCAGATTGCCGCCGCCAAGGGCGCCATGCATGGGCTGATGCTGGAAGTGATGGCCGGCCACCTAAGCGACCACATCGTCGCCGAAAAGAACCCGGACAAGCGCGCACAGGAAGCCGAAGTGCTGCTGGAATTACTCAAGCGCCACGCAAGATGAAAGCTTGGCCAGCGCATGCAGCACGCAAGCGCCGCTGCATGTCGCGCGTGATGTGATTCTTCGGCACGACCTGAAGCGACCACGGCCCGCACGCGGGCCATGCCACTGAGCTCAGGCAGCCGTCACCGGAGCGGCGGTTCGCTGCGCCCAGATGCTGTCGGTATGACCGTGTTGCATGCGCAGCCGCGTGCGACGGGCGATGTACAGCATCACCGGCACCGACAGCAATGCGGTGACATCCACCGGCCAACTGCCCGCATGGCTCCATGCGCCGCCCATGCCCCCTAGGCCGGCCAGGCTCGACAGCGGAATCGCCAGCGTGAACAACGCGCTGGCCCACAGCAGTTCCACCGCACCTCGCGACGCGCCCCGCAGAAACGCCCATGCGATCGCCGCCACAAACACCGCGTAGTAGATGCCGGTGTGCCACGCCTTCAGATCAACCACCAACGCCGGCAGCCATTTGGTGGCCGCAAGCGTGGCGGATATGCCGGCCACGCAACCCATCGACACACCGACCGTCAGACACCCCAGCACCCAGCCGGAGCGCTTCTGCGCCGGTGTTTCAGGGCCTTTTCGCTTACGCCGGCGCGACTCCACCCACAACAGGTTGCCGGTGTAGAACAACGCCGCGCCTGCCAGCCCCATCAGCAGGTACAACCAGCGCACCGGGTTGCCGCCAAAGCTGCCGAAATGCAGGGCAAAGAACGCATTGACCGAGCCGTTCCAGCCATCCATGTGGCCCGGCAGGTCATGCGGATCCACGTGGCCGCTGTAGGGATCCAGATGGGTGCTGGCGTAGGTGCGCGCACGCGTGCCATGGCGGATGTCCAAGCCGGTGACCGTCGCTTCAACATGGCCTTCTTTCTGCTGGAAACCAAAGCCGTATACCTCAAAGCCCGGCAACTGCACCTGCACACGACGCAACAGCTCGGTGGCCGGCAGCACAGTCGCGCCAACCGGCGGTGCGTCGTGTTGTTCGCCACCCCACTGGATGCCCTGGGGATATACCGCCGCATCCTGCGCGTCATAGAACTGGTCGTGGAACGCAAACACCACGCTGGTCAACGCGATCACCAGATGGAACGGCAGGCTGAACAAGCCCAGCGCGTTGTGCGCGTCCAGCCACATGCGTTTGATGTTCTTGCCGATGCGCAACGCAAACATGTCCTTGGTCAGCGTCGGTAGCAGCACGATCAGGCCCGAGATCAGCGCCACCGCGTACGCCAGCGCCACTGCACCCATGATGGGCCGCGATATCGCATCGGCGAACGGCAATCCCACCCACTGGTGCAGCGTGTCCACCAGCTGCGCCACTGGCGCTTTACGTGTCTGCTCCACCTGCAGCTTGCCGTGCTGGTCAAAGCTGGCGCCGAATTCCTTGAACTGCCGGCGCCCCTGCGTGCGCTCCTGCCAATACACCCGCGCCGGTTGATCGGCACCGGGCTTGACCGAGATGAAGTAGCGCGCAGCCGCTTTGGGGTGCTCGGCCAGCACCGCTTCAACCAACGCATCGGCCTGCTGAAGTGACGGCGCCGCCGCCAACGTTGACGGCGGTGTCGCCCAGCGCTCCAGCGGCTTCTCGAACATGGTGATGGAGCCGGCATAGAAGGCGATGAACAACATCAGCCCGCTGACGATGCCGATCCAGATGTGCACATCCTTGTAGACCTTGATGATGTCGCTGCCGATCTTCATGCCAGCGCCCTCATGCCATCACCCAGCGGGCCAATGCCAGCAGTGCGAATGCCAGTACATTGGCCGCGCCCAACCACAGCCAGGCACGCAGGCTGCTGCGGAACAGATAGACGAAAGACAGCACGGTGGCCCAGATCGGCGCCATCAACCACATGTTGAACTGGTTCTTGCCACCACCGGCATGAATGCCATCGGGGCCCAGCCATGCGAACAGCCCCGACAACGCCAGGGCAAGCCCAAAACCCAGCACCACACCCGCGCAGGTTTTGCCGAACCAATGGCGACTCTCCAGCCGCACGCGCAGCGTACTCATGCGCTCTTCCCCGCGCGCACGCGGGCACGCCACGCGCCCAGAAAGGGCGCCAGCGACCACACGAACATCAGCAGTACGAGCCACGCCGTCACCGCCTCAAGCGGTGCCAACAGCCGCCACATCGCACACAGCGCCGCCAGCGAAAGCAGCGTGCCCGGCCACCCGCGATGTCGCGCCGGCCACGGCCCTGCGGCACGCAGTTGCTGCTGTGGTGAGGCCAGATACAACAGCAGCGCCGCCAGCGTGCAGGCGCTGGTCGCAAAAACCGCCAACAGCAGGTTCATGGCACGACACCATCGCGTCGAAGAGGGATTTTCATGGGGTCTGGCTCAAAGGCTGGCGATAGGCTGCCGCCGGCGTACCGGCGGCAGCGATGGGCGTTACCAGGTGAAGCGTGCGGTCGCGGTGACCGTGCGGCCGGTGCCGAAGTAGCACGAGGACACACCACCGCAGGTGGAAACGAAGCGCTTGTCGGTGAGGTTGCTGACATTGAGCGCGAACTGCGTGCCCACGGCGCCATGACTGCCGACGTCGTAACGCAGTGCCGCATCCCACAACGTGTACGACGGAATCAGATACAGATTGGCGCTGTCGCCATAGCTTTCTCCGTTGTAGCGCACGCCTGCGGCAAGACTCAGGCCTTCCAGCCCACCCACCTGGAAGGTGTAGTCGGCCCACAGCGCTGCGGTCCAGTCCGGCACCATCGCCAGCTGCTTGCCGGTGTAGCCGTTGTTGCTTTGGGTGACTTCCGAATCCATCCAGCTGGCGGCACCAATCACGCTGAAGCCCTGCAGCGGCGTGATGCGGCCTTCCAGTTCAACGCCGCGCACACGGCCTTCGCCGTCCTGCACCTGGCACTGGCTGGCGCCATTTGAACCGCAGTTGTTGTGTGTGGTGTCCGGATCGTTAGTGAGGATGTTCTGCTGGCGCAGGTCGTAACCGGACAACGTCACCAGGCCATCAAACGAGGCCGGCTGATACTTGATGCCGCCCTCCCACTGCTTGCCGGTGATCGGGTCGAACGGCGACAGCGTGTAACTCATGTTGGTGTTGGTTCCGGAGGGCTGGAACGATTCGGCGTAGCTGATGTACGGCGTAAAACCGTTGTCGGCGACATACAGCAGGCCGACGTTGCCGGTGAATGCCTCGTCCTTGATACGCGTCGGCACCACCGCGCCATGGCGGTTGGTGGCCACGGTGTAGCTGCGGGTCCAGGTGTCGTCCTTGGTCCAGTCATAACGGCCGCCGAAGGTCAGCCGCCATTTGTCCAGCACGATCTGGTCCTGCAGATACACGCCGGTCTGCCGGTTGATGCCGCCGGAGTAACTGATGCTGGTCGTCACCGGTACATAGTTCGTATACACCGGGTTGAAGATGTCGATGTCGGCCGGGTTGACCATCGCACCGCGCGCACCGGTCCAGTCGGCTTTCTGCCAGTCCACACCCACCAGCAGCGTGTGCTCGGCCGCGCCGGTGCTGAACTTGCCGATCAGGCGGGTATCCACCGTATCGCCCTTGGAATCGCCCTCGCCCCAGGTGGCGCGGCGCTTCTGCGTGCGACCGTCGGCGTTGAGGCCACCGTTGGTCACCACCGTGCGGAACAGCGACTGGACATCGGTATGGCGGGCACTCTGGCTCAACGTCCAGTTGCTGTTGAAGCTGTGCTCGAACAGGTAGCCGGCAGTCCAGATGGTGCGGTCGTAGGTATTCCAGTTGGGCTCGCCGATGAAGGTGGTGTTCTTCATGCGGCCATAAGGCGTGGCCACCAGCGTGCCGTCCATCGGCAGGAACTGGTAGGTCGAGCCGCCGTCATCCTTCTGGTACAGGCCCAGCAGGGTCAGGCGCGTGCGCTCTGCGATCTGGAAGGTGTAGCTCGGGGCCAGGAACCAGTGCTTCTGTTCGGTGTGGTCGATCTGCGTTTCACCATCGCGGTACAGGCCGACCAGACGCAACAGATGGCGGTTGTCATCGGTGCCGGTGCCCACGTCGAAGGCCGTGTTGTATTGGCCGTTGCCATCGATACCCAGGCGCAGCACCTGCTGCTGGTCCGGGGTGGGCGTCTTGCTGACCTGGTTGACCATGCCACCGGGAGCGACCTGGCCGTACATCACCGCCGACGGGCCCTTGAGCACTTCCACCCGGTCCAGGTTCCAGCTGTCGACCATGGTGCGGTTCCACTGGCTGCCCTGCGGCGCGCGCATGCCATCGACGGTGACGTTGTTCGACCAACTGCCTGCATCGAAGCCACGGATGCGGAAGTCATCGACGCGGTTGTCGATACCGCTGCTTTCCAGCGTCACACCGGCCACATAACGCATGGCCTCGTTGAGGTTCTGCACGCCACGGGCGTCCAGCTCCTCGCGGGCGATGACCGAAACCGACTGTGCGGTCTCGGCGATCGCAGTGTCGGTCTTGGTCGCGCTGGAGGCATGCGCCGTGGTGCGGTAGGCGTTCACATGCACGGCATCCAGCGTGCGCGTCGCATCGGCGGCAGCTTCGCCCGTCTCGGGCGCGGCAGCAGACACGGTGATGGGGGACAGCGCCATGGCGACGGCCATGGACAACAGCGCCGGGCGGATGCCGGCAAAATTCCGAGGCAAGGACACGGTATCAACCTACTGATGGACACAACTGTTGGCTGACTGCGCTAAAGCAGCGGCTGATGCGATACATTTTACGAATAATAATCATTATCAACAACGACATTTATCAAGCCGCCCCTTTACCTGGCTGAATGCTGTTGCCGGAGCGCGACCCCCGTCGCCATGTAAAATGCTGATTTTTCAGTCAGAACACATGGCGAAAGCTATCCAACGGGCGCCCGTCCTGGGCCCGGCGTTCATTCGCCTGCTGGCCCGTTTCAAGGACGATGCCGTCTCGCGCACAGCGCCAGACGTGCCCGAGCGGTTGGCGCAGTGGTTCGACTGGAACCGCGCCATCACCCTGTCGCGTGCCTTGGACAACCGCGCGCCTGCGCCGCCGGAAGGCGCTGCTTTCGATGCGGCACAGGACACCGAGTGCGCCCGCGTCCGCGCCATGTTGAGCGACGCCATCCATGCCGACATCGACATGTCCCCACCCCGCAACGCGCCCGTGGCTGATACCGCCGCACAGGCCGAGTTTGCCCCGTACCGCCAGCATTGCCTCAAGCAGCAGCGCTCCATGCAGATCGCCACCGGCAAACTGCGCGGCCGCCTGCGCGACATGCTGGCCCGCCAGTCCGAGACCAAAGCACAGCTGGCCGAAGTGGACGCGGTGATGGAGGCCACACTCAGCCCGCGCGAACACGCCCTGCTTTCCAACGTGCCTGCCCTGCTCGGCCTGCATTTCGAGCGCCTGCATGGCAGCACTGTTGTAACCCCCGCCGATGCCGTTGCGTCGGAAAACCCCACGGCATCCACCAGCCCCTGGCTGGCCACCTTCCGCCAGGACCTGCGCACCGCGCTGCTGGCCGAACTGGATGTCCGCTTCCATCCCATCGAAGGTCTGCTCGCAGCCCTGCGTACCCGGTAACCCAACGCTCATGCTCAAGAACTCCGTCGCTGTCGTTGTTTTCCTTGTTGGCCTGTTGGCCGTCTGTTGGATTGGCGTGGGCTACGCCGGCACCCATCCGCTGGCGGCGGTAGTGGCCTCGGTCATTGCCGCTTGTTACTTGGTCGGTGCGGTGGAGCTGTTCCGGTACCGTCAGGCCACCGGCACATTGCGGCAGGCACTGCCGGCCATCAACGAAGGCAGCGACAACCTCGACGGTTGGCTGTCGCGCTTGAATCCCAGTCTGCGCAACGCCGTGCGGCTGCGCGTACAGGGCGAACGCGTCGGCCTGCCGGCACCGGCACTGACGCCGTACCTGGTCGGCCTGCTGGTGTTGCTGGGCATGCTCGGCACGCTGCTGGGCATGATGGCCACGCTGCGCGGCACCGGCTTGGCATTGGAAAGCGCGACCGACCTGGACGCCATCCGCAGCTCATTGGCCGCGCCGGTCAAGGGCTTGGGCTTTGCGTTCGGCACCTCGATTGCCGGTGTGGCCTCATCCGCCGCACTCGGCCTGCTGTCGGCGCTGTTCCGCCGCGAGCGCAGCCAGGCCGTGCAGGAACTCGATGCCGGTATCGCCACTCACCTGCGCGCGCATTCGCAGGCGTTCCAGCGTAATGAAACCTTCCGCCTGCTGCAGGAACAGAATGCGTTGATGCCGACGTTGGTCGATCGCCTGCAGGCGATGATGAGCAGCCTCGAACAGCAGCAGCTCAGCAACAACGAACGCCTGCAGAACGGTCAACAGGAATTCCACCAACGTACCGAAGCCGCTTACACGCAGCTGGCCGCATCGCTGCAGCAATCCATGCAGGACGGCATCGCCCAGCAGGCCAACGCCGTGGGTGCAGCACTGCAACCGGTGGTCGATGCCACCATGAGCGGCTTGTCGGAAAAGTCCAACGCGCTGCACGCCGCCATCGACACTGCGGTGCAGAAGCAATTGGACGGCATCAACACATCCGTGCGGGGCGCCGCTACCGCTGCCAGCGAAAGCTGGAGCGCTGCATTGGCAGAGCAGCAGCGCGGCAACAGCGCACTTACCGGCGACCTGCAGCAGGCACTGCAGCAGTTCACCCAGACATTTGAGCAACGCTCGGCAAGCCTGCTCGATAGCGTCAGCACGCGCATGGAAGACAACACGCGCCACACCGCCGATGCATGGCGCGATGCGCTCGCGCAGCAGCACAACGCACACGATGCCTTGGCGCAACGTAACGAGCAGGCATTGGTCACCGCCTCGTCCAGCTTTGAAAGCCATTCGCGCTCGCTGCTTGGCGCTTTGCAGCAGTCGCAGGGCGAGTTGCAGTCGGCCTTTGCCAGCAATGACGCACAGCGTCTGGATAATTGGTCGCAGGCGCTCACCGCCATGGTCGGCGCTTTGGATGCCAGTTGGCAGCGCAATGGCGAGCAGGTCGCGCTGCGTCAGCAGCAGATCTGCGACACGCTGGCACAAACCACACAGGCCATGAGCGAGCAGTCGCAGGCACAGGCACGCGACACCATCAGCGAGATTTCGCGCCTGGTGCAGACTGCCTCGGAAGCACCGCGCGCCGCCGCCGAAGTGGTGGCCGAGCTTCGTCAGAAGCTGTCCGACAGCATGGTGCGCGACACCGCCATGCTGGAAGAACGCAGCCACCTGCTGTCCACGCTGGAAACCCTGCTCAGCGCGGTCAACCACGCTTCCACCGAGCAACGCACCGCTGTGGATGCCTTGGTCAGCACCTCGGCCGATCTGCTGGAACGTGTCGGCAGCCGCTTCAGCACGCAGATCGAAACCGAAACCGGCAAGCTCGACAACGCCGCTGCCCACGTCACCAGCAGCGCGGTGGAAGTGGCCAGCCTGGGCGAAGCCTTCGGCGGTGCGGTGCAGGTGTTTGGCGAATCCACCGGTGCATTGAACGCGCGCCTGCAGCTGATCGAAACCGCGCTGGACAAATCGCTGTCGCGCAGCGACGAGCAGCTGGCGTACTACGTTGCGCAGGCGCGTGAAGTGATCGACCTGAGCATGCTCTCGCAGAAGCAGATCATCGGTGAGCTGCAGCAGCTTGCGCTCACCCGCGACGGCAACGGAGCCGGCAGCGCATGAGTGACGAGATCGAGTTCGACGCCGAATCCACTGCAACCACCTGGGCGGCATTCGGCGATCTGATGTCGGTGTTGTTGGGTGCGTTCGTGCTGATCCTGGCCAGCGTCATCGGCATCCAGCTGTTGCTGCACAACCGTCTGGACGAGGAAGTGAAGCAGCGCCAGGAGCAGACCGCCAAGCTCAAGACACTGGAGCAGGCATTGGCCGCACCGCTGGCTGCAGGCCGCGTCACCGTCATCAATGGCCGCATCGGCATCAGCGGCAGCGTGTTGTTCGCGCTCAACTCCGACCAGCTGCAGCCGGAAGGCCGGCAGCTGCTGCAGAGCATCGCCGCCCCGCTGCGCGATTACCTGCATGCACGCGAAGAGATCCTGATGGTCAGCGGCTTCACCGACAACCAGCCGGTGCGTGTGGCCAACGCGCGCTTTGCCGATAACCTGGAGTTGTCTGCCGCGCGCGCGCTCACCGTGACCCGCACCTTGATCGCCGATGGCGTGCCGGCATCGTCGGTATTCGCCGCCGCGTTTGGTGCAGAGCAGCCGGTGAGCTCCAACGACGACGAAGCTGGCCGCGCCAGGAATCGCCGCGTCGAAATCGCGCCCATCCCGCGCCCGCAACAAGATGGCACGGCCGATGCCAAGTAACGTCGCCAACGCACAATCACGCTTGGATGCGTGGTGCGAACAAGGCGCCGACCGCGTTGATCCGCTGCGCTTTGGCCTGATGCGTGCGCTCGCCAAGCGCGCGCAGCGGCATGACGGGCGTGTGCGCGAGCAGTTGGATGCACGGCTGTCGCTACTGGCCGATGCCTATGCCGACGTGGTGGCGAAGCATGCGCCGGTTGCGGCCCGCAACGACGACGCTGCAAATCCGCTGAAATCACTGCTGGAGCTGTTGAACGCCGAGCCGCTTCAGTATTCGCTGCCCCTGCAGGGCGCCGGCAGCGCGGCCACACAAAACAACGATGCCAACGACACAGGCGATGCAGCGTTGATGCCGGTGCTGGATGAGTTTCAACAACTGTGGAGCCGCATCCGCATCGAAAGCCTGCTGCGGCAATGCCTGGATTCGTTGCCCGAAGATGCCGGCCCGCTCAACTCCAGTGTGCTCACCTATCGCGCGATGGCACTGATGCAGGACATCTCACCGGACTATCTGCAGCACTTCATCGCTTACGTTGATGTGCTGACGTGGATGGAACAGCTCAGTGGCAGCAACGCTGAAACCGTCCGCGCGCCCGCCAAGCGCAAAAGCGCACCACGCAAAAAGAAGTAAGCGCACGAAAGCAAAGGGCGCAGTCACCTGCGCCCTTTCTTCATTGCCTCTTCGCTAGCGCATACACATCACGCCGCCGTATCCACCAGCACCAGCTCGGTGTCTTCCAGCGCGCGGATGTGGATGCTCTCCACGCCGGTGATGGCGGCACCGTCACGCGCCTCCAGGGTCACGCCATCCACTTCCACCTTGCCGATGTTGGGTACCAGGTAGCCGTGGCGGGTGCTGTCGGTGAACCGGTACTCGGTGGTTTCGCCGGCCTTGAGCGAGGCGCCCAGCACACGGGCATTGGCGCGGATGGGCAGCGCGTCGTCATCGCCCTGCATGCCGCTGGCCAGCGTCACGAAACGGCCCGAGCGCTCACCCTTGGGGAAGGGCTTGGTGCCCCACGACGGCTGACCACCGCGCTCATCCGGGAAGATCCAGATCTGGAAAATGCGGGTGATGCCGGGCTCGCGGTTGTACTCGGCGTGACGGATGCCGCTGCCGACACTCATCACCTGCACATCGCCCGCTTCGGTACGGCCCTTGTTGCCCTGGTCGTCCTGGTGGGTGATGGCGCCCTCGCGCACATAGGTGATGATCTCCATCTCCGCATGCGGGTGCGGCGGGAAGCCGGTGCCGGGCTGGATGGTGTCGTCATTCCAGACCCGCATCGCGCCCCAATGCATGCGCTTGGGGTCGTGGTATTCGGCAAACGAGAAGTGATGCTTGGCATCCAGCCAACCGTGATTGGCTCCACCAAGGCTGGCAAATGGGCGACGTTCAATCATGGCGTTCTCCTGCGGGTGTGTGGTTTCGATGGGTGAAGTCTAGGCAGGCCCCGGCACCATGAGAATAGAACCAATGGAAAATCATCCATTCCATTTGTGACATGATCACCCCACTTCACGCCAGCTGCCGCCATGAACCGCCTCCCCGATCTGGAAGCCTGGGCCATCTTCGCCAAAGTGGCCGAAGCCGGCTCCTTCGCCCGCGCCGCCGAAGAGCTGCAGCTGTCGCAGGCCACCGTGTCCAAGGCCATCACCCGGCTGGAGACCCGCATCGGCACCTCGTTGTTCCACCGCACCTCGCGGCGCATGTCGCTGACCAGTGCCGGTGAGGCCGCGCTGGCGCGCGCCGCACGCATCCTTGGTGAAGGCGAGGCGGTGGAAGCCGAAATCGCCGACCGTTCAACCGCACTGCGTGGATTGATCCGGATGGCGGCGCCGATGTCGTTCGGCGTGTCGCGGTTGGCTCCGCTGCTACCGGCATTCATGCAGGCGCACCCGGATGTGGAGCTGGACGTGCAGCTCAGCGACCAGATGGCCGACATGGTGGGCGAGCGCTTCGACATGGCGCTGCGTATTTCCACCTTGGCCGACTCCAGCCTGCGCGCGCGCCGCTTATGCCAGGTGCACATTCTGCTGGTGGGCGCTCCGGCGTACTTCGCGCAGCACGGGCGGCCAACCCATCCACGCGAACTGGCCAAGCACCGTGGCTTTCAATACAGCTACACGCGCAGCGGCAATACCTGGCGTTTCGCACACAGCCGCCACGGTGAGTTCGCACAGACCGTGCCGCGCCAACTGCAGGCCAACAATGCCGAAGTGTTCGACGCCGCATTGCGTGCCGGGCTTGGGCTGGCATTGCAGCCGGAATTTCTGGTGTGGGAACAACTGCGCGATGGCACGTTGGAAGCAGTGATGGACGACTGGAAAGTCGAACCGCTGGCGTTGAGCATCATCACCCCGCCCGGCCTGCACCGGCCAGCGCGCGTGCAGGCATTGATCGACTACCTGGCCGCACGCCTGGAGAAGGAGCCGTGGGCGGCGCCTAGCCGCGCATCTCACGACACGGCAGCATCGCCGTAGCGCGAACGCACGCGCGCGCCATCACGCACTGCAGCGGCGGAGCATGGCTCCGCCCTGCATATCCCATCGTCACATCCGCTCAGAAGCGGACTTCGCCGCCCAGCGTCAGCACGTCGGCGCGGTTCACCCGGTCGCTGTCGTCATAGTAGTAATACGGGTTGGAGTACAGGTAGGCGGTGTACATCAGCTGCAGGTTGAAGTGGCGGTTGATGTCAACACCAATGCCCACGCCGGTATAGCCACCGTCGATGTTGCCACCGTCGCCAAACCAGTCATCCGACTCCGCATACCAGTAGCCGCCACGGACCACGCCAAACCATGCGCTGTCCGGGCCAAAGCTGAAACGTGCATTGGCGCCCACGCTGGAGAAGCGCAGGCTCGGAACCTCGAAGCCCTGCCACTCGGTGTCCTGCAGGCGGCCGGTGGCCACTTCAATACCTACCTGGGTGAATTCGCCGGCCTGCCACCGGTAGCCGGCGTTGGCCGCTATCACGCGCTGATCGACATCTTCGATCACCCAACCCGCACCGCCCTGTACGCCGACAAAGAAACCACCGCGCGGCTCCTCGCGCCTGGCCGGTGCCGACCATTGCGTGGCAGGGGCCTGCGCGTACTGCGTGGCCTGCGCCGGCGCCTGCGTTGCTGCCGGTGAGGCACCGGCCTGCGTTGCGGCAACCGGTTGAGCCGGTGCAGCCGTCGCCTGCGTCTGCTTGGCGCGGTAGCGGGTCCAGCCCTCCGATATCGACTGCGCCTGCGCTGCCTGCGGGGCAATGGCCAGCAGCAGCGGAACGACAACCGCCGTGAACTTGTTCATGCGTCCTCCCTGTGGAAAATCAGATCAATCCATTACTGCTCACCCAGGCAGCACAGCAGAGTCGACGTTCCTGCATGTCCAACGTCCCCTGTCCGAGCAGGCGCTGCTCTCGACGCTGTCCCGCAGCGTCGGGATCAATACCGTTCGGGCCCCATGCGCGGCACATTGCAGGCGGCGTGGAGCGGTGTCAACACGGGCCGGTCAGCGCCTGCCCGGACCGCCGGTTTCCGGTGCTGGCCGCTGGCCTGGCGAGGGCGCGGAGGGGTAGGCCAACAGCACTACCAGGTCCTCGTCGCCGTGTTGCTGCAGGGCGTGGGTGCTGCCTCTGCGCGTCAGCAATGCATGGCCGGGGCCCACCTCGTACGGCCTGCCATCCAGCACATACAGGCCACGACCGCTGACGATGTAATAGATCTCGTCCTTGTGCTGCGGATGCAGACCAATGCCGGCACCTTTGTGCAGCACGCGCTTGCGCAGCACGAACGGCAGGTCGCCCACGTCAGCGAAGAACGAATAAGCCGTGGTCGGCCCCGCACCGCCATGCGGGCCGGGTTGTTCGCGGCCGATGCCCTGTTCGCGGATCACCTGCGAGCCGTGTGCGTTCTGCAGCTGCGTAGTGGCCTGGGATCGCGGCACCGCTGCGGTTGGCGATATCGGCAGGTTGGTTGCCACGGGTGCGGTGATCGCGCCGCAGTCGATGTCACGCTTCAACTCGGCCTTCATCTGCGGCCGCACGTCCACCCAGCCGCGCATCACCAGACACGCGACAGCCGTGGCCCCGGCCATGCTGAAGTGGGTGCCGTCGGCTTTGTTCTGCTCGGGCACAAACATGAAGTACGGCCTGGCGCCCTGCTCGCCCAGCGCGCGTATCCACGCAGTAGAGCTGGCATTCAAATCAATCAATGCCACGTTCTGCTCGCGCGCCACGCGCTGCATCGCCAACGTGTACCGGCCGTGCGTATCCAGCAACGCGCCAAAGTCATACAGCAGTCTTGCTACCGGCGTGATCAGTACCGGCGTGGCGCCCTTGTCGCGCGCCACCGCAATGTAGCGCGACAGAAACCGCGCGTAGTCGCCGTCCGCTTCGGCATAGCGCGTGGCGTCTTCAAACTTTGCATCGTTGTGGCCGAACTGGATCAGCAGCACATCGCCGGCATGCAGTTCTTTGGCGATTTCATCCAACCGCCCTTCAGTGATGAAGCTGCGCGTGCTGCGACCACCGATGGCGTGGTTGCGTACCTGCCACTGCGCCGGATCCAACCAGCTCTGCAACGCCTGCCCCCAGCCCGCCTGCGGTGCACGTTCCGGGCCGTAACTGGCCGCGGTGGAATCGGCGGCAATGAAGACACGGTGCGCGGGCTCAGCCGCGGAGGCGATACCGGCCAGCGTGGACAAGGCCACCAGCCACAGAGCGAAGTGTTTCATCGGAACTCCGGAAGACAGGGATTGCACATGGGTGAAGCCGGCGCGCATTTGCAAAGTGATGCAGCCGCGCAGACAACAAGGGCGCCAAACGGCGCCCTTGTCTGCCCGTGGGGGCGGTGCGGCAGTGCGCAGGCTTACTTGCCCAGCACGCCCTTGACGTAGGCCACGATGTCCGCGTCCTGTGCGTTGTCGAAGAACGCCTTCTGGAAGCGCTCGCCACCCACAGCCTGCTTCACCAGCTCCGGGTCGATCGACTTCAGGCCTTCAACGAAGTCCTTCGATGCACCCTGCTTCACCTGCGCCAGAATGCCGGCATTGGCCATCTGCGATTCCTTGCGTTCAGCCGGATACCCCTGGCCGCGCTCACCGGCAAACGCCTTCTCGAAGATATAGCGGATGTTGATTTCCGCGCCCCAGCCAAAGCCCTTGGCAAACGGAAGCGCCAGCGCATTGCCGCTGTTGACCTGTGCAAACAGGAACGCATCAGTCGGCTCGATGCAGTAACCGCAGTACACGCCCGGCCATGCATTGAGCGACATCATCGCGCCCTGGCCGGTACCGCAGCCGGCGACAACAAAATCCACCGCCTTGGAATTGAGCAACAACGAGGCGCAGATACCCAGGTGGATGTAGGTGAGGCGGTGGTCGTTGTCACCGTCCATGCCGACGTTGAACACGTCATGGCCCTGCGCGGCAGCCACGGTGTTGAGCTGTTCCAGCACCACCGGGTTCTTGGCGGCCTGGCTGAACTCCTGCATCAAAGCGATTTTCATTGCATGACTCTCTTGATAGGGAAACGGGGTTGTTGATGAAAGGGAATGGAAGCTTCCCCTCATCCGCCCCTTCGGGGCACCTTCTCCCGCAAGCAGGAGAAGGGAAATCTGTGCAGCCAGCTGCTATTGCTCTGGCTGCTGCTGTTGCTCTGGCTGCTGCTGTTGCTCTGGCTGCTGCTGTTGCTCTGGCTGCTGCTGTTGCTCTGGCTGTTGCTCTGGCTGCTGCTGTTGCTGCTGCCCTAGCTGTTGCTGTTGCTTGGGCCTTTGCTTGGGCCTTTGCTTGGGCTTTGGCTCTTGCCCTTGCTTCGCTTTGGCTTTTGCCATGTGCTGTTGCACCCCCCTCTCCCGCCTGCGGGAGAGGGGTAGGGGNNGAGGGCGCTTTCAGCTTTCAGCCTTCAACACCCAACCCTCAGCGCGCCAACCAGCCGCCATCCACCGGAATGATCGCGCCGTTGACGTAATCGGACGCACTCGATGCCAGGAACACCGCCGTGCCGCCCAGGTCTTCCGGCTTGCCCCAGCGACCGGCCGGGATGCGATCCAGGATGGCCTTGTTGCGGTCTTCGTCCGCACGCAGCTGCGCGGTGTTGTCGGTGGCCATGTAGCCCGGCGCAATCGCGTTGATGGTCACGCCCTTGCCGGCCCATTCGTTGGCCAGCAGGCGGGTGATGCCGGCAATGCCGCTCTTGGACGCGGTGTAGGACGGCACACGCACGCCGCCCTGGAAGGACAGCATCGAGGCGATGTTGATGATCTTGCCGCTGCCTTGGGCAATGAAATGCCGGCCCATGGCCTGGCTCATGAAGAACGCCGATTTGATGTTGACGTTCATCACGTCGTCCCAATCCTTCTCGCTGAAGTCCACCGCATCGGCACGACGAATCAAGCCTGCGTTGTTGACCAGAATGTCCACGCGGCCAAGGCCGGCGATGGTCTCGGCCACCACGCGGTCAACCGGCTCGATGCTGATCAGGTTGGCTTCGATATTGAGAAAGCGGCGGCCCAGCGCACGGACTTTCTCGGCGGTCTCCTCGGCCGGGACGATGCCCGCACCTGCGATATCCGCACCTGCGGCGGCCAGCGCCAGCGCGATGCCTTGGCCCAAACCGGTATTGGCACCGGTTACCAGTGCGACCTTGCCTTCGAGACTGAATGGATTCGTCATGGTGTTCCTCTCCCTGAGCGGTGGTTCGTGGTTTGCAACCGGCAATAAGGCCGGAAGGTTTGCGGTGGCTGCATTTCCGCGGCCGCCGCCGGTGTGGCCGGGTGCCCCGGGAGTTGGGCTCCGAGGCAGGTTCGGGGTGATTCTAGCCCTTATGGAAACCGGTGTCATTTTGCGCCGCAAAAAGATTCGTTTCCTTTATGGAACAAACATTTGGGTAGCTCAATCCTGCGGCGGCTGGCAGGAGTCGCGGACAATCAGGTGCGGGCGCACGCTGGCCATCGGCATGGCGTTCTTGCCTTCGGGCTGGATCAGCATGGCTGCCGCGGTGCGGCCGGTGTCACGGGTATTGCGCCGCACCGAGGTCAGCGACGGCCACAGACGCGAGGCCAACGGGCTGTCGTCGTATCCCACCACCGACAATTCGCGGGGAATGCTGATACCCGCGCGCATGGCCACCTTGTAGACGCCAGCCGCCATTTCATCGTTACCGGTGAAGATGGCGGTCGGCCGCTGCTTGCCCAGCAGCAGCTTCTCGGCAGCGGCCACACCCGATTCAAAGGTGTAACCGGCCTCGATGATGCGTGCCGGCGGCAGCTCGATGCCCCGGTTGTGCAGCGCCTCGATGAAACCTGCGGTGCGCTCATGCGCCGACCGGTAGGCCGAGGGGCCGGTGATCAGAGCGATATCGCGGTGGCCCAGCGACAGCAGATAGTCCGCCGCCTCGGCCGCACCATCGCGGTCGTGGGTGATCACCATCTGCGAGGTTTCATCCAGCGGCAGCGAGGCGATGCGGGTGAAGCGGCAGCCGATTTCTTCCAGCATGTCGGCCAGCGCCTGGTCTTCGGACGCACGCGGCACCAGGATTACGCCATGCAGCTTCTGCTGCTGCACAAAGCGCTTCACGCCCTCGATGTAGCCGGGGCTGCGCGTGTCGCAGGGGTGCACCACCAGCTCGAAGGTGGAACCACGCAGGGCATCCAGCGCGCCGTTCTGCATATCCACCACGTACTGCGCGGTGGGGTTGTCGTAGACCATGCCGATCAGAAACGAACGACGGAATGCCAAGCCGCGCGCCAGCGGGTCGGGCGTGTAGCCCACCTCGCGCATCAAGGTCTCGACTTTTTCGCGGGTGTCTTTACGCACCAACGGTGAGTTGTTGATGATGCGTGACACCGTTTTCTTGGAGACACCGGACAACCGCGCGATATCGTTGATCGTGGCGGGACGCCCCAGGTTGCGGGACGTAGGGTCGATATCGGTCTTCTTGCTGCGCAAGGGCATGTCCTTGAAACCGTTCAGTGCGGTCATTCTATCGGTCCGCGCTCAGTCCCGAGCGCGGTAGCGGATGTGGCGGAGTGTACCGGGCCGTTGCCGATGGCATGCAACGACGGCTTTACGTAGGAACAGCTGACCGCGCCATTGTGATGGCAGCCGGTGCTTTGCATCTGAACGGCGTGCCGCTGCTGGCGGATCGCAGCCCGTGGCAAGCGCAGCGGGGATATCCGGGGCCGGCAATCCGCGCATGGCTGCCGGCCCCTTACAAGTTCATCAGCTGCGCAGCAGCGCCGGCAGCCACAGCGACATTTCCGGGAAAAACGCCACCACCAGCAGCACTGCCAAGCCCGCCAGCCAGAACGGCCAGATCGACTTCATGCTCTCGGCCACGGTGATCTTGCCGATGGCCGTACCGATGAACAGCACCGAGCCCACCGGCGGCGTCACCAGGCCCAGGCCACCGGTCAGCACCAGCACCAAGCCAAAGTGGATGGGGTCAATGCCGTAAGCCTTGGCCACCGGCAGGAAGATCGGCGTGCAGATCAGGATCATCGGCGCCAGATCCATGAAGGTGCCCAGCAACAGCAGCATCACCACGATCATCAGCAGCACCATGTACTTGCTGTGCGCGAATGACTGCAGAAAATCCACCGCCGCCGACGGCACCTGCAGGTAAGCCAGCAGCCAACCGAACACCGCAGCAGTGGCAATCACAAACAGAATCACGCCGGTGCTGCGCGCGGCATGCACCACCGTGGCCATGAACTCCTTCACCCGCAGCTGCCGGTATAACACCGTGGTCACCAGCAGCGCATACACCACCGCAATGGCGGCCGATTCCACTGCGGTGAAGATACCGGCGCGGATGCCGAAGAAGATCAACCCCACCAGGCCCAAGCCCGGCAATGCCGCGATCAGGCGCAGCAGCACCGCACGCATGCCGGGGAACGCCTCCACGCCATAGCCACGACGGCGCGCAACGATGTAGCCGGTGATCATCAATACCACCGTCATCAGCAATGCCGGCACGATACCCGCAGCAAACAGGTCCGCGATGGACAGACCACCACCGGCCGCTGCCGAGAACAGAATCAGGTTATGCGACGGCGGCACCAGCAACGCCACCAACGCGGCGGTGATGCTGACGTTGACCGCGAAATCACGGTCGTAACCGCGCTTGACCATCTGCGGAATCATCGTGCCACCCACCGCCGACACGTCGGCAATGGCCGAGCCGGACACGCCACCGAAAAACAGCGACGACAGGATCGATACCTGGCCAAGACCCCCCCGCATGCGCCCCACCAACGATGACGCCAACGAAATCAGGCGTTCGGAAATACCCCCGCGCATCATGATTTCACCGGCGAAGATGAAAAGCGGAATGGCGATCAGCGAGGCCGAACCGGTGCCGGCGGAAATCTGCTGCACCAGCACGATGCTGGGCAGATCCAGATACAACAACGTCGCCAGCGATGCGGCGGCCAAGGCATAGGCCACCGGCACACCCATCAGCAACAGCACGCCAAACACAGCAAAAAGTAGTGCGATACCCATGGCTCAACGGTCCCCTTCAGCGTCGGTGTCGGCGTGGCCAGCACTGGCCTGCAGGGCCAACACCATGCGGTTCAATGCGAACACCGCCATCAGCGCACCACCGATACTCAACGGCAGGTAGTTCACGCTCTGCGGCAGATTGGCGCCTGCGGTTTTGATGTGAATGCCGTCCATCCACAACACCCAGCCCCAGGCCGCGATGAAGCCTCCTATCGTGGCGACGATCAGCGGCACCAGCACATCAATCCCGCGCTTGATTGCCGGGTTGATGTAGTCGGCCAACAGAAAAAAGCCGAAGTGGCGGTTTGTGTAGACGCCCGCCGCCGCGCCCATGCTCATCGCCGTGCTCAACAGCAGCAGCGTCACCGGCTCGGTCCAGCTGGGCGAATCGTTGATCACATAGCGGGCAAACACCTGCCAGCCCTGCACCACCACCAAGCCCAACAGGGCTACCACGGCGATGTGGATGACGATATCGGCAAGTTTTTCCAGCACACGCTGGAAGCCCGTCGTTACCGTGTTTTCGTTCGTATCAGACATCGGTGCGGCGTCCTCAGGCGAAGTCGCGGATGCGACGGTGCAGCGCGGCGATGTCCGCCTGCTTCAGGTACTCACGCAGCAACGGTGCCGCTGCCTCGCGGAAGGCCGGCATGTCCACGGCATTGGCTTTCACGCCCGCTGCCAACACCGCGTCGCGCGCCTTGTTTTCCGACGCATCCCATTCGGTACGCATCACCTGCACCGACTGGCGTGCCAGCTGCAGCAGCAGTTGTCGGTCGGCCGGGCTCAGCGCATCCAAGCTGCGGCGTGACATCAGCAGGATGTCCGGCGCATACGAGTGCTGGCTCTCGGACCAGTAGTGCGCGGCCTCGAAATGACGGCTGGAATGGAAACTGCGCATGTTGTTTTCGGCGCCGTCGATCATGTGCGTCTCCATGCCGGAGAACGTGTCGCCCAGCGACATCGGCGTCGGGTTGGCACCGAACATGCGCATCAGCTGCAGGAAGATGTCCGAGCTGGCCACGCGCAGCTTCAGGCCGTGCAGGTCTTTCGGTTCAACAATTGGATGCTTGGTGTTGTAGAAGCTGCGCGCGCCCGAGTCGTAGACCGCAAGGCCTACCAGGTCGCGGCTCTCAAAGCCCTGCAGCACCGCATCGGCAACGCCGCCATCAAGCGCGCGGCGCATATGCGCCACCGAGTCGAACACATACGGCAGGCACAGAGCACGGGTGAGCGGAAACGCATTGTTCAGCGCACCGGAATACACACGGGTGATGTCGATGGCACCGAAGCGCGCCATGTCGATCGCCTCGGACTCACGGCCAAGCTGACCGGAGTGGTATTGGTTCAACCGCAGGCGTCCGCCGGTGCGTTCCTGCAACTGCTGGCCTATCCACTTCACCGCAGTGACCGTCGGATAGTCCGCCACATGTACGTCGCTTGCGGTCAGCAACTGGCTACCGCCCGCCATGCCTTTGCTACCTGCCGAGCAGGCCGCCAGCATCGGCGCGGCAAGCGCACCCAGGCTGGTCGTGAGAAATCCTCGTCGAGTAACCATTGCGCCCTCCCGCGCGTGATCGGTCATGCCACGGTGTTACCCGGCCGGCACGGCTTTGCAGGAAATTTCGCCGCAACCGGCGAAGCGAATCAATGCCTGTTGGCCCACGCGGATGTCGTGGATGCCGGTGGCATTGCCGGTGGCAATCAGGTCGCCCTTCTTCAACGGCCGGCCGCGCTTGGCCGATCGCGACAGGGCAAACGCATACGCAGCCCGCAGCCCGCCCGGCAGATGCGTGGCACCGCCGGTGCCGACGACTTCACCATCGATCTCGGTCTGCGCGCGCAGATCCGGCTCATCGCGCTGGGCCCAATCCGGGATTTCAACACCCAGCACCAGGCCGTTGTTGTTGCCGAAATCAGCCACCACTACGCGCGGGCCCAGGATGTTGATGGTCGCCAACGGGCTGCTGGCCACTTCAACACCAATGAACAGCCGCGCCGGCAGGGCCTCGGCTTCTTCCGGGCTCCATTCCAGCTTGTCGGCCGGTGCGTCGGCCTCCAGCTGCAACACGTATTCCGCTTCCACCGCGGCAAAGCCCCCGGCATCGGAAAACACCGGAATGTCCACGATGGCACCGGTAGCATTCCAAAGATTGCGCTTGAAAATCGGGCCCAGCAGGCGCTCATCGCCGCTGTCGTCGCGACGCTCGGCAGCGATATAGCCCACTTTCCAGCCCACCACCGTGTCGTCCCACTGGCTGATTGCTAGGTCCTGCACGCGATAAGCGGTTAGCAGATCGTCCGGGATCGTGCCGGGAAAATCCGGAAGCGAACGTCCCTGGCGGCGCGCTTCCACAAAACTGCGGGCAATGGTGTCCAGTCCGGAATCGGCCGGGTGCTGGCTGCCTGGGTCGTTGCTCAAGTGGTTCTCCTCGTGATCTTTGTTGCACTGCCAATCGACAGTGCCATGGCTGGCTGTATAAGGTAAACCGGTGTCATCTGACAATGTGCAGTGCACCAGAAGTCTTGCCATCCCTTCAAGCCGAACACCCACATGCGCCGTCGAAATCCAATTAAATATTTGTTTTTCATATATTTACTGACTGTTTTTGCAAACTCCCAAGCCGCAATGCTGGTTGCCACGAATGGCGAGCCATCAGTAGATTCGCCCGACCGCATTGCGCTGTGGCCGCAAGGATTGGCACCGGGGGACAAGCCGCTCGCCCAGCCGCAACGCATCATCGAGCGCAGTACCGATGCCACATTGCCCGACCGCTTCATCGAACATGTCAGCGCGCCGTATCTGGTCGTATATCGGCCAACCCGCCCCAACGGAAGCGCGCTGCTGGTCATTCCCGGCGGCGGCTATCAGCGGGTGGTGCTGGACAAGGAAGGCACCGCGCTGGTGCCGGCCTTCGTTGAACAAGGCGGCGTCACCCTGTTCGTGCTTCGTTACCGCCTTCCCGGCGAGGGCCACGATGATCGCGAAGCGGCGCTGGCCGATGCACAGCGCGCCCTGCGGCTGATCCGCCACCGGGCCGGCGAATGGGCCATCAACCCGCAGCGCATCGGCGCGATCGGCTTCTCAGCCGGCGGCCACCTTGCCGCACGCTTGGGCACGGGCTTTGATCGCGCGGTATACCCGGCCACCGATGCCATCGACCGCGAAAGTGCCCGCCCCGACTACCAACTGCTGATCTACCCGGTCATCGACATGCTCGGCCCCGACAGCCACAGCGGGGCACGGCAACGTCTGCTGGGCAATGCCCCTGACGCGGTGCAGTTGCAGCGCTACTCGATGCAGGCGCAGGTCAGGAACAACACACCGCCAACCTTCCTGGTACACGCCGCCGACGACGACGTGGTGCCGGTCGGCAACAGCCTGCTGTTCTACCAGGCGCTGCAAACAGCCGGCATCTCCAGCGAAATGCACCTGTTTCCGCAAGGAGGACACGGCTTCGGTACACGCAGCACGGCCGGCCTGACCGCCGCCGCTTGGCCACGTTTGGCTCTGGACTGGATGGCAAGCAACACCACACCGCCGAAATGACGCAACCCCAGTCGCACTCAAAGCCCCTTTCCGAGACAGGGGCTGGAGAGGGAAAAAAACCGAGCCATCCACCTCCAGACCTTCCAACTTGAAGCCCCTCTCCCCAACCCCCCTGTGGGAGAGGGGTTGGGAGAGGGGAAAGATCCAGAACCACCCACACCTCAAACCAACCCGCTCAAAGCCCCTCTCCCCTCTGCGGGAGAGGGGTTGGGGAGAGGGGCACGCACCACCTCCCCCCAAGCCGCCCCCCGCATCCAGGCGAAAACCATGACCCAGCCCAGCAACCCCGACCGCCGTCACTTTCTGCAGCAAACCGCCCTGCTCTCGGTCGGCGCCGGCCTGGCCGTCAGCAGCCTCGCCAGCCAGGCACGCCCCATCCACACCGCCCCAACTCCCATCGCCCGTGTCCGCGGCGGCCGCCTTGCCGGCCAGACCGAAGGCAGCATCCACGTCTTCCGAGGCATACCCTACGGTGCCGACACCGCACCGCGCCGCTTCCAGGCCGCGCTGCCAGAGCAACCTTGGCGCGGCATTCGCGACGCGCTTGCCTACGGCCCCGCCGCCCCCCAGACCGGTAGCGAGGCGCCCGGCAGCGAAGATTGCCTTCGTCTCAACGTCTGGACCCCGGCCCTGCGTGATGGCCGCAAGCGGCCGATCCTCTTCTATATCCATGGCGGCGCCTACAACAACGGCTCCGGCAGCGACCCGCTCTACAATGGCGGCAACCTGTGCCGTCGCGGCGACGTGGTGGTCGTCACCGTCAATCACCGCCTCAACCTGTTCGGTTACCTCTACCTGGCACAGCTCGCCAGCGGCGCGCTCGCCGATTCCGGCAACGTCGGCCAACTCGATCTGATCCAAGCCCTGCATTGGGTACGTCAACATGCTGCCGAATTCGGCGGCGATGCCGACAACATCACCGTTTTTGGGCAGTCCGGTGGTGGCGCCAAGATCGCCACGCTGATGGCGATGCCGTCGGCCAAAGGCTTGTTCCATCGAGCCTGGACCATGAGCGGTCAACAAGTCACCGCCGCCGGACCACGCGCCGCTACCCAACGCGCGCAACAGGTCCTTGATCACTTCAAGCTCAGTGACGCCAACGCCCTACGCAACATGCCCATGGAAAAGCTGCTGGAAGCGGCCAGCCTCCGTGATCCTTCCCGTGTGGAAAACAGCGCCCTCTACGTTGGCCCGGTAGTCGACGCACGCAACCTGCCGATGCATCCGTTCTGGCCGCAGGCGCCGCTGCAATCGGCCGACATCCCGATGGTCATCGGTAACACCCGCGACGAAACCCGTGCCTTCCTCGGCAACGACCCGCACAACCACACCTTCAGCTGGGACGAGCTTCCCGCCAAGCTCGAAGCCCAGCAATACGTGGACCTGCTACCCACGGTCGTCATCGCCGAATACCGCCGCCTGTACCCGCATTACACGCCGTCGGAAATCTTCTTTGCCGCCACCACGGCCGGCCGCTCCTGGCGCGGCGCCGTCGAAGAGCTCGAAGCACGCGCACGCCAAGGCGCTCCCACTTGGGCCTATCAACTGGACTGGTACGACCGCAGCGGTGACGCCGCTGATCTGCGTGCCTTCCACACCCTGGATATCCCACTGGTCTTCCACAACCTGCAGCAACCCGGCTCCCGCACCGGTAACAGTCCCCAGGCGCAACACGTGGCTAGCACCATGAGTGATGCCCTGCTCGCATTCTCACGTAATGGCAACCCCAATCACGCAGGATTGCCGCAATGGGACCCCTACGCGCTAGATCGCCGACAAACCCTGCAGTTCGACACTCAAAGCCATCAAACAGATGATCCCCGAAGCGGCGAGCGCCAGCTTTATCAACAAGCCCCCTTCATTCAACGCGGTACGTTTTGAGCCTCATGACATGCGAGCCCATGCCCCCTCCGGCCGTGCACCGGCACCGGCACCAAGCATGCTGGCTTAAAGCCCCCCTCCCCTTGCGGGAGAGGGGTTGGGGAGAGGGGGACGCACTACGGCCACAAAACGCCTCCCCGTTTTGAATCGCATGGCGTGCGAGCCCTAGGCCCCCTCC
>DEOB01000007.1 GCA_002359895.1 Stenotrophomonas sp. UBA2629
TGGAAGCGGTGATGGTGTAGTCGCCGACATTGGCGGTGGCGGCGGTGCCCTTGCTGTCGAGACCGACTGAAGAAACCGCATCGTTGTTGCGCAGGCCATCCACCGCGTAACCACCCAAGCCGCCATTCTGGCCATAGGTCTTGCTGCCGTTGCCGGCAGTGATGGTCAGGCCGGCTTTACCGATGGAAAGCGTGCCGTCAACGTAGGTGATGTCGTAGTTGCTCAGTCCGGTGCCATCGGCGTTGGAANNGGTGATGGTGTAGTTGCCGACGTTGGCAGTGGCGGCGGTGCCGTTGGACGCCAGATCGACCGAGGAAATGGTGTCTCCATTGACTAGTCCCTTGCCGTTGAAACCGCTCAGTCCTCCGGCTTGGCCGTAGATCTTGCTGCTGTTCTGGGCGGAGATGCTCAGTCCCCTGCGGTCAACGAAAAGTTGTCCCGGGTTGAGGGCCAAGGCGTAGCCGGAAACGCTGGTATCAAGCGTGCCCTGCACAACATCAATCAGGTAGGGCGTCGCCGATGCATTGGCAGTAGCGGCCGCGCCGGCCGAGGTGAGCTGGAGGGTGCCGGTGAACAAGTTCGCCAGCGTATCGCCACGATAGGCGCCGGTAACGCCAGCCATCACGCCACTTGCCGTGAATGCGGTGCTCAGGTCCAGACTGTCGCCGTAGGTTTTGTGCAGCGTTGCGCCGCCCAAGGTCAACGTGGGTTGCCAGGCGAAAACGTAGCGATTGCCGGGTGTCGGGATGCCGGTAAAGGCGGGGGTGTTCCAGAGGGCGGTATTGCCGCTGTCCAGGTTGTTGAAGACATGCGCCTGGTCGGGTGAATCCAGGTAGATGCGCCAGCTGCCACTTCCATTGATGCGGATGGCATCGGCACCGGTGCGGTTGTCGAACAGTGCGCCGGTGGAAAGTGCGGCGTCGTCGGCGGTGATATGTCCGTTCAGCTCAAGGTTGCCGGGGGCATTGGCCTGCAACTGACCGGTCGTGACGTCGCCGAGTTTCAATGCACCGGCCGTTGTGACAGATGCATTACGCCCTTGCAGGCTGACAACGCCACCGAAGCGGTTTGCATCGTTCGTCAACTCGATGTCGCCGCTGTTGCCTGCGGTGAAGCTGGCGTTGCCGCCGATGTCGAGCGTGCCGACCTGGGTGAAACCGGTGGTGCTGGTGATGTCGAGCGTACCGCTGGTACGGATGGCCTTCGTGTTCACTGTCGCGCCGCTCAGTTGCAGGTTGTTCAACCCTGCGCCGGCAAGGGTGCCGGCATCACCCAGCAGATCGAGGGTGCCTTGCGCGGTGAGCGCCAGGCTGGTCTGGCCGGTGTTGCTGCCGTCGATGCGTCCGACCTGCAGGCTGCCGCTGTTGCTGCGCACGCTGAACAACCGCGGGACGGCCGGGGACAGACTGAGATTTCCGAGCATGATTGCGCCATCGGCGGTGATATTGCCGCTCAGGTGCAGGGGCCCGCCGTTGCGGGTATCGAGGCTGGCCAGTGCGCGGTTGCTGCCCACGTTGCCACCGAACATGACAATCGAGGCCCGAGTGATGGTCAGCGCGTGACCGCCGTCGACGCTGCCCCGGAAGTAGATCTGGCCCGACTGGCTCTCCAGCACTGTGTCGCCAGCCAGTTCGATGGCGCCCTGGTAGTACTGCAGGCCGATGCTGTGGCCCTCCACAGGAAGTTTCACGGTATCGGCGATCGCCTCCACGCTGGCCACATTCAGGTCCGCGAATGCCAACGTGCCTGTGCCGCGGATGTCGCTGTTGCCGCCGCGCAGCGAGACCGCGCCACCAAACCGGTTGACCGCACTACCCTGGTTGTCGGTGTTGTCCAGCTGGATCGAGGTGCCGGCTGTAATGCGCGTGGCCCCGCCGACATCCAGCATGCTGCCGGCGCTCTGGCCGAGCCCGCCGCTCAGCGCCAGCGTGAGATCGCGGTCCAGCCTGCTGTTGCCCAGGATGAGGTTGCCTGCGTGCAGCTCGGCATTGGCGGCATTCAGACTGACCTCGCCGCTGAAGCGGTTGCCGGTGTTGGTCAGGGTGATGTCCCTGCGAGCGCCGGCTTGGCCTGCGCTGAGGGTGCTGGTGCCGCCGACCGACAAGGCAGCGCCATTGCTCAGGTCGGTGTTGGTGGCCAGCGTCAGGCCAGCACCGACCGTACCACCGACGGTGGTGATGCGGTTGCCGGCCTGCGCCAGATTCACGCTGCCTTGCACGCCCAGCTGCAGCGTGCCCTGCACGGCACCGGCTGTCTGCATCACACTGCTCGCGTGGATCGCGATGTCATCGGCGTTGATGTCGCCGGCCAGTCCGACAGCATCGGTGGCCGCCAGATCGACCGATCGGGCATTGATCTCGCCACCGGACACCTGGATGGCACTTGAGCTGCGGATGGTGAGGCTACCATCGTCGGCATCGATGACATTGGCGATGATGGTTCCGCCGGTGTTGATGCCAACACTGGACAGGCCCGGCCCCATCAGCGCGTTCATGCCGATGTTGCGTGCGTTGAGGACACCGGCATTGCTGACGCCGGTGCCGGCGATCGTACTGGCAGCCGTCGGCAGGAGCGTCAACTGCGGCATTCCCGAGGACGAGACGCCATTCATGACCGTGGCAGCCCCCGCGGCGACCAGGTCGATGTTGCCGTTGGTCGCCGAGATGACGCCGGTGTTGGACACGGCGCCGCCAATCAGGCTGATACCACCGGCGAGGGCAGTCAGCGTAGCCCCGTTGTTGCTGACCACGGCACTGGTGCCCCCACCGGCCAGCTGGAAGATGGGCGAAACCCCGTTGGCGTCCAGCAGCCCCGGAGTGCCGGGCAACAGCGTGCTGGCCAGCAGCCCCCCTACGTTCACGCTGGAACCCGCATTGAACGTGATGCCCGCCGGGTTGATCAGGAATACCTGGCCGTTGGACGTCAGTTGACCATTGATGAGGCTGCCCAAACTGCCCGTGACCAGGTTGATCGCCGTCGCCTGCGAACCCTGCAGGAGATTGAACTGGACCGTGTTGGCGGCGCCGATGTTGAAGCTGTTCCATTCGATGAGCGAGGCCCGGCTGGCCTGGTCGATCGTCATCACTGTGCCGTTGACGTTGATGGTGGCCGAGCCTGACCGGATGATCTGACCCTCCGGCAGCGTCTGCGCCGTGGCTTGCAGACTGCCGGTGAGCAGCAGCGCGGCGGTCAATGCCAGCAGCACGTGTCGCTGGGGCAGGCGCATGGTCGGGTGCTGCCCATTACGTGGCGTCGAGCAGACTTCTGCCGCTACCTGCACCACTCCCAGCACATGGTTGAAAACAAGTCGATAAATGCGATTCATGGCAAAGGTCCTCAGAAAGTGGTGCTGATGCGCGCCCAGTACTGGGTGCTGCGGCCATCACTGCCGCGGTAGCTGCCGGTGGGCTTGGCCGCGCTCATATCCAAGCGCAGGTCCGGTTGCCACGGCAGGCGCAGGCCCAGCCCGACGCCGGCACCTTCCAGAGTGATGGGCAGTACGCCCAAACGGCGGTTGTCCGGCGCCGGCGAGGTGCGGCCCCAGTCGTAGAACAGGTTCACTTCGACCAGGTCACCCCAGCGACGGCCGTTGAACGGCGAGGGCGTGTCGGCAAAGCCCGGTGCGCTGAGCTGGTATTCGAATGTGGCCTGCACGCCGCGGTCGCCTAATGCCGCCGACAGCGGATAGGCGCGCACGCTGGTGGGCCCGCCGACGCTGAACTGCTCCATCGGCGTCAGTGCGTCCTCAGTGAACTGGGCGTTGCCGCGCAACAGCAGGCGCTGGCTGCCGGGCAGGGCCTGCAGGCGCGCCAGCGACAACCGGCTTACCCAGAAGTAGGGGGCATGCGCGGTGTACAGCCAGTTCTGCGGGGATGACTCGTCATTTATCGACTTGCGCAGCGATACCTGTGCCAGGTTCATGCCCCGCCAGCGGCGGTCGGTGTGGCGCAGGCTGATGCCCGCATCAATCACGTCGAAGGTATGTCGCGACAACAGGAAACCCAGGCCTTCCAGTTCCGAATCCTCGTGGATCCAGCGGGCCGATGCCTGCAGCTGCAGGTCGCTGCGCTGGATGAATTTCCAGTCGCCGCCGGCATAGAACATCGTGGTCGGGCCTTTCAGGCGCATGGCGGCGAACGGGCCGGTGTTGACCTCCATCTCGCTGCGGCTGACTCCGACGATTCCGCTCAACCCCGGCACATCGTCGAAGGGCACGCTCAGCGACAAGGCCGCCTGCCAGCTGTCGGCCGGGTCCAGCCCGTAACCGATACTGGCGGCCAGCACGTCGCCGGCGCCGAGTGCATTGAAGGCACTCACGCCCAGCTCTGCGCGGTATTTGCCGGTGCTGTCGGTGCCATGATTGCTCATCCCGGCGGTGATTTCGTAAGGGCGTGCGCTGTCGGTGGCGACCAGCACGATGTCGGTCTCGCCCTCGTTCTGGCCGGGCTGCAGTACCGAAGTCACCGACACACCGGGCAGATCGCGGGCGTACAGCAGGGCGCGCTCCAGTTCGGCCTGCCGCAGCGGGCGGCCGATCAGATTCAGGCTGCTGGCGTTGAGCTGGTCATCGCGGTACCGCTGGCTGCCCTGCACCAGTACCCGGCCGACGCGGCCTTCCAGTACTTTCAGGGTCAAGGTCTGGCTGTCGTCGATCTGCTGCGGCGGCACGTAGGCCAGCGACACCAGAAAGCCCGCGTCGCGATAGGCCTGGGTGATGCGCGCGCTGATCTGCTGGATCTGCTCGAAGTTCAACGCGGCCGGCAGCGACGGGCTGATGTCCCGCAACGCCTGGTTGGCAACGGCTTCGATGTCCTTGCGGCTGATGCCGCTGGCCGGGTGGTCGCCCACGCCTTCCACCGTCACGCGGGCAATCTGCAGCGTGGCAGGTGCTTGAGCCTGTGCGGCACCAGCGGCGGACGACTGTGCCCAAACGGTGTGGCTGGTGGCCGCTGCCAACGCCAGTGCGAGCAGGCCCAGGCGCAGCGGCAACGAACGAGAGGGGCGGGACGAGGTGAAGCGGCCGGGGCAGGGCATCAGAGCGTGTTCCTTACGGTGTTTGAAAACGCCGCGCGGCGAATAAGAGCGCGTCCTTAATCAAATAACCGGGGAAATCCGCTGCCGACGATCATCGAATTCGGGGTGCACCTACCATTTGTGATGGGTGTCACGAATTGGTGCGTTGTGGCCCCGGCATCCGTTAACACCGATACAGGGCAGCCCGGTGGCCGGAACGGGCTACAATCGGCAGCTCCCTCGCCCCGTACCAGGAGCTGTGATGTTCCCGCGTGATGTCCGTATCGAGTCCTACGATCCCGAGTTGGCCAAGGCCATTGCCGAGGAATGCCAGCGCCAGGAAGACCATGTCGAGCTGATTGCCAGCGAAAACTACGCCAGCCCGATGGTGATGGAAGCCCAGGGCAGCCAACTGACCAACAAGTACGCCGAAGGCTACCCGGGCAAGCGCTACTACGGCGGTTGTGAGTATGTGGACGTGGCTGAAAAGCTGGCCATCGACCGCCTCAAGCAGCTGTTTGGCGCCGATTACGCCAACGTGCAGCCGCACAGCGGCTCGCAGGCCAACCAGGCCGTTTACTTCGCGCTGCTGCAGCCAGGCGACACCATCCTGGGCATGAGCCTGGCCCACGGCGGCCACCTCACCCACGGCGCCAAGGTCAATGCCTCGGGCAAAATCTTCAACGCCATCCAGTACGGCGTGAACGAGCAGGGCCTGATCGACTACGACGAAGTCGAGCGTCTGGCGCTGGAGCACAAGCCGAAGATGGTGGTGGCGGGCTTCTCCGCGTACTCGCAGGTCATCGATTGGGCGCGCTTCCGCGCCATCGCCGACAAGGTAGGTGCCTATCTGTTCGTGGACATGGCGCACGTCGCCGGCCTGATCGCCGCGGGCGTCTATCCCAACCCGATCGAACATGCGCATGTGGTCACCTCCACCACCCACAAGACCCTGCGTGGTCCGCGTGGTGGCTTCATCATCGCCAAGGGCGCCGGTGAGGAAATCGAGAAGAAGCTGCAGTCGGTGGTGTTCCCCGGCATCCAGGGCGGCCCGCTGATGCACGTCATCGCCGCCAAGGCCGTGGCCTTCAAGGAAGCGTTGGAGCCGGCGTTCAAGACCTACCAGCAGCAGGTGGTGAAGAACGCTCAGGCGATGGCCACCACGTTGATTTCGCGCGGCTACAAGATCGTCTCCGGCGGCACCCAGAACCATCTGATGCTGGTGGACATGATCGGTAAGGACGTGTCCGGCAAGGATGCAGAAGCTGCGCTGGGCAAGGCCCACATCACCGTCAACAAGAACTCGGTGCCCAACGATCCGCGTTCGCCGTTCGTGACCTCGGGCCTGCGCCTGGGCACCCCGGCCATCACCACCCGTGGTTACCAGGAAGCCGACTGCGTTGCATTGGCCAACTGGATTGCCGACGTGCTGGACAACCCGGCTGACGAAAAGGTCATTGCCGGCGTGCGTGAAAACGTGACCCTGCAGTGCCGCAAGTACCCGGTTTACGGTTGAGGTTTTACCGGTGCCTGCAGCACGCGGGCACCGGGCCGTTGAAGCGGGCGCCGCTGTGATGGTGGCCAGACCCCGGGCCGGGCAACCTTGCTCCCTCCCGGGGTTTGCTGTATCTGCGTTGTAGTAATTCCCGCGCCGCGTTATCGGCGCACGATGTTCAAGGCGAGATAGATGCACTGCCCGTTCTGCCAACACACCGATACCCGCGTCATCGACTCCCGCGTTTCCGAAGACGGTGCCACCATCCGCCGCCGTCGAGGCTGCGAGGCCTGTGGTGAGCGGTTCAGCACGCTGGAAACCATCGAGCTGAAACTGCCGGTCATCGTCAAGAGTGACGGCGGGCGCGAGGCATTTGATGCACGCAAATTGCGGGTGGGCTTTGACCGCGCGCTGCGCAAGCGGCCGGTGTCGGAAGAACGCATCGAGGCAGCGGTGCGCGCGGTGGTGCATCAACTGCGCATGAGCGGCGAGCGCGAAGTGCCTTCCATCCGTTTGGGCGAGTTCGTCATGGACGAACTGCGCAAACTCGACCACGTGGCCTACGTGCGTTTCGCGTCGGTGTACCGCAGTTTCGAGGATGTGGCGGATTTCCGCGACGAAATTGAAAAGCTCGAACGCGACCATCCCACCGACGACGATCAGTTGCCGTTGTTGGAAGGTGGCGCCCGCCGTGCTGCCAAAAAGGCCGCGCGCTGACGCAGATGCGCATCGTCAATCTGCAGGACCGGCCAGAACTGCTGCCGGCGTTGGCCGCCGCGCATGTGCAGGCATTCGGCAATCTGCTGCCGGATTGGACGCGCGAGCAGGCCGAAAGCGAGCTGCGCGCGCAGCAGCGTGACGCCATTCCCTGTACCTGGCTGATGGAAGACGATGGCGGCTGGCTGGGCTCGGTGAGTCTGCTGCATGACGATCACGAGCAGATACGGGGTTGGTCGCCGTGGTTGGCGTCGTTGTATGTGCAGCCGCGTGCACGCGGTGCGGGTGCCGGCGCGCAGTTGGTACGGTACTGCGTTGCTCAGGCTGCGGGTCTCGGTGTGGCTACGCTGTACCTGTATTGCGAAGCGCCGATGGTGGATTGGTATCTCAGCCTCGGTTGGCATGTGCACACCACGCTGCAACTGGGGCCACTGGCCATCACCGTGATGGCGATTGATGCACGGCAGCGCTGAGTCGCTGTTCCTGCCAAGCCAAAAGCCGTTATTCCCGCGTAGGCGGGAATCGCGCCGGCTTTGATTTTCCGTTGTTTCTTTGGGCCTACTTGAAAGCCCCAACAGCGATTCCCGCCTGCGCGGAAAATGACGGCTGGATGGGATGGCATTTCATCGTGCGCCTGCGCTGGAATGCGAGGTCAAGTACCCTGATCTCGCCCGTCACCTGTCGCCCATTATCTGCGCGCGGGTGGCAAGCCAGGACATTGGCTTTTCCATCCGGAGAGTTGCATGAACACTTTCACCGCCACTGACCACCTGCTGATGGCGCGCGCGCTGCGTTTGGCCGAACGTGCGGCGTGGACCACGCGGCCCAATCCGATGGTGGGTTGCGTCGTCGCGCACGGTGATGAAGTGGTGGGCGAGGGCTGGCATCAACGTGCCGGCGGACCGCATGCCGAAGTATTCGCGTTGCGACAGGCCGGCGCGCGCGCGCGCGGTGCTACCGCCTACGTCACCCTGGAGCCATGCGCGCATTACGGGCGCACGCCGCCGTGTGCGTTGGCATTGATCGAGGCCGGTGTTGCGCGCGTGGTCGTGGCGATGGGCGATCCGTTCCCGGATGTGGATGGCGGCGGCTTTGCGTTGCTACGAGAGGCCGGCATCGAGGTGTCAGTGGGCTTGATGGAGGACAAGGCACGTGAACTCAATCGTGGGTTTCTGTCGCGCATCGAACGCGGGCGTCCTTTCGTGCGGGTGAAGCTGGCCGGCAGTCTGGACGGGCGCACCGCAATGGCCAATGGTGAATCCAAATGGATTACCGGCGAAGCGGCGCGTGCCGATGTGCAGCAATGGCGCGCGCGTGCGGGCGCCATCCTGACCGGTGCGGCCACCGTGCTGGCCGATGATCCATTGCTGACCGCGCGGCCGGGCGAAGGCGAGTTGCTGCCGCCATTGCGGGTGGTGCTGGATGCGCAACTGCGCACGTTGCACTGCGCCCGCGTGCGTGAAGGTGATGCCGCTACGTTGTATCTGCACGGCCCCGACGTGTCGGCACCGGCGTTGGATGACGCGGAATTTTCCGCATCGCCGCTGTTGTCCGATGGTCGCTTTGATCTGCATGCAGTGATGGCGCTGTTGGCCGCGCACGGCATCAACGAGGTGCATGTCGAAGCGGGCCCCACACTTTGCGGTGCATTGCTCAAGGCCGGTTTGGCCGATGAGCTGCTGCTCTACATCGCGCCGATGCTGATGGGCGACAACGCCAAGCCGCTGTTGGCCGGCTTGGGCATCGACACCATGGCGCAGGCCGTGCCACTCGAACTACGCGATGCGCGAATGCTCGGCAAGGATCTGCGGCTGCAGTTGCAGCCCGTGCGCTGAAGCCACGCGTTGCAGCGCTGCAAACAGAAACGGGAGCCTTTCGGCTCCCGTCGCATCAAACCCGATACCGCTGGATCAGAAGCTGGCGCGCACGCCGGTCGAGAACTGGCTGACGTCGTTCATCAGCTGCACTTCGGCCACCAGGCCCCAGGTCTTGTTGAACTTGACCTGGCCGCCCAGCACGCCCACGAACTCGCTGTCGATGTCGCTGCCGTCGATCGCGCCAGCCTTCAGCCAGGCTTCGGTGCGCGGCGAGGGCTTGCCGCGGACGCCGAGCAGGGCGCGGGCGGCATTGGTGTGGTCCTTATAGGTGCCGTTGTAGCCCGGCACGCCGGAGATCTTCACTTCAGCATTCAGACGCACCCAGGCGATGTCGGCGGTGAAGTCCACGCGGTCGCTCATGTTCATGTGGTAGCCGATGCCCAGCTCCGGCTGTGCCAGTTCGTACTTCAGGCGTGCACCGTAAACACGGTACTTGTCGGAGACCTGCGAGTAGCCGCCAAACACGTTGACCTGCTTGGCAATGGCGAACGAACCACGCACATAGCCGCCATTGGCGCGCGGGTCGTCCAGGAAATCGTCGTCGACACGGACCTGGGTCAGGCCACCTTCGACGTAGGTGTAGCTCATTTCTTCGGCTGCGGACGCAGCAACGGGAGCGGCAGCCAGCAGGGCGGCCAGGATCAGGGTCTTGCGCATTGGAATTCCTTCAATTCAGAAAGTGATGTCCATTTCGGCCGGTCCATTGCGGACCGGGATCGCGGCCTCGTGCCACGATGGCGCGCATTTTAACGAAAACTTCACGTTTAGCCAGCCTCCAGTCGCCGCTGGTACAATTCGCACGCCGGTTCGCCGGTAATCACAAACGTCTTCAGGGCGGGGTGCAATTCCCCACCGGCGGTAGGTGAGGTTTCCCCCGATGGGGGTGTCTCGTAAGCCCGCGAGCGCTTCTGCCAAGGCCGCATTGCGGTCTGGCGGAAGGTCAGCAGATCCGGTCAGATGCCGGAGCCGACGGTCATAGTCCGGATGAAAGAAGACGGTGTCATGGACCCTGCAAGGGGTCCGTGCGCCTGTTTGCCTTGCGGCGTTTTTCGCTCACTTTCGCGGAGAACGTTAATGAACATCGTTGTTCAACAGCCCGTACAGTCTTGTACGCGGATTCAACACAGTGCGCTGACTGGTTTGGTCAGCTGTCGCCGACAGGGCGGGGCGCACTGATGTTCACTGGAATCATCGAAGGCGTCGGCCACCTGGCTGCACGCGAACCCCTCGGCGGCGATGTCCGCTTCACTTTCAATGTCGGGAATCTGCCGTTCGACAACGTGCAGATGGGCGAGAGCATTGCCATCAACGGCGTCTGTCTCACTGTCATCGCATTCGACGGCAACAGCTTCCAGGCCGATGCCTCGACCGAAACCTTGGCGTTGACCACGTTGGGCGCGTTGAACGAAGGCGCGGTCATCAACCTTGAGCGCGCCATGCGCCCCACCGACCGTCTCGGCGGGCACCTGGTGAGCGGCCACGTCGATGGCTTGGGCACCGTGCTGTCCATCCACGAAGATGCGCGCGCGCTGCGCTGGCGTTTTGCCGCGCCCAAGGGCCTGCTCAAGTACATCGCCAAGAAAGGCTCGATCTGCGTGGATGGCGTCAGCCTCACCGTCAACGAGGCCGATGACGAAGGCTTCGAGGTGGCGCTTATTCCGCACACCGTCGCAAATACCGCGTTTTCCGCCACTGCCGTGGGCAGTGCGGTGAATCTGGAAATTGATCTGGTCGCCCGCTACGTCGAGCGCCTGCTGGGCCAAGGAGCCGCACAATGAATTTCGCCCCCGTCCCGGAACTGCTGGAAGAGATCCGCGCTGGCCGCATGGTCGTCATTGTTGATGACGAGGACCGCGAGAACGAAGGCGACCTGATCATGGCCGCCGAGCTGGTCAAGCCCTCGGACATCAACTTCATGGTCACCCATGGCCGTGGCCTGGTATGCCTGCCGCTGACCCGCACCCGTGCCGCCGACCTCGGCCTGGCGCCGATGGTGCAGGCCAATACCGCTCAGTTCCAGACCAACTTCACGGTCAGTATTGAGGCGGCCGAAGGCGTGACCACCGGCATCTCCGCCCACGACCGTGCGCACACCATCCGCACCGCGGTGAAGCCCAACGCCAAGCCGTCGGACCTGCATCAGCCGGGCCACATCTTCCCGCTGATCGCGCAGCCCGGTGGCGTGCTCACCCGCGCCGGTCACACCGAAGCGGGCGTGGACCTGGCCATGCTGGCCGGGTTGGAGCCGGCCGGCGTGCTGGTGGAAATCCTCAACCCTGACGGCAGCATGGCGCGCCGCCCGGAGCTGGAAGTGTTCGCCAGCGAGCACGGCCTGAAGATGGGTTCCATCGCCGACCTGATCGCCTACCGCCTGGCCACCGAGCACACCGTCGAGCGGGTGGACGAGCGGCAGATCGACACCGAGTTCGGCCCGTTCAACCTGGTCACCTACCGCGACCGCATCGCCAACGACCTGCATTTCGCGCTGGTCCGTGGCACGCCGGACAAGGACATCCCTACCTTGGTGCGTGTGCAGGTGGAAAACCCGTTGGCCGACCTGCTGCATTGGCGCCGTGACGACTTTGGCGTGGCCAACACCGACGCACTGCGTGCCATCGACGCGGCCGGTAGCGGCGTGATGGTGGTGCTGTCGGCCCCGCGTGACAGCAGCGCGTTGCTGGCCCGTCTGAAGCAGCAGCCGGCGCCGGTCGTTCCGGGAAAGGACAAGGATGTGGGCCAATGGCGTCGCAACGGAGCCGGTGCGCAGATCCTCGCCGACCTGGGCTTGGGCAAGCTGCGCGTGCTCGGCACGCCGCGTCGTCAGATCGGTCTTGCCGGCTATGGTCTGGAAATCGTCGAGACCGTTCAGGCTTGAAGCAGCGGTGAGTGGTCAGCAGTGAAAGGTGAGTAGAGCGGTTCTGCTCGCCGACGAGGAAGGGCCGGAACCCGGCCTTTCCTCGCCACTGGCTCCCTTTCACTCACTTCTAACTGCCCCCTACACGTTAAACTGGCCCACCTTCAGGATCCCCACACCCCCATGAGCCACTACGAAGGCGATCTCCGCCCGGCCGGTCCGGCCCGTTTTGCCATCATCGCCAGCCGTTGGAACGCCCGCATCACCGATGTGCTGGTTGCTGGTGCCCGTCAGAGCCTGGCCGGTAATGGCATCGGCGAGGACGCCATCGACGTGGTGCGCGTGCCCGGTGCGTGGGAAATCCCGCTGGTTGCCGCGCGCCTGGCCGCAGCCGGTCAGCATGCCGCCCTCATCACCCTGGGTTGTGTGATCCGTGGCGACACCCGCCATTACGAGCACGTGGCCGACCGCTGCGCCGAAGGCCTGATGCGCGTGCAGCTGGACTTCGGCCTGCCCGTGCTCAACGGCGTGCTGGCGGTGGAGCGGGTGGAAGATGCCGAAGCCCGCGCAGGCGGCAGCCACGGCAACAAGGGTGAGGAGGCCGCATTGGCGGCCTTGGAAATGGTCAATCTTCTGGAGCAGTTGCCATGAACAACAAGAACAACGGCAAGCCTGCCGGAAAGCCGGTCCGTCGCGATGGTGTGGACCCGGTGCTGCGCTCGCGCGCGCGCCGCCGTGCCCTGCAGGCGATCTACGCCTGGCAGATTTCCGGCGGCAACGCGGAATCGCTGCTGGCCCAGTTTGCCCACGAGCAGGCGCATGAAGTCGCCGATCTAGCGTACTTTGAGGCGCTGCTGCGTGGCGTGCTCGACAACCGCCGTGATCTGGACGAGGCGCTGGCGCCGTTCGTGGACCGTGATGTTGAGGAAGTGGATGCCATCGAACGCGCCGTGCTGCGTGTGGCCGCCTACGAGCTGCGTTATCGCCAGGACGTGCCGTACCGCGTGGTGATCAACGAGGCCATCGAAACGGCCAAGCGTTTTGGTTCCGAGCATGGCCACACCTACGTCAACGGTGTGCTGGACCGCGCTGCCGTGGAATGGCGCAAGACCGAATCGGGCAACTGAGCCCGGGCAGGCGGCATTCCGCCGGTCATTTTCATCACTGCGCCGGTGCCGGCATCAACGGCGCCGGCGTTGTTGTTTCAGGGAGGCCTGTGCATGAGCCTTGATGAGTTTGGTTTGATCGAGCGCATCCGCCGCCGTGCTGCGGTGCGTGCGGATGTGGCGCTGGGCATCGGCGATGACGCCGCGTTGCTGCAGGTGCCGCCCGGATACCAGCTGGTGGTCACTGCCGACACGCTCAACAGCGGCGTGCATTTTCCGCCGGAGACGCCAGCGGCCGATATCGGTTGGAAGGCGTTGGCGGTAAACCTCTCCGATCTGGCTGCAATGGGCGCCGCGCCTGCGTGGTGCACGTTGTCGCTGTCATTGCCGGAAGCTTCGCCCGCGTGGGTGGACGCGTTTGCCGATGGTTTCTTTCAGCTGGCCGACCAGCACGGCATCGCCTTGATCGGCGGCGATACCACGCGCGGGCCGTTGTCGATTTCCATCACTGCGATGGGGCAGGTGCCAGCGGGTGAAGCCCTGCGCCGCGACGGCGCCCAACCCGGTGACGATGTCTGGCTGACCGGTGTGCCGGGCGAAGCCGGCGTGGCGTTGGCGTTGTGGCAGCAGCAGCGTTTGAACGTGACCGTTCCTGTGGATGACGTCGCGTTGGAGCACCTGCGTTGCCGGCTGGCGCGGCCCACCCCACGGTTGGCTATCGGCCTGGCCCTGCGTGGCCTGGCGACCGCAGCCATTGATGTATCCGATGGCCTGTTGGCCGACCTGGGCCACATCTGCGAGCGCAGCCAGGTTGCTGCGGACGTACTTGAAACCGCGTTGCCGGCATCGCCCATGGCAGTGCAGATGGGTGAGGCTGCGTTGTTTCAAACACTGCGTACCACGGCCGGTGATGACTACGAACTGTGCTTCACCGCGCCGGCCGCGCTGCGCGCGCAGGTATCCGAAAGCATGGCCTGCGTTGCAGTTCCGGTTACCCGTATTGGCTATATTCGGGCCGGAAGTGGGGTGCGGTTGCTCAATGGGGAGGGGGCTGTGTTGGCGACATCGCGGTTGGGCTTTGACCATTTTTCCTCTGCGGTTGAATAGGAAAAGCCCTCCGCGCGGGCACGTGGAATCCATTCACGCGTCGTCCACCTATTCATAATTAAGATGCGAACCGCGATTTGTGTCACGTTTTGGTGCGATGGTTCGCAGCCGTGACAGCAAGCAGGGGGCTTGGTAGTGGAAATGGCAACGCTGGAAAAGGTCAGGGCGAAGATCGGTGACACCGGTGCGCCCGTGGTGTCGATTGATAACCAGGCATTGGAAGCTGCACTTGATGCCGTCCTTTCCCGCAGCCCGGGAATCTCGATGTTGCTGGTATCGACAGGGGACGGCCGCGCCGTTGCCCATCGCTCCTTCGTCAACCTTGATCCACGTCGCCTCTCGGCAATGAGCAACTCATTTCTCACGTTGGGTGAAACGCTGTCGCGCGAGCTCGGCCTGACCACGGCCGATTACGTGACCATGTCCACCTCGCAGGGGAGCATGGTGCTGGTGCGCGTGGCTGCGGGGCGGCCGTACACGTTGGCGGCATTGGGGCATGCCGATACCTCGCTTGCGATCCTGTTGTATGCGGCCCGCGATGCAGCGGCCCGCATCGGTGCGTTGCTGTAATTGATGCGGTAACGCGCCTGTAGCACGCTGTCCTGATATTCACGCAGCAAACCCGGGTCGAGGGGGTTGGGCTCGACAAATACGCGTTGTGACCATGCCGCGCTACGGCATGGCGGCGCATCTTGCTAGACAACAAACGAGTGCACGGAGAAAAACATGGCTGGAAACGTCAAGCTGGACAAACTCAACGAGATCGCAGGCTTTGTCGGCGCAGCGCTGGTGGACAGCGACAGCGGCATGGCGCTGGGCATGCTCGGTGGTGGCCCGATCAACCTTGAAGTGGCTGCTGCCGGCAACACCGAAGTGGTGCGTGCAAAGCGCCGCGTCGCCGCATCGTTGGGCCTGTCCGACAGCATCGAGGACATCCTGATCACGCTGTCCAAGCAGTACCACCTGGTGCGTCCGCTGGAGAGCAACCAGGACCTGTTCCTCTATGTGGTGCTGGACCGTTCGCGTGCCAACCTGGCACTTGCCCGCCATGAGCTGAAGTCGTTCGAACAGACGCTCGATTTCAAGTGATCTGTTGACGCATCGCTGCCCGCCTGCCGGGCAGCGGTGCATGCGCTGCACTCCCACGTCCCCGCCCGATCAAACCGATGAGTGCATCCGCACGCGATATCTCTGCTGCTGTGATTGGATGCCATGGCCTGGACGTGCTGCACATGATGCGGCTCAAGGTCGCCAGTTCATTGCTGATGGCCGAGTACATACAGGCTGAAGTGCAGGAGTGGGGCCGCCAGAAGGTGGACCTGCTGGTGGTTTCCGTCGATGACGCCGAAGGCCAGATGGTGGTGCACACCGCCCGACATAGTGGCGTACCGGTACTGGCGGTAAGCCGGCGCACGCTGGCCGCACTGTCGGTGCCGGGTATCGCCCACGGCGCCAGCGTCCGCGACATCTTCCAGCAGCTGCGGCAGATGCTGCAGCAGGATCCGCAGGCCGTTGAACGGCCGCACGTGCGCACGCTGTTTGGCAGCCTGGCGCAGAACGACGGCAACGATTGCGTGCTGCATATGGGCCTGTTCAAGCTGCAGATCAATGCCGGTCGCAACCGGGTGACGCTGCTGCGTGACCTGCCTTACGAGAATTTCCTGAAAGCCTCCTTCGAGCCCAACTGGACACTGACGCCGGACACAGGTCATGCGTTGGCCGATGCCGTCAGCCAGCATGTTTTCGAGGATTTCTGCTGGCAGGCCGCAGCACTGGGCCAAGCGCCGGTGGTGCAGGTGGAGACGGACCAGCGCGGCCAGTTGCGTGGTTGGCCAGAAGTGGAAACCGGCAAGTTGCCGACGGCGTGGTTGCTGCCGATGGCGGCATTGATGCTGCGCCCGTGGCGATGCGATGAATTGGCAGCGGCTACTGCTACGCCAGAATCGGAAATTGCCCGTATCATGGCCGCAGCGGTCTGTACCGGTCTGCTCGATACCGCTGCCGAACCCGTGCCGAAGCCGCGCGTTACGGACAACGTGGTGCCTGGTTTCTTTACGCGCATTGCCAAACGATTCGGACTTACTTTCAACGGGCTGAAGGTCTGACAGATATGGCAACCAAGCTGGTTTTCGTCGGTGAAATGGGTGCGGGAAAAACGACAGCAATCCGGTCGATCTCGGACATGGAACCGATCAGCACTGAAATGCCTATCAGCGATGAAGATGCGCTGCAGGTATCGCAGGACAAAACCCACACCACCGTGGCGCTGGACTACAGCTCCATCGAGCTGGGCGATGGTGAGCTGCTGCATGTCTACGGCGTGCCCGGCCAGGCTTATTTGGATTTCATGTGGCCCATCGTGTCCGAAGGCGCGATCGGTGTGATCGTACTTGTGAGCGCACTCAATCCGCGCGCGCTGCCAAGTACGCTGACGCTGCTGGAGCGGTTCCGTGCGCTGGCGCCGGAGGCCTGTTTCGCAGTGGGTGTCACCTGCCAGGATCAGGTGCCTTCATTTGCGTTCGCAGCGCTGCGTGATGGGCTGGCCGCTGCAGGTCATCGCCTGCCGGTGATGTGGGTGGATGCACGTGAGGCGATGCAGGTGGATTTCCTGGTCAAGGCCTTGCTGTCCTGCCGCTATGCCGAAGCGCTGAGCTGATCGCTGCTGCGCGCCTGCCGGAATGCGCGCAGCCGTTGGACTGATTCCAACGACTTCATGGATAACCTGTTGGCCACGTTCAATGCCTGCTGCAACGGTGCTGTGGCTGCATGCCCGAGGTGTTGATTTGATGATCAGCGTGTCGGAGCGGCCGGCAACACTTTGCCCGGGTTGAGAATGCCGTCCGGGTCCAGTGCCTGCTTGATCGCACGCATCGCATCCAACGTGCTTGCAGAAAACGCCTGCGCCATGAAGTCGCGCTTGGCCACGCCAATGCCATGCTCGCCGGACAGCGTGCCACCCAATCCCAATGCCAACGCGAACACCTTCGGCAAAGCGGCATGCGCGCGCGCGTTCTCGCCGGCATCATCGGGGTGATAGAGAATATTGACGTGCAGGTTGCCGTTGCCGGCATGGCCAAACGTGACGATCGGTAGATCCGCTTCAACAGACAGCTGCTGCACGCCTTCCACCAGATCCGGTATGCGCGACACCGGCACCACAACGTCTTCGTTGATCTTGCCCGGCGCAATGCTTTTCAGTGCCGGCGACAACGCACGTCGCGCCGCCCACAGCTTGTCGCGCGCGCTGCCATCGGTGGCAACGTCCAGTGCCAACATGCCATCGCCTTGCGCAGCGTGCGCCAATGCGTTGAGCAGATAAGGCAGGGTGTCATCATCGCCGTCGGCCTCAATCAACAGCATCGCGCCCGCTTCGGGCACCTGTGCGCCGTTGCGTCGCAACAGTTCCAGGCTGCGCGCATCCATGAACTCAAGCATGGTCGGAGTGACCGGCTGCGCCATCACCCGCGATACTGCGGCGGCCGCTGCGGCAGCATCGCGATACAGCACGCGCAGGCCCGCCTGCGTGCGCGGGCGCGGGGCAAGTTTGAGCGTGGCTTCGACGATCAGCGCCAGCGTGCCCTCGCTGCCAACGATCAAGTGGGTGAGGTCAAAGCCGGTGGCGTCCTTGGTGTAAGCACCACCGCATTGGATCAGCTCGCCGGTGCCGGTTACCGCCACAAGACCGAGCACATTGTCGCGGCTGGTGCCGTACTTCACTGCGCGCGGGCCGCCTGCATTACAGGCTAGGTTGCCGCCGATGCTGCAGATGTCGGCGCTGGACGGGTCCGGCGGCCAGAACAAACCCTGCGGCATCAAGGCCTGCTGCAGATCACCGTTGAGCACGCCAGGTTCGACCACCGCACAGCGGTCGCCCGCACGGATGTCGATGATGCGGTTCATGCGCACGAACGACAGCACCACGCCGCCCGCTGTGGGCACCGCCGCGCCGGTGGTGCCGGTGCCTGCGCCGCGCCCGACCAGTGGCACGCCGTGCTCGCGGCAGGCACGCACGATGGCCTGCACCTGCTCGCGCGTGCGGGGCAGGGCCACACCCTGTGGCAATGCATGTCGCCACGAGTTGTCCTGTGCATGCGTAGCCAGTGCGGCGTCGTCGGTGCGCCAATCGTCACCGAGCAACTGCGACAGGGTTTGGGTGAAAGCGGCGGGCAGGGAAGTCATGGGCGTGTGGCATCAGCAGGTGCGCGCTGTTGGATCAGCTTCCAGCTCAGCACGCAGACGAACAATGGCAGCCACACCCAGCGCAGTTCCGAGAGAACGGTCTGCAGGCCGCGTGCGCTGAAGAAGTTGTTGGCAAACGGCGACACGCGGATCGGTCGCCACGGCGCGAACCAGCGCGTGTCACTCCACGGCCACCACAGTGCGACACCGAGGCCGCCGGAGGTCAGGGCATCCAGCAACGGATGTGACAGCGCGCAGACAAACACGAACGTGGCTGCCTGCATTGCGGTTGCGCGCAGGCGGCGTGCTGCCAGTAAAGCCAGCAGTGCCATCAACGTGGCAAACACCACCGAATGGCTGGCGCCACGGTGGCCGAGCGCATCGGCATAGGGAATGTGCAACGCAAAGGCCAGCACGTCGGCATCGGGCAATATCGCCGCCACTACGCCCGCAGCCAGCAGGCGCGGAGAAATGCGGCCGCGTTCGCTGGCGCACCACAGTGCAAGCGGGACCGCTGCGTGGGTAAAAATACTGGGCATCAGCAGTCGTCAGCGCGGAAAGCGTCGGTTATCCAATGCAGGCGTGGCGGCTCACCGCTGGCTTCGATCACATCAAAGCGGCAGGGCGCATCGGCAAGGCGGACATTGCTGGCCAGATACATCTGCGCGGCATGCACCAGCTTGCGCCGCTTGCTCACATCCACCGATGCCGCACCGCCGCCAAATGCCGCCGTGCGCCGGTAGCGCACTTCGACAAACACGACGGTGTCATTGGCGGGGTCGCGCATCACCAGGTCCAACTCGCCGCCACGGAAGCGCACGTTGGACGCCAGCCAGCGCAGGCCCGCTGCTTCAAGGTGCGCGCGGGCGGCGCTTTCAACCGCCGCGCCGCGTTGCAGTGGATCAGCGGCCATCACCGATCGGAGTCGGGCGGCCGCCGCTGAACGTGGACCAGGCCGGTGTGCGCAGCACATTGCCAAAACCATCCAGCTGCAGCGTGCCGGTTGCGCCGGACAATCCGCCTTGTGTGCTGTTGGCCAGCTTTTCCAGATACGCGGTGATCTTCCAGGCGTCGAAGCCGAACGCGAACAGGCGTGCGGCGGCGCCGCGTGCCGTGGGCAGGCTGGTGGCGATGCTGCTGGCGGCCGGCAGGCCGGCCACGCCGCGCGTGGTCCAGGCTTCGCTCGGGTAAACAATGCCGTCCAGCGCGGTGTCTTCTTCGGCCTTGCCGGTGTTGCTGATCAGCTGCGAGGTGCCGATGCGGCTGACGGCCGACAGCCCGGCCAATGCCAGCTGCGGTGCCAGCGCGCGTGCCTGGCTGCCCTTGACCGCCAGGAACACCGCGTCCACGCCATTGATCTGGCGGAGCTGCGCACCGATGTCACCCGGCGCATCGCCAACATTGAGGGTGGCGGCAATCTTGCCGCCGCGCTCGGCGAAACGTTCCTTGAAGACACTGCTGGCGCGACGGCCGGTGTCGTCGTTGCTGGCAATGACCAGCACGTTGCCGCGTTCGCGGCTCAGCAGGTATTCGGCGGCCATGATGCCGTCGTCTTCCGGTGCCAGCGAGAAACCTGCGCTGCCGGCCGGCGGGGTGTCCTTGCCACGATTCAGTGCCAGCAGCGGTACCTGCAGCTCGCGCTGGAACAGTGCGTCCACCTCATCGCGGCCGAGCGGGCCGACCACGAAATCCACGCCGGAGGCCACGGCCTTGTCGTAAGCGGCGTTGGCGCCGGCGGCGGTACCGTGGGTGTCGATGAAATCAATCTGCGGGCGACGGCGGTTCTCGGCGTAGTAACCGGCCAGCAGGCCGTCACGCACGGGCGCTGCGGCGGTGGCCATGTTGCCGGTCAGTGGCAGCAGCACGGCCATCTTTGTCGGCGGACGATAGCCATCGGGATCTGCCGGCGGGCGCTTGCCGGTATCCAGCTGCCAGGCGGCGTCACGGTCGAACGGGCGCGGCAACGGCAGGCCGCGTGCAATCAAGGCACGGCCTGCGTGGTTGTAAAGCGGGTCGCCGGCCGGCAAGGCAGCGGCGCGGCTGCTGAGCGTGGCGTCGTCCAGCCCGGCCAGCAGGCGGGTGATGGCGCGCTGGTTGTCATTGCGGGCGGTGCCGGCCAGCAGGGCGTTGGCACGGGCACGTTCGGCGGCGGCGTTGAACACGTCGCCGGTGGCTTCCAATGCCTGCGCGCGGGCCAGGTGCCAGCGTGCCTGCAGCGGGGCGGGCAGTTGGTCGGCGGCGCCGGTCAGTGCCTGCAGCGCCACGGTGGGCTGCTTTTCAGCCAAGGCTAGCTCGGCCAGCATCAGGTTGTAGCGCTGCTGCGTGGCGCCGCTGAGCTGGCGCGACTGCACCTGCGGGATCAGCATGCGGGCGCGAGCGCTGTCGCCGGCTTCATGCCAAGCGAAGGCTGCATCAGCCAGCAACAATGACTTGGCGGCACCCCGGGCCAGCGCAGCCTGCGCTTCCAACTGCTGCGCAGCTTCGCGCGGCTTGCCCTGTTCAAGCAGGGCGATGGCGGCCTGTTGGGCGGGTGAGCTGGTGGGCGCCACAGCGGTGGTGGCGCAGCCCACAAACAGCAGCATCGACAATGACAGGGCGGAGATCCGGGCGGCGACAGACTGGTTCATTTGATATCCGTTCGACAGGGCGCGGCGGTGCCGGGCGGGGGAAACGGTACGATTCTACCCTTGCCCATGGAAAAGCCGATGATGAGTATTCCCGCCGCCACCTTGTTTGTCGTTGCCACGCCTATCGGCAACCTTGCCGATCTGAGCCCGCGTGCGCAGGAGGTGTTGCGGTCGGTGGCGGCAATCTGTGCCGAAGACACGCGCCATACCGGCCAGCTGCTGTCGCATTTCGGCATCAGCAGGCCATTGGTGGCGCTGCATGACCACAACGAAGAGGCCATGGCCCAGCGCGTGGTGTCGCGGCTGTTGGCGGGCGAATCGCTGGCGGTGGTCAGTGATGCAGGCACGCCCTTGGTCAGTGACCCCGGCTTCCGCCTGGTGCGCGCCGCGCGTGCTGCTGGCATCAAGGTCAGTCCGATTCCTGGCGCGTGCGCGGCCATTGCAGCGTTGAGCGTGGCTGGGCTGCCGAGCGACCGCTTTGTGTTTGAAGGCTTCCTGCCGGCCAAATCATCGGCGCGACGTGAGCGACTGCAGCGGCTGGCCAGCGAGACCGGCACCTTGGTGTTCTATGAATCCTCGCACCGCATTGCCGAATCGTTGGCCGACATGGGCGGCGCATTTGGCAACGAGCGCCCGGCGGTGGTCGCCCGCGAGCTGACCAAGCTGTTCGAGACGGTGCTCGACGGCACGCTGGAGCAATTGCTGGCCAAGGTGCTGGCCGACGACAACCAGCGCAAAGGCGAGTTCGTGGTGATGGTGCAGGGCGTCAGCGACGACGAGGAAGCCAAGATCGCCGAAGGTCGCCGTCTGTACGCCAAGCTCAACGAGCACCTGCCGCCGTCCACCGCTGCCAAGCTTGCCGCCGAGCTGAGCGGCGCACCGCGCAAGGCCTTGTACGGGCAGTAATGCGGGGTGTGAATATCCGGAATGCCGGGCCGAAACGGTGAAAATTCCGCTTTGTTGAGTCGGCGCGATGTCGGCTGCAGGGATGGGAAAGGCACCCGTCGGGGCTGAACTGCACGCAGCAGACTTCGCCGTTTGCGGCCGCAGAGCGGGTGCTATCACGTACAATGCGCGCGGCGGAGTCGGCCAGGCAGTCGCGTCATTCCTTCGGGAATGCCGAGGAAAGTCCGGGCTCCACAGGGCAAGGTGCCAGGTAACGCCTGGGCGGCGCAAGCCGACGGAAAGTGCAACAGAAAGATACCGCCTAAGTCTCTCTAGGGAGGCCGGTAAGGGTGAAATGGTGCGGTAAGAGCGCACCGCGAGTCTGGCAACAGACCGGTACGGCAAACCCCACCTGGAGCAAGACCAAATAGGGACCTAATGACGTGGCCCGCGTCGGGTCCGGGTAGGTTGCTTGAGCGTCACGGTGACGTGGCGCCTAGAGGAATGACTGCTCACGACAGAACCCGGCTTATCGGCCGGCTCCGCCACCTTCTTTGTCGTCCTGCTGAAAGGCGCCCGCGTTGTCCTGCAGGCGAATGCTTCCCGCGCGGCTTGGGTTCCGCATTTCCCTGTGCTTCTGCATGCGCCCCTTTCAGTTGTCGGGCTGGGGATTCCACGCATGACGGTTTTGCGCCGCCGCCAAACCGTGACGCGCGGGAAGCAGCTGCACGTCTGGATCTTTAACCCGCACTCTCTTAAAGAAGCCGGTTGACGCGCCGAAGCGTGGATTCCTTCTTGAATGCTGCTCAACGTGTCGTAGTCGGGTGAGTCCGGTACACGCTGCGGCAGGTATTCCTTATTTGTCGTCGCGGGAAATCTCTACGCGCGTCTCGCCCAGGAACAGACCTTCCGGGCCAAAGCGCCGCTCATGGATCAAACCCTGCCCGTCGTGATCAATCAACACCACGGTGCTGGAGCGGGTTCCGTATTCGGTGCCACGGATGAATGCGCTGGACAGGCGCCGCTCCAGTTCCAAGGGAATGCCGGTGTGCGGGAGCGCAGCATCGGCGGGGCGGCTTTCGTCCGCCAACGCCTGCCAGACGGGTTCGAGCGCAGGAGTTTCCTGCCCCAGCCATTGCTCGAATGCCTGCATCAGTTTCCGGGTCTTTGGCCAGGGTGCATCCAGCGTTCCATTGGACATGCCGTGGATACCGGGCGGCAGGTTCTGCCAGCCAGCGGGGTGGTTGCCGAGGTAGCTGCAGCGCTGCGCATCGGCAACCAGCAGGTTGAACGGGGCAAATTCGGCCGCGCGCTCGGCCAGCGCGGCGGCATAGTCGGACGCATCCACCGTCCCGCCCAGATAGTTGGCGATCAACTCGCCGCGCGACGGGCCGACAGTGGAGGCGGTGGGGTCGCGCACATTGGTGACCACCGCGGCATGCCCGCGATTATTGACCCCCATCCAGCTGCCGCCCGACAGCAGGTCGCGCCCGGCGATCACCGTTTCATCAGGGGCGATCCAGCGCTGCAGCGGGGCGGTGGGCCGCGCGTGGAACTCGTCGCGGTTGCCCGCCATGGCCAAGCGCCAGCGGGGGTGGCAATTCCAAGCAAGGGTGACCAGGCACATGGGAGGAGTGTGCGGCCTTGCGCAGTTCCCGGCCAGACCAGTCTGAATGGTGAGGTAGGTGCGGTCCTGATTTCACACCGTCTCTACAGTGCTGAATTTCTTGGAAATCTCAAAATTTGAGACGAAACAGCAACTTGTGGATAAGCCTTGAACAAGTCTCTAAACATTGCTGCAAACCCTTGATGCAACTGGCGATTTTGTGCGCGGAAAGTTGTTGACAACCCTTTTGCCACTGCTATGGTGGGCAACAGAGGGAAAACCGGGTTTTTTGTGGTTTTTCGTGGTTCAATGATTTTCCATACGCAATCAGACAAACGGGTGCATACGGGTGTTTCAGGGCGAGACGGCCATCACGGTTGACGACAAGGGACGCATGGCGGTGCCTACCGCACATCGCGACCTCGTTGCGCGTGTCAGTGGCAATCGTCTGGTGCTGACCTACAACCCGTTTGAGGCCGGTTGCCTGTGGTTGTACTCAGAGCAGGAGTGGGAACGGGTGCGGGACGATGTAATGGCAAAGCCCAATACCCAGCGCGTAGTGCGCACCCTTCAGCAGAAGCTTGTTGGTTCCGCCGCCCATCTGGAATTGGATGGCAATGGCCGTATCAGCCTTCCTTCCAGTCATCGCAACGCGGTGGGCATCGAGAAGAAAGCAGTGCTGATGGGCATGGGTGAGAAGTTTGAATTGTGGAGCGAGCAAGCACATCGCGCACTGATCCAGCAGACGTTGTCTGACGAGGATCTGGGCGATGGGCTGCTCGACCTGAAGTTGTGAGCCGGGGTGCCCGGGTGCGCGGTCAAGCGCAAACCGGTCACCTTCCGGTGTCACAGCCGCCGGCGGGCCATCTGCCGGTGCTGTACACCCAGGTCCTTGAGGGCCTGAGGGTGATCGAAAACGGTACGTATCTGGACGGCACGTTTGGTCGTGGCGGTCACGCGCGGGGCGTGTTGAACCAGCTCGGTGCTGACGGCCGTCTGCTGGTCATGGATAAAGACCCCGAAGCCATTGCCGTGGCCGAGCGCGATTTTGCGCCGGACGGTCGTGTCTCGATCTATCGCGGCAGCTTTGCTGACCTGCTGCGTTGGGACAAAACCGAGGCCGGTCTGGATGGCGTGCTGTTCGACCTGGGCGTGTCTTCGCCACAGCTGGACGTGGCCGAGCGTGGCTTCAGTTTCGGCAAGGACGGCCCGCTGGACATGCGCATGGACCCGGACTCGGGCGAAAGCGCAGCGCAGTGGATCAACCGCGTCGAAGACCGCGAAATTGCCGATGTGCTGTTCACCTATGGCGACGAGCGCCAGAGCCGCCGCATCGCGCGTGCCATTGTTGCCCGCCGCCAGACGCAGCCGTTCACACGCACTGCCGAACTGGCCGAGTTGATCGCTTCGGTGATGCCGCGCGGCAAGGACAAGATTCACCCGGCCACACGCAGCTTCCAGGCCATCCGCATCCACATCAATCGCGAGCTGTCCGACCTTGAGGCCGGGCTGGACGCGGCGATGGCGCGGCTCAAGCCGGGTGGCCGTTTGGCGGTGATCAGCTTCCATTCGCTGGAAGACCGCATCGTCAAGCAGTTCATGAACCGCCATGCCAAGGCACCGCCGGCCAACCGTCGCTTCCCCGAGGCCACGGTATTCGTGCCGACGCTGGACCTGATTGGCGGCGCCATCAAGGCCGATGACGACGAGTTGGCGGTCAACCCGCGCTCGCGTTCTGCCGTGTTGCGTGTCGCACAGAAGCGCGAGGTGGCCGGATGAGCCGCCTGCTGCTGATCGTGCTGCTGGCCTGCACCATCGCTTCGGCGATTGGTGTGGTGTTCATGCGCCACCGTCATCGGCAGTTGTTTGTCGAGCTGTCCAAGCTCGAGCATGCGCGTGACGAACTCAACATCGAGTTCGGTCGCCTGCAGTTGGAGCAGGCCACGCTGGCGCAGGCCACACGCGTGGACCAGGAAGCACGCGGACGCCTGGGCATGAAGTTCCCGGAAGCGGCGGACATCGTGGTGATCCGCCCATGAACAAGCCCATCCGCAACCGCACCCGCAGCCAGTTCGACCTGGGCAACCGTCTGATGATGGTTGGCGTTGCGCTGGGCCTGTGCGGCGTTGCGCTGGTCAGCCGTGCGGCATATGTGCAGTTGATCGACAGCGATTTCTACCAGCGTCAGGGCGAAGCCCGCTACCTGCGCGAAGTACCGATCCCGACCTCGCGCGGCATGATCACCGACCGCAATGGCGAGCCGGTGGCGGTGTCCACGCCGGTGGCGTCCATTTGGGTCAACCCGCAGGAGTTGCTGCAGGCTCCGGAGCGCATTCCCGAGCTCGCCCGAGCGCTGGGGCTGCCTGCCGACGAAGTGACCTCCAAGCTGGCACAGAAGGCTGACAAAGAGTTCATGTATCTGCGTCGCCGCATGAATCCGGATGTGGCCGAGCAGATCGTGGCGTTGAAGATTCCCGGGGTGTTTTCGCAGCGCGAGTTCCGTCGCTATTACCCGCAGGGTGAGGCGATGGCGCACGTGTTGGGCTTCACCAACATCGACGACCACGGTCAGGAAGGCCTGGAGCTGGCGTTCGACGAATGGCTGCGTGGCAAACCCGGCGCCAAAAAAGTCATCCGCGACCGCAAGGGCGCGATTGTGGAAAACATCGACCAGGTGCGTCCTGCCGAGCCAGGCAAGGATTTGACCCTGAGCATCGACCGCCGCATCCAGTTCCTGGCCATGCGCGAACTGCGCAATGCGGTCACCGAGAACAAGGCCGCTGGCGGTTCCATCGTGGTCATGGATGTGGCTACCGGCGAAGTGCTGGCCATGGCCAACCTGCCGACCTACAACCCCAATGCCGTCAGTGGCGCCACCCCGGACACGCGTCGCAACCGCGCGGTGACCGACCTGGTCGAGCCCGGCTCGACCATGAAGCCGCTGACCATCGCCACCGCATTGCAGAACCATATCGTCACCCCGAACACGGTCATCGACACCAATCCGGGCTATCTGTCGCTGGGCCGTTACACCATCCGCGACGTGCCCCGTAACAACGGCGTGCTCAACGTCACTGGCGTGATCACGCGCAGCTCCAACATCGGTGCGGCCAAGATCGCCGCGCAGATTCCGGACCAGATGTTCTACAACTCGGTCCGTGCGTTTGGCTATGGCGTTGCCCCGCAAAGCGGCTTCCCGGGTGAGTCGTCCGGCGTGGTCCCGGTGCCGGGCAGCCCCGGCTGGTATGGCACCACCAAAACCACCATGTCCTATGGCTATGGTCTGAATGCGACGCCATTGCAGATCGCGCAGGCGTATTCGGCGTTGGCCAACGGTGGCCAGCTGATCCAGCCGACCTTCGTCAAGGGCCAGCGCAACGAAGCGCGGCAGGTGCTGGACCCGAGCGTGGCGCAGGAAGTGGTGCGCATGATGGAAACCGTGGTCACCAACGGCGGCGCCAAGCAGGCGGCGATTCTGGGTTACCACGTGGCCGGCAAGACCGGCACCGCGCGCAAGAACGGCCCCAATGGTTACGAGCGCGGCCACTACAACCTGCTGTTCGCAGGTGTGGTGCCGGCAACCGCGCCGCGCTTTGCGGCGGTGGTGGTGGTCAACGATCCGCAGGGTGCAAAGCAGTACGGCGGTTTGGTGTCCGCGCCGGTGTTCCACCATGTGATGGAAGGCACGCTGCGCTTGATGGACGTGCCGCCGGATGACATCCAGTCGTGGCTGGCCGCGCAGGCGGCGGGCAAAGTGGGTGGCAAGCCGGGCAGCGGTGCAGCGCCCCTGCCGATTCCGCAGGACGCGGCTGATGCACCCAATGCCGCCGCTGAATTTGATGCCGCACTTCCCACTGCCAGTGCACCGGCACCTGCCACCACGGAGGTGCGTCAATGAGCCGCACGATGCTGTTGTCCACGTTGTTGCCTGAGCTGAGCTTGTCGCACGATCCGCAGATCAGCGGTTTGGTGCTGGACTCGCGTTTCGTCCGCCCGGGTGATGCGTTTGTCGCCATCGCAGGTTTCGGCGCACATGGTTTGGGTTTTGTCGAACAGGCCAAGGCCGCGGGCGCGGCTGCGATTCTGTTTGATCCACCGGCTCCGGCGGAACTGCCGGCACCGGCTGATGCCATTGCGGTGCCCGGCCTGCGTTCGCGCATGGGCGTGATGGCTGACCAGTTCCACGGCCATCCTTCGCGTGCGATGACGATGGTCGGTGTCACCGGCACCAACGGCAAAACCTCGACCGTGCAGTTGCTGACGCAGGCCTGGCATCTGCTGGGTATCCGCTGCGGCTCGATCGGTACGCTGGGTGTCGGCCTGTACGGCGATGTGGTGCCGACCGGATTCACCACGCCCTTGGTGCTGCAGATGCATCAGGTGTTGGCGCAGCTGCGCGACGACGGGGCTACCGCTGTGGCGATGGAAGTCAGCTCGCACGCGCTGGACCAAGGCCGCGTGGATGCGGTGCATTTTGATGTGGCGGTGTTCACCAACCTCACCCGTGACCATCTGGATTACCACGGCAGCATGGAGGCCTATGGCGCGGCCAAGGCCAAGCTGTTCCATCGCGCGGGCCTGAAAGCAGCTGCGATCAATCTGGACGATGCGTTTGGTCGTGAGTTGATCGCAACCTTGGCACCTAACGTGCAGGCCATTGGTTTGAGCTCGACCGGCCAGGCCGGCGCCACCATTCGTGCCGAAAATCTGCTGCTGGACGGGCAGGGCATTGGCTTTGATCTGGTCATTGGCCAGGTGCGCCAGGCGCTGCGTTCACCGTTGCTGGGCCGCTTCAATGTGGACAACCTGCTGGCGGTGGCCGGCGCGCTGCATGGTCTGGGTCAATCGGCCGCGATCATTGCCAACGTGCTGGGCCAGCTGCAACCCATCGCCGGTCGCATGAATCGCCTGGGTGGCCAGGGCGAGCCGGCCGTCGTCATTGATTACGCACACACCCCCGACGCGCTGGAGCAAGCGCTGCGCAGCCTGCATGGTCATCTCAGTGGCCGCTTGCTGTGCGTGTTTGGTTGCGGCGGTGAGCGCGATACCGGCAAGCGTCCGTTGATGGCTGCCATTGCCGAAAAACTGGCCGATGTGGTGTTCGTCACTGACGACAACCCGCGCGGCGAAAACGGTGACGTGATCGTCGCCGACATCATGGCCGGCTTTGCCGATGCTGCCCGGATCAACGTGCAGCGCGACCGCGCCCGCGCCATTGGCGCGGCCGTTGCGCAGGCAGGCCCCGGCGACATCGTGCTGGTTGCCGGCAAGGGCCACGAGCCCTATCAGGAGATTGCAGGTATCAAACATCCTTTCAATGACACCGATGTGGCATCGCGCGCGCTGCAGGCGCGTGCAGTCACCGGGCAGGCGGTGCAGTCATGAAGCGCACGCCGCTTTCGCTGATTGCCCACTGGGCCGGTGGCGAGATCCACGGTGAAGACGTGGCCGTTGATGCGGTCAGCAACGACACGCGCACGCTCAGTGCCGGCAGCCTGTATGTCGCCCTGCGCGGTGAACGGTTTGACGGTCACATCTTTGCCGCCAACGCAGCGGCACGTGGCGCCACAGCGCTGCTGGTGGACACCCTGCAGCCGCTGGATGTGCCACAGGTGGTGGTTGCCAATACCGAACTGGCGTTGGCAAAAATTGCCGCCGCCATGCAGCACGACCGTGCCACACGCGTGTTCGCCATAACCGGCAGCAACGGCAAAACCAGCGTCAAATCGCTGTTGCTGGCCATCCTGCAGCATGCCGCGCAGGTGGAAGGCCGCCAGGTCTATGCCACGCCGGGCAACCGCAATAATGAAATCGGCCTGCCGTTGGCGGTGATCGACGCGCCGGAAGATGCCGACTACGCCGTCTACGAAATGGGTGCCGGCAAGCCGGGCGACATTGCGTACCTCACCGACATCGCACATCCGCAGTATTCGTTGGTCAACAACGTCGCTGCCGCGCACCTTGAGCGCATGGGCAGTCTGCAGGGCGTGGCGACCACCAAGGGCGCCATCTACGCCGCATTGCCGGAAGATGGTGTGGCGGTGATCAATGCCGACGACGCATTTGCACCGTTCTTCGAGCAGCACTTCGTCGGTACGCCGGCACGCTGCAAGGTGCTGCGTTTTGGCCTGGAGCACAGCGCCGATGTACGCGCCAGCGGCATCGCACTGGGCGCGCAGGGTTCGCAGTTCACGCTGATCGCGCCGCAGGGCGAGGCTGTCGTGGCGCTGCAGCTCACCGGTCGCCACAACGTGCTAAATGCATTGGCTGCCGCATCGCTGGCGATGGCGGCGGGTATTGCGCTGCCGTTGGTGGCCGAAGGCTTGGCGCAGGCGCGCCCGGTTGCCGGTCGCCAGGTCGCGCACACGCTGAGCAATGGCGCGGTACTGATCGATGACAGCTACAACGCCAATCCCGGGTCGCTGGCTGCCGCCATCTCGGCGTTGGCTGCGGGCAAGGAAGACGGCTGGCTGGTGCTGGGCGACATGCGCGAGCTGGGCGACGGTGCGCAGGCACTGCACGCGCAGGCTGGCCAGCGCGCGCGCGAAGCCGGGCTCAAGCGTCTTTACACGCTGGGGCCGCTGAGCGAGGCCGCATCAACGGCATTTGGTGAAGGTGGGCGTCACTTCGACTCTCACGCCGCGCTGGCTGCCGTGCTGGAAACCGAACTTCATGCTGGTGTGCGTTGCCTGGTCAAAGGCTCGCGCGGCAGCGCCATGGACAAGATTGTGACCGCGCTGTTGAAGCGCGGCGAGGACGCTATGCATGTTGCTTGAACTGGCCCGTTGGTTGCAGCAGCTGGACGATCTGTTCCGGTTGTTCAACTACATCACCTTCCGCGGCATCCTTGCGGCGCTCACCGCACTGGCTCTGTCTTTGTGGCTTGGGCCGGCCGCCATCCGTCGCCTGGCCCAGCTCAAAGGTGGCCAGCCGATTCGCAAGGATGGCCCGCAATCGCACTTCTCCAAGGCCGGTACGCCGACCATGGGCGGTGGTTTGATCCTGACCACGGTGCTGGTTTCGGTACTGCTGTGGGCCGACCTGCGCAACCGCTATGTGTGGGTGGTGATGGCGGTGATGCTGTGCTTTGGCGCCATCGGTTGGTATGACGATTGGTTGAAGATCGCCAAGCGCGATCCCAACGGCTTGAAGTCGCGTTGGAAATACCTGCTGCAGTCCATCTTCGGTTTGGCTGCCGGCCTGTTCCTGTTCTATACGGCCGACGTGCCGGCGGCGTTGACCTTGTACATCCCGATGTTCAAGTCGATTGCGCTGCCGCTGGCCGGCATCAGCTTTGTCGCCATTGCCTACTTCTGGATTGTCGGCTTCTCCAATGCGGTGAACCTCACCGACGGTTTGGATGGCCTGGCGATCATGCCGACGGTGTTGGTGGCCTGCGCACTGGGCGTATTTGCCTATGCCTCGGGCAACGCGGTGTTCTCCAGCTACCTGCAGATTCCGCAGATTCCCGGTGCCGGTGAACTGGTCATCATCTGCGCGGCCATTGCCGGCGCGGGCCTGGGCTTCCTGTGGTTCAACACCTACCCGGCCATGGTGTTCATGGGCGACGTCGGCGCGTTGGCGCTGGGCGCGGTGCTGGGCACCATCGCGGTGATCGTTCGCCAGGAGCTGGTGCTGGTGATCATGGGTGGCGTGTTCGTGATCGAAACCCTGTCGGTGATGATCCAGGTGGCTTCGTTCAAGCTCACCGGCAAGCGTGTGTTCCGCATGGCGCCCATCCATCACCACTTCGAGTTGAAGGGCTGGCCGGAGCCGCGCGTGATCGTGCGCTTCTGGATCATCTCGGTGGTGCTCGTGTTGATCGGCTTGGCAACCTTGAAGGTGCGCTGATGGACGATTACTCGCGTCAGGCAACTCGACTGGAAGCCATCGGCGGCAGCTACGACAAGTGGCTGCTGGGCGCCGCCGTGGCGCTGGCTTCCATCGGGATCGTGATGGTGGCTTCCAGCTCCATCGCGCTGACGCTGAGTCCGTTCTATTACCTCACCCGCCACCTGGTGTTCATCGGCATCGGCGTGATTCTGGCGATGGTGGCAATGCGGGTGGAGCTGAAGGAAATCGAGAAGTACAACCACCTGCTGCTGCTCGGCTGCTTTGCGTTGTTGATCGTGGTGTTCATCCCGGGCCTGGGCAGCAGCGTCAATGGCGCGCGCCGCTGGGTGAACCTGGGTGTATCCAAGTTCCAGACGGTGGAAGCGGTGAAGGTGCTGTACATCGTCTGGTTGTCCAGCTACCTGGTACGTTTCCGTGACGAGGTCAACGCGACCTGGCCGGCAATGCTCAAGCCGGTCGGCGTGGTGGGACTGCTGGTGCTGCTGTTGTTGCTGCAGCCGGACTTTGGTTCGTCGATGCTGCTGCTGGGCATCACCATCTGCATGCTGGTGCTGGGCGGCGCGCAGATAAAGCGCATCATCCTGCCGGTACTGTTGCTGCTGCCGGCGCTGGTGCTGCTGGTGATCTTCGAGCCGTACCGTATGCGCCGCGTCACCTCCTTCATGGACCCGTGGCAGGACCAGTTGGGCTCGGGCTACCAGTTGTCCAACGCGCTGATGGCCATCGGCCGCGGTGAATGGACCGGCGTGGGCTTGGGCGCTTCAATCCAGAAACTGAACTATCTGCCCGAATCGCATACCGACTTCATCTTCTCGGTGATCGCTGAGGAGCTGGGATTCATCGGCGTGTGCGGCATCATCAGCCTGTATGTGCTGCTGGTCGGCCGTGCTCTCTGGTTGGGCAAGCGCTGCATCGAGATGCGCCGTCATTTTGCCGGTTACATCGCCTTCGGCATCGCGCTGTGGATCAGCCTGCAGACCTTTGTGTCGATCGGCGTGAACTTGGGTATGTTGCCGACCAAGGGCCTGACCCTGCCGCTGATTTCTTCCGGCGGTTCCAGCGTGATGATGACCTGCGTGGCGATGGGCCTGCTGTTGCGTGTGTCCTACGAGTACAACCGCGCGGTGCGTCGTCAGCAGGTACGCGACGATATTGAGCCGACGGTGGAAGCTGCCGAGCAGGCGTCGGTGGAATCAGCGTCCGCCACCGCAGTCGCTGCGGCCGTGCAGTCCGCTGCCACGCGTGGCACCAGCCGCATGCAGCAGCGGGTTGAGCCGACGTTCGGGAGGATTGCATGAGCAGTTCGCCGAACAGTGCAATGCAGCGCCCGGTGATGATCATGGCCGGCGGTACCGGCGGCCATATTTTCCCGGGCCTTGCCGTGGCCAAGGTGCTGCGCGAGCGCGGCGTGCCGGTGGTGTGGTTAGGTGCCGATGGCGCCATGGAAACCCACCTGGTGCCGCAGCATTCCATCCAGATCGACACGCTGGCCATTTCCGGCCTGCGTGGTAAAGGCAAGCTGGCGTTGCTGGGCGCACCGGTACGCGTGCTGCGTGCCATTCGTGATGCCGGTTATGTGTTGCGCGATCGCAATCCGCGCGCGGTGGTGGCGTTTGGTGGCTTTGCTTCCGGACCGGGTGGCATGGCCGCACGTCTGCATGGCCTGCCGCTGCTGGTGCATGAGCAGAACCGCGCGCCGGGCATGACCAACCGCATCCTGGCGCGCTTCGCACGCCGCCTGTTGACCGGCTTCCCCGGTAGTTTTTCCAACGGCAAGGAAGAAGTGGTCGGCAATCCGGTGCGTGCGGAGATCGCCGCGTTGCCGGTGCCGGAACAGCGTCTGGCTGGCCGCAATGGTCCGATGCGCGTGTTGGTGCTGGGCGGCAGTCAGGGCGCGCGGGCATTGAACAACGCCGTGCCCAAGGCGCTGGCCGCACTCGGCGACAGCGTGGCTATCGAGGTTTGGCACCAGTGCGGCGAGAAGCTGCATGAAGAAGCATTGCAGGCCTATCGCGATGCAGGCGTGCAAGGTCGTGTGGATATGTTCATCAAGGACATGGCCGCTGCCTACGACTGGGCCGATGTGGTGGTGTGCCGTGCTGGCGCATCCACGCTGGCGGAGCTGTGCGCCGTGGGCATCGGCAGTGTGCTGGTGCCTTTTGCGGCGGCGGTCGATGACCACCAGACCCGCAACGCTGAATACCTGGTTGAACGCGGTGCTGCCGAACTACTGAAGCAGGACGACGCACTGGCAACCCATCTTGAGGGCGTGCTGCGCACGCTCGTCAACAATCCCGCCGGCCGTATGCAGATGGCGCAAGCCGCGCGTGCGCTGGCCAAGGTCGATGCGGCCGAACGCATCGCAGACATCATTCTTGAGGAAGCAGCATGAATACGGCATCGCGCCCCCGCGCCCGCCACATCGGAGGCCAGGCATGAGCCGTCGCCTCCACGACACCACTGATCTGGTCCGCGCATTCCCGCGTGTGCATTTTGTCGGCATCGGCGGCACCGGCATGAGCGGCATCGCTGAAGTGATGTTGACGCTGGGCTATGAAGTGTCCGGTTCGGACAACTCCGACAACGCCGCCACGCGTCGTCTGTCGCGTCTGGGTGCGCGCGTGATGCGCGGTCACTCCGCAGCCAACGTGCTGGGCACCGATTGCGTGGTGGTTTCCAGCGCCATCCGTGAGGACAACCCCGAGCTGATGGAAGCGCGCAGCCAGCGCATTCCGATCATGCCGCGTGCGGCGATGCTGGCTGAGCTGATGCGGTTCCGCCGCGGCATCGCGGTGGCCGGCACGCATGGCAAGACCACCACCACCTCGCTCACCGCTGCGGTGCTGAGTGAGGGCGGATTGGACCCGACCTTCGTCATCGGTGGCCAGCTGTTGGCGGCCGGTGCCAACGCCAAGCTCGGTGGCGGCCAGTGGCTGGTGGCCGAGGCCGATGAAAGCGACGGCAGCTTCCTGCGCTTGAATCCGTTGGTGGCGGTGATCACCAACATCGACTCTGATCACCTGGAAAACTACGGCAACGATTTCGCCCGTGTGCAGGAAGCGTTTGCCGAATTCCTGCAGCGCCTGCCGTTCTACGGTCTGGCCGTGCTGTGCATTGATGACCCGGAAGTGGCCGCCTTGGCCGCCAAGACGCCGCGTCACGTGATGAGTTACGGCATGAGCAGCAATGCTGACGTACGCGCTGAAGACGTGGTGCAGGAAGGCCCGTGCATGCGCTTCACCCTGCGCTTGCCGGAGGGCAGCAGTGTGCCGGTGAAGCTGGCATTGCCGGGTAAGCACAACGTGCTCAATGCGTTGGCTGCCGCAGCGGTTGCGTGGCAGCTGGGCGTTGCGCCGGAAGCCATCGCTTCGGCGTTGGAAAAGTTTGAAGGCGTTGGCCGCCGCTTCAATGATCTGGGCGAAGTGACCACCCACAAGGGTGCCAAGGTCCGTGTCATTGACGACTACGGTCATCACCCGCGTGAACTGGAGGCCGTGTTTGCCGCCGCCCGTGGCGGTTGGCCCGCGCAGCGTCTGGTCGTTGCGTTCCAGCCGCACCGTTACAGCCGCACGCGCGATCAGTTCGATGCGTTTGCCGCCGTGTTGTCCGAAGTGGATGCACTGGTGTTGAGCGAGGTTTACCCGGCCGGCGAAGCGCCGATTCCGGGCGCTGATTCCAAGTCGCTGGCACGGGCCATCCGTGCGCGCGGTCGCAGCGAACCGGTGGTGGTGGGCAGTGCTGCGGATCTGGTCTCGGTGTTGCCGGACGTGCTGCAGGACGGCGATCTGCTGCTGATGATGGGTGCGGGCGATATCGGCCACGTTGCTCAGCTGGTAGCGACCGAAGGCTTCAAGGAGGCCGCAGGCGAATGAACCTTCACGCATTCCTGTCGTTGCATGCAGTCACCACCGCAGAGCGGTGCGTGCACGCGTGCGCGTGGAATGCAGGGGAGGGCGCGCGATGAATGCCGTGCTGCGCATCCTTGCCTGGTTGTTGGCCATCGCCTTGGTCGCCCTGCCGGTGGTGGCGGTGCTCAACGGTTGGGTTGGTGCCGAGCGTTGGCCGCTGGCCAAGCTGCGCGTGCACGGTGAATTCGAGCGTGTGCCTGCTGAGCAGTTGCAGACCACGTTGTTGCCGTATGCAAAGGCGGGCTACTTCGCGGTGCAGTTGCAGGATGCCCAGCACGCGGTGGAAAAACTGCCGTGGGTGGAAAGCGCGCGTGTGCGCAAGCAATGGCCGGACGTGCTGGAGGTTTCCATCGTCGAGCACAAGCCGTTCGCACGCTGGGGCAAGGGCCGCCTGCTGTCCGAGCAGGGGCGTCTGTTCGCGGTGCCGCATGGCCTGGAGAACGCACCGCTGCCGGAGTTGGACGGCCCGGATGCCAAGACCACCGAAGTGGTCGAGCTTTACAACGATTCCCGGGCGCTGTTCGCAGCGGCCGGTGTGGATGTACGCAAGGTCGCCATGGATGCACGCGGCAGCTGGTCGCTGGCGTTGAACAACGGCACCGAGATCATCGTCGGCCGCAATGACGCGCGTCTGCGCCTGTCCCGTTTCGTACGTGTGCTGCCGCAGCTCACCCGCACCCAGGTGCCGATCGAGCGCGCAGACCTCCGCTATACCAATGGTTTCACGCTGAGCTGGGGAACCCCACCGCCGGCCACAAAGCAAACGCAGGACAGGACATGAATCGCAAGGGTGATAAATCGCTGATCGTCGGGTTGGATATCGGCACCTCCAAAGTGGTGGCGCTGGTGGGTGAGTATTCGCCGGGCAGCCCGATCGAAGTCATCGGCATCGGTTCGCATGAATCACGCGGGCTCAAGCGCGGCGTGGTGGTGGATATCGAATCGACGGTGCAGTCGATCCAGCGCGCCATCGAAGAAGCCGAGTTGATGGCCGGCTGCGAGATCCGTTCGGTCTACGCCTCCATCTCCGGCAACCACGTGCAGTGCCGCAACTCGCAGGGCATCACCCCGATCCGCGAAGGTGAAGTCAGCTGGGGCGACCTGGACCGTGTGCTGGAAGCGGCCAAGGCCGTGGCCATTCCTGCCGACCAGAAAATCCTGCATGCCATCCCGCGCGAGTACGTGCTGGACGATTCGCAGGAAGGCATCCGCAACCCGGTCGGCATGACCGGCGTGCGCCTGGAGGTGCATGCGCACCTGGTGGTGTGCGCGCAGTCGGCCGCCGCCAACATCAGCAAGTGCGTGCAGCGCTGTGGCCTGCAGGTGGACGACCTGGTGTTGTCCTCGCTGGCTTCCAGTGTTGCCGTGCTGACGGCTGATGAGCGCGAACTGGGCGTGGTGATGGTGGACATCGGCGCCGGCACCACCGACATCGCCGTGTTTGTGCAGGGGGCCATCTGCCACACCGCATCGCTACCGATCGCTGGTGACCACGTTACCAACGACATCGCGCACATGCTGCGCACGCCGACGCCCGAAGCCGAGCAGATCAAGGTGCGCTACGCGTGTGCTTTGGCGCAGTTGGCTACCGCTGAAGAAAGCATCCAGGTGCCGTCAGTGGGTGACCGCCCGCCGCGTCGCATGCCGCGTCATTCGTTGGCGCAGGCCGTGCAGGGTCGTTACGAAGAGATTTTTGAAATGGTGCAGGCCGAACTGCGCCGCTCCGGCTTCGAGGAAATGGTGCGCGCGGGCATGGTGCTCAGTGGCGGCGCTTCGAAGATGGAAGGTGTGGTCGAGCTGGCCGAAGAAATGCTGCAGATGCCGGTACGCGTGGGCATTCCGCAGCACGTCACCGGGCTGGGCGAAGTGGTGGGCAACCCCGTGCACGCCACCGGCGTGGGCCTGCTGTTGATGGGCAGCCAGATCGAACACCCACGCCGCCCGTCACTGCCCACCGGGCGTGCCGGCAGCGTGTTCAACAAGTTGAAAAACTGGTTCCGGGGACAGCTCTAAACCCGGTGCCAGCAGTAGTGCAGTGAAGCAAGCAGTAGGGCAAGACGAAGTGCAGTAACGCAGTCATTGAAACAGGCAACAACCACCGCACCGGGGCAACCCGGGCGGTAAAACCAACAACAACTCGCCGGTGCGGGTGGGCGCAGAAGGAGCAGGATGCTTCCCGGATGCCCGACCCAATCACGGCAATAGAGAGGACATGGACATGGCGCATTTCGAACTGATTGAAAAGATGGCACCGAACGCGGTGATCAAGGTGGTGGGTGTTGGCGGTGGCGGCGGCAATGCCGTGGCACACATGGTCAACAGCGCCGTCGATGGCGTGGAATTCATCACCGCCAACACCGATTCGCAGGCCATCAAGAACTGCGGCGCCAAGCTGCAGCTGCAGTTGGGTACCAACGTCACCAAGGGTCTGGGCGCAGGCGCCAACCCGGAAGTCGGCCGCCAGGCCGCACTGGAAGACCGCGAGCGCATCATGGACGCCCTGCAGGGTGCGGACATGGTGTTCATCACCGCTGGCATGGGCGGTGGCACCGGCACCGGTGCTGCACCGGTGGTTGCACAGCTGGCCAAGGAAATGGGCATCCTGACCGTGGCCGTGGTCACCAAGCCGTTCCCGTTCGAAGGCCGCCGCCGTATGCAGGTCGCGCTGAAGGGCATCGAGGAGCTGAGCCAGCACGTCGATTCGCTGATCACCATCCCCAACGAAAAGCTGATCACCGTGCTTGGCCGCAACGCCACCATGGTGCAGGCCTTCCGTGCGGCCAACGACGTGCTGCAGGGCGCCGTGCAGGGCATCGCCGACCTGATCGTGCGCCCGGGCCTGATCAACGTCGACTTTGCCGACGTACGCACCGTGATGTCGGAAATGGGCCTGGCCATGATGGGCACCGGCACCGCACGTGGCGATGACCGCGCCCAGGCTGCCGCCGAAGCCGCCATCCAGAACCCGTTGCTGGACGATGTGAACCTGGCCGGTGCCAACGGCATCCTGGTCAACATCACCGCCGGCCCGGATTTCACCATGAGCGAGTTCGACGAAATCGGTCGCACCATCGAAGGCTTCTCCTCGGAAGACGCCACCGTCGTGGTCGGCACCGTGCTGGACCCGGACATGCAGGACGAAGTGCGCGTGACCGTGGTGGCTACCGGCCTGAACCGTGCCACCGCCAAGAACGCACAGCGTCCGGGCGAGCGTGCACCGATCAAGCTGGTGCGCAACGCCACCACCGGTCAGCCGGAGTTCGGCGATTACGAAAGCCCGGCCGATGCCGTGGCCAAGGCCGCAGGCAACTCGCTGGCCATGGGCCTGCGTCGCCCGAGCGCCGATACCGCTGCGGCTTCCTCCGCATCGAGCTCGGCACCGGCCGCTGCGGAACTGCCGAACGACTACCTGGATATCCCGGCGTTCCTGCGTCGCCAGGCGGATTGATCGACGCTCCGGCCCGGCACGCCTGAGCGTGGCGGCCCCTGATCACGCGCCCGCCGGCAACGGTGGCGCGGGTAGGGCTGTCGCGTCCAAGGCAGTCGCCGGGTAAGTGCGGTAGCAAACGTCAGGGCTGTCCACCCTGACGGGCAACACCATGTCCTTTGTCGCCGGGCCAGGATCGGCCCGGCGGCATTTTCCATCGCCTGGAGGGGCTGCCGTTGTCTGGCGTTCCCGGGGCGTTTGTGAACGCGTGTTATTCTTGTTTGTCCTCGGCCGCGTATGCGCGGCTCATCCGGTTCCGCACACATGATCCAGCAACGCACTCTCAAGAACACGATCCGAGCCACCGGCGTCGGCCTGCACAGCGGTGACAAGGTCTATATGACGTTGCGCCCTGCGCCGGTGAACCATGGCATCGTGTTCCGTCGTGTCGATCTGGACCCGGTAGTGGTGGTGCCGGCGCGTGCCGACCTGGTCACCGAAGTGACCCTGTGTACTGGCCTGACCTGCGAAGGCGCCAAAATCCAGACCGTCGAACACCTGATGTCCGCATTGGCCGGCTTGGGTGTGGACAACGTGATCGTGGAACTGTCCGCTGCCGAGCTGCCGATCATGGATGGCTCCTCCGGTCCGTTCGTGTTCCTGCTGCAGTCCGCCGGTATCGTGGAACAGGACGCGCCCAAGCGTTTCCTGCGCATTCTCAAGACAGTGGAAGTCACCGAGGGTGACAAGGTTGCCCGCTTTGAGCCGTATGAAGGCTACAAGTTGGGTTTCACCATCCAGTTCGACCACCCGATGATTCCGGCCAAGCAGTCGCGTGTGGAGATCGATTTCTCCACGACGGCCTACATCAAAGAAATTTCCCGCGCCCGCACGTTTGGCTTCATGCGCGATCTGGAATACATGCGCGAGCGCAACCTGGGCCTGGGCGGTTCGATGGACAACGCCATCGTGCTGGACGAGTTCCGCGTGCTCAACGAAGACGGCCTGCGTTACGTGGATGAGTTCGTACGCCACAAAATTCTGGATGCCATCGGCGACCTGTATCTGGCCGGCGGCCAGGTGCTGGGCGCGTACGAAGGCTTCAAGTCCGGGCACGCGCTCAACAACAAGCTGGTGCGCGCCCTGCTGGCGGACGAAACCGCTTGGGAGTGGGCAAGCTATGACTCACCGGCTGCGGCGGATCCGGTGGTCTACGGCATGCCTGCCTACGCCTGAGACGGCGCGCATCCAACCCCTGAAACGGCCGGTTCAACCGGCCGTTCTGCTGTCTGCGCGGCGCGGGCCTGTGCAGGCGCTGTACCTCTGCGGACTGTCCGCAGCGGCCGCTGCGCGGGCTTTATCTGGAAAAGTTGCGCGTGCCTTCCTGAATCGGTCAGCCAGCGCCGGTGAACTGCGCGTTCATGCGTAAGAGCGCTGGCGCTTTCTTAGGACTGAATTCCGCCGCGTCATGGATTTGTGAACCCAGTAAGGGTTTAAGGCTGAATTTAGCGAAAAATTAACAAAAGACTAACTCCCGGGTGCCAATCCGCCGCTAGGATTCCTCCGGCTTCCTGCTTTGTCCCTTCGGGTGACGGGCCGGAACCGGGGGCCAACCAAGGCACCCGGGTTTCAGGATCGCGTGGATTTCACGTCCTGAAGGGCTGCCAGGGCGTCACGCAAGCCTTTATGCGTGGCTTCCGACACTGCGGTGCTGCGCTGGTCATTACGCACTGGGGAGTGCGGGGGCGTAGTTGCAGTTTTGACGGTCACTCGCGTGGCCTTCAGCCCGATGGATCGGGCCGCGTCGAGCAGCTGGTCTTCGGCAAGCCTTACCTTGGCATGCCACACCGGCGATTCGACGAGAAAAACGAGGTGTTCGCCGTCCACATTGGCCAACCGGCAACGGTTTGCCAGTGCCGGAGGCAGATGGGGGCGCAACTGCCGGTCCAACGCATCGAGCCACAGGGCTCGGCGCAGCGGGTTTCCTGCTTTGTCCGCCATTACCGCTTCCAGCGCCTGTTTGGGCGCGGAACGGGAACGAACGCTGGATTTCGGCTCAGACATAAGAATTCTTCAATGACATTTAAAAAGATCGTAATCAAAACGCGTGAACGGCAGGCCAAGACGGCGCTGGATCGCGTTCAGTTATTTTTCGAGGACCGCCCCAAGGCGTTGCTGGGCAGCGTACTTGGGTTGGGCTGCCTGGTAGGCCTGGCAGCGAGCCTGGCACTGGGCATGGTGGGCGATTCGGCCCTGCAAGCCAAGGTGGACCGGCAGGAGCAGGAACTGGCCAAAGTGCGCGCCGACGCGCAGACCCAGGTCAATGCGCTGGCTGCCCGCTTGGGCGAGCTGCAGGCCCAGGCCACGCGCCTCAACGCGCTGGGCGACCGCCTGACCCAGATGGGCAAGCTGCAGGACGGTGAGTTCGACTTCAACGAAACCCCCGGTATGGGTGAAGGCGAACCGGGCCCGACCCAGGACATCCCGGCCAACGCGGTCATCACCGACTTACAGGTGCTGGAGCAGCGTTTTGCTGCTTCAGGCAAGCAACTGTCGGTGTTGGAGTCGCTGCTGTTCGATCATCAGCTTGAGCAGAATGCCGTGCCTTCGCGCATGCCGATCAGCAACACCTACATCACCTCCAGCTTCGGTACCCGCGCTGACCCGTTTGGTCGCGGTGCCGGCAACCACAAGGGCATGGACTTCCACGCCCGCGTTGGCGACCCGGTCATGGCCGTGGCCGACGGCGTGGTCAGCTTTTCCGGGGTGAAGGGCGGTTACGGCAACGTGGTCGAGATTGACCACGGCAATGGCTACAAGACTCTTTACGCGCACAATTCACGCCTGACTGTGCGTGAGGGTGGCTTGGTCCGTGCCGGTCAGGAAGTGGCCAAGGCCGGCTCCACAGGCCGTTCCACGGGCGCCCACGTGCATTTCGAGGTCTGGCAGAACGGCCAGGTCATGAATCCGCGCAAGTTCCTGGGCGAGGGCGGCAACACCCCGGTGGGGCGTCTCAGCCGCGGCTGACAATTCGCTGGGTCGGGAGCTTGAATCGCCAAGCCCCCGCCCCAAGCTACAATAGGCGTTGCCATTCGACAGGGCGCATTGCGCCCTGTTTCGTTTGTGATGCGTAGTCCCAGGGGGGCTGCCCGTCGCACGGCATTTCATTCAAACCGGTTCCTTCAATGATCAACAGCCTGCTTACCCGCGTTTTTGGCAGTCGTAATGAACGCCAGTTGCGCCAGCTCAACCGTATCGTCGCCAAGATCAATGCCTTGGAGCCGGAGATCCAGAAGCTCTCCGATGACCAGCTGAAGGCCAAGACGCCTGAGTTCCGCGAGCGCATCGCCGCCGGCGAAGCGCTGGACAAGGTGCTGCCGGAGGCATTTGCCGTTTGTCGTGAAGCCTCGTTGCGCGTGCTTGGCATGCGCCATTACGACGTGCAGCTGATCGGCGGCATGGTGCTGCACCTGGGCAAGATTGCCGAAATGCGCACCGGTGAAGGCAAGACGCTGGTGGCAACGCTGCCGGTCTACCTCAACGCGCTGGAAGGCAAGGGCGTCCACGTGGTCACGGTCAATGACTACCTGGCGCGCCGCGATGCCGCGCAGATGGGCAAGCTGTACAACTGGCTGGGCCTGAGCGTTGGCGTGGTGTACCCGGGCATGCCGCACGGCGACAAGCGCGAAGCCTACGGCAGCGACATCACCTACGGCACCAACAACGAGTTCGGTTTCGATTACCTGCGCGACAACATGGCGCTGACCAAGGCCGACCGTTACCAGCGCGGCCTGCATTACGCCATCGTCGATGAAGTGGACTCCATCCTGATCGACGAAGCGCGTACCCCGCTGATCATCTCCGGCCCGGCCGACGATTCCCCGGAGCTGTACATCCGCGTCAACCGCGTTGTGCCCAGCCTGATCAAGCAGGAGCTTGAAGACGGCGAAGGCGATTACTGGGTTGATGAAAAGGGCAAGCAGGTACACCTCTCCGAAGAGGGCATGGGCCACGCTGAAGAGCTGCTGCGTGAAGCCGGCATCATCGGCGAAGACAACGAAAACGGGCTGTACGCCGCGCAGAACCTGACCGTCGTTCACCACCTCAATGCCGCGCTGCGCGCGCATGCCATCTACCAGCGCGATGTGGATTACATCGTGCGCGATGGCGAAGTGGTGATCGTTGACGAATTCACCGGCCGTACCCTGGCCGGCCGTCGCTGGTCCGATGGCCTGCACCAGGCCGTGGAAGCGAAGGAAGGCGTGCCGGTACAGCGTGAAAACCAGACGCTGGCCAGCATCACCTTCCAGAACCTGTTCCGCATGTACAAGAAGCTGTCCGGCATGACCGGTACGGCCGATACGGAAGCCTTCGAATTCCAGAGCATCTATGGCCTGGAAGTGGTGGTGATTCCGACCAACAAGCCCACCGTGCGCAAGGATTACCCGGACCAGGTGTTCCTCAACCGCCAGGGCAAGTTCAACGCGGTGCTGGCTGATATCGAAGAGTGTGCCAAGCGCGGCCAGCCGGTGCTGGTAGGTACCACCTCGATTGAAACCTCGGAAATGTTGTCCGAGCACCTGCGCAAGGCCGGTGTGCACCACGAAGTGCTCAACGCCAAGCAGCATGACCGCGAAGCGACCATCGTTGCCAACGCTGGCCGTCCGGGCTCGGTGACCATCGCCACCAATATGGCCGGCCGCGGTACCGACATCGTGCTGGGTGGTTCGCTGGAGACCGAACTGCACGAGCTGGGCGAAGACATCAGCGACGAGAAGAAGGCCGCCATCAAGGCCGCCTGGCAGGAGCGCCATGAAGCAGTGAAGGCTGCCGGTGGTCTGCATATCGTCGGTACCGAGCGCCACGAATCGCGCCGTATTGATAATCAGCTGCGTGGCCGTTCCGGCCGTCAGGGTGACCCGGGTTCGTCCCGCTTCTACCTGTCGCTGGAAGACAACCTGATGCGCATCTTCGCCTCTGACTGGGTGCAGAAGGCCATGCGCATGATGGGCATGAAGGAAGACGACGTCATCGAAGACCGCATGGTCAGTCGTCAGATCGAAAAGGCCCAGCGCAAGGTGGAAGCGCACAACTTCGACATCCGTAAAAACCTGCTGGACTTTGACGACGTCAACAACGACCAGCGCAAGGTGATTTATTCCCAGCGCGATGAGTTGCTGGATGCCGAGTCAGTGAAGGAAAACATCGACGGCATTCGCGGCGATGTGATCTACGACCTGGTCGCCCGTTTCGTGCCGCCAAATTCGGTGGACGAGCAGTGGGACCTGGCTGGCCTGCAGGCCACGCTGGACACCGAGCTGGGTGTGCAGATGGACGTGGTGGGCCTGGTCAAGCAGCACGAAGAACTGGACGCCGATGCCATCGCGCAGAAGGTGGTCGAGCGGATGGAAGAGCACTTCGCGCAGAAGGAAGCCGCTGTCGGCGCCGACACCATGCGCGCGCTGGAAAAGCACGTGATGCTGACCGTGCTCGACCAGAGCTGGAAGGAGCATCTGGCGCGCATGGATTACCTGCGTCAGGGCATCTACCTGCGCGGTTACGCGCAGAAGCAGCCCAAGCAGGAATACAAGAAGGAAGCGTTCGAGCTGTTCTCGCAGATGTTGGAAGACGTCAAGAGCGAAGTGATCAACCTGCTTTCGCGCGTGCGCGTGCGCAGCGAGGAAGAAGTCGCCGCGATGGAAGCCATGGAACGTCAGCAGGCCGAAGCCCGCCTGCAGATGTCGCAGTTCCAGCACCAGGACAACGGTGGTTACGGCGCGGACGAAGAAGCCGCGCAGGTGGAAGCGGCGCAGTCCGGCGTGGCGCAGGTCACCCGCGAGGAGCCCAAGGTCGGCCGTAACGATCCGTGCCCCTGCGGCAGCGGCAAGAAGTTCAAGCACTGCCACGGACAGCTGAGCTGAGTGAGCGGAGTCCCGCGAAAGCGGTGATGCTGTTTACGTGAAAAGAGCGCCGCGATTCCGATTGGAATCGCGGCGTTTTTTTGTTGGGGAGCCCCCCTCTCCCCAACCCCTCTCCCGCCAAGGGAGAGGGGCTCAGTGCGCGACACGTTGAAGCAACTTCTGCGGCTGCAGTTTTAAAGTTCCTCTGCCCACCGAGCGTCGCGTTCCGGCTTCTGTTCGCGACGGAGGCGGCAAGAGGGCGGCGAGTCTATGATTCGCAAATTGCCCAACGTCGTTCTGCGAAGGGAGAGGGGCTCAGTGCGCGACACGTTGAAGCAACTTCTGCGGCTGCAGTTTTAAAGCCCCTCTGCCCACCGAGCGTCGCGTTCCGGCTTCTGTTCGCGGCGGAGGCGGCAAGAGGGCGGCGAGTCTATGATTCGCAAATTGCTCAACGTCGTTCTGCGAAGGGAGAGGGGCTCAGTGGGCTGCCCATTTAAGCAGTTTCCGCAGCTGCACCCTCAAAGCCCCTCTCCCCTCGCGGGCGAGGGGGTGGGGAAAGGCGGGCTTCGAGCACCCAATGTAGAAAAGCCGGCACGTGGTTCTCGTCTGCAGAACCCGTTGCGCGCATGCCCAGGTTTTCGGCATTCTCAGCCCATGAATTCCCCTTTACGTTCCATCCATGTCGTAGCCGCCGTCATCACCGACGCGCGTGGCCGCATCCTGCTCAATCGACGCACCGGCGACAGCGACATGGCCGGGCTGTGGGAATTCCCGGGCGGTAAGCGCGAGCCCGGCGAAACCTCTGAGCAGGCTCTGGCCCGCGAGCTGCACGAAGAGCTTGGCATCGAGGCGGAGATCGGCGAATGGCTGATGGATGTGCCGCAGCTTTATCCAGACAAACGCTTGCGGCTGGAAGTGCGCATGGTGCGCCAATGGAAAGGTTCGGCACGTGGCCGTGAAGGCCAAGCCATCACCTGGGTGGCGCCCGACAAGCTCTCGCGCTATTCGATGCCGCCGGCCGACCTGCCCGTGGTATCGGCGCTGCGCCAGCCCGATCGGTATCTGGTCACGCCGGAGCCGGTGCAGGGAGCCGAAGCATGGTTGGATGGCATCGGCGCAGCCGTTGACGCCGGCATCCGTCGTATTCACCTGCGCACGCCGCAGTCCGTTGATCGCGAGACGTTGGCGCGTAGCGCGGTGGAGCGTTTTGCCTCGCAGGTGGACGTGCTGCTAAGCCGTGACATCGGCTTGGCGAAAGAGCTCGGCGTTGGCGTGCATCTGGGAGGTGAACAGTTGCTGGCACTTTCCGCGCGGCCGTTGCCGGAATCACAAAGGGTGGCGGCCTCGTGCCACGACCTGGCGCAGCTGCAGGCCGCGCAGCGGCTGGGCTGCGATTTTGTGGTGTTGGGGCCGGTGCAGGCTACCACCACGCATCCGGGGGCCGCGGCATTGGGCTGGGAGGCATTTGTTGAGCTGCGGGAGCAGGTGTCGCTGCCGATCTACGCCATCGGTGGCATGGCTGCTGCGGATATCGAAACCGCACGTCGGCATGGCGCACAGGGCATCGCTGCGATCCGCGCGTTGTGGCCTGCGCCTACAGCGTGATCCAGAAGCAGTTGTACTGACGCCGCAGCCGCAACACGGTGCGCGTCGGTGTGCTGCTGCGCGGCAGGGTCTGCTCCAACCGCAACGCCACCGGACGGCGCGGTGCCGCAGCGGCAATCGGGGGCCGTGGGGCCGTATCGCTTTGGGTGGGATCTACCGGGCTGCCATCGGCATAAGTGAAAGGCTCGGTCGGTGCAGGCTCATAGGCGGCAACCTCCGGAAACACCGGCGCGATATCCAGCAACGGGCGTTCAACGATTTCCTGCAGACGGTCCATCACCTGGGTCGCTGCCGTATTCGACAACCCGTTCCACAGGTAGATGCTGGAAAGACGATTGGCATCGCGCGCCTGCGCGGCGGATTGAATCTGCCCGACAAGCTCGCTGAGGCGGCGCGCGCAGCTGTCACGATAGAGCCCGCTGCCGCCGGCCGGGCGGGCCGGCAAAAGCCGTGCGCGGGCGCCCATGACGTCGCAGGGTTTGTCGCCATAAACGGTTTGGCCCTGCGCGTTGGTGCAGCGGTTGACCTGCTGCGCGCGCGCGTTGAACGCCAGCACGGCAAGACAGGAGGACAACAACAGCAGTAATACGGTTCGCATCGCCCAAGCGTAGCGGCTGCCGTGGTTTGCCGGAAGTGACGACGGTGCGGTTATCGATCAGGCGCTGCGCAGGCGCTGCAATACCGCGTGGGTCGGCTTGGCCAGATTCAGCGTGTAGAAGTGCAGGGAAGGCGCGCCGCCGGCAATCAACCGCTCACACAGCGTGGCCACCACGTCGGCGCCGAATGCGCGCACCGATTCGGCATCGTCACCAAAGGCCTGCATGCGCTTGCTGATCCAGCGCGGAATCTCGGCGCCGCATTGTTCGGAAAAACGCCGCAGCTGGCTGAAGTTGGAAATGGGCATCACGCCGGGAATGATCGGCACCTCAACACCGAGCTTGCGCACGGCATCGACAAAGTGGAAGTACGCGTCAGCGTTGTAGAAGTACTGGGTGATGGCGGCATCGGCGCCGGCATCGATCTTGGTTTTGAAGTGGCGAAGGTCGGCCAAGGCATCGTTGGCCTGCGGGTGTGTCTCTGGATAGGCGCCCACTTCAATGCGGAAAGCATCGCCATGCTCGGCACGGATGAAGGCGATCAGCTCGGAGGCATAGCGCAGGTCACCGGGGAAGCCCATGCCCGAGGGCAGGTCACCGCGCAGGGCCACCAGCCGTTTCACGCCGATGGCGCGGTACAGCTTGAGCAGCTCGCGGATTTCCTCGCGGGTACCGCCGACACACGACAGATGCGGCGCCGCCTGCAGGCCGTGGTGTTGGTTGAGATGGCGCACGGTCTCGGAGGTATAGCTTAAGGTGGAACCACCCGCACCAAACGTGCACGACACGTATTCCGGCGCGTACACCTTGAGTTTGGCAGCGGTGCGGTCCAGCTGCGCGCGCTGGTCGTCGGTCTTGGGTGGGTAGAACTCAAAGCTGATCGCGGTCATGGCAGGCGCCGTGCATTGCAGGATGCTCGGCATTATATCTCTCCATCAAGATGGATGTGCAATGGTTTCAGGCGAGACGGCGGTTGGCCGGCGCACAGGGCGCCAAAAGCCATCTGTGGTAGGCAGCCGCGTCAGCGTGTGAGGCCAGTGGCAATGACGTGCCGCGTTGGTTTGTGGTCGATGGCGATGCGTGGCTGCGTTTGATGTGCCGCACGCACCGGCCACTCCCATGGTGGCAGCCGATCACCGACAATGCGCGCAGCCTTTAAACGATATCGCCATGTCCATCCATCTCACCTCGTTTGCCCGCACCCGTCTGTTTCCGCGTGTTCCGCGCCCCAACACCATCCAGGATTGCAGTGCCGAGCAGTTCGAGCAGTACTTGAACGAACATGCGCCAGACAAGGTGATTGATGGCTACGCGCCGTTCTGCAAATTGTTTGTATACCGCAACTGGACCCGCACGCGCTGCCTGACGGTTCCAGTCACTGACGACAATCGCCATCTGCTGCGCTCGGCCTATGAAGCGCGCACGCGCGAAGAACTGCCGGTGTTGGTGCGCTGGTTTGAAGGCGTGGAGTCACCGGTGGCCGACTATCTGGTGGTCATCATGTACAGCCAGGAACAGTTGGAAAAAGAAGGTTCGCGCATTGATGCGCAATGGGGTGTGGTGGGCTGCCTGTACACCGCCGCGCCGGAAGAAATTCCGATGGCACCCATCACCATGATGCGCAATGCGCTGGGTGTGGAGGAGGGCGGCTCGGGCGTGCCGATGGATCGCGATGCTTATCGGCGTGCGGTGACGTTCTGGGAAAACAACGCCAACTGGCGATGAGCGCACGTATGTCTGCCCGGCACAAATCTCTGGCATTCGGCTTCAGCCGGGTGCATGCCCTGCTGGCTGTGATGGTGTTCGCGGTGGAAGTGGTCATCGCCACTCAGCTGTCGCATGTCTCCTGGATACGCGCCTATCTGGGGGATGTGCTCGTGGTTGTGCTGATCTATGCAGCGGTGCGCAGCGTGTTGCGCGTCAACGACTACGCACTGCTGCTGGCAGTGTTCGTGTTCGCCTGCTCCATTGAAGTGATGCAACACTTTCATATGGCCGAGCGCTTGGGCTTCGTGCGTGGCGATGTGATGTACACGGTGATTGGCAACACGTTTTCGTGGGGCGATATCGCCTGCTATGCCGTAGGCTGCGCAACCACCGCGTTGCTTGTGCTTGCAAAAAGCATGCTGTTTTCAGCGCAGCGGCAAAAGGTTGGCTAATCGTTGCATGCACATCGATGAATGCGCGCAGGCATGATCTTTAGGTGGTCTTAACGCCCGCCTGCGTAAGATAAGTGGGCTCAGTACCTCACGCGCTTCGCGCAGGCATCAATGCCTGGGTACTTGGACAGCTGGCTCTCGCCTTTCCAGGCTCTGTTCCTGGTTCTTTCTGTCCCCGACCATTCCTGCGGCAATGCTGTGGGTCATTCACATGCGCGCATTGCGGCCTGCGCTGGTTTCAGTGTTCCAGGCCTTGCGTGCATCCCAAAAGAGGGAGGACAAATCCTGCATGTCTACAGGTGAATCCGCTATTCGTAATGAACCGCTGCAGATTGGTGACATCACCGTCATCGACAAGGGCAGAGTCAAAAAAGCCGTCACCGCCGCTGCGCTTGGTAACGCAATGGAGTGGTTCGATTTTGGTGTTTACGGCTTTGTTGCCTATGCCCTTGGCAAGGTTTTCTTTCCCGATGCCTCGCCCAGCGTGCAGACCATCGCAGCGTTGGCTACGTTCTCGGTGCCGTTCCTCGTCCGCCCGCTGGGAGGTGTTTTCTTCGGCGTGATGGGCGATAAATTCGGCAGGCAGAAAGTGCTGTCGGCCACCATCATCCTGATGGCGATCAGCACGTTCTGCATCGGTTTGATTCCATCGTATGACAGCATCGGCATTCTTGCGCCGATTCTGTTGCTGGTCTGCAAATTGGTGCAGGGCTTTTCGGTGGGTGGTGAGTACACCGGCGCGGCGGTGTTCGTGGCCGAGTTTGCGCCAGACCGCAAACGCGGCTTTCTCAGCAGCTGGTTGGACTTCGGTTCCATTGCCGGCTTCGTGCTGGGCGCGGGTGTTGTCGTTGTATTGAGCAGCATCCTGGGTGAGGCACGCTTTCTGGAATGGGGTTGGCGCGTGCCGTTTTTCCTGGCCGCTCCGCTCGGCCTGATTGGCCTGTATCTGCGTCATGCGGCGGAGGAAACGCCCGCATTCACCGAGCAGCTGGAACGCATGGAGAAGGAAGACCAGGACGCGGTTGGCAGTGCTCCGCGCATCTCTTTCATGGAGATAGCATTCAAGTACTGGCGTTCGTTGCTGGTGTGCGTGGGCATCGTGCTGGTCACCAATGTGACCTATTACATGCTGCTGACGTACATGCCCACCTATCTGTCGCACAACCTGCATTACTCCGAAGACCACGGTGTGCTCATCATCATCGTGGTGATGATCGGCATGTTGTTCGTGCAACCGGTGGTGGGCTGGGCCAGTGACCGCATCGGCCGCAGGCCGTTCATTGCTGCCGGTAGCGCGGGCCTGTTGGTGACGGCGATTCCGGCCTTTCATCTGATCAATAGTGGCAACATCGGGCTGATTTTTCTGGGCCTGCTGCTGTTGGCGGTGTTGTTGAACTGCCTGATCGGTGTGATGGCCTCGACCCTGCCGGCGATGTTTCCCACGCGCGTGCGTTACAGCGCGCTGGCAACGGCGTTCAACATTTCAGTGATCATCTGCGGCCTGACGCCGACCGCCGCAGCGTGGCTGGTGGAAGCCACCGGCAACCTGATGATGCCGGCGTATTACCTGATGGTGGTGGCCGTGGTGGGGTTGGCGACGGCTTGGCTGATGCATGAGACTGCCAATCGCCCGCTGCATGGTGATACGCCCAATGCGTCGAGCCGACGTGAGGCGCGCGAAATATTGCAGGAAAACTACGATCACATCGAAGCCAGCGTGGACGATCTTGATGTGCAGATTGATGGCCTGCAGGCCAAGATCAGCGACCTGCAGCTGCGCAAGCAGGCACTGGTCGACCGGCACCCCGATCTGGTGTGACGCATTGAACGCAGAAGCCCGCCTTGATGGCGGGCTTTTTTCATGGGCGGCGTGTGCTGTTGCGGCGCCGATGCCGGTTGATGGCGTCGAGCGGATTCATGCCGCCGGTGACAGTGCCGGCGGCTCGCCTGCAATCAAGGCATCGAAGTAATCGCCGGTGAGGCGCAGCTGTGCGTCGGCACTTTCGGCAGCGTTGACCACCGCGCGGAATGCGGCGTTCTCGGGCCGGTCTTTGGCGTACCAACCCAAGTGCTTGCGGGCGATGCGCACGCCCTGCGGTTCGCCATAGAACGCGTGCAGGTCATTGAGATGGCCGAGCAGGATGTCGCGCACCTCCTGCAGTGACGGAGGCGGCAGCTGCTCGCCGGTGGCGAGGTAATGACCGATCTCGCGGAAGATCCATGGCCGGCCCTGTGCAGCGCGGCCGACCATGACCGCATCGGCGCCGGTGAGCTTGAGTACCTGTTCGGCCTTCTGCGGCGAATCAATGTCGCCGTTGGCGAGCACCGGAATGCGCAGCATCGCCTTGATGGCGGCGATGGTGTCGTACTCGGCCACGCCGGTGTAGTGCTGGTCGCGGGTGCGGCCGTGCACGGCAAGTGCGGCGATGCCGCTGTCTTCGGCGATGCGGGCGATGGCCGGTGCGTTACGCACATCGGCACACCAGCCGGTGCGGATCTTCAACGTGACCGGCACCGGCACGGCGTTGACCACGGCTTCAAGAATGCGCGCCACCAATGCCTCATCGCGCATCAATGCCGAGCCGGCCCATGCGTTGCACACCTTCTTGGCTGGGCAGCCCATGTTGATGTCGATGATCTGCGCGCCGTGGTCCACGTTGTAGCGTGCTGCCTCGGCCAGCTGCTGCGGCTCGGTACCGGCGATCTGCACGCTGATCGGTGCCGGTTCACCTGCGTGGTCCATGCGGTGGATGGATTTGCGGGTGTTCCAGAAGCGCGGATCGCTGATGGTCATTTCCGATGCGGCCAAACCTGCGCCCAAGCGCTTGCACAGCTGCCGGAACGGTTTGTCGGTGACGCCCGCCATGGGGGCGAGCACCACGTTCGGGGCGATGGTGTAGGGGCCAATCTGCATGCGGCGTATTGTAGTTGCGTGGTGCCACGGCGGTGGCTGAACGGCATGACGGCCCGTTTCCGGGCCGTCATGGGGTTTGCGATGTTGGCCGAACTCAGGCCTCGGCCGGCGTCATCCGTGGCATCGAGACCGCCGCGCCTTCCTGCTCGGTGGAACGGGCGGCGTACTGATTGGCAAAGCGAACGTGCTTGATGAAGGTCGCGTCCGGGGCATAGGCCAGCGAGGCCGCCAGCGCACCGTTGAACGCATCGCCCGCACCGGTGGTATCCACCACCTGCACCGACTCGGCGGCCACGCGGTAGTACGGCTGGCTGTCGCCACGCAGCTTGTCTTCGTCGTGCGAGACGAACACGCCCACTGCGCCCAGCGTCACCACCACGGTGTTGCCCGACAGCTTGCGGCACAGCGCGTGGAGGCTGGCGCCGTCCAGCGCGGCCACGTCGTCGGCTTCCAGGCGCTCACCCACATGGCGGCCGAGCAGGGCGGCGAACTCGGTCTCGTTGGGGGTGAGCACGTCGGCCAGCTTGAGCAGGCTGATGGTGGACGGGGCATTGGCCGGGGCGGCATTGAGCATGGTCAGCACGCCGGCTTCGCGGGCCTGGCACAGCGCTGCCTCGATCGATTCCACCGGCGATTCCAGCTGTGCCAGCAGCACCTTGGCGTTGCCGATAAGGGCCGCGTTGGCAGCCATGAACTCCGTGCTCAGCGAGGCGTTTGCACCGGCGCCGATCACGATGGAGTTGCGGCCGCGGCCATCGACGTAGATGCCCGCCGTGCCGGTCGGCTCGCTGCTGGCTTCTGCCACCAGCGCGAGGCCGTCGGCAGCGGCCAGCTGGCGTGCCAGCTGACCCCCTGCATCATCGCCCAAGGCGCAGACGAAGCTGACCTCGGCACCGGCACGGCGCGCGGCCACGGCCTGATTGAAACCCTTGCCACCGGGGCCGGTGCTGTAGCGCCCGGCAATGGTCGCCCCTGGCGCGGGCAGGGCATCGCAGCGCCAGACATGGTCGACATTGAAAGAACCGGCAACGACAACAGAACTCATGGAATCTACGTCTCTAAGGTGGCTGACGAATCAGCTGAAATGGGTCAGAACGCCGGCGATGGTCGCGGTCATCAAGGTGGCGATGGTGCCGCCCAGTACCGCGCGCAGGCCAAACTTTGCCAGGTCTTGGCGACGGTCTGGTGCCAGGCCGCCAATGCCACCAATCTGGATGGCGATGGAGCTGAAGTTGGCGAAGCCGCACAGTGCGTAGGTGGCGATCAGGCGGCCTTCTTCGCTCAGGCTGACGCCCGGCACGTTGCCCTGGATGATCTGCGACAGGTCCATATATGCCACGAACTCATTGATCACGACCTTCTGGCCGATCAGCGAGCCCACGGTGGTGGCATCGGCCCACGGCGTGCCGATCACCCACGCAATCGGGGCCAGCACGTAGCCGAAGATGGTGGCCAGGTTGGTCGGCTTGCCGATGGTCTGGGCCAGGCCGGTCACTTCGCCAATCCAGGTCAGTGGCGCGTTGAGCAGGGCGATCAATGCGATGAAGGCCAGCAGCATGGCGCCGATGTTCAGGGCCAGCTTGAGGCCGTCGGCAGCACCACCGGCAGCGGCATCGATGATGTTGGAGGAGGTCTTTTCGACCTGCATCTTCACCGTGCCACGGGTCAGCGGGGTGCCGGTTTCCGGCACCAGCAGCTTGGCGATCACCAGCGTGGCCGGGGCAGCCATGATGGAGGCAGCCAGCAGATGCTTGGCGTAGAACGCCTGCGCGGCTGGATCACCGCCGCCCAGCATGCCCACGTAAGCGGCCAACACGCCGCCGGCAATGTGCGCCATGCCGCCGATCATCATCGTGATCAGCTCGGACTGGGTCATCTTGGAGATGTACGGGCGCACGGTCAGCGGCGCTTCGGTCTGGCCGATGAAGACGCTGGCGCAGACGCTGGTGGTTTCCGCGCCGGACACGCGCATCACCTTGGTGATGGCTGCGGCCATCACGCGCACGATGGCCTGCATCACGCCCAGGTGGTACATCACGCCCATCAGTGCCGAGAAGAAGATGATGGTCGGCAGCACCTGGAACGCAAAGATGAAGCCGTATTTGGGGATGTCCATCAGGCTGCCGAAAATGAAGTTGGACCCTTCATTGACGAAGCTCAGGATTTTGACGAACCCCTTGCCCAGCCAGTCGAACACGTCGCGGCCACCGGGGACCAGCAGCACCAGTGCGGCAAAAGCGATCTGCAGGGTGATACCGGTACCCACCAGCTTCCAGTCCACCGCTTTCTTGTTGTTGGAGAACAGCCAAGTGATGCCAAGAAGCACCGCCAAGCCGAACAGGCCGAAGCCAATTCTGCCCAAACCCTCGAACATGATGAATCCCCGGGCATGCCCGCAAAAGACGCAAGCCTAGAGCAGCAACCTATGCCGGGCAACAATCTTGTCGGCAGGTGCGTCCAACGGCTCGTATTACGCCGTTATCGGCAAGGTCTGGCGACTGAACCGGCCGGCCGGGCCGGTACACTGGAGGCCCTTCCGCGCTGCCTGCGCGGACTGAACCCCCTGGAGCAGCCATGCAATACCGTCGTCTCGGGTCGTCCGGCCTACAGCTTTCCGCCCTGTCGTTTGGCGCCTGGGTCACCTTCGGCAGCCAGATCGGCCGCGAAGAATCCCGCAACCTGGTTGCTGCGGCATGGGACAACGGGGTCAATTTTTTCGACAACGCAGAAGGCTATGCCAAGGGCCGGGCCGAGCAGGTGATGGGTGATGTGATTGCCGACCTGCGGCTGCCGCGTGATGGTTACTGCGTGTCCAGCAAGGTGTTCTTCGGCTCGGCTGAAGAGCCGGCGCCCACGCAGCGCGGGCTCTCGCGCAAGCACGTCACCGACGCCTGCCATGCCGCGCTCAAGCGGCTGCGGGTGGACTATCTGGACCTTTATTACTGCCATCGCCCGGACCCTGATACGCCGATCGGCGAGACGGTGCGGGCCATGGATGCCCTGATTGCCCAAGGCAAAGTGCTGTACTGGGGGACGTCGGAATGGTCTGGCGCGCAGATTGCCGAAGCGGTGGCTTTCGCCCGTGCCAACCACCTGCATGCACCCAGCATGGAACAACCGCAGTACAACCTGCTGCACCGCCAGCGCGTGGAACAGGAGTACGCGCCGCTGTATGCCGACGCCGGGCTGGGCACCACCATCTGGTCGCCGTTGGCGTCCGGCCTGCTTACCGGCAAGTACAACGACGGTATTGCTACCGATTCGCGGCTGGGTCAACCGTCGATGGAATGGCTGCAGAGCGCCGTGCTGGGTGAGCCGGCCGATGATCGGCTGGGCCGCGTGCGCCGTTTCAGCGCCTTGGCGGCGGAGCTGGGTGAATCGCCGGCGCAGCTGGCCATTGCTTGGTGCCTGCGCAACCCGAATGTCTCCAGCGTGATTCTCGGCGCCAGCCGCGTCGCGCAGTTGGAGGAGAACCTGCGCGCGCTGGACGTACTGGAGCGCGTGGATGCGCAGGGGTGGCAGCAGGTGGAAGCCGTCTTTGCCTGATCGACCCTGATGGCGCTTGATTGAAGAACGGCCCGGCCCCCTGCTGGGCCGTTCTGCTTTGCGGGCCAACAAGAAGCGCCGCAAAGCAGCGGCTTGCAGGGCAAGGCATTGGTGGCGGCTGCCTGTTTGCAGCGCGGGCGGGGCAGGGTCAACCGTACGCGGGTGGAATAGCGAAACGCTGATTCCTATTTGAGAATGGGTCTTGCATTGGTATTGAGAATCATTATCATCAACTCCGTCCCCAGTACGGAATCACGCCGATGTCCGCTCAGCCTGTCCTGCTCCGCCCCCGCACGCTCCACCTGCCGCAACGCCCGGTTCAGTTGATGTCGCCGGAGGGCGTCGTCGATAGCGGTGCGCTGCTCAAAGGTCAGCGTGAAATCGTCATCCAGCACGGCGACAAGTTCTATCGCCTGCGTCATACCAGCAATGACAAGTTGATCCTGACCAAGTAACCCAGGCCGCATTCCCTGCGGATGGGTGTGCGCCGCACGCCGCGCCCGACTGAATCGCACGTCTCCCCCCCCCTTGGCCGCGACCGGATTGCTCCGGTGATCCGGTCGCTCCGCCAAGGGTTCTGCATCTCCAATGGATTCCCGCTTCCATGATTCGTCCAACTGTTCTGAGTGCTGCCCTGTGGGCGGTACTTTCTCCCGTGCACGCAGAAACTGCCGCCCCGGCCGACACGCGTGATTTCGACCGCGTGCAGGTCACCGCTACCCGCACCGAGCGGGCAGTCAGCGATGTCGCTGCCACGGTGGATGTCATTGACCGCGAGCAGTTGGACAACCAGCTGGTGCATGACATCAGCGACCTGGTCCGTTACGAGCCGGGCATCTCGGTCACCCGCAATGCCGCGCGCTTCGGCCTGGGCGGCTTCCGCATCCGTGGCCTGGACGCCAACCGCGTGTTGATCCAGACCGACGGCATTGCCATGCCCAAGAGTTTTGACATCGGCAATTTTGCCAACGCCAACCGCAACTTCACCGATCTTGAAACGCTCAAGCGGGTGGAGATCGTGCGCGGCCCGGCCAGTTCGTTGTACGGCTCCGATGCGCTGGGCGGTGTGGTGGCCTTCGTCACCAAGGACCCGGCCGATTACCTGAAGGATGGCAAGGACAGCTACGTCGGCCTGAAGTTCGGCTACGACGGTGATTGGAAAGGGCTGCTGGGCAGCGTCACCACCGCGTTCGGTGGCGATCGCTGGAGCGGTATGGTCAACGTCAACCATCGCCAGGGCCAGGAAACCGACAACAAGGGTGACAACCGCAGCCACGACTACACCCGCACTGCGGCCAATCCGCAGGAGCGTGACGGCCGCAGCGTGTTGTCCAAGCTGGTGTACGCACCGGACGAAAGCCAGCGCTTCCGCCTGACGGTGGAGGGCAATGAGGACATCACCGATACCGACGTGTATTCCTCGGTCAACGACACGCACCCGACGCCCTCGGCGCGTACCACCACCGGCATGACCGCGCACGACAAGCAGACGCGCACGCGGGTGTCGTTTGCGCATGAAATGGATGCGCTCAATACCGCCTTCGCCGACAGCCTGCGCTGGCAGGTGTACCGCCAGGACAGCGAAACCACGCAGGTCACCAACGAGGGCCGCACCAATGGCAGCCGTCGCCATCGCGAATTCAACTTTGATCAGCGTGTCTATGGCGCGCAGGCGCAGTTCAACAAAGCACTGCAGTCCGGCAGCGTCGAACACGCGCTGACCTGGGGTTTTGATGGCGCATGGACCGAAGTGAAGCAGAAGCGTGATGGCTTCCAGGTGCTGGCCAACGGCAGCACCAGTACCACCATTCTTCCCGATGCATTCCCGGTACGCGATTTCCCGATCAGCAAAACCACCGAGCTCGGCCTGTACGTGCAGGATGAAATGCGCCTGGCCGACGGCCGGTTGTCGCTGGTGCCGGGCCTGCGCGTGGACCATTACCGGCTCAAGCCGGAGCTGGACAGCATCTTCCGTGAGGACAACCCCGACATGGCCGTGGCATCGCTAACCAAGACCAGCGTGTCGCCGAAGCTCGGCATGGTGTGGCGTTTTGATGACCAGTGGTCGCTGTTTGCCGGTTACTCGCATGGCTTCCGCTCACCGCCGTACAACGACGTGAACCTGGGTTTCACCAACGTCATGTTCGGTTACACCGCCATTCCCAATCCTGACCTCAAGCCGGAAACCAGTAACGGTGTTGAACTGGGCATGCGTTACCTGACGCCGGCCGCTTACGTCAGCGTCAGCGGCTATTGGAACGACTACAAGGATTTCATCGAGTCGCAGCGCAATGTCGGTCGCAATGCGCAGGGCTTGTTGGTATTCCAGTCGCAGAACATTTCCGAAGCCCGCATCTACGGCGCGGAGTTGAAGGCCGGTGTTGATTTCGGTCAGCTCAACGCCGCGCTGGAAGGCTGGTCGATGCGCAGTGCGGTGGCGTGGTCGCATGGCCAGAACCGCACCGAGGATGTGCCGTTGGATTCGGTGGACCCGCTGCGTGGCACCGTAGGCCTGATGTACGACCGCGATGCCTGGGGCGTGGAGTTGGCCGGCACGTTTGCCCAACGCAAAAGCCGCGTGGCCGATGCAGGTGCCTACCGTCCAGCCGGCTATGGCGTGCTCGACCTGATGGGCCATTGGGAGTTCGCACCCGGTGCCAAGTTCAACGTCGGCGTGTTCAACCTGGGTGATCGCAACTACATCGACTGGTCGAGCATCACCTCGACGCTTGCCACCGGCAGCACGGTCATCGACCGCTACAGCAACCCCGGCCGCACGGTGTCGGCCAGTGTCTCTGTGTCCTGGTAACACAAGCGTTGCATCCAGCCTGTCTTCATGAGGGATCGATCTTGGCCACGGATGGCCCTTCTTCGTAATGCCCACTCAAAGGAACGCTCAATGAAGCTCCATCACGCCAGCCTGCTGTTGCTCGCCGCCGCCAGCGGTGCAGCCAGCGCAGCGCCCGCCAGCATCACCCGCGACCATGATTCCATCCTTGCCATGCAGGGCGAATACACCGTGGATTTCGCCTTCGACGAAACCGTGTTGCTCAAGCCCGGCTACGAGCGCGCAGCGGCCATGCGCAGCGGTGGCAATGAAGTGGTGATCGTGATCGAAGACACGCCGCAGCGCATCGTGCTGCAGCATCTGCTGGTGGACGACAAGAGCGGCCATGTCACCAAACATTGGCGTCAGGATTGGGTATACGAGGCGCCCAACCGCTTTGAGTTCAGCGCTGACCAGACCTGGGCGGTGCGCAGCATTCCCGCAGCTGTGAACCAGGGTGCGTGGACCCAGTGCGTGTATGAAGTAAGTGATGCACCGCGTTACTGCGGCACCGGCAAGTGGAGCTACGACAACAACGTGCCGACCTGGACCAGCGACCTCAGCTGGCGCCCGTTGCCACGCCGTGAGTACACCAAGCGTAGCGACTACAACGCGCTGTCGGTGGTGAACCGCCACACGCTCACGCCCAATGGCTGGACGCACGAGCAGTTCAACACCAAGGTGCAGCGCAACGCGGACGGAAGCCAGGTGGAGATCGCCCGCGAGTTTGGTTTCAACGACTACATCAAGACCACCGAGGTGGATTTCGCACCGGCCTACAGCTACTGGAAGGGCACAGCTGGTTTCTGGGCGCAGGTGCGTCAGCGCTGGGACGGTTTTCTCGGCAAGGCACCGGGCGTGCACCTGAAGACCAAGCTGGACGGTATGGCGATGATCATCCCGTTGTTCGAGCAGGCCGTGGCCGTCAAGGGCGGCGCAGCGGTGGATACGGGCAAGATAGATGCAGTGTTCGCGCAGTACGTTGAGCCTGCTGCCAAACCGTAAGCCGAAGGCCCCGCAATGCGGGGCCTTCTTTCATGGGCGATGCGGCGTGTTGGTTCATTCCTTGAACATCAACAGCGCGGCCACCACGATCAGGCCGAAGGCGGCCCAGTGGTTCCATTTCAAGGGTTGGTCCAGATAGGTGGCCGAGAACACCGCAAACACCAGCAGCGTGATCACCTCCTGCATGCCCTTGAGCTGCGGTGCCGAATACACCGCGCTGCCCAGCCGGTTGCCGGGCACCTGCAGGCAATACTCGAAGAAGGCGATGCCCCAACTGACCAGAATGACGGTCATCAGCGGCGCCGACTTGTATTTGAGGTGGCCATACCAGGCCACGGTCATGAAAACGTTGCTGGCGATCAGCAGCAACACCGGATACAGATAGGCGGTGAAGGGCGGGGCAGGCATGGCGCGGTTCTGCGGGACGGGCCGCTAGCATAGGCCTGCGGCTGTTCTCCGTTGGGAGATAGCGGCCTTGAGGGCAAGCCGGCGGGCAGCGGTGCCACACGGCGCCGCTGCGCGGGCCGTACAGGTGGGTTTGATTACTTTCGGAACAATTACCCGGTAGAACCTTCACATGGTTTCTACTGACCATCCGGCATGTTTCACAAAGCTGAAGACTGAGGAGGCTCCATGCGACAGACCAAGGAATCATCCGGGCTCGTGTTGGTTGTCGAAGACAACCGCAACATCTCCGAGATGATTGGTGAGTACCTGGAAGGCAAGGGCTTTGAGGTGGACTATGCCGTCGACGGTTTGGACGGCTATCGACTGGCGGCTGAAAACAGCTACGACGTGGTGGTGCTGGACCTGATGCTGCCGCGTCTGGACGGCATTGAAGTCTGCCGCCGGCTGCGCAACGAAGCGCGCAAATCAACGCCGGTGCTGATGCTTACCGCCCGCGACACGCTGGATGACAAGCTCACCGGGCTGGGTTACGGCGCCGATGACTATCTCACCAAGCCATTTGCCATCCAGGAGCTTGAAGCGCGCCTGCGTGCGCTCATCCGCCGCGAACGCCGCCAGGTGGGTGCCGAAGTGCTGAAGGTCGCCGACCTGGTGCTGGACCCGGTCAGCATGCGTGCCACCCGCGCCGGCAGCGAACTGCAGCTCTCGCCGATCGGCTTGCGCCTGCTCACCATTCTGATGCGCGAGTCGCCGCGGGTGGTCACCCGGCAGGAAATCGAGCGCGAGATTTGGGGCAATGGCCTGCCCGATTCGGACACCCTGCGCAGCCACCTGTACAACCTGCGCAAAATCATCGACAAGCCGTTCGAGCGGCCGCTGCTGCACACCGTGCAGAGCGCCGGCTACCGCATCGCCGATATCGGTCAACCGATGACGTGAGCATGCAGACGAGCGAGACCGTCGCCGACAGGTATGGCGACGGGGTCGTGGGTATGGCGCCGATGGCCAGTGGTCACTGCTTACAATGACCGCAGGACAGGGGGACGGGCGCAATGCCGTACGGCTTGCCGCATAAGATCAAGGTCGCTTTCATCGTGCAGGCGCTGTTGGCGAGCCTGGGCGTGTTGCTTGGCGGCTATGTGGTGTCGCAGCTCATCCAGCATGGGCTGGTCAACGGCGTGCTCAAAGAAGAGGCGCAGTACTACTGGTCGCAACATGCGCAGTCGGCGGACGCGCCGCCGCCCAATACCCGCAACATCCGCGGTTACCTGCTGGCCGCCGGCCAGCCTGCCGAGCAGTTGCCTGCCGAACTGCGGCCCTTGGAGCCGGGCTTTCATGAGCTGAAAAAGGCGGGTCAGCTGGTACTGGTGGATCAGCAGCCGGCCGGCCGGCTTTATCTGATGTTCCCGCGTTCGCAGGCCGAACGGGCCGCGTTCTGGTTGGGAGTGCTGCCGGTGGTGTTGGTGCTGCTGGCGATTTATGGGTTGTCCTGGTTGACCTACCGCTCCTCGTGGCGCCTGGTGGCACCGGTCAACTGGTTGGCACGGCGGGTGGCGGGCTGGGACCCGCGTTATCCCGATGCCAGCGAATTGGCGCCGGAGCGCCTGCCACCTGAAGTACAGGGCGAAGCCCGCCAATTGGCCACCGCTTTGCATGGCATGGCCGGCAGAGTCAGCGAGCATGTGGCCAGGGAGCGCAACTTCACCCGCGATGCCAGTCACGAACTGCGCACGCCTTTGACCGTGATCCGCATGGCCAGTGACATGGCGTTGGCCGATTCCGCGCTTACCCCGCGTCTGCAGCGCAGCCTGCAGCGTATCCAGCGTTCGGGGCGCGAGATGGAAGCCATTGTCGATGCCTTCCTGCTGCTGGCACGCGAGGCTGATGTCGAACCGCTGTCGGAGGCTTTCGACGTGGGCGATGTGGTGCGTCACGAAGCCGAGGCTGCGGCCGAGCTGCTGGCCGGCAAGATGGTGGAGCTGCGTGTGCTGATTGATGGCCCACAACCCATGCTCGCCTCACCGCGGGTGATGCACGTGGTCATTGGCAACCTGCTGCGCAACGCCTGCCAGTACACCGAGGCCGGCGAAATCGAAGTGCGGGTGGGCGAGGGCCGGGTGGTGGTGCGTGACACCGGCATCGGCATGAGTGCGGAGGCACTGTCGCGGGTATTCGAACCGTTTTTCAGTGCCGGCGAGGGCCAGCAGAAAGGCGCCGGGTTGGGCCTGCCGATCGTTCGCCGGCTGTGCGAACGCTGCGGTTGGCGCATCACCCTGGACAGCAGCGAGGGCATCGGCACCACCGCTACCCTGCATTACGGCTGATGCCGCTGGCACGGTCAGCGGATGCCTTACCGGCAGATGTGGCAAAATCGCCGATTATTTTCCAGCCTTCTGGTGCCCTGCGCATGGCCGAATCTTTGTTCCGGCAGTTTTGTTGTGACCGTTGCGTGGCCGCTGGCCAGGTGTGCCGTGGCTGATCAGACCGGACATATGCCGCGCGGGCCGGCCCGCATCTTCAAGGCTGCCATGTGGTCCTGGCAGGGCCTGAAGGCCGCCTGGTTGCACGAATCCTCGTTTCGTCTGGAGGTCTGCCTGTTTGTGGTGCTGGCCCCGCTGGCACTGTGGCTGGGCCAAAACCCGGTGGAGCAGGTGCTGCTGATCGGGTCGATGCTGTTGGTGCTGGCGATGGAACTGGCCAATTCGGCCATCGAAGCGGTCATTGAACGTTACGGCCCGGAGTACCACGTGCTGGCCGGGCGCGCCAAGGACATGGGGTCGGCAGCGGTGTTCGTGCTGATGATGAATGTGCTGCTGTGCTGGGGCCTGATTCTTGTGCCGCGGTTTTTTTGAGAAACCACCTGCCGGGCGGCGGTGGTAGTGACGTTTTGTTGAAGGATTACCTGTATGTCTTTTGAGTTTCTTGCCGATCCCAATGTGTGGGTGACGTTGTTCATGTTGAGCGCGCTGGAAATCGTGCTCGGTATCGACAACCTGGTGTTCATCTCCATTGCCGTGGGTCGCCTGCCGGAGCATCAGCGCCCGGTGGCACGCCGTGTGGGTATTGCGGTGGCGTGCATCACCCGCATCATGCTGCTGGTGTCGCTGGCCTACCTGGCGCACATGGAGAACAACCTGTTCAACCTGTTCGGCATGGGTATTTCCATCCGTGACCTGGTGCTGGTGGTGGGTGGTCTATTCCTGCTCTACAAGGGCATCAAGGAAATACGGGAGCTGGTCAGCGGCGGCGAAGATGCCGACCCGACCACCACCAAGGCCACGGCATCGTTTGGCATGGTGATCGCGCAGATCGCGATCATCGACATCGTGTTCTCGCTGGATTCGGTGATCACCGCCGTCGGTATTGCCGACCACGTGCCGGTGATGGTCTGTGCGGTGCTGTTGTCGGTGGCGGTGATGCTGCTGGCGGCCAACCCGCTGGGCCGTTTCATCGATGCCAACCCGACCGTGAAGCTGTTGGCACTGGCCTTCATCCTGCTGGTGGGTGCGGTGCTGGTGCTCGATGGCCTGGACGTGCACGTGCCCAAGCCCTACATCTACGCAGCCATGGGTTTCTCGGTGCTGGTGGAGTGGCTGAACCTGCTGATGCGCCGCAACGCCAAGGCGCACCATGTGCCGGGTGCGGACAACTGGTAAGTGTTTGCTGGCCGGCCCGAATGGGCTGGCCGGGTTTCATGCAGCAACGGAAGGGCCGGCATTGCCGGCCCTTGTCGTATGCACACGTTGCACGCCGGCCATGGCATGCTCTGCGCTCCTGTCGTCCAAGGGTTCCGCCATGCGCCAGTTCTTCCGCCTGATGTTGCTTGTTGTCGCGGCGATTTCGATTTCCGGATGTGGCTACAACGCCATCCAGCAGAAGGACGAGGCGGTCAAGGCCGGCTGGTCCGAGGTGCTCAACCAGTACAAACGCCGCGCTGATCTGATCCCCAACCTGGTCAACACCGTGCAGGGCTATGCGCAGCAGGAGCGGCAGGTACTGACCGAGGTCACCAACGCCCGTGCCAAGGTTGGGCAGGTGCAGGTCAATGCTGACGACGCGGCCTCGCTGCAGCAGTTCCAGCAGGCACAGGGTGAGTTGGGTAGCGCGTTGTCGCGGTTGCTGGTGGTCAGCGAGAACTACCCGACGCTGAAGTCCGACCAGAATTTCCGCGACCTGCAGGCGCAGTTGGAAGGCACCGAAAACCGCATCACCGTGGCGCGGGGCCGTTACATCCAACTGGTGCAGGACTACAACACCTACATCCGTTCGTTCCCGCAGGTCATCACCGCCAAGGTGTTTGGCTACGCGGCCAAGCCCAACTTCACTGTTGAAAACGAGGCGCAGATTTCGCAGCCGCCGGAAGTGAGCTTCGGCAACCCGCAGCCGGCCGCACAGCCGCAGAGCGCGCCACCGGCCCCGGCGCAGTGAGCCGGCAGCGGTGAGCCGCATGTTGCCCCGGTTGTTGTGGGTGGTATGCCTGCTCGGTTTGGGCTGGGCAGGCTTGGCCGGTGCGCAGCAGTTGGCGCCGATTCCGGCGTTGGATTCGCCGGTGGTGGATACCACCGGCACGCTGGATGCCGCGCAGAAGCAGGCGCTGGAACAGCAGGCCTTGGCCTTGCAGCAGCGCAAGGGTGCGCAGTTGCAGGTACTGATCGTGCCCAGCACCGAGCCGGAGGAGATTTCCCAGTACGCCACGCGGGTGATCGAGCAGTGGGGTATCGGCCGTAAGGGCGTGGATGACGGCGTGCTGCTGGTGGTGGCCAAAAACGACCGGCGGGTGCGGATCGAACCGGGTTACGGCCTGGAAGGCGCCATCCCGGATGCCATCGCCAACCGGGTGATTCAGGAATATCTGGTGCCGCATTTCCGCCAGGACGACTACGCCGGCGGCGTCACGGCTGCCACTGCGGTGCTGGTCAAGCTGATTGACGGCGAGGAGCTGCCGCCACCGGTAAGCAGCAACCGTGGCCAAGGCGGTGACAGCGACTCGCCCTTCCTATTTGCCGTCGTCATCGGTGTGATGGCCTCTGCATTCATGCGGGTGCTGTTGTCGCGACTGCCGCGCGCGGTGCGTGGTGTGGTGGCTGGGCTGGTGGCCGGTGGCGCCGGCCTGCTGTTGTTGTCGTTGGCCGGCGGCGGTATCGCGGCGCTGGTGGCGTTCTTCCTTTCGTTCGGTAACGCGTCGCGTGGCGGTTTCGCCCGTGGCGGTGGCTGGGGCGGAGGCGGATTTGGTGGGGGCGGCGGTTTTGGCGGCGGTGGCGGCTTCGGAGGAGGCGGCGGCTGGGGCGGCGGCGGTGGGCGTTCTGGAGGCGGTGGCGCCTCGGGGAGTTGGTGATGCGTTGGTGGCGGCATCTGTTTTCCCCTTCGGCGCAGGCGGCTTTTCCCGAGCCGAGCCTGGACCGAATTGCCCAGGCCATCGCGGAGGGCGAGCGGCTGCACAGCGGCCAGGTGATGTTTGCGGTGGAGTCGGACCTGCCGTTGTCGGCCCTGTGGCAGGGCGTCAGCGCCCGGCAGCGTGCCGAGCATGCGTTCGCGCTGCTGCGCACCTGGGACACCCACGCCAACAATGGCGTGCTGATCTATCTGCTGCTGGCCGACCATGCCATTGAGATCGTGGCCGACCGTGGCCTGCGCGAGGTGGTGGATGCCGGGCGTTGGCAGCAGGTGTGCGACCACCTGCGCGAGCAGCTTCAACAGGGCGACCGCGAAACAGCCGTACTGGCGGCGGTGGCCGAGGTGTCGCAGCTGCTGGCATCGCATTTTCCGCCAGACCCTTCGCGTCCCTCAGGCAACGAGCTGCCGGACCGGCCGCAGCTGTTGGGCTGAACCCCGCAATGGTTTGACCCGTCTGCATGGGTTGAGCCCAAGGGAGGCTGCCCTGAGAATAGGCCTTCGATTCGCTCGGCGGCACCTGCATGATTTATCTCCATGACATAGACCCCATTGCCTTCTCTCTGGGGCCGTTGAAGGTGCATTGGTACGGCGTCATGTACCTGCTGGGCTTTGCCGCCGCATGGTGGCTGGGGCGCAGCCGCATCCGCGCAGGCCGCTTGCCGGGCGTGGACATGAACGCGTTTTCCGACCTGTTGTTCTACGCCATGCTCGGCGTGGTGCTGGGCGGGCGCATCGGCTACATGCTGTTCTACGCAACCGCCGATTTCCTGCATAACCCGCTGATCCTGCTGCGTGTGTGGGAAGGCGGCATGAGCTTCCATGGCGGTCTGCTGGGTGTGATGGCAGCCGGCTGGTGGTGGACGCGCAAATACAAGCTGCACTTTTTCGACACCATCGACTTTGTCGCGCCGCTGGTGCCGCTGGGCCTGGGCTTCGGCCGGCTGGGCAACTTTGTTGGCGGCGAGTTGTACGGCAAGTTCACCAACTCCGGCTGGGGTGTGGTCTTCCCGCATGCGCCGCTGAGCGACGTTCCCGCCGGCCTGCCGGCCATGCAGCAGTTGATGACCGCTGCGCAGATCCAGCAGGACTACGCCGCTGGCCTGCTCAATCAGTACGCGCGTCATCCTTCGCAGCTGTATGAAGCACTGCTGGAAGGGCTGGTGATGTTTGTGGTGCTGTGGGCGTTCTCGATGAAGCCGCGCGCGCGCTACGCCGTATCCGGTCTGTTCGCGTTGATGTACGGCAGCTTCCGTTTCCTGGTCGAGTTTGTGCGCATGCCCGACAACGGTGTCTATGTGGCCTTTGATTGGCTCACCCGTGGCCAGATCCTGAGCCTGCCGTTGATCGCGCTGGGGCTTGGCCTGCTGCTGATGTCGCGCCGCGCGCCAGTTCTGCAACCCGTATTGCCCACTGGAGAAAAGGCGTGAAACCCTATCTGGAGCTACTGCAGCACGTGCTTGAGCATGGCAGTGAAAAGTCCGACCGCACCGGCACCGGCACGCGCAGCGTGTTTGGTTGGCAGATGCGCTACGACCTCAATCAGGGTTTTCCGCTGGTCACCACCAAGAAGCTGCACCTGCGCTCGATCATCCATGAGCTGCTGTGGTTTCTGAAGGGCGACACCAACATCGGCTACCTGAAGGACAACAAGGTCAACATCTGGGACGAGTGGGCCGATGCCAACGGCGACCTGGGGCCGGTTTACGGCAAGCAGTGGCGCAGTTGGGCCACCGCTGATGGTGGCAGCATCGACCAGATGCAGTGGCTGGTGGAGGAGATCAAGCGCAACCCGGATTCGCGTCGTCTGGTGGTCAGCGCATGGAACGTGGGCGAGTTGTCGCAGATGGCGTTGATGCCGTGCCACAACCTGTTCCAGTTCTACGTGGTGGACGGCAAGCTCAGCTGCCAGCTGTATCAGCGCAGCGGCGACATCTTCCTGGGCGTGCCATTCAACATCGCCAGTTACGCGCTGTTGACCCACATGGTGGCGCAGGCAACCGGCTTGGGCGTGGGTGATTTCGTACACACGCTGGGCGATGCGCATCTGTATTCCAACCACTACGAGCAGGCGCGCGAGCAGCTGTCGCGTGACACGTGCGCACTGCCCACCTTGTGGTTGAACCCGGAAGTGACCGACCTGTTTGGTTTCACCTTCGACGACATCCGCATTGATGGTTATGACCCGCACCCGGCGATCAAGGCGCCGGTTGCGGTATGAGCAACGCGGTCGGCAGCGGGCTGCGGACATCGCTTTGTCGCGGCGCATTCGCGCTCCTGGCGGCGTTGCCGTCAGTGGCGGGGGCTGCCGTTGCACGTGGCCCGGCGGGTAGTTTTGAGTTGCCCGAGCAGATCACTTTTTCGGTGGAGCCAGCAAACGAGAAGCACCCGAACCCCGCACTCAGCAGCGTGCTGCGCTTGGCCACAGGTTCGGAAGGGGAGTCGGGCCAGGCTGCGGTGACACAGACATGCTCTCCCGGTATCGGCGGTCTCAACTCCAAGCCTGGTATCGAACGCTTGGCCGCTGCCACGTTGATGGTGGATACGCGACTGCAATTGGTGAAGCCCGGTGAGTGGACGGCGTTGGATTCCCATCCGGCCTACAGGACCGAGTTGTCCGATGGCGAAGGCACGTTGATCACGCAATGGATGATTCCGCTGGACAGGCATTTCGCCTGGATCAAGTTCGAGCGTGTTGAACCGTCTGCCATCGAGCAGGATGTAATCGCTGCCATCGACAAAATGCAGATCCACTGCGGCGTGGCTGCTGCCGTTTCGGAAGGTTGAGTGAGCCGCATGAAACTCTCGATGATCGCCGCGCTCGACCGCAACCGTGGCATCGGCCATGACAACGCAATGCCGTGGCATCTGCCAGACGACTTCAAACACTTCAAGGCGCTCACGCTGGGCAAGCCGATCCTGATGGGGCGCAAAACCGCCGAGTCACTGGGTCGCGCATTGCCGGGCCGCACCAACCTGGTGTTGACCCGCAGCGGCAAGGTGCCGTTTGCCGGCATGCGCGCGGTGGGCTCGCTGCAGGAAGCTCAAGCCATTGCGGAAGGCGAGGGTGCCAGTGAGCTGTGTGTGATCGGCGGGGGCGAAATCTATCGCCTGCTGCTGGATCAAGCCACCGATCTCCACCTGACCTGGGTGGATACCGAAGTGCCTGCGGACACGCATTTCCCCGAGATCGATCCGGCGCAGTGGCAGGAAGTGGACAGCCAGTTACATGTGGCCGATGCGCGGCATGCGTTCGGATTCCGGTTCGCGCATTACCAGCGGCGCTGAGCGGGAAAACCCAACGTCCAAATACAAAAAAGGGCCATCTGCAGTCATGCCGATGGCCCTTTTTTTCGAGCTTGTTTCAGTCAGCCGGTGTCGGCTTGTTCTGATTGCCGCCGGGGTTGTTGTTGCCACCGCCGCCGCCATTGCCACGCGGGCGGTGGCGACGCGGACGCCGGCGTTGTTCGCCGCGCTCGTTGCCGCCTTCGCCGCGCGGCTCAGCACGGCGTTCCGGTTGTGGCTGCGCCTGCTGCGGCTTACGCGGCGGCTGTGCGCCGGGGACCGGCGCCGGCACATCGCGCCCGGGCACCTGCACCACGCGCAGCTCTTCACTGTCCAACTGCAGCGCGGTGAGCTTGCCGCCCCACACCGCACCAGTGTCGATGGCGTGCACGCCTTGGGTAATGGTCAGGCCCAGGGCCGACCAATGGCCGCAGACCATCTTCAACTCACGTTCCACACGGCCGGGCACTTCAAACCACGGGTACATGCCCTGCGCCTGGGTGCCGGGCGTGCCCTTGTCGTCCATGCTGATCCGCCCGCTGGGCGTGCAGTAACGCATGCGGGTGAACATGTTGATGATGGCGCGCGAGCGGTCGTAGCCGCTCAGGCCCGGCGACCAGACCGGCTTGTCGCCGTACATGTTGCGGAACAGCTTGCGGTAGCCGTTGCCGTGCAGCTGCTGCTCCACTTCGCGCGCATGCTTCTCGGCCATGGCCACGGTCCACTTGGGCGCCAGGCCGGCATGGAACATCATCCAGCCCAACTCGCGGTCCACGTGCACCAGCTTCTGCAGGCGCAACCAATCCAGCAGGACATTACGGTCCTCGGCCAGCACGATGCGCTGCAGGTCCGGGTTGACCTTGCGCTGCTCTTCTTCGCTGCGTGCGCCGATGGCCAGCAGCGACAGGTCGTGATTGCCCAGCACCACCATCGAATGCTCGCGCAGTGAATGCACCAGGCGCAGCGTTTCCAGCGATTGCCCGCCTCGGTTGACCAGGTCACCGCAGAACCACAGTTTGTCTGCGGCCGGGTCGAAGTTGATCTTCTCCAGCAGGCGCTGGGTGACGTCGTAGCAGCCTTGCAGGTCGCCGATTGCCCAGGTCGCCATCAGTGCAGCGTCCTGGGAATGGACAGCACGAACGGTGCGATCGGCGCGGCAAACTCGGTGCCGTCGTCGGCCACCATGTCGTAATGGCCCTGCATGGTGCCGCGCTCGGTGCCGAGCATGATGCCGGAGGTATAGCGGAATTCCTCGCCGGGGCGCAGGCGCGGCTGTTCGCCGACCACGCCGTCGCCATCGACCAGTTCCACCCGGCCTTCGTCGTCGGTGATGCGCCAATGGCGGCTGATCAGCCGGGCCGGCATGTTGCCGCGGTTGTGGATGCGGATCGTGTAGGCGAACGCAAAGCGCCCGTCTTCAGGGGCCGACTGTTCGTCGATGAAGCGAGGGGAGACCTCGATCTCGATCGCGTAGTGGCGGGAATCTTCCATGCGGGGAGTGTAAGCAAAAGCAGGTGGTCGGAATGCGCTATTGCCGCGTTCAATCGTGCGGCAAGTTGGCAAGGCGGATGAAATCGGCAACTTCCAGTTGTTCTGCACGGGCATCGCTGCGCACGCCGGCGGCCAAAAACTGGGCCTCGTCGATCACGCCGTTGAGCGCATTGCGCAGGGTTTTACGGCGCTGGCCGAAGGCTGCGCGGACCACGTCGGCAAAACGTTTGCGGTCGTTGATGCCCACGGTGGCGGGGTCGCGCGGCACCATCCGCACCACGGCCGAGTCCACTTTCGGCGGTGGTCGGAACGCGCCCGGCGGCACCACGAACAGCGCCTGTACCTCGCAGAACGCCTGCAACATCACGCTCAGGCGGCCGTAGACCTTGCTGCCAGGGCCCGCGGCCATGCGGTCGACCACTTCCTTCTGCAGCATGAAGGTCATGTCCGAGATTGCGGCGGCATGTTCCAGTGCATGGAACAGGATCGGCGAGGAGATGTTGTAAGGCAGGTTGCCGACCAGACGGATCTGCGTACCGGCGGCCAGCGCGGTGAAATCCACCTGCAGCACGTCGCGGTGGACGATGGTCAGCTCGCCCAGCGGCGCGGCCGCTTCGGTGAGCGGCGTGATCAGGTCGCGGTCAAACTCGATGACCGTCAGCTTGGGATGTCGGCGCAGCAACGGAAAGGTGATGGCGCCTTGGCCCGGGCCGATTTCGACCAGCCGGTCGTCGCCCTTGGGGTCAACCGCCATCACGATCTTTTCGACGTAGTACTTGTCGGCCAGGAAGTGCTGGCCCAGCTGCTTCTTCGGCGGCGCGGTGAACATGCTGCCGCTGCGCGGGGAATGTGAGGAATTCATGGGGCGATTTTACGTTGTGCAGCCAGCCGGGCGCACAGAAGTGTGGCGGCGAATAGGCTGGAGGGGTCAGCAATGCCTTTGCCGGCCAGATCCAGCGCGGTGCCGTGGTCCACGGCCACACGCGGGTACGGCAGGCCAAGGGTGATGTTGGTGGCCTGTTCAAAGCCGCTGTACTTGAGCACTGGCAGGCCTTGGTCGTGGTACATGGCCAGCACGGTGTCGAAACCAGCCAGTTTGGCCGGGAGGAACGCGGTATCGGCCGGTAGTGGGCCGATCAGGTCCATGCCCTCGCTGCGCAACTGCTCCAGCAGCGGGATCATGACGTCCAGTTCCTCGCGGCCAAGGTGCCCGTCTTCACCGGCATGCGGGTTCAGCCCGAGCACGGCGATGCGTGGTTGCGCCAGGCCGAAGTCACGGCGCAGTGCGGCATGGGTGGTGGCGATGACCTTGCGCAGGCCGGTGGCGGTGATGGCATCGGCCACCTCCCGCAGCGGCAGGTGGGTGGTGGCCAGGGCAACGCGCACGATGTCGTTGGCCAGCATCATCACCACTTCAACACCGGCCTGGTTGGCCAGCAGCTCGGTGGTGCCGCTGTAGGCGATGCCGCCGTCGTTGATCACGGCTTTGTGCACCGGGCCGGTGACCACGCCATCCAGGCTGCCGTCCAGGCAGGCTTGGCCGGCGCCGAGCAGGGCGTCGATCACCGCACGTGCATTGCGGGCGTCGGCCGTGCCGAAATGGCTGGGAGCGGCGTTGACTACCGCGCGCAGGCGCAGGTCACCCGGTGCGCGGGCATGCGCATCTTCGGGCAACAGCTGCAGCGGCAGAGACAGCGCGGCAGCGGCCGCGCGCAGGGTGTCCGGGTCTGCAAACGCCAACAGCCGGCAATCACTGCGCGGCTGTTGGGCAAGGCGGACACAGAGTTCCGGGCCAATCCCGGAAGGCTCGCCCGGAACCAGAGCGAGCTGGGGGATCATCAATCAGGGCTTGGCAGGTTCATCGACAGTGCCTTCGGCACGGTCACCGCTGCGGAAGCTGACGTAGGCTTCGCCCCGCAGTTCCTGCAGGAAGCGGTTGTATTCGTCGTCCAACTTGCGACGACCAATCTGCTCACGCACCTGTGCACGCTTGTTGTCGTCGGTCACGTCGGTCTGGCGCGTGGCTACGCGCTGGACGATATGCCAGCCGGCGTCGGTACGGAACGCGGAGGTCACGCCGCCGTCGCTCACGCTCTCCACCTGCTTGCCGAAATCCGGGCCAAACGCATCGGCCGGGAACCAGCCCAGGTCGCCGCCTTGGCCACGGCTATTGGTGTCATCGGAGGATTCCTTGGCCACGGCCTGGAAATCCGCGCCGCCGGCGATCTGCGCACGCAGGGTTTCGATCTTGGCCTTGGCGGCCGCGTCGCTGACCTGGTCGGTGACGCGGATCAGGATGTGGCGGGCGTGGTATTCGGTGACCTGCTGGCCACTGCCGCTGCCGGCGTTGCCGTCGCGCACTTCCACCAGCTTCAGCAGCTGGAAGCCGCTGGGGCCACGGATCGGGCCGATGATGTCGCCGGCCTTCAGGTTCTTGATCTGGTTGGAGAACGCGCTGGGGATTTCGTCCAGGCTGCGCCAGCCCAGGTCACCGCTTTCCAATGCGTTGGGGCTGTCGGAATAACGTACCGCAGCGGCGCCGAAATCCAGCTCACCCTTGTCCAACAGGTTCTTGATGCCGTCGACCTTGCTCTGACCGGTGGCGATCTGCTCGGCGCTGGCGCCTTCCGGCAGGGCGACCAGGATGTGGGCCAGGTGGTACTGCGCACCGCCGGCATTCTGCTGGGCCAGGGCGGCGTCGATTTCGCCCTCGCTCACGCTGATGCGGCTCTGCGCGAAGCTCTGGCGCAGGCGCTGGGTGATGATCTCTTCGCGCACCGAGTTGCGGAAATCGGAGAAGCCGATGCCATCCTGGGCCAGACGCTGGCGCAGGGTTTCGATATCGGTACCGTTCTGCTGGGCGATGCTGCCGATGGCGTGATTGAGTTCTTCGTCGCTGACGTGGATACCGCTGCCATCGGCACGCGCCACCTGCAGCTTGACCAATACCAGGCGCTCAAGTACCTGACGCTCAAGCACGCTGTCCGGAGGCAACTGGGCCTCGCGGCCGGCGTACTGGCCCTTGATGTTGTTGACCGCGCGCTGCAGTTCACTCTGCAGAATCACGTTTTCGTCAACGATGGCGGCGATGCGATCCAGCGGCTCGCTCTGCTGCTGGGCGACTGCCGGAGCAGCCACACTGGAAAGCGCCAACAAAGTGGCGAGGACTGCGGGAAGGGTCTTGGTCATGGAATCAGATTCGGATCGTAGTCGTCCTCGATCGCCTGGATGTTGCTGGGCGGTACGAGGTACAGGTCGTCTCGGTTGTAGCCGAGAATAGCACGGCGCAAGGTACGGTCCGTGTCTTGTCCCACCGAGCTCAGGCCCTTGAGCACGAACTCGATCTGGAAGGAGTTGTTGAGGTCGCCTTCGCGGTTGCGCACATAGCGGCGGGCCAGCGCGCGCACGGCCAGACAGCAGCTGTCCCACTGCACGCCACCGATGATTTCCAGTGGCTTCTTGTCGGCTTCAAGCAACGAGTAGTAATAGCGGCCGACAATGCTCCAACGCGGATTGATCGGGTACAGGAAGGAGAAATCCACCTGCTTGAGCTGGTCTTCGATGCGATTGCTCGCAGAGTTGGGGTTGCCGCGGTACCGGTAGCTGAGGTTGATGATGCCGTCGTTGGGGAACAGGTAGCGGGCGCGGACGCTCGCTAGATCTTCCTTGCGGTACTTCGGGTTCCACTGGTAGGTGGAGCCCAGGGTCCAACGGTCGGTGATGGCCCAGTTGACGTCGGCCACCCATGCGGACTTGCCGTCGCGCACGATCGGATCGTTGGGGTTGAGCGTGACCAGTGAGTCTTCGAAGTACTTGATCTGGCCGATGCTGGCCGACAGTTTTTCGCGGCCGTCTTCCTGGCGGATCAAGCGCGTGGTCAATGCCGTGGTCAGTTGGTTGGCGTCGTTCTGGCGGTCGGCGCCGGTGAAGCGCGAGTCGCGGAACAGCTGGCCCCAGCTGAAGGTGAAGGCACGGGTGTCGAACAGCGGCATGTCGTTCTGATCGCGGTACGGCGTGTTCAGGTAGAACAGCCGTGGCTCCAGGGTATTGAGGTACGACTTGCCACCGATGGTGGTCTCGCGGTCGAAGAACAGGCCCATGTCGATGCTGCCGATCGGCACGCTGCGGTTGGGCGAAGTGTTGCCGCGCAGTTGCTCCGGCGTGGCCGTGTTCGGCTTGATGCCGGCGGCCTCCAGATTCTGGCGGCGGATCTCATCGGCCAGCCCGCGTTCCAGGTCATAGGCGGTGTAGCGCCAGGCCAGCGTCGGGGTGATGTACCAAGAGGCACCGGCCAACGGCATGGAGATATAAGGCTTGATGTCCAGGCGCGAGCCACCGAACTTCTCGATGGGGTTGCCGAAGCGCACGTACTCACCGTCGGCGTCTCTCACCTTCTGATGGATATCGTCATGGGTGAAGCGCACCGCTTCGGTGTAGATGCCGGTCTCAAACCAATTGCCGTAGCTTTCCTCCCACGTGCCGAACAGGCGCGGTTGGCGGCTGTAGGGCAGGGAGGCTTCAGTCAGGGTGTAGTCGGTCAACTGCCAGTGGTCGGCCATCAAGCCGGCGGCCCAGCTACGGCCGGAGCCGTACAGCCCAGCAGTGCTCTGCAGGTTGGAAGCCGTCACGCCGAGCAGACGGTTGGAAAAATCTTCCATGTAGCGTTCATCGCTGACCCAGGCCACGTTGGCGCGCGCCTGCCAATGGCGGTCGATGTTGTGGTAACCGCTGAACTGGACTTTGCCGCGATCTTTGTCGCGCAGCTTGTCATTGGGCAGATAAGCGGTATCCAGCTGTCCACGGCCACCGGAATAGAGGTAGCGGAACTCGTTGTCCAGCATCAGCCCGCGCTTGCTCATGTAGCGGGGGGTGAGGGTGTCGTCGTAGTTCGGTGCCAGGTTGAAATAGATGGGCTGCGCATAGTCAAAACCGTTACGGCCGGACAAGCTCAGTTTTGGATACAGCAGGCCCGTCTGGCGGCGGTCGTCGATCGGGAATTTGAACCACGGCGCGTAGAACACCGGCACCTTGCCGATGCGCAGTACCGCGTTGCGGGCGGTGCCGAAGCCGGCCTCGTTGTCCACTTCAATATGCGGCGCGTCCAGCTTCCACACCGGTTGCGAGGGGTCGCAGGTGGTGTAGGAGGACTGGTGCATCTGCCCGACCGAGCCCTGCAGGTCGATCGACTCGGCGCCGCCATTGCCGCGCCGGGAGACCAACTGGTACTTGATGTTGCTGATCTTGTGCGCGTCGGTTTCCTGGTTGCCTTCGGCGCGCTCGGCCACCATCCGGATCGAAGAGTCCGAATAACGGACATTGCCTTCGGCGATGTAGTTGCCGCTTTCGGTGTCGATACGCAGGTTGTCGGTGCCCATGAACTGGTCACCGCGCTTGAGCACCACATTGCCCTGGTATTGGGGAATGGTGCTGGTGCCGCTGAGCTCATTGCCTTCAATGTCGGTAGGCAACTGCTCGCGGTTGGCGGCTGAGGCAGGGTCGGCCTTGGGCGCTTCGTCGAAGGCGGGCAGGACTTCGGTGGCAGGGCAAAGGCCCCAGTTCACCGGCTTGTCATCGGCCATTGCAGGCAGGCAGATGGCAATTCCCAGAGGTAATGGAAGCAGGCGGAAGGCTCGGCGCACGCGGTTCGGATTCGGGGGAAAACGGTCGCTAGCTTGCCCCATCGCCCGCATGGGGGCAATGAAGACCGCTGTGAGGGGGCGGTTGGGGTTCATTCGACCACGATGGAGACAGTGCGTGGTTGGGCCACTGCGCGCCAAGGCTGCGCATGAATCGGATGGCCGTCGCTGCTGCGCCAGTATCAGCTGCCCAGCAATGCCTGAACGTGCTCCACGCTGCATTCGCGCAGCGCCTGCAGGTCGTAGCCGCCTTCCAGCAGGGACACCACACGGCCATTGCCATGCCGGTTGGCGATGCTGACCAGTTCGGCGGTGAGCCAGCCGAAATCTTCGGTTTCCACCATCAGGTCGGCTTGCGGGTCGCGCATGTGGGCGTCGAAACCGGCGGAAATGAACAACAGTTGCGGCCGGAAGGCTTCAATCTGCGGCAGCATGTCGTCGGCCCAGGTGTTGCGGAAGCGGAAACCGCCGCTGCCGGGGGGCAGCAGGATGTTGCAGACATTGCCCACACCGCGTTCACGCATGTTGCCCGAATAGGGAAACAGGCCGGATTGATGGGTGCTGTAGTAAGCCACCTTGGGGTCGGCTTCGAAGATGGCCTGGGTGCCGTTGCCGTGGTGCACGTCGAAATCGACGATGGCGATGCGCTCCAGGCCGTATTTGTCGCGCGCATAGGCCGCTGCGACGGCGACATTGTTGAACAGGCAGAAGCCCATCGCGGTATCGGCGGTGGCGTGGTGGCCGGGCGGGCGCACCGCGCAGAACGCGCGCCGCTGCTCGTCATCCAGCATCACCGCATCCACCGCTGCCACACCGGCGCCGGCCGCATGCAGGGCCGCGCTGGCTGAACCGGGCGAGGTGAAAGTGTCCAGGTCGATGCGGCGTAGCGGCTGGGTCTGCGCCTGCAGCACGTCGTCAATCAGCTCACGGCAATGCACCCGGGCCAGCTCCCCCAGCTTGGCCGGCGGCGCTTCGCGCCATTGCAGCTGATCGGGGAATTGGCCGCGCAACGCGGCAAGCACCTCGCGCAGGCGTTCCGGGGATTCAGGGTGATCAGCGCCCGGGTCGTGGCCCAGGCAGGCGGGGTGGGTGAATACGAGCATGTCGGCACTTTAACCGCCCGCGCAGGCTTTGCGCGGTGGCTTCTACCAAAGCATCAGGTGCGGTGGCCCTGAACGGCGACCGGGCGCGGCAATCAGCCGCGACGGCGCTCGTGATTCCATAGCACTTCGCCATGGCCATCGGCGCGGGCCAATACGCGGGCCAGCACGAACAGCAGGTCCGACAGGCGGTTGAGGTAACGCACCGCTTCGCCGCGTACGTCTTCCACACGTGCCAGGGCGACGGTTTCGCGCTCGGCCCGGCGCACGATGGTGCGTGCCAGGTGGCAGCGCGCCGCGCCTTCGCCACCGGCCGGCAGGATGAAATCCTTCAGCGGCGGCAGGTCGTCGTTGTAACGGTCCAGGTGCTGCTCCAGCGCGTCGATGTCGGCGGCGTGGATGGCGGCGTGGCCGGGAATGCACAGCTCCCCGCCCAGGTCGAACAGCTGGTGCTGGATGGTGGTCAGCAGGTTGCGCACGTCCTCGGGCAGGTTTACGGCCAGCAGCACGCCGATGGCCGAATTGGCCTCATCGACGGTGCCGTAGGCGTTGACCCGGTCCGAATCCTTGCCGGTGCGGCTGCCATCACCCAGGCCGGTGCTGCCATCGTCACCGGTGCGCGTGTAGATCTTGGAAAGACGGTTACCCATGGTCGCCAGCCGCCCTTAGTGGGCGGTGCGGCCGGTGGCCGACTGCTTGCCCGCTACTTCCACGGCAACCTGCGCCAGCGCGGCAACGCCGGTGTACAGGGCGGCGGTGCGCAGGTACGGCAGCAGCCAATCGGCGTAGTTCTTGGCCCAACCGGCAAAGGTGGGCTCGGCCACCGAGGCGCTGATCCAATAGAAGCTGCCCTGCGCGATCAGGTGGCACAGCGCCACCGAGCCGATCAGCGTGGCGGCCAACAGGCCCAGCGACTTCAGGCTGGCGCTGGTGTAATGACGGCGCAGCAGCATGCCGCCGGCCCACATGGCGAAGTACGCCGGAATCAACATCCAGTACGCGGCCGACACGCAGTAGTGCTGCCAGAAGCTCATGCCCTGGCTGCTGATCACGGCCCAATCCACCACCACGGCCAGGCCCATCAGCAGCGGGAACGCCCAGCGGGTCCAGTTGCGCAGGTAGAAGCCGCCGATGAAGAACACTGCCCAGGACGCATCCGGAACCGGCGCGAAGTGGTTGATGCGGGTGCCCGCCATCAGCAGCACAAGCAGGGATAGGACGAAGATACGTTGGGCGTTGGCGGTCATGGTAATGATCGGTCTGGCGGAATCAGGCCGCCATTCTAGCCGCAGTGCGGGTGAACCTGCGGTTGCAGCGCCGCATGAGCGGGGCCGAAGCGGGCGAGGGAACCCTTATCATGGCCCGCATGAGTGCGAACCATGACGTAGTGATCGTAGGCGGCGGGCTGGTGGGAGCCAGCTTGGCCATTGCCCTGGATGGGCTGGGACTGGATGTGGGCATGGTCGAAGCCACGCCGGGCGGTACGCTGCCGGCGGTGTTTGACCAGCGCAACCTCAGCTTTGCGGCGGCCACCGTCAACGCGCTGACCGCCTTGGGCGTGATGCAGCGGCTGCAGATGCCCGGTGGCCTGATCCGCCGCATCCACGTCAGCCGTGCCGGTGATTTTGGCCGGGTGGTGATGCAGGCGCAGGATTATGGCCGCGAGGCGTTTGGACAGGTGGTGGTAGCGCGCGATTTCGGCCAAGCGCTGGAAACCCGCCTGGCCGAGCTCAAACACCTCACCCGTTACCGCCCGGCCACCTTTGTCGGCCTGGGCGAGAGCAACCATGGCCGCCGTGAGGTGGTGATTGCCGACGCCGACGGCGAACGCCGGTTGCAGGCGCGGCTGGTGGTGGGCGCTGATGGCACCCGCAGCGCGGTGCGCGATGCACTCGGCATTGAAACCACCGAGCACGATTACCTGCAGACCTTGTTCGTGGCGCGGGTGCGCCCGGCCAAGGCGCCGGATGGCTGCGCTTACGAACGCTTCACCGACACCGGCCCGACCGCCCTGTTGCCGCGCGGCGACCGCCATTACGGCGTGGTCCACGGCGTCGCCCGTGATGAGGCCGAGACGGTGATGGCGCTGGACGACAACGCTTGGCTGGCACGCTTGCAACTTGCGGTGGGCTGGCGTGCCGGGAGGCTGTTGGAAAGCGGCCCGCGCAGCGCGTATCCGTTGATCCAGGTATTGGCGACCAGGCTGGTCGGCGCGCGCGCGCTGTTGCTGGGCAATGCCGCGCAGACGATTCACCCGCTGGGCGCGCAGGGTTTCAATCTGGGGTTGCGCGACGCCCTGACCTTGGCCGAACTGATCGGCGACGCCTCGCAGGACGCCGGCAGTGATGAACTGCTGCAGGCCTACGTGCAGCGTCGTGGGCCGGACCGCGAGCAGACGTTGGCGTTTTCCGATGGGCTGGCGCGTTTGACCAGCAATGCCTCGCCCTTGCTGCGCCCGCTGCGCAGCTTGGGCCTGGTGACAGCGGCGCAGGCAGCGCCGGTGCAATCGTTCCTGGTGGGCGGTGCGATGGGCTTCCGTGGGCAGGTGCCCGAACTGTGCAGGAGCGAAGTGCGATGAGCCGTCGCGGTCAATGGGATGCAGTGGTGGTCGGTGGCGGCGTGGTAGGCGGTGCCTGCGCGCTGGCACTGGCCCAGCAGGGCTTGCAGGTGGCACTGGTGGAAGGCCGCGAGCCGTCGCCTTGGTCGCCGCAGCAACCCGATCTGCGCGTGTTTGCATTCGCCGCCGACAACGCGGCGCTGCTGGATTCGCTTGGGGTGTGGTCGCAGGTTGAACAAGGCCGCGCCTGTGCGTATCGACGCATGCGCGTATGGGACGCGGGCGGCGGTGGCGACCTGACCTTTGATGCCGACACGCTGGGCCGGCGCGAGCTGGGTTGGATTGTCGAAAACGGTCTGCTGGTGGATCGATTGTGGGCCGCATTGCCAGCCGCTGGCGTGCAGGTGTATTGCCCGGCACGGGTGGAGGCGATGGAGCAGGACGCGCACAGCGTGCGCCTGCGCCTGGACGATGGCCGCCGCATCGAGGCGGCTATTGCCATTGCGGCCGATGGTGCCGAATCCACGTTGCGTACGTTGGCCGGGCTGGAGGTGTCGCGTCACGACTACGGCCAGCGCGGCGTGGTGGGTTACATCGACAGCGAGCACCCGAATGAAGCCACCGCTTGGCAGCGTTTTCTCGATACCGGCCCGCTGGCGGTGCTGCCGTATGACAAACACCGCAGCTCCATTGTCTGGACGCTGCCCGACGCAGAAGCCGAGCGCGTGCTGGCACTGGACGACGTGGATTTCGAGCGCGAACTCACCAACGCCTTTGGCGGCCGCCTTGGGCAGATGCGGGTGGCATCACCGCGCGCGGCCTTCCCGCTGCGCCGGCAATTGGCCAAGGGTTATGTCGCCGAACGTGTGCTGACCCTGGGCGATGCGGCGCATGTGGTGCACCCGTTGGCAGGGCAGGGCGTGAACCTGGGGTTGCGTGATGTCGCCGCGCTGCGTGACCTGGTGCGCGATGCCAAACAGCGCCGCCAGGATTGGACGTCAGCGCATCGTCTGCAGCGTTGGGCGCGCACGCGCCGCAGCGAGAATACGGTGGCTGCTTACAGCTTCGATGCGATCAATAAAGTGTTCTCCAACGACGAGATGCACCTCACGCTCGCACGTGGCGCGCTGCTCGGCCTGGCCGGACGCATGCCGCCATTGCTGTCGTTGTTCTGGAAGCGCGCGTCGGGGTTGTAAAGCGCGTCTCATGCAGCACGCGATGTGGGCAGCCCGGTCGAGTCAGGCTGCCCGCGTGGATCAGGGCTGCAGCCAGCCGGCCAACTGCTCACGCGAAAGCTTGCCGCGACGGCCGGTATCCAACGCGTTGAATTCATCGGCCAGCGCAGGATTCACCTGCGCTTCGGCGCGGCTGATGAAGCCATCGCCATCGAGATCCAGCGCCGCGAAATCAATGCGGTAGTTGCCCACCACGGTATCGGCCTGCACCGAGCGCACCGTCACCTGCGCCTGACCGGGGGGCGTTTCAATCTGTACGGCGTGAGTCACCTTGCCGGTGGCCAGTGGCTGTTCGCGCACGCTGGCAGGCGTGTCGAGCAGTGGCGAGCTGACTGCGGGCATCGGCCGTTGCGCGCTCTGTGCGGCAGCGGTGATCGGCAGCAGGGCGGCAATGACAAGCGGCAGGGCAAGGCGGAGTGCGGGAGTGGTCATGTCGGTTTTATTGGATTGCGGAGGCGCAGGGCTGCAAGCAGTACGCGGACCGGATGGTAGCCGGGCGCCGATGAACCTGCAGCCTCAGCCCGGAATGAAAGGGAACACCAGCTTCAACAAGCCTTTCAGCCCGCCTTCGGCGGTGGAGCTGATGGCCTTGGCGCCGAGGCTGTTGAGCGCCCGCCGCGCCTCGTCCCAACGCAGCTGGGTGATGTCTTTCTTCAACAGGTCAGCCAACTCTTCAGAGGCGGGCGCGAGCTTTTTCAGTGCCGTGACGATGACCTGCGGATCGGGCTGCAGGTAGTTCCAGCGCTCGGCAATGCTCAGCAGCGTGTCGAAACGCACCGCGACCACGTCGCGGTTGCGCTCATACACCGGGATGGCGCCGACATCGAGAATGGCCTGCTCGAAACGCTGCGCGTCATCGGGGTGCTCGATGCGGATGGCGAGGAAGCCTTCCTTGCGGCTGCGCTCGGTGACGTGCTTCACGCCCGAGCGCAGATTGGCCTCGGTCAACGCCGCAGCGACGATGCGCTGCAGGGCGTCGTCGCCTTCTTCCGGCACCAGTGCACGCCAACGTGCGTAGCCGTCGCGACGCAGGCCTTTCACCTTGGCCGGGGTTACCCGCAACTGCAGCGCAACGGCGGCATTGGAGGCGCTGCGGTCGATGGCACCGTCGCGTTCCAGCAGGACGAAGATCAGTAGTTCAAGGTCGCGCTTGGTCAGCGACTGGAAACCCTGCAGCAGGGTCAGCCGCAGGAATTCATCGCCGAATGCGGCTGGGTCCTTCAGTTCGATAGCATGCATCGGTGTCCTCCCGTGAGTGCACAGGATGCACGATCCCGGTGGCACGGATTGAGACGGCGGCGGACGTCAGCGATTGCCGGTGTGCTGCAGGCCGTATTCACGCCCCGGGCGATCGGCCTGGAAGGTCTCCACCGCGCCGCGATCCTGCAGGGTGACGAACACCTGCCGGCCATCGGCGCCGCCGAACGCCACATTGGTGGGCTTGCGGCCTTTCAGCGGCACTTCGCGCAGCAATGTGCCGCTGGGTGAGACGACCGCCACCACGCCGGCACCGTAGCGGGCAATGTATAGATTGCCGTCCACGTCGCTGCGCATGCCATCCATGCCGTGGTCGTCGAACCGGATCAGCAACCGCTTGTTGGAGAGCGCGCCAGCGTCGTCAATGTCGTAGGCCCAGACGTTGCGCTGCGCGCTTTCGTTGACATACAGATGGCGGCCGTCGGGGCTGACCTCGATGCCATTGGTGGTGCCCATGGCGCGTTCGAGCAGGTGCACGCTGCCGTCGCGGTCGATGCGCCACAACTGGCCGTTGTCGGGCTTGGCCCAATCCGGATCGCTGGCATACAGCGTGCCGTTGGGGGCGAGTGCGATGTCGTTGGGTTGGTGCGCGTCGGGTAGATGTGCGAACACGCTGACCGCGCGCGTGGTGGGGTCAACGCGCAGGATGTTGTGGCGCGGGTAGTCGGCGACCAACAGGCTGCCGTCGCTGCCAAAGCGGATGCCATTGCCGATGCTGCCTTCCGGCAGGGTGACGAACAGCTTGGCGTTACCGCGCTCATCCACGCGGCCGATGGTGCCGTCCTTGCCGATGTTGACCACATACAGCGCGCCATCCGGGCCGGTGGCCGGGCCTTCGATGCCTTGGGTGAACGTGCCGTCGGCGACATGATCGCGGGCAATGAAGTCGGACGAGGCGAGGGCAATGCCGCTCAACGTCAGGCACAGCAGCGTGGCGGTACGAACAAGCGTGGCGTGTGCAGCGATGACGGCATCCTCCAGAGCGATGAGTGCCGGGAGTGTGCCAGAGCAACGTGCTGATGCGGCACGCGGTTGCGGTGGCAACCATGGTGGAGAGGTGGAAACGTGGAGGGGTGGGGAGCTGGGATGTCGCAGGTAGCCGGCTGTTTCTTCTCCCGCGTGCGGGAGAAGGTGCCCGCAGGGCGGATGAGGGGGCTTTGCTTGTGCTGGTGTGACGTTGGGGAGGGGCAGCGGCCGAAGCCAAAGCCAAAGCCAAAGCCAAAGCCAAAGCTACAAAGCGCCCTCACCCCAACCCCTCTCCCGCTTGCGGGAGAGGGGCTTAAAGGCGAAGCCAAAGCCAAAGCCAAAGCCAAAAGCCAAAAGCCAAAAGCCCTGAAAATTACTTCCGCTTGGCCAGCGTGGCGAAGACGGTGATCTCTTCGCGGTCGTGATACAGCTGCTTGGCACGTAGGACCAGCGGCTTTTCAGCGTGGTCGGCAAACAGGTCCAGGCACAGTTTGGTTTCGTCCCAGCGCTTTTTCATCGGCAACTTGAGGTTGAAGATGGCGTGCTTGCACCAGCCTTCGCGCAGCCAGGTGGCCATGCGCTCGGCGACGCGGCGCGGTTGTTCGACCATGTCGCAGACCATCCAGTCCAGCGGTGTTTCCGGCTGCCAATGGAAGCCGTCGGCACGCAGGTGTTCCACCAGGCCGGTGTCGATCACATGCTGACGCAGCGGGCCGTTGTCGATGCTGCTCACCCGCAGATGCTGGCGGGTGAGCACCCAGGTCCAGCCGCCGGGGGCCGCGCCGAGGTCGGCTGCGCGCATGCCGGGGACCACCAGGGTTTCGCGTTCCTCCGGCGTGAGCAGGGTCATCAGCGCTTCTTCCAGCTTCAACGCCGAGCGCGAGGGCGCGTCCGGCAGCAGCTTCAGGCGCGGGATGCCGAGCAGCCACGGGGCGCTGTCGCGGGTGTCGGCCACGCACACAAAGGCATGCGTGCCATCGACAAACACAATGTGCAGGCGCGGCAGCTTGCCGTTGGCTTTGTCGGTGAGCAGGCCGGCCTTGCGCAGCGCCGGGCGCAGTGCGTTGCCGAAGCTGCGGGCCAACCCGGCCAGCGGTTTGCCGGCGTCGGAATCGGGGTGCTCCACCCACAGGTCACCAAAACGCGGCTGACCTTCCAGCGCGGCGATGATCGGGGTGATGCGGTCGCTGGCGTCCAGCTGCGGCAGCTCGGCCAGAATCTGCAGTTTCTGGCGAGCGAAGATCAGCTCGCGCCATGGCAGGCGCTGGTCGAGCGCGGCGGCTTCATCGGTGACAAACACCACGTAGCCGTCGTTGCGCTGCGTGCGCGCATAACCGGCAATGCCGGCGCCGCCAGCACGCTCGTTGAGTTCGCCGGCCAGCTCCGGTTCAAAGCCTTGGCGGCAGTAGCACAACAGGCCAGTCATGGTGTTCCTTGGTATTCAAAATGCGTGAGGGTTCGTCATGCAGGAACGGCGTGAACCACGATGGCGCGTGTTGAAAAGACCATCGCCGCAGGCGCTGCGCGTGCAGGTGAAGCAGGGGGTCAGTAGTGCGCGCCTTCGTTGCGGCCGTAGTCACCAAGCACGGTGCGTGCTTCGTCACGCAGCAGGCCCTGTACAACCTCGATGCCGCGCTTGTTCAACTCGCCCACCCAGTCGGCCGGCAGCGGGCCTTCGTCGAACGGGGTGAGTTCTTCCACATCCGCCGAGTTGGCACCGATCAGCAGGCGGTCGATGCCGGCCCATACGGTGGCGCCGTAGCACTGGCAGCATGGCTGTGAGGAGGTTGCCAGGGTGATCGGCGACAGCTCGGCGTTCAAACGCGGTGTGTTGAGTTTCTGCTGGGCCAGCATGTAGGCCATGTTTTCGGCGTGGGCCAGCGAGGTGGCATGCGGCACCACGCGGTTGACGGCGGCAGCAATCACCCGGTGGTCCGGGCCGAATACCACCGCACCAAACGGGCCACCGCTGGCGTGCTCGACATTCAGTCGCGACAGTTCAATTGCCAGGGCCACCTTTTCCGCGTCGCTGGTATACGCGCGCTGGCTGTCAACCGCATCGTGGATCCAGACGGGGAGGGTGAGATGAACCTGTGCGTGAAGCATGACGATGACCGACCTGTAGGCAAAAACGGCGGCCAGTGTATCGGACTGGGCAGTGATGAGCGGGAATGACCGGTTCATGTTGCGCGGCTGCTGTGTCCGGCAATAAACAAAAAACGCCGCGAAGCAGAACTTCGCGGCGGCGCCATGGGGGAGCGGCGGCAAGACGATCTCAACCCATGTACAGGCCACCGTTGACTGCATAGTCGGCGCCGGTCACATAAGCGGCTTCATCCGAGGCCAACCAGCCGCACAGGGCGGCCACTTCTTCGGGGCGGCCCAGGCGGCGGATCGGCACGGAGGCGGCGAGGCGGTCCAGCACATCGGGTGGGAAGGTGCTGATGGCCTGGCTGGCGATGTAGCCGGGCGAAAGTGTGTTGACGGTGACATTGCGTGCAGCGACTTCAGCTGCCAGCGCACGGCTGAAACCGTGCATCGCGGCTTTGGCGGTGGCGTAGTTGACCTGGCCGATCTGCCCCTTCTGCGCGCTGACCGAGCCGATGTTGATGATGCGGCCCCAGCCACGGCTGGCCATGTCGTCCACCACCTGTTTGGTGAGGTTGAACAAGGCGTTGAGATTGGAAGCGATCACCGCGTTCCAGTCTTCAACATTCATCTGCCGGAACAGCATGTCGCGGCTGCCTCCGGAGTTGTTGACCAGCACGTCCACCTCGCCGACTTCAGCACGCACTTTGGCGAAGGCCGCCGTGGTGGATTGCCAATCGGCGGCGTTGCCTTCGGAGGCGATGAAATCAAAGCCGAGTTCACGCTGCTCACGCAGCCAATTGGCCTTGCGGGGCGAGTTGGGCGCGCAGCCTGCGACCACGGTGTGGCCGCTGCGGGACAGGGTCTGGCAGATGGCAGTGCCCACGCTGCCCATGCCGCTGGTGACGTATGCGATGCGAAGAGTCATATCAGGCTCCAGTTCGAGGCAGGGCCGCTTATGCGGCAAGTGGGTACAGGGCACACAGCAGGTTGCCGATCATCAACAGCAGCGAAATCGCCACCGCCCATTTCAGGGTGAATTTCTGGTGGTCGGCAAAATCCACCTTGGCCAGCCCCACCAGCAGATAGGTGGACGGCACCAACGGGCTGAGCAGATGCACCGGCTGGCCGGCGAGCGAGGCGCGTGCCATTTCCACCGGGGTGATGCCGTACTGGCTTGCCGCCTCGGACAGAATCGGCAGCACGCCGAAATAGAACGCGTCGTTGGACATGAAGAAGGTGAATGGCATCGACGCCAAGGCGGTAATGGTTGCCAGATAGGGGCCCCACGCATCCGGAATCACGGCCAGGAAGCCGCGCGACATCGCCTCGACCATGCCGGTGTTGGACAGGATGCCGGTGAAGATGCCCGCCGCGAAAATCAACGACACCACCGACAGCACATTGCCTGCATGGTTGACCACACGGCGGCGCTGTTCTGCAAGGTCCGGGTAGTTGATGACCAGCGCGATCGCAAAGCCGACCATGAACAGGATGGGCATCGGCAGCAGGCCGATCACCAGCGCGGCCATCAGTGCCAAGGTCAGCACCAGGTTCACCCACAGCAGCTTGGGCCGCTTGATGTCAGCGGCATCTTCCACCGTCGGCAGGCTGTCGCCGTCATCGGAGACGCTGGCATCCATCCACGAACCACCCTGCGGCAAGGTCAACACACCCACGCGGCGGCGCTCCTTCAAGCCCAGGTACCAGGCCAGCACCAGAATGCCGACACAGGCCAGGATCATCGCTGGGATCAACGGTACGAACACATCGGCCGGGTCCACATGCAGTGCGGTGGCCGCACGTGCGGTGGGGCCACCCCACGGGGTGAGGTTCATCACACCACCGGCGAGGATGGTCACGCAGGTCATGTTCAACGCGTTCATGCCCAGCCGACGGTACAACGGCAGCATCGCCGAGACGGTGATCATGTAGGTGGTGGAGCCATCGCCATCCAGTGAGATGAGCATCGCCAGCACGGCGGTGCCCATCACGATCTTCAACGGGTCGCCTTTGACGATGCGCAGGATGATGCGCACCAGTGGGTCGAACAGGCCGGCGTCGATCATCACGCCGAAGTAGAGGATGGCGAACATCAACATCACGCCGGTGGGCGCGATCTTCTTGATGCCGTCGAGCATCATTTCGTCCAGCCCGTTGCCGAAGCCACCAATCAGGGCGAAGACGATGGGGACGGTAATCAGTGCGACCAGCGGCGAAAGACGCTTGCTCATGATGAGATACATGAACGTCAGCACCATGCCGAAGCCGAGGATGGTCAGCATCATCTGCAGACTCCTTTTGAAAAAATGGCGTGGGGAAGGGGTTTAGAAATCGAACTGCAGGCGGCCCGTGACCGCGCGGGTGTTGTCCAGCGTGGTGCTGGTCAAACGGTCACGGTTGCGGCTCTGGATCACGTTGAGCATGAAGCGTAGGTTGTCGCGCATGTACCAGTTGCCGGCCAGCGTCCAGGCTTCAGTGCTGCCGTCGCGCAGATCGGGTTGGCCATTGAGGTGCTGTGCGCCGCGCATCTGGTCGTAACGCAGTGCCAGCTCGAATGCGCCGAGCTTGTGGCGGATGTCCTTGATGCGGGCGAAGCGGCCGGTCTTGCTGTCGTAGCTGCGCGTCTCACCGGTGACAAACCAGCCCAGCGCGCCATACGCGGCCATCACATCGCCGCGCTGTGAGCCATCATCAAAGGTGGCGCCACTGAATTCGCCCTGCCACGACAGCGGGCCTTTCACCTGCGCGTATTCCAACGACCACTTGTTGACGTCGGTATCGCGGCCAGCGGAGAAGTCCACCAGTCGCAGCCGGCTTTCGTCGGAGAGGTGGCCGGCCGGGCGCGGACTGATGCGCAACGCGGGTGCGCCGTTGGCGCCGGGGTTGTCGTAAGCCTCACGTGCCAGTGACACACCCAGGTGCAGCACATCACCGGCGCTGGGGCTGGGTGCCCAAGTGACGCGGCCACCGGCCGCACGGCCCTTCACCTGCCAGGCGTCGATGCTTTCTAGGCTGTAGATGCTGGCGGCCCAGGTGAAGTCGCCTGGGTTGGCCTGCCATGACACGCCCAAGCGGTACAGCGGCGCCAGGGTGATGGCTGCGTTGCCACGCTCCAGAAAGCTGCCGTAGTTGGAACTGGTGCGGTCGTCCAGCGAGTAGTACTGCTTGAACTGGCCAACGGTGAGCTTGCCGGCGGTGCCGAAGCTGCGGCTGATGTAGACGTCCTTGGCCTCGACCCGGTCGCCGGAGAAGTCGGCTTCCATCTTGTAGTCCACAGCAAAGAATTTGCCGGACACATCCACCCAGGCGCGGCGGATTTCGGTGTCGTTCTTGTTGCGCTTGCCACGGTCGTCATTGTCGAACGTGGCGAAATCCAGATGCAGGCGGCCGCCCACGGTTGCGGTGACCGGGCGCTCATCGTCCTCGGCCTGGGCCGGTGTGGCCAGTGCGGTCAGCACCAACGCAGCGATGCCGTGCAGGCAAGCAGTGTGTTTGTTCACAAGCCCTCCGTGGTTTCTGCCTGTTGTGCAGATGGAATGGGCACCGGTTGGTGCGTGGGCGCAGTCTGGCGACGGCAAGCTGTCATCCGCCTGTCAGGGGTTTGTGCGCCGCAGCAAAGTCCCGCCCGGCCGGCGCGTTTGCTGTCTGCGCGTTAGCATTCCGGTTCCCTGTACCCGCCGATGCCTGATGCGCCTGTTGCTTGTTGAAGACAACCCCGACCTGGCTGACGCGATCATTCGTCGCATGCGCCGCAGTGGGCACGCAGTGGATTGGCAGGCCGACGGTCTGGCAGCAGCCAGCGTGCTGCGCTATCAGAGTTTTGATCTGGTCGTGTTGGATATCGGGCTGCCAAAACTCGATGGCCTGCGCGTGCTGGCCGGCATGCGCGAGCGCGGCGACCGGACTCCGGTGTTGATGCTTACCGCACGCGACGGCATTGAGGACCGTGTGCAGGCATTGGATGTCGGTGCCGACGATTACCTCGGAAAACCCTTTGATTTCCGCGAATTCGAGGCGCGTTGTCGGGTGCTGTTGCGACGTGCGCGTGGTCAGGCCAGTGAAGTGGTGCAGGTCGGCGGCTTCCAGTTCGACAACGCGGCGCACCGCGTGAGCCTGGACGGGGAGCTGATTGAACTGCCCAACCGTGAGTACCGGCTGCTGGAGATTCTGGTCGGGAAATTGGGCCAGGTTGTCGGCAAAGATGACATCGGCAATGGCCTTTTCGGCTTTGACGATGAGGCTGGGCCCAACGCCATTGAGTTGTACATCGGGCGTCTGCGCAAAAAACTCAGTGGCGCGCCGCTGCGCATCACCACCGTGCGCGGCGTGGGTTACATGCTGGAGACCAAGGGGGCTGAGGCGGATGCAAAACCCTGATGCCCCGGCGCCCATATCGCTGAGGCGCACGCTGCTGCTGTACCTCGGTGTGCTGCTGGCAGTGTTTGCGGTGGCGCTGCTGTTTGCCGCGCGCGACTACGGCCAGCGGGCCGCCAACCGTTCCTACGATCACCTGTTGGTGTCCTCGGCACTGTCCATCGCCGATTCGGTGGCCCTGGTTGAGGGCCAGTGGCAGGTGGACCTGCCGTATGCGGCGCTGGATCTGTTGTCGATGGCCGAAGAGGACCGCGTGTTCTACCGCGTGGCCGACAGCCAGGGCCGGTTGATCACCGGCTATGCCGATCTGCCTGCGCCGCGTCGCACGCCGGATAATCGCCCGCAGTTGTTCGACGCCCAGTACAGCGGTGAGGCCGTGCGCTTTGTGGTGGTCACACGCAGCTTCGCAGCGGCCTCGGCGCAGGGCGAAGTGCAGGTACAGGTGGGGCAGACCCGCCGCGCCCGTGCGCTGCTTGCGCAGGAGATGGTGAACCGCGCGCTGTTGGCCATCAGCCTGTTGTCGGGGTTGCTGTTGGCCTTGGTCGCCTTTGCGGTGCACCGCGTATTCCGGCCGCTGGTGCGGGTGGAGCGTGAGTTGTCACGTCGTGAGCCCTCTGATCTCAGGCCACTGGATGCACGCGTGCCGCGCGAGATGGACCAGATGGTGGCCGCGTTGAATCGCTTCATGGAGCGCCTTTCCAGCAGCAACGAAACCCTGCGTGCGTTCATGGCCGAAGCTGCACACCAGATGCGCACGCCGCTGGCGGCGCTGCGTGCGCAGGCGCAGTTGGCGCTGGACGACGAAGACCCGCAGGACATGCATCGCAGCCTGCAGGCCATCGAGCGCAACGCCACGCATATGAGCCGCCTGCTCAACCAACTGCTCAGCGATGCCAGCGTCATCCATCGCTCGCATCTGCAGCGTTTTCAATCGGTGGATTTGGCCGAGATCGTGCACCAGGCCCTGCACGAGGCCTTGCCACAGGCCGGGCCCGTGCCACGCGTACAACTGGCCATGACCAATGCCGGCGTGCAGGTCAACGGCGATGCCTTGCTATTGCGTGAGGCGATCAAAAACCTGGTGGACAACGCACTCAAGTACGGCGACAACAAAGCACTGCAGATCGCGTTGACCGTGGATGAAAAGCATGTCGTGCTGACCATTGCCGACCACGGCCCGGGCATCACCGCAGCCGATGCCGAGCGCGTTTTCGAGCGTTTTGGACGCGGCGAAAACGCGCCAGCAGGCGGCGCCGGGTTGGGGCTGGCCATCGTCAAGCGCGTGGTGGACAGCCATGGTGGAAACATCGACCTGAGCAATCGTCCACAAGGCGGTTTGGTAGCCACCATTCGCCTGCCCAGGAGTGGGGCATGAAACAACTGTTCGCAATGCTGTTGGTGGCGCTGTTTGCAGCGCCTGCGCAGGCAGCGCCCGGCGACGTGCAGCGCTTTCCGGCACAGGGGCCTGTCACCGCGCAGCTGCGCATCCATGGCACTACCGACATCGAAGTGTTTGCCGTGGTGATCGCCGACTACCAGCGGCTTTATCCCGGCACCGAGGTGGTCTACGAGGACATCATCACCCAGGATCTGTATGCACGTTACCTGCGTGACCGACAGTTGCCGACCTCGCCGGACGTGTTGATTTCCAGCGGTATGGATCTACAGACGAAGCTGGTCAACGACGGCCACGCACTGGCGCATCGTTCGCCACAGACCGATGCGGTGCCGGCATGGGCGAAGTGGCGCAACGAGGCCTTCGGCATCAGCTACGAGCCGGTCGCAATGGTCTACAACACGCGTGCATTGCCCGCTGCCAAGGTGCCGCACACCCGCCGCCAGCTGTTGGACCTGCTGCGTGCCGAAGGCGCGCCCCTGCGCGGCAAGGTGGGGACGTATGACATCGAACGCAGCAGCGTGGGCTATCTGTTGGCTACCCAGGACGCGCAGCGCGGCAGCATTGCCAGCGCATTGCTGGCTGCACTGGGCGACAACGGCGTGGTGCGAGAGGAACGCACCGGCGTGCTGCTGGACAAGGTGAGCAGGGGCGAGTTGTCGCTGGTCTACAACGTGTTGGGTTCGTATGCACAAGCGCGCATTGATGCGGGCGCATCGCTGGGCATCGTCGAGCCGGAGGACTACACCTTGGTGGTACTGCGCACGGCAGTGATCCCGCGCACCAGTGCGCACGTGGTCGAAGCCAAGCGCTTTCTGGACTACCTGCTGTCACCACGTGGTCAGCAGGTGCTGTCACGCGAAGCGCGATTGATGCCGATCATTCAAGGCAATGGCGGCGACAGCGACCCGGCACGTAACCTGCGTCCGATTCAACTGGGGCCGGGTTTGCTGGTGTATCTGGATGCGTTGAAGCGGCGCCAGTTTCTGGATGTCTGGCGCAGCAGCGTGGTGGAGCCGGGTAAGAAGTAGGTGCGTGATTGCGGGCTTGAATGACGCGCCGGCACATGCGCTGACCGCAACCGGCGTCTCATGCCTTCTCCCGCGTGGCGGGACAGCAGCCCCCTTCTTTGGCGAAGTTGCGCGAAGGGCGGATGCGGGGATTTTGGCTTTTGCCGTGAAGCAGAGCCTGATGCAAAAGGCCTCCCCTCACCCCAACCCCTCTCCCGCGCGCGGGAGAAGGGCTTCAAGCACAAAAGCTCTTGATCCCTGCGGGCATCGTCGTGATCTGCACAGGTATCGCAGCGGTTGAACACCGGCTTGGCGGCGGTAGGTGTGGCCGATCCAAGACATGCGACGAAGCAATCCCTTCTCCCGCGTGGCGGGACAGCAGCCCCCTTCTTGGGGGAAGGGGGCCGAAGGGCGGATGAGGGCAGCTCTGGACTCAGCCAGCCCAGGTATCGCGCAAGGTCACGCTGCGGTTGAACACCGGCTTGGCAGCGGTGTGGTCGCGGCGGTCGGCGACAAAGTAACCCGTGCGCTCGAACTGGAACGACTGCTCCGGCGTAGCCAACGCAGCGGACGGCTCAACGTAACCGGTGACCACCTTGCGCGATTGCGGGTTCAGATAATCGCGGTAGGTTTTGCCTTCGGATTCGTCGTCCGGATTCTCCACTGAGAACAGGCGGTCGTACAGGCGTACTTCGGCTTCAACCGCGTGCTGGGCGCTCACCCAATGAATGGTGCCCTTGATCTTGCGGTTGGCACCTTCCATGCCCGGACGCGATTCCGGGTCCAGCCAGCCACGCAGTTCAATGATGTCACCGGCATCGTTCTTGATGACTTCATCGACGCGGGCAATGCCGGCGCCGCGCAGGCGTACTTCGCCGCCGGGCACCAGGCGCTTCCAGCCCTTCGGCGGAACTTCGGCAAAATCTTCGCGCTCGATCCACAGCTCGCGGCCGAACGGAATTTCACGCGTGCCAAAGCTCTCATCCTTGGGATGGTTGCTGAAGGTCAGCGTCTCTTCGTGGCCTTCCGGCAGGTTGGTCAGCACCAGCTTGATCGGGTCGATCACCGCCATGCGGCGCGCCGCTGCGCTGTCCAGATCCTCACGCAACGCACCTTCCAGTACGCTGAAGTCGATCATCGAGTTCTGCTTGGAGATGCCCACGCGCTCGGCGAACAGACGCATCGCCGCCGGGGTGTAGCCGCGACGACGCAGGCCCTGCAGGGTGGGCATGCGCGGGTCGTCCCAACCATTCACCAGGTTCTCGGTGACCAGCGCCATCAGCTTGCGCTTGCTCATCACCGTGTAGTTGATGTTCAAGCGCGAGAACTCGATCTGGCGCGGCTTGGCGGCTTCACGCGGCAGGCCCTTATCCACCAGCGGCTGGGTCAGCGCGTTGTCGTGGGCGTAGTCGACGTTGTCCACGCACCAGTCGTACAGCGGACGATGGTCTTCAAACTCCAGCGTGCACAGTGAGTGGGTGATGCCTTCCAGCGAATCGCCCAGCGCATGCGCGAAGTCGTACATCGGATAGATGGGCCAAGCGTTGCCGGTGTTCTGGTGTTCAACGTGCTTGATGCGGTAGATGGCCGGGTCACGCAGGTTGATGTTGCCGCTGGCCATGTCGATCTTGGCGCGCACGGTGCGGGCACCATCGGGGAACTCACCGGCGCGCATGCGCGCGAACAGGTCCAGGTTTTCTTCGACGCTGCGCTCGCGGTACGGCGACGGGCGGCCCGGCTCGGTCAAGGTGCCGCGGTAGGCGCGCACTTCTTCGGCCGACAGGTCGCAGACATAGGCCTTGCCGTCACGGATCAGCTTCTGCGCAGCCAGGTAATAGGCGTCGAAATAATCCGAGGCGTGGCGCAGTTCGTTCCACTCAAAGCCCAGCCAGCGCACGTCGTCCTGGATGGCGGCCACGTATTCCGGGTCTTCCTTGGCCGGGTTGGTGTCGTCAAAACGCAGGTTGCACACGCCATTGAACTCGCCGGCAATGCCGAAGTTCAGGCAGATCGACTTGGCATGGCCAATGTGCAGGTAGCCATTGGGCTCGGGCGGGAAGCGGGTCTTGATGGCCGTGTGCTTGCCGCTGGCCAGGTCCTCACGGACGATCTGGCGGATGAAATCGCGCTTCTCGGCGGGGGCGGTTTCCGGCGTGGCGTCGGCGGCAGGCGTGTTCTCGGACATGGGGAGCGCAGCGTTTTCTGAAGTAAACCGCAAGTTTAGCCGAGGCGGGCCCTGCCTGCCGCCGATGGGCCTATGCTGGGGCCGCGCAATGCCCTTACCCCATCAGCCGACCGCCGTGGTTGCCGCCGCGCCGGTCTGAACGGCCAAGGAGACGCCATGCAGCTGGTTTATCAGACAAACAACCTGTTCGACGCGCATCTGGTCAAACATGCGCTGGAAGACGCCGGCATCCCGGCCTTTGTGTTCGGCGAATCGCTGCTGGGCGCGGGCGGTGAGCTGCCGATTTTTGGCCTGCTGCGGGTCTGCGTGCCCGATATGGCCAAGCCCGAAGCCGATGAAGTCGTCGCCGGCCTGGACTTGGACGCGGGGCTGGCCGACCCCATTTCAGATGAGGACGACGCGCCGGACTTTCTGCCGGCCTGAATGCGGGGCCTGGCCACAATGGCTTCGGGAGCCAGTGGCATCACACACACATATTGGCGAGGAGTGATCATGTTGGGAATCGGCCAAGGGCTGTTGGGCATCGGCGCGTTCAAGCAGCGCCTGCCGCGCCCGGAAGAAGCACTGCCGGGGCGCGATGCACCGCTGCCGCTGCACAACGTGCATTTCGTCAACGGCCAGCCGTTGCGCGATGATTTCACCGGCCTGCAGGTGCTGGACGTGGGCCTGGGCTGCTTCTGGGGTGCCGAACGCAAGTTCTGGCAGTTGCCTGGCGTGGTGAGCACGGCGGTGGGCTACCAAGGTGGCGTTACGCCCAACCCCACGTACGAGGAAGCGTGCTCGGGACTCACCGGCCATACCGAAGTGGTGCGGATCGTGTTTGACCCGGCGCAGGTCAGTTTGGACACCGTGCTGCGTACGTTCTGGGAGAACCATGACCCTACCCAAGGCATGCGCCAAGGTAACGACACCGGCACGCAATACCGCTCGGCCATCTACTGCCATACACAGGCGCAGTTGGAGGCGGTGATGGCCAGTCGTGAGGCTTATCAACAGCAGCTGCACGCGGCTGGCTACGGCGACATCACCACCGAGATCGCTTTCCCCGCACCGCCGTTCTACTACGCCGAGGATTACCACCAGCAGTACCTGGCCAAAAATCCAAACGGCTACTGCGGTATCGGTGGCACCGGCGTGAGTTGCCCGATCGGCCTGGATGTCTGAGGTGATGGTTGCCACACCACGCCAGTTGCTGGTGGTGTGGCATGGCTTCACCGGCGCCACGCATGCGATGGCGGAAGCCTTGGTCGTCTCTGCCCGTGAAGTGGGTGGCGAGGCAGTGCACGTGCGCATGTTGCACGCCGCCGACGCGACGGCCGAGGATGTGTTGGGCGCAGATGCGGTGGTGTTCGCCACACCGGAAACGTTGGCCTCGATCAGCGGGGCGATGAAGGATTTTTTCGATCGCAGTTACTACGCGCTGCTGGGTCGCTGCGAAGGCATGCCGTATGCGTTGTTGGTAACGGCCGGCTCGGACGGACACCCGACCATCGCCCAGTTGCAACGTATCGCGACCGGCCTGCGTTTGCGCGAAGTGGCCGAACCGTTGTTGCTGTGCACGCACGCCCAGACGCCGGAAGCGATTGCGGCGGTGAAGCAGGTGCCGGCACAGGAGTTGCGACGTGCAGAAGAGCTGGGCGCGCTATTGGCCGCAGGGCTGGAGCTGGGGGTGTTCTAGGCGCTGCTGTTGCTTTGCTCAAAGCCCCTCTCCCGCCTGCGGGAGAGGGGTTGGGGTGAGGGCGCTTTGAAAGCCCGTAGAGCGAAGAGCTGAAAGCCCCCTCATCCGCCCCTTCGGTGCACCTTCTCCCGTAAACGGGAGAAGGGGGGTATCACGCAACGCGTTGTCGGTGGGTTTGGCTCAGCGGCCCAACTCATCCGCAATGCGCTGACGCAATGCCTGCAGATCCTTGGCGAATGCATCGATGCCGGTTGCCAGCTTTTCAGTAGCCATCGCATCGGCGGCCATGTCCGCATCGAACCGGGCTTCATCAATCGCGGCGACGGTCACCGCTTCGGCCGCACCTGCCACCAGCTTGCGTGGCAGCTCGCCGAAATCGGCGTCCAGCTTTTCCAGCAGGTCCGGCGAGATGGTCAAACGATCACAGCCTGCCAGGGCTTCGATCTGTGCGGTGGAACGGAACGAGGCGCCCATCACCACCGTCGGTGAACCGCGACGCTTGAACTCGGCAAACACGCCGCGCACGAACACCACGCCGGGGTCTTCGTCGATGCTGACCGGAGCTTGGCCGTTGGCCACGTACCAATCCAGAATGCGGCCGACAAACGGCGAGATCAAAAACGCGCCCGCTTCCGAGCAGGCCAGCGCCTGGGTCGGGTTGAAGATCAGCGTCAGGTTGCAGTCGATGCCTTCGGCCTGCAGCACGCGTGCGGCTTCCACGCCGGCCCAGGTGGCGGCGATCTTGATCAGCACCTTGCTGCGCGGCACGCCGGCCGCCTCATACATGGCGATGAACGCGCGTGCCTTGGCGATGGTGGCCTCGGTGTTGTGTGCCTGGTCGGCATCCACCTCGGTGGAGACGCGGCCGGGCACCAGCTCGGCCAGCATCGTGCCCACGCCCACGGTGAGGCGATCGACCACGGCGTTTGCGACAGACGTTGCATCGCCTGCTTGAGCACGGCCCCACTGCAGCTCGCGCTCGATCAGGCCGGCGTACACCGGCAGGTCGAGGGCCTTTTTCACCAACGTGGGGTTGGTGGTGCAGTCCACCGGGCGCAGGCGCTTGATGGCGTCGTAATCGCCGGTGTCGGCGACCACGACGGACAGGTCGCGCAACTGGGCGAGCTTGGAGGGGGCCTGGGTCATAACGTGTTCCTGTGATGCGGAGCCGACGTGCGGCGCTCAGCGGTTGAGGTCGCCAGCGGCTTCGGGCTGATAGTGGACGTTGGTCACGCGCAGACGCAACTGGCGGCCACCGGGCGCAGTCCAGTCGATGGTCTGGCCAACCGACAGGCCAAGCAGCGCGCTGCCCACCGGTGCCAGTACCGACACGTGGCCCTTGTCGAAATCCGCTTCGTGCGGGTAGACCAGGGTCAGGGAATGCTTTTCGTCGTGCAGTTCGTCAACGCATTCCACACGCGAATGCATGGTGACGATGCCTGCGGGAATTTCTTCCGGCGGCAGCACCTGTGCGCGCTCCAGCTCCAGTGACAGAGCGACGGCGGCAGGGTGCCGGCTCAGGGCCGGGGAGTCGAGCAGGGCTTCGAGGCGAGCCAGGTCGCGGCTCGAAACGGTGATGGATGGCGGCAGACCGCTGCTACTGGTCATTGGATGTTCCTTATCTGTTGAAAAACTATTGAAAAAGCAAGCAAAAGGCGACGCCTTGTCGGCGCCGCCTGATCACTATTGTGCGGGTAACACGGGCCGGTTGCGACCCTGTACCGATCATGGGGCCGACCACGTCCGGATGCAATGTGGGGGCCGGGTATGTTCAGGTTTGTGGCAGGGCCGGCCCGAAAACGGGAGCTTCCGCTGACATCAGTCTGCGGGCTGGCGCAATGGGGGCGGCCCTCCTGCTCAGGCGCGGGCTTTCAGCGGCTCCTGAGCAACCTCCAGCAAACCGGCCGGCAATTGCCGGAACAACTGTGCCAATTGTTGCAAAAACGCGCTCATCGCCGAGCTGCGGCGCCAGACCATGGCAATGCGGCGGTTGGGCTGCGGGTCGCCCTGGAAGGGGATCAGTTGGATGTTTTCCGAACGTGCCACCGGCGGCTTCACGGCCAGCATCGGCAGCAGGGTGACGCCGACGTTGGCCGCGACCATCTGTCGCAGGGTCTCCAGACTGGTGGCCTGGAATTCGGACTTCTCCAGCGCGCCGGCCAGGTGGCAGACATCCAATGCCTGGTCGCGCAGGCAGTGGCCGTCCTGCAGCAGCAACAGACGCTGATTGGACAGGTCGTCCAGGGTCAGCGACGCATGCGAGGTGAGCGGGTGGCCTTCCGGTGCGGCCAGCACGAAGGGTTCTTCAAACAAGAACTCGATATGCAGTTGCTCGTCGTTGATCGGCAGCGCCAAGATGGCCGCATCAAGTTGACCGTTGCGCAGTTGCGCCATCAGCACGTCGCTCTTTTCCTCTACCAGCAGCATTTCCAGCTGCGGGAAGCGCTGGCGCAGGGTGGGCACCACATGCGGCAGCAGATACGGGCCGAGCGTGGGGAAGATGCCCAGGCGCACGGTGCCGGCTTCCGGGTCGCGCGAACGGCGCGCGGCTTCCTTCATCTGATCGACCTCGGCCACGATGCTGCGCGCGCGCGCGGCCGCTTCGCGCCCGGCCGGGGTGAGCATCACCTTGCGTGGTGCACGTTCAACCAGCGGCACGCCCAGTTCTTCCTCCAGCTTTTTGATCTGAGTGGACAGCGTGGGCTGGCTGACGAAACACGCCGCAGCGGCGCGACCGAAGTGTTTGTGCTCGGCCAGCGCCACCAGGTATTTGAGGTCACGCAGATTCATGTCGAACTCCGGTCGTGTCGCGGCAACGGCAAAAGGAGTGAGAGGCCGCAGTTGCTTCCTCTCACTCCCGCTGGCCTGAAGGCTGATGGATCAGGCCGTTTCAGAAACCGCAGCGGCCGGTGCCGGCACCGAGCTGCGGATCATATGGTCGAACGCGCTGAGTGCGGCGGTCGAGCCGGCGCCCATGGCGATGATGATCTGCTTGTACGGCACCGTGGTGCAGTCACCGGCAGCAAACACGCCCGGCACGCTGGTCTGGCCACGGTCGTCGATGATGATCTCGCCTCTGTTGCTCAGTTCCACCGTGCCACGCAACCACTCGGTGTTGGGCAGCAGGCCGATCTGCACGAAGATGCCTTCCAGCTCGACGCGGTGCGAATCGCCACCGACGCGGTCGGTGTAAACCAGACCGGTGACACGCTGGCCGTCGCCCAGCACTTCGGTGGTCTGTGCATTGAGCACCACCTTCACGTTGGGCAGGCTGTTGAGCTTGGCCTGCAGCACCTGGTCGGCACGCAGCTTGCTGTCGAACTCGAAGACGGTGACATGGCTGACGATGCCGGCCAGATCAATGGCCGCCTCGATGCCGGAGTTGCCGCCACCCACCACCGCCACGCGCTTGCCCTTGAACAACGGGCCGTCGCAGTGCGGGCAGTACGCCACGCCCTTGTTGCGGTACTCGTTTTCGCCCGGCACGTTCATCTGCCGCCAGCGTGCGCCGGTGGACAGAATCACCGACCTGGACTTCAGCGAGGCGCCGTTCTCCAGCTTCACTTCGACCAGACCATCGGCACCGGCCGGCACCAGTTCGGTGGCGCGCTGCAGGTTCATGATGTCCACCTCGTACTCACGCACGTGGGCTTCCAACGCCGCGGCCAGCTTCGGGCCTTCGGTGTGCTGCACGGAGATGAAGTTCTCGATGGCCATGGTATCCAGCACCTGGCCGCCGAAGCGCTCGGCTGCAACGCCGGTGCGGATGCCCTTGCGGGCGGCATAGATGGCAGCGGCCGCGCCGGCCGGGCCACCGCCGACCACCAGCACGTCGAATGCATCCTTGGCTTTGATCTTCTCCGCTTCACGCGCCACCGCGCCGGTGTCGAGCTTGGCGACAATCTGCTCCAGGCTCATGCGGCCGGAATCAAACATCTCGCCGCCTTCGAACACCATCGGCACCGCCATCACCTGGCGCTGCTCCACTTCCTGCTGGAACGTGCCGCCCTCGATCACCGTGGTGCTGATCTTCGGGTTCAAAATGGCCATCAGTGCCAGCGCCTGCACCACGTCCGGGCAGTTGTGGCAGGTCAGCGACATGTAGACGTCGAAGGCAAACTCGCCATCGATGGCGGTGATGCTGTCGATGATTTCCTGCGACACCTTCGGCGGGTGGCCGCCGGTCCACAGCAGGGCCAGCACCAGCGATTCAAATTCGTGGCCCAGCGGCAGGCCGGCGAAACGCACGCCATGGCTCTGGCCTTCACGGGCGATGACGAACGAGGGCTTGCGGGCATCGTTGCCGGAAGCGTCCAGGGTGATCTTGCCGTTGCCGGCGGCGACGATGTCGTCGAGCAGGCCACGCATGTCCTGGCTGGCGCTGCTGTCATCCAGAGAGGCGATCAGGCGCAACGGTTGGCGCAACAGTCCCATGTACTGCTGCAACTGGGTCTTGAGGCTGTCGTCGAGCACGGGCAACTCCTTGGTTGAGGCAAAGCGGGGGAGTGACGCCGCGGCAATCAAGCGGGGCGCCAGTAAAAGTAGGGGTGAACCGCAGCGGGCTGCTTGGCGGGCGGGCGTGCTGCTGGCTGGCATCAACACGCTGCGGTTCACCCCCACGCCCGCCGCGAGGGCGGGGTGGGAGCGAGGTACGGCTTAGATCTTGCCGACCAGGTCCAGCGACGGGGTCAGGGTCTTCTCGCCTTCCTTCCACTTGGCCGGGCACACTTCGTTCGGGTGTGCGGCGGTGAACTGAGCGGCTTTCAGCTTGCGCAGGGTCTCGGACACGTCACGGGCGATCTCGTTGGAATGGATCTCCTGGGTCTTGATCACGCCTTCCGGGTTGATCACGAAGGTGCCGCGCAGGGCCAAGCCTTCTTCCGGAATGTGCACGCCAAAAGCGTTGGTCAGCTGGTGGGTCGGGTCGCCGACCAGCGGGAACTTGGCCTTGCCCACGGCCGGCGAGGTTTCGTGCCACACCTTGTGCGAGAAGTGGGTATCGGTGGTCACGATGTAGACCTCGGCACCGGCCTTCTGGAACTCGGCATAGTTGTCAGCGGCGTCTTCAATCTCGGTCGGGCAGTTGAAGGTGAATGCAGCCGGCATGAAGATCAGCACGGACCACTTGCCCTTCAGCGAGGCCTCGGTGACTTCGATGAACTTGCCGTTGTGGAACGCATTGACCTTGAACGGCTGAACCTGGGTGTTGATAAGGGACATGGAACTTCCTCTTGGGTGAAGGGGCGGGGTGAATCGTTGATGGCAAGACTAATAGGCAAAAACTAATAAAACAAATGAATTGGATGCATCGTATCAATAGGCTTTGGCTATCGAGGCGGTCTACCAAGTAGCCTCAAGCCTTGATATCGGGGGCTTTGCCGGCTTTCCAAGCCACCTCAGGAGAAAGCTGAACGGATTGGCATAGGCAGGCTATATGTGTGGCGGGAAGCATTGCCGGTAGGCAGGACAGGGCGCGGTGACTATCCTCGCGGTCCTGCAAACATCCCGCGAAGAGGTAGTGAAGTGTCCACGGTGAAGGTTGCCGAGCTGTTGCGGGAAGCCGCCACGCGCTTGCAGGGCGACGATGCCCGCCACGAGGCTGAGCAGTTGCTGATTCATGTGCTGGGCGTGGAACGTGCCTGGCTGTTTGCCCATGCCACCGACGAGGTGGACGAAGAGGCCCGCGAGCGTTTTGAGGTGTTGCTGCAACGGCGCGCCGAAGGCCACCCGCTGGCGTATCTGGTGGGCCGGCGCGGCTTCTGGACGCTGGATCTGCAGGTCAACACGGCCACCTTGATCCCCCGCCCGGAGACCGAGCTGCTGGTCGAACAGGCGCTGGCGCGGTTGCCCGCAGACGATATGGTGCGGGTGGCCGACATGGGCACCGGCAGCGGCGCGGTGGCCCTGTCCATCGCCAGCGAGCGCCCGTTGGCGACGGTGATGGCGACCGATGTGCTCGGTCCCGCGCTGGCGGTGGCAGTAAAGAACGCGCAGGCGCACGGGCTGGACAATGTGTGGTTCCGTCGCGGCCATTGGTACGCCGCGTTGGGCGCGGACCGCTTCGACATGATTGTCAGCAACCCGCCTTACATCGCCGCTGACGACCCGCATCTGGAGCAGGGCGACCTGCGTTTTGAACCCCCCCCGGCGCTGGCATCCGGCGTGGACGGGCTGGATGCCATCCGCGAAATCATCAGCGGCGCGCATGAACACCTGGTGCCAGGCGGCTGGTTGTTGCTGGAGCACGGCTGGGACCAGGGCGCGGCGATTCGCACGCTGCTGGAACAGGCAGGTTTTGTCCAAGCGCAGACCGTGCAGGACCTGGAGCAGCGCGACCGGGTGACGTTGGGGCGTTGGCCTGGCTGATCGCACGCGCTGCGCGTCAAACGATGGCGCGTGAGGGTGGCCGCAGTGATGCGGTTTGGGGCGCGCGGGTGTCTGTTTCTCGGTTGGGCGCGACAAGTCCCGCGCCATCGGCGTCGTAATGCCCGCAAGTGCCGATCCATGCGTGACAGCGGCACTGTCGGCTGCCTAGCATCGGGCTCCTTCTGCGATAAGGAATACCCGATGCGTCGACGCATGTGCCTCGCCGTCCTGCTGCTGGCTTGCCAGAGCTTCGTCGGCAATGCAGCCGATGCACCGGTCCATCCGCTGCGAGCGGCTACCCCCGGTGTGGACGACTTCGCCGATCTGGCGCCACTGGGGGAGGCCATCGGCGACCGGCGCATCGTCATGCTTGATGAGCTGACGCATGGCGAGGGCAACGTGTACGAAGCCAAGGTGCGCACCGTGCGTTATCTGCGCGAGCGCAAGGGCTTCGATCTGCTGGTGCTGGAAAGTGGCTTGTTCGATGTGGCACGGCTGTGGCATTCGCGGCAACCATTGCGAGAGAACGCACCGGGCAACATCTTCTACATGTATTCCAACAGTGCCGAAGTCTGGCCGCTGTATGACTACCTGGACGCGCAGCGCGATGTGCCCGGTGCGATGCAGCTGGCCGGTTTCGACGGGCGTCTGAGCGGCAAACTGTCACGCAGGCAGTTGGTGCCGCAACTGCGCGCGTATCTACTGCGCCATCCGCTGGATGCCACGCACGCGCAGCGCCTAGAACGTCATCTGCAGCAGATTCAACGCCTGCTCGATGGCCAGCTCGCCGCAGCGCAGGACGCGGTGCGCAGACAATTTCTCGACGATGCGCAGTGGCTTGATCAGCTGCTGCCGGCGCCGGACAACGTGCAGGGTGCTGATGTCTTCAACAGTGACGGTTTCTGGCGGCGCATCAACGCCAGTCTGCAGCGCATGGCCGAGGTGGCCTGGCAGTTGCGCCCGTTCGACGAACACGATCCGGTGATGGCCGGCAACCTGCAATGGTTGCTGGAGCAGGCCTACCCGGGGCGCAAGGCGGTGGTGTGGGGGCATTACGCGCATCTGAACCGACTGGGCGGCTACCGTGACGGCCACCCGCGCGGAATGCCGCCGGTGGACAACGTCACCCGCGCGCTGCCGGCGGCGCTGCAGGCGCAGACCTATGTGCTGCACTTTGCCGGCGCACGTGGCCGCTATGTGGATTACGGCAACCAGCAGGTGATCGATGTCGCGGTAAAGCCGGGCCTGCTTGAGCCGGTACTGAGCGCGCAGTCGCCGGACGGAGCGGTATTCATCGATCTACAGGCCGGCACGTTACCGGGCGAGGGCGATTCCTCCGCACGGCTGTGGAGCATGGACTACAGCGACACGTTGTCGTTGCCCGAGGCGCGGCAGCGTTTCGATGGATTGCTGCTGCTCGACAAGATCACCCCGGCGCGCTACCAGCCCCGCTGAAACACCGGTTGGCGGCGCTGCCCACCAGGCCGTTACAGGCCGCTGCGCTAGACTGTGCGCCTGTTTCCCGTGAGGTCACCATGCGCACGCTCTATCCTGAAATCACTCCCTACGAAACCGGCACGCTGAAGGTTGATGATCGCCACACGCTGTACTTCGAGCAGTGCGGCAATCCGGACGGCAAGCCGGTGGTGATGCTGCATGGTGGCCCGGGCGGCGGTTGCTCGGACAACATGCGTCGTTTCCACGACCCGGCCAAGTACCGCATCATCCTGTTTGACCAGCGCGGTGCTGGCCGTTCCACGCCGCATGCCGATCTGGTTGGCAACACCACGTGGGATCTGGTGGCCGACATCGAAAAGCTGCGCGAGAAGCTGGGTGTCGCGCAGTGGCAGGTGTTTGGCGGCAGCTGGGGTTCGACGTTGGCGCTGGCCTACGCGCAGACGCATCCGCAGCACGTCACTGAGTTGGTGCTGCGCGGCATCTTCATGCTGCGCCGTTGGGAGCTGGAGTGGTTCTATCAGGAAGGCGCCAACCGCCTGTTCCCGGATGCATGGGAGCACTACCTCAAGCCGATTCCGGTGGTGGAGCGTCACGACCTGATCTCCGCGTTCCACCGCCGGCTCACCAGCGACGATGAAGCAACGCGTCTGGCTGCGGCCAAGGCGTGGAGCGTGTGGGAAGGCGCCACCAGCTTCCTGCATGTGGATGACGACTTCATCAACAGCCACGAAGACCCGCAGTTCGCATTGGCGTTTGCGCGCATCGAGAACCACTACTTCGTCAACGGTGGTTTCTTTGAAGTGGAAGACCAGCTGCTGCGCGACGCGCACAAGATCGCGCACATTCCCGGCGTGATCGTGCATGGCCGCTACGATGTGGTGTGCCCGCTGGCCAATGCGTGGGAGCTGCACAAGGCCTGGCCGAAGGCGCAGCTGCAGATTTCGCCGGCCTCCGGCCACTCTGCCTTTGAAGCGGAAAACGTGGATGCGCTGGTGCGCGCTACCGATTCCTTTGCAGGCTGAGCCGCACGGAAGATAAAAAAAACGGGCAGCGGAAGCTGCCCGTTTTCCATTGGTCTTTGCAAGGACACCGGTAGACGAGGGGCGCCGGTATTACAGCGCCAGCAGCTCGTTCTGTAGCGCGCGCAGGATGCGCTCCAGACGCGCCGCCCATGCCTGTTGCCCGGCGACATCGGCAATGAGGTCCTGGCGGATTTCCAGTTCCACATGCACCAGCCCCCGCGCCTCACCGTGCATGGGCACGGCGTAGTCGCTGCTGCTGCTCACTGAATATGGCTCGTTGTCGCCGACCACCAGGTCGCCTTCCTCGCGCAATGCCTGCAGCAACGCGTGCGCAAAACGTGTGTCCTGGTGATAGAGCACGCCGGCATGCCACGGCCGCTGGAAGCCGTTCATCGCGGGAGTGAAGCTGTGCATCATCACCAGCAAGGTGGGGAGGTTGGCATCACGTCGGCGGTCCAGCTCGGCGTTGATGTGCGCGTGGTAGGGCGCATGGATTGCCGCGATGCGCTGCGTGCGCTGTGCTTCGGTCAGCCCGATGTTGCCGGGAATTGACGTGCCGTCGCTGGTTTCAGGAATCAACGTGGGCGACACCAAGGGCCGGTTGCAGTCGATCAGCAGCCGTGAATAGGTCTGTTCGATGGCCCACGCATCCAGCCGTTCCGCCAGTGCGCGGGTGGTGCCGGCAATGCCGACGTCCCAGCCGATGTGGCGGTCCAGTTCGTGTTGCGGCAAGCCCAGGTCGCGCAGCGCTGACGGCACGCGCTGGCCGGCATGGTCGGCCAGCAGCACGAACGGCGAGCTGCCAAGCGGGTTGTGCACGGTGAAAACCGCAGGGTCGTCCGCGCCCAGCAGGGGAGCGGCGGTGTGCAGGCCAGAGTCAGCCACGCGGCCTCCCGTCGAGATGGTGTTCGATCATCCACAGGCCGGCCCAGAGCTTGGCATCCAGCTCGTAACCTTCGCCCATTTTTTCCACCAGCCACGCAGCGGCGCGGTTGCGCGGAATGCAGTGCACGGTGATGTCTTCACTGTCATCGCCACCGCCAGTGCCGACCTTGCGCAGGCCGGTGGCGCGCACGAAGGCAATCTTCTCGCTGCTGGCACCGGAAGATGTGGGGCCAATCATCAGCACCTCGGCGTGGTCGGCGGTCCAGCCGGTTTCTTCTTCCAGCTCACGCACGGCGGACTCCTCGATGGATTCGCCTGCGGTGATGTCGCCGACCAGGCCGGCCGGCATTTCGATGGTGCGGGCCTGCAGCGGCACGCGGAACTGTTCGACAAACAGCACTTCGTCGTCCGGTGTGACCGCGATGATGATCGCGGCCAAGCCGCCGGCGTGGGTGCGCTCGCTGTATTCCCAGGTGCCGCGCACGACCATGCGCTGGTACTTGCCTTCGTAAACGACGCGGGGCTCTGCGGTTTTCTGGCTCATGCGAACTCGCTGGCGGGAGAAGAAGAGGATTCAATGCCGGCCGCTGCCATCAACCGGCGCCGGGTAAGCGGGCCGAAGCGCAATGCTTCGCACAGCCCGCCCAGCATGTCGGCATCGGCCGGGCTGCGCACGAATGCCGGCTGTGCGTTGGCCAGCGGGGCGTGAATGGCGATGGTGGTGAGCTGGCGATACAGCAGCGCCTGTTCGCGTTGTTCGCGCAGGCGCACGGCCATGGTGGCGGCGCCGCGCAGACGCAGGAAGGGCACTTCGTCGATGCGCTCCAACAGCGTGTCCAAGCTGCCGAAATGCGACAGCAGCACCGCGGCCGATTTGGTGCCGATGCCGGACACGCCGGGGATGTTGTCCACCGCGTCGCCACACAACGCAAGGTAGTCGGCCATCTGGTGCGCATGCACGCCGTGGCGCGCCTTCACGCCGGCCGCGCCCCAGCGCTGATTGCGGGCGTAATCCCACTGTTCGTCGTGTTCCAGCAGCAGCTGTGACAGATCTTTGTCGGCCGAGACGATGACCCCGCGCAGAGCGTGCTGGTGACCGGCCTGCAGCGCGCTGCCGATCAGGTCATCGGCCTCGTATTCGCGGTCGGCCAACACGTCCAGGCCCAGCGCGGCGCACAGTGCCTTGCAGTGAGCGAACTGGCGGCGCAGTTCGTCCGGCGCCGGATCGCGGTTGGCCTTGTAGGCCGGGTACAGCGCGTGCCGGAAGCAGCTGTCCAGCGCTTCGTCAAAGGCCACGGCAATGTGGCGCGGCCGCTCGCGTTCGAGCAGGTCCAGCAGAAAACGGGCAAAACCATGCACGGCGTTGACCGGCCAGCCCTGGTTGTCCTGGAACTCGTTGGGCATGGAGTGCCAGGCGCGGAACACGTAGAGGCTGGCGTCGATCAGATAGAGCGGCTGCCGCACCGGGGCGTTACTCACGGTTGCCAGTCCTGCAGCAGTGCGGCCGGGTCCGGGCGCTCGCGGTCGGGCATCTTCAGCTTGGGCGTGCCGATGTGGATGAAACCGACGATGCGTTCGTTGTCGCCCAACCGCAGGTGGCGGGCGACTTCGGCGTCATAGGCCATCCACGCGGTCAGCCATTGCGCACCAAAGCCGGCGCCCTGTGCGGCCTGCAGCAGCGCAAAGCACACGCAGCCGACGGTCAGCAGCTGCTCCTGTTCGGGCACGGCGTGGTCCGGCTGCAGGCGGGCGATGACGGTGACAATCAGCGGCGCATGCGAAAACCGCAGGCGGTCCTTTTCGACCACCGCATCGGCGGCCTGCGGATTGCGCTGCAGGCTGCGTTCGGCAAGAAACTGGCCCAAGGCATGGCGCGCGTCGCCGCGCAGCTGCAGGAAGCGGTAGGGCACCAGTTTGCCGTGGTCCGGCACACGCACGGCCGACTGCAGCATGCGCAGCAGGGTGGCGTCGTCCGGGGCGGGCTCACCTAGTTGTTTGGAAGAGACCGAAAGGCGCTGGTCCAGCGCCTGCAGGAAGCAGTTGTCGGGCATGACTCACCGGGGAAAAGCACGGCCAAGGAGTATAGACGCCGGGTCATGACGGTCAGGCAACCACTTGGGCGTGCAATTCTGTGCACTCCGTCAACGGCCGCAGACACGCCGGATTAGCCAATATCCCGCAGCCCGCTTAGCATGGGCGCCTAAGCCGGCCCGCCGGTCATGAGGTACGAAGTGCGCACTGCATCACTGACCCTGTTCAGCTTATCCGCCTACCATGCGCACGCGGGTTCAGGGGCCGCATCTGCAATCAACCATTCGTTTTTCAGTCGTCCAGCGCCCAGCCGGGTGCGGAGCCTTTGCGCATGATGTCCAATCCGCACCCCGCCGATCCGCACGGACGTAGCCAGAGCTTGCTGGCAATGGCCCGGGAGGCCGCGTTGCCCCCGCTTTCGCAGGCCTTCAGCAAAGTGCTGGCAGGTTTTGACGACGTATTGTTTGACCGCGCCGAAACCGCCGGCGCTTCGCAGTTGGCCTTTCTGGACGGCATGCGTGAACTGCGCCGTCGCCGGGACGAAATCGCCCGCCGCTTTGGCACCCACCTGCAGCAGGCCTGGTCGGCGTTGGATGCCGGTACGCCGCTGTCGGCCGATGGCGTGCTGGCCGGGCCCAATGACGGTGGCTTGAGCCTGGTGCCCGAGCACATCCTTGAGTCGCGGTTGGCGGTGCGTAATTTCGCCACCGTGCTGCTGCGTGACTGGAAGCAGGTATTGGCGCGGCTGGACCGCCGTCTGGCCTGGATCAGCGGTGTGCCCACGCTGGATGCCGACACCAATCCCATCGGCCCCGAGCATATCGGCGTGGCCGTGCACGAGGCGTTCTACACCTGCGAACTGGCCCCGGAAGTGCGGTTGGTGCTGTTCAAGCTGTGCGAGCGTGAGTTCGCCGCCGGCATCGGCAAGCTGTATGAATCGGTGGATGAGCGCTTGGCCCAGGCTGGCGCGGCCCCGGAAGTACCGGCACCACGTCGCGCGGCGCCGGTGCGTCCGGCAGCAGTGGAGCAGGAGGATGACGAGGACACCCAGGATCCCGGCCATGCGCCGATGTGGGCACAGCGGTTTTCCGAACGTTGGACCCAGCGCCGCAACAGCATGTCCGGTGCGGCCGGGCATGAGTCCGGCAGTGCGGCAGGCGGCACGGCGTTTGACGAGGACGGCGGCTTTGGCAGCCACCAGAACGTGGTGCTTGAAGCCTTGCATGAACTGCTGGCGCAGACCCGCCAGGCCCGCGAGGGCGTAAGCGCGGCCGGCGCGCTGCTCAATAATGCCAACGCCCAGCAGCGCTCGCTCAACCAGCGCGAAATGATGTCGGTGCTGTCGCTGCTGCAGGCCACCCCCAGCGCCACGTTGCGCGCTGCGGTGGGCGAGGACGGCGAGTCGCTGGCGCAGCGGCTCAAGAGCGAAGTGCTGTCCGGTGCCACGCGTCTGGGGGTTGACCCGGCGCAGGCGCATCTGGACCCGCAGGACGAGGACGCCATCGACCTGGTCGGCATGCTGTTCGACGTGATGCTGGACGAGCGCGACCTGGAGGGCCGCTCGCGTGAGTTGATCGGCCGTCTCGTGGTGCCGTTCGTCAAGGTCGCCATGCTGGACCGGCGCATGTTCGTGCAGAAGACCCATCCGGCCCGCAAGCTGCTCAACTCGCTGGCCGAAGCCTGCGAAGGCAATGCCGGCGAAAGCCAGGCCGAGCGCGCGCTGATGGGCAAGGTCGAAGAAATCATCGAAAGGCTGACCGCCGAGTTCAACGAGAACCTGGCGATCTTCCTGACGCTGGAAGAAGAATTCCGCGAGTTCCTTTCCCAGCATCGTCGCCGGGTGGAAATCGCCGAGCGCCGCGCCGCCGAAACCCAGCGTGGCCAGGAAAAACTGGAAATGGCCCGCAACCGCGCCATCGCCGAGCTGGACAAACGCGTGGAAGGTACGCCGCTGCCCAAGGCGATCGACGACTTCCTGCGCCAGCCGTGGAGCCATCATCTGACGATGACGCTGCTGCGGGAGGGGGACGAAGGCGAGGGCGTGGCTGAAGTCCTGAAACTGGCCGACGAGATGCTGGAAGAAGTGTCACAGGCACGCCGACACATTGTCGGCAAGCCTTGGCTGCAGGCATCGCAACCGGCGCTGCGCAAAGTGTTTGCCAGTGTGGGCCTGCATGGCGATGGCGGTGGCACCGCCATCGACGCTCTGCACGACACCCTGCAGGCCATCGCCGAAGCCCGTCCGGAGCTGGAACGCGCGTTGCCGGAGCTGCCGCAGGTGGTGCTGCCGAGCCCGCCGGTGCAGGAAGCGCCGGCCATCGAATTCGGCACCAGCGCCAAGGCAGAGGATTTCGACGATGCCGACGCCGAGCGTTTCCGCCGCATGGAAATAGGCACCTGGCTGGACTTCATCGACAAGGACGGCAAGATGCAGGCCGGCAAGCTGTCCTGGGTCAGCCCGATCTCCTCGCGGCTGTTGTTCGTCAGCCGTCGTGGCATCCGTTTCTGCGTGGCTTCGCCTGAAGAACTGGCGGTGATGGTGCGCTTGGGCCGGTTGCGCGCGCACGTGGACGATGGCGCCTTCGACAGCGCCATGCAGGGCGTGATCGACCGGCTGGAGCCGCAGGCCAACCCGGCCCACTGACCGGCATGCGGCAGACAGTCTGCCGCACGGCTTCGGCTTTGCTACGATCCGAGCGTTGATCCACTGCGCATCGGGTACCGGAATGGCCGTTGATGTACGGGTGTTGAAAGAAGCCGCAAGCGGCGAACGGCGCGTTGCCGCCACGCCGGAAACCGTGAAGAAGCTAGTGGCCGCAGGCGCACGGGTGCACGTGCAGCCCGGCGCGGGCCAATCGGCCGGGTTCACCGATCAGTCCTATCTGGATGCCGGCGCGCAGCTTGACGAGGCGGTGGAGCCCGGCGAACTGGTGCTGTGCGTACAGGCGCCGCCGCCGGCGGTGATTGCGCGGCTCAAACAGGGCGCCACGTTGGTGGGCATGCTGCACCCACAGGCCGATGGCGAGCGCAGCAGCGCGTCGCAGTCGCGCCAACTGCAGACCTTCCCGCTGGAACGCCTGCCACGCACCACGCGCGCGCAGGCAATGGACGTACTCAGCTCGCAGGCCGGCATGGCCGGTTACAAAGCGACCCTGATCGCTGCACAGCTGGCACCGCGCTTCTTCCCGATGCTGACCACCGCGGCCGGCACCATCCGCCCATCCAAGGTGTTGATCGTCGGCGCAGGCGTCGCTGGTTTGCAGGCGGTGGCCACGGCCAAGCGCTTGGGTGCGCAGGTGGAGGGTTTCGACGTGCGCCCGGAAACGCGCGAGCAGATTGAGTCACTGGGCGGCAAGTTTCTGGATCTGGGTGTGAGTGCCGCAGGCGAAGGCGGTTACGCGCGGCAGCTCACCGATGACGAGCGTGCGGAACAACAGCGCCGTCTGGCAGAACATCTGAAGGGTGTGGACGTGGTGGTCTGCACCGCCGCTGTTCCCGGGCGCCCGGCGCCAAAGATCATCACCTCCGCCATGGTGGACGGCATGCGGCCGGGCAGCGTGGTGGTGGATCTGGCGGCAGAAACGGGTGGCAACTGCGAAGTTACCCGTCCTGGCGAAACCGTGGATGTTGGCGGTGTGACCGTCGCCGGCCCGCTGGACCTGGCCAGCATGGGCGCCGTGCATGCCAGCGAGATGTACGCCCGCAACGTCTACAACTTCGTCACCCTGTTCCTGAAAGACGGCGCATTGCAGTTTGATTGGAACGACGAGTTGCTGGCCAAGACCGTATGGCCGGCGCGACCGGCGGGTGGAGAGATTCCGCCGGTGTGAGTGGTGTTTTTTTTGGGGGAGAGGGATGGCGTAAGGGCAAAGCCAAAGCCAAAGCCAAAGCCAAAGCCAAAGCCAAAGCCAAAGCCAAAGCGCCCTCATCTGCCCTACGGGCATCTTCTCCCGGTAGCGGGAGAAGGTGGTGCGCAGCACCGGATGAGGGGAGCTTTTGACGCAATGCTTCTCCAGTAAGCAGCAGAAACGAGGAGCATCGCGCGACCGTTCGGGATCCCGCAGCCATCAGCACTCGGGCACCGCGCAGCCATCAACCAAACTGATCGCCAGCCCTTCTCCCGCTAGCGGGAGAAGGTGGTGCGCAGCACCGGATGAGGGGCTCTGGCTGTTCCACGCTTGTGCGGGACGGTGGAACGTCAGCGACCGCTGATCAACCGGTCAACGCCTGTGCCTCAGCGGCCAGGTCGGGCCGGTGGTGGATTCGCCTCGATCCACTGGCGGCGCTGCTCCGGCGTCATCTTCTGCCACTGGTCATGCAACTGCCGACGCTGGTCTTTATCCATGCCGCGCATCTTGGCGAACAGCGCTTGGGCTTCGCGCCGTTGCTGCGGCGCCATGTGCTCGAAGCGATGCATGCCGCGCCGCGCCTGTTCGCGCTGCTCGGGGGTCATCTGCTGCCAGCTGCGGGCATGGTCATAGGCGCGCTGGCGCCGTTCGGGTGAGGCATTCCAGCGGTCACGTACCGGAGCAATCAGTGTTTCCCGCTGGGCCGGTGTGAGCTGCTCCCATTCCGGCAGCGGCTGGCCGGCCACCGCCGGCAGGCTGGTGATGGCCATCAGCAATGGCAGAAGCAGTCGGGGGGTCAGGGTGTTCATGGTTTTCATTCCATCGCCAAGGCGCCATCGGACCCCAGCCACAGGTACAGCTCTGGGCTTTCGTCGAACAGCAAGGTGTCATCCGCATCGTTCTCGCCGGTTAACGCGGCGGTGGCCGCTGGCAGCACGGGTGGGGCGGGGCTGTTGAAGCGTACTGCGACTGTTACCGCGAGCACGGCTGAGCAGGCCGTGGCCAGCCACCAGCCGCGTCGCCGCCATGGCGAGGCCGGCGCATTGGCCTGCTGCCGCGCCTGCCGCAACCGCGACAGCGTAGCCGGCGAGAGGGCGCCTTCGGCGTGCTGCTGCAACTGGCGTAGCGAGTGGTCGAAGTCATCGTGTGACGAAGTGGGCAAGCGGTTCACCGCGTGGCCTCCAGTTGTTTCTGCAAAGCGTCGCGCGCGCGCGACAGGTGGGTTTTGACCGAGCCTTCCGAACAGCCCATGGCCTTGGCGGTGGTGGCGACATCCAGTTCCTGCAGGACACGCAGGCTGAACGCCTCACGCTGCCGTGCCGGCAATTGCCGCAATGCCTGCACCAACTGCGCGTACTCCTGCTGCTGTTCATGCTGCTGCGCCGGGCCGGCGGTGTGGTCGGCCCAGTCGAGGGTGCTGTCCTGGTCCTGTTCTTCCTGCGGTGCCCAGAACTTCAGGCGGAAGCTGCGGCGGCGCTGCAGGTCGATGATGCGCCGGCGCAGAATGCTCCAGAACAGCGGTGTCCATTCTTCGGCCGGGTGTTCGCGGTAGCCCAGCATGCGCTCCATGGCGTCCTGCACCGCGTCCAGCGCATCGTCACGCTGGCGCAGGCCGGCCTCGGCAAAGCGGAACGCGCGCGGGCCGATGCCCGCCAGGAAGGCATCCAGCGAGGCGGGCAGAGCAATGGGCGACAGGGAGGGGCTGGTCACCAGCACAGGGTAGCGTTCCGTTCGGTACTGAGGGTGTTAACGCACGGGGGGCGGATTGGTTGACACCGCAACGGTCGCATCGGCTTTGCCAGCATGGTTATGATGCCGCACAGGCCGTTCCAGCCTCGGAGAGCACAGCAATGAGCGATGGGTTCGTAGCGTTGTATATCTTCATGCTGGCAGCCATTGCCGGCCATGTGATCATTTCGCGGGTGCCGGTGATCCTGCACACCCCGTTGATGTCCGGCTCCAACTTCATCCACGGCATTGTGCTGATTGGCGCGATGGTGGTGCTGGGCCATGCTGATACCACGCTGGAAAAAGCCATCGGCTTCATCGCGGTGGCGCTGGGCGCGGGCAATGCGGCCGGCGGTTATGTGGTTACCGAGCGCATGCTGGAGATGTTCAAAAGCTCCAAGAAGCCGGAAGGAAAGGGGCAATGACTGCGGTGGTTCCCGCACCGGTTATGGCGCGGTTGAATGCGCGACAGGTGTTCCAGTGGCTGAGCTACCTGCAGTACCCGGCAATGCTGGTTGCTTTGGCCTATGCGCTACGGCCGATATTGAATGGCATGGACGGTGCGCTGGAGGCATATAACAGCGCGCTGCTGTATGCCGGCGTCGGTGTTGGCATGTCGTCGTTGCAGGACCCCACCAAAACCCAGAACAAAGCCTCCCGCAGAATCTGGGAGAGCCCGCGCAAGGGCCGCGCGCTGTTGTGGCTGCTGGCAGTGCAGGCATTGTTGCCAATCGTGCTGGGCCTGTTAGGTGCCGCGCTGGTCAACACCGCCGCACTGGGGCAACTTTCGTTGGGGCTGGTGGCATTTGGCTTGGGCATGATCGGCATGTTGAAAACAGCCATCGAAATGCGTGAGCACCATCGTTTGGACAAGCAGGTCATCACACCGGACAACGGTGTTTCGGAGGCGGGTGCATGAGCATGCTGGTGCTGGTGAAAGCGAGTTATCTGGTGGCGGCAACGCTGTTCCTGTTGGGCCTGCAGCGCATGGCCTCACCCAAGACCGCGCGCAGCGGCATTCATTGGGCCGGGCTTGGCATGTTGATCGCAACGGCTGCCACGTTCTTCCTGCCGGGCCTGCAGAACATCGCGCTGATTCTGGTGGCGTTGGTGCTGGGTACGGGGTTGGCATGGGTGTCGGCCAAGAAAGTGGCCATCACCGACATGCCGCAGATGGTGGCGCTGTACAACGGCATGGGCGGTGGCTCGGCGGCGGCGATCGGTGCGGTGGAGCTGCTGCGTTTTTCCGACCTGGCCAACCGCGACACCAGCCACTGGAGCGCGCAGGCAATGGCCGATCTGGCCGCGCGGCAACCCTCGGCCACCGTGCTGGCGTTGGCGGTGATCGGCTCGGCGATTGGTGCGGTGTCGCTCTCCGGCTCGGTCATTGCATGGGCCAAGCTCGACGGCCGTCTGGACAAGCGCGTCACCTTCCCCGGGCAACAGGTGTTCAACCTGCTGGTGGCCGTGGCGATGGTGGCGCTGGGCGTGTGGGCGGCGGTGAGCCTGCAGCCGCTGGCGATCATCAGCTTCTTTGTGGTGGCGTTGGCACTTGGCGTGTTGATGACCTTGCCTATCGGCGGCGCCGACATGCCGGTGGTGATCTCGCTGTACAACGCGTTCACCGGCCTGGCGGTGGCGTTTGAAGGTTATGTGCTGGGCAACGAGGCGCTGATCATCGCCGGCATGATGGTCGGTGCGGCCGGCATCCTGCTCACCCGTCTGATGGCCAAGGCAATGAACCGGCCCATCAGCGGGGTGCTGTTCTCCAACTTCGGTGGCGGTGGCCAGGGCGCGGAAATCAGTGGTAACCAGAAGCCGATTGAAGCGGCCGACGTCGCGGCGATGATGGCCTTCGCCGAGCGTGTGGTGATCGTGCCCGGTTACGGCATGGCGGTGGCGCAGGCGCAGCACAAGATCTGGGAGCTGGCGCAGCGTTTGATCGAACGCGGGGTGAAGGTGAAGTTCGCCATCCATCCGGTGGCCGGGCGCATGCCGGGGCACATGAACGTACTGCTGGCCGAAGCCGGCGTGCCGTACGACCTCATCACCGACATGGATGACATCAACCCTGAGTTTGCCGTCACCGATGTCTCGCTGGTGATCGGCGCCAACGACGTGGTCAACCCGGTGGCCAAGACCGACCCGACCAGCCCCATTTACGGCATGCCGATTCTTGACGTGGTCAATTCCAGAAACACCATTGTCATCAAACGCGGCAAGGGCACCGGTTTTGCGGGTATCGAGAATGCGCTGTTCTACGCGGACAACACCCGCATGCTGTACGGCGACGGTGCTGAGGCGGCCAGTTCACTGGTCAGCGAACTGAAGGCGCTGGACGGCGGGCACTGACGGCCTGCTCAAAGCACCGTTGTAGGTTCGCCCGTACGGATGTGCTGCGCTTCGTCGTTGGTCAGGCCCACGTGCCCGTGCATTGAGATCATTGCACGGGTTCCCCGCCGCGCCTCGCTGGTGGTGCAGCCGAAAGCCTGTTTGAAGGCACGGCAGAACGCGCTTTCACTTTCAAAGCCGAGTGAGTCTGCGATTTCGCAGACAGAAAGATCCGTGGCACGGACCAACTCCCACGCGCGCTGGTGGCGTAGCCGCGCGGCGTACTCGGAGGGTGTTTCGCCAAAGACCTCGCGATACACGCGGATCAGGTGCGTGGGCGAGTAGTTGGCAATGGCAGCAAGCCGGGTCAGATCAATCCGGTCGTCCACATTGCAGCGGATGAGGTGTTGTACCCGCAGTAGTCGCAGCAGGGTTTGATGCCGGCGCAATGCCGTGCGTCCGCTGCAGCGGTCCATCTGCTGGTGTTGCGCATCCTGATGCGCCGCTGCGGTATCGCGCAGCCACACCATGTTGTCGATGACCGTACTCGTATCGACGCCTTTGTCGAACCATCGGCTGCGTGCCATATGGACCAGCGGCCGGGCCAACTGTCTGGGGCAAGGTGTCTCCACAGGGATGAGGCTGTTGTCACAGGGCGAGCTGTGCGGCAGCTCGCGCCACACCGGTGCCGGTGCGGCCACGCACAGCCACCAGCAGGGCGTGCGGCTCACAATGCGCAGGCCACCATCCAGCCACAGTTGTTGATGGTGCGCGGGCAACTGCCAGGGCGTGTCGCCGCTGCCCAGTTCCAGCGTGCCGCGCAGTACCAGGGTGATGCTGGTCCAGCCACTGGGAATCGACAGCCGGGTTCCGCGGCTGCTGCCAACGATGGCATGCACCTGCGCGTGCTGCTGCGCGTGCAGGTCCAATGATTGGGCACCATGAAGCAGGTGATGCTCGATTCTCACGTTTTTTCCGTAGCCGGCATGTGCCGGCGGTGCGACGAAGTGGCAGCGAACCGAAGGGCAGTGCAGCAATGCAGGCTATGTTCCGTCAGCCACCAATGTGTGTCTGAGCGGCTGCAATCATCTCAGCAATCTTGGCGAATGCGCGCGTGAAGGAGCGATGAAAAAAAACGCGGGACGCCTTGGTTGAGTGAGTCGCCAGCAGGACCGCTTCTGAAGCCCGCTGCGGAGACAGGAATTCAGGGGTGTTGGCGAAATCAATGCAGTACTTTTCGTCAGACGTGCGCATTCAAATAGAAGGTAAAAATGCAGGGCGAATGAAGCGCCTTGGGTACATCCGGTTGCAGGCATCTCTCAAGCCTTGCGGTTGCGGGATGGTTGGGACAAAAAATAGCCCGGACTAGCCGGGCAGATCTGGATTGGCCTTGCGTGCCCCGCTGCGTTGAAGGGCTGGGAAGGGCCATGCTTGGGAGAGAGTTGCCAAGCCTCCGGACAGCTCTATGCTGCGCATGAACCGCTACAGCGGACGTGCCTGAATTCGCATTCTGATAGGCCGTTGTTGCGTTTTCGCTGTGATGATTTCTTCCGTAACCGAAGAGGCCGTGTCAATGACCCAGAGCCAACTTGATCAGGCGCTTGAGCTGCTTCAGCGCGGGCAGGCCGACGCGGTGGAAGTGATGTTGAAGCGCGTGTTGGAAGCTGAGCCCGATTCGGTTGCTGGCCTGCAGATGATGGCGCTTGCTCTGGCGCAACAGGGAAAGGGGCAAGCAGCGCGCGCGCTGTTTTACCGGGTTGCGCAGTTGCAGCCGAACGCGCCTGAAAGCTGGATCAATCTGGGAAACGCCAGCCTGGAATGCGGTGATTACGACGGTGCCGACCGTGCTTTTCAGAAAGCACGCAGCTTGGATGTCGATGATGTCGCCGCGCTGCTGGGGCAGGGGCTGGCATGGCTGGGCAAGCGGCGTTATGTCCAAGCGCATGATGTTCTTCTGAAGGCGTTCGAGCGGGAGCCGGACGCGATGGATGTGCGGCTGGCCTATGCGCAAGCCTTGTCGGAACTGGAGCGGTTCGACGCGTTGAAGGCGTGTCTTCTGGATGTTGATGCCGAGGTGCTGTCCTTCGAACAGGAGCATGCGCTGGCCTGGTTGTGGGCGCAGGCGGGTGATGACGAACGCGCCGTAGCCCTTTACCGGAAGCTGTTGGCTGCAGTGCCTGAAGAGCCTGCATCGCGCATTCGCTTGGCGCTGCTGCTCGAGCGGCTCAATCGTGTGGAGGAAGCCGCATCCGTGCTGGTCGGTGCGGCGCCTGATGGTGAGGGCATGTGGGCGTTGGCTTCGGCACGGGTATTGCGCCGCCAAGGCGACATCACGGCGGCGTTGCAGTGTCTACGACAGCCGGCGGACGATGCGCTGCTGCCGTTGGCGATGCGCGCACAGCTGCAGTTTGAAGCGGCCAAATGCAACGATGCACTGGGTGCAACCGACGAGGCGATGGCTGCTCTGGCGCGTGCGCATCAAGCGGCGGGCCAGGCTTTTCTGGAGCGCACACCGGGTGATCGGCCACCGGCGATTCTGGCTTGGCTGCAGCAACGCATGCGCCACCCGGCACCGGCTGAGTGGAATGTGCCGATGGACGATGGGCAAAGTATGGATCCGGTGTTTCTGGTGGGCTTTCCGCGCTCGGGCACCACGTTGTTGGAGCGCATGCTCGATGGACACCAACAGTTGGACGTACTGGATGAACGGCCGGCGCTGGAGGTGGCCATTGAGTATCTTCGCAGTCAACCCGGCTGGGACGATGATGATCTGGACCGGTCGTTGGCCTTGCTCACGCAGATGCAGATCAGACAGGCGCGGAGTATCTACTGGCAACACGTAAATCGGCATGTACAACCATGCGGGCGGCTGGTCGACAAATATCCGTTGACCATGACGCGCCTGCCGTATGTGGCGCGGCTGTTCCCGAAAGCGCAATGGTTGTTGCTGCTGCGCCATCCCTGCGACTGCGTGTTGAGCTGCCATATGCAGGCGTTCGGCATCAATGGTGGCGCGCTGGCATTTGCTTCATTGGCGTCCACCGCGCAAACCTACGCCACGGTGATGGCCTGGTGGGAGGCACAGCGTGCGTTGTTGCCCGCGCAGGTGCATGTGCTGCGCTATGAGGATCTGGTGCAGTCGCCTTCGGCAGAGCTGCAGCGGCTGATGGCGTTTCTGTCGCTGGCTGTGGAGCCGGCACAGTTGGACTCGCACCATGCGTCAGCGGCGCGTACGCACCGGATCAATACGCCCAGCTACGCGCAGGTGGTGCAGCCGATCAACGCCAGTGCAGTGGGCCGCTGGAAGCGCTACCGCGCGCACTTCAGCGATACGACCTTGGCCGTGCTGGCGCCATGGCTGCAGCGCTACGGTTACGACGTGGATTGACGCTGTGGAAACCGTAGATAGGTGGACAGAATGTACTTGTCCTGGTGCGGAGAGGGTTGCCCTTGGTGTGCATACATCCAATACGGCGGAAACATCAGCAAGCGGCCTGCGCGCGGCGCAACACCGGTGTGCAAACCGGGGAACCAGGTGTTGCCACCTTCATCCACATCATTCAGATACCAGAGAAACACCAGGTAGCGATCACAGACATCATTGATCGAATCAAAGTGCGTCTGGAATTTTTCCTCGTCACCTGCAAGGTAGCGTTTGAGAATCAGCGGGCTCAGCAGCGGGCTGTCGGGCACCGCGAGGGGCAGGCCGACATCGGCGTTGTAGCGCTGCAGTGACTGGCTGATACGCTGACGGAAAAAGGCGAGAAAACCCGCGTCGGCGAGCTTGCCGACATCCAGCTCGGTCCATGCACTGTCTTCAAGTCCCGCGCGTATGCCGCGGCCATTACGGTGCTGGAACCGCGCCAGTGCGTTGAAGGAGTCGATCAGCTTGCTGCACATTTCCGGCGGCAGGCTGTTGTCGTAGGTGCGTATGTAGTGGCGCAGGTCACTGCCATGAACATCGGCCGAGGCGGATGCCCCGGCCGATGCCGTCGTTGCAGTGTCAGACTCAGAAACGGGCAGTCCAGCGCATCCAGTAGAAACGGCCGATTGCATCGTAGGTCCGCATGTCCGTCGAGGCGTTGAAGCCAGAATAGATCAATGGCGGCTGGCGGTCAGTAAGGTTGCGCACACCCACCTGGATGGAGCTGTTGTTCAGGCCCTCGAAGCGGTAGCCGATCTGGAAGTCGGTCTGGGTGAAGGAGGGAACGCGACGGCGGGCGACATAGCCGGGCTCGGTCACATCGGCCACATCCGGTGCCTCATACACGTGATGCACATAGCGCGTGGTCAGGCTGGCGCTGAGGTTGCCACGCGACCAGCTGAGGTCGTTCAGGGCGCGCCAGCGGGCCATGTTGCCGAAGCCCGACGAGGCGTTGTCGACGAACGTACCCGCCAGGCCGACGCTGCCTGGAATGCCCGGGAACGCACCCACGTCACTGGTCGGGTCGCCCGACACCAGCTGCACCTCGTATTCGGCCAGATAGGTGGTGTCCAGGTTCCAGCTGAATTTGCCCCATGCACCTTCCGGGAACATGTAGCGGAAGCCCAGATCCATGCCCGAGGTTTTCATCGAGCCGAAGTTACCGATCTTGTTGGTCATCTGCGCGACGTCGCCATTGGCGTCGCGGATGAAGGTGTCGCAGAAGCGGCCGAAGTTGAAGCACTGGTTGAGCAGCATGTTCTCCGGCAGGTTGACGATGAACTGGTCCAGTTTCACGCGCCAGTAATCGGCGGTGACGCTGAAGCCTTCCAGCCAGCTCGGGCTGTAGACGAAGCCGTAGGTGAGCACGTCGCCTTCTTCCGGCTGCAGGTTGGGGTCGGAAATCTGGAACGAGGTGACCTGGTTGTTGCTCTGCCGGAACGAGCCATCCGTCGCGACGCCGGCGCAGGCTGCGGGATTGCCGCCACGATAGCCATTGCAGGGATCGGAGTAGGTGTTGGCGCTTGGCACCGTGGGCGAATACAGGTCGCCGATGGTGGGTGCGCGGAAAACATCCGCATACGTGGCGCGCACAAGCAGGTCGGAGAACGGCTTCCACTCAATGCCGATCTTGGAGTTGGTGGTGCCGCCGAAGTTGGAGTAGTCCGAGTAGCGGGTGCCGAGCGAGACATTCAACTTCTCGGCAAACGGCATGTCGGCCAATAGGGGAATCAAGGCTTCGGCGTAGATTTCGTTGACATCGAATTTGCCGTCGATGTCGCCGCCGGTACAGGCTTCCTGGGTGATGCGGCAGACGGTTTTTCCCGGCGGAATGATGGTCAGGAAATCGCTGCTGGAGCTGGCCGATTCCACACGGCGCTCCACGCCGACCGCCAACGACACCGCGCCGGCCGGCATGCTGAACAGGTCGCCGGTGACATTGGCGTTGAAGACCTTCAGGTCGTTCTCGCTGGTGTTGTGGATGGTGGGGTTGATCAGCTCCAACGCCGCCAACTGCGCTTGTCCTGCTGGAGTGCTTGCATCGGGTGCGGGGCCCATGAAGTTGACCGGAATACAGTCGTTGATCATCGTTGCCGGATCACCTGGGGTGCGCACGCAGATGGCGTTGCCGGTAACCGGGTCGATCATCGACGGCCCCAACGCATCGGTCAGGCCCTGGCCGATCAGGTAACCCCGCACCGCGGACGACTGCGGTGTGCGGCCATAACCGTAGGAGGCGTCCCAGCTCCAGGTGCTGTCACCAAATACACCGCGCAGGCCACCGGTGATCTGGTAGGTCTCGGTCTCGAAACGCGTGGTACGGGTGGGCAGGAAGCCACGCAGGCGCAGACGTGCGTCAGTGATGTCCACACCGAAGGGGTTGTAGATGCTGTCCTTGCTGATCGGCACGTCGTCCACATCGGGGCGGCCATCGAATGGCAGCGGCGCGATGAAGAACGAGGATTCGGTGCGCAGCCACGAGCCCAGCATGAAGGCTTCGATCTTGTCGGTGAGCTGGTAGTTGCCGCTCATGAAGATCGAGGTGCGTTCCTGCGGGGTGAGGTTGAGGTTGCCGTCGGACTGGAAGTTGTAGGTGTCGGTGTTGCCATTGAAGCAACGGAAGTCCGAGCCCGCGCTGCCCGGACGCCCGTCGATGCGTGTCAGGACAACGTTCGGGTTGGGGTTGTCTGGGTTGGGCTGGGCGCAATTTGCGTCGAGCGTGGTGCCGCGAGCGAGCGCGGTATCGCGCGGTACCACGTAGCGGCCGGTCAGGATGCGGCTGGTGCCGCCGATGCCTTTTTCGCCGGCATACAGCTGGTAGGGCTGGCTGGAATAAGTACGGTCACCGGCGCTGACCGAGTCTTCCTTGTCGTAACTGGCGCCGAGCATCAACCGGCCTTTTTCGCCAGCGATGCCGAAGGTGGCGTCAAAGCGTTGGGTGTCGGCATCGCCACGCGAGGACGTGCCGTAGAAGGCGCTGGCTTCCACGCCTTCAAAATCCTTGCGCAGGATGAAGTTGACCACGCCGCCGATGGCGTCCGAGCCGTAGATGGCCGAGGCGCCATCCTTCAGCACTTCAACGCGTTCGATCAGCGCCATCGGGATGGAGTTCACGTCCACCGCGCCGTTGGCGTTGGAGATGGTGCCGATCCAGCGCTTGCCATCCACCAGCACCAGCGAGCGGTTCACGCCCAAGCCGCGCAGGTCGACCGTGGCCGCACCCGCGCCGCCGCCGTTGTTGACCTGCGGGTTGGTGGCCGCGCCGGCGATGGCGGGGGTACGTTGCAGGAACTCACCGACCGTCGCGGCACCGGAGCTTTCGATGTTCTGGCGGTCGATGGTGAAGACGGGGCTGGAGGTTTCCAGGTCGGCGCGCTTGATGCGCGAGCCGGTGACCTGAATGCGGTCCAGGTTGGTGGCCTCTTCCTTGGGCGGGGTGTCCTGTGCAAGGACGTTGCCGGCCGCTCCCAACGCCACCGCGGCGGTGGATAGGGGCAGCAAGGCACGGCGAATTGCGTGACTCAGAGGCTGGATACTCACAATTTGACTCCGCTGGGCTGGTGCAGGGGAGTCACGAAATTACGAATATTTAACGCCTTTGAATGTGCCGTTCCGGCACAGAAAAATGTGCTGAAAGTGACATTTGGTTTCACTTGCGCGAAATTTTGTGTAACCGAAATTACTCAGGACACATCTCGGGTGCGCTGAATTGGAACAGGTTGATGGTGTCCGGCGCACGAGGCATCACGGTCCTGTGCGGCAGGTACTACGCCGCTCCAGGCATGCGGGAATCAGTTCAGCCCTGTGAATGCGGCAATGACGCCAGCCGGCGCGTTATGTCAGCGCGCCACGCGCCATGCCACCAGCAGGGCGATGATCAGCCAGATGCCTTCGGCCAGGCCGTTGGCCAGGGACAGCAGGGTCCAGGCCAGATGTGGCCCCATACGAAACGCTGATTCCCACGGAGTGAGCCCCATCGGCCCGCCGATATAGGCCGCCGCAATCGCCCAGTTGGCGGCAACTGCTATCAGCAGCGTTGCCACGATGGCGACCGCGACCCGTGCCGGGCCGGCGCGGAAGGTGCCAAGACGCAGCATCCATGCGGCTTCCAGTGCGGCCAGTACCGCCATCCAGCCCGCCTGGGTGCCGGTGGAAAGCGCGGCCAGCAGCCACGCGACGGTGATGGTGATACTCCCCAGCAGCAACAGCAGCGGCCAAAGCCAATGGTGGGTGGAGCGTGCCGACGAGGAAACAGAGGACATGGGCATTCCCGAACAGGTCACGCAGCATAGCCCTTCAGCGTGGGAGGCGCCCAGTCGGATAAAATGTCGCACCTTGCGGGCAGCCCCCGCGTCCCCATATCAATCCGCATGTATTCGCGTAGCAGTGAACCCGTCCATTTTGAGCGTGATTGCCCGGCCGTGATGGTGCCGCAGGGCGATAGCGTGACCCTGCCCGCCGGCAGTTATGGCTACATCACCCAGGCACTGGGTGGCAGCTATACCGTGTTTGTCGAAGGCAACCTGTTCCGTATCGCCGGCAAGGATGGCGATGCCATCGGCAAAGAGCCGCCGCCGGGGCTGGAACTTCCGGAAGACGCGGCCGACGAGGATGTCGAAAAACTGGTCTGGCAGCAGCTGCGGACCTGTTTTGACCCGGAAATTCCGTTCAACATCGTTGATCTGGGCTTGATCTACGAAGTGGACATCAAGCACTTGGACGATGGCCAGCGCGAGGTGGACGTCAAGATGACCCTGACCGCGCCCGGCTGCGGCATGGGCGAGATTCTGGTCGATGACGTGCGCAGCAAGTTGGAGATGATTCCGACCGTGGCGCAGGCTGACGTTGACCTGGTGTTCGACCCACCGTGGGGGCGTCACATGATGTCCGAGGCGGCGCGTCTGGAAACTGGCATGCTGTAAGGGTTGGCTCGCTCCTGCAGCACCGGTATCCACGGATGGCGGCAAGGAGCACAAGCCGGCTCGCATTCAACCGGTGGCTGTCGCAGCGCCGGTGCCCATCCCGCAATCTGGAAGGAATTACCCGGTGTCCCAGTCTTCCCTGAGCTTTGCTGTCACCCGTTCGGCCAACCCGCGCAGCGCCGATGAGCGCGCCAAAATCCTGGAGAAGCCGGGCTTTGGCCTGCACTTCACCGACCACATGGTGGCCGTACGTTGGGACAAGGACACCGGCTGGCACGATGCGGCAGTCATGCCGTACGGCCCGATCGCACTGGACCCGGCCGCTGCCGTGCTGCATTACGGCCAGGAAATCTTTGAAGGCATCAAGGGCTACCGCCACGCGGATGGTTCGGTCTGGACCTTCCGGCCGGAAGCCAATGGTGCGCGCCTGCAGCGCTCGGCCCGCCGCCTGGCGCTGCCGGAACTGCCGGTGGAGATCTTCGTTGAATCGCTGAAGCAGCTCACCGCACTGGACAAGGACTGGGTGTCCGACGCCGATGAGGCGAGCCTGTACTTCCGCCCGTTCATGATTGGCGATGAAGCTTTCCTTGGCGTGCGCGGTGCGCACAAGGCCAGCTACTACGTGATTGCCAGCCCGGCTGGCCCGTACTTCGCCAAGGGCGTTGCGCCGGTCGCCATCTGGCTGTCCACCGACTACGCACGTGCGGCCAAGGGCGGCACCGGTGCGGCCAAGTGCGGCGGTAACTACGCCGCATCGCTGCTGCCGCAGCAACAGGCACAGGCACAGGGCTGCTCGCAGGTGCTGTTCCTGGACCCGGTCGAGGGCAAGTACCTGGAAGAACTGGGCGGCATGAACGTGTTCCTGGTCTACGGCAAAACCAACACGTTGGTCACCCCGGAACTGTCGGGCAGCATTCTGGAAGGCATCACCCGCGAATCCATCCTGCAGTTGGCACGCGACCGCGGCATGACCGTGGAAGAGCGCAAGGTCACCATCGACGAGTGGAAGCAGGGCGTGAGCTCGGGCGACATCACCGAAGTGTTTGCCTGCGGTACCGCTGCGGTCATCACCCCGATCGGCCAGCTCAAGGGCGAAGGCTTCTCGGTGGGCGACCTGAGCGCGCCAGCTGGAGAAGTGACCATGTCGCTGCGTAAAGAACTGACCGACATCCAGTACGGCCGTCAGCCGGACCGCCACGGTTGGCTGGTGCGTCTGACCGGCTGATTGCTGCGGCAAAGCGTCATGAAGAAGAACCCGCTACGGTGACGTGGCGGGTTTTTTGTTGTCGCGTGTTCTGTCGTTCTGCATGTGCAGGCACGCCGCGTAGAGAAAATGATCGGCAGGCAGAACGGGCTGACGAGCGTGGCGGCTCAGGCTTCCAGAATGTCCGCGCAGCGCGCCTGCAGAAACCGCAACGCATCGGCCGGGGCGATATCCAGCAACAGGCCACGTTGGCCGGCGTTGATGTAGACCGTCTCGTGCTGCTGCACGTCATCGGCAAACAGAATGCTGGCCGGCCGCTGTTGCGCGAACGGGCTGATGCCACCCACCTTGTAGCCGCTGCGGCGTTCGGCCTCGGCGACTTCCATCATCTGCGCGTGCTTGCCGCCACAACGGGCAGCAAGTTTTTTCAGGGACAGGCGCTGGTTGCTGGGGATCACCGCGATCACCGGCTGCTTGTCCACCCACGCCATCAGCGTCTTGAACATCCGCGCCGGTGCAATGCCCAGCGCCTGTGCGGCGGCCAGGCCCTTACTGTCTACATCGGCCGAATAGTCATAGGCGTGCAGACGATGGGGCACCCCGGCCTTGTCCAGTGCGGCATTGGCGCGGGTGCCCTTGGCCACTCAGACCGCCTCGAAGCGGTTGGCATCCACGTTCTTGCGGACCTGGGTGGGGTCCCAGATACGGCCGTTCATGGCGATGAAAACACCTGGTGGCAGCGACTGCACCGCGCCGATGGCGCAGCCGATGTTGAACTCAGCATCCGAGCCACGGAAACGGGCCGGGCTGAGTGCGCCGGTCATCACGATGGTCTTGTCGGCGATGGTCTGCAGCACCTTGCCGGTGGCCACCATCGAGTCGGTGCCGTGGGTGACCAGCACATGGCGGGTGGGCTGCGCGGCGATGGTGGCGCGGATCAGCTCGCGGTCGTCATCGGTGATGTGCAGCGAATCCTTGCGCAGGATCGGGATCACGTTGAAACGGAAGGTCACGCCCAGCTCTCGCAGAATCATGCCGATCTGCGGATCACCGATCTGGTAGTCGGATTTGTCGTCGAAATAGATCTTGTCGATCGTGCCGCCGGTGGTGACGACCAGGAGTTCTTCCATCATTGCGGTAAATCCTTGCGGTGACTGCGTGCGGCGCGGTGCCGCGATGCTGCGCATGATAAAGCCGTGGAGGAGCCAGAGGTGAGTGAGAGCGGCGACCCTCAGCCCTGCTGCCTGTCACTGCGCCGCTTGGCAAAGCGGGCCCGCATGCCCGGCACGCTGACCAGCGCCACGATCAGCAGCGACAGCACGATCTCCGCCCAGGCGTACAGCGCCATCTCGCGGTGCGCCCAGGCGCTCATCACGCCGTGGCTGAACCAGAACAGCGCCAGCACCCCAGCCCAGAAGCGCGCCGCCGCGCGCTGTGCCAGCACGCCGGCCAACAGCAGCAGCGGCGGGACGACGAAGACCACCAACGCGGCGGCAAGGTGGCGGTCGTTGTGGAACCACGCCGCATACAGCGCCGCCAGCAACAGCAGCGCCACGCTCAGCAACAGGTCGCGGCCGCGCCCGCTCATTGCGCCAACCGCTTGGCGATGTCGGCCACACGTCGGCCCAGCACGCGCGCCAGATGGGCTTCGTCGTCGCTGGGTTGCGGGTCATCCTGGGCACCGGCTACATGGCTGGCGCCGTAAGGCGTGCCGCCCGTGGTGGTGTGGCTGAGCGCCGGTTCGGTGAACGGGATGCCGACAATCAGGCAGCCGTGGTGCAGCAGCGGAATCTGCATCGACAGTAGCGTGGACTCCTGCCCGCCATGCATCGAAGCGGTGGAGGTGAATACCGCTGCCGGCTTGCCTGCCAGTGTGCCGTTCACCCATTCGGCGCCCAGGCCATCCAGAAAGTGTTTGACCGGCGCGGCCATGTTGCCGAAGCGGGTAGGGCTGCCGAGCACGATGCCGTCGCATTCGGCCAGGTCGCTGATTTCCACATACGGGGCGCCATCGTCCGGTACTGGCGGGGCGCTGGTCTGGGTGACGGCGGCCACCGGCGGCACCGTGCGCAGGCGCGCGCTCATGCCGGGTACCTCGCCGATGCCACGGGCAATCTGCCGCGCCAGCCGCGCCACCGAGCCGCCACGGCTGTAGTACAGCACCAGAATCTCCGCCATCACACCATCCATTCATCACGCAGGAGGCGGCAGTATCGGCGATGCGGGCCGCGCTTTGCATCGGGTACCCTTGCGCAATGGAACCACTTGATTCACTCAATCTATGGATGGAACGCGTGCGCGACCGCGCGCGGAACGTCAGCTTTGCCCGCTTCCTGTGGTGTCGCTTCCTTGATGACCGCCTGTTCCAGGCGGCCGGTTCGCTGGCTTACACCACCGTTTTCGCCTTGGTGCCGTTGGCGATCGTGGTGTTTGGCGTGCTCTCGGCGTTCCCCATGTTCGACCGCTGGAGCGAGGCGCTCAGTGATTATGTGTTCTCCAACTTCGTGCCCTCGGCTGCACGTGCGGCGGAAGGCTACCTGCGTCAGTTCTCGTCCAGTGCCGGCCAACTGACCACCGCCGGCTTCATCGCGCTGGTGGTGTCGCTGCTGATCACCCTCAACAGTGTCGAGCAGACCTTCAACCGGATCTGGCGCGTCAGCTCGGCGCGGCCGCAGCTCACCCGGTTTCTGGTCTATTGGACGGTACTGACGCTGGGGGCCATGTTGGCGGCCGCATCGCTGGCGGTATCGGCCAAGGTGCTGTCGCTGCCGTTGTTCGGCACCAGTGAAGGCCGCTGGCTGGCCGACGTGGGCCTGCGTCTGGCGCCGGTGCTGATCGAGTTCGCCTGCGTGGTGTTGATCTACCGCGTGGTGCCGCACCACACCGTGAAGTGGCGCCATGCCATCCCCGGCGCGATGCTGGCGGTGCTGATGCTGGAGCTGGTGAAGTGGGGCATGGGCCTGTACCTGGGCAGCTTCCAGTCGTATCAGAAGCTTTATGGCACGGTGGCCTTCGTGCCGATCCTGCTGCTGTGGATCTACCTGGGCTGGGTGTCGGTATTGCTGGGTGCATCGCTGGCGTCTTCCAGCGCCGCCTTCCGTTATCAGCCGGTGGCCTTGCGCCTGCCGCAAGGTGGCGAGTTGTATGCACTGTTGCGGCTGCTGGGGCGCTTCCGTGAAGCGCGCGGGCAGGGCAAGGGCCTGGATGAAGAGCAGATGTTGACGCTCGAACCCATGCTCACCGATTCGTTGTTGCAGCAATTGCTGGAACAGATGGAAAACATCAACCTGCTGCGCCGTGACGAACAGGGGCAATGGCTGCTGGCGCGCGACCTGGACAACATCACCCTGCATGAGCTGTACGAAAGCGCGCAGCTGCGTGTTCCGGTGGCCGAGGAATACCTGCCCTTCCGCGACGACAGCCTGGGCCAGGCGGTGTGCGGGGCACTGGATGAACTGCGTGTGCCACTGCGCGGCCTGCTCAAACGCCGCGTGGAAGACATCTACACAAATACTGGAGATTCCCGATGACCCACAAACTGCTCCCGGTCGCACTACTGGCGGTGCTGCTGGCAGGCTGTAAACCCGATCAACAGGCGAGCGTGCCTGCACCGGCACCGGCACCTGCGGCGACGCCGGCAGCGGCCACGCCCGATCCAGCCATTCAACCGGGTGTGGTGCAGCAGACCGCAGACATGCCGCAGCTGCAGGTGCAGACCGTGGACGGCAAGGCCTATGACCTGGCCACGCATCGCGGGCAGTGGGTGGTGATCAACTTCTGGGCGACCTGGTGCGCGCCGTGTCTGCAGGAAATGCCGGAGCTTTCAGCCCTGCACGCCATGCGCGGCAATGTGGAAGTAGTGGGGCTGGCTTATGAGGATATCGAGCTGGACGAGATGCAGGCCTTCCTCAAGGACCACCCGGTGGCATACCCCATCGCCATCATCGACACCTACAACCCGCCCAAGGATTTCGCCACACCGCGCGGCCTGCCGATGACCTACCTGATCGCACCGGACGGCAAAGTCGCCAAGCAGTTCCTGGGGCCGGTCAACGCGCATGACATCGAGCAGGCGATTGTTACCGCCGGTGGCAAGGCTGTGTGAGGAGTGAGTTGGCGGGAGTGCGTAGAGATGTCACTCTCGGGCGCCTCTAGATGCCTGACGAAAGCAGAATCCTGTATTCCAGGCACCCGCGCTTAAAGCCCCTTTCCCGCTCTACGGGAGAGGGGTTGGGGTGAGGGCGCCTTGAGCGGTCAAGCCAAAAGCATGCCCCCATCCGCCCTTCGGACACCTTCCCCCGCAGGCGGGAGAAGGGAGTTGCGCATGTATTCCAGGAATCCGCGCTCAAAGCCCTCGCACTCAAAGCCCCTCTCCCGCGTGCGGGAGAGGGGTTGGGGTGAGGGGCGCTCTGTGCGCGGGCCTATCGCCAACGCATCAACAACGAGTCCAGCTGCAATTCGCTCAAACAACATCCGTCGAAACAGAGCGAATCGGCTTCACCTCGCCGTACTTCTCTTTCTTCAATCGGCCCTTGAGCGGCGGCAGCTCAATCAACGGTTCGTTGATATGCGTGTCCGGCAGGCGATCCAGCAGGTCGCGGATCACAGTCAGGCGGCCACGCTTCTGGTCGTTGAAATCCACCAGCGTCCACGGCGCGTGCGGGGTATGCGTCGCCTTGAGCATGGCCTCGCGGGCAAGAGTGTAGTCGTCATAGGCCAGACGTGATTTCAGATCCACCGGCGACAGCTTCCAGCCCTTCAGTGGATCTTCGCGGCGCTCGGCAAAGCGTTTTTCCTGCTGGTCCTGGTCCACGCACAACCAGTACTTGAACAGCAGAATGCCGTCGTCGATCAATAGCTGCTCAAACACCGGCGCCTGCTTGAGAAACGCTTCGTACTGCGCATCGGTGCAGTAGCCCATCACCTTCTCCACGCCGGCGCGGTTGTACCAACTGCGGTCCATCAGCACGATTTCACCCGCCGCTGGCAGGTGGGCGATATGTCGCTGGAAATACCACTGCGAGTTCTCGCGCTCGTTGGGTTTGGGCAATGCGACCACACGGCATTGGCGCGGGTTGAGATGCTTGGCCACGTCTTGAATCACGCCGCCTTTGCCGGCCGTGTCGCGGCCTTCAAATATCGCCAGTACCCGTTGCCCGGTGTGCTGGGCCCAGCGCGCCATGTTGGCCAGTTCCAACTGCATGGGTTCCAGCAGTTGTTCGTATGCTTTGCGCTTGAGCTTGGCCATGGCCGTTCCTGGTGTGGATGACGGAGCCTAGCGCAGGCGTATGTCAGCCGGCGTCAACACCCCGCCAGCCATGCGCATGTGCCAGCTGTTGCAGAAGTTGGTCGAAATTCTTCGCAAAGCCGGCCATGTCGAACAGACTGCTGTGGGCTTTTGCTTTGGCCAAGCGCGTGCGCAAGGCCTGCAGTGCGCCGGGGGTGCTACCCAGCGCAATGGCGCTCGCAACAAATGCAGCATCGTCGGCGACGTTCATTTCGCTCAAGCCCAGATGATGGTTGAGGCTGCCGGCGACGCGTGCGGCAAACGTGTCGCCGGGTGCGGTCAGTACCGGGCAACCTGCCCACAGTGCATCGGATGCCGTGGTGTGCGCGTTGTAAGGATGTGTGTCCAGAAACAGATCGGCATGCTGATAACGCGCCAGATACTGCGGATGCGGCAGTTTTTGCATGAAGACCAGGTGCGATGGTTCCACGCCATTCTGGCGGGCAACATCACGTAGACGATCATCCGCCTTGCCCGGCCCGGACAGCAGCCACAACACGCTGCCGGGTACACCTTTGAGCACTTCCAGCAAGCGGCCAACGCTGCGCGGGTTGAGCTTGTAGCTGTTGTTGAAGCAGCAGAACACCACGCCATGCTCCGGCAGACCACATTCGTGGCGTGAAGGCGGAGCATCCACTGTGCGCGTGTTGTCTGACGGTTGGAACGCGCGCGGCAGGCGCAGCACCTTTTCACTGAAGGCTGCTTCCAATGCAGGCGGCAGAGCGAACTCATCGGCGACCACGTAATCCATCCACGGCGCGCCGGACGTGCCGGGGTAGGCCAGCCAGTTGATCTGTACCGGTGCGGGACGCATCGCCAGCACTTCCGGTGTGCCGCCGCCGCCCCATCCACGCAGGTCGAACAAGACGTCGATGCCCACATTGCGGATGCTGCGTGCGATGGTCGCATGGGGTTGCGCCGAGACATCATGCAGCGCGTGTGCGGCGGCGAGAAGGCGCTGCCGGATACGGCTGCCGTCATCGCGATTCAATGCAAACAAATGCACCTGCAATTGCGGGTGTGCGCGCAGCTGCTCGAACAAGGCAACCGTCAGCAGCCCGGAGGGGTGCGCGCCGAAGCCATTGGAAAGAAAGCCAACACGCAGCGCGCCGTGGCTGCGCAGCGTGGTTGCGGGCAAGCGCGGAATGGACTGCGCCAACACCTGCGCGCGTTGCCTTGCACAGGCAAGTTGTTCGGCGGCGCTGGCATCCTCACTGAGGAACGCGAACGGCTCCACCGCAGGATTGCCTTGGGCAACCGCGCTGCGCACCTGTCGCGACAAGGCCTCAAGATCGCGCCAGTCGCATAAACGTCTTTGCCAGTTCAGTCGCTGCGCGGCCATATAGGCCTCATCGGGCGCCAGTTGGTGCGCGCGACGATAGGCATCGGCTGCAGCTTCGGGCTGGTTGGCATCTTCAAGCACATGGCCCAGCCACAGCGCCATGCCGGGATGCTGTGGTGCCAACTGGCAGGCGCGTTGCAGCAGTGCGGCCGCGTCATCGTGGCGTCCCTGCATCCAGCGTGCGCGTCCGAGGCGGGCGAGCGCTTCAGGGTGATCAGGGCGCAGCACGAGCGCGCGCTGTGCGGCGGATTCCCCGGCGGCCAGATCACCCGCTCCCAGCTCGGCGTCGGCCAGCATCACCCAGGCAATGAAATCGGCCGGTTGGCGTTGTACTGCGTGTCGCAGTTGCTGGCGTTCGTCGTGAGGGTTGGACATCGGAAGTAGGCCGCGGCTGATGCTGTGCAAGTGATTCTGCCGTGGTTGTTGTGATTTTGCTTTTCTGTTCTGGCTTTTGCCTGGGCCGTCAGGCATCGGACTCAGGGTCTTGGACTTCCCGTTCTGCCTCAGTGATGCACCAGAAAAAGGCGGCAACGTTTGTCAGAAAAGCGGATCAGGTGCCCTCAGCCAACCGCGCCAGCTCATCCACCTGATGTTCGTGCTGCAGGCGGCTCACCAGCGCGTCCAACTCGCCTTCAATGATGTTGGGCAGGTCGTACAGCGTCAGGCCTTCCACGCGGTGGTCGGTGATGCGGCCCTGCGGGAAGTTGTAGGTGCGGATACGTTGGCTGCGGTCGCCGCTGCCCACCTGCAGGCGCCGTGATTCGGCCTGCGCGGCGGCCTGCTTGCTGCGCTCGGCATCTAGCAATTGCGCCTTCAGCCGCTTCATTGCCTTGTCGCGGTTGGCATGCTGGCTGCGCTCGGTCTGGCATTCCACCACCACGCCGCTGGGAATGTGGGTGATGCGTATCGCCGATTCGGTCTTGTTGACGTGCTGGCCGCCAGCACCAGACGAACGATAGGTGTCCACACGCAGATCGGCCGGGTTGATGACCACATCTTCCACATCATCGGCCTCGGGAATGATGGCCACCGTGGCAGCTGAGGTATGGATGCGGCCTTGCGATTCGGTGGCCGGCACGCGCTGCACGCGATGGGTGCCGGACTCGAACTTCAGGCGCGAATACGCACCGCGGCCCACCACGCGGGCCACCACTTCCTTGTAGCCGCCATGCTCGCCGGGGTTGTCCGATTCGATCTCGACCTTCCAACCCTGGCGCTCGGCATAACGCGCATACATACGGAACAGGTCACCGGCAAAAATTGCCGCTTCGTCGCCACCGGTGCCGGCGCGCACTTCCAGAAACAGGTTGCCTTCGTCGCGCGGATCGCGCGGTACCAGCAGCAGGGCCAGTTCTTCGTCCAGCGCCTGCAAGCGGGCTTGGGCGGCGGTGATTTCTTCCTCGGCCAGTTCGCGCAGTTCCGGATCGCTGCGCATGGCTTCGGCCGAAGTCAGATCGGCTTTGGCGCGGGTTTCCGCCGCCAGTGCGTTGGCGACCGGCTCCAGCTGCGAAAATTCTCGGGAGAAATTGCGGAAGCGCTCGTTGTCAGCCACCACGGCCGGGTCGGAGAGCAGGCGTTCCAGTTCTTCACGGCGCTCGGCCAGGGCCAGCAACTTACGGCGCAGGGTCGGCGTCATCGGTCCTCACTACAGGGTGTTGATAGCCGGGCGTGGCCGGGAACAGGCGCTCGGCGGCGCGGGTCAGCTCAGTATCGCCGTCCAGCGCGGCTTGGCGCAGGGCGGCTGTCGGCGGATGCAGCAGGCGGTTGGTCAGGCCGTGCGCAAGCTGCTCCAGTACTTCGTCGGCATCTTTGCCGTGCGCCAACTGTTGCCGGGCTTTGGCCAGAAGTTCGGCGCGGGAGGCTTCGCCAAAGGCACGCAACTGCCGGATGGGCGTCTGCAACTGGGCCGCACGCTGTTGGTCCTGATAGCGGCCAACCTGCAGGTCGATGATGGCCTCGGCCTCGGCGGCAGCTTCGCGACGGCTGCGACGGTTTTCTTCCACCGCGCGCTCCATGTCGTCAACGCTGTACAGGTAAGCGTCGGCCAACTTGCCGACGCCGGCCTCGATATCGCGCGGCACAGCCAGGTCGAACAACAGCATCGGCTTGTGCTTGCGCGAGCGCAGGGCGTTGCTGACGTGGCTTTCAAGAATCACCGGCTCGCGCGCGGCGGTGGCCGAAAACACCACATCCGCCTCGCCCAGGTGGCGCTCCAGCTCACTCAAGGGCAGGGCCACGCCGCCATGCTGGCTGGCCAGGTCCTGCGCGTGGGCGAGGGTGCGGTTGGCGATCAGCAGCCGCTTCACCTTGGCATCGCTCAGGTGCTTGGCCGCCAGCTCAATGGTTTCGCCGGCGCCGACCAGCAGCACCGTGGATTCGTCCAGCCGTGCGAACGAGTCCTGCGCCAGCCGCACGGCGGTGGAGGCGACCGACACCGGGTTGGCGCCGACGCGGGTGTCCGTGCGTGCCCGCTTGGCGACCGAAAAAGTCTGCTGGAACAGGCGGTCCAGCTGATGGCCGATGACGCCGCTGTCATGCGCCTGGGCCCAGGCATCTTTCACCTGGCCCAGAATCTGCGGCTCGCCCAGCACCATCGAGTCCAAGCCGGTGGCCACGCGGAACAGGTGGCGGACAGCTTCGCCGTCACTGTGCTGGTACAGGTAGCCCTGCAGGTTGCCGGCATGGTGTTCCAGCCAATGGGCCAACGCTTGGCTGTCCTCGGCTACGGCGTACAGCTCGGTGCGGTTGCAGGTGGACAGCAGCACCGCTTCGGCCAACTGAGGCGCCGCTCGCAACGATTCCATCGCGCGCGGTAAGGCGTCGCCGCCAAAGGCAGCCCGTTCGCGCAGTTCTACCGGCGCAGTCTGGTGATTCAGTCCGAGCACCCACAAGGTCATCTGTTCAGTTGCTTGCGATAAGCTGCTGGCGTTGAAGGCCGCCATTTTACGGCCCGGTCGCGTCAGATGCCCGTATTCCATCGCATATGCAGCGTTCTGTTGTTTTCTCTGCCGGTTTTTCCGGTGCTGGCGGCCCCTGCGCGGGCCCCCCAGGCACCGCTGGCGACGGAAGCCGCAGGCCCCATGACCCCGGTGTTGGCCGGGGAATTCTCTTTACAGGCCGGTAAGTTGGCCGATTCTGCGCGCTGGTATCTGCAGGCAGCGCAGGAGGCCAAGGGGGATGTCGGGTTGGCCGAGCGGGCTACCCGTATCGCCATGTTGGCCGGGGACGATGCCGGCGCGGCCCAAGCGCTTCAGCTGTGGGCACAGCGCGATCCCAAGGCAATAGCGGTGCGTGCCACGCGGGGTTCGCTGGCCATGCGCAAGGGTGACGTTGGCCTGGCCCGTAAGGAATTGCTGGCGGTGCTGAAGTCTTCCGAGCCCCGTGCCTGGCATTACGCGCTGTTGGCGCTGGCCACCGGTGGCCGCGATCCGGCAGTGCCGGCACAGGTGCTGGGGGAGTTGGTGGATGCCAATGCCATCCCCGAGGACCTGGAGGCCTGGCAGGAGTTTGGTCGGCTGGCATTGCGCATGGAGCGCCCGGAACTGGCGCGGCGCATGGTGGGTGAAGTGGTCAAGCGCTTCCCTGACGAACCGCGCGTGGCCCTGTTGCATGCCACGCAGCTCAACCAGGCAGGCAGGCGCGACGAAGCGCTGCTCGTGTTGAAGAATGTTGAGCCCAAGGCCGCGCAGGACGAAGAACTGCGCAACGCCTTGGCCATCACCTACGACATGCTGGGTGAGCCCAAGGCCGCCGAGCAGGTGCTGGCGGTGGGTGAGCAGAGCCTGCAGACCTGGGGCATGCGTGCGTCGTTGTTGGCCAAGCAGAAGGACGATGCCGCGCTGCTTGCGCTGTATCAGGACATCTCGGCCAAGGCCGGTAAGCCGGACCCCGATCAGCGCCTGCTGCTCGGCAAAATCGCCGAATACCTCAAGCGTTACGCCGAGGCCGTGGATTGGTACCACGGCGTGCCAGGCGGCCCGCAGCGCGGCGAAGCGCAGCTGCGTGCGGTCAATGCGCTGTACCTGATGAACGAAAAAGCGCGCGCATCCATCGAAGTGCGTGCCATCCAGGCCGATGCGGCGGTGGATGACGACCTGCGCCGCGATGCCTATCTGCTCGAAGCCGAATTGCAGCAGCGCGACGGCAATGCCGATGGCGAGATGCACGTTCTGACGCGTGGCTTGGCCGCCTATCCGGACGACAGCGCGCTGCTGTACGCCCGCGCGCTGGCGTGGGAACGCGGTGACAACGTGCCGCGCGCCGAGGCCGATCTGCGCAAGATTCTGGTGGCCGAGCCGGAAAACGTGGCTGCACTGAATGCACTGGGCTACACCCTGGCCGACCGCACCCAGCGCTATCAGGAAGCCTTGGAGCTGATCGACCGCGCACGCGTCTCCGAACCGGACAACGCGGCCATTGTCGATAGCTACGGCTGGGTGCTGTATCGCCTTGGCCGCAATGAAGAAGCACTGGTGCATCTGCGTCGTGCGTGGGGCTTGAACAAAGATCCCGAAATCGCCGCGCATGTGGGCGAGGTGCTGTGGGTGTTGGGCCAGAAAGAAGAAGCGCGGCGTTTCTTCGATGAGGCCCGCAAGCTGGATCCGGACAACCGCGCGCTGCAGCGTGCGATCGAGAAATTTGGCGCATGAGCATGACGATGTGGCGGGCACCGCTGGTGCTGTTGATGGTGGGTGCGCTGGGGGCCTGTACGTCGGTATCCACCAAGCAGAAAGCACCGGTTGCTGCGGAGGTGGAGCGCGTCTCCGAACAGGCGCAGGCCGCCGAACAGGTACGGCAGGCCGCATTGCGCGCGCAGCCGGCGTGGTCGTTCCAGGGCCGGGTGGCGATCAGCAAGGGCCGCAGCGGCGGCAGTGGCCGCATCGACTGGCAACAGCGCAATGAAAGCTATCAGGTCAGCTTGTCCGCCCCGGTCACCCGGCAGAGCTGGCAGCTGAGCGGTGGCGGCGGTCAACAGGCCCGTCTGGACGGTGTGGAAGGCGGCCCGCGCGGCGGCGACGATGCCCGCGAGCTGCTGCTGCAGGCCACCGGCTGGGAGATTCCGGTAGACCAGTTGCCCGACTGGGTGCGCGGTCTGCCTGCGCAGATGGCGGGCGTTCCAGACCACCAAGGCTTCGACGGCGAGGGCCGGCCGCGCGTATTACGCCAGCAGGGTTGGCAAGTTGATTATCTGGATTGGTACCCGGCGCAGGACGGGCGGCCGTCGTTGCCGCGCCGTATCGAGGCCGTCAATGGCGACGCCAAGGTGCGGTTGATCGTGGATGAATGGGGCGCAGGCGAGCAATGAAAGCGCGTGATGTGGCGGGGTGGTCGTACTGGCCAGCCCCGGCCAAGCTGAACCTGTTCCTGCATATCACCGGCCGCCGACCCGATGGCTATCACGAGCTGCAGACCGTGTTCCGCCTGCTGGACTGGGGCGACCGCATCGGCCTGCGCCTGCGCCAAGACAACCAGGTGCGGCGTGATGGTCCCTCGGTGCCGGGCGTGGCCGAAGCGGACGATCTGGTCGTTCGTGCGGCGATTGCCCTGCAACGAGCGGCTAATTGCGGCCAGGGGGTAGATATCCGGGTTGAGAAGAAAATCCCGGCCGGCGGTGGGTTTGGCGGCGGTTCGTCCGACGCGGCCACTGTTTTGGTCGCGCTCAATGCCCTGTGGGGCACCGGGCTGGACGAGGACGCGTTGGCCGCCCTTGGTCTGAAATTGGGCGCCGATGTGCCCGTATTTGCGCGCGGGCACAGTGCCTGGGCCGAAGGCGTGGGGGAAAAGCTGCAGCCCATTTCCCTGCCAAAAGCTTGGTACGTGCTGGTGGATCCGGGAATTCACGTGCCCACGGCTGAACTTTTTCACTCACAGCATTTGACGCGGGATGCTGCGCCCGTGAAAATAGCGGACTTCGCTTCCGGGACCGTCCTCGGGAATGCGTTCGAGCCGGTACTGCGGCGTCGGGAACCCGCCATCGAGGCAACGTTCCAGGCTTTGTCAGGTATCGGTCGGGCACGGCTCACGGGGTCGGGAAGCGGTTGTTTCGTTGAGTTCACCACGCGCGCTGCTGCAGAGCAGGCCTTGGCGAAGTTGCCGAAAGAACTGCGGGCATGGGTAGCAGCGGGTGTTGATCGCTCGCCACTGCTTGATGCACTGGAAACGACGGGAATTGTTTGATGCAGGGGCGTCGCCAAGAGGCCCAAGGCACCAGGTTTTGATCCTGGCATTCGTAGGTTCGAATCCTACCGCCCCTGCCATTTCGTTCCCCAGGCTGTAAGCACACCGGATGTGCGCGACCGCAACACGCGCCCTCACTGCTGTAATCCCGTTCCTTTGCTACTCGCCCCCGCCCGAGAGAGCTGTCATGCAAGATTCCCCGAACCTGCTGGTCTTTTCCGGCAATGCCAACCGTCATCTTGCGCAGAGCATCTGCAAAGAACTGGGGGTGAGGCCGGGAAAGGCGCTGGTTTCCAAGTTCTCCGACGGCGAAGTGCAGGTTGAGATCCAGGAAAACGTGCGTAAGCAGGACGTGTTCGTGGTTCAGTCCACCGGCGCGCCAAGTGCGGAAAACCTGATGGAACTGTTGGTGATCATCGACGCGCTCAAGCGCGCGAGCGCCGCCTCCGTCACTGCAGTGGTGCCGTATTTCGGTTACGCCCGCCAGGATCGCCGCATGCGCTCCTCGCGCGTGCCGATCACCGCCAAGGTGGCGGCAAAGATGTTCTCGGCCGTGAACACCGACCAGATTCTCACGGTCGATCTGCACGCCGACCAGATCCAGGGCTTTTTCGACATGCCCGTGGACAATGTGTACGCCTCGCCGCTGCTGCTTGCCGATATCTGGCGCGCCTACGGCACGGACAACCTGATCGTGGTCAGCCCGGACGTTGGCGGTGTGGTACGCGCCCGCGCCGTGGCAAAGCGCCTGGATGATGCCGACCTGGCCATCATCGACAAGCGTCGCCCGCGTGCCAACGTCGCCACAGTGATGAACATCATCGGTGACGTTGAAGGCAAGACCTGCGTGATGGTCGACGACATCGTCGACACCGCCGGCACCCTGTGTGCTGCCGCTGCTGCCCTCAAGGCGCGTGGCGCGCTGAAGGTGGCCGCGTATTGCACCCACGCCGTGCTCTCGGGCCCGGCGGTGGACAACCTGAACAACTCCCAGCTCGACGAGCTGGTGGTGACCGACACGATTCCGCTTTCCGAAGTGGCCCGTGTCTGCCCCAAGATCCGCCAGATCAGTGTGGCCGAAATGCTGGCCGAGACGATGCGCCGCATCGCCTTCGGTGAGTCGGTCAGCTCGATGTACGTGGATTGATGAATCCGGTCCCCGGCTTGCCGGGGATCACAACAGGCTCTTCTGGTCGCGGAAGAGTCTCTACGCAGCGCCGCGAGGCGGTGCAACAACCTAGAGTAGTCAACAATGGCAAAGTCTCACGAAATCAAAGTCGCTCGTCGTGACACGCAAGGTCAGGGTGCGAGCCGCCGCCTGCGTCACGCCGGTGTGGTTCCGGGCATCGTTTACGGTGGTGGTCGCGAGCCGGTGAAGGTCGAGTTCAACCACAATGAAATCTGGCTGGCCCAGTTCAACGATTGGTTCTACTCCTCGATCATCGACCTGAACCTCGACGGCACCATCCACAAGGTGCTGCTGCGCGATATGCAGCGTCACCCGTACAAGCAGCTGGTCATGCACCTGGATTTCCAGCGCGTGAACGAGAACGAAGTGCTGCACGCCTCGGTGCCGCTGACCTTCATCAACGAAGACACCTCGCCGGCCGGTAAGTCCAGCGACGTGCTGGTCACCCACGAGCTGAAGGAAGTGGCGATTGCCTGCTTGCCGAAGGACCTGCCGGAGTCGATCGAAGTCGACCTGGGCGCGCTGAAGGCTGGCGACATCATCTACCTGTCGGGCCTGAAGCTGCCGGCCGGCGTGGAAATCCCGGCGCTGAAGCTGGGCAAGGGCCACGACGACGCAGTGGTCATCGCCAAGGTTGCTGGCGCTGAAGAAGAAGACGCATCGGCCGAGTAATCGGCATGTTGTGCCCGCCCTCCGGGGCGGGCATGACGGATGCATCTGACAGATGACTGGCTTGCGATTGATCGTTGGTCTGGGGAACCCCGGACCCGAACACGCCCGGACCCGGCACAACGCCGGGTTTCATTTCGTTGAGGCCCTGGCAGAACGGGCGGGTGCGCGCTGGACGCTTGAAAGCAAGTTGTTCGGCGAAGTTGCCAAGGTCGAGATCGGCGGACAGCCGGTGTGGCTGCTCAAGCCTGCGACCTTCATGAATCTTTCCGGTAAATCGGTCACCGCCGCGCAGCGGTTCTGGAAGATCGAGCCGGAGCAGACCCTGCTTGCACACGACGAACTGGACATGCCGCCCGGTGTGGCACGGTTGAAGTTCGACGGTGGCCACGGCGGACAGAATGGCCTGCGTGACACCATCCGTCTGCTGGGTCATGGCAAGTTCCATCGTCTGCGTCTGGGCATCGGCCATCCCGGTCACAAGGACCGTGTGGTGGGTTGGGTGTTGAACCGTCCTTCGCCGCAGGATGCGGTGTTGATGGATCAAGCCATCGATGCGGCCATCGACGTGATGCCGTTGGCAGTGGCAGGTGATTTCAATGAGGCCATGAAGCGGTTGCATACCGCCCGGCCATGATTGCGGCTTGCGGTTTCCCTGGCGTTTGCCACGCGGAGAGCGCAAGCCGGAATCTCGAATCGTGGAGTTAGCATGGGTATCAAATGCGGCATCGTCGGTCTGCCCAACGTAGGCAAGTCGACCCTGTTCAATGCACTGACCAAGGCGGGTATCGCTGCGGCCAATTTCCCGTTCTGCACGATCGAGCCGAACGTTGGCATCGTGCCGGTGCCGGACCCGCGTCTGAACCAGCTGGCTGAAATCATCAACCCGCAGAAGGTTGTGCCGACGGCGGTTGAGTTCGTTGATATCGCTGGCCTGGTGGCCGGCGCTGCCAGCGGTGAAGGCCTGGGCAACAAGTTCCTGGCGCACATCCGCGAAGTCGATGCCATCACCCATGTGGTGCGCTGCTTCGAGAATGACGACGTCATCCACGTCAACAACAAGGTGGATCCGCTGTCGGACATCGACACGATCGACACTGAGTTGGCGCTGGCCGACCTGGACAGCGTTGAGAAGGCGCTGAACCGCGCCGAGCGCGCTGCCAAGGGCGGCGACAAGGATGCGGCAGCGCGCAAGCCGGTGTTGGCCAAGCTGCAGGCGGCGTTGTCTGATGGCAAGGCCGGCCGTGCGGCGGGCTTGGACGAGGAAGAAAAGGCGCTGGTCCGCGACCTGTTCCTGCTCACCCTCAAGCCGGTGATGTATATCGCCAACGTGCTGGAAGACGGCTTCGAGAACAACCCGCACCTGGACGCCGTGCGCGCGCGTGCCGCGGCCGAAGGTGCCGAAGTGGTGCCGGTGTCGGCCGCCATCGAAGAAGAGCTGTCGCAGCTGGACGACGAAGACCGTGACACGTTCCTGGCCGACCTGGGCCTGGACGAGCCGGGCTTGAACCGCGTCATCCGTGCGGCTTACAGCCTGCTCGGCCTGCAGACCTACTTCACCGCAGGTGTGAAGGAAGTGCGCGCCTGGACCGTGCGCAAGGGCGCTACCGCGCCGCAGGCCGCGGCGGTCATCCACACCGATTTCGAAAAGGGCTTCATCCGCGCCGAAACGATTTCCTTTGAGGATTTCATGAAGTACCGCGGCGAAGCCGGTGCCAAGGAAGCAGGTCGCCTGCGTCTGGAGGGCAAGGAATACCGCGTGCAGGAAGGTGACATTCTGCATTTCCGCTTCAACGTCTGATTCAACCGGCGTTGCAACAGGACGAAGGGCCCCGCATTGCGGGGCCTTTTTGCATCTGCGCCCGGCCAATGAGGGCATGGAGGGTTTACCGGCAAGGCCAAAATTTCGCACTGGTGAAAATTTAGCCATGCATCGCAACTTGTTGTTGTAGCCATGTTTTTCAGCTTTATCCACATCTTGCTCGCATCCCATTCCACATGTGCTGTGGAGAAGTGCCGGCTTTTGCGCTGCCGCGACAAGCGTGGGTTGTGCGTCGTGGTGGCTAAAAAATGATCAGGCATTGCAAAGCCTTGGTACGACAAGCGCACACGCGGTTATCCACATGTTGTTCGTCCGGCACTCCACATCGCCTGTGGAGAACCTCGCAGGCTGCACCGCAGGACGATTGCAGCATCAGCGCCCTTCGAATGGATGAGCGGCTGCGCGGCCGCGTTGAATGGAGCAGGGGGCGACAGGTGGCCTTCATCGGTGCCGCAGGCTTTCCCCGGTGCGCTGTGGGTCGTGCACACGCACAGCGGGTCAACGGAACAGATCCGACTCCAGGCAGAACGTGATCAGGTCCTGGTCGCTCTGCGTACCGAGCTTGCGCATGGCGCTGACCTTCTGGGTGCTGACCGTCTTGCTGCTGCGATTCAAGTGTTTTGCGATCTCGCTGACGGTCATACCGTTGACGAACAGCCGGATGACTTCCAGTTCACGCGGAGAGAGGGCGGGTATGTTGTCGCTGCCCGGCGACGGTGGCCTGACAGCAGCAAGCTGCGGGCGATAGGTGCGGCGGGACTGCAGTATGGCCAAAGCCGTGCGCAGTTCCCGCAGATCACCTTCCTTGCGCACTACCGCGTGGGCACCGGCGCGGTACATCGCAGCCACCATCGACGGCGTTGAAATCATCGTCAATACCAGCACTTTGCAAAGTGGAAAGTGGCGGTGCAGATAAGAGATCAGCTTGATGCCATCGCCTAGTGGATCATCGTCGGGCATGTTGTAGTCGCAGATCACCAGGTCGGGCTTGAGGGCGCGCATCATTTCCACCAACGCGGCGGGCGACAGCGCCTGGCCGATGATGTTGTAGCGTGTGTCCCCCGCAATCACGTCGCGGACGCCGGCCAGGACAATGGGATGGTCGTCGGCAATGATGATGTTCATGGTCATGCTGCCGTTTCCACGGTTGCTGTGGGCAATGGAACATGCGCGGTATTCGGCTCCGCCGCTTCCAGATAAGACAGCGTGGCATCGAGTGTTTCAAGGAAGTGACTGGCGTGCGCCATGCTCTCCTTTGGCGCGTTACCGAGAATGAGGGACCTCTCGATCCTTTCCGCTATGTCGGCCAATTGGACTGCGGAGGCAATGACCAGCGCGCCACGGATGCGATGCAGCAGCTGCTGCACTCGGCCCGTATGCTGAAGCAGCAGCGCGTTGGCCAACTGCCGCTGATCACTGCGCATGGTGGGCAGGAACACTTCGCGTACGGCCTCGGGGATGACCAGCGAGGTGAAGTGTTCCCGCGCGGAAAGGTGAGCTTTCATCGTGGATACCGCGGGGCTGGCCGCGCCCGGCGCTCGGAGCGATGAAGAAGAATCAACACGACGGATCCAAGGGCGTTTCGGTTACGGCCGCTCCGCTGCATTTGCCGTCTCTGCCATGTGCGGGTGAGCCGGGAGCGGTGCGGTGTGGATGATTCTGGCGGATCAGTCAGGCAGCTCATGGAGGGCGGTCGCGGGCTTTGGTGACAACGCTCGGCGGAGCGCGTCGATGTGGATGGGCTTGAGCAGGTAGTCATCCATCCCTTCGCGGAGGCAGCGTGCGCGCTCCTGCTCCGAAGCATCGGCGCTGGTGCCGATGATGGGGAGCACAAAGCCACGCTCGCGAAGATGATGGGTCAGTGTCAGTCCGTCCATTTCGGGCATGTTGAGGTCTGTCAGCACAGCATCGAAGCTGTCGTTTGCGAAGTAGGCCAACGCCTCGTTTCCATCCCGGGCGGTCACTACTTTGCAGCCCAGCGTCTCCAACTGCTCCCGCAGCAGCAGCAGATTGATGGGGTTGTCCTCGGTGGCCAGTACCCGCAGGCCAAGCCCTGCATCCACTGGCTGGGCCGGCACGTCAGAGGCAGGCACAGACGCAGGTGGAATGCGCTGCAGATAGGCGATGCTCTGCGCTATAGCGCGGATGCTGAAGAGCGTCACCGTCACCTGATCGGGGTGTGTGGGGTCGGGGCTGGGGAGGTCGCCTGCTTCGGGCAGCGCTATGACGCGTGGCCCGGGCCAGTTGGCAGCAAGGCTGTCGTGCGGATCACTGTCCAGCAGAATAGCGCCGGCTACGATGGGGGCGGTGCCCGCCGCATGAGGCAGTACCGTTGCGCCCCAGCGCTGTAGCCATTGCGTGGCACTGTCCACGAGCTCCGGGACGGATGCGCGTATATAGACCGGCGGAGACGGCAGAAGTTGTGGTTCATCGTCTTCAGCGGCCGCCTCCGTTGCTGTGGCAACCGGCAATGGCAGGACAACGGTGAAGCTGCTGCCGAGCCCGGGTTCACTGACCAGGCGCAACGTGCCTTTCATCATCCGGACCAGGTGATCGCTGATGGACAGGCCCAAGCCGGTCCCTTGCCGGCGCGCGGGCCCGTCGAGCTGGCCGAAGGGCACAAACAGATGCGCCTGTTCGGACGCCGTGATGCCTTTGCCGGTGTCGGTGACCTGCCAGCTGAGGGAAGCGACGCCATCCTGGCATTGCAGGAAGCCGACGCGCAGGAAAATGCGGCCACTGTCGGTGAACTTGATGGCGTTGCTCAGCAGATTGCCCAGTACCTGACGGATGCGGTCTGCATCGCCCAATACCCGTGCAGGTAGCAGCGGGTCGGTGCAGACAAGAATCTGAAGCCGCTTACGTCTCGCCGAGTCGGCATAGGAGCGCAGCGTGGCTTCCGCAAGATCCAACGGAGAAAATGCTGAAACCGTGAGTGTCAGTTGCCCGGCTTCTATCCGGGAAACATCCAGCGTGTCACCTATCAGCTGCTGCAGTACCGATGACGATTGCTGGATGAGCCGCAGGTAGCGCGCCTGCTTCTCGTCCAGCTTGGTGTGCAGCAGTAGTTCCAGCGTGCCCAGCATGCCGTACAGCGGTGTGCGTATCTCATGACTCAGCATCGCCACGAAGGCGCTTTTGGCTTTGCTTGCCGTGTCGGCGGCGGTGCGGGCCGCTTCGAGCACCGATTGAACGTGATGCTGCTGGCTGATGTCATTGAATACGCACAGTAGAACGTCTTCACCGTGATAGCGGGTGGCGGCATACAGCACCTGCAGTTGCCTGCCATCGTGCGTGCTGAAGTTGACCGGCGGGAGTGTCTGCAGGCCGTCTGGGAGCGCGCTGGGATGGCGCCATGCGCTGCTCCAGTCGCCATTGGCGGTATCGACACCCAGCCAGTCACGCGCCAGCTGGTTTTCCAGCATCACCACGCCATCGCGCCAGCGCAGCACGCACATGCCGACGGGCGCCATGTCGATCACGGTAGCCGCAAAATCGAAGCTCTCAAGGAGTTGAGTATGCTGTTTGCGTGCGGGAGTGATCAGCTGCCGATCAACGCGCCGCATCAATGCCCACAAGGTGGCCGCGGCAAACAGGCACAGCAGCAGCGCGCCTGCAATGTGGCCGCCCATCTCGCCGATGAGCTGTGCCATTGGCAGGTGATAGACCAAACGCCAGTCATCCTCACCGACGCTCTTCACCAAAGCCAAGCCCCTCGGCAGGCCACCAAACCACACAATCGAAAAGGAATCGTTGCGGTGCTCATCAAGCCAGCGGACGGGTAACTCGGCACCGCTGGGTGAGGTGAAGAAGGTTGTTCCATCGGTGTTGAACAGCGTTGTGCTGCCCGCGCCATGGAGTGTGAGGGCGTGTGATACGGCAGTGGCATCGAGTGAAAGGACCAACCAATTGCCGGGGGCGTGTTCGTCGCCAATGGTGCGATAGAGATAGAGCTTTGCGTCCTTCTGAGATGAAGCCATCCAGCTTACTTTTGGAGCGCCGAAAGCGCGTGTCGCTCCTTTCTGTAGTGACGTTGCATCCAGTTCGGGAAGTGCCAGTGCGGTGGGCGGATGCGAGGTGTGCAGCCAGTGCACCGGTGCGCCCGGCTGCATGCTGACATGCAGCAGTTGTGCACCCAGCGCAACCAGTGTGCGTTCGGTTTTTTCCGACAGCGGCAGCATCAGTGGGGTGGTGCCGTGGGAGGTGCCCAGCTGTAGGTAATGCAGGCCTGCTGTCCCCGCACTTTCAGGCAAATCGGCCGCGCGCGGAGGAAGCGGAACCACCGAGTCAGCGAGGTAGTTCAGCAGCGCCTCGCGTTGATCGAAGTACAGCTGTGCACGATAGGCGGCAGCATTCATTTCGCGGCGATGCAATGAGGTGTCTTCACTCAGCTGCGTTGCCAGGTAGAGACCCGCGGCACCCAGCAGGCAGAGTACGACGCACACGGACACCCAGCGCAGCAGCACGGTGGCGGCAGCCATGGGGGCGTCAACAACAGGGCGCCGAGGCAGGAGGCGATGCATCGGACAATGCTATGTAGCTCGCGCCGATGATCGAATCAGATAATCCCTAAATACCGGGCATGAAGACCCTGCAAGGTGCCCTCAGCTTTTCCTAAAAGACAAAGCCCGCCGGAGGGCGGGCTTTGCGGCAAAAAACGACAGGATTTACAGCGCGCTGCCGCCCAGTTTCCATGTCAGCTGCACGAAGTAGCTGCGGCCAATGCTGTCAAACCACGAGGTGTCGTAGTACGGGTAGTTGGACCAGCTGGCGTCCTTCGGCGGCATTTTGTCGAACAGATTGTTGACCGACAGCGACACGCGGACATGATCGGTGATGTCGTACCGCGCGCCGGCATTGAAGCGCCAGCTGGAGTCGGTCCATGCATCGTTGTCGTAGTTGGCCACGCGGCCCAGGTAGTTGCCGAACAGGCTCGCACCCCACGCGCCCTTGTCCCAGCTCACGCCCAGGTTGCCCTTGGTGCGCGGCAGCGTGGTGGCGCTGAAGCTGACATCGAGCATGTCTTCCGTCGGGTCGCCCGGGTACTGCTGGCGCGTATGGCGATGCGTCCAGTTGTAGTTGCCGCTGAAGCTGAAGTCACCCGCGCTGGCGGTCTGCAGCCGGTAGTGCGCGGCCACGTCGATGCCGGAGGTTTCTTCGTTGGCGATGTTGATCGGGCCGAACAGGACGCTGGTGATCTTTCCGTCCGCATCGCGCACGACACGGGCCAATGCATCAACGCAGGTTGGCGAGTTGATGTCGACCGCTGCACCGCCGTCGGTGACGCCGAGGCGGCAGTTGGCTTCGTCGATGCGCAGCAGTTCGCGGTCCTGCGTCTGCACCTGGTTCTCGATGCGGATCTTGTAGTAGTCCACGGCCAGATCGAAGTTGGCCACTGGCGACCAGACAAAACCGGCGGAGAATGACTTGCTGGTCTCCTCCTCCAGGTTCATGTTGCCGCTGTAGACGTCGAAGGTGCTGACGTCGTAGTTGCCAAAGTCGCGGTCGTAGCATTCGCCGTCAGTCGCACTTGCGTTGATGGAGCGGCAGGTGAAGTAATCGGTGGCGGCGCGGGTACGGTAGTAGTCATTGCCTGCAAACAGGTAATGCATGTCCGGTGCGCGGAAGCCGGTGCCATAGGAGCTACGGACCAGCAGCGTATCCAGCGGTCGCCATTCCAGGCCTGCGCTGTAGGTGAACTTGCCAGGATTCTTGTTGCCGTAGCTGTAGCGGTCGTAACGGCCGGCAAGGCTGGCATCCAGCGTGGACAGCAGTGGCGCACGCAGCTCGCCTGCCGCACTCCAGTGGTCGCGGTCGCCACGGCCATCGCCATAACGCGGGCCGTAGTAGGCATCTTCGGTCAGCGCAAGCGGATCGGGATTGATGCGATAGGACTGCTTGCCGTACTCCAGGGCGCCGGCAAAGCCGACATCGCCGGCCGGCATCGTGAACAGCGCCGAGTTGTCCACGGTGAAGCTGAGGTTGTCGTTCTTCGCCTTGGGGCGGAAGGTGGACATCGCGGCGATGGAGGCGAATTCGGCGGTGGTCAGCGGTGTGAAGAGGCGTGCCGGATCGGGGTTGTAGATCGCATAGCCATCATCGTCATAGCCCAGGCGTTCCCCCAGGAACAGGCGGTTGGCAGCATCGGCCTTGATGCGCGGCATCTTCACTTCGGCCTTGTACTGGGAATGGTTGTAGGCCGCTTCCCAGTTCCATGCGTCGGCGAAGTAACCCTTCAGCCCGGTGGTCACCGCGAACGTCTTCTGCGTGGTGGTGTTCATGCGGTTTCTCAGGCCGCCCACTTCTTCCGGCGTGAACTGCCGCGTCCACAGCTCGCGACGATCGGTGGCCGCGTTGTAGAAGATCTTGTTGCGATAGTTGTTGGTCGATGCCGGGTCATGGAACTCCCAACCCATGTGGTCGCTGGCGACATCGTTACCATTGGTTCCGGTGAGCAGTTTGACCTTCTGGTGACCCAGCTGCACGTCGGCAAACCAGGACAGGCTGTCGGAGAAGCGATACTCGAACGAACCATAGGCGTTGGCGCCTTTGCGCTCGTTCTCGATGGTGCGATAGGCAATGGCGCGCTCGCTGCCGCAGTACGGGCCGAACTCGCCATCGGCGAGCACGGTGGTGCCTTCATTGAGGCTGGACATCGCCGCGCAGTCGTCGTCGGGCGCGATGTTCTCATCGGTTTCCCAGTTCATCAGCTGGGCGGTGAGGCGGGGCAGGCGGCGCTCGGCGGAGGGGGAGTCGAGCGTGGAATCCTGCACGCCGCGTTCGGTGCCCCACAGCGGGCGCTTGTTCAACAGCTCAACACCCACGATGCCGCTGAAATTACCCTGCTCAAAACCGGTAGTCAGCGTCAGTTTGTGCGATTGGCCACCGCCTCGGCTGGTGTCGCCATAACGGTAATCAATGGTGGTGCCGTCGGTGGACTTCTTCAGGATGAAGTTGATCACGCCAGCCATGGCGTCCGAGCCGTACACCGCCGAGGCGCTGCCGGTAAGCACTTCCACGCGGTCGATCATTCCCAGCGGAATGTTGCCCACGTCGGTGAAATTGCTGCGGCCATTGAGCGGTAGCGGGAAGTCGGCGATGCGGCGGCCATTGACCAGCACCAGCGTGTGGTTCGGCCCAAGCCCGCGCAGGTCCACCGCCTGTGCACCCGGCGTGGACTGCGCGCCGGTGGTGTTCTGCTGGCCCTGCGTGCTGCCGCCATTCTGGCTCAGCGAGCGCAGGACATCGGGGACGGACGTGAAGCCTGCCGATTGAATCTGCTCGGCGGTCACCACCGTGATCGGTGCTGGCCCTTCCACCTGCGCGCGTGGAATGCGCGAACCGGTGACCTGCACAGTATCCAGTTGCTGGGGCTGGCCTCCTGTTGTGGTCTGGGCGAGGACGGGGGCAGACATGGCCAGTAGGGCCAGCTGGATTGAACACACTACTGCGCGTTTACGCATGTATCAGCTCTCTGATGAAAAGTGTCCTAGGAAATCCCGTTCCAGCGCCTCAGAAGGTGCCGGTTGCCCGTGTCAGAAAAAGAGAAGGGCTGCCGCATCTAACACCTTTTTTACAAGCTTGACCACTGCCGGAAAGTCTGGCATTAGGGCTGTAAGCGATTACACGTGCGGGCTGGATGGCGTGATGAAACGTAAGACTTCTCTATTCGGCCGATGGGCTCTATTGGCGCTGCTGAGCGTGGCGGCGGGCACCGCTGCTGCGCAGGATGTGCGCGGCACTTCGGCCACCGGTTACCGCTATTACAAAATTGGCGATCTCGCTGCCGCGCGGCCGGGTAAAACCGAGGCGGCGATGCTGCTGATGGGCGGTGGCGACTTCGCCCCGGAAGCCCTGCACTGGTGGGTCGAGCGGGCCGGCCATGGCCGTGTGGTGGTGCTGCGCGCCTCTGGCACCGATGAGCTGCAGAACGAGATCTACAACGACATCGGCGGCGTCACTGCGGTGCAGACGCTGGTGTTCGAGAGCAGCAAAGCAGCCGACGATCCGGCCGTGCTGCGTGTGGTGCGCGGTGCCGATGCAATCTTTATCGCAGGCGGCGATCAGTCGCGTTACATCCGTTTCTGGAAAGGCACTGCACTCAATGCTGCATTGGATGAGCACATCCGAGCGGGCAAGCCCATTGGTGGTACAAGTGCCGGCCTGGCCATCCTCGGAGCTTATGCCTATGGCGCATTGGATGGCGGTAGCGTCAATTCGCATGCCGCCATGAACGACCCCATGGGAAGCAAGGTCACCATGGACAAGAATTTCCTGACCATGCCGTATCTGTCCAACGTAGTGACCGACACCCACTTCGCCAAGCGTGATCGCCTGGGCCGCCTGATCGTGTTTGTCGCTCGCGCCGCGAAAGAGAAAGGGCAGAGCGATATCGTCGGCATCGGCGTGGACGAAGACACGGCGTTGTGCGTGGAAGCAGACGGTCGTGGTCGCGTCTATTCGTTGAATGACGGCTATGCGTGGCTGGTGATGCCGCGCCATGCTGCCAGCCGGTTGAGCAACGGCGAGCCCCTGGATTTCAGTGCGATTCCGGTTACCGGAGTGGGGGCGGGCAGCCGTCTGCATCTGGATGGTTTCAAAGTCGACAACGCAGCTTTCACCGCTGTGGCCAGTGTGGTGGAGGGCGAGCTGCAGCTGCGGCCGCATTGAGCGTTATGCCCAAGGCATGACTACAGGGGGCTTCGGCCCCTTTTCCATGGGCGACTGTTCAGGTCGTGAGCGGGACGCCTAGAATCGGGTTCCTTTCCGGAGTGAAGAAACATGAAGCTGACTTCTGCGGTACTGCTGGGTTTGGCGTCGTTGTCCTCGGGCGCCGCGATGGCCGCGTCCTCACCTTTGCTGGTCATCCATGGCGGCGCAGGCGTCGAACGCAAGGATTTCAGTCCGGAAGAAGAACGCGCGGCGCGTGCTGCATTGACCGAAGCGCTTCGTAAAGGTCACCAGGCGTTGATGGCGGGCAAGCCGGCGATGGATGCGGTCACTGCCGCCATCACCGTGCTGGAAGATGATCCCACCTTCAACGCAGGCCGTGGTGCGGTGTTCACCCATGACGGTAAGAACGAGCTTGATGCCTCGTTGATGGATGGCGCCACACTGCGCGCAGGCGCGGTAGCTGGCGTGCATACGGTAAAGAACCCCATTCTGCTGGCGCGCGCGGTGATGGAGCATTCCCCGCACGTGATGATGGTGGGCGAGGGCGCCCAGATGTTTGCCGTCGAACAGAAGGTGCCGCTGGTCGATCCGTCGTACTTCCGTACCGAGAAGCGTTGGCAGCAGCTGCAACGGGCTTTGAAAGAAGAAGCAAATGGCCAGGCGCACGCCGATCTGGAAACCGCCAAGCATTTCGGCACGGTCGGCGCAGTCGCTCTGGATGCGGAAGGCAAGTTGGCTGCAGGTACCTCTACCGGCGGCATGACCAACAAGCGTTACGGTCGCGTAGGCGATTCGCCGATCATCGGCGCTGGCACCTATGCCAATACGCGCTGCGCGGTGTCCGGCACGGGTTGGGGTGAGTTCTATATCCGGCTGGCCGTAGCGCACGAAATCTGCGCCCGCATGCAATACCTCGGAGAAAGCCCAGAGCAGGCCGGCGAAGAGGTCATCGGCAAGCGCGTGCCGGAACTTGGTGGTGATGGTGGCGCGATCGTGTTGGCTGTCGACGGGCGTGCTTCAACGCCGTTCAATACCGAAGGCATGTATCGCGGCTGGATCGGTGCCGATGGCGTGCCGCACGTGGCAATTTTTGACAGCGAAAAGCTGCAAATGCCCGGCCAATGATGTGTGTATCGCGTGTGGACAGAAATATTTCATCAGATGTGAAGATTTCTGTTGACAGTATCGGTCTTCATCACCAGAATAGCGCGCTCTCCCACCCCTGACCGTTTCGGCCAAGGTCTTCAAAAAAGGGGTGGAGCGGAGGGATACCCAAGCGGCCAACGGGGGCAGACTGTAAATCTGCTGGCTTACGCCTTCGGTGGTTCGAATCCACCTCCCTCCACCAGTTTCAATGTTGTGATGTGTGTTCCCGGTGCGGGAGTAGTTCAACGGTAGAACCTCAGCCTTCCAAGCTGATGGTGCGGGTTCGATTCCCGTCTCCCGCTCCATTGAACGATCCTGAAAACATGTCATAATAGAAAACTCGCTCACGTAGCTCAGTCGGTAGAGCACCTCCTTGGTAAGGAGGAGGTCGAAGGTTCGATTCCTTTCGTGAGCACCATCTTGCAGATAGCGCCATAACCAACCTGTTACCGAGAAGAATCAGCCATGTCTAAGGGTAAGTTCGAACGTACCAAGCCGCACGTAAACGTCGGCACCATCGGCCACGTCGATCACGGCAAGACCACGCTGACCGCCGCACTGACCAAGATTGGTGCAGAGCGCTTCGGTGGCGAGTTCAAGGACTATTCCTCGATCGACGCCGCGCCGGAAGAAAAGGCGCGTGGCATCACGATCTCGACCGCGCACGTTGAATACGAATCCGAGAGCCGTCACTACGCTCACGTGGATTGCCCGGGCCATGCTGACTACGTCAAGAATATGATCACCGGTGCTGCCCAGATGGACGGCGCGATTCTGGTGTGTTCGGCTGCTGACGGCCCGATGCCGCAGACCCGCGAGCACATCCTGCTGTCGCGTCAGGTTGGCGTGCCGTACATCGTCGTGTTCCTGAACAAGGCAGACATGGTTGATGACGCCGAGCTGCTGGAACTGGTCGAAATGGAAGTCCGCGAGCTGCTGAGCAAGTACGACTTCCCGGGCGACGACACCCCGATCATCTCGGGTTCGGCTCGTATGGCGCTGGAAGGCGACCAGAGCGAGATCGGCGTGCCGGCCATCCTGAAGCTGGTTGATGCACTGGATACCTGGATCCCGACGCCGGAGCGCGACGTGGACAAGCCCTTCCTGATGCCGGTGGAAGACGTGTTCTCGATCTCGGGCCGCGGCACCGTGGTGACCGGTCGTATCGAGCGCGGCGTGATCAAGGTCGGCGAAGAAATCGAAATCGTCGGTATCCGTCCGGTCCAGAAGACCACCGTCACCGGTGTGGAAATGTTCCGCAAGCTGCTGGACCAGGGTCAGGCAGGCGACAACGCCGGTCTGCTGCTGCGCGGCACCAAGCGTGACGACGTGGAGCGTGGTCAGGTTCTGGCCAAGCCGGGTTCGATCAAGCCGCACACCCAGTTCGAAGCCGAAGTGTACGTGCTGTCGAAGGACGAAGGCGGCCGTCACACCCCGTTCTTCAAGGGCTACCGTCCGCAGTTCTACTTCCGTACCACCGACATCACCGGCGCTTGCGAACTGCCGGAAGGTGTTGAGATGGTGATGCCGGGCGACAACGTGAAGATGGCTGTCACGCTGATCAACCCGGTGGCAATGGACGAAGGCCTGCGCTTCGCCATCCGCGAAGGCGGCCGTACCGTCGGCGCCGGCGTGGTTGCAAAGATCATCGC
>DEOB01000006.1 GCA_002359895.1 Stenotrophomonas sp. UBA2629
CGACGCCAAGGAAACGTGTGTTCCCACTGCGGGGATTCGATGCAATGCCGCGCATCGTGCGACCCCGGGTGCGCTTCGCTTACCCGGGCTACGGATTGCCCGGGCTCGGCGGGTGGTTTGCTTACGGATCGCGGGGCAGGCGTTGTCCGGTGATGTGGCTACGCTGTGGCGATGGTCAACTATCGACGTAATCGTGTTGCCGGCGGCACCTACTTCTTCGCCGTTACCTTGCAATGACGTAGCCCGGGTAAGCGCAGTGCACCCGGGACCGCAGGGCAAAGAAGTCGAGCTGGCGCTCGGCTTTTTTGTTTCGCGCGGTTGTTATTTCCTCTCGATGCCAAGGAAGCGTGTTTTCCCACTGCGGGGATTCGATGCAATGCCGAGCATCGTGCGACCCCGGGTGCGCTGCGCTTACCCGGGCTACGGGTGGACTGGGGTTTGGCGGGTGGCTTGCTTATGGATCGCGGGGCAGGCGTTGTCCGGTGATGTGGCTACGCTGTGGCCATGGTCAACTATCGACGTAATCGTGTTGCCGGCGGCACTTACTTCTTCACCGTTACCTTGCAATGACGTAGCCCGGGTAAGCGCAGCGCACCCGGGACCGCAGTGCAAAGAAGTCGAGCTGGCGCTCGGCTTTTTTTGTTTCGCGCTGTTGCTACTCATCTCGACGCCAAGGAAACGTGTGTCTCCACTGCGGGGATTCGACGCAATGCCGCGCATCGTGGGACCCCGGGTGCGCTGCGTTTACCCGGGTTACGGGTCGACCGGGAAAACAGGGGTCAGAGCCTGAGGTATCCCCACATCTTTGCTCGCAAGATCAATCTGTTACCGGCGTAGCTAGCTGGAAACAAGTGCGCGCATGGCGCAGCCTTCAAGGTGACCAAACCAAAAGAGGACTGACGACTATGCGCGCCAGCGAAGTATTGCAGAGGTGCCTTTCCGATGCATTGGGTCCCATGCACGCATTACGCGAGCGGGTTTTACTGCGTGCAGTAGATGCTTTGGCAGCGGGGTGGCGACTGACACTCATCGACATTGCCCGTCGCTGGCCCGATGCCCAGCGTGTGCGCGGGCCGCTCAAGGCCCTGGATCGGCTGCTGAGTAATCGTCGTCTGCATGCCGAGTGTCAGCCTCTGCAGGTTGCGATGGCGCGATGGCGCGATGGCTGCTACGCGGTCCACGCCCGTTGATCGTGATTGACTGGAGTGAATTGAAGACCGACAGATCGTGGTGCCTGCTACGGGCAGGTGTCCCCGTCGGCGGCCGAACATTGACCCTGCTCGATCAGGTTTATGCGGGGAAAGATCAAGGCTCCCCCCGCGCCGAACGTCATTTCCTGCACTGCCTGCAGAAGCTCGTCCCCGACGGTAAACACCCGATTCTTATCACCGATGCTGGCTTCCGAACACCGTGGTTTGAAGCAGTACAGGCATTGGGCTGGAGCTGGGTGGGTCGCCTGCGCGGGACCACGCTGGTCAAACCTGCGGCAATAGAAGACAAGGACGATCAATGGGTTCCCTGTCGCTGCCTTGGGCAACTGGCGCAAGCCCAGCCACGCGAGCTGGAGTTGATGACCATCAATCGCAGCAACCCGTTGTCGTGCAGGCTCGTCATTCATGGCAAAACACCGCGAGGGCGAAAACATTACACCCGTGGCCATGGCCGCCACATTGCCCGCAATTCCTACAGCCGTAAATCCGCCGCCCGTGAACGAGAGCCCTGGTTGATCATCGCCTCACCGGATTTGAGAGATGCCAGCTCACGACAACTCATCGGTCTGTATACCCGCCGCATGCAGATCGAAGGCAGCTTTCGCGATCTGGAATCACACCGTTATGGCGCTGCATTTGAGGACAGCCTGACCCGTATCGGCCAACGATTGGCGGTGCTACTGATGATCCACACGCTCGCATGCTTCGCCTGTTGGCTGCTTGGAATGTGCTGCGAACGAAACGGACACGATGCATGGCTGGCACCATCGAAGGCCAGACACAAGCTCTACTCAACGCTCCGCGTCGGCCGCGAGGCACTTCTCAAACGATGGCCCACCACACCCATTTTGCAGATGCTCAAGCTACTGAGCGCACTCCCGGAACCGGTGCGCCGGGAGATGGTCCTGTGCTGAAAAAACGTGGGGATACCTCAGACTCTGACCCCTGTTTTGCCCATCCGATTACAACATTAATCCATGGAAAGGTTGCCAGTTTCTGCCAATCTCTGCTTCTCAACAGCAATTCGTCGTTCAAACTCCCACGGCCTCATTAGCCTATTTTGCTGCCGGGCCCAGTCATTTGCGGCCTCCCATGCGCGCTTAAAGCCCGCGTCATCAACCCAATCCAATGAACGGAGAATCCAATTATTTCTAGATAGAACCAATAGGGACTGCCGCAGCCTGCTGGCTATAGCACCAACAGCCCCATCATCAACAGTCAGCGCCTCGGCATCCGAACAAAAATAAAACAATGCCTCAATCGGATCTGGCACGACGGCACCACTGCCAATAATGCGCCACAACACCCCAAACTCATCAATTAACTTGTCATAATAAACCTCAAAATCAAACAACCCCACCTTAAATGTGACATACCCAATGCGCCCAGAGGAACGCTCGCCACGATCCTCACCCTCAAATATTCCCACGTCTCGACAAACACCAATTGCATCGAGCCAAAGTTCTTTTTCACTATTCATTCTTTCACCATCCGCCCCGTCTTTGAATCAAAATAATACCCCCTCAGCTCAAGATATTTAACCTCACGCCAAAATCCGGTCAAACCCCCGTCCTTCTTTAACATATTCCCACCCGGGTCATAATTCGGAGTTGTTGCCAAGACAATATCATCACCCCTTTGAATGGCCGCATCCAGGAAAGGAGCATTAACCCTATTCCAGAATCCATCTTCACCAAGGATTCGCTCAAGATCCACGAACAGACGGTCAGGAATATTAAGAACATTGAACGATCCAGGCTGCGGAGCACCCAAATTGACCATGTGCTTACTTACCTGCAGATCATCATTAATAATCAACCTCATATCAGCATTAAAATTACCAAGGATAGTTGTGGTCCTGTCCAAAACAGGGGTCAGAGTCGGGTTTCCGCTCTAGCCTTTAGCATTGCTTGAGGCCGGAAGTGACGTAGCTCGGGTAAGCGCAGCGCACCCGGGACCGCAGTGCAAAGAACTCGAGCTGGCGCTCGGCTTTTTTGTTTGGCGCTGTTGCGATTTCCTCTCGACGCCAAGGAAACGTGTTTTTCCACTACGGGGATTCGATGCAATGCCGAGCATCGTGCGACCCCGGGTGCGCTTCGCTTACCCAGGCTACGGGTTGACTGGGGTTTGAAGGTGATTTTCTTACGGATCGCGGGGCAGGCGTTGTCCGGTGATGTGGCTACGCTGTGGCGATGGTCAACTATCGACGTAATCGTGTTGCCGGCGGCACCTACTTCTTCACCGTTACCTTGCAGGACCGGCGTAGTGATCTGCTGGTGCGCGAGATCAATGCGCTGAAGCAGGCGTGGCGCAGTGCGGCGCAGCGCGTTCCGCATCGGGTGTTGGGCGCTGTAGTGCTGCCGGAGCATCTACACGCGGTGATCCAGATGGATGCCAGCACGGACGACTACCCACGGCTGTGGCAGGACATCAAGAAGCGCTTCACCCGCAGGGTCTTCGCACCGGGTCATCAATCCCCTTGGCAGGCACGTTACTGGGAACGAACCATCCGCGACGCGAGCCAATTACAAGCTTGCGTGGACTACGTGCATATCAACCCGTTGAAGCATGGCTGGGTGACAGCCGTACGTGACTGGCCGCACTCCACTTTTCATCGTTACGTCCGCGAGGGGCTGCTGCCGGAAGACTGGGCGTGTAGCGTACCAGTGGCCGATGTCGGCTTTGGAGAGCCAGCGCGATAGTCCGTAGCCCGGGTAAGCACAGCGCCCCCGGGGCTTTTGAAAACAAAGGTCAGAGTCGGGTTTGCGCTCTGGCCTTTTGCATTGCTTGAGGCAGGAAGAAGTAACGTCTAATAAGTCGTATCCCCCGCTTTAACCTCGAACGCTGCGGCTAACGGAGATCGTCAGGCTTGGCCTCTGCCGAGGCGCGCCGGTAGAGTCCCGGCGTTGACGAGCGTGAGTGGATTGGAATGAGCAGGGGCTTGAGCGCAAGTCCGTCGTGTTGGGTGCAGGAAAGTTCGACATGCCAGGTGCTGCATTCCACGCCGGTGTCGGCAAAGCGGCAGGATGATGGGTTGTCGATGATGAGGGCCGGGCCTTCCGCTTTGTGATGCAGAACATGCCTCATGTTCGCCAGCAGGTATTCACTGCGGGTTCTGATAGGTGACTGCGGGCGCGGGGCGGTGATCGACCTGATGGTGCGGGTCTTCCGGGTGGGTGATGTGTTCACACCACAACACGCGTGCTTAGCATCTCGTTCACAACCCATCCACGTGTTCCAACGGCAGCTGAAAGCGGATCTCAGCATCAGCAAAAACGCCGCTATATTCCAGACTCCCCAGACGAAGGAGGGAGTGGAATGTTCATGACCAAACAGCAGATGGTGACGGCACGTACGCTCGGTGTGGCTCTTGTCACTGCCGTGAGCCTCGCTTCTTGTGCGACCTACAAAGAAGAGTTTGCAGGAATCAACTCACGCCTCGATCAGCTCGACACCCGGGTGCAGGGCGCGGCCCAGAGTGCCGAATCCGCCAATCAATCCGCACAGCAGGCCAACCAACGACTGGATCAGATTGAAGGACGCGTCCAGCGGCTTGAACAGGCGCCTCGCCGCACGCCACGCGGCTAGCCGCTCTCGCACGATTCACGACCATCATTTGAATCAGGAGCCCGGTGGCCTTTGCTGGCCACTGGCTTCCCTCTTCCTTTTCGCAGGACAGTCTCCAATTCAGGGAGCACGCGCATCCGTACCTACACATACCCTGCCATCCGGGCCGCCTGTAGCGGGCTGGTAGTGGCGTTGGCTTTGGGCAGCGCCGGCGTGGCCAGCGCCGAAGATGCCGCCGCGCAGCCGAGCGCTGCGGTTGATCAGCTTCCGCCGGATCAAAACGTATCGGAGACCGTGATTGAACTGGCGGGCTGGGTTGTCGCAAGCAAAGACAACCAAGGCTATCCGTTTGCGATCATGGACAAGGCGGCCGCACAGATTTTGGTATTCGGCGGCGACGGCCGGCTTCGCGGTGCCGCGCCAGGGCTGTTTGGCTCGGCGACCGGTGATCACACGGCGCCGGGTGTTGCCGGTATCGCGCTTCGAGAAATACCCGGCCGGGATCGCACAACGCCTGCGGGTCGTTTTGTGGGTGGTTTCGGCCCATCAAAGGACGCCGGGCGCGTGCTGTGGGTGGACTATGACTCAGCGGTTTCCATCCATCCCACGGCCACCGGCGTACCTGCCGAGAGACGCGCTGAACGACTTGCTTCCGCTACGCCAGATGACAACCGCGTCACGCATGGTTGCATCAATCTGGCGCCTGACTTTTACGAACAGATCATCCGCACGACGTTCGAGCGCGGTGGGGTGTTCTATATCCTGCCAGACAAGATGTCGCTGGCCGAGACGTTCCCGGAATTCGTGCAAAGCCGCGCGTCCACGCAGGACGATGATGGAGACCACGCGAAAGCCGGCAGCCGATGACGGGAACGCAGGTGACAGAGTCGAGTTGCAGCGATGGTCTTTTGTGTTGAGGCAGGCCACAGTTTGCAGCAGTGCGAAATGGATTTCAGATGAAGATTTCTGCGGGCTTTTTTCTTGCGACGTGCGCATCGATGGGATTTGCCGCTGACCTGCGGACGCCCGAAGCGCTTGCCGCTATCTACCTTGCCGGCAAAACGCATGGGCCCATCCAGAATGTGGAACGGCCAAGTGGCGCCAGCCACGGCGTGCCGGGCATGCAATACCTTGAGTTGGTTGAGGCGCCGCAGCGTGTGGCCGATGGCTGCGTGCGTCAGCGCTGGCGTGTGGCTGTGCCTGCTGCGCGCAACGGCGTGCCACAGTCGGCGGAGGCAAGCGCCTCGACAGAAGTTGCGCTGAGCGAAAGCCACTGCCCGTTGAATGGCTACGTGAGCATCAATCCCGGGTTGTCCTCGTCACAGGCGATTGCGGCGCTTGCGCGGTTGCGCCAACCAGGGGTGTTGTCGGCGCAGGTCACACTTACCTGCTCTGCCGGCGTGGCTGATATGCAATGCAACCGCGTGAACGCTTTGGTAGACGTGCTCGGCAAGCAGCGTCCCTGGCTCGTCGGGCGGCAAGCGCAGGCGTTCTATGTATGGTTGGGCGAGCGTGGGCAACGGGTGACGGAGGTACGCTTCAATGCTGAAGGCGCGCCGTCGCTTCAAGCGAGCAGGAAAATTCCGGCGCCGTTCTGAGGAGGAAAAAACCGGGGTCAGAGTCGGGTTTCTGCTCCCGGTACAGGACGACCAGGTCAGCCGCGCGTTGGATTACTTGAACGGCTTCTCGAAGCTGCCGTCTTCAAGGCTCGGCACCCGCTGCGTCACCGCCGCCACGCGTTCGGCGGTGCAGAACTGTTTGTTGGCTTTGATCTGCGCTTCGTGGAAGCCGATGCCGACGATTTCCTGGGTCATGGGGTCCTGGTCGTATTCGGCCTGCAGCGCGGCCATCACCTTGGCCCTATCCACCGTGACACCGCAGGCGCTTGCCGCGGCGATCCGCGACCATGCGAACTGCAGGTTGGGGTCCCAGCCCATGGCGTCGCCACCGGTGAAGCCGTTGTCGTAGTGGTACTCGTAGACGTTGGCCTTGATGGCGTAGGCACTCATGCCGCCGCTGCCTTTGTAGTTGCCGTAGTCGGCTGCGTTCGTCAGCAGCGGGAAGGACAGCGCGGCGATTGCGGTGACGATCAATGTCGTTTTCATTGGAACTCCTTGGTGGGGCGGATGAGCGGCATATGCCGTGTCAGCGCATGTGCATCATGCGGTTGTGAAGCATATCGGCCCGAAGGCAGGAAGATGAAAGTGAAATTGCCGGTCAGCACCCACCAAGGCGCTGCGATAGCTTTTCTCCCCGCCACTGCATCGGCATGCGTCCTGTCATCGAACGAGTCGGCTCCTTGGCTGGTTACAATCGTGCGCCCCGACGCGTGCTGCAGTGGCGTTGATTCGGGACACCGTTTTGGTTGATCAGGACAGGGAATGAAACGTCAGATTATTGGGGTGTCGTTGGGGGTGTTGCTGTTGGCAGGTTGCACGCAGACCACCGACGACAGCAACGATGCGGCGGTTGTCGCGACTGCAACAGTCGATGCGCCGGTAGCGGCTGCGCCTGCGGCGGAAAGTGCGGTTCCCGACGATGTTGAAGAAGGGGTGGACCCTTCGGTGTGGGACAACGAAGGTGAGCCGGAAGGCGAGACGCCCGGTGAGGAAATCACCTGTGAGCAGGCGCCGTTGGCAACCTATTTCTTCACCTTGGTGGGTGGGAATTCGGTGGACAACTGTGGCCGTGCCGATCCCAAGGTGGCAGCCGCGTTCGATGAACTGATGAAAGAGGCCGCGCAGGGTGACACCGATGACCCGACCGTGGCCTCACAGCGTCAGCGCCTGCTCAGTGGCCCCAGTGCGCCCGGCGTGCCGTTGCAGGTGGAGGGAGAAACGTGGTGGTACTACACCGCGTGCCAGGCGCATCAGTGCGATACCAATCGACTGGTGATGCTGTACGAGCCCAAGCAATCGAAGCTGGTGGGTCGGCTGCTGTCGCGGTGCAAAATCTGGTGGCAGGGTGCGCCGAGCGCCGCGCAGCGCGAGCTGCTGAATGCCCAGTCGCCGATTGACGCGGCAATGCTCAGCGACGGCGAGCCCTGCGAGTAAAAAACCGGGGTCAGAGTCGGGTTACGTGCCGTTGCAGATCCAGCATGGGACCCGGCGTTCACACGCGCTTGCCGGGTTTTAACAGTGCTGCATTCACAGTGTCTGCCAGGCAATGTGCAGACAGGAGTGGGCCATGGCGCGCAGACGTGTTCTTTCCAAACGCGGCATCGTCATCATCGGTACGTTGGTGATCGTACTTGCATTGATCATCAGTTTTGCACCGTGGTGATGTGCTCACACAGGAACATCGGCCACAGGCACATCGGCGTGATGCCGATGCGCCTATGCATCACCCGCGTTGCCGGGCGCGCTGGCCCGGCGAGTTGATCTGCGATCGACTACGCAGGCTCAGGCCCGCGCGAGTCTGCGCAGGCGCTTGCGTTCTTTACGACGCGCGCGCCAGTTGCGCCAGTGCTGCTGCAGGCACGAGAAGATCACGTACAGCGCTGGGGTGCTGAGCAGTGTCAGGCTCTGCGAAATCAGCAGGCCGCCGATCATTGCGATGCCCAGCGGACGGCGAAGTTCCGAGCCTTCACCTAAGCCAATGGCCAACGGCAACGCGGCCAGAATGGCGACCATGGTGGTCATCATGATCGGACGGAAGCGCACGATGCTGGCTTCGCGCACGGCATCGGCCGGTGACTTGCCGTGCTCACGCTGCGCGACCAGGGCAAAGTCGATCATCATGATGGCGTTCTTTTTGACGATGCCGATCAACAGCACCAGCGCGATCATCGAGATCACCGACAGGTCGGTATTGGTCACCCACAACGCCAGCAATGCGCCCATGCCCGCCGCCGGCAGCGTGGACAGAATGGTCACCGGGTGTACGAGGTTTTCGTACAGCATGCCCAACACGATGTAGACCGTGGCAATGGCGGCGATGATCAACATCAGCATCGAGGAAGGGTCCATCGCCCGGCCGAAGCCACCGCGCTCGGCCTGGCGGATATCACCGGGCATGCGCAGGCCGTTGATGGCCGCCTGCACGATGGCATCGCCTTCACCGCTGCTCACGCCCGGGGCGAGGTTGTAGCTCAGGTCCATCACCGTGTACTGGTTTTGATGGGTGACCTGCGACGGTGCCAGCCCCGGCTCCTGATGCGCCAGCGTGGTCAATGGAATCATCTGGCCGCTGCTGGAGCGCACATACAGGTCTTCAATGGCCGATGGGCTTGCGGTCTGCCCCGGCAACGCATTGACCACCACGCCGTACTGATTGAGATCGGAGTAGATGGTGGAGATCTGGCGTTGGCCGAACGCGCCGTACAGCGCGCCGTCGATGGTGCCGATGCTCACGCCCAGCCGCGAAGCTTTGTCGCGGTCGATGACGATCTTCTGCATCAAACCACCCTTGTCCACGTCCGAGCCCACATCACGCAGCTTGGGATTCTGCCTGAGCACTTCCACCAGCTTGGGCAGCCATTCGGCCAACTGCTCGGCATCGTTGCCCTGCAGCGTCACGCGGTTCTGTGCGCCCTGCGAACCACCGCCGCCGCCATTGGAGGGAAGATCCTGAATCGCCCGCAGGCGTACATCCAGGTCCGGGAACTGCGCGGCCTTGGTGCTGAGGCGGGTGACGACCACATTGGTCGGCTCCTGGCGGCCTTCGCCCTGCGTATGCAGCTCGATGTTGAACTGCGCACTGCTGCCCTGGCGGCTGGAGCCCAAACGCGAGCCCACCATTTTCACGGCAGGGTCGGCGAGGAACATGTCGGCCAAACGACGCTGACGTTCACTCATTTCCTGGAACGACACCGTCGCGCTGGAACTGGCACGGCCCCACACCAGGCCGGTGTCCTGCTCGGGGAACGAGCCTTTGCTGACCGAGCCGGCCAGATAGAACGTCGCCACGATCAACAGCAGCGGTGTCAGCGACAGCAGCAGGCAATGCCGCAGCGAGAAATCCAGCGCGACGGTGTAGATGCGCAGCATTCCCTCATGCAGTTTGTCGAGGAACGGGCCGATACGTGAGGGCTTCACCGGCGCCGAATGCGGCTGCAGGAAACGCGAGCACAACGCGGGCGTCAAGGTCAGCGAGACGATGGCCGAGACCACGATGGCAGCCACCAGCGTCAGCGTGAACTCCCGGAAGAACGCGCCGATCATGCCCTGCGCGAAGATGATCGGCAGGAACACCGCAATCAACGAGGCGGTGATCGACACGATTGTGAAACCAATCTCGCGCGCGCCGGCCATGGCCGCCTCTTTGCGGGGCACGCCTTCGTCGAGATGGCGCATGATGTTTTCAATCACCACGATGGCATCGTCAACCACAAAGCCAATGGCGATCACCAACGCCAACAGGGTGAGGTTGTTGAGCGTGAAGCCCAGCATGGTCATCAACAGCGCCGCGCCGGCCAGCGACAACGGCACGGTCACCGCGGCGATCAAGGTAGGCGCCAGCCGGCGCAGGAACAGCGCCATGGTCAGGATCACCATCGCCAGGCTGATCATCAAGGTGATCTGCACTTCGGTGAGCGAGGCGCGAATGGTGGGCGTGCGGTCGAAGTACGGCGTCAGCGTGGTGCCGGCATCCAGATACGTGGACAACGCTGGCGCTGCGGCTTTCACCCGGTCCACCGTGGCAACCAGATTGGCGCCGCTGCGCAGATACACATACATCAGCACGCCGCGCTTGCCGTTGAACCACGCCGCCTGATACGCATCCTGCTGGCCGTCGTAAACGGTGGCGATGTCCTTCAGCCGCACCACCGCACCGTCGTGCGTGGCGATGGCGACGTTGGCGAAATCCTGCGCCTTGCGCACCTGGTCGTTGAGGACGATGGCGGTCTGGGTGTTGCCATCGCTGAGGAAACCCAGCGGCGAGGCGACATTGGCCGCGCGCATGGCATTGCGCAGATCGTCCGGGCTCAGGCCCAGTGCATTCATCGCGCGCAGGTTGAGGTCGATGCGCACCGCCGGTGTGGAAGCGCCGGCGATATCCACCTGCGAAACACCGGGCAGTTGCCGCAGCCGTTGCGCGAGCAGCGAGTCGGCCAGGTTGTACAACTCGGCCACCGATTGCGTGTCCGAGGTCAGTGCCAGCGCAATCACCGGATCGTCGTTGGGGTTGGCCTTCTGATAGGTGGGCGTGTTGATGCCTGCGGGCAGGTCGGCCACGGCGGCGTTGATCGCGGCCTGCACGTCCTGCGCGGCGGAGTCGATGTCGCGGCTGGTGTTGAACATCAGAAACACCATGCTGCGGCCGTCGCTGCTGCTCGAACGCATGGTGTCGATGCCCGGCACCTGGCCGAGGTGACGCTCCAAGGGCGCGGTCACTGTCGATGCCATGGTGTTGGCATCGGCGCCGATGTTGGACGCCTGCACGAAAATCACCGGGATGGTGAGATTGGGCAGGGCCGCAACACCCAGCCGCAGATAGCAGACCAAACCAGCGAAGAACAGGCCGATGGCCAGCAGGCCAATGCCGATGGGGCGTTTGATGAAAGGCGCGGAGATGTTCATGCCCGCGCGTTACCGTGCCGTCTGCAGGCGAGCGGCAGCGCGTTGCTCACGTCGCTTGGCTGCCCATTCGGACAGACGCTCGAAATACAGGTAAATCACCGGCGTGGTGTACAGCGTCACCAACTGCGACAGCAGCAGGCCGCCGACGATGGCCACGCCCAAGGGCCGCCGCAACTCCGAGCCAATGCCGGTGCCCAAGGCCAACGGCAGCGCGCCCAGCATGGCGGCGGCGGTGGTCATCATGATCGGGCGGAAGCGCAGCAGACAGGCGCGGCGGATGGCGTCGTAGGCGTTGGCGCCGGAGCGCTGCGCGTCCAGGGCGAAGTCGATCATCATGATCGCGTTCTTCTTGACGATACCAATCAGCAGGATGATGCCGACGATGCCGTCCACCGACAGGCTCATGCCACACAGGTACAACGCCAGCAGCGCGCCGACACCGGCCGGCGGCAAGGTGGAGATGATGGTCAGCGGGTGGATGTAGCTTTCATACAGCACGCCCAGCACGATGTAGATCACCGCGATGGCGGCCAGCAGCAACAGCACCACGTCGGTCTGGCTGTTGGAGAACTCCGCCGCCGTACCGACAAACTGCGCCTGCATCTGCTGCGGCAATTCCAATGCGGCCACGGCTTTGTTGATGGCGTCCACGCCTTCAGACAGCGAATAGCCCGGTGCCAGGTTGAACGAGATGGTGGCCGACGGCAGCTGTTGCTGGTGGCTGACGATCAACGGCGCGGTGCCGGGGATGGCGGTGGCAATGGCCGACAACGGAATGCTGCCACCGCCGCCCAGCGCGATGCCGGTGTTGCTGTTGCCGATACCGGTGGCGGTGGACGAGTTGCTCGATGTCACCTGGCCCAGCGTGGTGGCGTTGCTGCCGGTAAGCGTGCCGCTGCCATTGCTGCCGATCGCCAGCTGGTTCATCAGCGCATCGCTGTTGCGGAACTCCGGCGCTACTTCCAGCACCACGCGGTACTGGTTGAGCTGGGTGAAGATGGTGGAAATCTGCCGCTGGCCATAAGCGTCGTACAGCGTGTCGTCGATGGTCTGCATCGGCACGCCGTAACGGGCGGCTTTGTCGCGGTCCACTTCCACATGCAGGGCGCGGCCGTGGTTGGCCAGGTTGTTGTCGACGTCAGCCAGCTCCGGCAGGCGGCGCAGCGCATCGGTGACGCGGTCGGTCTGCGCGGCCAGCTCGGTGCTGTCCATGTCCGACAGCGAGAACTGGTACGCGGTGGCGGCCACGCGCGTGTCCAAGGTGACGTCCTGCACCGGCTTGAGATACAGCGCGACGCCGGGAATGTGCGCGGCTGCGGCCTGCAGACGCGGCAGGATGACATCCAGCCCATCGCGATCACCGCGGTCTTTGAGCACGATGCTCAGCTGGCCCTGGTTGAGCGTGGGGTTCATGGTGCCGGCGCCGATGTAAGCGGCCACGCCGCTTACCGCTTCATCGCCCTGCAAGGCGGCAGCCACGGCTTGAGTGCGCTGCTGCATCTGGTCGAAAGCGACGTTCTGGTCGGCCAGCACCACGCCGGTAATCATGCCGGTGTCCTGGTCGGGCAGCAGGCCCTTGGGGATCACCATGTACAGCACCACGGTGAGCGCGACCGAGGCCAGTGCAATGCTCAACGTCAGTGGCTGATGACGCAGCACCCAGTCCAGGCTGCGCTCGTAGGCATGCACCAGCCGCGACCATGCGGTGACCTTGCCCTGCGCCGCCGCACGCTCGTGCGCATCATCGCCCTCGGGCAATGCGTCGGGCTTGAGCAGATAGGCGCACATCATCGGTGTGAGCGTCAGCGAGATCAGCATCGAGATCGACACGGCGATGGTCAGCACCCACGCGAACTCGTGGAACAAGCGCCCGGTGACGCCTGGCATCAGGATCAACGGCAGGAACACCGCCACCAGCGACACCGTCAACGACAGCACGGTGAAGCCAATTTCCTTGGAGCCGACTTCCGCCGCCTCCTGGCCGTCTTTGCCCTGTTCGATATAGCGCACGATGTTTTCGATCATCACGATCGCATCGTCCACCACGAAGCCGGTGGCCACGGTCAGCGCCATCAGCGACAGGTTGTCCAGCGACATGCCGGCAAAGGCCATCACGCCGAACGTGCCCATCAACGACAACGGCACCGCCACCGATGGAATCACCGTGGCCCACAAGCGCCGCAGGAACACGAAGATCACCGCCACCACCAGACAGATGGTGAGGATGAGCGTGAACTGCACGTCATGCACCGAGGCGCGGATGGTGACGGTGCGGTCGGAGAACACATCCAGCTTCACATCGGCCGGCAACATCGCCTGCAGGCTGGGCAGAATCTGGCGGATGTTCTCCACCGTCTTGACGATGTTGGCGCCGGGCTGGCGGCGCACTTCCAGCAGCACCGCCGGCTTGCCATCGGCCCACGCGGCAATCTGGTCGTTCTCAACGCCATCCACCACCTTGGCCACGTCGCGCAGGCGTACCGGCGCGCCGTTCTGGTAGCGGATGATGACGTCGTTGTAGTCGGCCGCGTCGCTGAGCTGGTCGTTGGTGGACAGCGTGTAACTCTGCGTCTTGCCGTTGAGCGACCCCTTGGGCGCGTTGACGTTGGCCTGCGTGAGCGCGCTGCGCAGGTCTTCCATGGTCATGCCCATGTTGGACAGCTGCGCGGGGTTGGCCTGGATGCGCACGGCCGGGCGCACGTTGCCGGCAATGGATACCAGGCCCACGCCATCCACCTGCGACATGCGCTGGGCCAGCACCGAGTCGGCCAGATCGTTGACCTCACGCAGCGGGCGCGTGTCCGAGGCCAGCTTGAGGGTAAGGATGGGCGCGTCGGCCGGGTTCACCCGGTTGTAGACCGGTTGGTACGGCAGCGAGCTGGGCAGGGTGGCCTGCCGGATGGCGGCCTGCACATCCTGCGCGGCGGTGTTGATGTCCCGTTCCATGGAGAACTGCAGCACGATGCTGGACAGCCCGGCCGAGGAGTCGGAGGTCATCATGTCCAGGCCGGAAATCTGGCCCAGCTGCCGCTCCAGCGGCGTGGTCACCAGCGAGGCCATGGTCTGCGCGCTGGCGCCGGGGTACTGCGTGGTCACCACCAGACTGGGGGCTTCGATCTCGGGCAGGGCGGCTACCGGCAGGCGCTGGTAACCGAGGATGCCCAACAGCATCAGGCCGACCATCAACAACGAAGTGGCGATCGGACGGCGGATGAAAATGGTCGAGAAGCCCACGGGCGATTCCTGGTGCGGGGGGAGAGGGCGGGGTGGCGAGCTGCGCGTCAGCGCGGCGGGCCGCCCCGTCCACCACGGCCCTTCTGGCTGGCCGCTTTGAGCTGTTCTTCAGTGGGCGCAGGCGGTGCCTGGCCCGGTGCCAGTTGGGTGACCTTGCTGCCTTCCTTGAGCCGGAACTGGCCTTCGGTCACCACTTTGTCGCCGGCCTGCAGGCCGCTGCTGATGACCACATGGCTGTCATCCACCTGGCCGCCCTGCACCACGTCGCGCAGGGTGACGGTGCTGTCGGGCTTGATCAGGTAGACAAAATCACTGTTGCTGCTGCGCTGCACCGCTTCAGCCGGCACCACCACCGCGTTGGGCAGCTCGTTGAGCTGCATGCGCACGTTGACGAACTGGCCGGGCCACAGCGCGGCGCTGGCATTGGGGAACTCCGCACGCAGGCGGAAGGTGCCGCTGTTGCTGCTGATCTGGTTGTCCACCACCTGCAACTTGCCATCAGCATTGACCACCGCACCGCCTTCGCGGTCGAGCGTGGAGGTCTGCAACGGCCCGGCCTGCTGCGCGGTGCGCACCGCATCCAACTGCTGCTCGGGCAGGTTGAACAGCACATAGGCTGGCTGCAGCTGGGTGACGGTGACGATCTGGCTGCCAGCGCTGACCACGTTGCCGGGGTCCACCGCGCGGATGCCGGTGATGCCATTGATGGGCGAGGTGATGCGGGTGTAATCCAACTGCACCTTGGCCTGCGCGGCCGAAGCCTGCGAGGCGGCAACCGCGGCCTGGTACTGCGCCACCTGGTTGCGCAGCGTGGTCAGGTCGGTCTGCGCCACGAATTGGCGGTATTCCGGCGAGTTGGAACGCTCGAAGTTGGATTGCGCGGTGGCCAGCAGCGCCTGGTTCTGGCGGGTACTGGCGACAGCCTGGTCGTACTGCGCCTTGAACGTACGCGGGTCGATCTGCGCAAGCAGGTCACCCTTCTTCACCGCTTGGCCTTCGCGGAAGTTGACGCTCAGCAACTCGCCGCCCACCTGCGGGCTGACGGTGACGGTGTTGTAAGCAGTCACCGTGCCCTGCGCGGTGACATACACCGGCACGTTCTTGCGCTCGGCGGCCACCACGGTGACCGGCACGGGTGCGTTGTCCTTGCCTGCCCTGCCGCCAGCCATACCCGCCGGTGCTGCATCCGTCTTCTGCTTGCCGCCCCCCATCACCCGGTAGCCAATCCCGGCTACGAGCAGCACTGCGATGACCAGCAGCACAATCTTCCAGAAACGCGACATGCGAAAACTCCTGAGGAACCGGTAGGGGAGGTGGAACGTTGACGCTGCAGAGGATACCGCCGCGGTGTGTCGGCTGGACTCATGACCGATGGGCCACGCCTTCTGACCGCCATAAGTGATGAACGTTCCAAAGCGGCTTTGGTTGACCTGCTCGATGAAAGGGACGCCGAGTCGCGCTTGGGCGTACGCCGGGGCGCGAGATGGTCGGGCTGAGAGGTATCGCAGCGATGCATCGGCTGAACCGGATAGCGACGCAGCTGACTCAGATCGTGACGCCGCTGACCCAGATCAGGACGCAGCGGGTTCTGCTGTTGCTGTAGCTGTGGCTGTGGCTGTGGCTGTGGCTGTAGCTGTAGCTGTAGCTGTAGCTGGTGCTGTGGCTGTGGCTGTGGCTGTTGCTGTTGCTGTTGCTGTAGCTGTAGCTGTTGCTGTAGCTGTGGCTCAAAGCCCCTCTCCCGCTTGCGGGAGAGGGGTTGGGGTGAGGGCAGGTGTCTGCTTTGCCTTTCGGCTTTGCTCCATACGGCAGAAGCAAACGCTGCCCCCCATCCGCCCTGCGGGTACCTTCCCCCGCAGGCGGGAGAAGGGAGCCAACAGATTCCCGTGCTGCTGTTGGTTGCCCGCACTTCCCGACGAGCGTTCTGAAGCCGTCCCATCCGCTCGTCCCCCCATGCCCCGATATCCGCCCGGCCCGCAACTGGCCTACAGTCAGTCCATCGTCCCCGTCCCAAGGAGAGTCGCCGATGGCCCGCAAAACCGTATTGCTGACCGCGCTGTTATGCGCCCTGTCGCCACTGGCGCAGGCCCAGCAAGCCCAGCGCCCGGAAGTGGCGGCCGCCGCCACGCGTCTTCAGCAGCAGGTGGTGGACTGGCGCCGTGACTTCCATCAGCACCCGGAGCTGTCCAATCGCGAAGAGCGCACCGCCGCCAAGGTTGCCGAGCGCCTGCGCGCGATGGGCCTGAAGCCGCAGACCGGCGTGGCCGTGCACGGCGTGGTGGCCATCATCAAGGGCGGCCTGCCGGGCCCGAAGATCGCACTGCGCGCGGACATGGATGCCTTGCCGGTGACCGAACAGACGGGCCTGCCGTTCGCTTCCAAGGCCACCGCGCAGTACCGCGGTGAGCAGGTCGGGGTGATGCACGCCTGCGGCCACGACGCCCACACCGCCACACTGCTGGGTGTGGCCGATGCCCTGGTTGCCATGCGCGACACGCTGCCCGGCGAGGTGATGTTGATCTTCCAACCGGCTGAAGAAGGCGCGCCGCCGCCGGAACAGGGTGGCGCTGATCTGATGTTGAAGGAAGGCCTGTTCAAGGACTTCAAGCCCGAAGCGGTATTCGGCCTGCATGTGTTCTCCAGCGTCCAGGCCGGGCAGATCGCGGTGCGCGGTGGCCCGCTGATGGCCGCCTCGGACCGCTTCGCGATCACTGTCAACGGCCGCCAGACCCACGGCTCGGCACCGTGGAACGGCATCGACCCGATTGTTGCCGCCTCCGACCTGATCGGCACCGCGCAGACCATCGTCAGCCGCCGCAGCAACCTGTCCAAGCAGCCGGCGGTGCTCACCTTCGGCGCGATCAAGGGTGGCATCCGCTACAACATCATTCCCGACTCGGTGGAAATGGTGGGCACCATCCGCACTTTCGATGCGGACATGCGCACGCAGATTTTCGCCGACCTGCGCAACGTGGCCGAGCACACCGCCGCCGCGCATGGCGCTACCGCCGTCACCGACATCTATGACAAGGAAGGCAACCCGGCCACAGTCAACGACCCGGCGCTGACCGCACGCATGCTGCCCAGCCTGCAGGCGGTGGTGGGCACGGACAATGTCTACGAGCCGCCGCTGCAGATGGGTTCGGAGGACTTCTCGCTGTATGCGCAGCAGGTGCCGTCGATGTTCTTCTTTGTCGGTTCGACATCGCAGGGGATCGATCCGGCGACCGCGCCCAGCAACCACTCGCCCAAGTTCCTGCTCGACGAAAAAGCGCTTGATGTAGGCCTGCGCGCGCTGCTGCAGGTGTCGCTGGATTACCTGCACGGTGGTGCTACGAGGCGGTAAGCGTTTGCTTAGCAGGCAGCAGAAAAGCGCGGGGTGATTGCAGTAGTGCTGATCTGTTGCTTGCTTGCGAAAGCTTCCCCTCTCCCCAACCCCTCTCCCGCCAGGGGAGAGGGGCTTTAAAAGCTGCAGTTGCAGAAATTGCTTGGACGCGTAATGCACTGAGCCCCTCTCCCCTGGCGGGAGAGGGGTTGGGGAGAGGGGGCTCTAAATTCCAACGAAAAATCAGCAGCCATAACACCGTTCAAACAAAACGCCGCGGTCCCAAGCGGAATCGCGGCGTTTCTTCCATTCAACGAATCGACATCCGATGTGAACTACCGCATCGCATCCGCTTAACAGATGTCTCAGGCCTTCATGCTGCCGGTGTCGATATACCGCTGGTGCCAGGACAGTGCTTCAGGCAACAAGTGCGGGGTGTGCTTGCCATAACTATCACGGCAGGCGCGGTCGAAATAATCGTTGAGCTGGTCGCGGAAATCCGGGTGCGCGCAGTTGTCGATCACCACACGTGCGCGTGCACGCGGCGGCAGGCCACGCAGGTCGGCCAGGCCCTGCTCGGTGACGATGATGGAAACGTCGTGCTCGGTGTGGTCCACGTGGCTGACCATCGGCACGATGGCCGAGATGCTGCCGCCCTTGGCCACCGACGGGCTCAGGAATGTGGACAGGAAACCATTGCGGGTGAAGTCGCCCGAGCCACCGATGCCGTTCATGATGCGGCTGCCCATGACGTGCGTGGAATTCACGTTGCCGTAGAGGTCCACCTCGATCATGCCGTTCATGCCGATGCAGCCCAGGCGGCGCACCAGCTCCGGATGATTGGAGATCTCCTGCGTGCGCATGATGATGCGGTCGCGGTAGAAATTGATGTTGCGCTTGAACTCTTCGTTGGCCTCCGGGCTCAACGCAAAACCGGTGCACGAGGCATATTCCAGCACGCCGGATTTGAGCAGGTCGAGCATGCCGTCCTGGATCACCTCGGTGAACGCACTCAAGCCACGCAGGCCGCTCTCGGCCAGCCCGGCAAGCACGGCATTGGGGATGTTGCCCACGCCCGACTGCAGCGGCAGCAGGTTCTGCGGCAGGCGGCCCTTGGCCACTTCGTGCTTGAGGAATTCGATCAGGTGGCCGGCGATGAGCCTGCTGTCTTCGTCAATCGGCTTGAACGGGCTGTTGCGGTCCGGGCCGTTGGTACGCACCACCGCGACGATCTTGTCCGGGTCCACCTGCAGCGTGTTCTGGCCGATGCGGTCGTTGGCATGGATCAGCGGGATCGGCTTGCGGTGCGGCGGCAACGCGGTGCCGTAATAAATGTCGTGCATGCCCTCGATGCCTTCGGGCTGCCACTCGTTGACCTCGATGATTACTTTCTTGGCCAGGTCCAACCAGGTCTTGTTGTTGCCGACCGAGGTGGACGGCACCAGCGCGCCGTCCTCACGGATGGCCGACACCTCGATCACCGCGGTGTCGATATCGCCGTAAAAACCAAACCACACATGCTGGGCAACGTGCGAAAGGTGGATGTCGATGTAGTCCAGCTTGCCTTCGTTGATGCGCTTGCGCGCATCCGGGTCGGTCTGGAACGGCATGCGCATGGCAATGGCGTCCACCTTGGCCAACGCGCCATCCAGCTCCGGTGCGGTGGAAGCGCCGGTCATCAGCTTGATCTGGAACGGCAGGCCCTGCGCGTGCACGTCTTCAATGCGCTGCGCCAGCGCCAGCGGCACCGCCTTGGGGTAGCCGGAGCCGGTGAAACCGCTCATGGCGACGGTCTCGCCCGGTTGGATGAAAGCGGCCGCTTGCTCGGCGGAAACGATGCGGTCGCGCAGGCGCGGGTCCAGGATGCGTTCGACAGACATGACGACGGGTTCTGTGGAGGGATCGCCGATTATGGCCCTTCGCCGTGAACAGGGGGGTTCTACCATTGGGGGATGGTCATTGCCGATTGAAGCTCTTGTACCGGCAAGTACTGTTTTGCACTGCAGCGTGCAAGTTGTCCTGACACCCCGCACGATCACCCTGCATCCCGACGTGGGGGAGGGAGCAAAGCCCGCTGACAGTTCGCTGTCAGCGGGCTTTTTTATTGCCCGTTTCCCGGGGCAGGGGCGACCGCAGCTATCGCCAAGTGCCAGAATCGGCACATGACGCTCCCCACCCCCGCCTTGCCTGACTCTGTTGTGCCGGTCGTTGACCGCGCCATCGCCCGTCTCACCCTGGCCCTGCCGGACCCGGCGCAATGGCGGCAGAATCCCCAATTCACCGCGACCCTGCGGCAGTTGGCGGTCACCAGCGATTTCGCCATCGACACCTTGTGCCGCCAGCCAGAACTGCTGGCATTGCTGGCCCAGGCAGACCCTCCCCCGGTGGCGCAGCCCCAGTTGGATCCACTGCAGCCCAGCGCCTGGCCGAGCCAGTTGCGCCGCTACCGCGCGGCGGCGTCCACCCGTTTGATCTGGCGGGACCTGACCGGCGCCGATGACGTGGATGCCACCTTGGCCGGTGCCACCGTATTGGCTGAGAATTGCCTGCAGCTGGCCCTTTCCGCGCTGGAGCAGGAGTTCGCCAGCCGCCACGGCGTGGTGCGCGCGGCCGATGGCAGCGTGCAGCAGCTGGTGGTGTTTGGGCTGGGCAAGCTGGGTGGCGGCGAGCTGAACTTCTCCTCTGACATTGATCTGGTCTACGCCTACCCGCAGGGTGGGGAATCGGACGGCGCGCGTCCGTTGGCGGCGGAGGAATATTTCGCGCGGCTGGGCCAACGGCTGGCCCGGCTGCTGGATGAAACCACCGCCGAAGGTTTCAGCCACCGCGTGGACCTGCGCTTGCGTCCGTTCGGCACGGCCGGGCGGGTGGCGCTGTCGTTTGCCGGCATGGACCAGTATTTCCAACGCGAAGGCCGCGATTGGGAGCGCTATGCGTGGATCAAGGCGCGCGCGGTGGCGGGCGACATCGCCGCCGGCGAGGCGTGGCTGGAAACGCTGCGGCCGTTCGTCTACCGCCGCTATCTGGATTTCACCGCGCTCGACGGACTGCGCGAAATGAAAGCCGCCATCACTGCCGAGGTCGCCCGCAAAGACCGGCTGGACGACATCAAACGCGGCCCTGGCGGTATCCGTGAAATTGAATTTCTTGCGCAGGCCTTGCAGCTGATCCGTGGCGGACGCGAAGCGGCCCTGCGCGAGCGCCGGTTGCTGCCGGCCCTGCGCGCGCTGGTTGAATCCGGGCAGATGGCGCAGGCCGATGGCGATGACCTGACCTGCGCGTATCGCTTCCTGCGGCGGGTGGAAAACCGCCTGCAGATGCTGCGTGACGCGCAGACCCACTGCCTGCCTACCGATGCTTTGGACCGCGCACGTATCGCGCTGGGCCTGGGTTACGCCGATTGGGACGCGCTGCTGCAGGCCCTGGACGAACAACGCCAGCGCGTCAGCACCGAGTTCGGCGCGCTGTTGGCACCGCGCCAAGGCCAAGCCGCGCCCGATGCATTGGCGAACTATTGGCGCGTGCTGCCGGGCGGTGGCAGCGCTGACGTGCTGGCGGAGGCCGGTTTCGCCGATGCCAACAGTGCCGACCAATCGCTGCGCGAGTTTGCGCAGTCATCAGGCGTGAAGTCGTTGTCCGACAGCGCCCGCGCGCGGTTGGATCGCGTGCTGCCGGCATTGCTGCTGGCCGCCACCCGCTCACCGCAGCCAGACGCGGCCCTGCGCCGCGTGCTGGGCCTGCTGCAGTCCATCCTGCGCCGCACCAGCTATCTGGCGTTGTTGGACGAGCAGCCCAGCGCGCTCACCCGCTTGGTCAACGTGTTGGCGCGCAGCGCTCTGCTGTCCGAGCGTTTGGTCGCCTTCCCGTTGTTGTTGGACGAACTGCTGGACACACGCGTGGCCGGGCCCATGCCCGAGGCGCAGGAAATGCACGACGCCTGCGCCACCGCACTGGCCATCGACGACCCGGAAGTCGCCTTGCGCGCACTCAACGAAGTGCGCCTGGCGTTGAGCTTCCGCATGGCGCTGGCGTTCCATGATGGCCGCCAACGTGCGGTGGACTGCACCCAGCAGTTGGCCCAGCTGGCCGATGCGGTGGTGGTGACCGTGCTGGAAATGGTGCGCGCCGACATGGCCCGCGCGCATGGTGAAGTGCCCGGCGGGCGCTTCGCCATCATTGGTTACGGCAGCTTGGGTGGGCTGGAGCTGGGCTTTGGGTCCGATTTGGATCTGGTGTTTCTGTATGACCATCCCGCGGGTGTGGAAGCCAGCGATGGCCCGCGTCCGCTGGAAAGCGGCCGCTGGTTCGCACGCTTGGCGCAGAAGGTGATGGCGCTGTTGGCCGCCGTTACCGCCGCAGGCCGGCTGTACGACATCGACGTGCGCCTGCGCCCGGATGGCGGCAAAGGCGCGCTGGTGTCGTCGCTGGCCAGCTATACCGAATACCAGCGCGAGCGCGCCTGGACCTGGGAACACCAGGCGCTGGTGCGCGCGCGTGGGGTGGCTGGCGAGCCATCGTTGCTGGCCGATTTCGAGCAGGTGCGCAGCGCAACGCTGGGCCGCACGCGTGACCACGAGACACTCTTTGGCGACGTATTGAAGATGCGTGCACGCATGCGTGCCGAGCTGGACCGCAGCGATGCGGCGCGGTTGGATCTCAAGCAGGGCGCCGGTGGTCTGGTGGATCTGGAGTTCGTGCTGCAGACCGGCGTGCTGGCCGGCGCGGCAAGCAACCCGGCGCTGGTGGAGCCACGCGAAACGCCGTTCCTGATTGCCGCATTGGCGGCCTCGGGTTGGTTGCCGGGCGACACGGCCGTGGCCCTGCATGACGCGCACGCCACGCTGTTGGATGTCGGGCTTTCCTGCACGCTGGACCGGCGCGCGCGCATGGCGGTACCAACGCCGGAGATTGAAGCGGCGTGTGCGGCAATCACCGCAGCGGCCATCGCCAAAGGCCTGCCGTTTGAGCCGGGCAAGCACAGCCAATAGCGGCCAGCCGGTAACGCGCAGCGCTTGCGTTGCGCGTTATTGGCGTACCGGCGCCATCTTCCACAGCAGCGCACGGAAGGGCGCCAGCAGGCAGACGCCGATGGCCAGCTTCACCGCCAGATCGCCAAAGGCCCAGCTGACCCAAGGCAGCGACGAGCCGGCAAATGCGATGGACCAGAAGATTGCCGTGTCCACGGTGGCGCTGCAGGTGGTGGCCACCATCGGCGCGCGCCACCAGTTGCCCGCGCGCAAGCGGTCGAACACGGTGATGTCCAGCAACTGCGCCACGATGAAGGCCGAACACGAGGCCAAGGCGATGCGCGGCGTCGCAATCCATATCGACAGCACCACCGCCACCGCAAAACCGGCCCACGCTACCTGCCGGGCGGCCTGCGGGCCGAAGCGGCGGTTGATCAGGTTGCTGACCAGGAACGCGATGGGATAGCTGAAGGCACCCCAGGTCAACCAATCGTTGATGGGGTACTGCACCAGCACATTCGAGCCCAGCACCACGGCGCCCATCGCCAGTACGGCGAGCAGCAGCGAGGCGGGCGTGAGCGGTGCGAAGCGGATGGACGGATGCGAGGACATGGACGGCACAGGCAGCGCCGCAGGGCGCTGCAGAAAGAAAGAGGGAAAGGGCGGCCGGGCCGGAAACGGCGGGGACGCAGGCGGGCATTGTACCTGCAGCGGTTGGTGGCCCTGTCAACGCGGGGGAACAGCGTGTCCTGCGGGGGCGTAAACAAGCACTTTTACATGCTCAAAGCTCCCTCATCCGCCCCTTCGGGGCACCTTCTCCCGCAGGCGGGAGAAGGGCCTAGTTCAGCATTTGCCGGTCTGAAAGCCCTGGCGTCGCTTGAGCTCAGAACTCCAACCCGACCAGTGGCTCCCAAAACCCTTCTCCCGTTCACGGGAGAGGGGGGTGAGGGCGCTTCATAAGCTCAAAGCCCCCCATCCGCCCCTGCGGGGCACCTTCCCCCGCAGGCGGGAGAAGGGAGCGGTCACACAACTCCGCGATCTCAAAGCCCTGGTCGCTTGCGACTTTTGAAGCCCCTCTCCCGTTCACGGGAGAGGGTTGGGGTGAGGGCGCTTCATAAGCTCAAAGCCCCCATCCGCCCCTGCGGGGCACCTTCCCCCGCAGGCGGGAGAAGGGAGCGGTCACACAACTCCGCGATCTCAAAGCCCTGGCCGCTTGCGACGTTTGAAGCCCCTCTCCCGTTCACGGGAGAGGGGTTGGGGTGAGGGCGCTTCTGCTCTGCGCAAAATCCCCTCAACCCCTCACAGCGTCGAAGTACGGCTCTCGTCCATCGCTTCAGCGGTCGGCACGAAGGTCAGCACCGCGCCATCCTCAGCGCGCAGCATCCAGCCGGCGCCCTGTGGGCTGGGGGTGAAGGCGACGGTCTGGCCCACGATGAAGTTCTCCGCCGGGTTGTCCTGGCGCTGCGGCCACTGCAGCACGGCGGTGTTTTCGGCGCTGGTCGGATCTTCCAACATCACCCGGCGGCCACCCTCGGCGGTGCTGTCGACCGATTTCACCTGCATGTCCGGCAGCGGGCCGGCGCTGATGCGGCGGGCCTTTTCATCTTTCCTGCGTTCGCTTGCGGCCTTGGAGGCATCCATGGTCTTGTTGACGCCTGCAGCCGACAGGAACACCGGGCCAGACACCACCATGACGACACTGGAGCCTGTCACCAGCACCGATATCTCCGAACCGTTGAGGTTGCCATCGCCCGCGCGGGCATCGCGCGGTGCAAAGGTCAGGCCGACACACGCGGTGACCGCCAGGGCCAGCGCGGCGTGATGCAGGAAATGCTTCATGGTTTGACTCCTTTCATTGAACAGAGGCCGGCGTGCCTGCATTGAGCACGGTGGGCACGGGTGTTTGATGGGGAATGGAAAGCTCGCGCTCCAGCGCGCCGCTGCGGTGCAGGAAATCGAACGTCGACTCCACGGTCACCACCGAGTAATTCCCTGAGATGCGTTCGCTGGCCGGGTGGTCGGTTACCGCGACATTGTCAGCAAAGAAGCGCGCGCCCAGCCGCTTGCCGATGCCGATATGCATGCGTGCGGGCTGGTAGCCCTTACGGGTAAGCCAGGCCAGCGTGTCGGCGCGGTTGGTCAAGGGCGAGTCGTTTCCAGCCTGCGCCATCGCCGCTGCGGTGACTTCCAGAATCCACTGATTGGAGTTCTGGTACGCGGTGCTGCCGGGGTAGGCCAGCATGCTGTAGCGCGGCTCGTGCAGGGCGCGCGCCTGCGGTGCGGCGCCATCGAGCAGTGCCCGCAGCGCATCCCGCACCGCCGGGGTGGGAATGCCGACGCGCAGATCGGTGGTGATCGAACTCTCGCCCACCAGGTTCACCAGCCCCTCGCGGTACAGATTGGACGAGTCGGTCTTGCACCGGTTGAGCAGGTGCACCACGTCCCAACCGCCTTGGTCATTGCGCACCAGAAAGGCCAGGTGGCTGTGGCGCAGGCCGTATTTGCTCAGGTCCTGACCACCGCGCGCGGCAATGGCCACGTCCACATCGGGCAGGGCATCCAGTGTGTCGGTGGTGACCGCCGCCATGTCGAACATCGCCGCGATGGTGGTCGGTGAGGGATAACGCGGCGCGCAGGCCGGTTGGGCGAGGGCAGGCATCGCCGTCGCGGCCAAACAGGCCAGCAGCGCGTGTTTCAGGGGAGTTCGCAGCTTCATCGGCGCGCATCCTTGCATGGGGTTCGGAAAATATTCGTTAGGGGTTCTGCGGGCGCGGGCCCGGTTGCTGATCCCCATGCCGCACCGCGTGATCGGCGTGCCGGAAACCCGCGCCGTGCTTCACAACGCCAACCGCCGCCTCACTTCGGCGGCGACGCGCTCGGTCTCGCGCAGGGGTTCGACGGGCTGCAGCGGGCCGGCATCCAGCACGGCCAGCCCATCCAGCAAACGCCCGCGCTCGCGCAGCGCTGCCTGGAAGTGCGCCATGCGTGCCTGCGCGCGCTGGCCCAGCAGCACGCCCACCGGTACGCGGGTGGCACAGGCTTCGGACAGCAGGTTCACCGAATCAGGAGTGCACAAAATGCGGTCAGCCCAGCCCAGCAGGCCGGCATAGGGGTTGGAGCCATCGCCACCATCACTCCAGATAACCCCCGGCACATCGTCGAAGGCGCGCAACAGAGCATCGGTGACCGGGCGCGGTGTGCGCCGAGAGGTGGTGGCCAGAATGCTGCCGCCCTGGGCACGGATGCGCGCCGCCAATTGCTGCAGCAGCGGCTCGATGTCCTGCTCCTGCCACGGCGCGTGCTCGGTGGGGCCGCCCAGCAGCAGCGCGGTGCGTGGCCCGGGCAGTTGTTCGAAGCTGGAAAAAGCCGCCCGGCCCAACGCCAGCCAATCGTCGCTGACCGGGTTCAAGCTGCCCAACAAGGTGAGTACGTTCTCACCGCGCAGTTGGTCGTGTTCGGGGACGACCAGTACATCCCAGTGCCGGGTACTGATGCGCGGATCAAGAATCTGCACCGTGCGCGTGCCGTGTCGGCCCAGCAGCCGCAGCGCGCCGGCGGCCTGGCGGCCACAACCGATGGCCAGCCCCGGGCGGGTGTTGACCAGCTGTGCGAAAGCCGGGCCAAAGCCCTGCGCCGCACCCGGCATCAAGCGCGGCGTGAGCCAGCGCCAAGGTGCCCGGGGGTGCAGTTGCAGGCGTTGTTGACCGCCCAGACGCAGTGCAGAAGCCAGCGCCACGGCCTGCCGCACATTGCCGGCGCGGCCGTCAGTGATCGTCCAGGGGAGCGTCGATCGTTTCGCGTATGGCATTAATTCGTTTCATAAAGGCTGGGTGTTGCAACAGTCGCTGGCGCCTACACTGCGCGCTGCACTTTGGCTCAGGGCCATTGTCCGAGGCTTCCCGAAGGAATGCCACGACCGTAGCCCACTCATCACGGAGTTTCCATGTCCGACATCTTCACCGATGCCGCGCTTGACCAGCTGTTCCGCACTGCCCGTACCCAGAATTCGTTCCAGGACCGGCCGGTTGAAGACAGCCAGCTGCGCGCGCTGTATGACCTGTTGAAGTGGGCGCCGACTTCGGCCAACGCCAGCCCGGCACGCTTTGTGTTCGTCAAATCCGCCGAGGCCAAGCAGAAGCTGGCGCCGGCCCTGTCGGAAGGCAACCTGGCCAAGACGCTGGCCGCGCCGGTCACCGCGATCATTGGTTTTGATCTGGATTTCCACGAAAAGCTGCCGTACCTGTTCCCGCACACCGATGCCAAATCCTGGTTCGATGGCCCGCGCGAAGGCCGCCATGAAGCGGCGTTCCGCAATGGCACGCTGCAGGGTGCCTACCTGATTCTGGCTGCGCGCACGCTCGGCCTGGATGCTGGGCCGATGTCGGGTTTCGACGCGGCCAAGGTGGATGAAGCGTTCTTTGCCGGCACCGCCATCAAGTCCAATTTCCTCGTCAATCTGGGCTATGGCGATCCTGCCGGTGTTTTCCCGCGTCTGCCGCGTCTGTCGTTCGACGAAGCCGCGCGTATCGCGTAAGTGGCCGGTCGGCGGTGTTCCTCACACTGCCCAAAGCTGGCCTTACTGAAACTTCAGCTGTCCCCCTACTGAATCCTCAACAAGGAGAAACCCATGTCCAATCTGTCCAAGCTGCTGCTCCCGCTGGCGCTGGCCGCCGCCATCACCGCCTGCTCCAAGCCGGCCGACCAGGCAGCTGCCCCGGCCGCCGCTCCGGCTGAAACCGCTGCCCCGGCCGAAGCCGCCGCTGCCGCCCCGGAAGCCGCTGCCATCCAGGTTGCCGCTGGCACCTACAAGCTCGACCCGACCCACACCGACGTGCTGGTGCAGTGGAACCACCTGGGCTTCTCCAACCCGACCGCCCACTTCGGCAATGCTGACGGCACCTTGGTGTACGACGCCGCCGACGTGACCAAGTCGACCGTGGAAGTGACCCTGCCGCTGTCGGGCCTGAACAGCTTCACCGCCAAGTTCGACGAGCACCTGCGCAGCGCTGATTTCTTCGACGCCGCCAAGTTCCCGACCGCTACCTTCAAGAGCACCAAGGTGGAAGCTGCCGGCACCAACAAGCTGACCGTCACCGGCGATTTGACCGTCAAGGGCGTCACCAAGCCGGTAGTGCTGGACGTGACCGTCAACGGTGCCGGCGAGCACCCGATGGCCAAGGTGCCGGCGGTTGGCTTTGAAGCCAGCACCAGCTTCAAGCGCAGCGAGTTCGGCATGGGCGCCTACGCCCCGAACGTCAGCGATGACATCAAGGTCCGCATCACCACCGAAGCCTTCATCCCGAAGGCTGAGGAAGCCAAGGCCGAGTAATCGCGCCTCGCTGGCCCCGGCCGGCGACATCAGTACCAAACAAAGGCCCGCCCGCAATGGCGGGCCTTTGTGTTGCGGGCGCAATGTGAATGGCGCAATGCCGGTGTTCCATAAATCCGGCGCTCAACAATGCGCACATACAATGGCGCCGATGAATACCCCACAAGATTCCAGCCTCGGCCGCGAGGTCGACTACCCGCAGCATTACGACGCCAGCCTGCTGTTCCCGATTCCGCGTGCGGCCGCGCGCGCTGAAATCGGTTTGACCGCCGACACCTTGCCCTTCCACGGTGAAGACCGATGGCATGCCTACGAAGTGGGCTGGCTGGATGCCCGCGGCAAGCCCTGCGTGGAAACCGCCACCCTTTGGGTGCCGGGCCACTCGCCGAACCTGATCGAGTCCAAGTCGCTCAAGCTGTACCTGAACTCGCTCAACAGCGCCCGTTTCAACCGCGCCGAGGCCGTGCGCGAGCGCATCGTCACCGACCTGTCGGCCTGCGCCGGTGCCGATGTGCGGGTGGAGTTTGGCCTGCCGGTGTTTGCCGAGGCGCCGGGCGAGACCATCGACCATCTGGACGTGGACATCGACTGCTACGGCCCCCCGCGCGATGCGTTTCTGTCAGCCAATGCAGAGGATGTCGTCAGCGAAACCCTGACTTCGGCGCTGCTGAAATCCAACTGCCCGGTCACCGGTCAGCCGGACTGGGCCAGCGTCAGCATCCGTTACCACGGCCCGCGTATCGACCGCGAAGGCCTGCTGCGCTACCTCGTCAGTTACCGCGACCACGCCGAGTTCCACGAGCAATGCGTGGAGCGCATCTATCTGGAGCTCATGCGCCGCTGCGCCCCGGCCTGGCTGGACGTGGAAGCACGCTACACACGCCGTGGCGGCCTGGACATCAACCCCCGCCGGTTCACCCCCGGACAGGGCGGGCAAATGGCACCCATTCGCGACCTGCGTCAATAAACCGAACGAAAGCTGTCTCCGCACGCCGGCTTTACACCAGCGCGATGAATCCTTAACAGGCGGCGTGCAATGGTGGTCGCCAGTCAAGAAGCGGAGTGGCTTGGATGGGTACCGATAAGAAGGCCGATTTTTCTGACGTCAGCTCCACCGTCACCAGCACCGAGCAGGTCGTGCCCAAGGCCGATTTCTCCGATGTCAGTGCAACGGTGACCAGCACCGAAGAGATTGTTGGCGAACAGCAGTACACGGTGCAGAAGGACGACAACCTTTCCACCATCGCCAAGAAGCTTCTGGGCGATGGCAATGCTTGGAAAAAAATCTTCGACGCCAACCGTGATGTCCTGGACAACCCCGACAAGATCAAACCCGGGCAGGTCCTGAAGATTCCACCGCGCCAAGGCTGAGCCTTCGCGTCGCAGTGCCGTTCATTCCCAAACCAGTTTCGGAGCAATCCATGAAGAAGACTTCGCTCAGCAGTGTCCTGATGATCGCCGTAGTGGGTAGCGTGGCTTTGGTTGGCTGTAAAAAGAAAGAAGCCGAAGTCGTAGCGCCGCCGGCTGCAACCACGCCGGCGCCCACGCCGATGACCGAGGCGGCACCGGCAGCCGTCAGCGTCACGTCGGTCAGCGTCGGTAATACCGTCGGTGCGGACATGTCGGTGGCACCGGTTGCGGTACTCGGCACCAAGGACAAGATCGTTGTTTCGATCAAGACCAGCGGCACGGCCACCAATGCAAACGTGGCTGCAAAGCTGACCTATCAGGACGGCCAGGTGGCCGGTGAGCAGAACGTCGCGCTCAACACCACCGATGCCGGCACCACCAACATCGAGTTCACCAAGCCCAGTGGCTGGCCGGCCGGCAAGTACACCGCCGACGTCATGGTGGATGGCAAGGCTGCAGGCATGCCGCAGCAGTTTGAGGTGAAGTGAGGTAGGGCGTTCGCCGACGTCTCTCTCCCGTCGGTAGACGCATGGGCGCAGCCACATTGGCTGCGCCTTTTTATGTCCAATTGATTCGCCACAAGCAGGGAGTACCTTCGCGACACATCTGTCTGGATATCCGGGGCCTGTGCCCCTCAACTAGCTTGAGGCCAGGACCGGTTTGTGGAAATGATTGGTGGGCTATGTTTCGCCTGCCCGCGAAGGTTCAATGTAGGAGACTTTCAACGCGGGCAGCAACGCAGCCAGTTGGCATGTGAGGACTATGATGCAGGCGCTTGTGGCAATCAGCACGCCGCTTAAAGGAACTACCTCAAAATGTGCGGCCAGCCCTCTATTGAGGGTGATGGACGTGAAAACGCCGAGAGCAACACCTATAAGAGATATCAACAGATTTTCTGTCATGAAGTATGAGGCGATGTCTCGTCGTCGAGCTCCGAGTGCGCGACGGATACCTATGTAAGGTTTTCGTCCAAGTACCCAAAAATGAGTAAGCCCAAAGATTCCCAGTGCGGTGGATGACACAACCACAAAAAGAATCGCTGTCAGCATATTTGAGCGGGCGGCCTCGCCGGCGAAGTACGCATTTCGGAGTTGCTCAATGCTTTTGGCGGGCTCTTGCGCAAAGTCGGGCATATGCGTGCTCAATGTTGTCGCGAACTCTTCCATTTGCTCAGGCGTGACGGGGCCTCGGCCCCTGATCAGATATAACCCGCCGACGGCCTGATTCGTGAACGAGCTTTCGGCAATAATTGCCTCGGCGTCACTCTGGTTGCCGGTTATATCGCTTCGGAAGTCTGCGACAATGCCGACGACGCGCATGGTCGCGGTATAGCTGCCCCATACGTGGGTATAGATATTTTTTCCAAGAGCATCTCCTGCTGGATATAGTCGCTCGGCGAGGCTGTGAGTGATGAGTGCGGGGAGCTGGATAACACCGTTTGAGGTCAACGCTTGCTCGATGTCCGGAAGCATTTCATCACTCAGCATGGTTCCAGCCACTACCTTGAGGCCCAGGGCGCTGCTCAAACCTTGGCTTCCGAAGTAGATATAAGTTTCTGCCGTGGGATCGATGCGGTCAGCACTGGTACGAATAGGGGCGGTCGAGGCTGTGAAAGGTGCCGGGCCGAATGCCGCTTCTTCGACCCAGGGCAGTGCTCGAAGTGCGAGAAGCCCCTCTCCAATAGTCCCGCTATCGTTAGACCCGATTACAGCAATGTTCTGTATAACGGCTATTCGATCCTCGTCGAGTCCAGTCATGGTGCGGTGCCTGTCCGTACTATCAGTGATTATTGCGATGACGTTGCAGAGGATCGCCATGGCAATGGAGCACTCTAGGACAAGTAGCAGCACCGCTGATCGATGACGTGGAAGTGAGCGTAGGAGCGGGCCAAGGTCGCGGATGGGAGTGATCGTCATAACGTCTTGATCTGTAGCTGAGGGGAAACCCGGCTTGCCCTCCACGCTGGAAGGGCGCCTGCGGCGATGGAAGAGATGACTGCGAGCGCAAGGCTGATAATTAGCAGTGGGTAGCTGATGGACAGCTGGCTGGCGTAATCGATCGGTAGGCGTTTCACTAGAAAAATTCCCAACGCTGCCAGCGGTACGCCTGCGATTCCGCCGAGTGCACCGAGTGCGGCGGACTCCCAGATGCACTGTGCGAAAATTGCTGCGCGCGTCGCCCCCAAAGCTCTGCGGATACCAAACTCACTGGACCTACTCATGAATTTGGCTAAGAGAAGCCCATTTGCATTTACTAGGCTGACTAACAGGATCCCAAAGGAAAGCCACATTTGGATGCGGACTCCTGAAGGGATGACTTCATTCCGATCTAGCCAGTTGATCAGGCTGGCAATATCTGCCTGAGCCCGTGTGGTTCGGCCGTTTGATATCTGATCAGAAGCATATTGATTGACGAGTAGCTGAAACGCATGGACCTCGTCTTTGCTGGAGAGGGATGTCCAGAAATGTAACCAGGCACATTGCGGGCTTGTAGCGTCATTGTCTGCATCGTTCCAACAACGCATTCGCCCGTTGCCATAGTCTTGCGGCAGCGCAAGCCAGCTTTCAACTGGAATGAATATTCGTTCGCTAGGTTTGAATGCTCCTGTGTCGAGGTCATAGAACCGGGGCTTCGGATCCCAATTCGATATGACACCGACCACAATAAAGTCTTTGGTAGCCAACTCCACAGTGGCCCCTAATGCGGAAGTGCCCGGGAAAAGCTCGTTAGCTAGCGATTGGGTAATGATTGCAACCCGGGCGGCGCTGTTGTCGTCATTAGCGGACCAGGGGCCTCCCGACAGAAATGTCATCCCAAACAAGGATGGAGCGCTGTGAGTAAACCCACGAATAGGCAACATGCGCAGCGGATAACCAGTTTGCGGGGAGCGTAAGGGAAGCCATCCTCCTGCCGTGAAGGTGCTCTTTGACGGGCTCGCCAGCATGAGCTCCTGTGCGTCATGTAGCGTTACTGTTGGCAGCAATTTGCTGCCTGGCCGCACCTCGTGATGGGGTCGAGGGTCCATTTGAACGTGGTAGAGCGATCCGCTATGGGATGGAAGGGGGTCCACAGCAAGTGTCCCCATGACTGTCAGCATGGTCGATGAAGTGCTAATGCCGACGGCTAGGGAGACGGTGATAAGCGCGGTGAAAGGCCAGTGGCGCTTAAGACCTCGGAGGGCTAATGATGCTGCATATGGGATCATCAGGTTTCCGCGTTTGAGAGCGCACCATCGACGGAGTGGTGCGCAAGTTTTATCTGATCGACGGCGACGTTTCCTTGCATGCGCAACCAGAAACACAGTTTCCGGAGTTGACCTTGCAGAGCACACCTGCGGCGCTGACTCCACCGGCACTCATTACTTCCAGTGCCTTAGGGCCCATGACCTCGCATATGCCATTCTCGTCCTACGTGAAGGCGTAATTTTTCCTATCGAAGTTATCCATCGACTTTCCTTCTTGGTTTCGCTGTCTCAGTGAGAAACATTTCGCACTGAAAATCTGTCAAAAGCGACAGATCTATGATCGAACCGGCCGCGCTTGGTGCGCCGTTCGACATGCTGCTTTTCGAGGTGCCTGCTCGCTGCGGACTATTATGTCCAGTGGATTGATAACTTTGATCCGAGTGGCGGTGACTAATGTAGGGGGGCGATTTCTATTCTGACTCGCAAGCTTGTCGACGTTTTTTTGGGGGTGTTTCAAGTGGTACGATAAAGTTTATTGGAGATATTTAAACTTCCTTTTCCTGTCTGGAGTGGATAGGCGGAAACTGCTCCCGGAACTAAGGGTTATCCCTGCCTGCACAGGAGTTGAGGGGCGGATGTCAAATAGCTGATATTTCCGATATATTCGCTGGCTCACCCGTCTCGCGAGAGCAGGGTGGTCGCCACTATCACGTACTGGGAGTTTCTCGAGAGGTATAAGTGGCGAGTCAGTAGCTAGCTGTTTAAAGCCGGGGCGTTGTTTAGTGGGATTCGGGGAATGGGTGGTTTTGTAGCCTTGGCTGGCGTGGGGTTGATGCCAGTTGCAGTGATACAGCCATGGGTCGAGTGCATGGGCGCGCTGTTCAGACCTCCCCCGGTGCATTTGCCGTCAATAGCCGCAGCATCAGCAAGTGCTTCCATCTCGAAACGACTTTCCAACTCTCCGATCGACAGTTCGGTGGTATCTATCAATAAACTTCTTATATTTTCCGTAATGTAAAAAGTAAACGTAGAATTTAATGGGCGCGGAACCCTTTGGGAGTTATCTATCGCGTGAGATGTTTGAGTGTCAAGCGCAGGTGGGGGTTGAGTAATTAATCCCGATGCGTTCACGCCCCACATCTAAGCTGACATCAATGCTCGTATCGAGGAAGTGCTCAGTTTCCCAGGGATTTTCGCGTTTCGGGACAGACTCGCTCGCCCTGCCGGTGCAACTGCCCCATCTTCCGTAACTGCTGCCCAAGGTAGACTGACTGTGCCTTTATAGTGCTGAAATTCTGTCCTGGCGCGCAGAGGTCGGCCTAGGGAAGGTCTGAATAACTCGCAACCCTAATTGCGGGATGGGAGTTCGCCAGCTCCGGCGCCGGGTAAGTCATTGATTCGGCTTCCCGCTACTCGTCGATTCGGACGAATTTACTACCGCTGGGGCGCAGGCCCGTAGTTGTTCAGACCTTCCCTAGGGGCTGGTTTGGCTTGGTAACCACCATCTTCCAGAGATGCCTCCGGATGAACAACCTATTGAGAGATCACATTTAGCCATCTGAAATTGGTGTCGGTGATTGGATGTGCAGCGGACTTCATGAGGGTTCACTCGTCGATTCCGTCCGGCGTTGTCATGTGCCGCGGGGCGATTCTTTGCAGTTGCCGTGGAGCTTGGTATCGGTTGCAGCCGGAACAAGTTTTGGGGTTTTTGATCCGTACAACCAAGCAATACAAGGTCTTGCGTGCGTTGGTCTTGGTGGTACGGGATCCTCCCTACGTTCGCGTATGGGCGTGCTTTGCCGGGCTCGGCTGAAAACGCGACAATGGGGATGTTTCTTCACTGCGGCCGAGAGGGGCGAGGGAGTCTGCTACCGCAGCTTCCCCCTGCATTACCCGCTCCGGCCACCATCGCCCCCTGCGCAACGCATCCGTCAGCAAGAGAGTTCCTGCCCCCATGTCGAACACGCCGAAGATCATCTACACGCTCACCGACGAAGCTCCGTTCCTGGCGACCCAGTCGCTGCTGCCGATCGTCGATGCTTTTACCGCCACTGCCGGTATTACCGTTGAAACCCGCGACATCTCGCTGTCCGGTCGCATCCTGTCGCAGTTCCCGGATTACCTGGAAGACGGGCAGAAGATCAGCGACGACCTGGCCGAGCTGGGCGCGCTGGCCACCCAGCCGGAAGCCAACATCATCAAGCTGCCGAACGTCTCGGCCTCGGTGCCGCAGTTGAAGGCAGCGATCAAGGAACTGCAGGACCAGGGCTTCATCCTGCCCAACTACCCGGACGCGCCCACCGACGACGTTTCGCGCGACATCAAGGCGCGCTACGACAAGATCAAGGGCAGCGCGGTGAACCCGGTGCTGCGCGAAGGCAACTCCGACCGCCGCGCACCGTTGTCGGTGAAGAACTACGCACGCAAGCACCCGCACCGCATGGGCGTGTGGAGCAGCGATTCCAAGTCGCACGTCGCGCACATGGACGGCGGTGATTTCTACGGCAGCGAAAAGTCCGCCACGCTGGCCAACGCCGGCAGCCTGAAGATCGAGCTGGTGGGCAACGACGGCAAGACCGTCGTGCTCAAGGAAAAGACGGCCGTGAAGGCGGGCGAAATTGTGGACGCCTCGGTGATGTCGCGCCGCGCGCTGGCCAGTTTCATCGACGCGCAGGTGGCCGATGCCAAGGCGCAGGGCGTGCTGTTCTCGCTGCACCTGAAGGCCACCATGATGAAGGTCTCCGACCCGATCATGTTCGGCGTCGTGGTCGAAGAGTTCTACAAGGACGTGCTGGCCAAACACGCTGCCGCGCTCAAGGAAGTAGGCTTTGATGCCAACAACGGCATCGGCGATCTGTACGCGCGCCTGCCGCAGTTGCCGGAAGCCACGCAGGAGGCCATCAAGGCCGACATCGCTGCCGAGTACGCCAAGCGCCCGGCCGTGGCGATGGTCAACTCGGACAAGGGCATCACCAACCTGCACGTGCCGAGCGATGTGATCGTCGACGCCTCGATGCCGGCGATGATCCGCGACTCCGGCAAGATGTGGAACGCCGAAGGCAAGCTGCAGGACACCAAGGCCGTCATTCCGGACCGCTGCTACGCCGGCGTGTACCAGGCGGTGATCGAAGACTGCAAGGCCAACGGTGCGTTCAATCCGTCGACCATGGGCTCGGTGCCCAACGTCGGCCTGATGGCGCAGAAGGCCGAGGAATACGGTTCGCACGACAAGACCTTCCAGATCGCCGCCGATGGCGTGGTCAAGGTCACCGATGACGCCGGCAACGTGGTGTTCGAGCACAAGGTGGAAGCTGGCGACATCTGGCGCATGTGCCAGACCAAGGACGCGCCGATCCAGGATTGGGTGAAGCTGGCCGTCAGCCGTGCCCGCCTGAGCAATACCCCCGCGCTGTTCTGGCTGGACGCCAAGCGTGCGCACGACACCCAGGTGATCGCCAAGGTCGAGCAGTACCTCAAGGACCACGACACCAACGGTCTGGACATCCGCATTCTGTCGCCGGAAGAAGCCACGGCCGTTTCGCTGGAGCGCATCCGCAAGGGCCAGGACACCATCTCGGTGACCGGCAACGTGCTGCGTGACTACCTCACCGATCTGTTCCCGATCCTGGAGCTGGGCACCAGCGCCAAGATGCTGTCGATCGTGCCGCTGATGGCCGGCGGTGGTCTGTTCGAGACCGGCGCCGGTGGTTCGGCTCCCAAGCACGTGCAGCAGTTTGTCGAAGAGGATTACCTGCGTTGGGATTCGCTGGGTGAGTTCCTGGCCCTGGCCGCTTCGTTGGAACACCTGGGCCAGCGTTATGACAACAAGGGCGCAGCCGTGTTGGCCAAGGCACTGGACGAAGCCAACGGCACGTTCCTGGACAACGACAAGTCGCCTTCGCGCAAGCTCGGTGGTATCGACAACCGTGGCAGCCATTTCTACCTGGCCATGTACTGGGCACAGGCGCTGGCCGCGCAGAATGACGACGCCGCATTGAAGGCCAAGTTCGCACCGCTGGCCGAGGCACTGACCCGCGACGAGCAGAAGATCGTTGACGAACTTGCCGCCGTGCAGGGCAAGGCCGTGGACATCGGCGGTTACTACCGCCCGGACGTGGCCAAGGCCAGCAAGGCCATGCGCCCGAGCGCCACGCTCAACGCCGCCGTGGCCAGCCTGAAGGGCTGATCCTCAGCCCGTCTCTCGGGTTGTCGCCGCATGAAAACCCGCGTCCTCACCGGCGCGGGTTTTTTGATGGGCAAACGAAAGGGTTTTTCAATCGCACGGGCGGTGCGGAAATCGTAAGAGCCGGCGTCATCACATTGCCATCGCAGCGAACGAAGACAATCCACTGACGCGGGATGTTCCGGGGAATCATTTCCGCGCATTTTCACCTGCGCTGCACGCATTGGACGCAGCTTTATTGGGAATATCTTTAGCCATGTTGTGCGTCGCATCACGTGGGGGAATACAGGCCATTTGAACTGTGTTTCCAATCACCCTTTCACGCACGGTATCTGGAATAGCCTGCTAGAACTGGCGCTGTACTGCATTGATGCATCTTCGTTGAAAGGGGAAAGGAGCATGACCAGGGTGCTGGTAGTGGGCTCGGACACCCGTGAGGAGCAGGTGTTGCTTGGGCGCTTGCGGCAGGTGGCGGGATTGCCACCGGAGGCGTTGCAGCGCTGTGCCGACCTGGACCAATGCGACCTGCTGCTGGTGCGTGATACACCGGCTCTGCGCACCGCCGCAATACACATGGCCAGCAAGCGGCCGGCCATGCGTTTGTGGATGCATGACGATGCCGGGGTCGTCCACGACGGTCGATCTGGTTCACGGCATCAGCTCGATGATGCGCAGATACAGCACGCGCTCGCTCCATCGCCGCTCGTTCCACACGCAGATGAAAATCCGGATGCCGACGGGCAGTTCCTGGCCAGCGGCAGCAAACAGGTAACACGGCTGTTGCGGCAGCGCTTGCAGGAAAAGAAAGGCCGTGCACTTCTGTTGGCACATAACAAGCCGATGCTGTTGATCGACTTCGAGCATGACCAGGCCATACCGTTGCATGCGGCCGCTTCCGCAGACTCGAACCTGGCCCAGCAGTTGGGCGATCTGTTTGATTCGCTGGTGCTGCAGGAGCTTTCGCTGCAGCGTTTCACGGAGCTGGCGGGCAATGTGTCGCGGCAACCGCTGCGGCCGCTGTTATGGCAGATGGCACAACACAGCAGCAACTGGTCCGACTTCGAGCGGCGCCTGCAACAGCATGCACAGGTGAGTCTGCTGCGTTGGCCGGATTTCCGCGTGCTTGCGCATCAGCATGATGGTTTCCGGCTGTGTTCACTGCTGTTGAAAAAGCCCTGCAGCCTGCACGAATGCACGCGCCTGTTGGAGCTGGACATCGGCGCTACCCGTGCCTTCATGCGCTCGGCTTACCTGTGCGGCTACGCCGAAGTGAAAATCCCTGAAATGGCGCCGCCACCGCCACCACCGCCCAAGCAGGGTGCCAGCGCGCTGCTTGCCCGCATGTGGCGCAGCGTCCGTAATCGCACAGGAAGCTTTGCATGATCGAACACAAGATAGTGGTGCTGGGTGCGATGGGGGCGGGTAAGTCCACGCTGGTGCGCGCCGTTGCCGGTGGAACCGTCATCGACACCGATGTACTCAATACCGACATCACCTCCTCCAAGCTGGCCACCACCGTGGCCATGGATTACGGCGACGTAAGCCTGCCCAATGGTGACCGCCTGCGTCTGTATGGCACGCCGGGGCAGGAACGTTTTTCCTTCATCTGGCCGGTGCTGCTGCAGGGCGCACGTGGCGTGGTGATTCTGGCCGACGCATCCAGCCACGATGTGGTGAGCGATCTGGATTGCTACCTGCGGGTGTTGCGCGAGCATGCGCACAACGTGCCTGCTGTGGTGGGGGTGTCCAAGTTCGATCTGACCCCGCAGGTGGATCTGGATGCCTGTCAGTTGCGGGTGCAGGAACTTGCCGGCCGGCCATTGCCCTTGGTGCCCTTCGACGCCCGCTCGGAAGAAGCGGTGATGATGTTGATGGACGTGCTGATGGGCGAGGTGGAAGCGGCGGCAATCGTGGAAGAGCATGTCTGAGACAAGGAGGATCGCGGTGCTTGAGGATTGGGAAGTCACGTTGGTGGAACAGAAGCTGCAGGAGTTCACCGAATCGGTGGATGGTGTGAGCGCGGTGGTGATCGCCAGCGTTGACGGTTTCGCCTTGGCCCAGGCGGCCACGCATGTGTCCAGTGGTGAACGCTTGGCTGCGATGACCAGCGCCATGTTGGCGCTGGCCAGCGCGGTAGGCCGCGAGTTGTCGTTGGGCACCATGGAGGTGCTGATGCTCGAAGCCAGCGAAGGCAAGGTGCTGATGCAATCGGTCGTCCTGCCGCGCGGTTCACTGCTGCTGATGGCGGCCTGCGGGCAACGCAGTGTGATTGGTCACGTGCTGTGGAGCGCGCGTGAGTGTGGCCGCAAGATACAGGCCGAACTGGCGGGGTAGGGCGCCGCCCCCGCGTTTGATCGCGTGGCGGCGGTGGCGCGGGACACAACACTGTCAAAGAAAGCGGGATTGACCAGGCCTCTGCAGGGGCTGTGCCGCGCCCGGCCGGTGGCGTATGGTCATGCAAACTCCCGCCAGCTGCCCGCATGCAACCGCACCGCATCCGCCTTGCTTTTGTAAGCCCCGCACATCGTTCGGTGTCGTGCCGATGAGCGTGCCATTAGCCGATCCCGCCCTGGGCGGACGCATTGCCGCCTGTATCGCCGAGGGCTTTGAGCGCTATCACCTGGGTTTCGCCGACATCACCCGGCGCGCGCGGGTGCGCTTCCAGGCCCGCGATTGGGGCGACGCAAAGCGCGACGCGGTGGAACGTATCGCGCTTTACGACGTGTGCATCAGTCGCTGCAGCCAGCAGCTCCAAGCCCTGCTCGGTGAGCAGTTGCCCTCGCCGCTGTTATGGCGCGACGTGAAGGTCGGCTTCGCTGCGCTTGTTGCCAGCCGCATCGACTGCGAGCTGTACAAGACCTTCTACAACACGCTGACGCGGCGCCTGTTCCGTACGAACGGTGTGGACGATGGCATCGAATTCATGGCCTTGGATATCGAGCCGTCCGATGCCATCACTCACCCCGTCGCTCGGCATGTTTACGCGGTGTCGGAGTCGCGGCCAGCCGATGCATTTTCGCGGTTGTTGTCCGATTACGCCTTCGACACGCCCTACCGTCACCAACTGCGCTGTGCTGCGGCCATTGCGGTGCGCCTGCAGGATGACCTTGCGCATTGGGGCGCTTACCCGGTGCGCGCCATCGAGTTGTTGGAAACCGTGTTCTACCGCGAGCGTCGTGCGTATCTGGTGGGGCGCGTGTTTGGTGAGCATCGCTTTTCACCATGCGTGATCGCGCTGGTCAATGATGACCAGGGTATTCGTGTTGAAGCGGTGTTGAGCCGTCGCCGCGATGTGGCGCATCTGTTTGGTGTGTCGCGCAGCTATTTCCAGGCCGACCTGCCGACCGTGGCTGATGCGGTGGTGTTTCTGCGCAGCATTCTGCCGGGCAAGCCGGTGGATGAGATCTACACCGTGCTGGGCCGCGCCAAGCAAGGCAAGACCGAGCGTTATCGCACCTTCTTCAGTCACTTCCAGCAGCACGCCAACGAGCGCCTGGTACATGCCGACGGCACGCCCGGCATGGTGATGGCGGTGTTCACGCTGCCCAGCTATCCGCTGGTGTTCAAACTCATCCGCGACCGTTTTGCCTGGCCAAAAACCATGAGCCGGCAGGATGTCGAAGAAAAATATGCGCTGGTGTTCAACTTGGATCGCATCGGTCGTCTGCTGGACGCGCAGCCGTACCGTTACCTGCGCTTCCCGATCAATCGTTTCTCAGCGGAGCTGCTGGACGAGTTGGTCAACCAGTGCAGCCAGAGTGTGCGTGTCGAGGGCGACGACGTGGTGATTTCGTTGTGCTACGTGCAGCGTCGCTTCCGCCCGTTGAATCTGTACCTGCGTGAGCAGGGAGCAGATGCAGCACGCTCTGCGGCACTGGACTACGCGCAGGCCATCCGTGACATGGCCTGCAACAATATTTTTCCGGGTGACATGTTGCTGAAGAACTTTGGTGTTTCGCGGCACGGCCGTGCCGTGTTCTACGACTACGACGAGCTGTGCCTGGTTACCGACTGCAATTTCCGCGTGTGGCCTGCGCCTCGTAGTGAAGAAGAGGCCCTGTCGGCCGAGCCATGGTTCCATGTGGCCGCCAACGATGTGTTCCCCGAACGGTTTGCCTTGTTCATGGGCTTGCCCAAAGCGTTGCTGGATGTTGTGCAGGAGAAGTACAGCGAGCTGTTTGATCCGCTGTGGTGGCAGGCATTGCAACGGGGCTTCGCGCAGGGCGAGTTCCCCGACACGCCGCCTTATCCGCGCGCGCTGCGGTTGGCTTGATTGCTGCGGCAATCCGGTTGCGGTTTGATCGCCGGACTGGATCTCAAGGATGTGAGCATGAAAGTTCGGTTGGGAGCATAGTGATTCTTGCAGCTGCAGTTGTAGAGCCCCTCTCCCCTCGCGGGAGAGGGGTTGGGGAGAGGGGGCTTTGGAAGACAAAAATGCACCCCGATTTCAGATGGAGTCGTAGCACTCTTTTCAAGCCAACAAAAAACCCCGCTTTCGCGGGGTTTTCTGCTGCAACCAATTCCGTAAAGGAATCAGCGCTTCATCGAGCCGAAGAACTCGTCGTTGGACTTGGTGTTCTTCATCTTGTCCAGCAGGAACTCCATCGCAGCGATTTCGTCCATCGGGTGCAGCCCTGAGCTTTTCGAGGATTTCCATCTTTCCAGACAGTCAAAACCCCTGTTTTTACGGTGCCTTATGAATTTTATTTGATGCGGTTTTTCGATGGTAGGAATGCTAAGCGATGCATGATGGGCAGGGGCTTGGTGGTCAAGATTGGGGTGCAAGTATGCCGCTCGCCCAATCTTCACCTAGCCGAACAAGGAAGTACCTAGAAAAGCGACTCCTCGCAGGGCCAAACTTGTACCGCAAGAATCCTAGCCCTCTTGGACGAATCGCCCTCCGCTATATCGCCAAGCCTTCTTTGCCGGAAGGCTTCGGACTTTGACAACGCCGCCTGCCCCATCGAGGTAGTAGTTGCTGCCATTCCTGTTGACATACCCGGGCAGAGTCGCAGCACTGACATCCCGCCATTGCCGACCGTCGAAGCGTTCGACGGTCAGGAATGGTGTACCAGCATTGTTCTCGGTATAGATGACGAGTGTGTCGGTAGAGCCTTCCGGTAGGTACATCTGAGTGCTCGCATCGAGTTCGGCAAGTCCGATTGCTTCGTCAATGTTAGCGAAGTCAGAATCTTTCAGCCCTCGATAGTCAGCATGTGATGCAAGTGCACGAATGGCTGCACGAATGTCATGGAAGCCGCTCTCTGACTCTGCGCTGCCTTTGCACGAATCAGTCAATGGGAGGGTGACGGTGTTCTGCCTGACTGCCACCAAATCGGCCTCTAGACGCTCATCATACATTTCGTCTTCGGGCAGCAACTGGATGTTCGAAAGGGTGATGGTGGCCTGTCCTTTGGCGGAATACCGGCAGCCATCCTTTCTAGTTCCTCCGATGCCAAGCAGTCGCGCAGCATCGCTCGGATTGGATACGCAGAACGTACCGTTGAAGCGCTGTGATTGCGGAATACGAGTGATTGATGCTCTTTCCAGTTTGAGGCAAAGGCTGGTGCCTTCATCTGTCTCCATGCGCGATGCGTCGGTGTACTCCCATTGGGCACCGACAGTCTGCGGAGCGGATTGAGCCGGGTGCGCGAAAGCAAGAAGGCCTAATGTCGCCAGTAGTGCATTTCGTGTCTGCATCACTTCTTCCTTGATGATTGGTCAGTTCGTGTATGGGAGGCGATAGACTGACTGAGCTTTGTAGCCGGGATTCTGTGCCTCAGCGCTGCATCTCGCTTGGTCAGGTGTGCCTGCGTTGACCCTGACAACGAAAGTGCTACTTCCGCCACCGGGGCGACTCATTTTCACTTCATACGTGGCCATACGACAGTCCCCCCTACTCAAAGGCAACTTTTCATAGCGTCGATATGTGCTGTTTCCGAAGTGCTGAGATTTCGTTCGAAGTCCTGAGCAGTCCTTCCGCCATCCCGTTGGCTGGCGCAGCTACAGGTGCGCAACCAAATCTCGCGCTTGTTCCTCGTTTCCGGGTTTGGCAGGGAATTTGCAGCGTTGTAGTAGTAGTCGGCGCATGCCGCAACATAGTCTGATGGCGCGCCATTTGCTCCTGCCCGTACCAGAAGTGGAATTGCTTGCTGAAGCATCAGCAGTCCGCCGCCTGCAACTATCAACAGCAATGGACCAGCCTTGCTGGTGACCACTACAGGGGATTTCTTGGCTTTTGCGATGAGGTCGCTACGCTTAGCCAGATAGCATGGGAAGGCAACAATCCATAGCAGAAGGACCACCGCGCCCCAGCCGCCTGCGGACAGGTTGAAGAATCCTCTCTCATTGGGTTGCTTCCCGATGCGGTGATTCGTCGCATCTATGTACACCCACACAGCACTTGCCGTAACCACTACCAGTACCAGTATCCCCAGCATTCTGCGCTCCTCTTTGTGATGAATCGGAATTGATGGTTTTTGTCAGAGCACATGGCGCTTGCTGAAAAGCTCGATGCCGCAGTTGGGGCACTCGGTCTTATGTGTCTTCATGAACATTTCGGCGAGTACGAAACAGATGATGAAAAGCCAGCTCAGTGGCACGAAGACGACGGCATAGACGAAGAACATCCACCAAGAGAGGTACCAAGGTTTGGTGCTTCTCTTGACCCCCATAAGCCCGGCATACCCGCATTCGAGGCACGTCATGGTGGTGTGGGTGTCATACCGCCGCAGGCTTGCTCGAACGTGGTCCGGCAATGGCATAGGCGGCGGCTCGATGTTGTCCTTGGGTTGCTGCATACGTCCTCGTTGGCGGTGCTTGAGTGATACGAGGGGTAGGTTGGGCGTGTTAACGCACTTGCACCTTGGTAGTTGGTCTAGAAGGCCGGAAACCCCTGTTTTCCTGCTTCTTAGGGAGCTTCTTTCAGCACCTTCCCAGAGGTACAAACAATTCGCCCAAGGCCAATGCTACAAATAATGTAGCATACGAGTCCAGAGGGAACGGGCCATCCTGTGGCGAGCTACAGCTATGCGTCCGTCCCGGTTATGTCGTCGCCAACTCTTCCAAGCATGTTCACCAAGCGCCTTAAAGAGGCTCGCTTGGCTTTGGGCATCTCACAGCGGGAGTTGGGGAGGCGAATAGGCCTATCGGAGGACGTAGTGTCCAGCAGGATTACAAGGTACGAGCGTGGTACTTCGGAGCCTGATTTCGTCACAGCTAGCAAGCTGGCGAAAGAGCTGGGTGTGCCACTCGCTTATCTGCTCGCTGATAGCGATGTTCTTGCCGATATCATTCTTGCGGCAGCCTCATTGCCGGTGGCTACCCAGCGTAAGCTGGCAGGGGAACTTCAGCAGTTGGCTAAGGACGAGGCGGAGTAGCTCTCTCTGGTGGTGGATGCAGTGCTCAGTCCATCTAGCTGCTGCTGGTTGAGGCAGGGTATGTTGCTTGTTCAGCGCTGCGGCAAGCTTGGCCTGATTTAGCCTGCTTAACGCTTCCAGAAGGATGTTGGATGCTTTCTACTTCTGCAATTAGCTACGCCCAGATGAGCGCTTGGCTCAATGAAAATCAGGGTGTGGTCGGTGTTGCTATCTTTCTTGCTACAGCGTTCTTCGGCTGGGCGAGTGGAATCTTCTCGGCTCTTCGGAAGCGTCCGACCCTTAAGGTGTCGCTAATTGATGGACCGACGTTCTGCTGCACCTACCTCACTGGCAGGATGCATGGCGAGTATGAGGCGCACCGTACAGGGATAGCTCTGTACCTTTCAATTGCGAATGTTGGCTCCGCAGCATCAAGTATCGAAGGAGTATCGGTCGGCTACCATTGGCATCTACGCCCTTTTAGCCTTTCATGGCTTAAGTACACAATCGGCTGGTTTTGGCTCGAGAATCAAGCTGTGGCGCTTCAAGATTTCCAAGTTGCAATCGGAAGAAGTGTCAAGGTTTATCCATTCCTCACTCAGCGAAATCACCTTTCTCCTGACCGGGTGGACACGTTTCTTGAGGTAGGGCGTTCCACCAATGGAGTTGTCTATTTCGAACAGTCCGAAAGCTGGGGTGGCTGCTATCCTCGCATCGAGAATGACCACGTCCGGTTGAAGGTGAGAGTTCGCGATGTCTTCGGGAGAGGGCACACATCCGTATTCAAGGTGCCAGCGGTATCGTTGGAAGAAGCCCGGAAGTACTGCCCCGCCTTTGGTATGACCTTCTCCGAGCTTCATGGAGAACATGGCGTCAATGTGATGGAGCCCGACACTCCCACTGAGTAGTAGTGCAACGTATGAGCCCATGGGTGGAGCCCTATTAGGTGCCTTCCTCTTTCATTTGTAGCGCCCGATACACGCTACTGCGACTGATGGAGAAGCGTTCTGCCAATTGCTCAATGCTGAAGCCCTCTTCGGCCCGCATTGTTCGGATTCGCTCTTCCTGCGCAGGTGTCAGCGCCTTCTTGCGGCCAAATTTGGTTCCTCTCTTCTGTGCTAAGGCGATTCCATCGCGCTGACGTTCAGCCCGAATGTCGGCCTCGAACTCAGCGAATGCCCCCAATAGGTTGAAAAGAAGAACGCCCTCTGCGGTAGACGTGTCCAAACCTTGGTCCAGCACGCGGAGACTGACCCCTTTCTTCTTGAGAAGGTCCGCAATCTTGGCCAAATCCAAGACGCTACGGGCCATGCGGTCCAAGCGACTGACTACCAGTACATCGCCGTCTCGTACGTAATCCAGAGCGGCTTGAAGCTCGGGGCGGTTCTCTGCCTGCCTGCCTGAGCGCTTTTCCTTGTAGACCTTGCTGCAGTTCGCCTTGGTCAACTTGTCGAGCTGTACGTCCAGCGACTGACCGACGGTAGAGACACGGGCGTATCCCACAATTGCCATGGCAGGATGCCTCAAAACATTTAAGAGGATGTGAGACTACCATTTTGGCATGAGTTTTGGAACTGCAGGAGTCGTGTCTCAACAGGTATACATTTTGAACCGACATGGCAGGAGAGCAATCCCCGTCAATGCAGAAGAAGAGGTGGGCCAACTATCAGAGCCGGTGGCCGTCATGGGGTGTCGCCCCGCGCTCCGGTGCCTTGTTCGGCTACTCTATCGGCGTCGTCACCCTGTAGCTGCCGGGCGCCAGTTGGCGGAGGCTGCGCAGGCTCTTTCCGAAAAGAAGTTCAGCATACATGCGCAACCAACTTAGTCTCGAGGCCCTCGAATCATGGCTTTGGGAGTCTGCCAACATTCTTCGTGGCTCAATCGATTCATCCGACTTCAAAAACTACATCTTCGGTCTGCTGTTCCTCAAGCGCTTCAACGACGTGTTCGAAGAGCGTGTTGCCCAGTTGACGCAGGCAGAGCCCCTGAGCGTGGGTGAGGCCGAAGAAGAAGTCGAGGATACATGGGGGCCCTTCCCCCGTACGGCCCGGTGGCCGGCTCTGATTGCCCGCACCGAGAACATCGGTGAAGCGCTGGACAAGGCATTTGCCACCATCGAAGCCAATAACCCAGAACTGCAGCACGTACTGACCGCAACCCAGTACGGCGACAAGCGTGTGCTGTCCGACGCTACATTGCAGCGCCTGTTGCGCCACTTCAACCAGTACAAGCTGGGCAATGCCGACCTCTACAAGGCCGACATGTTGGGCGACGCCTACGAGTACCTGATTAAGCAGTTCGCCGACGACGCTGGGAAGAAGGGGGGCGAGTTCTACACGCCCAAGGCCGTGGTGCAATTGGTGGTGGAGCTCATCGACCCGCAGCCTGGCCACAGCGTGTACGACCCCACCTGCGGAAGCGGCGGCATGCTGGTGGAAAGCGCCCACCACATCGCCAAGCTGCCGGGTGGTCTGCTCTTGGGCGACAAAGCCAATGTGCTGCTGTTCGGGCAGGAAAAGAACCTCAGCACGTGGGCCATTGCCAAGCTGAACCTCTACCTTCACAACATGCAGGCAGAGATTGAGCGCGGCGACACCTTGGTCGAACCGAAGCACCTCGATGGCGACTATCTGAGGACGTTTGACCGGGTCATTGCCAACCCGCCGTTCTCCGCCAAGCAATGGTGGTCCCCGCTGGAACTTTCCAACGAGGCGGAGCAAGAGGGCGACAAGAAGCCGAAGTCACCGAACTACAAGCAGGTCAGCGACCCCTACGGCCGCTTTGTCTACGGCATCCCGCCGCGTGGCTATGCCGACCTCGCTTTCGCCCAGCACATGCTGGCCAGCCTCAAGGCCAATGGCCGCATGGGCATCATCCTGCCGCACGGTGTGCTTTTCCGCAGTGGCGAGGAAGGCAAGATTCGCGAGGGCATGCTGTTCGGCACCGATGCCGCCGGCGGCACCCAACCCGGGGACCTCATCGAGGCCGTCATTGGTCTGCCCTCCGCCCTGTTCTACAACACCGGCATTCCAGCCTGCGTGCTCGTTCTGAACAAGCGCAAGCCCGCTGCGATCAAGGGGAAGGTCATCATCATCGACGCCAGCCGCGACTACCACGAAGGTAAGGCCCAGAACAGCCTGCGCCCCAGAGATATCGCCCACATCGCCAGTACGCACAAGGCCGCCTTTGAGCGCCAAACCGAGGTGGAGAATTACTGTCGGGTCGTCACGTTGGACGAAATCCGTAACAACGACGGCAACCTCAACATTGCTCGATACATCGACAACGGCGAGCTTGAGGAGAGCGTAGATGTGGCGGCCGTCTTGTCGCAACTGGCGGCATTGGCGGAAGAAGAGGCAATCATTGATACGCGCCTGAATGGCTATCTGGCTGAGTTAGGGCTGCTGCAGGGTGAGTCGCAATGAATCAAACGGCGAAGTCAAGCCCGGCGACCATGGTAGACGCGCCCTTCCCATCCGATTGGCAATCCGGCGAGCTGCTGAACTTCTTAGAACTTCAGCGCGGTGTGGACCTTCCGGTGCAAGACCGAAGGGACGGCGACGTGCCAATTCTTGGTTCCAACGGTCTACTAGGGTTTCACGACATTAGCGTTTCTGAAGGTCCCGGCGTCATTACCGGTCGCTCTGGAACAATCGGAAAGGTGTTTTACGCGGAGGGAAAGTATTGGCCACTCAACACCGCGTTATATGTGAAAGACTTCAAAGGCAACTTACCTAAGTTCGTCTACTACAAACTGGGTGCTATTGGCCTTGAGCGGTTCTCGACCGGCACAGGCGTTCCTACGTTAAACAGGAACGTTGCGCACAAAGAGGTAGTGACATTTCCTCCTCTCCCCGAACAACAGAAGATTTCCTCTGTCCTGACGGCCATTGACGACAAGCTAGACATGATTTCGCGCCAGCTTGAAGCCACGCAGTCCCTCAAGCAGGGTCTGATGCAAACCCTGTTCAGCCGGGGTGTCGGCACCCAAGATTCCGATGCACGCTGGGTGCCACACGTCGAGTTCAAAGACAGTGAGCTAGGGAAGATTCCTGCGACGTGGTCGGTGCGCTCACTTGGAAGCGTTACGGAGGAAGTCAGGGAGCGGAACTCCGGAAAACTTGACGATGCTTTGCTCTGCGGGGTCTTAAAGGAACAAGGTCTCGTGCCAATGCGCGAAAGAGTCAAGGGAGCAACCACTGAGCGATGCCGAGTCGTTTGGCCGAGCGCTTTTGCCTACAACCCGATGCGTATCAACATCGGCTCCATCGCCAGAAACCTTCGAGACCATGCAGTAATGGTGAGCCCAGACTACGTGGTCTTTGCTGCGCGGCCCGGCGAGTTGCTTCCGGGCTTTCTCGACCACGTCCGGCGTTCAGATGAGTGGCAACGCTTTGTTGGGCGTTCCGGAGACGGGGGGGTGCGCATCCGCATCTATTACGACGACTTGGCTCAATTGCGGCTAAAAATCCCACCGCTACCCGAGCAAATGAAGATTGTCGAAGTGCTTGACTGTCTGACAGACAAATTGAATCAACTCGTCGTCAAACGCGATGGGATGCAGACTCTGAAACTCGGCCTGATGCAAAAGCTCCTCGCGGGCGAATGGCGAGTCAGCGTGGACGCCAGCGCGAGCGGGACCTGAGAGATAGGCATGGCATCGCAGGCGCTGCTCGCCCCAGACCCACCGCTTGAACTGCAGCGTGATGTGCAGCGCAAGTTGGGGCGGTGCCTGCTTCGCCTGCAGCAGTACGAAATCCTCCTCAAGGCATTGGTGGCCCACGGCGCCATTGCCGGGCCACCGGCTGCGCTGCAATCCGTGCAAGACGCCCAGGTAGCTTGCGTCCAGAAGAAGACCTTGGGCACCTTGGTCGGTATGCTGACCGAGCGCTATCTGACCTCGGAGGACGTGGATGACAGCAACGAGGAGCCGCAGGGCGATTGTAGTATGTGGTTCCGCTTCCGCTTTCAGGTGGAGCTGGACGCAAGCCAGCATCATGCGACCACGGCGGCCTTGAAGGAGTTAGTGGACCTGCGCAACGAACTGGTGCACCACTTCTTGCAGCGCTTCAACATCTGGGAGCCGCAGGGCTGCCTGGCCGCCGATGCCTATCTGGATGCCAGCTACGAGACCATCGACGGCCACTACCTGACCTTGCGCGGCTGGGCGCAGGGCATGGATGAGGCCCGTGCGGCGATGGCCTCGTTCATGCGTACGGCAGCGTTCGAAGACCTGCTGGTCAACGGCATTGCACCGGATGGCTCGGTAGACTGGCCTGCCAGCGGGGCCGTGCGCTGCCTGTGTGAAGCCGAGACCCAATTCGCGACCAAGGGCTGGACCCTGCTCAACACCGCGACCACGTGGATTCGCACCCAACACCCTGGTCAGCATCCCCAGCGCTACGGCTGCGGCAGTTGGCGGCAAGTGATTCACGAGTCTCAGCAGTTTGAGATTCGCAGGATGGTGAACACAGAACAAGGCTGCGGCGAGGTTTGGTATCGCAGCCGTCAGGAGAAAGCCAGTATGCAAGGAAAGAAGAGCTCGTGAGCCCGTCGCCCGAGAAGACTGGCGTCGAAACGCCTGCCATCGAGTCACTGCTCAAGCTGGGTTACACCCATCTGCCGGGCCATGCGGTGAAGGTGGAACACCGCCACCTCGCCCCGGTGCTTGAGGATGTGCTCCGGCCCCGGCTGCTGGCCTTGAACCCGTGGCTGGCCAAGGCCCCCGGTGGGGTGGATGCGGCCTTGATTGAACTGCGCAAGCGGGTCAACGATGAACTGCTGCCAGCCAACAAGGCGTTCTGGGCGCAGGTGGTGCACCGCTCGGACATCCAAGTGAAGGATGCAGAGGGCAAGCCGCGCAGTGTTCGCTTCTTCGAAGCGGGCACGGTCGCCCACAACGACTTCCATGTGGTGGACCAGTACGTCGGCAGGAATGCTGATGGCGACCTGTTCCGGCCGGACCTGCTGTTGTTCGTCAACGGTCTGCCGCTGGCGACTATCGAATGCAAGGCCAGCCACCACCGGCTGGATGAAGCGCTGGCACAACTCGATGGCTACCAAGCCAGCTTTCCGGCTCAGTTTGTGTTCAACCAAATCTGTGTGGGCCTCAACCGTAGGCAGGGCCTGTATGGCGCCATCCTGACCAAGCCCGCCTTCTACGCACGCTACCGGTTGCAGGACGCGGAACTGGCTGCGGTGACTGCCGTGCTGGGTGCTGACCCGAGTGAGCAGGACCAACTGCTGTGGGCCTTGTTCGAGCCGGGCCGGTTTTTGGAACTCATCACGCACTTCGTCCTGTTTGAGATTCGCGACGGCAGGACAGTCAAGAAGCTGCCTCGCTATCAGCAGTGGCGAGCTGTACGCAAGACTATCGCCCGGCTGACGGCGGCCAAGCCCATCGGCGGGGTGGTCTGGCACACACAGGGCAGCGGCAAGTCGCTGACCATGGCGCTGCTGGCCCGGATGCTGCGGGCGGACAGCACGGGCTTGAACAATCCCACTGTGCTGGTCCTGACCGACCGCAAGGACCTTGACAAACAAGTCTTCGACACCTTCCATGCCGTGGGCATTAAAGCCATTCAGGCGGTGTCGGTAGAGGGCTTGGTGAAGCTGCTGGGCAATGACTACGGCAGTGTCTTCACCAGCACGGTGCAGAAGTTCCAAGAGAACGAACTCGCTGCCGATGCCAGCGACAGCGCAGCGGATGATGAAGATGACCTTCTGCAAGCCACCCGGCATAGACGGGTGCGCGAGGGCAAGGACTTCTTCATGTTGGAGGAGTGCAATGCCAACTTCGGCAAGCACGATGAGGACGGTGTGCTGCTGGACGCCAAGTGGAAAGAGGTCCGCCGGGAGAAGGTGAACTTCCGGGTACTGAGCGCCAAGCGGAACTTCTATGTGCTGGTGGATGAAGCACATAGAAGCCAGTACGACTTCTTGGCGGCCTTCATGCGGGCCAGCCTGCCCAATGCCAAGTTCATCGCCTTCACCGGCACACCGCTGCTGAACGACGACAAGCACACCTTGGCCGAGTTTGGCGGCGACACCTACATCGACGAATACCGCTTGCACGAGGCTGTGGCTGACGGCGCCACGCTGCCCATCAAGTACCAAGACGCATGGGTGAAGCTTGCGCCCAGCAGCAAGCTGGACCAAGCCTTCAAGGACCAGTTTGCGCAGGAAGACGAAGCCAGACAGCAGGCCCTGAAGAAGGAACTGCTGGCCCGGTGGCGGCAGGCCGGGGACCGCATGGAGCAGGTGGCGGCGCATCAGGTGGAGCACTTCATCACCAACGTGCAAGCCAAGGGCCTGAAAGCCATGCTGGTTTGCGACGGCCGCGACATGGCGGTTCGGTACAAGGACCTGCTGGATGGGCTGATGCAGGACCGGAAGGCCAAGGGCTTGCCGACCTTTGAAAGCCGCGTCGTCATCTCGCTGGCCAGTGCCACCGCATCACGCTCGGGCGCCAGCGAACACGAAGAGGCCGCAGAGCGCGGGGCGGACAAGGAAGCGGTTCAGACCATCGAAGAGCGGGTCAAGGCTGAAATCAAGGCAGGCAAGCAGCCCGTCGCATTGCCGACCGAGCAGATTGCCAACTTCGTTTCCAAGCTGTTCCCGCTGCCCTACGGCGACGAGTCCAAGGGCAAGGACGGGCAGCCGCATGCGAACAACATCGGCCTTTGCATAGTGTCCGACATGCTCTTAACGGGATGGGACGCCCCCATCGTGGGCACCATGTACCTCGACAAGCCGCTGAAGGAGCACACGCTGCTGCAGGCCATTGCACGGGTGAACCGGACGATGGCAGGCAAGAACGCGGGCTACATCGTGGACTACCACGGTGTGGTGGAGCACCTTGACCACGCACTGAAGATTTACGGTGGCGAGGTTCAACCGGCCCAAGTGTGGGAGGGGGTGGAAAGCGAGTTGCCCAAGCTGCAAGCCACGCTCGACCGCATCCTGACCCTGCTACCCAAGAAGCACGACCCGGTTAGCCAGCGCGAGGACTACAAGGACGATGCCGAGCGTTTCCTCGACCCCGCCGCGCGGTTGGATGCAGTAGAGGACTTCCTCGACTTGGTGAAGCGCTTCAACCGGAGCATCGACATCATCTTGCCGGATGTGCGGGGTGTGCCCTTCAAGCCCTACTTCACGCTGTTCGCGGAAATCCGACTGATGCTGCGCGACAAGCTGCCCGGTGCGACCCATCGCGAGCGCATCACGCGACTGGAATCCGCGCTGCTGCAGAAATTGCTGGACGAGTACATCGGCGCCAGCCCGGCCAAGAGCCTACTGGGCAAAGAGGTGTCCATTCTGGACGCCAGCGACATGGCCCGTCTGAAAAAGCTGGCCAGTCCCGGCAGTCAGGCGCTGGTAATGAAGAACCAGTTGAGGCACACGATTGCGACCGGCAGGGACAAGGACCCAGCCTTCTTCGACAAGCTGGCTGAGGAGCTTGAAAAGCTGCTGGCTGAGGAAGCTGCGGGACGCATCAGTCAGGCGCATTTCTTGGAGCAACTCGACCTGTTCGGGCAACGCATCGCGGACAAGGACAAGTCCGGCTTCGGGCACCCGGCCCATTCGGCGGTATATCACTATCTGGCTTCGCTGCTCAGTGAGGAGACGGCACGCATCGCCACGACCAAGCTGTTCGAGGATGCCGACCTGAGCCGCACCATGGCGGCGGAAAACTGGAAGCAGATGCACGACCTGCACCCTGAATTGCGAGCACTGCTGCACAAGCTGCTGATTCCGCTCGCAGGGTGGGAGCGTTCGGTGGCGCGGGAGCACGCCAAGCGCATCATGGACATCCTGCTGAAGAACTGACGATGCCGCTGCTCCAGTACGGCCAAACCACCATCGAGTGGCGGTTCCAGTCCGACCCAAAACTGAAACGGCACTACGTGACCGTGGAGCGTGGGCGGCCGGTGCTGCTGCGCGGGCCGATGGTGGACGTGGCCGAACAGGAAGCTCTGGTCCGCCGCCGCGCTCGTTGGATTCGCGAGAAGCTGGTGCTGGTCAATCAGCCGCAGGCCAGTGATGCCATCGTTACCGGCAGCCGTTTGCGCTACTGCGGCCGAAGCTACTTCACCGAGGTCCGGCACACCCCGGAACTAGACAAGCCCCGGCTGACCTTCACCGCCTCGCGCTTCATCGTTGAGAGCCCCGAGGGCCTCAGCATCCAGCCGGACACGCTCGCGGCGCTGATGGAGCAGTTCTACCGTGAACGTGCTCAAGACAAGCTGTTGGTGCGGGTGCGCCATTGGGAGCGACAGACCGGCATGCAAGCCCATGGCGCCCGCGTTCGCGTGTTCCAAAGTCGGTGGGCCAGTTGCGATGCACGCAACGTGCTGGAGTTCCATCCAAGGGTGATGGAGCTACCGACCAGCGTGCAGGACTACGTCATCGTCCACGAGCTGTGCCACACGGTTGAGAAGAGTCATACGAAGGCGTTCTGGTCGCTGGTCGCGCGGCACATGCCCGACTGGCAGCGGCAGCACGGTGCCCTAGAGAGAGCGCTAATTCGTGATGCAGCGTGGTGAGTTCAAGGGAGGCATGATTGAATCGGGTCATTCAACAGCTTTCCCGATACAGGCTATTTGTCGCCGTTCAAGGTACACAGGCCCGCTGCTACGCAGATTTAGTGGTGTGCGCTGAGTTTCGCATTTCCCTTTAGACGGAAGACGACTCCTTCCGGCCCCTTTGGCCGCAGGAAAAAGACGTTGTCCCCTTTCGGCCAATGAGTCGTTTGCAGGTCTTTTGTAAGGTACTTCGCCAACCCATCGGCGTCATAGACTTTGCGCACATCAATACGGTCTAGGGCAGACATCGGCCTATTGAAGTCATCACGAAGCCATAGGGCCGCTTCGTTCACGATGGCAGTGAACCGCTCGTCACTTAGGTCGGCGTCTGGCTTCTGAACGAGAACGTGAAAGTGAAGGCGGCCGCGTAACTCTTGGCTCCGTTTGTGTCGTTCCGCGACAATGGTGGCGTGGATTCCATCGCCTTTTTTCTTCCATCTAGGCCCCCAAATTGAACGATTGATGTGCTTTGTGCAGTCCCATAAGCCATCAATAGCTCTCGCATCGCTGTATGGATGCATGTATGAGTGCGTCCACATATAGGCGTAAGAGGAGGCAGAACCCAAGAATTCCTTCCAAGCGCCATAGAGCTGAACACTAGAGGTGCTATAGGTTGGAGCCTCATTCGTGTTCCTGTCGAATAGTTCATCGGTGTGGTGATGAGACAAGGTGTCCTGCTTGACCTCGATGGCGCCACGATAGCGCGAGTAGTTGGCAATCCTTTCAGTGATGTACATGCTTTTCTCCTAAATTATTAGCTTGTTTTGAATACTTCTCTCCTTTATTGGGAGGGGGGTCAATCTGCGGGACTAGCCTCAGCAGCAAGCAGTTTTTCTACGACTGCCTACTAGTTAGTGCCTGGAAAGTTAGTGATATCCCTAATTAATGTGATGGACGTCACAAACATGAAAGTTTGAGGGCGGGCAGCCTTACTGTTTTATGAAGGAAGCTGCCGCCTTCTCCACTTCATGCGGATAGCCTACTGCTCGGCCAGTCGCTGCTTGCGTAGCCTCTGTGGCTCCGCCGCTATAGACCTGAAACGCCAGAGTCGGAAGCGAGTGGCCGACGTAGCGTGCAATGTGAACTTGGTCAATGCCGAGGTTCTCAAGACGAGTGATGAAGGTGCGACGTAGGGAGTGGAAGTCGGTTGCTCCCGTAAGGCCGCGTCCATTCCGGTGATAGCGGAAGGCTTGTCCGACATGCCATGAGAGCTTCTTGTCGTAGCCGCCACCCTTCAGTTCGTGGAAGAGTTGCGCAGTGGCGGGGCCTTTTCTCCTGTGTCGCTTCTTCAGAACTGCAAGCGGGATAGGGTGCGCTATAGCGAGGGTACGGGCGCCTGCATTCGTTTTGCTCTTGACGATTTGCATGTATGCAATGCCGCCTTCAAAGCGGATGTCACCTTGGGCGAGCGAACAGATTTCGTCGATGCGGGCACCCGTGTAGAGGCCGAGTACCATGACCTCTCGTAGTGCCGGATAGGTCGGGTTGCCTGAAAACAGAGCGACTAGTTCAGGCATAGTGTATGGACGCTTCTTGGGCTTGGTCCGGCCACTTTCGTTATTGCCTAGACGAAAGCCCCTCCAAGGATTCATTCCCTTGGGCGTGTAACAGCGTAAAGCCATCCACTCCCAGAACGCGCTTAGAGCGCTTAGCTTCCGTCTCCGGGTACTTGGGCTATCAGGGGACTTGAGTAGCCGCTCGTCCACATACGCAGCCGCCAGAGCGGCTGTGACACTATTTGGGTTGAAGTCTCCGCCAAGATAGCTGCGCAGTTCCTTGTAGGTCTGTTTACGCTGGAACTGGACGGTCTTGACGGGACTGGTCACGGTCCAGTCTTCGGACAGGGCATCTAGGCCCGTAGTCGGCCTCAGGTCGAAGTGTGCCGCCGTCTGTGGAACTGGGGCGGGTACTTCACGAATCTCGCTCGGCATATGAAGGGAGAGAGAGGCGAGTGTCCCGCTCTCAAGCGAATCGAGATAGGCGCGGACTTGGGCGAGGGCCGGCCACTTCCGGCGGTTCGCTTCGTCAAGGTCGCGGGTATGCAGGGCGCGTCGGATGTGCGTGTTCCCGACCCGGCCGCGCAGCGCGGCAGGTACCTTGATACGGATGTACCAAGACTGGCCTAGCTGCTGTAAGTAATGTCTCTTGCTCAATCCCCTGTCCTTGCGGTCAACGGGTTCTTGAGCTGTCTGGTGGTCAAGGTTGGTGGTCAAACCCGGTGGTCATACCGCCAATCCCGGCTCATCACTATCCCGATACGAACAGGGCCTCCGGTTGTCCGAAGGCCCTGTTTTCAAGCCGTTTCCGATGGATTACCGCTTCATCGAACCGAAGAACTCGTCGTTGGACTTGGTGTTCTTCATCTTGTCGAGCAGGAATTCCATCGCAGCGATTTCGTCCATCGGGTGCAGCAGCTTGCGCAGGATCCAGATCTTCTGCAGCAGCTCCGGTTCGATCAACAGGTCTTCGCGGCGGGTGCCGGAACGGTTGATGTCGATGGCCGGGTACACACGCTTCTCGGTGATGCGGCGGTTCAGATGCACTTCGCTGTTGCCGGTGCCCTTGAACTCTTCGTAGATCACCTCGTCCATCTTCGAGCCGGTTTCAACCAGTGCGGTGGCGATGATGGTCAGCGAGCCGCCTTCTTCAACGTTACGCGCCGCACCGAAGAAACGCTTCGGGCGGTGCAGGGCGTTGGCGTCCACACCACCGGTTAGCACCTTGCCGGAGCTGGGCACCACGTTGTTGTAGGCGCGGGCCAGGCGGGTGATGGAGTCCAGCAGAATCACCACGTCCTTCTTGTGCTCGACCAGGCGCTTGGCCCGCTCGATCACCATTTCGGCAACCTGCACGTGGCGTGCGGCCGGCTCGTCGAAGGTCGAGGAGACCACTTCGCCGCGCACGGTGCGCTGCATTTCGGTCACTTCTTCCGGGCGCTCATCCACCAGCAGCACGATCATGTGCACTTCGGGATGGTTGGTGGTGATGGCGGTTGCGATCTGCTGCATCATCATCGTCTTACCGGCCTTGGGCGGTGAAACGATCAAGGCGCGCTGGCCTTTGCCCTGCGGTGCCATCAGGTCGAGGATACGGCCGGTGATGTCTTCCGAAGAGCCGTTGCCGCGCTCCAGGGTGAAGCGCTTGCGCGGGAACAGCGGGGTCAGGTTCTCGAACAGCACCTTGTTCTTCGACGCTTCAATCGGCTCACCATTGATGGTGTCCACGATGTTCAGCGCGAAGTAGCGTTCGCCATCCTTCGGGAAGCGGATGCGGCCGGAGATATGGTCGCCGGTGCGCAGGTTGAAGCGGCGGATCTGGCTGGGCGAGATGTAGGTGTCGTCCGGGCCGGCCAGGTAGCTGGCTTCAAACGCACGCAGGAAGCCGAAGCCGTCCGGCAGGATTTCCAGCACGCCGTCAGCGGCGACGCCGTCACCGTGGCGGGTCAGCACCTTCAACAGCGCAAAGATCACATCCTGCTTGCGGGCACGGGCCACGCCTTCGGAGATCTGCAACTGCTCGGCGATTTCCAGCAGCTTCTGGGCCGGCATGCGCTTGAGGTCACCCAGCGAATACACCGGGAAGCCTTCCGGCACGCTCGGCATGTTGCGTGGCACGTGGACTTCGTTGCCGCCCTCGTTGGACATGCCGTTGTCGTCGCGGGGACGACCGTTGCGGTCACGGTCACGGCGGTTGCGGAAGCGATCGCGGCGATTGCCCTGGCCCTGGCCCTGGCCTTGGTTGTGCTGGTTGTGACGCTGCGGGTTGTTGCCGTCCGCGCGTCCTTCGCCACCATCGCTGCTTTCCTGGGCATTGCCGGAAGCGGCCGGGGCATTGTCATTGCCACCCGAAGAAACGGGGGCCTGGGCTGCCGGCGCTGCGCTTTCAGCGGCAGGCGCCGGCGAATGAGTGGCAACGGGAGCCGGTGAAGTTGGAGCCGGAGCCGGAGCCGGAGCAGCGGGCAAGGGCAGTGACGGCTGTGCCGGTGCGCTGGCGGTACTGTTGTCGGTGACCTCTGCGGTCTTGGCAACGCGCGGCTTGCGCACGCGCTTCTCGACGGGCGCGTCGGCGCTCCCGGTTTCGGAAGAAGTGTTCTCGGACAAGTGCTTGATTCCTCTCGCTAAGACGTGCGAGCGCCCTGTGGGCGGCGAACTGGTTGGGAATGATCCGGTCGAGAACCCGGCCGGAGGGCGCGGCAGGCGAAAGCTGCCGGATGCAGCGACACTAACACCGCCACGCGCAGGGCCGCAAGGTGGCGGGCAAACCTTGTTGGGCCGCGTTATGGCAGGCCCGAAGGGACCGGCGGCCAGTAGCCGCCGGACCTTGCCACTCGGTCAGGCCAGTGCCTTGTCGATCATCTGACTCAGCTGGCCCTTGCCGACGGCGCCGATCTGGGTGGCCTGGATCTGGCCATCCTTGAAGAGCAGCAGCATCGGAATCGAGCGCACGTGGTACTTCACCGCGGTGGCGCGGTTCTCGTCCACATTGAGCTTGGCGATCTTCAGCTTGCCCTGGTAGGCCTCGGCCAATTCGTCCAGAACCGGGGAAATCATCTTGCACGGGCCGCACCATTCAGCCCAGAAATCCACCAGGACCGGTTCGCCAGATTGCAGGACGGCGCTATCGAAGTCGGCGTCGCCGACGTGTAAAACCTTATCGCTCACTTGGAGTCTCCTGGTGCAATGCGACAGCCCATGCCGGGTTGGCGGCCGCATTGCGGTAAACTGGGGCATTGCGCGGACAAAAGGGTACAGCCCAATGTCGCGCGACCCGGCGCAGGGGCCGCAGTGTGCGACGGTGCCCGTATCGATGCAAGCCGCCCGGCCACTCTGGCTGCCCGGCACAACGAAGACAGAATAAATGAGCGACAAACCGCTAACTGATGTGACCTTTTCCTCCTTTGAGCTGCAGCCTTCGCTGGTAGCAGGCCTTGAAGGAGCAGGATTCACCCGCTGCACCCCGATCCAGGCGTTGACCCTGCCGGTGGCGCTGCCGGGCGGCGATGTCGCCGGCCAGGCGCAGACCGGTACCGGCAAAACGCTGGCCTTCCTGGTGGCCGTTGCCAACCGCCTGCTGACCCGCCCGGCACTGGCCGACCGCAAGCCGGAAGATCCGCGCGCACTGATCCTGGCGCCGACCCGCGAGCTGGCCATCCAGATCCACAAGGACGCGATGAAGTTCGCTGCCGACACCGGCCTGCGCTTCGCGCTGGTCTACGGTGGTGTGGATTACGACAAGCAGCGGGAGCTGCTGCAGCAGGGCGTGGACGTGATCATCGCCACCCCCGGCCGCCTGATCGACTACGTCAAACAGCAGAAGGTGGTGTCGCTGCACGCTTGCGAAGTGTGTGTGCTGGACGAAGCTGACCGCATGTTCGACCTGGGTTTCATCAAGGACATCCGCTTCCTGCTGCGCCGCATGCCCGAGCGCACCACGCGGCAGACGCTGCTGTTCAGCGCCACGCTCAGCCACCGCGTGCTGGAGCTGGCCTACGAGCACATGAACGAGCCGCAGAAGCTGGTGGTGGAGACGGACAACATCACCGCCGACCGTGTGCGCCAGCGTATCTATTTCCCGGCCGACGAAGAAAAGCTGCCGCTGCTGCTGGGCCTGCTGTCGCGCAGCGAAGGTGCGCGCACCATGGTGTTCGTCAATACCAAGGTGTTCGTCGAGCGCGTCGCACGTGCGCTGGAAAAGGCGGGCTACCGCGTTGGCGTGCTGTCCGGTGACGTGCCGCAGAAAAAGCGCGAGAGCCTGCTCAAGCGGTTCCAGGCCGGCCAGCTGGAAGTCCTGGTAGCCACCGATGTGGCCGCACGCGGCCTGCATATCGATGGCATCAAGTACGTCTACAACTACGACCTGCCGTTCGATGCCGAAGATTACGTGCACCGTATCGGCCGTACCGCGCGCCTGGGTGAAGAAGGTGACGCGATCAGCTTTGCCTGCGAACGCTACGCAATGAGCCTGCCGGACATCGAGGCTTACATCGAGCAGAAGATTCCGGTGGAAGCGGTGACCGCTGAACTGCTGACCTCGCTGCCGCGGCCGGAGCGCGCGCCGGTGGAAGGTGGCGACGCCGATGAAGGTGAAGGCGAGAGTGTTGGCGCGATCTTCCGCGAAGCGCGCGAGCAGAAAGCCGCCGACGAAGCGCGTCGTGGCGGTGGCCGTGGCGGCAAGCCCGGCGCAGGCCGCAGCGGCGAGCGTGGTGCCGATGGCAAGCCGCGTCGTGAGCGCAAGCCGCGCGTGGAAGGCGAGCAGGGTGCCAAGCCGCACACTCCCAAGCCGCCGCGTCCGGCGGACGCCGATGCACCGTTGGCGGCGGGCAGCCCGGCAGTGGAAGGCGAGCGCGCCCCGCGCAAGCGCCGTCGTCGTCGCCATGGTCGTCCGGTGGAAGGTGCCGAAGGCGCCGTTGCCGCACCAACCAGCAATGGCCCGGTGCAGGTGCAGGCCAAGTCGATGCGCGGTGGTAACGACAACGATTCGTTCCTGACGCGTCTGGGTCGCAAGATCCGCCGGATGCTTTCCGGCAGCTGATTGCTGCGATGGCCTCCCCGTGCAGGGGAGGCCACGTAGTGCCGGGCCATGCTCGGCAGGAGCCTTGTCGAAAAAGCATCACGCCGAGCATGGCTCGGCAGCGGTGATGAATCGGCCTCGTTCCAAGCCGGCACGACCTGCGCGTGACCTGCATCTCCGCAGCCCGCCCGCGCTCCGGCATAATCGGCGGCATGAGCGTCCTGCGTTTTGACAATGTCAGCAAACAGTATGCCGGTGGCCATCAGGCGCTGGTCGATGTCAGCTTCGAAGTGGCGGCCGGGGAGATGGTGTTTGTCACCGGCCATTCGGGAGCGGGCAAAAGCACGCTGCTGAAGCTGATCCACCTGAGCGAGCGCCCCACCCGTGGCGCGGTGATTTTTGCCGAGCGCAACCTGCTTAAAGTGCGCGGCGGCAAGATCGCCCTGCATCGCCGCGAAGTAGGGGCCGTGCATCAGGATCATCGTCTGCTGGTGGACCGCACCATCGGTGAGAACGTCGCGCTGCCGCTGATCCTGCGCGGTGACCGCCGCGCCGATACCGGCAAGCGGGTGCGTTCGGTGCTTGAACGCATGGGCCTTGGCCACCGTGAAAAAGCCTTGCCTACGCAGCTTTCCGCCGGTGAACAGCAGCGCGTGGGCATTGCCCGCGCCATTGTGGCCGAGCCCAAACTGCTGGTCGCCGACGAACCCACCGGCAATCTTGATCCCACCCTGGCTGCGGAAATCATGTCGCTGTTTGCCGAGCTGCCCTCGCGCGGCACCAGCGTGCTGGTGGTCAGCCACGACCTGGCGCTGATCAAGCAGATGCGTAGGCGCGTGTTGATTCTAGATCACGGCAAACTGGCTGATGACATCTCGCCACACGAACTGGCCGAGTGAGCGAGCACGATGAGTAAACCTGAAAACAGCGAAACCGCCGCGCCATCACGCGTGGGCACCTGGATCAACCATCACCTGCACAGCGTGGTCTTCAGCCTGGGCCGCGCGCTGCGCAAGCCGTGGGCGACGATGCTGACGGTGGCGGTGATGGCGCTGGCACTGGCCCTGCCGCTGGGCTTGTCGATTGCCTTGGACAATCTCAAGCATTTCGCCGGCAGCGTGCAGCAGTCGCGCGATATCAACCTGTTCCTCAAGCCCGAACTGGACGCGGCTGCCGCACAGGATGTGGCCAAAACGCTGCGTGCACGCGCCGATGTTGCCGAGGTGGTGTTGCGCACGCCGGAAGAAGGTTTGGCCGAGCTGCGGCAGAGTACCGGCGTGGGTGAGGCCATTGATGCGCTGGGTGAAAACCCGCTGCCGACCTTGCTGATCGTCACCCCGGGCCAGGGCGATGACGCCGCGCTCGCCAAGGAACTTGAAACGCTGCCACAGGCCGACCTGGTGCAGCACGATGCCGTGTGGCGGCAGCGGCTGGATGGCTGGCTGAGCTTCGGCGCGCGCCTGGTGCAGGTGCTGTCGGCGTTGTTGGGCATCGGGGCAGCGCTTGTTGTGGGAAATACCGTGCGTCTGGATATCCAGGCCCGTCGCGAAGAGATCGGCGTACTGCAATTGCTGGGCGCCAGCGACGGCTTCATCCGCCGTCCTTTCATCTACCTGGGCGCGTGGTACGGCCTGGCTGCGGGCGCGCTGGCGCTGGGCCTGATCGGCATCTGCGGGCTGGCCCTGCGGCCACCGTTGGCTGCGTTGTCGCAAAGTTATGGCAGCCCGTTCGTGTTGCACGGGTTGGATCTTTTCCATTCTTCGATGGTGCTGGTCGCCACGACGATCCTGGGTTGGTTGGGGGCGTGGCTGGTGACCGGCCATTTCCTCCGGCAGACTCGCGCGACCGAAACCTGAGGCCGGCATGTCCACGCAAGAGCTCAAGCATCTGATCAGCGACGCACCGCGGGTGATGGTGGTCGATGGTTCCAAACTGGTACGCCGCCTCATCAACGATGTGCTCAAGCGCGAACTGCCCGACGTGGAAGTGGTGGGCTGCGCCAGCATTGAGGAAGCCCGCCAGGCGCTGGCGGCAGGCCCGGTGCATCTGGTCACCACTTCGTTGGCGTTGCCGGACGGTGATGGCTTGGCCTTGGCACGCAGCGTGCGCGAGGCGGCAGGGCAGGCGTATGTGCCGGTGATCGTGGTGTCCGGTGATGCCCAGCAGCATCTGGAACAACGCCGCTTCACCGAATACGTCACCGACTATTTCGACAAGGCACTCGGCCACGAAGCATTGGCCGCTTTCATCCGTGGCTATGTGCAGCCCGAGCCGGTGGCCGATGCCACCGTGCTGTATGTCGAGGACAGCCGCGTGGTGGCCGAAGCCACCAAGCGCATGCTGGAGCGGCACAACCTGCATGTGGTGCATGTGCTCACCGCCGAAGATGCGTTTTCGCTGCTTACCGCCGAGTCGCTGGGCCGCACCACGCGGGAAGTGGACCTGGTGCTGACCGACGTGACCTTGAAGGGTGAGTTGAGTGGGCGTGATGTGGTCGAGCGCATCCGCATTGATTTCGGCTACGGCAAGCGCCGCCTGCCGGTGCTGGTGATGACCGGTGACGGCAACCCGCACAACCAGTCGGCGCTGTTGCAGGCAGGTGCCAATGACCTGGTGCAGAAGCCCATCGAAGAACGCCTGTTGGTGACCAAGGTGTTGTTCCAGCTGCGGCTGGCGCGCTTGGCACAACCGGCGGTCACGCTGTGACGGCCGAGGACGCACCGCAGATCCAGCTGGAGCCCAGTTGGAAGGCGCACATCGGCGACTGGCTGCTGCGCCCGGACATGCGCGAGCTGTCGGCATTCCTGCGCCAGCGCAAGGCTGCAGGCGCACATGTATTCCCGCCCGGCCCGCAGATGTTTGCCGCCTTTGACGCCACGCCGTTCGAGCAGGTGAAGGTGGTGGTGCTGGGCCAAGACCCGTACCACGGCTATGGTCAGGCGCACGGTTTGAGTTTTTCGGTGCCGCCCGGTGTGCCGGTGCCGCCGTCACTGCTCAACATCTATAAAGAGATCGAAACCGACCTGGGCATCCCGCGCCCGGATCACGGCTATCTGATTCCCTGGGCGCAGCAGGGCGTGCTGCTGCTCAACGCGGTGCTGACCGTGGAAGAGAGCAAAGCCGGTGCCCACCAGGGCCGGGGTTGGGAGGGCTTCACCGATCACGTGGTGGACGTGCTCAACCGCGAGCGCGAAGGCCTGGTGTTTCTGCTGTGGGGCGCTTACGCCCAACAGAAAGGCAAGGTCATCGACACCCGCCGCCACCGCGTGCTGAAAGCGCCGCACCCGTCGCCGCTGTCGGCGCACCGCGGTTTCATGGGCTGCCGCCATTTCTCGCAGGCCAACGAGTACCTGCAGCGCCGTGGCCAAACGCCGATCGACTGGAGGCTGCCGGCGCGGGCAGCGCTGGACATCGGCGGCTGAATCAGGTTGATCCTTGTCATATGCGTATGACGCAGGGTTTGCTACGTTATGGGTCTTGCTTGAGTGCCCTCGTTTCTGTCGCCTATTCATGTTGTTGAGTGGATTTTGCGTCAAAAACAGAACACTGGAACTTTTTCTGTACTGGTCAGTCCAATAGCCCGGACTGCTAAGATGAGATCCTATGAACCTGAACGCCTCTACTGCCCTTGTGGCAAACAATCTCCCGATTCCCAGTGCGCTCGGCTCGCTGGACGCCTATATCGGTGCCGTGCACCAGATACCGGTGTTGTCGGTCGAGGATGAGCAGGAGCTGGCCCGCCGATTCCGCGATGAGCTGGATCTGGACGCCGCCCGTGAACTGGTGCACTCGCACCTGCGCTTCGTCGTGCACGTGGCCCGTGGCTATAACGGCTACGGCCTGCAGCTGGGCGATCTGATCCAGGAAGGCAACATCGGCCTGATGAAGGCGGTCAAGCGTTTCGACCCGGAAATGGGCGTACGCCTGGTGTCCTTTGCGGTGCATTGGATCCGCGCCGAGATGCATGAGTTCATTCTCAAGAACTGGCGCATCGTCAAAGTTGCGACGACCAAGGCGCAGCGCAAGTTGTTCTTCAACCTGCGCAAGTCCAAGACCCGCCTGGGCTGGATGAACGCGGCCGAAGTCAGCGCCGTGGCCAAGGACCTGAACGTCTCCGAGCGTGAAGTGATGGAGATGGAGTCGCGCTTGTCCGGTCGCGATATCGGCTTTGATATGTCCTCCGATGACGATGACGATCATGCGCCGCCGTCGCCGGCTGCTTACCTGGTTGCGCGTGATGAAGATCCGTCGCAGGCCTATGAGCGCGAAGACAGCGAAGACAACCAGATGCAGCTGCTGCGCGAAGGTCTGGCCAAGCTGGACCAACGTTCGCGCGACATCATCGCCCGCCGTTGGCTGGACGCTGACAGCAAGGTGACGCTGCAGGAGTTGGCCGATGAGTACGGTGTGTCGGCAGAACGCATCCGCCAGATCGAGGCCAATGCGCTGAAGAAGATGAAGGCGCTGTTCGCCGCCTGATTCAGGCGCGGCAATGCAGGTAAACAGAAGGCCCGGAGAAATCCGGGCCTTCTGCATATGCGCGATTGTGTGAGCTGGCTGCCGCCGCGTCATGCCTGGCAGCGCAGGCCGGTGATGTGCGCCTTCAATCATGTGTTGCTGTCGCGGTATCGAACAGACTGCATTGCAGGCGATCCGGTGCCGATGTGATCTTCATGCAACGCTGCCGCGCACATGCTTCCGTATACTGGCAGGGTGTAGATTGCGGGCTTCTGCAACGTGGAGCTGACAATGAAAGGTAGCTGCCTGTGTGGTGCGATCGAAGTGGTTGCCGGTGAGCATTCCGAAATTGGTCTGTGTCACTGCAGCATGTGCCGGCGTTGGTCCGGCGGGCCGCTGTTTGCGGCGCATTGCGATGACAAGGTGCAGTTCAATGGCGCCGCGCCCAAGGCGTACCGCTCATCGGAATGGGCCGAGCGCGGCTTCTGCGGGGAGTGCGGCACGCATCTTTTTTATCGTCTGGTGCCCGATGGTGCGTACTTTCTCCCGGCCGGTCTGTTCCAGGACCGGGAGTTCGCGCTGTCCAGCCAGATATTCATCGACGAGAAGCCACCGTTCTACACCTTGGCCAACGACACGCCGACTTTGACCGGCAAGCAGGTGTTCGAACAGTTCGCCACCGGCGCGGACTGAGCCGGTGGCGTTGATGAGGTCGCGCTGCGCCTACTGCGTTTTTTCAGGGGCGACCGGTTGGCGTGATTCGTAGGGGCTGCCAAGGATGATGCGTGCGCTGCGCTGGTAGCTCCAGTACGCCACCGCCCAGTTGAGCAGCACCACCAGCCGGTTGCGGAAGCCGATGAGGAAAAACACGTGCGCGGCCAGCCAGAACCACCAGGCCAGCAGGCCGGACAGCTGCAGCTTGCCCACGTGCACGATGGCAGCCATGCGGCCGATGGTCGCCAGATTGCCTTGGTCCGCATAACGGAATGGCGGCGGCGCGGATTTGCCCTGCAGCCGGGCGCGGATGCTGCTGGCGATGTGTGCGCCCATCTGCTTGGCGGCCGGTGCCACGCCGGGAACCGCGCGGCCGTCGGCCTGCATCAATGCGGCCAGGTCACCGGCGACGAAAATTTCCGGATGGCCGGGAACGGTGAGGTCGGGTTGAACGAGTACACGTCCTGCGCGATCCAGCGGCACGTCCAACGCGCGGCCCAACGGTGAGGCGGCAACACCGGCCGCCCACACCACGGTACGCGCCGGCACGAAGTTCTCGCCCAGTTGGAAACCGTGCGCGTCGATGTTGTTGACCGGCGTGCCGGTGAGTACTTCCACGCCCAGTTTTTCCAACTGTTGGCGGGCTTTGAGTGAGAGCGCCTCGGGGAACGAAGACAGCACGCGTGGGCCGGCTTCCACCAAGCGCACCTTGGCCGAGGCCGGGTCGATGTGACGGAACTCGTTCCTGAGCGTGTGGCGGGCGATTTCGGCCAGTGTTCCGGCCAATTCCACACCGGTCGGGCCACCGCCGACCACCGCGAAGCTGAGCCAAGCGGCTTTGGTGTCCGGGTCGGGCTCGGCTTCGGCGCGTTCGAACGCAAGCAGCAGCTTGCGACGCAGCAGCAGGGCGTCATCCAAAGTCTTCAGGCCCGGCGCGTCCTTGGCCCATTCGTCGTGGCCGAAGTAGGCATGCGTGGCGCCGCTGGCGACCATCAGCAGGTCGTACTCCACGGCGCTGGCATCGCCCAGCAGCACGCGCCGTTGTTCTTTGTCGATGGCGACCACCTCACCGAGCCGCACATCAACATTGGGCTGTTTGCGCAGGATGTGGCGCAGCGGCGCGGCGATATCCGGCGATGACAGCCCGGCGGTGGCAACCTGATACAGCAGCGGTTGGAAGAGGTGGTGATTGCGCCGGTCAATCAGGGTGATGCGCACCCGGGCATCTGCGAGGGCGCGGGTGGCCCACAGTCCGGCGAAACCACCGCCGACGATGACCAGGTGGGGCACTGGGTCGTGTGGCATGAACTCTCCTCGGGGCCGGCGGGCCGGCCAATGGCAAGAACGGGCGCCGACGATGATTGCATGTGACACGGCGTGAACACGAATTGGTGATACTGGTACTCAGTCTTTTGTCATGGAGCGCACCGTGTCCGAGTCCGAGAAGCGAATTGCTTTGTTGATTGATGCAGACAACGCGCCGGCATCGAAGATCGACGAGATTCTGGTGGAAGTAGCCGGCTACGGCGTGGCCAACGTGCGCCGCGCCTATGGCGACTGGAAAAACCCACGACTGAAAGGCTGGGAAAGCGTGCTGCATGAGTTCGCCATTCGTCCCATTCAACAATTTGCTTATTCCAAGGGGAAAAATGCCTCGGACATGGCGATGGTGGTGGATGGCATGGACCTGCTGTACACGCGCAACCTGGACGCGTTTGCGATTGTGTCCAGCGATGCGGATTTCACCCCGCTGGTGATGCGGCTGCTGACCGATGGCGTGAAGGTGTACGGCTTTGGTGAGCAGAAAACACCGCTGGCCTTCGTCAATGCCTGCTCGAAATTCATCTACCTGGAAGCGCTGGGAAACACCGAGCCCGAGTTGCCGGAAGTAACGAGTGAGCCGGCAAATGCGGCAGCGCCCGCGCAAGCAACAGTGGGTGCCGAAGCTGGCGTGGCTGCACCAGCGTTGGCCGAACCGATCAAGCCGCGCTCTGGCAGCGACCTGCGCGGTGATGCACGTTTGGTCAACCTGCTGCGTGGTGCAGTGGAAGCCGCTGCCGATGAGCAGGGCTGGGCCATGCTCAGTGCGGTGGGCAATCAGATTGCCAACCGTGCTTCGTTTGATTCGCGCAACTACGGCTACCGCAAGTTGAGCGACCTGATCAAAGAGATTGGTCTGTTTGAACTGAAGAAGGTAGGCAAAGTGCAGACGGTGCGCGCGCTGCCACGCAAGAGTGCGCGTAGTGAGCGCTAGACTGAGTGGACGATTGATCGAGGAGCAGGGTTGATGTTGAAGATCTGGGGGCGCCGCAATTCCAGCAACGTGCGCAAGGTGTTGTGGTGCGCCGAGGAAATTGGCCTGCCCTACGAATCCATCGAAGTGGGTGGTGCGTTTGGTGGCACGCAGACAGCGGAGTACCGCGCGATGAATCCCAATGGGCTGGTGCCAGTGATCGAGGATCATGGCCTGCCGTTGTGGGAGTCCAATGCGATCGTGCGTTACCTGAGTGCGCGTTATGCGCTGGGCACGTTGTATCCCGAAGACGTTGTGCAACGTGCGCAGAGCGAGAAGTGGATGGACTGGACCACGTCCACGTTTGCAGTACCGTTCCGTGATCTGTTCTGGGGCACCTTGCGTACCGCACCGGCTGATCGCGATGAAGTGCGCATAGCTGCCGCCCTGCTGCGTTGTGGTGAGTTGTTGATGCTGGCCGATGCCGAACTGGAGCGGCAGCCGTGGTTGTCGGGCGAGGACTTCGCGATGGGCGACATTCCGCTGGGTGCGTTTGCCTATGCGTGGTTCGAGATGCCGATCCAACGCCCGGAGTTGCCGCATCTGGCTGCGTGGTATGAGCGGCTGCAACAGCGGCCGGCGTATCGCAGAGGTGTGATGACCGCGTTGACGTGAGGGGTTGAGGGGTGAGTTTGGTGGTTTGCTCGATGCTTTTCGAGACCTTGCTTGGAGCTTTGCTTGAAGCCCCTCTCCCGCTTGCGGGAGAGGGGTTGGGGTGAGGGCAGCTTTGGCTTTGGTTGAAGAGCAGTAGCAGCACATCAACAACAGCAACAGCGCCCCCATCCGCCCTTCGGGCACCTTCCCCCGCACGCGGGAGAAGGGAAAGCGGCTTGCGTCGGTTCTTGCGGTAGCTGCAAAGAAAAGCCGCGCTGTTGCCAGCGCGGCTTTTCATTAGCTCCGTGCACTGGGCACGGTTACAACGGTCTTAGAACTTCCAGTTCACGCCGAAATAGACCACACGGCCCGCGTAACCGTTGGAGTAGAAACGGGCCTTGGTGTCGTTGCCAAGATGCGTGCGCGTCTCTTCCTTGGTCAGGTTCAACACCGAGGCAGTCAAGCTCAGTGCCGGGGTGACGTTGTAGGCGGCGTTCAGGTCGATCTGCTGGTAGGGCTCCTGGTAGAGGTTCAGGCCGCTGACCAGGCCCTGGACCACTTCTCCGCGGCGGTTCCAAGAGGCTCGCAGCAGCAGTTTTTCCACTTCATAGAACACGGTGAAGTTGGCCTGGTTCTCGGCGCTGCCAACCAGCGGTGACTTGCCGATCGCCGTGCCGTCTTCCAGGGTGATAGCCGCTTCGTTGGTGTCGTTCCAGGTGTAGTTCGCCTGGAAGCCCAGGCCGAAGTCCAGCGTATGCTGCGCGTAGAACTCCACACCCTGCGACACCGCATCACGACCACCGGCGGTGGTGGAGTAGTTCTGCACGACCACGCTCTGTCCGCCGACGTTCTGCGTCACGTCCTGCACCACCGGTACCGAGAAGTTGCTGACGTCCTTGCGGAACAGGCCCAGGCCCAGCACCGAGCCCGGCTGGAAGTACCACTCCACGCCGATGTCGTATTGGGTGGCCTTGTAGGCTTCCAGATTCTTGTTGCTGCCCGAGCCGTACCAGCCCTGCTCGCTGGCGCCACCGGTGAGGCGGCGGTCGTTGACGTATTCAGGGCTGAAGTATTCCAGGTTGCCCGGTGCGGCGATGTTGCTGTAGCTCGGGCGCGAGATCACCTTGGAGGCGGCTGCGCGCAACAGCAGGTTCTCGGTCAGGTCGTAGGCCAGGTTGAAGCTGGGCAGCACGTCGGTGTAGCTGCGGTCCAGGCCGCTGACCGCGAACGACTCTTCGCGCTGCTGGTCGTCCGAGAGCCGCCAGTACCCTTCGGTGCCGCAATAGGTATCGGCGGGTGCGCCACCGGGTACCGTCGCGCCGGCTTGGCAGGCCAGCGGGTTGCCGTTGGCGTCGTCGTAGAAGTAGTCGTTGTACGAGGTGACCTTGTCGGTGGAATCGGCGTGTTGGCGGGTGCTGACCACGCGTACGCCGACGTTGCCGCGCAGGCGCTCGGTACGGAAATTGGCCTGCAGGTAGGTGGAGTAGATCTTTTCGTCCACGTTGTAGACGAAGTTGTCCTCGTTGCGGGTCTGCATCGGCCCGTAGGTTTTATTGAGATACGAGATGTAGGCCGGATAGTTGATGGCCGGAAACGCGCTTGCATTGATGCCGCCGGCCAAGTTGCCCATGCCGTAGATGAAGTCCGGCGAGAACTGCTGGGCGATGTCGTTGCAACGGCCGTTCCAGTAGCGGTTGCCGTAGTCACTCGGGTCGGTGCCGGGGCAGGCCCAGTAGCTGTTGCCGGTGCTGCGGTGGATGCCGCCGTCGCGGTATTTGACGCCGAACTGCAGCGATTCCAGGAAGCCGGAATCGTTGTGCCAAGTGGTATCGATCTGGGCGAACTTCTGCTGGTTGGTGTTACGGGTCCAGGACGAGCCGGTGGAGCCGAGGTCAACCTGCAGGATGCCGTTCTTCAGGTTCTGCATCAGTTCCGGCGAGAACGCCATCGACGGTGTGCCGGTCAGGCTCCAGGAGCTGGCCAGGTTGCCCAGGTTCCAACTGCCGTCCGCATTCTGGCTGCGCGGCTTGAGCGGCACCGAGAACTGCAGCGACGGGCCACCCTCGGCCCAGGTGCGGCCGCCCTTGAAGGCGATGTCGACCGATTCACCGCGCCATTCGGCGGAGAAATCGACGGTCTGCGACAGTGCTTCTTCGAGGTTGTAGCTGCCGGTGATCTGCGGGGTGGGCACGGTGCAGTCGTCCGAGCCCCAGCCGCCCGGGGCCATGCCGCCGGCGGCAGCATCAGTCTCGCTGCAATAGTAGGCCTTGCCGGGGTGCTTGCTGTAGTCGGCGCCGGTGACGATGGTGCCGCTCGGGTCCATGGTCAGACCATCGAGCAGCCGCCCGCCAGCCCAGTTGCCGTCGCCCCAATAGCGGGCGATGTTCCATTCCGGCACCTTGATGGTGTGGGTCTGGGAGTTCTGCGACAGGTCGAAGCGGAAGTAGTTCGCGGTCAGGGTGAGGTTGTCCACCGGCTTGAACTGGAGGGTGATCTGGCCGCCCTTGCGCTCGCGTTCCTCGTCCTTGACGTCGAGGTTCACCGAGGTCGGCATCATGAAGCCGGTGTAGTACTTGCCGTTCTGATCGTAGAAGCCGGTGCCGCCCCACCAGTTGGAGTTGAAGTCGGAGGGGTTGCCGTTGACGTCAACCGCAGTGCCACCTTCGTCACGGCCGTACCAGGACCAGCCTTCGGTGCTGGCACCCATGGTGCGGGTGGTGCGCTTCTGGTCGGTGTAACCGACGAACACGCCGAAGCGGTCGTCCTTGTCATGCCACGAATAGGAGGCCGAGATCTGGCCGTCGGTCTTTTTTGTGGTGTCGGCCCAAGTGCCTTCGACGGAGACGAAGCCGGTGTTGGATTCCATGTCCAGCGGGCGGCGCGTATGCAGGATCACCGTGCCGCCGATACCGCCTTCGTCGATGCGCGCTTCCGGCGACTTGAACAGCTCGGCGCTGCCCAGCATGTTCGCCGGCAGCAGGGTGTAGTTGAACGAACGGGTCGGGTCGCCGTTGGATTCGGCGGTGGCCACGTAGTTGCCGTTCAACTCGGTCAGGGTCAGCTCAGAGGACAGGCCGCGCACGCTGACGTTTTTACCTTCGCCACCGTCGCGGGTGACGATCACGCCCGGCACGCGCTGCAGTGCATCGGCGACGTTTTTGTCGGGGAACTTGCCCACGTCTTCGGCGGTGATGATTTCCACCACGGCGTTGGCGTCGCGCTTCTGCTCAAGGCTTTTTTCGATGGCGTAGCGGTAGCCGGTGACGTTGACGGCGTCCAGCGTGGTGGCGCTGGGCGACGGCGTTGCGGTGCTGGCTTGTTGTGCGAAAGCGCCGGCCGGCAACATGGCGGCTGACAGCGCAAAGGCGATGGCGGCCGACAACGTGTCGCGGCCATGCGTGCGTGCGTTCTGTTTCATTCCCCTCTCCTGGATTGAATACGTAGCTGGTGTGGAAACTTGAATCGATCTAATTATTGAAGCCGACTTCTTGTTTGATTACGACGTGCCCGGTGTACGGCCTGTTGGCCGTGGCAGACCTGGCCACCGCATCCTTTCCATCTCCTGCAATCGCGTCCGGTCTATTTGGATCGATCTAAACGATTGGCGCTGATTTTTTAGCACAAGCAGGCCCCCGGACGCATGCTGCTGCGCAATATGGCGGGCGCCGCGGCGATTGGCGGGCAGCCATTGCGCGGTCTGGCTACAAGCGTCTGTCGCGGCGGGGCGGGGCTGGCCGCAGGCGTCTTGGCCGCGTTGCAGAGTGCGATTGCCCAGCGGCCAGTTGTGCGCGCCGGTTAGCGCAAGAAGGCAGCGGCAACGAAAGCGAAGCGATGGGGCTGTCCCTTCGGATCGCCTGATTGCTGCGCCGCAGAATGCAACCGTCGAAATTCTCATGCTTTACTTAAATCGATCTAAATTCATCAGGGGGACGTTCAGGGATGAAAATCCTGTCTCTGTTTGAGTCATCGCGTTCGGGAGATAGCCCGATGATATGTACACATTTGCTGCAAATCGGCGCTGTTTCCTGCCCTTTACGGAGGCGCTGCGTGCTGTCTTGCTGATCCCGGCACTCTCTCCCCCGTCCCGGTTGGGATGGGCCCGGCATCAGCGGCCCGGCTTCGGCCGGGCCACCCTCTCGCCTCACCGACATCGACCCACAGGATCCATCACATGAGCCGTATGCCGTCTGCCCCCGCCTTTCACCCCGTGCGCCGCCCGTTGGCGGGCCTGGCCTGTCTGCTGGCGCTGTCGTTCGCGCCGTTGCTGCAGGCTGCGCCTGCCGGGCTGGAGCGGGAGGTCAATACCTTCATCGGCAGCAAGGATGACGGCAACACCTTTCCCGGGGCGTCGGCGCCGTTCGGCTTGATCCAGGTCAGCCCCATCGGCAGCCATTACGCCGGGTGGCGCTATGACGACGAAAAGATCCGGGGCTTCGGGCACTCCTTCATTTCCGGTGCCGGTTGCTGGGAACAGGGCGGGCAGGTGTCGGTACTGCCGGTCACCGGCAGCATCGGCCCGGGCGGTGATTTCGACACGGCCAACGCCAAGCGGTTCGACCACAAGAACTACGCGTCCAGCTACAGCCACGACGGCGAAGTAGGGCAGGCGGGCTACTACAAGGTGCGCCTCACCAGTTACGGCGGCATCGATGTGGAAGCCACCGCGCGCACCCGCGCGGCCAGCGAGCGTTACACCTTCAGCGCCGGCAGCGGGCAGGGCCACGTGTTGGTCAATGTGGGCCAGGCCAATGAGCGCCATTCGGTGATCGGCAGTGTCGTTGACGTGGTCGGTGACCGTGCGGTGGAAGGCAAGCTGGTGACCAAAAGCTTCTGCGGCGGGCACCAATACACCACGTGGTTCCGCATTGAGTTTGATCGGCCGTTCAAGGCGTTTGGCACCTGGGGCGAAGGCGGTGGCCTGCCCAACGCGCGCCACAGCATGGAAGGCGAGCTCAAGCCCAACGGTGCGTGGTTGAGCTTTGACCTGGCCGATGGCCGCGCGGTGACCGCCACCAGCGCCATCTCGCATGTGGATGCCGAAGGTGCGCGCAACAACCTGCGTGCCGATGGCATGCAGGGTAATGCGCTGATGGGCTTTGACCGCATGCGCACGCTCGCGCAACAGGCCTGGAACAAGGAACTGGATGCCGTGCGCGTGCAGGGCGGCAATGCCGACGACCGCACCGTGCTGTACACCGCGCTGTACCACGCGCTGCTGCAGCCGATGACCGGTAGCGATGCCGATGGCCGCTACCGTGGCTATGACGATGGCATCCATCGCGCGGATGGTTGGACGTACTACGAGTATTTCTCGCTGTGGGACACCTACCGCACACAGAATCAGTGGTTGGCGATGACCCGCCCGGACGTGGCGCGCGATATCGGCCGCAGTGTGTTGGCCATCGACGAGCAAGGGGGGTGGTTGCCGCGTTGGGGCTATGCCAACTTTGAAACCAACATCATGACCGGCGATCCGGTGACGCCGTTCCTGGTGGATTTGTGGCGTTTTGGCGCGCTGGATGGCCGCGAAGCCGATGCGTGGAACGCGCTGCGTCGCAATGCGTTCTCGATGCCGCCGATGAACTCTCGTTTTGCCGGGCGCTCGGGCAATGCCAGTTATCTGGCCAATGGCTATGTCGCCTACGACCGTGCATTCCCATCCAAGGGCATGGACGTTGACCCGCACCATGGCGGCTCGGCCACGCTGGAATACGCCTTGGCCGACTGCGCACTGGCGCAGATGGCTGATGGCCTGGGTCATGCCGACGATGCCAAAACCCTGCGCGAACGCGGTGGCAACTGGCACAAAGTGTGGGATGCGCAGGTGCGCGATGCCGAGACCGGCATGAGTGGTTTCCCGCGTCCACGCGCGGAAGGCGGGCAGTGGTACACGCCGGCCGATGGCCACTACAGCCCGCGTTCGCAGCATGGCTTCCACGAAGGCACCGGTTGGCAATACCAGTGGCTGGCGCAGCAGGACGTGCCGGGCCTGGTGACGGCCATGCATGGCCGTGAAAAGGCCGGGCAGCGTCTGGATGCTTTCTTCGCCTACGACGAGCTGCTCAAAGCACCGCTCTCCGCCGCGCGCAAGGAGTGGGTAGTGGGGCCGTACAGCTACTACAACCAATACCGCTACAACCCGAACAATGAGCCGGACCTGCATTCGCCGTGGATGTACACGCTGATCGGCCAGCCGTGGAAGACCGCCACCGTGGTGCGCGCCGCGCAGCAGCTGTTCACCAATGCGCCCAATGGCGTGACCGGCAATGACGACCTGGGCACGATGTCGGCCTGGTACCTGTTCAGTGCGTTGGGCCTGTACCCCGCCGTGCCGGGCAGTGGCGAACTGCTGCTGCATGCGCCGCGTTTCAGCAATGCGCAGGTCAAGCTGGGCAACGGCCGCACGCTGACGCTGCAGGCTCCCGGTGCTGATGGCCGCAGCCTGCAATACATCCAGAGCGTGCAGTTCAACGGCAAGCCGCAGCCGCAGGTGTGGCTGGACTGGGCGCAGCTGCGCAACGGCGGCACGGTGAACTTTGCGCTGGGCGCGCAGGCACCGGAGCAGGGCTGGGGCACTGAGGTGGCCGATCTGCCGGTTTCCTACTGCGCCACACCGGGTAGCAGCTTGAAGTGATGGACAAGCGCGCCAAGTCAGCGAAGCCATTGCCGGGTGCCGATGCGCTCACCGGCGATCCATTAGGCTTGGCGCACTCAGACAGACCAGCGGATGCAATGAACGAGAAATCTCCAGGCGCCAGCAAGGGCGTGCGCAAGGCTGAAAAGCGGGCGGTCACCGTCACCGATATCGCACAGGCGGTGGGCGTGTCGCGGGCAACCGTGTCACTGGTGCTGCGGGGCAGCCCGCTGGTCAATGTCGATACGCGCGCCAAGGTGGAAGCCGAGCTGCGCCGCCAGCGTTATGTGTACAACCGCACGGCGGCCAACCTGCGCCGGCGCACGTCCTCATCCATCGCGCTGGTCATCAACGACCTCTCCAACCCGTTCTTCGCAGAGTTTGCATCGGGCGTGGATGAGGCGCTCGGCGGCAAGGGCTATGTCACCCTGCTGGGCAGCACCGGCGAATCGCCGGAGCGTCAGCAGGCGGTGTTGTCCACGTTGATGGAACACACCCCCACCGGTTTCATTCTGTCGCCGGCAGAAGGCAGCGACACACAGGCGCTGACGCAGGTGTTGGGCGTGCATGCCAACGTGCTGCTGTTCAACCGTGAGCTGGCAGGTGCCGAATGGGATTTCCTCACCTTGGACAACCAGCACGGCGCGTACATGGCGACGCGTCACCTGATCGAACGCGGGCATCGTGACATCGCCTTCTTCGGCGGACACGCTGCATCCAGTTCGTGCCTGCAGCGTCGCACCGGTTACCAGCAGGCATTGAGCGAGGCCGGCTTGTCGGCGCGCGCGGAATGGTTGATTGAATCGGCCCCCAATCGCTTGGAAGCCGCCGCGCGCACCGGCGAACTGTTCAACAGTGAGCAGCGCCCCAGCGCGGCGGTCTGCTACAACGACACCGTCGCGCTTGGCCTGATGCTGGGCCTGACCTCGCGTGGCATCCGCCCGGGTGGCGATTTCGCCGTCACCGGGTTCGATGATATTTCCGAAGCCGCCGTCGCGGTGCCGCCGCTGACGACCTTGACCGCCGACCCGCGCGAACGGGGTCGCCAAGCAGCTGCGTTGTTGCTGCAACGGCTGGACAACCCCGACGCACCGCCGATGCGCACCGTTGCACCGGTGCAATTGCGCATCCGCGAGAGTAGTGCGGCGCGGCCTGCCTGACGCTCAAACCCTTTCCTCCACATCACCGCACCGAGGCGCAACGCGCATGGCGATACCCACAACACCGCTGAAAACGACCGGCTCGTCCGCCTCGGTGGTCAACCCGCGCATGGCCTTGGCGGTGGCCACCACCATCTTCTTCATGTGGGGCTTTTTGACCAGCCTCAACGATGTGTTGATTCCGCACCTGAAGGCGGTGTTCGAGTTGAATTACACCCGCGCGATGCTGGTGCAGTTCACCTTTTTTGGTGCGTATTTCCTGATGTCGTTGCCGGCGGGCCGGTTGGTGGCACGCCTGGGTTACAAGAACGGCATCGTCGCCGGCCTGGTGATCGCCGGCATTGGTGCGTTGGGTTTCTGGCCGGCGTCGTCGCTGCGGATCTATGAGGCATTTTTGGCCTCGCTGTTTGTCCTGGCCACCGGCATTACCGTGCTGCAGGTAGCCGCCAATCCTTACGTCGCCTTGTTGGGGCCGGAGCAGACCGCGTCCAGCCGGCTCACGCTTGCGCAGGCGCTGAACTCGCTGGGCACCACACTGGCGCCGCTGTTTGGCGGCTTGTTGATCCTCGGCACCACCGTAAAAAGCGGCGAGCAGATCGCCGCACTGCCCGCAGCCGAACAAATCGCATACCGCGCCGCTGAAGCGCAGTCCGTGCTGGGCCCGTATGTTGGCCTGGCGATCACGCTGATGTTGCTGGCGGTGTTTGTGTACCTGTTCCGCCTGCCGTCGCTGACCGAGGCCACCGAGCAGGCCGATACCAGCCACCACACGCTGTTTGATGCCCTGCGCAAGCCGCATGTGTTTTTCGGCGTGTTGGCGATCTTCTTCTACGTGGGCGCGGAAGTATCCATCGGCAGCTTCCTGGTCAACTATCTATCGCTACCGGAAATCGGTGGGCTCACCGAGCAACAGGCCACTAACTACGTGTCGGCGTATTGGGGCGGTGCGATGATCGGCCGCTTTGCCGGCTCGGCGTTGCTGGTGCGTTATTCGCCACGCAGGCTGCTGTCTGGTTTTGCGGTCGCCAACATCGTGTTGCTGGCGCTGACCTTGATGTCGTCCGGGCAGGTGGCGTTGTACTGCATCGTGGCCACGGGCCTGTTCAACTCGATCATGTTCCCGACCATCTTCGCGCTGGGCATCGAGCGGCTGGGCCCGCTCACCAACAAGGCCTCCAGCCTGCTGATCATGGCCATTGTGGGTGGCGCGTTGATACCGCTGTTGCAGGGCGTATTGGCCGACCGCATTGGCCTGCATTACTCCTTCATCGTGCCGCTGCTCTGCTACGGCTACGTCATTTTTTACGGACTGGTGGGCTCGCGCCCCGGTACCGGCAACGGCCAAGGAGGCTGAGGCCAGATGGGCAAGATTGTTTGTTTCGGCGAAATTTTGATCGATCTATTGGCGCAGCCACCGGCAACGCCGGACACTCCGCGCGCGTTCCTGCAGTACGCCGGCGGTGCCCCCGCCAACGTCGCAGTGGCGGCCGCGCGCCTGGGGGCCAGCAGCCACTTCGCCGGCATGCTGGGCCGCGACATGTTTGGTGACTTCCTGGTTGAAAGCCTGGAGCAGGCCGGCGTCGCCACCGATTGCATCGTCCGTACGGATGCGGCAAAAACCGCGCTGGCTTTCGTCGCACTGGATGCCAGCGGCGAGCGCAGCTTCAGTTTCTATCGTCCACCGGCGGCGGACCTGCTGTTCCGCAGCGAGCACTTCAATGAAGCCTGCTTCGAGCAGACCGCCTGCTTCCATGTCTGTTCCAACAGCCTGACCGAGCCGGCCATCGCCGAAGCGACGTTCACCGGCATGGACCGCGCACGCGCGGCCGGTGCGGTGGTCAGCCTGGATCTGAACCTGCGCCCGGCGTTGTGGCCGGCGGATGTCGACCCCACGCCGCGGCTGTGGCAGGCGCTTGAGCGTGCCGAGCTGGTCAAGCTGTCGCGTGAGGAGCTGGACTACCTTGCGCAACCGCTTGGGGACGACGGTGAGGTGCAGGTGCTGAGGCGCCTGCTGGGTGCGCGCACGCGCTGGCTGATTGTTACCGACGGTGCCGGCATGCTGCGCTGGTACACGCGTCAGGCCAGTGGCGAGGTGCCCAGTTTCCAGGTGGATGCAGTGGATACCACTGCCGCCGGGGATGCATTTGTCGGCGGCGTGCTGGTGGGATTGGGTGAGCGCGGCGGTGCCGGCGAGGGCTTTGCCGCGTTCTGCGAAAACCCGCAGGCCATTACCGAAACACTGCGCTTTGCCGCCGCCGTGGGTGCGTTGGCCGTTACCCGCAAGGGCGCCTTCGCCGCCATGCCCAGCCTGCACGAAGTGCAGCAACTGTTGCAGCAACAGGATGTCATCGCATGAATACCCGCACTCCCGACTTCCGCTCCCCGGCTTTCCTGCGCGCGCATATCGCCGACACGATGGCCTTCTATCACCCGCACTGCATTGATCCGCAGGGGGGCTTTTTTCATTACTACCGTGACGATGGCAGCGTCTATGACGCCACCCATCGCCACCTGGTGAGCAGCACGCGTTTTGTCTTCAACTACGCCATGGCCTACCGCGAATACGGCAATGCCGAGTATCTGGACGCGGTCAAGCATGGCGTGGATTACCTGCGCAACGTGCACCGCAACCCCGCCACCGGCGGCTATGCGTGGACGCTGCGCGAGGGCAAGGTCGAGGACGACATGAACCACTGCTACGGCGTGGCTTTTGTGCTGCTGGCCTACAGCTGTGCGTTGAAGGCCGGCATCGAGCAGGGCCGCGTGTGGATGGATGAAACCTGGCAGCTGCTGGAGCACCATTTCTGGGAGCCCCAGTACGGTCTTTACCGTGACGAGGCCGATGCGCAGTGGAACTTCACCGGCTACCGCGGCCAGAACGCCAACATGCATATGTGCGAGGCCATGCTCGCCGCGTTCGAGGCCAGCGGTGAGCAGCGCTATCTCGATCGCGCACTGCAGCTGGCCGACAACATGACCCGCCATCAAGCCGCCAAGGCCGGTGGGCTGGTGTGGGAGCACTACGACACCGAGTGGAACATTGATTGGGATTACAACCTCGACAATCCCAAGCACCTGTTCCGCCCGTGGGGTTTCCAGCCCGGCCACCAGACCGAATGGGCCAAGCTGCTGATGATTCTGGACCGCCACGTCCAGGCCGATTGGCTGGTGCCGACCGCACGGCATCTGTTTGATACAGCCATGGCCAATGCATGGGACCAAGCGCGCGGTGGCCTGTATTACGGCTTCGCACCGCAGGCGCGCCGCCAGCCCGGCATGGACGGTGCGGCCATCGGCAGCGACAGTTTTGTCTGCGACGACGACAAGTATTTCTGGGTGCAGGCCGAATCGCTGGCCGCTGCCGCGCTGCTGGCCAAGCGCACCGGCGATGCCAGCTACTGGCAGTGGTACGAGCGCCTGTGGGCGTATTCGTGGACGCACCTGGTGGATCACAAATACGGCGCGTGGTTCCGCATCCTCGACGCGGACAACCGCAAGTACAGCGACGAGAAGAGCCCGGCAGGCAAGACCGACTACCACACCATGGGCGCCTGCCACGAAGTGTTGAACGTGGTGCGCGAGGGCGTGCCGGGCTGAGTCCCGGCGCATCGGCAGCGGCAACGGCGGCGAAAGGAGTATGTGATGCAGCAGTTCGTCATTGAATTTGGATCGATACAAGCACTGTCGGCACGGCGGCTGCGGGTGCTGTTGGCGGGCATGCTGTGTCTGTTGTCCAGCGTGACGTCGGCCGCACCGTTGCAGGCGCAGTGGAGTTTCCGGCTGCTGCCGGGCGATGCGCAGTTGCAGGCGCACCCTGGCATGGATACATGGCGCCCGGCGCAGGTGCCCGGCAGCGTGCATACCGACCTGATGGCGGCCGGTGTGATCGGCGACCCCTACGTGGGCGCGGCCGAAGCCGGGCTGCAGTGGATTGGGCTGGGCAATTGGGAATACCGCGCGCGCTTCGATGTGGACGCTGCAACGTTGAACAAACGCCACAGCGCACTGCGTTTTGACGGGCTGGATACATTTGCGCAGGTCAGCCTCAACGGCGTGCCGCTGTTGCAGGCCGACAACGCGCACCGCACCTGGAGCGCGCGTACCGATGGACAGCTGCGTGCCAAGGGCAATGAACTGCTCATCGTGTTCCGCTCGCCCATCGGCACGCTGCTGCCGCAGGTGCAGGCCATGCCGCACAAGATTGCCGGCAACTATCCCTCGCCCTATGGCGACGAGCCCAAGGACGCGATGGTCGGCAACTTCGTGCGCAAGCCGGCCTATCACTTCGGTTGGGATTGGGGCCCGCGCTATGTGACCGCCGGGGTCTGGCGTGCGGTGCAGCTGCACAGCTGGGACGACAACCGCATCACCGACCTGGCCGTGCGTACCGATGCACTGGATGCCCAGCGCGCCGAGTTGAGTGTGCTGTTGCAGTTGGAGCAGTCCAACGGAGCAGGCAAGGCCAAGATCGTGGTCGATGTGCTGGACCCGGATGGCAAGCGCGTTGCACAGCTCAACCATGACGCCACGTTGCAGCCCGGCGACAACACCGTGCAGCTTCCGCTGCATATCGCCCAGCCGCGCCGCTGGTGGCCGGTGGGCCATGGCGCGCAGGACCGCTACACCGTGCAGGCACGCGTGGACGGCGGCCGCGATGCTGAACACCAGGCCAGCCTGCGCACCGGGCTGCGCACGGTGGAACTACGTCGCCACGAAGATGCCGACGGCGGGCAGGGCTTTGCTTTCGTCATCAATGGCGTGCCGGTGTTTGCCAAGGGCGCGAATGTGATTCCGTTTGATGCGTTCCCGGCGCGGGTAACGCGCGAGCGCCTACGTCGCGATCTGCAGGCCGCGCGCGATGCCAACATGAACATGCTGCGCAACTGGGGCGGCGGCTATTACGAGGATGATGCGTTCTTCGACATCGCCGATGAGCTGGGCCTGCTGGTCTGGCAGGATTTCATGTTCGGCGGCGGCATGCAGCCCGGTTATGACCCGGCGTTCCGCAGCAATGTGGTGGCCGAAGCGCGCGACAACATCCGCCGCCTGCGCCATCACCCCAGCATCGTGCTGTGGTGTGGCAACAACGAAGAAGAAACCGCGTGGAAGGATTGGGGCCACGGCAAACAATTGACCGAGGCCGATCCTGCCTTCGCTACGAAGGTGTGGCAGGGCTATGTGGAGTTGTTCGGCAATGACCTGCGCAAGGTGGTGGCCGAAGAAGCGCTGGGCGTGCCGTATTGGTCCAGCTCACCGAGTAACGACCTGGACAGCAAGGCCAACGATTCGCGTCGCGGCGACAAACACTATTGGGATGTCTGGGGTGGCCCGGCGCTGCCGGTCACGGCGTATCTGCGCGAGACCCCGCGTTTCATGTCCGAGTACGGCCTGCAGGCGTGGCCGCAACTGTCCACCGTCGATGCCTTCGCAAGGCCGCAGGAGCAGCAGATCGATGGCGAGGTCATCCGCGCCCATCAGAAGTTCATGGCCGGCAAAGGCAACGAGCGACTGCTGCATTACATTGAAATGGAATACGGCACGCCGCGCACGTTTGCCGACTTCATTTACCTCAGCCAGGTGATGCAGGCCGAGGGCATTGCACTGGCCGCGTTGCATCACCGCGCGTCGCAGCCGTACACCATGGGCTCGCTGTACTGGCAGCTCAACGATGTGTGGCCGGGTGCGTCGTGGTCCAGCCTGGATTACTTCGGCAACTGGAAGGCGCTGCATTTTCATGCGCGGCGTTTCTTCGCCGACGTGACGGTGGCGGCATTGCGCGATGCACAGGAAACACGCATCAGTCTGCTCAACGACAATCAAACCGCGGTGGATGCGCAACTGCGCTACCGGGTGATGGATTTCGATGGCCGCGTACTGCAGCGACAACAGCACGCGGTGCGCTTGGCGCCGCTGGCAGCAACAGCGTTCGCCCGCTTCAGCGACGCTGACTTGTTGAAGGGTGCAGATCCGCAACGCACGTTTGCCGTGTTTGAACTGTTCAATGGCGAAACGCTGCTGGCACAGCGCATCGTTTACTTTGCAGCGGCCAAGAATCAGGTGTTGTCGGTCACGCCGGTACAGGCCGAGCTGACTGCTGAAGGCGACCATTACCGCCTGCGTTTGAGCAGCGCAACGCTTGCCCGTGCGCTGTGGATTGATTTTGGAACCGCTGCCGCACAGCTCGATGACAATGCATTGGACGTGTTGCCCGGCCACCCTCATGACGTGGTCGTGCGCAGCCGCGCCGATCTGTCCACCCTGCGTGCTGCGCTGCGCCTGAACCACCTGGGCCAGGTACTGCACGCTGCTCCTGCTTCATCTCACTTCCGTTCATCGCAAGACAACGCTTCCATCCAGAGGAACCCATGATGACCCGTGCCCTGCGTAGTGCCCCCTTGGTAGTCGCCGTGATGCTGGCGCTCAGCGCCTGCAGCAATTCAACTTCGCCTGATGCTGCTGCCCCCGCTGCCGCGCCCGCCTCGACAGCAACCCCGGCCGCGCTGGCTGAGGTGCTGGCAGTGGACGACGCCGAAGCCGCACGTATGGCTGAGCAGGTGCGCGAGGCCACCCGTCACGCATGGCAGGGCTACATGCAGTACGCCAAGGGCCACGATGATCTCAAACCGCTCAGCGGCAAGCCGCGCGACTGGTACCCGGTGCCGCTGCTGATGTCGCCGGTGGATGCACTGGACACACTGTTGCTGCTCGGCCTGGACAAGGAAGCCGACGAAGCACGTGAGCTGATCGTCAGCCAGCTGTCGTTCGACCAGGACATCGACGTGCAGAACTTCGAGGTCACCATCCGTCTGCTCGGTGGTCTGCTGTCGGCCTACCAGATGACCAACGACGAGCGTCTGCTCAAGCTCGCCGACGACCTGGGCACGCGTCTGTCGCCGGTGTTCGACAGCCCCACCGGCCTGCCCTACACCCACGTCAACCTGCGTACCGGCAAGACCAGCGGCAAGATCAGCAACCCGGCCGAGACCGGTACGCTGCTGCTGGAATTCGGCACCCTGGCCAAGCTCACCGGCAAGCAGGTGTACTACGACAAAGCCAAGCGCGCGTTGATGGAAACCCACAACCGCCGTTCCAAGATCGGCCTGGTGGGTTTGAACATCAACGTTGAAACCGGCGAGTGGACCAACAAGGATGCCTCCATCGCCGGTGGCATCGATTCGTACTACGAGTACCTGCTCAAGTGCTGGAACCTGTTCGGCGACGAAGACTGCAAGCGCGTGTGGGAGGAGAGCATCGGCCCGGTTAATCAGTACCTGGCCGATGAGGTGCGTGACGGTGAGCTGTGGTACGGCCATGCCGACATGGACACGGGCACGCGTACCTCCACCACCTATGGCGCATTGGATGCCTTCATGCCGGGCCTGCTGGCATTGGGTGGTGATCTGGACCGCGCCAAGCGCTTGCAGGAATCCAACCTGAAAATGTGGCGCCTGCACGGCATCGAGCCGGAGTCGCTGGATTACGCGGCAATGGAAGTGCGCTCGCCCAGCTACGCACTGCGCCCGGAAATTGTGGAGTCGGCGTACTACCTGCATCACTACACCGGCGACGCGCGTTATCGCGGCATGGGCAAGGAGTTCTTCGAGGACTTCGTCAAGCACACCCGCACCGAACACGGGTTCGCTGCGTTGAAGGATGTGCGCAGCAAGGAGAAGGACGACTCGATGGAGAGCTTCCTGTTTGCCGAGACCTTCAAGTACTACTACCTGCTGTTCGCACCGGCCAAAACGCTGGATTTTGACGGCGTGGTCTTCAACACCGAAGCCCACCCGCTGCGGAAGACCTGGTAAGGCTGCGAAGCAACGCTGCCCTCACCCAACCCCCGCTGCCGCAGGCGTGAGAAGGACTGGTGTCCAGGCAGACGATGCATTTTGAGCCCCTCTCCCGTTTACGGGAGAGGGGCTAGTGTCCTTGCAGCTGACGTGTTCTGAGCCCCTCTCCCGCCAGCGGGAGAGGGGTTGGGGTGAGGGCGCTGTTCGCAGCAGCCTCAATAAAGATCCATGGGGTCCACATCCAGCGACCAGCGCACGCGTCGCGCTTGTGGCAATGCGTAAATCTGCGTCATCAACGTATCCAAAACGCCATGCAGCGGCCGCCGTTGTTCGGCCGACAGCAACAACTGCGTACGCTGAAACCCAGCACGCCGTGGCATAGGTGCCGGCATCGGCCCAAAACGTTCAACGCTGTTCTGCGCGGGAATCAACTGTTTCACCGCCGCCAGAAATTCATTGGCCTGCTCCACCTGTTTGGCCTCGGCACGCATCAGCGCCAGGTGTGCGAACGGGGGAAAGCCTGCTGCCTCACGCTGCAGTAGCTCGGCCTCGGCAAAGGCGTGGTAGCCGCCGTTGACCAGCGTATGCAGCAGCGCGTTGTCCGGGTGATGCGTTTGCAACCACACCTCACCGGGACGCTCTGCACGGCCGGCGCGCCCGGCCACTTGAATCAACTGCTGCGCGAGTTTTTCGCTGGCGCGGAAGTCGGCAGAGAACAGGCCTTCATCAATACCGACGACCACCACCAGGGTCAGCTTGGGCAGGTCATGGCCTTTAGCCAGAATCTGCGTGCCAACCAAGATGCCCGGTTGCTCGCCGAGGCTGGCGAGCGTCTGTTCCAAGGCGTCACGGCGTGTGGTGGTGCCACGGTCGATGCGCAGCACCGGGTAGTCGGGAAACAACTGCAGCAGCCGCTCTTCCAAGCGTTCGGTGCCGATGCCCTGTGGTTGCAGGGCAAGGCTTGCGCAGTCGGGGCAGGCCAGCGGCACCGATTGGCGCGCACCACAGTGATGGCACTGCAGACGACGACCGCCACCGTGCACGGTCATCGGTGTGCTGTGCAACGGTGTGCTGCAGCGTTTGCACGGCGCGGTCCAGCCGCAGTCGTGACACAGCAGCACCGGCGCGTAACCGCGTCGGTTCTTGAATACCAGCACCTGGTTGCCGGCCTTCAGGTGCTGCGCGATTCCGGTGAGCACTTCCGGCGACAAGCCATCCTGCAGCGGCCGTTTGCGCACGTCGAAAACGCGTACGCCCGGCGGTTTGGCATCACCGGCGCGCTGCTGCAGGCGCAGGTGTGTGTAGCGCCCGCTGCGCGCGTTGTGCAGTGACTCCAGCGACGGCGTGGCGCTGCCCAGCACCACCGGCACGTTCAACGCCTTGCCGCGTACCAGCGCGAAATCACGCGCGTGGTAACGGATGCCGTCCTGTTGCTTGTAGCTGCCGTCGTGTTCCTCATCGATCACGAGCAGGCCGGCCTGCGGCAACGGCGTGAAAATGGCCGAGCGGGTGCCGACAATCACCCGCGCTTCGCCGCGCGAGGCCGCTGCCCATACGCGTGCGCGTTCGTTGTCGTTCAAGCCCGAATGCAACGCATGCACCGGGATTCCCAAGCGGCTGCGGAAGCGCGTCAGCATCTGCGGCGTCAGGCCGATCTCGGGCACCAGCACCAGCGCCTGCCGGCCCTGCTGCAGGCAATGGCTGATCGCCCGCAGGTAGACCTCGGTCTTGCCGCTGCCGGTCACGCCGTCCAGCAGGAATGGTTGGAAACCTTCACTACCGACAATGGCGTCGATGGCGGTCTGCTGCTGCGGGTTGGGGGTTGGGCCGGGGCGGGTGTCGGCTTGGGGAATCAGCGCCGGCACATCCACCCGCTCGCCGAAGCCGCGCTTGGTCAGTGCGCGGGCGGCGCTGCGCCAGTCGTCGAGCTGGTCATCCAGCAGGTCTTCGTTGACCGCGCCGGCTTGCAACAGGGTGGCCAGGCGCTGCGGGCGGGTGCCGGCACGCAGCTTGGCCAAGCCCTCATGGCCGGCTGCAGTCAGCGTCCAAGCCCAGCCGTGGGTGTCAGGCAACGCCTCGCCGCGGCGCAAGGGTGCCGGCAGGGCGGTGGCAATCACTTCTCCCAAGGGAGCGTGGGTGTAACGCGACAGCCAGTGCAGCGAACTGGCCAGCTCGCCGCCGATCAGCGGCGCGGGGTCCAGCCATTCCAGGGCCGCACGCAGCGGGGCGCCGTCCTCTGCCTGGCCAAGGCCCTCGACCACACCCACCAGCTCGCGCGGGCCAAACGGCACCCGCAGGCGGCGGCCGACATCGTCGCTGGAGGGCGGCGGGCTGCCTTCGGGCGGCAGGTAATCAAACAGCTGTGGCAGCGGCACCGGCAGGGCGATGCGCAGGGTGGGGCAAGCAGGCATGGCGGAAGTGTAGCGCCAGCGGGCACGGGCTCAGCGCTCATGGCCTTGCGTTGTGTTGCTGTGAACACTTGCATAAATGGCGCGTAAACGTAGGCCCTGCTTGGGGTTTTTGGCTTATCCACATTTGCTGTGGATAACTCTGTGGGTGACCATTGTGCTCCACGCGCTTTGGACGACGGTTCAAGCCTCAGGGTCAACTTGGACAAAAAATAGCCACATTGAATAGTTCAATTTAATCAATGGGTTGGCCGTGAAACAAAAACGAAACGTCGCTGTGCCTGTCTCCATGCGAAGTGTTTGTTACAGGGTATTGACGCTGTGCACAACTTACGGCAGACGCCTCGGCCAGGCGCCGTGAAGGCCACGTGCAGGCGTCGCAGCCCGGAACGCGCTGGGTATCATTCCGGGGATGATGGAGTTCACATGACGGCTGTTCCCGCTTCGCTTTCCCCGGCTGCAGCCAATGCGCTGTCTGCCTTCCTTCGTGGTGTCGAGCGCCGCGCGCTGGTTGTTGCTGAACTGCAGTCCGGCGACCCGTTTGTGGCCGAGCGCGCAGTGGCCGTGGCCATGCGTGCTTTTGTGGGCCACGCCGCCAACTTGCAGATGGCCGATTGGCCGGCACGTTTCTGGGGCCTGCTGTGCAGCACACCGCAATTGCTGGCACCGCCGGCCGGGGGGCATTGGTCGGCGCCGGTGGCACACCTGGAAGTGCTGGCCCCGGCTGAGCGTTTGGCCATGCTGCTGCGTATCGGCGCCGGCCTGGACGAGCCGGCCGCCGCCGCGGTGCTTGGGGTCGAGGTGGACGCGTATCGCCAGGCATTGGCTGGCGCCTGCCCACGTGATGCCGAGGGTTACCCCGACGCTGCAGGCTGGCGCCAACTCGCCGAAGAGGCGCAAGCACGTATCCGCGACCTGTCGCAGCCGCGCCTGCAGCAGTTGGAGCAACTGCGTGAGTCGGTGATCGGCGGTGTGTTGCCTACCAAGCCGGCCCCGGAGCCGACCCTGAAGTTCAACGATGACCGTCGCAAGCCCGCTCCACGCCGCCGCCAACGCCAACGCGCCCCTTGGGGCCTGCGCACCTGGTTGTTGCTGTGCGTGCCGCTGCTGCTGTTGGCCGTGGTCGCCCTGTGGTGGTGGCGCGGGCAGGCACCTGCGGCGGTGGATGGCAAGGGTGGCAACGGGCTGAGCGACACCGGCCCGGTGCAGGTGGAAGAACTGCCGGACACCAGCACCCCGATGGCCCCGGGCCAGGATGCCAATGCCGCAGCCGATGCCGCCATGCTGGCCGATCCACAACTGGCGCTGGCAGGTGATGCGGATTTTCTGGCGTGGTACGCCGCAGGCGGTCCGTTACCGGTAGACGAATCCCAGCCGCAGCCCAGCCGCCCGGAACCGGCCGGTGCCGCACTGGAGACGGTGGATGCCGAAGGTTGATTGCCGCTGGCTGAGCGCGCCGCTGTTGCTTGGCGTCGCACTGGTCGCGCAGGCGGCAGCGCCCACGGCGTTGCCGGCGTCTGTGGAAGGCAATGCCGCCTCTGCACAGGTGCAGGCACCGCAAGCGACGTGGTCGGCCATGACGCCGCAGGCCAAGCGCGAATTGCGTGCCCGCTACGCGGCCTGGCGGGTATTGCCCGATACCGAGCGCCAACGCATCGCGCACGCTGCGGCCGCGTTGGCGGCGATGCCGGCGGCGCAGCGCGACAACCTGCGCGGGCAGTTCATGGGCATGGACCAGATGCACCGCGATGGCTGGTTGCTGGGCCCGCGCCTGGGAGCGCTGTACGCCAAGCTGCAACCGCTGCTGGGCTATCTGCCTGCCGAGCAGCGCGAGCCGATGCTGGCACTGCTGCATCAACTCGACGCGGTCCAGCTGGAACAGCTCAGCCTCATCTCCCAGCGCACGCCGCCGCAGGAGCGGGCCGCCCTGCGCGACCAGCTGCTGGCGCTTGCACCGGCCCAGCGCGGCGCGTGGCTGCAGCAGCGCGTGACCCGCTGAAACACCGGCGGGCCGTTCATCGGCGGGGCAGCGAAGTCACGGCCCTGCCACGGTAGAATGCGCACACTCCGCAACCCGGCATCCGCGCGCTTTCCGCGCCGTCCGCAGTCTGCGCTATCTGTTCTATGCCTACTTCTCACACTACGCCGCGCTTCCTGCAGGAAGTGCGGACGACTGGTCTGCTCGCCTTGCCCTTGGTGCTTGGCCACATCTCCACCGGTCTGATCGCATTTGTCGACAACACCATTGCCGGACACCACGGCACCGACACCTTTGCCGCCGTCAGCATCGGCACGGCACTGCTTTGGCTGCCGATGCTGGTGCCGATCGGCACCCTGATCTCGCTGACCGCGTCGGTGTCGCAGTTGCACGGGGCAGGGCGCGACCGTGAAATCGGCCCGCTGTTCCGCCAAGCGCTGTGGCTGGGCGTGGGCTTGAGCGCGTTGATGTTCCTGTTTCTGAGCGTGGTGCCGGCCTTTCTGCCGGCCTTCGGCATCGCCCCGGAGATCGTGCCCGGGGCCACCGATTTCCTGCACGCCATCCGCTGGGGCGTGCCGGCGCTGACCTTGTACTTCTGCATGCGCTATCTCAGTGAGGGCATGCACTGGACCTTGCCCACCATGCTGATCGGCTTTGGCGGGCTGCTGGTGCTTGGGCCATTGGGCTATGCGCTGTGCAACGGCAAGTTCGGCTTCCCGGAAATGGGCGCCGAAGGCCTGGGCATCGCCTCGTCGGTGACCATGTGGGTGCAGGCGCTGTGCTTTGCCACGTACCTGTGGACCACCAAGCGCTTCGCGCACCTGCAGTTGTTCAGCCACTTCGAGCTGCCGCGCTGGCGTGCCATCTGGGACCTGCTGCGTACCGGCCTGCCGATCGGCATCACCGTGCTGATGGAAGGCGGTTTGTTCATCATCACCGCGCTGTTGATCGGCCGCATTGGTGCCACCGAAGCCAGTGCCCACCAGATCGCCATCAACGTGGCGCAGCTGTGTTTCATGATCCCCATGGGCGTGGCCGAGGCCACCACCGTGCGCGTGGGCCATGCCGTGGGCAGCAACGATCCGCTGGGCGTGCGCCGCGCCACCTGGGCCGGTTTTGCCATCGTCATGGTCACCCAGCTGGTGTCGATTACCGGCCTGCTGCTCGGCCACAACGCGGTGGTGCGCCTGTATACCGACGACCTTGCGGTGGCCACGCTGGCTTCGGCGCTGTTGTTGTATGCCGCCGCATTCCAGATTCCCGATGGCATCCAGGTGCTCTCGGCCGGCGCCTTGCGCGGGCTCAAGGACACGCGCGTGCCGATGTTCATCGCCATGTTCGCCTACTGGGGCGTGGGCATGCCGTTGGGGGCCGGCTTCGGGCTGGGTCTGGGCTGGGGCCCGCAGGGCATGTGGGTCGGCCTGATCATGGGCCTGACCGTGGCCGCCGTGCTGCTGGGCTGGCGTCTGCGGGTGAGCAACCAGCGCCTCATCAACCAGGCGTACCCCCTTACTTAAAGGCCATGCTGGCCTGTGTGGTTATGCGTATCCTGCTGTGCAACACGCCTCACATGGAATGTCGATGAATCCCCCACCTCTGCCGCGTCGCAACCCCATCGCCAGCTTCTTCATCGGCCTGTGGGACGTCATGAATTTCACCCGCCGGTTGATCCTCAACCTGGTGTTCTTCGGCTTGTTGCTGCTGGTGTTGATGCTGTTCGTGACCGCGTTGGGCATGAGCGCCTCCTCCACCAAGGTGTTGCAGGACCGCACCACCCTGGTCATCGCGCCGGAAGGCCGTCTGGTCGAACAGTTCACCAGCGATCCGGTCAGCCGCGCGCTGGGCAAGGCATTGGGCGACAGCAACGCCGAAGAGCTGCAGCTGCGTGACTTGGTCCGCGCCATCGAAGCGGCACGCGACGACAAGAAGATCGAGCGCGTGGTGCTCAATCTGGACAGGCTGCAGCCCAGCGGCTTCGCTTCGATGCGTGAGGTGTCCGTTGCCCTGCAGGAGCTGCGTGCCGCCAACAAGCAGGTGGTGGCCTACAGCGAAAACCTGAACCAGTCGCAGTACCTGCTGGCCGCGCAGGCCGACGAGGTGTATCTGGACCCGATGGGCAGCCTGCTGCTGGAGGGCCTGGGCCGTTACCGCCAGTACTTCCGCACCGGCCTGCAGGAAAAACTGGGCGTGGACGTGCACCTGTTCAAGGTGGGCGAGTTCAAGTCCGCCGCCGAGCCGTATGTGCTCGATGCCGCTTCACCGCAGGCCAAGGAAGCGGACCTGTTCTGGATGAACGACGTGTGGCAGCGCTACCTGGGCGACATCGCCAAGGCCCGCAAGCTGGACCCCGCACAGCTGGCAGCCGGCATCGACACGCTGCCTGAAGGCATTGCCGCCGTCGAAGGCGACCTGGCCCGTTTCGCCCTGCAGCAGAAGCTGGTGGACGGCCTGAAAACCCGCGAGGAAGTGCAGGCGCTGCTCACCGAGCGCGGCGCAGCGGACAGCGATGCCGACGGTGGCTTCCGCCAGATTGCTCTGAACGACTATCTGCTGCAGGTGGACGCCCGCCGCTCGCCGGTGGATTCGCGTCCGCAGGTGGCGGTGGTGGTGGCTGAAGGTGAGATCTCCGGCGGCGACCTGCCGGCCGGTCGCATCGGCGGCGAATCCACCTCGGCGCTGCTGCGCGAGGCCCGCGACGACGACGACGTGAAGGCCGTGGTGCTGCGCGTGGATTCGCCCGGCGGCGAAGTGTTCGCCTCCGAGCAGATCCGCCGCGAAGTGGACGCCCTCAAGGCCGCCGGCAAACCGGTGGTGGTGTCGATGGGCGACATGGCCGCTTCCGGTGGTTACTGGATCAGCATGAACGCCGACCGCATCTATGCTGACGAATCGACCATCACCGGCTCGATCGGCATCTTCGGCATGATTCCGAACTTCGCCCGTAGCTTGGACAAGATCGGCGTGCACACCGACGGCGTGGGCACCACGCGTTTTGCTGGTGCGTTCGACGTAACCCGGCCGATGGACCCGGCCGTGGGCCAGGTCATCCAGTCGATCATCAACAAGGGTTACGCTGACTTCACCGGCAAGGTCGCCCAGGCCCGCAACAAGCCGGTCGAAGCCGTGGACGAAGTGGCCCGTGGCCGCGTCTGGAGCGGCGCCCAGGCCAAGGAGCGCGGGCTGGTGGACGAGTTCGGTGGCCTGAAGGCAGCCGTGGCGGATGCCGCAAACCGCGCCAAGCTCGGCGAGAGTGACAAATTCCGTGTGCGTTACATCGAAAAATCCGCAACCCCGTTCTCGCAGTTCATGACCGGTTTTGCAGGCAGCCGCATGGGCGCATGGATGCTGGCCGACTCTGGCGTGGCCCGCATGCTGCTGGCCCGCTCGATGCCGGAGCTCGACACCCAACTGCGTTTCGTCGAAGACGCAGTGAAAGACCGCAACGGCACCCCGGTGAAATCGCTGGCGTATTGCTTCTGTGGTTTTTAAGTACGTGGCCTCTGGCGCGCTGATTTAGCGTGGCCTGATTCTTAAACAACAACGCCGCCTCCGGGCGGCGTTGTTGTTTGCGCGAGGTACGTGCGGAAGTTTTTGATTGAAGCCCCTCTCCCGCCTGCGGGAGAGGGGTTGGGGTGAGGGTGCTTTTGAAAGCAGACAAAAGCGCCCCCCATCCGCCCTGCGGGCACCTTCCCCCGCAAGCGGGAGAAGGGAAGGCTACGGCGCAAAGCCAAAGCCAAAGCCAAAGCCAAAGCTCAAAGCCAAAGCTCAAAGCCAAAGCCCCATCACCTACGGCGTAACCACAGTCCCCGCCGCCGCATCCAGCGCAGCCTTCTCAGCCTTTGCCGCCTCTTCCGTGGCAGCGGCCGCCGCCTTCGCCTGTTCCAGCGGTTGCGCGATAGCCTGCTGTATCGCCGCTACCTGCGGCTCCGGCCGGCGCTCGGTTTCCGGTGGCTTGGGTTTGCCGCATGCGGCCAACAGTGGCAGCGTCAACATTATCAATAAGCAGGGATAACGCTTCATCGGCATGCTCTACAGGGCTCAGGCGCTATCCTAGTCCCCTTCCCGCGCAGCGTCCCTTTGCGGCGCCGCATTCTGGTTTTGACGAGGAGCAGCAATGAACCCGCAGCGTTGGCGATTGGATGGGCAGACCGCTCTGGTGACAGGGGCAAGTGCCGGTATCGGGTTGGCCATCGCACGCGAGCTGCTGGGCTTTGGCGCCGATCTGCTGATCGTCGGCCGCGATGCCGATGCGCTGGAAATCGCGCGCGATGAATTGGCCGACACCTTCCCCGAGCGCGAAATCCACGGGCTGTCAGCCGATGTCTCCGACGATGAAGATCGCCACGCCATCCTGGATTGGGTGGAAGACCATTGCGATGGCCTGCATCTGCTGATCAACAACGCCGGCGGCAATGTCACCAAGCCGGCCAATGATTATTCCGAGGACGAATGGCGCGGCATCTTCGAGGCCAACCTGTTCTCGGCCTTCGAGCTGTCGCGCAATGCGTATCCGCTGCTGACCCGGCATGCCTCGTCAGCCATCGTCAACGTCGGCAGCGTTTCGGGCATCACCCATGTGCGCAGTGGTGTGGTTTACGGCATGACCAAGGCGGCCATGCAGCAGATGACCCGCAACCTGGCCTGCGAATGGGCTGAGGACGGCATCCGGGTCAACTCGGTAGCACCGTGGTACATCCGCACGCGTCGCACCTCCGGCCCGTTGTCGGATCCGGATTATTACGACGAGGTGATCGCGCGCACGCCGATGCGCCGCATTGGTGAACCGGAAGAAGTGGCCGCAGCGGTGGGCTTTCTTTGCCTGCCGGCCTCGAGTTACATCACCGGCGAGTGCATCGCGGTGGACGGTGGCTTTCTGCGTTACGGCTTCTGATCGGGCTCGGCGCAATCGCTGGCGTTCCACAACTTCTGCAGGCGTTGATGTTCGTCCTGCAGTGATCTGGCCGCCTGCGTGGAGCTTGCCGTGCGCGGTGCGGCTTCGGCATCGTCGATGCGTTTTTTCCAGGTGGCACAGTGCTGTTCGGCTGCGACCGCGGTGCAGGTGTCGCGCACGATTTCACAGGCTTCGCCCGCACCGGTCTGCGGGTTTCCATCCAGGCCGGTTACCCGCAGGCTCAGGCAGCGGCCGGGGGGATCAGCCGTTTCGCTCAGGTAGCTTTCGCCTTGACGCGTGCGGCATTGGAACAACGGTGGCAGCGGTTTACGCACCACCGGTGCAGGTGTAGGCGCGGCTACGGAGGGCGGCTGAGGTGCGGCGGACAACACCGGCAGCGTCGCAGTCGCGGGTGATGTGGTGACAGGCAGGGGCGCAGGTACAGGCGGTGGAGTGGCAGCGGCCTGCATCACCTTGGTGGTCTGCTGCATGCCCTTGGGGCAGGGCATGTTCTGCACGGTCAGCGCACCGCTGGCATCGGTGCAGCGATAGAACACCACCTCATCGGCCAGCAGCGGGCCGCCTGCGAACAACAGTGCAAAAGCCAGCAGATACTTCATGTGCCACCGCAGTCCTGGTTGAGCCGTGCTTCGATGCTGCGTTGTTCGCGCACCAGTGTTTTGCGCTCGCTCTGCAGTGCGCTGTTGTAACGGCGGATCAGCTCCCAGCGGCGGTCCTTCAGGCGTGCGCATACCTCCTGTGCTGGCAGCGCATGGCAAGGGTCACGTACCAGTATCGAGCCGGTCGGCACGGCGATACCCGGCCGCCACGGCACGCCACCCGCGCCGGGTGGGCGTGGCGGGCGCGGGCCATGGCCGTGATGCGGGTGCATATAACCGATGCCCCAGGTCGGCACCCAGCGCGGATTTCCTTCGCTGGTATCGCTGGTGTAGCGCTCGCCTTCGGGTGACACGCATTCGTACATCGGTTGCGCGGGGTGCACGGTGACCACGCGGACTTCGCGTTCAATCACCGGCGGCGGTGTGATGGATGTGGATGTTGTCGCCGACGGCGGTGCGTCCTTGGGGCGCACCATGTCCAACACCTGCTGGCGGTGGTCACCTTTGCATGGCGCGTCCTGCAGCGACACCGCACCATTGGCGCCCACGCAACGGTAGATGCGCACGTTGTCCGACGGCGGAGGGGCCGCCGCCCACGCCGAGGCGGGCAGCAGGGTCAGGGAGCCGAGCAGGAGCAGGCGGGCGCGCATGGCGCCATGGTGCCACGGCGATGCGCCGGGGGCGTGTAGGGAATCAGTCGCGCAGCACCTGCCCAGTTGCCGCCACGCGGATGCGGGTAGGTTGGCTCAGGCCACCGGTGTCGCCATCCAGCAAGCCGTCGAGCTGGGCCAGCAGGGCGGGGTCCAACTGCGCGCGGCTGCGTGCCGGCGGCTCCCCGGCCAGGTTGGCGCTGGTCGATACCAGCGGGCCACCCCACGCCTTGCACAGGGCGTGTACCAGCGGGTGCGCGCTGACCCGCACGGCAATGCCGGTGTGCTCGCCGGTGATCCAACGCGGCGCCCGCTCGCCAGCCGGCACGATCCAGGTGTTGGCGCCCGGCCAGCTTTCCAGTACGGCGTGGCGGCGGTCATCGGCCAGTGCGTCCAGCCGCACCCAGCCATCGAGCTGCGTGGGATCGGCCGCCACCAGAATCATCCCCTTCTCGACCGGCCGTTGTTTGAGTGCCAGCAGTTTCATCACTGCCATCTCGTTGGAAGGATCGCAGCCCAGCCCCCAGACGGCTTCGGTCGGGTAGGTGATGACGCCACCGCCCTGCAGAACGGGGACGACGGAGTGCAGATCAAGTTCGCGCATGGCCAGCCTCGTGTTGAACCCGGTGCGGCGGTGCGGCTGCCCGCGCAAGGTTTGTTGTTCAAGCCGCCTCGCGCCCGGCGGCGGGCGTTGCGAGGCTGTAAATGCAGCAAGCCGCCCGGAGGCGGCCTGATGCGGGAGTGCTGATTATCCTCCTGCCGGCGTGGCAAGAGGCAACCGGGCTCAGAACGGCGGAGCGTCGTCGGCCGCGCTCTTCACCGTTTTTTTGGCGACGGTCTTCTTGGTGGCTTTCTTCGCCGCGGTCTTCTTGGTTGCCGTCTTTTTGGTGGCGGCCTTCTTTGCCGGTGCCTTCTTGGCAGCGGCCTTCTTCGGCGCGGGTTCCTTCTTGACGGCGGTCTTTTTGGCCGCAGCCTTCTTGCCAAAGCCCTTGCGCACCGGCTTGCCGGTGTCGGCCATCAGCTGCTGCACGTCGGCCAGGGTCAGTGAGGCCGGCTCGCGGTCTTTGGGGATCTTGCCGTTCATCTTGCCGTCGCTGATGTACGGGCCAAAGCGACCGTTGAGCACCTGGATGTCCGAACCCTCGAACTCCTTGATGATGCGGTTGCGCGCGATCTCTTCCTTCTCTTCGATCAGGAACACCGCACGCGCCAGGTCAATCTTGTACGGGTCGTCTTCTTTGGTCAGCGAGGCATAGGTGCTGCCGCGCTTGGCGAATGGACCAAAGCGGCCGATGCCCACGGTGACTTCCTCACCATTGGCGTCGGCGCCGAGTTTGCGCGGCATGTCGAACAGCTTCAGTGCCTCGTCCAGCGAGATCGAGAAGATGCTCTGGCCCGGCTGTAGCGAGGCGAATTTGGGCTTTTCTTCATCATCCACCGTGCCGATCTGCACCATCGGGCCGAACCGGCCGATACGCGCGGTGACGTCCTTGCCGCTGACCGGGTCCGGCCCCAGCACGCGCGCGCTGCCGGCATCGGTACGGTCCAGCGACTCGCTCTTGTCGTCCACCAGCTCCTTGAACGGGCCCCAGAAGCGGGCCATCAACGGCACCCACTCTTCTTCGCCGCGCGACACCGCATCCAGCTCGTCTTCGAGCTTGGCGGTGAAGTCGTAATCCACGTATTGAGTGAAGTGGCTGGACAGGAATTTGCTCACCGCACGGCCCACGTCGGTGGGCTTGAAGCTGCGGCCTTCCATCTCAGTGTACTTGCGGAACAACAGCGTCTGGATGATGGAGGCATAGGTGGACGGCCGGCCGATACCGTATTCCTCCAGTGCCTTCACCAGCGCCGCTTCGGTGAAGCGGGGCGGCGGCTGGGTGAAGTGCTGCTCGGCCTGGATGCGGTCCAACGGCACGCGGTCGCCGGGCTTCATCGCCGGCAGTTTGCGGCCTTCGTCCTCGTCCTCGGCGTTCTTGCTGTCCTTGCCTTCCTCGTACACAGCCAGGAAGCCGGGCACCACCACGGTGGTGCCGCTGGCGCGGAACACATGCTCGCTGCCGGCGGACAGATCAACGCTGACGGTGTTCAAGGTGGCCGGGATCATCTGGCAGGCGACAGCGCGCTTCCAGATCAGCTCGTACAGCTTGCGCTCGTCATCGGTGAGGTACTTGCCCACCTGGGCCGGCGTACGCAGTGCCGAGGTCGGGCGTACCGCTTCGTGGGCTTCCTGCGCGTTCTTGGATTTGGTGGTGTAGGTATTGGGCTTGTCCGGCAGCGAGCTGGTGCCGTAGTCGCGGGCGATCACATCGCGGATTTCGGCCAGCGCGTCCTGCGACAGCGTCACCGAGTCGGTACGCATGTATGTGATCAGGCCCACCGTGCCTTCGTCACCGATAGCCACGCCTTCGTACAGCTTCTGCGCCACCTGCATGGTTTTGCGGGTGGTGAAGCCCAGCTTGCGCGAGGCTTCCTGCTGCAGGGTGGAGGTGGTGAACGGGGCAGCCGGGCGGCGCTTGCGCTCCTTGCTGACCACATCGGTGACATGCAGCGCGCCTTGCGCGGCCTGCTGGATGCGCAGGCGCGCGGCCTCGGCGGTGTCGCCGTCGGTCACGGTGAACTGCTCGAATTTCTGGCCGTCCAGCTTGATCAGGCGGGCATTGAAGTGCTGCGAGGGGTGCGCGCACTCGGCCTCGATGCTCCAATATTCGCGTGAGATGAAGGCTTCAATCTCCTCCTCACGCTCCACAATCATGCGCAGCGCCGGGCTCTGCACGCGGCCGGCGGACAGGCCGCGCTGCACCTTGCGCCACAACACCGGCGACAGGTTGAAGCCGACCAGGTAATCCAGCGCGCGGCGCGCCTGCTGCGCATCCACCAGGTCCGAAGCAATCTCACGCGGCTGGGTCATCGCCTCTTTGATTGCACGCGGGGTGATTTCGGTGAACACCACGCGTTGCATCGGCTTGCCGTCGGCCAGCCCGCGCTCCCTCAGAATCTCGGCGATATGCCAGCTGATGGCTTCTCCCTCGCGATCCGGGTCGGTCGCCAGAAAGATGTCGTCGGCGCCCTTTGCGGCTTTGATGATGGCGTCAACGTGCTTTTCGTTCTTTTCGATCAGGTCATAGCGCATGGCGAAACCGTTGTCCGGATCGACCGCGCCCTCCTTGGGGACCAGATCACGCACGTGCCCATACGAGGCCAGAACCGTGAAGTCCTTGCCGAGGTATTTGTTGATCGTCTTGGCCTTGGCGGGCGATTCGACGATGAGCAGGTGCTTGGGCATGTCAGTACTTTATGGGGGCGGAAGTGCCCCGGTGGGGGCGCTAGGGTGGCGTAAACCGGCACGATAGTGAAGCCGATGTCGCCGCTGTGCATAGATCAACGCCCGGGCAGGGGCCCGGGCGTTCAGCTTGTGACTATAGAGGAATCATGCCGGAGGCGCCGTTGTCAAGCGCGTCCGGCCGGTCCTCATGGGGTGAAGTTGGAAGAAGCGCCGATGCTTGCCGCAACAATCACCAGCACCACACCGGCAGCCAACATCAGGCCAAACAGCGACAGAACCACGATGGTAACCGTGCCCAGGCCGCGTTCCTGCCATTCCGGATGATCAGTGAAGGCCCACTTATCCACCACGACGGTGTCGCAGATCATGTCGTGCAGGCCCTGCTTGCGCTCGGTGACGCCGACCATGATCGCCGACACCAGCATCGCCAGGCCGCAGGTGACCAACGCCAGGCCGGTCATCGCGATATAGCGCAGGAAGGCGCGCCAGAAGCTGATGCGTTCGCCATTGACGCGTACGACCTTGGCGCCCACCGCCATCTTGCCAAGGCTGGCCATGGTGTTGGACGACTGCATCCAGCCGAAGTAGATCGCAGGCACCAGGATGCAGATGGCGTAATAGAGGCCGTAGAAAACCAGCATCGCGCCCATGTTGGCCATTTCCGAGCCCGCCATGTTGATCAGGCTCACGCCCATCACCAGCGCCAACGGAATCAGCAGCGCGTACGAAAGCACGCCGGTGACGATGCCGTCGATTGCCGAGGCGGCAAAGCGGCGCAGGAAGCCGGCATTGACGACATCGCCGCCCGCCACCACGCGGCTTGCATCGGTGCTGATGCTGCCCGGCGCGGCATACGGGGAGTGCGGGGATGCCGCTGACAGAATTGCCGGCTCCGGCGCGGTGCCGTTCTCGATGGCGGCGTAGTCGCCGCGCAGGTCGATACCGGTGTTGGCCTGCACCAGCAGCTGCAGCTCTTCGGCCACGGCCGACAGCGGCTGCCACTGCGACATGCCCTCGCTCCACACCAGGGCGTTGAGATCCAACTCGCCCTGGCGGAACTTCTCGCGGATTACGCCAGCATCAACCGGTCCATGTCGTTCACGCTGGGCGTCGGCGTAGTACCACTCACTCATTTCATTCCCCGTAGAGGTTCAGGCCGCCGGGCTTCAACCGCGGCAGTCTAAAGGTAGGTGTTTATCGGCCACATCGGAGCTGCATGCCCACGTCGCGGACTGCGTATCGTAGTCGAGCCAGATGGATTTGCCGTCAATCAGTTTCCTGTCCGGCATATGCAGGCGGGCCTCCAGCCCGCACAGGCCCTCGTCGGAGTCGCCGATGTTGACCTGGGCGATATCGCCACTGGCATAGCTCTCCGGGGTGCCGAAGCCCTCGTCCCCGTTGTTTGGGCAACGCTGGTGGCTCAAAACGAACTGCTCGGCCTCAACTTTCAGCGGAGCCAGTTGGGCTTCCACGCGGGCAAGCCGTGCGCGCGACACATACTCCTGATAGGCGGGAAAGGCGATGGCGGCAAGTACGCCGACAATCGCCAGCAGGCCCACGCCTACGACGGCGGCAATGATGCCGAAGATGGTCCAGCCGGACATGCCCGGCTTGCGTGTGGCAGCTGTTGCGGGGTGGGCTGAGCGGCTTGGCATCGGCGGCGGTAACGGTGGAACCGATGCCGGGTTCACCGTTACCGGCGGCGCGGCCTGCTCGTGCAGGCCCAGCTCATCGGCGAGGCCGCGCAACGGCTGCCAATCACCAAGACCTTGGCGCCATACAAGCGTATCGGCCGAAATATGGCCTGAGTGGAACAGCGCGGCGATCTCCTCGCGCGGCACCGGGCCGCGATGCTCGCGGCTGCTTTCAGCGTAGAACCATTGGCTCACGGGGTTGTCCACCTGCGTCCCTGCATGGCGTGTGGCTCAGTGCAGGGGTTCGGGTTCGTCGAGGAACATCTGGGTTTCCATCCAGGCATAGGCCGCCTCGGCACCTGGCTGGTTGAACAGCACCATCAGCACAACCCACTTCAGGTCGTCCAGATCCAGCTCGTCCTGGTCCAGCGCCATGGCGCGATCAAGCACCAGCTCGCGTTGGTCGGCGTCCAGGATGCCCTGCTGCTCCAGGAACAGCAGGAAACCCCGGCACTCCACGTCCAGCTTGTCCAGTTCGGGGCCATGGAATACGCGCACGGGCCCGTCGACCCGGCCTTGTGCCACGGCCGGGCGATGCTCGGCCAAGGCATCGAGCCAGTCGAAAGCCTTGCTGATTTCGGTGGGACTGAAACCGGCCTGGATCAGGCCGTTCTGTAGTGAGTCGCGGTCTCGGATGAGATCGGCGTCCTCGCTGAAATAGTGTTCAAACAGGTAAAGCAGGACGTCCAGAATGCTCTCTTTCATTGCCCCTCGGCCTGCGCCATCGGCGCTGTGGAGGTGAAGAAACTTTAGTTGCGGGTGTAACGACCGTGTACGGACGACACGCTTCCTTCAAGTTCCATGACCAGCAGCATGGAGGACAGGCTGGCAGCCGTCAATCCAGTGCGCTCGATCAATGAATCCATACCGGTTGGGTCGAAGCCCAGTGCATTCCACAAGCGCTGGTAGTCGGGGTCCGGCAGGGCGGGTGCCGGGCGGGATTGTGCCGGCGCACAACAGATGGGGGCTTGCAACCGGTTTTGCAAGGCGCTGGCCAGTTCCCCGGCCATGTTGGCTATGCCTTCCAGAATATCTGCCGGGCGCCCGACCAACGTGGCACCTTCACGGATCAGGCGGTGGCAGCCCAGTGCCATGGGGTTGTGGATGGAGCCGGGCAGGGCGAAGACCTCGCGGCCGGCTTCGCAGGCCAGTCGTGCGGTGATCAGGGCGCCGGAGCGTTCTGCGGCCTCGATCACCACCGTGCCCAGGGTGAGCGCGGCCAACAGCCGGTTGCGGGCAGGAAACTGGCCGCTGCGGGGCGGCGTGCCGGGCAGATATTCGCTGACCACGGCGCCAGCTGCGGCGACCTGCGCCTGCAGTTCGCGGTGATGACGTGGGTAGATCACATCCGGCCCGGTGCCGATCACCGCGTAAGTAACGCCCCCGTAGGCCAATGCGGCGCGGTGCGCGGCAGCGTCGATGCCGGCAGCCAGCCCGCTGGCGATGGTGAGCCCGTTCCGGGCAAGTTCCGTGGCGAAATCGCGGGCGTTGTCGCGCCCGCCAGGGCTGGGCGCGCGGCTGCCAACGATGGCGATGGCCGGCGTCCACAGCTGCGTGGGGTTGCCGGCAACGAACAGCGCCAGCGGCGCGTTCGGGCTGCCATGCAGCAGCGGGGGATAGTCCGGGTCGGCACGGCCCAGCAGGTGATGGTTGGGGGCTGCGAGCCAGGCCTGTGCGCTTTCCAGTGCTGCGGCGTCCGGCCGGGCAAGAGCGCGGCATTGCTCGGGAGTGCAGCCCGCCGAACGCCAAGCCTCTGTGCCGGCCGCAATCGCGCTGCCTGGGTTCTCGAAGCGATCGAGCAGGGCGCGTAATGGCGCCATGGGGCCGCCCGCCAGCAGCAGGGTGAGCAGGGCGGGGCTGTTGTCGGTGGCGGCAACTGGATGGGGTGCGGGAATGGGCATCCGCTCAGCGTCCGTTGCAGACAACGACGGCGCCCTCGGGCGCCGTCGTTTCACATCATCGGAGTTTCCCCCGGCCGTCGCTTACTGTGCGTCGGGATGCTTCAGCTCGTAGCCCAGACGGGTCGGCTTGGTGCCTTCCATGATCAGCGCGTAGCTGACCTTGTCGAACGTGCGGAACACCATTGCATGCGCGGCATATTCATCCGGCAGCGACACGCGGCCAGCGCCATCACGCAGCGCGTCGTCGGCGCGCGAGGTGTTCATGCCCTTGACCCGGTCGATGGCATGGCTGCCGCTGCGCCACACCGAAAACACGGTGCCGTTGTCGATGCCGTCACGGGCGCCGCCGGAAATGGCGATCACATCGCGCGGACCGCCCGAGGTGAACGTATCGCTGATGGCCAGTACGCGCAGGTGTCCCGGTGCCACGGCGACAGCCGGCGCATGCGGGATGAACTGCAGGTCGTAGGGCTGAGCCTGCAACGGCACCAGTCGGTCACCGGCGCGAACTTCACGGCCGCTGTCTTCCAGCCGCAGCGTGGAGGCGTCGGTGTCGTCGCCGGCCAGTTGGGTCAGCGTGCCGATGTTGACCTGTGCCAGTTCGTAGCCCAGGAATTCGCCATGGCGGGTGGTGGCCTCGTATTCCTTCCAGAGGTTGCCGGAGCCGGCAGTGGTGTTGCCACGCTGGTCCAGATCGTCGCTGGGCTTGGCTTGGCCGTAGCGCAGGGTCGGGCGCACCACCAGGTAACGCTGGCCCGGCTGTGCATCCTGCAGGCCAACGACATAAGCCTGATGGCCGGCGCTGGCGCGAAGGCGGTTGTCTTCCAGGCCAACGACGTAAGGCAGCTGTTTGAAGCTGTCCACGACGAACAGGTTTTTCAGGAACGGTTCAACGTCCGCCAACGGAATGGCGTTGATGGGCGCTTCCTGGCGCGGCCCCGCCTGGGCGGTCACCCGGTCCAGATAGGCAAGGCTCAGCACGTCCCCCGGATAGATCAGGTGTGGATTCTTCACCTGGGGATTGGCCTGCCAGATTTCCGGCCAAAGCCACGGCTTTTTCAGGAAACGGGCCGAGATATCCCACAGCGTGTCACCCTTGCGCACCACATAGGTGTCAGGGTGGGAGCCGTTCATTTCCACGGCGACGGCATAGGTCGTGACGGTCAGCAGCGCCACGGCGGCGACCGTACGGATTTGTTTAAGCATGGTTGCGATCTGCCTGATTCCCCAACAGGTTGTCGCACTATATTCCAGAAAGCGGGGCGCCGGGCAAGCGCAAGCGGTAGAATTGGGACGTCTTGCCGAAATAAGCGGCATCCTCCTATCGGTATCCCCCATGGCACTCTTGCCCATTCTCGAATTCCCCGACCCGCGGCTGCGCACCAAAGCAGCCCTCGTCGAGGCTGCCGAAGTGACCACTCCGGCCTTCCAGACGCTGCTGGATGACATGTTCCAGACCATGTATGAGGCGCCGGGCATTGGCCTGGCAGCCAGTCAGGTGGACGTGCATCAGCGCTTCATGGTCATCGACGTCAGCGAAGAGCATGACGTGCCGATGGTGTTCATCAACCCGCAGATCATCAGCGCCAGCGAGGGCGGCCGCGTCTATCAGGAAGGGTGCCTGTCGGTGCCGGGCATCTATGCCGACGTGACCCGTGCCGATTCCATCGTGGTGCGCTTTCTGGACCGCGACGGCAAGGAGCAGGAACTGGCTGCCGAAGGGCTGCTGGCCACCTGCATCCAGCATGAGATGGACCACCTGGACGGCAAACTGTTCATCGATTACCTCTCGCCGCTCAAGCGCGAGATGGTGCGCAAGAAGCTGGCCAAGCAGCGCAAGCACGTTGCCTGAGCCGAGCGGTGGTCCGGCAAGGCGCATTGACGCCGGCTGGATTGCCGGGGCGGGGCCGGCCAGGCCCTGACACCACACGGCGCCGCCATTCGGCGCCGTTGTTCTTTCCGGGAGTTGGAACGCCATGAGAATTGTTTTTGCCGGTACGCCGGAGTTCGCGGTCGCCTCGCTGGCTGCCGCTGCGCGTCATCACGAAGTGGTGGCGGTGTACACCCAGCCGGACCGCCCGGCCGGCCGTGGCCGTGGCTTGATGCCTTCGCCGGTGAAGCTCGACGCCATTGCGCGCGGCATTCCGGTGTTTCAGCCCGAATCCCTGAAAACACCCGAGGCCCAGCAGCAACTGCGCGATCTGCAGCCGGACCTGATGGTGGTGGTGGCGTACGGCCTGATTCTGCCCAAGGCGGTGCTGGCCATCCCGACCCACGGCTGCTGGAACGTGCATGGCTCGCTGTTGCCGCGTTGGCGCGGCGCCGCGCCCATCCAGCGTGCGATCGAGGCCGGCGATAGCGAGACCGGCGTGTGCCTGATGCAGATGGAAGCCGGCCTGGATACCGGCCCGGTGCTGCTGCACCTGAGCACGCCGATCAGCGAAACCGATACGGGCGGACAGTTGCATGACCGTCTGGCGCAGCTGGGCGCACAGGTGCTGTCCGATGGCTTGGGCCTGCTGCGTGCGGGCTTGAAGCCGATGGCACGGCCGCAGCCGGAAGCCGGCGTCACCTATGCGCACAAGCTGGACAAGGCCGAAGCCCGCTTGGATTGGAGCCAGGACGCCGCCGCGCTGGCGCGCAAGGTGCGTGCCTTCAACCCGTGGCCGATCGCCGAGGCGACATTGGCCGGTGAGCGCGTGCGCATCCACGGCGCCATCGCCATTGAAGACAACGGCGGCAACGCGCCCGGCACCGTGATTGCCGCCTCGCGCGAGGGCATCGACATTGCCTGCGGGCAGGGCGCATTGCGACTGCGCGTGGTGCAGCGTGAAGGCGGCAAGGCGATTACGGCGGCCGACTATCTCAACGCGCGCCGTGATCTGCGGGTCGAGGGCTGAATCTGATGGCTGCTGCAACAACGTCCACGCCATGGGACAACAAGAGCGCTGCACGCCAACCCGGTGCGCAGACCCGCGCGCTGGCGGCCAAGGTGCTGGCAGCAGTGTTGGGTCGAGGGCGTTCGCTCAAGGCCGAGTTGGCCATTGCGCTGCCCAAGCTCGACGACAGCCGCGACCGCGCGCTGCTTGAGGCCATCTGTTTTGCCGCGTTGCGCCGCCGTACCGCCTACGACAAAGCACTGGGGCAATGGCTGCAAAAGCCGCTGGGGCCCCGTGAAGCGGACCTGCGCGGGCTGTTGATGGCGGGCTTCGCACAGTTGGATGTACTGCAGCTGCCGGCGCATGCGGCGTTGTCGGCGACGGTGGATGCGGCGCGTGCGTTGGGTCGTGAGCGACAGGCCGGTTTGGTCAACGCGGTGCTGCGCCGCGCGCAACGCGAAGGCTTTGCGGAAGCCCGTGCAGAAGACGCATGGCCGCAGTGGTTGCTGGAACAGGTGCGTCAGGACTGGCCCGAACATGCTGCTGCGATCTTCGCCAACAGCCTGCAGCCGGCGCCGCTGTGGTTGCGGGTAAACGGCCAGCAGCACAGCCGTGATGCATATATGGCGCAACTGCAGGATGCAGGTATCGACGCAGTGGCTGAGCCACTGTCTGCCGACGCGATCCGTCTACCGGTTGCCGTGCCAGTCGCCAGCTTGCCGGGCTTCGCGCAGGGCGCGGTGTCGGTGCAGGATTTCTCCGCGCAGCAGGTGGCTGATGCGTTGTCGCCTGCCACCGGTGCGCGCGTGCTGGATGCGTGCGCCGCGCCGGGTGGCAAGGCTGCGCATCTGCTTGAACGCGATTCCACCCTGAACTTGGTGGCGTTGGATGTGGACGCGCGTCGCCTGCAGCGTATTCGCGAAACCTTCGCCCGCACCGGTGTGGGCAGTGAGGCCCAGGTGCTGGCAGCCGACGCTGCCGATATCGCCGCGTGGTGGGATGGCAAAGCGTTCGATGCGGTGTTGCTGGATGCACCGTGTTCGGCCACCGGCATCATCCGTCGTCAGCCGGACGTGCTGTTGCATCGCCGCGCCGAAGACATCACTGCGTTGGCGGCGCTGCAGGCACGCTTGCTGGATGCGTTGTGGCAGGTGCTGCGCCCGGGCGGCGTGCTGCTGTATTCAACCTGCTCGATTCTGCGCCGGGAGAACGGGCAACAGGTGGCCGAATTTCTGGCCCGTACCGCCGATGCGCGGCTTGATCCATTGCCGGATGCGTTCGGTCATGACGACAGCGGCAGTCGCCAGCGTCTGCCGGGCGAGCGTGACGCCGATGGCTTCTTCTATGCGCGCTTGGTGAAGTCGGTTTAACTCGACGCTGCACGTGCTTGTCGCTGAATGACGGCGGCAAGCACGTGAATTCTGCGCGGATCGCAGATCAGATAGCCGTCACTGGTAAAACTTCGTGCCCATGAATTGCTTGTGCGGCCCCTGTTGATGGCGTTGCGTGGCGAAATGCATCAGCGTCTGCTCAGCAGGTCGAGGTAGACCGCTTCGGTCGCACGGGCAAAATCCCCGATGCCGAATTCCGCAACGGCGTGTCTGCGGGCGGCTTCGCCCATAGGGCGTAGTGCCTCGGGTTGTTGCAGCATCTGGCGCAACGTGGCCGCCATCGCCTGATAGCCATGCACCGGCACCACCCAGCCATCCTCGCCGTGGCGGATGTTCTCCGGCAGGCCTGCGTAGTCGGTGACCATCACCGGCTTGCCCATCGACATCATTTCGCGACAGGCGAAAGAGATGGTTTCCACATCATGCGAGAGCACAAAGCCAGCATCCAATGCGGCAATGACCGGGCGCACATCGTCCAGCAGGCCGGGGAAGTGGAACTGCGACTGCAGCCCTGCATCACGCACGAGGGCCAACTGCTGCCCGGAAGGAGGCATGCCGGCAATGACCACATGCACTTTGCGGCGTTCGTGCGCTTCAAGCAGGTTGAGCGCCGCAGCCAGATCAGTCCAACCCTTGTAGCTGCTGGTGCCGGCACTGCTGCCGATCAGTAGGGCATCTGCAGGAATGGATAGTTGTGCGCGCAACGCATGGGCCTGCTCGCCAAGCTGTGGCGCGAACAGCGCGGTATCCACGCCGTTGTAGACGGTCTGTGGCTTGCACGCGCGGTATGGCGTAGCTTCCAGCTGCAGACGGACGTACTCGCACACTGCGATGACTTTGTCCGTGTGCAGGCGTGCGCGCAGGATATGGCGGAACCCGCGCATGGGTTTGGTGTTGTGCTTGGTCAACACGATACGCGGGCGCGGCGAGATCCCTTTCAATGCTGCGATCAGCAGGCGGTGATCCACCGAGCCATTGACGTGGACGACATCATATTTGTGAGCAAGCAGATAGCCGCGCAGCTGCTGTATGGCGCGGAATATCACGGGCGGCCAGCGCACGCCATTTGGAAACGATTGTGCCAGTGCAATCACGTTTGGCAGCGCGGCAGCCTCGGCAAACAGGCGGCTGTTGGGCGGCGCGGCGACATGAACTTCATGGTTCACGGACAAGGCGCGCGCCAATTCGCGGATGTAGGTGGTGTGCCCACCGCCGTTGCCTTCATGAAAATTGGTGTAAAGCAGCTTCATGAGTAGGCGGATGTCTCGGCAATGATTCTGCCGTGCCAAGCGTTGCGTTCTTCCAGGTCACCTGCGCATGTTTTGACGACTGCGGCGATCCCCTGGATGACGAGCATGCATGTGCTTGAAAATCCGCATGGCGTAATAGCGAGATGGAAACCGTCAGCAGTCACAAACACGTCCTTGGTTGTCGGCATTGCGTTGACGCGGCCCCCAAAATATGACGAATCTGGATCAACGGCAAACCGAGGCCACGAATGAAATTGTCCTGAAACGCTTGGCCGCATGATAACGATTGGTTTCCAGGTTCGGATCGGGTGAAGCGGCGCGCGGATCTGTGTTGAGGCTGTCAGTCGAAAATGATTTTCCCGCGACCCGGCATCACGTTCAAGTTCAATGCACTGGCCAGCGCCGCATAGCCCCATGCGGCCCATTTGACTACATCCCGGCGGCGTAGCAACAGGCTGTATATCAGTACAGCTGGGACGGCAGCGACGAGTAGTTTGGTCATATGCCAGCGGGCGGCTGCACTTCCCACATAGCGACGGATGGCAATCTGTCTGGACCGTGCGTAGTGGAAGCGTTTGATGAAATCGGTACGCAGGCTGGGTATGGAAGAGGCGCCGCCCTTGTGAAAATTACGCGCGGCGGGTTCCAACAAGCATTGATGTCCGGCTTTTGCCATGCGCAGGCACAGATCGTCATCTTCGTAATAGAGGAAGAATGTCTCGTCGAAACCGCCAATGTCACGGAATGCGCTCATGCGGATTAACTGGCAGCAGCCATGGATCCATTCGGCGCTGACGACCTGGTCCGGCACGGTGCATGCATTGCACTTGTCAGGTTTGAAGAAAGCCTTGCGGTGCGATATCTGGGGAACCTTCTCGCTGCGCCAGTTCTGCGGGCCTACCACGCCGGCACGCGGAAAGCGTTGCATGCAATTCAGTAGACGTTGCACGTCGTCAGCAGCGATGACGCAGTCTGGATTCAACAGCAGGGCAAAGGGTGTCTGGACGGTAGCCATTGCCTGGTTGTTGGCGCTGCCAAAACCTGCATTGAAACTACGGCTGATGACCTTGGCGTGGGGGATCAGCCGTGATGCCAGTGCTGTCGTGCCGTCACTGCTGGCGTTGTCAATGAGGGTGACGTTGCGGAACGGCGCCAAGGTACTGGCCATCATTTCCAGAACGGCCGTGCTGTTGTAGGTGACGCATACAACGGTCACGTCATTTAGGGAAAGGCCAGAACTCATGGGTTGGATTGTTGCGTCCTTCCGTTGCCGTACCAAGGAAATGCGCCTGCCGGGATGCAAGCAACCAGCAAGATGAAGACATGCCGGTGGGTGAAGTCGCTCCACAACCCGTTTGCAAGGCCCGCCGCGAAATAGATGATCACAATGCTGGTGAGGATGCCCCGCTGAGGGTCTCCGAGCTTTGATGCATGGTAAGCAAGGCCAAGCAGCAGAACAGTGAAGACGAGCAGCCCGGCGGCGCCCTCTTCAGCAAGGATCAGCAGCATCTCCTGGTGGGGATGGCCGGTAATGAAGGGGGCCGAATCGGGAATGGAGGCCATCTGCTCCATGTAAATCGGCTCCCAGCGGTTCAGTCCGTGCCCGAATAGGGGCGCATCGGCAATGATCGGCAGTGTGTGCTGCCAAAGCCAGAGCCGGATGCCGCTGGACGTGGGCTTCTGGGTGGTCAGGTAGTCGTCGACCTCCTCGGTAACGGCGCTCACCATCCGTTCGCGGATGCTGGGCGTCGACCACAGCGCGCAGATGCTGGCAATGGCCAGCATTGCGCTCACCACCAGCGTGCGCCAGCCTTTAATGCGGTGTGCGACCAGGTAGTAGATCCAATATGCCAGAAGCGGCAGCAGCACGATGTAGGTGGTGCGGCTCTGAATGACCAGTACTACGTTAAACAGCACAACGGCGGCAATGATCAACAAACTTGCGCGTAGGCGTCGCGAAGGGCTTTTCAGTGCCACGGCCAACAGCATCGACATCAGGATCAAGCTCGCCAAGCCTTGTTGGGTGTACTCCTTGAAGACTGTGTTGCGCATCGATGCAGTTACTTCGACGACGGCGCGTTGCGGGACGAGCCCGAACTGCATCAAATAAGAAATCACCACAACCAGCCCAGCGGCCGTGGCAAAGGCCAATAGCGCGCGCCATCGCCAGTGTGAGTCGCGTAACAGGCTGGCCATCAATGCCGGGTAGATGCAGCTCCAGAGCGAAGACTCACGATAGGCAGAGCTGTCCTGGAGCAAGGCGGTGTGTGTGGCACTGGCCAACAGCACCGCAAACCAGACAAGGAAGCCGATGACCACCGGCTCACGTAGGGCTGCCTGCCAGCGGCTGCGCGTATCCGCACCGAGCAACGACAAAAACAGACTCAAAATGATGAACGAGGCGGTGGCTGGTTTATTGATGGGGGCCGCAAACAGGCTCAGCACCGCGCACCATTGCCCCGCCGTCAGTAGACGAATACGGATCTGCCGCAATGCCGGCATCGGAGGAGCCACTGAGAAGTCATTCACTTGATGAGGTCACACCGGAAAGGCGCCGTGGGCGCCGCTGGAAAGGTGGCAGCGATACTGAACGGTAACCACCTGGAACCAGGTTGACTCTGAATCACGGTGTGGCTGAATTCTAGCGATGGGGCTTGCCATCTTCAACGCACTGCATCGCCTATACAGGCTGGCTGCGGGTGAGGGTTCATGGTCGCTTGACAAGCTTGTACGGATTTTTGCGCAGGGGTTTTCCGGAATGCCGTGACCCCCGCCGTTCTAAGGGCGATGCCAGAGCTGACTGTATGGCAATGAGCATGCGGTCACGGTGGCATTCGCCTGGCTGTCCGTCCTTGGCGCCAGAGGGCGCTTGATGCGCATTTCTGAACAACTGATTTGGGCTTGGCCAGCACGATGTTGGGGTTGCCATGCTTACGGCCAATCGTGCTCAGCGCCAATGTTCCTTCCACGCCTGGAACATCAGCACGCCCCATAGATGGGTATGCCACTTGCGTTGCCCGCCGAGGAAATCGCGCCAGATGGCGCGGATGCAGGCGGGGTCGAAATGGCCCTCTTCGCGCAGGCGGCGTTCGTCCAGTTGTGCTTCGGCCCAGTCGCGCAGGGGGCCGCGCAGCCAGTCGCCCACGGGTGCGCCGAAGCCTGACTTGGGCCGGTAGACCAGCTCCGACGGCAGATAACGCTGCAACAGTTTCTTGGGCAGGTACTTGAGCTCGCCGTCGCGGTACTTCATCGACATGGGCAGTGACCAGGCCAGCTCCACCACGCGTGAATCCAACAGTGGTGCGCGTGCTTCCAGTGCCACCGCCATGCTGGCGCGGTCGACCTTGGTGAGGATGTCTTCCGGCAGATAGCAGGCGAAGTCCATGGCCATCAGGCGGTCGGCGTTGCTGCCGTTGCGCAGCATCGCGCGCGGGTCGTCATAGGCGGTGATCGCGCGCTGTGCGCCGTGCACCACGCGTTCGGGCTGACGCCAACGGCTGACCCGCTGCTGCGCTATCCCTTGGAGGTTGATGGCGGACAGCTCCGCACGCAGGGCAGCCAGTCCGCCCAGTCGTGATTTCTCACCGGGGTTGCCGGCCATGCGTGCCAGCAGTTGCCGGGGCAGGCGCGACAACCGCGCTTCGTTGCGCAGTGCGCGGTTGTAGCGGCCATAGCCGAAGAACAATTCGTCGCCGCCATCGCCGGACAGGGCAACGGTGACGTGTTGGCGTGCCAGCCGGCAGAGCAATGCCGTGGGCAGTTGTGAGGAGTCGGCGAAAGGTTCGTCGAACATGCGCGCCATGTCCGGCACCAGGTCCAACGCGGCGCGGCCATCGGCATGCAGTTCGGTGTGGTCGGTACCCAGGTGTCGTGCGACGGCGGCGGCATAGGCGCTTTCGTCGTGCACGGCGTTGTCGAAGCCGATGGAAAAACTGCGCACCGCACGCGAAGACTGAGCCTGCATCAGGGCGGTGACCAGCGAGGAGTCGGTGCCACCAGACAGGAACGCGCCTAGTGGTACGTCCGCTTCCATGCGCAACGACACCGCGTCGCGCAGCAATGCATCCAGTGCCTCCGTTGCCGCGTCTTCGTCGCCATCGAAGCCGCGCGCGATGGCCGCCTCCTGGTGTTGCTGTGCATTCCACCATGCATGCGCCGCGTGCTGCGGATCATGGCCGCGGTTGCCTGCGGCCAGCGCGTCGGCGTCCAGCCGCAGCAGGTGGCCGGCCGGCAGCTTGTGCACGTCACGCAGAATTGAATAGGGCGCTGGGATGTAATCCAGCCGCAGCAGCAGCGCCAGAGCATCCGGGTTGACCTCGGTACGCAATGACGGGTGCGCGCGCAGGGCCGACAGTTCACTGCCGAACAACAGCGTGCCGTCGGTGGCCCAGCCGTAATACAGCGGCTTCTTGCCAACCCGGTCGCGGGCCAGCCATAGCGTGCGTTCGTGGCGGTCCCATGCGGCGAAGGCGAGCATGCCGTTGCCGCGTTCCAGTGTGGCCTGCACGCCCCATTGAACGATGGCGGCCAGCAGTACTTCGGTATCCGAGTGCCCCCGGAACGCGTGACCCAGTGCCTGCAGCTCGGCCCGCAGCACGCGGTGGTTGTAGATCTCGCCATTGAAGGCGATTACCCAGCGTCCATCGGCCGACGCCATCGGCTGGTGGCCTTCCGGGCTCAGGTCAACGATGGACAGGCGTCGGTGCGAGAGCACCAGTCCGGCCGCTGCATCCACCCAGGTGCCGTGATCATCCGGCCCGCGATGGGCGATGGCATCGCCCATGCGGCGGCCGAGAGCATCCAACTCGGTGACACCCATGTCGGGGTGGGGCGACCACGCGCCGGCGATTCCGCACATGGTTCAGTCCTGTTGCTGCGTAGTTGGAGCGGGTGTGGTGACGGGCTGCCCGTTCTGCAGCAGCCACAGCATGATGGTCTTCTGGCGGACGTAGTTGGCGCGCACATAGGCGTAGATCAACCCATGCCAGCCATCAAGGAAGCCGGCACGCAGCACATAGCCACGCCAGAAGCGCCAGGCCGGTGCCAGTATCAATTTGGAAAGGGTGGCGCGTTTGCCACGGGCGAAATCGTGCTCGGCCATCATCCGCGCATAACGCTGGGTCTTGAGCAGCTGCTGCTCAAGCGAGCGGTAGGGGAAGTGAATCAAGTCGCCGGACAGCGTCTGCACGTTGCCGTCAACGCTGGCCGCTTCATGGATCTCGCGCTTGCCGCGCCAGCCACCGCGGCGGCGGTCGAACAGACGCAGCACGCGGTCCGGATAGGCATTGCCGTGGCGCAGGAACTTGCCGAAATAGTCCGACAGGCGCGCAAAGCGGTAGCCGGCGGCGCCTTCAAAACCCCGCGTGCGCGCGGCTTCAATGGCCGCCTGCAGCTCGGGGCTCACCCGCTCATCGGCATCCAGGCACAGCACCCAGTCATGCGCGGCCTGTTCCACCGCATAGTGCTTCTGGCTGCGGAAGCCGTCGAATGGGCGCTGCAGCACACGTGCCCCGGCCGCCTGTGCGATGGCGACGGTTGCATCGTTGGAGTACGAATCCACCACCACAATGTCGTCACAAAAGGCCAATGACGCCAGGCAGTCGCCAATGCGGTCCGCTTCGTTAAACGCGATAATGCAGGCCGAGAGCGGAACCCGGTGGTTTGAGGAGGCGTTGATGGCGGAGTACCTGTTATTTGCGACGGAGCGCTATGCGCTGCCCATCTTGCAGCCCTTGGCCGACGCCCTGCAAGCTGCAGGACACGGTGTGCATGCTTGGTTTGTCGATGGTGCGGCCAATGCACGACTGCCGGCGCCGGTACGCATGGTCAGCAACGCCCGCGAAGCCGTCGCCCTGCGTCCGCGCGCGGTATTCAGCGCCGCCAATTGGGTGCCCACGTTTGTGAGCGGGCCCAAGGTGCAGCTGTTTCATGGTTTCAACGTGGAGAAGCGCGATTCCGCACGCGGCCACTTCCGGGTGCGCGGCATGTTTGATCTGTACTGCACGCAGGGCCCGGCCACCACCGCGCCCTTCCAGGCGCTGGCGCGCGAGGCAGGGCATTTCAAAGTCGTGGAAACCGGTTGGCCCAAGCTCGATCCGCTGTTTGGCCCGGCCGATGCGCAGGCGCTGCAGTGGCGCGCGCAGGCGGGTGGCCGGCAAGTGGTGATGTTTGCGTCCACCTTCACCGAGCGTCTGAGTGCAGCGCCACATCTGTATGCGCAGATTGCCGCACAGGTGGCGGCGGGCGAGCGGTTCTGGCTGCTGACCCTGCACCCCAAATGCTCGCCGGAGCTCACCGCCCGCTACCGCGCGTTGGCCGGTGCCAATGCGGTGTTTGTGGAAACCGAACAGCTGGTCAGCGCCGAGCGCGCGGCGGACGTGCTGCTGGCCGATACCACTTCGGTGGTCAGCGAGTTCGTGGTGCAGCGCAAGCCGGTGGTGACGTTCCGCAACCGCGCGCCCAAGCCGCACATGATTGATTTCGATGCATCCGAGCAGCTGCCGCAGATGCTGCAGCGGGCGTTCGATCCGGATGACGCATTGCGTGCGTCGTTGGCCGCGTACGCCGATGCCATTCATCCGTACCGTGATGGGCATTCTTCGCAGCGGGTGATTGCAGCCACCGAGAGCCTGCTGCAGGGGGTGTTGGGGCCGCTGTCGCGCAAGCCGCTGGGCAGCGTGCTGCGCAATCTGCAGATTCGCAAGGATCTGGGCTATTGGGGTTTGGCAGCGCGGTCCTGAGTGCGGGGTTTTCGTTACCTCGCTGCAACGCTCACCACCGCAGTTTGCGCCGCGCCATCTCCCGCCCCAGCTGTGTCATCAACTCCCGCGCACGCTGTTCTTCCAGAAACCGCAGCTGCAATGCCGGCGCCCCGGCTGCGCCGGCGGTATCCAGGGTGAGCGTGGCGGTGCCGAAGTGGCGGTCCAGTGGGGAGCGGTCCAAGCGAAGGGCCTGCAGTTTGTCCAGCTCGGCCATGCGCCACCAACGGTTCCACCAGCCGCCGCGTACGGCCACGCGCTGGGCATCAATGCTGTAGGCCGTTCGCGTGACTTGGCGATGTGCCTTCAGTGCCGACCACGGCAGCCACAGCAAAGGCAGCAGGCCCCAAGGGCCGGCTTCGTAAGTAAGCACGGCGGCCAGCACGGACATCAAAATCAGGGCTGGCAGGCACAGCCGCCACCAGCCGCGTGTGGACACGGCATGCCACTGCGATGGCGGCCATTGCAACTGCGGCAGCAGGTGCTGCAGCAAACTGTCGCACGCGTTAGACGTTGCCAGCGGTGCAAGTTCTTTCAACGCGCGCCCTTGCTTTTCCTCGTCGCCGCCGCCGCTGGCGATGTCCACGCGCAGTTGGCGTCGGCCGAACAACCGGTGCAGCGCACCTTCGCGCAGCGTCCATGCCTGGATGCGGCGTCGCGCGACACTGCTGCGCAGGCGCGTCAGCAGCCCGCGTTCCACGGTGAGGCGTTGGTCTGCTTCGCTCAGGCGGAAGCCGTAGTACTGCATGACCGCCAGACCAATCGACATCAGCCACATCAACAACAGCACCGTCACCAGCAGCGCGACGCCACCGGCAATCAACGTGGTGGTGCCCAGCTGTAGTTGGCTGGCGTAGCCGAATGCCTGCTTGCTCTGGTGCTCGATGAAGTTCTCGGTGAGGTCGCGCGGCAGCATCTGGTAAAGCGCACCGATGGCTGCCGCCACCACCACCATGGCGCGGTTGGAGATCAGCCCCAGCCGTATCAGGTCGGGCAGGCGCAGTGCCAGCAGTTCATCCGTCGGCGGGGGTGAGCCGTCCTCTGTGGCGCTTGTCTCTCCGCGTTGCCGGATCAGCTGTTCCAGCTCCAGTGCCTGCCCCAGTTTGAGCACGCGCATCTGTGCTTCGGGCTTGCCGCCGGCGGCGGATTCCAGCCGCAGTTCGGCCACGCCAAACAGGCGGTGCAGCAGGCTCTGGTGAACCACCACGTTGTGGATGCGGGCAAAGGGAATTTCGCGTCGAGTACGCTCAAAAATGCCGCTGCGGATGACCAGTCGGTCCGTGCCGATGCGATAGCGGTAGGTGAAAAACTGCAGCAGCGCGGTGGCGACCAGCGCTGTCATCACGATCAGCGGCACCCATTGATAGAACGCGTTCTCTTCCTGACGGCGGCTGCCGAAGAACAGCAAGGCCACCAGCGGCAGCAGTAGTTGCTGGATCTGTTGTTGCAGCACAAACAACCACGACCACGGATGCAGCCGTTGTTCGGTGTCGGTTGAGGCGGGCGGATTGCTGCTCACAGTGCGTCGTCGTGGTCGAGCTGGTGCGCAAGCTGGTCGCGCAGGCGCTCGGCGTCGGCGAAATCCAGGCCGGCGACGGACACGGTGTTCATGCGCGTGCCGGCTGTGTGCACGATGAGAGTGGCCAGCCCGGCCATGCGTTGAAGCGGCCCGCGCTGCAGGTCCAGGTGCTGCACGCGAGAGATGGGGACGCGGCTTTCGGTCTGCCACATATGGCCGTGCCGTACGCCCAGCGCCTGGCTGTCCAGCTGCCAGAAGGTCAGCCGATGCCGCCGCCAGCCCATCCACGCGCCCATCAGCAATCCCGCCGCTGCGCCTGCCAGGGCCGCAAGCAGCCAGTGCGGGTTGCGCAAGGCGAAAGTCAGTACGCCGCCCGCCGCAGCAAACGGCAGGGCGGTCGCCAGGCCGGAGCCCACGGCGGCAAACACCGCGCCACGCGGCGGCAGTGGCTGCCATGAGGTGTCGACGAGGGGGGCTTCGGGCAGGACAGGGGGCTCAGTCATCTGCCGACGATAGCGGTAGAGCAGGGGTGAGTGAAGAGGAACGGGTGAAGGCTGACTCAGTTGTTGCTCACTGCGCGGCCATGATCAGTGCGTCCACATCCAGGTGATGGCCGGCGCGTGCGGCCTTGGTGCGCAGGTACTGCTCGTTCTCGGCGGTGATCTCGCCGGTCACCGGCACACAGCCCACCACTTCAATGCCAGCGTTGCGCAGGTGCTGCATCTTGGTGGGGTTGTTGGTCAGCAGTTGGATGCGCTCCACGCCCAGGGCGCGCAACATCGCCACCGCACTGCCGTAACGGCGCTCGTCGGCGCCGAAGCCGAGCAGCGCGTCGGCATCAATGGTGTCCAGGCCTTCGTGTTGATAGCCATAGGCGCGCATCTTGGCGGCAATGCCGGTGCCACGGCCTTCCTGGTCCAAGTACAGCAGGACGCCGCCGCCCAGCTCCTTGAGCGTATGCAGGCCACGCCGCAGCTGATCGCCACAGTCACATTTGAGTGAGCCGAACAGGTCGCCGGTGAGGCAGGACGAATGCACGCGCACCGGCACAACTCCCTGCAGATCTGGCTTGCCGACAATCACAGCCACCTGGTCGCGCTGGGCCACACCACCCCGGAACACAGCGAACTCGCTCATGCCGACATCGCGCAACGGCACCGGCGAGCGGGTCACCAGTTCGTAGTCCTGGCCGGCTTGGTGCGCGCCTTCGCGCAGATCATCAAAGGTCAGGTGCAGGCAGCCATCGAACGGCGTGCGGCCCTCGCCCAGTTCAACCGACACCATGGCCGGCAGCAGCAGGCCCAGTCGTGCGACTTCCACGCTGGCGTTGTCCATGTCGTTACCGGTGGCGATGTCGCCGGCCGGAACGCTGGCATCGCGCAGATACGCCAAGGCTGGCAGGGTGGCAAATGCCTGCCCGGCCAGTGCAATGCGAATGCCCTGCGCGTTGACGATGCCCAAGGTCTGGGCGCGCGGCGCGGTGAGGTGCAGGTAGTGCTGCTGTGCTGCAGCCTGGGCAAAGGCCTCAAAGCCGGCCGGGGAACTGCTGTCCAGTGCGGTGGTTGCGAGGCGGCGTGCGCCATCGGCAATCACCACGGGCCGGCCAGCACGCAGTTCGGCGGCGGCACGTTCGCAGCGGATGGCGGCGGTTTCGCCGAAACACAGCGAGGTGGAAACGGGGGAGGGGGACTGGGCGCTCATCGCTGTCCTTATGGGGGCCGCCGGCAGCGGATTCAATCGGCGGACGAATGACGCTGTGTTGCGCGGGGCATGTCAGTGCGGGTGTTTGGCCGTGGCATAGGGGTCATGCTCGCCGCTGCCCGGTGGACGCAAGGTAAAGCGTTTATATGTCCATTGGTATTGCGTGGGATCGCGCCGGGCAATGGCTTCGATGCCGGCGTTGAGTGCGCTGGCCGCGACCAGCGGATCGGGGTCGGCAATCTGCGGCGATGCCGGTTCCACATGCAGGGCGAACGAGAGATCGGGGCCGGTGCGCTCACACCAGGCATGCAGCACGGTGGCGCCGGTGCGCTCGGCCAGCCGGTTCACCAGGGTCATGGTCAACGCCTGTATGCCGAAGAACGGCACAAATACGCCATCGCCATTCTTGGGCTGCTGGTCGGGCAGGATGCCGGTGGCGCCGCCGTCCTTGAGCACCTTGAACAACTGCCGCACGGCCGGGCCTTCGGCACGTACCTGGCGCACGTTGTTGCCGCCACGTACCAGTTGCAGGAATTCGTCGCCCACCGGGTTTTCCGGCGGCGCATAGACGATGGCGATGGGGCCGCGCGAAGCCAGCCACTGGTTCAGCAGTTCCCAGTTGCCGTAATGCGGGGCAACCACAATCACGCCCTTACCGGACGCCAGCGCGGCGTCATACAGCGGTTCGCCGTGGCGTTCGCGCAGGTGCCGTGAAAGGTTGGTGGCCGGGTCGTGGGTCCATAGATAGAGCGTTTCCAGCGCCTGGCGGGCGGTGGTGCGCAGCACCTCGCGGTGCAGGCGCGCCCGTTCGGCTGGGGCCAGCTGCGGGTAGGTCAGCTCAAGATTGCGCCGGGTGACCCGGCTTTCGCGGGCATCAATCCGTACCCAGAACCACGCGACGGTATCGGCCAGTGACCGCTGCCAGGACCACGGCAGGTGGGTCAGTGCGGAAGCAAGGCGGTAATAGAGTTTGGCGGTGGATTGCGGTTTCATCTGCCCAAGTCTAGGGCGTGTGGTCGGCTTGCGTGTAGCCCGCAGGTGCGGTGCCGGCCCGGTGCTAAGGTGCTCGATTGTCCCAAAGGAGCCCCCATGCTTTCCCTTATCCAGCGTGTTTCCCAAGCCAGCGTCAGTGTGGATGACGAAGTGGTTGGCCAGATCGGACCGGGCCTGCTGGCACTGGTGGGCGTGGAGCCGGGCGACGACGAGGCGACCTTGTCGCGGATGGCCGACCGCCTGCTGGGTTACCGCGTTTTCGCCGACGATGCCGGCAAGATGAATCGCTCTCTGCGTGATATGGGGGGCGGTTTGCTGCTGGTGAGCCAATTTACCCTGGCCGCCGATACGCGTTCAGGCATGCGTCCCAGCTTCACCAGCGCCGCGCCGCCGGCCGAGGCTGAACAGCTTTTCAATCGATTGGTCGCCATCTGCCGTGAAAAACACAGCGCAGGGGTGGAAATAGGACGATTTGGTGCCCATATGGTTGTCAGTCTCGTCAATGACGGACCTGTGACCTTCCTGCTCAGACCCTGACGCGCCGTGAAACCACCGCCCGGCAAGCGTTATGCTGCGCTGGTATAATGCTAGGTTCCCTATCTTCACAATCGCCGGTGGCGCGAGCACTACATGGCCAACGAACGTCCTGCCCAGCAAAACGACATCAAGCTTCTGATCAGCAAGGGCCTGGAACAGGGCTACCTGACCTATGCCGAAGTCAACGATCACCTCCCGGACGACATGGTCGACCCGGAGCAGATTGAAGACATCATCGGCCTGATCACCGGTATGGGCATTGATGTCCATGAGGTTGCCCCCGACGCCGACACGCTGATGCTCAGCGACGGCAACACGGGTAACCGTGAGGTCGATGACACCGCCGCTGAAGAAGCCGCAGCCGCGCTTACCGCGCTGGATACCGAAGGTGGCCGTACCACCGACCCGGTGCGCATGTACATGCGCGAAATGGGTACGGTCGAGCTGCTGACCCGCGAAGGCGAAATCGCCATCGCCAAGCGCATCGAAGAAGGCCTCGGCCAGGTGCAGGCTGCACTGGGCACCTTCCCGCTTGCCGTGGAATCGGTGCTGGCTGATTACGAAACCCACAAGGAAGGCAAAAAGCGCCTTGCCGAAGTGATCGTCGGCTTCAACGATCTGGTTGAGGAAGTACCGGCCCCGGCCGCGCCTGCCGCTGAAGACACCAGCGAAGAAGCCGAAGCCGATGGCGACGATGACGCCGATGGCGACGACGTCGAGGAAGAGGCAGGCCCGACCGGTCCGGACCCGCTGGAAGTTGCCCGCCGCATGGAGCTGCTGGCCAGCGACATGGCCAAGTTCAAGAAGGCCCACGCCAAGGGTGATACCAAGGCAATGACCAAGCTGCGCGAAGAGCTGTCGGCGACTTTCGTCACCTTGAAGTTGCCGCTGCCGCTGACCGATGTGCTGGTCCGCCTGCTGCGCGACACCATGGGCAAGGTCAAGAGCCAGGAGCGCCGCGTGCTGCACCTGGCGACGATCACTGCGCGTATGCCGCGTAAGGATTTCATCCGTTCTTGGGAAGGCAATCAGACCAACCTGGAGTGGGTGGAAGACGCGATCAAGCGTAAGCAGAAGTGGTCTTCGGCCCTGCGTGACGTCAAGGATCAGATCGTTTCCGAGCAGCAGGCCACCATCGACCTGGAAAAGAGCACCCAGTTGTCGCTGGACGAGCTGAAAGAAATCAGCCGCGTGATGGCCTATGGCGAAGCCAAGGCGCGCAAGGCCAAGAAGGAAATGGTCGAGGCCAACCTGCGCCTGGTCATCTCCATCGCCAAGAAGTACACCAACCGCGGCCTGCAGTTCCTGGATCTGATCCAGGAGGGCAACATCGGCCTGATGAAGGCCGTGGACAAGTTCGAGTACCGCCGCGGTTACAAGTTCTCGACGTACGCCACCTGGTGGATCCGTCAGGCGATCACCCGCTCGATCGCCGACCAGGCGCGCACCATCCGTATTCCGGTGCACATGATCGAGACGATCAACAAGTTGAACCGCATTTCCCGCCAGATGCTCCAGCAGTACGGCCGCGAGGCCACGCCGGAGGAGCTGGCCAAGGAAATGGACATGCCGGAAGACAAGATCCGCAAGGTGATGAAAATCGCCAAGGAGCCGATCTCGATGGAAACCCCGATCGGCGACGACGAGGATTCGCATCTGGGCGACTTCATCGAGGACACCAATGTGATGTCCCCGGTCGAGAACACGGTTGATATCAACCTGTCGGAAACCGTGCGCGACGTGCTGGCTGGTCTCACCCCGAGGGAAGCCAAGGTGCTGCGCATGCGCTTCGGCATCGACATGAACACTGATCACACGCTGGAAGAAGTGGGTAAGCAGTTCGACGTTACCCGCGAGCGCATCCGCCAGATCGAAGCCAAGGCGCTGCGCAAGCTGCGTCACCCGAGCCGTTCTGAGCAGCTGCGCAGCTTCCTCGACATCGACTGATCATCGTGTCGTAGAAGTTGAGTGAAAAACCCCGCTTAGGCGGGGTTTTTCTTTGCCGGTGTTTGGAGGCGAGTGCTGAAGGGCGGTTATCGAAGCGCAGCAGGGGGTACGCATCAACGGATACAGAGTGATGCCGTCTTCCCCGTCTTCCCCGTCTTCCCCGTCTTCGCGGCGTTGCGTTGGCGCGCCACATTCGGCATGAAACCAGACGGCAGGAAGTAGTCGCAAAGCCCCGGCTCCACTACACTGTGCCGTCGCGCGGGCCTATAGCTCAACGGTTAGAGCAGAGGACTCATAATCCAGTCCAGCAGGCTTTCCGCCAGTTGTCAGGAAATAGAAAACCCCCATTTTTCAGGGGGTTTTGTGCACCTGGATGAGGCTGGACGTTTCCGCCTTTGCCCGTGCAATGCCGGCTTTTTCCGGCATGGTTACACTGGAATTACACCGATGACATATCAGAATTTCGATGCCGTACAGGCCGAGTGGGCTCTCCAAATCGGATGGTTTTCGATTCGCATGGGCGAAGTTGAGTCAGCCTTAGCGACTCTGCTGAAGCTCGCGGATCAAGGTACTTCAGGGGACCTGAAAGAGCTCATCTCTCGTTTGCTCAAAAACGTGGAGGTGCTGCAGACAGCACGGAAGGACGAGTTGCGTGATCTTCTGGCAGAAGCTGAGGTAGTGCGCGGGCTGCGCAATACGGTCCTGCATTCCGGGCTTTTTTTGCAGCCTTACTTTGAAGGAATCCCGGAGGATCAGATTGTGAATGCTGCGGACGTAGCTGACACACCAATCTTGGTTCGATCGAAAATTTGGGATCGCAAGGGGATCAACGACAAAATCGACATGGCCGAAATGCTGTTGCTGGTGGAACGCGTGCAACGCATCAGCAGGGATATATGGGCGATCGCTTATTCCGAGCAGATGATTAAACACGGCTTGGGTTGATTGCATAGCTGTCAGCCAATATCTCTATTGCCAAGCCCCGTACCACCCGGTAGCGGGGCTTTTTGTTTGCGGTCACACCCGCGTCGGCCAATCGAACCGGCTCTGCCCCGGAATTGGGCTATCTCAGGTACGCCAGCAGCGCATCGTCGTCGTCAAAGCTGCGAATGCGGATCTCGCCGCCATCAGGCGCGTCCAGCACAGTGGTGCCGTTGTCGAACACGAAGGCGGTCTTAGTTCGCCCAAAGCCCGCCGGCCTGGTCAGCATGATGCCGTCCGTAGGCGAGGGCAGGACAGGAGCCCAGCCTGCGTTGAGTAGCATCACCAAGCGGCGGAAGCCGGTGGTGGAAATCTGAAGGTCGGGCATGGGCTTCATGAAGTGGTCGGCGGGCAGCCTTGATGACGGGATGAGTCACGGGGCTGGGAGAGCTTATCGCGCTCTCTGCCGCGTCAGGGGCATGCTGTTCTGGTCCGTCGATACCCTGCCAGAAACCGAATCTGCGCCCGGGCATTGCCGGCCATGGCCGGGCGCGGTCAGAAGGCAATGCGCCGCAGGTTAATCCAGTCCTTCGTTTGACGAGATTGTCATGCGATCGCGCTCCAGCTCCACCACGACCAAGGTTCCGCCGATCGGAGCACCAGGGAACTGCTGTTTGAACGCTGTAACTTGAGCCCTTGCAGCTGCAGCCATACTCGAGGGCGTGCTCAGCGGCGGGACGTCGTGTGGCGTAGGCCATACATGGGGGCCGGCACACCAAGACTCGACCTCCTGAAGCCCTCCTGCGATCCCGCCGATCACGTCGCAGGTCCATCCCTTCATCTGCTGATGCTTCTGAGACCACCCGACCGCGAAGAGCTCCGTGTTGCCATCGTCATGATAAGCGGGAGGTTGGCGAATTCCCTGTCGGGCCAGGAGCTGATAGCGCTGTGTCGTGGCTGCCGTGGCCAGCTGCAGGAAGTGGGTTTCCATGAAATCAATATCGACAGTGCCCGCGTTCAACATGATTGTCGTGGTCAGCAGGGAGAACAGGACCAAGTCTCCACGGCCAGCGATGACCATCCCCGTGTGCGCAAAAGGGATGATCTTTGCTGCGTGATGATAGGTATCCGTTCCCAAAGCAGTGGCCCGCGAAAGCGAGGTTGTGTCCGCTGCCACAAGGGCCTTGGTTGCCGTCAGATGGATATTGACAAGGCTCATTGGGGCATCACCTTTCCGCCAAGCGCCGAGCCTCCGACATAGACGCCCGCAATCGAAGCGTACGCCGCCGCTCCCGATAGCCCGAACACCGTACCGCCGGCCGCACCAGCTGCAGCCATCGCCGCCGCCGCCCACCAGGTCAGGGCGAGCAGGGCGACTGCACCCAAGGCAGCTTTGCCGACGCCGCCGCGTACCTCGATCACTTGTCCCTGTTTGGGATAGACGCAGTGCCACAGGTGGCGCTCCACGGGCACCCCGCCGATGGACACAGCCCACGGCTGGCCGTCCAACTCAGGCACATTGCGCGTCAGGATGGAACACAGGCTTTCGCCGGGGAACAGCTCCCACACGACGTTGCGCTGTTCGTCCAACAGCATCGGGTGCGGCGTGCAGATCAAGCGACCAGGCTCCACCGGCGGGTTTTCGGGGATTGCAGGCATTGGGCTCACCTCTGTCTGGACCTCTTCGGCAATCAGCATCCTAATCTCCTAACGGTTTCGCCGCGAAGCGGTCGGGAATCGGTGTTTCGTGAAAATTCGTTCTTTGCGCATAAATTCAAATCGGGCAGCGTTTTCAGCAAATCAAATGGGCTGAAAAGCCTCGCTGGACGGGGCTTTTGCGCCATTCGCTGCTGATTTTGAATTTCTCAGCCGAGAAAAAAACCTCTGAATGAGTGGGCGGCGGGTGTCCGGGGGAAGGGCTTTGAACTTTCACCCTCCCCCCGGGCCTGCGCTTGCCGCTTACGGGCCGGTCGGTGCCAGCGTGAACTTGCGGACTGCCTTCACGTCCAGCACTTCAAGGCCGGCGCGCAGCTCGCCCAGGATCTTCACCAAGTTGCGGATGAAGTAATCGGCGTGCGTGTTGGTGGCGCTGATGCTCATCTGCTCGCGGTCCAGCACCGTGACGAAGCTGGTATCGATCACCAGAGCAGTGCCGGCGGCCAGGTTGGGATTGGTCACGATGCGACTGTTCCACAGCGACGGCGGCACCGGCATGGTCGGAGAGCCGAACACGTACTCGTCGTCCTGGTCGTTCTTGCGGGTCAGCTGGATGCGGAACCAATCCATCGGGTTCATCACCACCAGATTGGGCAGGTAGCCCTCATTGGCCATGGTGACCAGAGCCTCGCCGATGCGGTCCGCTGGCGTCTCGCCAATGGCAGGTGCAAAGGCGGTGGCCTGGTTCAGCAGGCCGTTGATGCGGCCATCGCCACCAGGGCCATTGATGATCTGGTTCTCCAGGCGGGAGAACACCTTGTGCGCGATCACCCGGTCGATCTGCTGGGACAGGGCCGACTCGTCAGCAAGCACCTGCTTGGAGGCGGTGGTGTGCCCAGCGATGGTGACGATGTTCGCCTTCTTGAGCGCGCCGCTGAACTCCAGCTCTGCCTTCTCGTCGCCTTCCTTGATCTGCTCTTCGGCATCGCCGGTCGCGTTGAGCTGGACGAACTCCACGGTGTTGCTGCTGGTCGGGCGGCTGGGCAGTACGCTGAGCAAGCTGAGCGGTGCCAGGACCGGGCCCACGACACCGCGCCGGTCGGGGTTGGTCGGAATCGAGGTGTCGCCGGCCTGGCCAACGCCCACATTGGTGAGGGCCGCGCGAATGGAACTGTCCACGTTGACGCGGGCCGAGAACTGGCTGGGCTTCATGCCACGCTCTGCAGTCTCTGCCGCGGCAGCGAAGGAGGAATCCTCCCGCAGCTTCGAGGCAGCCACGCTACCCACGTCGGGAGCCGATGCGCTGAAGCCACCGCCGCCGTTGGCGTCGATCTTGGCCAGCACCTGCTGGGTGCTCTGCAGGTCAGCGCGCATGCCCTGCACATCGTCGCGCAGGGTCTGAACTTCCTGCGCCGTCTTCTCGCGGTACGCCTTCACGTCGCTGCCCACTTCCTTCACCGCGGCGTGGACCATGCTGTAGCCATCGTTATCCATATCGCTCTCCTTTGAGCCGAACTTCTCTTTCAGCAGGTACCGGGCGGATGCCTGCAGTCTTGGGCTTGAGGACAGTGCTGCGCTGGCACGGGCGCGGTGCGCACGCAGGCCATCGACGCATGCCAGGGGGATTCCATGGCGCGCCGCGAAACTCTTGATGTGCTGGTGCTCTTCGTCCACGTGCAGCTCCTCTTGCCTGGCTGCAGTTCTACGCGTGCGCGTAAGTGGTCGAAATGCTTTCGATACGCGAAGCAAAGGGTTTAGCTACGCGACGCGGTGATCTTCGTCGGTCCAGTCGATCAGGGCGACGCCAAGACGGATCGCTTCGATCTCGGTCAATACGTCCAGCAGGATGCGGCGATTGCGAACTGCCTTCTGCTTGCAGCGGTTGCTGCAGTAGCGCCGGGGCCGGCCGGTGGGTGCGATCGCCACCGGACAGCCGCACGTTGCGCAGGTCGGGCAGGCTTCAGTGAGCAGCTTGGCGCCCATCAATCCAGCAGCTTGCCGATAGCAGCGACAACGCGGCGCACGTCAGCCAGTAGTGCCTCGTCGGCTGCGCTGCGGTTCTGCTGCTGCTCCAGCCATTGCCGAGCCTGCATGTACTGCCGGTAGATTGGGCGAACGTCGTTGCCGGCGTCGTGGTGCACCTGACATTCGGCGATCGCGGTGCTGGCGCTCCAGTGGTCCGGTGGCTGCCAGGCTGTCTGCAGTTCGAAGCGCGTCATTGCAGTGTGCCCCCGGTGGCGGGGATGGTCATGATGCGCTTCATCTGCTGGTAGTCATCGATGGTCGACCACCAGATGCAAGGCGCTGCCGGATTGATCTCCAGAGCCAGCACCATGCGCTCGCCGCTTTCGAGGGCTGCAGCAACCTTGGCAGTGGCATCGGGAGCATCCTCGGCCAGCTTGGCCAGGAGAGCGTCTGCAAGCTCGGAAGCCGCGGCATTGAATGCACGCGCGGCGCGATCGATTCGGTCGTTGGTGTTGGTCATGGCTGGGTCTTCCTGCTGGTGGCGGCCTTCCAGGCAATTTCGGATTGCACGTGCTGTGGCAGCTTTGCCCACTGCAAGTGGTGGGGTAAGCGGGAGGCAACTGCTTCGGCCTCCCTCTTCGGGGAGCCGGCACGCATCAACTGCGTGGCCAGCGCACGCTTCGTCAGTGCGACGAGTAGGGCTCTGTTGGTCATTGGGTCACCGAAACGGTTTGGGTAACGGTTGGTGGAACGGTTCGAAAGGCTTTGGCAAAGCCTTCCCGGAAGCCTTTCGCTTTCGACGGCAGGTCACCGAGTGGAAGAGATCTCACGCCTGCAGCCTCGGAAGCTGGCTAGGTTGATTTGCTGCGGTGACTATCGAGCGGTACTGGCGATCTGCCTGCTTCCCCTGCGTTGTCAGGGTGTAGTGACCCGCGTCATCGATGAACCATAGTTTGAACCAGCTGCCCTTCACGGAATTTCGGAACACAGCTCGCCAGTCTGCATAACGCTTGGGGTTGCCTTCGTAGCGCTCGCTGAATACCAGCCAATGAAGTTCAAGCATCTCCCTGGATAGGCCGACCTTGTCCGCATAGCGAAAAATGGGATCGTTCCCAGGAATCGCATTTTCCAGATCGGGCAGTGAGTCGATCCACTGAGTGAAAGTGGTTTTCCCGTTTGCAGATTTCCGAGGAACAGCTGCGTCAGCAGCGGGTGCTTCTTCCTTGTTGCTTTTCCTAGTTGCTTTTTCTAGTTCATCGGACACTGTGCCCGCACCTTCTGGCGTCAATGTCCGGACCTCATGCGGCAAATGTCCGGAGCTCGGCTCCTGAGTTGCGGACACTGTGCCCGCACCTTCTGGATGAGTTGCGGACACCATGTCCGGACCATCTGGGATAACCAGCGTGTAGTTGTAGCCTCGCCAGCTACGACCTTGCAGCTTGATCGGGCTGCGTGTGAACCATTTGCCGTCGGCCGAGTCCAGCGCGCGGCGGCACGTCTTCTCATGCTGGCTGGTGCAAGTAGCGAGAGTCTCGGCGCTCGGAAAGCATCGCTTTCCATCGGGCGTCGCGTGCTCTGCCAAAGCGAGGAGCGTCAGCTTGACGCTGGCCGGCTCGGAGCTGTTGAGCAGCGTCGTTCGCCAGCGAAGTACCAGCGGTCGGCGCTTGTCGGAGCCGGTCTCACGCACCCGGCTTCTCCTTCCGCCCCTTCTTGGCGGCCCTCTCGCGCGCTTCCAAGGCCCGATGATGGGCCTCTTTCGCTTCTTGATCGGGGAAGAGGAAAATCAGCATTCGCTCCGCGCCAGTGAGCAGCATGTTTGAAGCCTCCAGAGCTTCCAACGCAGATTCCGAATCGAGGCGCGCTGCCTGGCCTGCGCATGCGTTGATGGCCTTCGACATTCGAACCAGTTCACGGACCTGGTTCACTGTGTAGTCGTCTTCAAGGCCTGGGAAGTAGGCGATAGGCTCGGATTGGTAGTTCATTCTCAAATCCTCAGATCGTGACCCGGTAGAGCTGCTTCGTCAGCAGCTTCCGGTTGTGCTCACACACGGCGCGGTCGTTGGCGTACTGGGGGGCGCTGCACCCCATGCCAATGAGCGTGTCCAGGGCGCTCTCTGCGGCCCTCGTGGTGTCGAGCCAGCGCTCCAGGTGCGGGCGTGGCAGGTCGCGCAGCTGGCGAGCGTTGAGCGTGCGAATGGGGCGATAGCTCATTGGCTTTCCCTCGTGGTGAGGCCGGCGTTGCGGAACGCGCGGCGGTACCGGCATGCGGAAGCCCGGGACATTCCCCAGCGCTCCACGATTTCCCCAATGGTCGGCATCGATCGACGCGACTGCGCCCAGGCGGCGAAGCGGAAAATCACCTCGGTGTGGTTCTCCACGCCGGCAATGGCGGTGGAATAGATCTGGCCGCGCCTGCTCATGCCACCCTCCTGATCGCGCAGACCGTGGTTACAGCCCCTAGGATCACCAGTTCTTCGCGGGTGAGAAAGAAACCCAAGTCTCGTGTGCTGGTGGCGAAGATGTGGAAGGCCATCCGTCCTTCTGGATCAGGCCGATGCTGCACTCGGCGAACTATCTGGCGATCACCTAGCTGGATCACGTAGATGCCATCCCAGCGAAAGCTGGTGACGGTTATGTCCACCTGCAGGACGTCGCCGATCTCGAAGCTGGGCGCGTTGAGGTTGTCGCGAACGTGGATGTACGCATAACCGGCTGCAGGCGGCATCAGCTCCGGCGCAGGATAGTCGTCGGTGTCGTGGTGAGTCAGTGCCAAGGCGCTCATGCGGGCCACCCGAGCTGTGCGCGAACGGCGTCCTGCCACTGTTGGCCAAAGCGGCCGGCGCGGGTGAGTATCCAGCGGATACGCAGCTCCCGTGGTTCGCCATCGGGGTAGTTGGCCAAGCAGTCATAGCAGACAACGCTGGACAGCTCAGCGAACGGGAAACCCGAAGTCGAACGATGGGCGTCGAAGTAGCCGATAGCCTTGTTGCAGCAGTCGCAGGCCTGAGGATCGTGGCGGGTGGGCCGGCTGGTGTAAGTGTTCCCTGACACAGCAGGGGAGGGTTGCCCGATTGCGCCCGGGCTGGCGTGGTGTAGGATGGAATCCATGGTCAGGTCGTTCCTCGTAGGTTCGGACGTGGCTTTGAAGGCTCGGGAGTTGGCGCTCCCGGGCCTTTTCTTTTCAGCCGGCAAGCGCACGGCTATCGGTCGTCTCGATGACGGCCGCCTCGATGTAGGCGTCGAGGTCGGTCAGGCGGTAGAACACGCGGCCGCCGATCTTCAGGTAGCGCGGGCCGCGGCCTTCAGTACGCATCCGTGCCAAGGTCTGTTCTGCCATTCCCAAATAAATCGCAGCTTCGCTCCCGCGGACGCGGCCGCTGGGCCTGCAGTGGTTCGGAACGTCTTTTCTTTCCATCTGAGCACCTTAAATTGGCTGTAGTTACACCGTGAATCACGGTGTAGTCAGATAGTTACACCGCCGCCGTTTGCATGTCAACACACGGTGTAGCTATGCTGGGCCATGTCTAGAGATATCAACCCATTCGGTCTTCGTATGCCGCCGTACCTCCGAGCAATGCTTGAGGATGAGGCGCAGAAATCAGGGCGCTCGCTGAATTCCGAGATAGTCCATCGGCTGTTGCCAGGTGGCCCGCCGCCAACGCAGGATCAGGTGAAGCGACAGATCGTTCTTGATTCGCTCTTGGAGGCGGTAGAAGAGGTTTGCAAATGGTCGGAGCATGTCGAACACGACGCTGACGATGCGAATGCACGCCACTGGCTCAAAGAATCTCTGGACGATTTGTCCATGTGGAATACACGGCTGAAGCGCCTCGATTCTGCGAAATGACCGCCTTCTCCAAACTCACACGCAGCGGCATGCGCGGGCTGAAGCCCGGGCAGACGCTCAGTGAGCGCGGAATCGAGTACACCCGGCTGGCCAACGGCGATGGCCGATGGTCGGTGAACGTTATGGTCAACCGGCAGCGCCACCACCAGGTCGTAGGGTTGGAGTCGGAGGGCTACACGCGCACGCAGGCAGAAGCTCTTGTGGCTTCGCTGAAGGCCGACAAGCGCGCAGCAGCACATGGGGTGGCGGGCAGCAAGCAGAAGGCCGTCATGTCGCTTGCACGGGCCGCAGATGACTACCTCGAATACTTGGCCAAGCACGATGGGCGCGACCTCGAAACGAAGGCGATGCGCTTTCGGGAGCATTTGAAACCGCACCTTGGCCAGATCCAGGTGTCGCGCTTCACTGATGATGATTGGCTGGCCTACGTGGCGAAGCGGAAAGGCGAGGGCGCGGCGCCGTCCACGATCAACCGGGAACGGTCTGCACTGCTCCACATGCTCAACACGATGCGCCGGCGGAAGATGCTGGCCGCGGTGCCGCTGCTGGCGCGCCAGGCCGAACCAGAGGGCAAGCTGGTGTACCTCACGCCGGCAGAGTCGCAGCGCCTGCTCAAGGCTGCAGCGAACGATCAGTCGGACCTGGCCCACCCTTTCATCATGATCACGCTCTACACCGGCCTACGGCACGAGGCGGCGCTCAGCCTGCGCGCGAGCGATGTGGATGCAGAGCGCCGGATTCTGTGGATTCGTCACGACAAGGCCGGCAGGCGGGAGCAGCCAATGCCGCAGATCCTCGCCGACTACCTGGTCGACTACACCGATGGCATGGATGGCGAGGATTACCTCTTCCCATCGAAACGTGCGAAGTCGGGTAGGGCATACCAGATGAACACCGTCTTCGGCCGCTGTGTGGAGCGTGCCGGCATCACCAAGCACTGCACCCCGCACACCATGCGCCACACCGCGGCGACCAATGCCGCGCATGCAGGTCTCGATGCAGCGACCATCCAGATGATGGGTGGATGGAAGACAAGAGCAATGGCGGAACGGTACACTCACGCCGCTTCAATGCACGATGCGATGGACGCCCTCCAGGGTAGGCTCACCAGCAGCAGGGTTACACGGAAATTACACCGGCCCTCCAAGAAATCGGCTTGAAACCCTTGCAGGGCCTATAGCTCAACGGTTAGAGCAGAGGACTCATAATCCTTTGGTTCCAGGTTCGAATCCTGGTGGGCCCACCATTTCATAGCCCGGCGAAGTCCAGTGAAGTCCGGAAAGCGACTGAAATACACGGTTTTATAGGGGTTTTTCATCCGATTTAGTTCGATGTCGTCCGGGGGTATCCGATTGGATTGTGAGTAACGGTGTGAGTAAGATTGCGGGACTGGCCTCCGTTACTCACAATTGCGTTACTCACACACATGCTGACTGACACCAAGCTCCGTAGTCTCAAGCCTCATAACAAGGTTTTTCGACTCGCAGATGCCAATGGGCTTTGCATCGAAGTGCGGACGACGGGCGCCAAGATCTGGCGCTACCGCTATCGATTTGGCGACAAGGCCAACATGCTGACTATCGGGGAGTATCCGCTTGTCTCTCTGGCGGAGGCGCGCGCTGAGCGTGATAGGGCCCGAGCACTGGTAAAAAAAGGTGTGGATCCGAGTCTGGTGGCGAAAGTGGAGCGCGCTGCTAAGCAAGAAGAGGCGGGCAACACCTTCGGTAGCCTTGCCGAAGAGTTGATGCTCCAGCGTGCGAAGACCCTCAGTCCTGGCTCGGTTGTTCGCGAGCGCCGGATGCTTGAGAGAGATCTGGGTGGTATCGCCGAGTTGCCGATCCGCAGTATCACTGCGCCGATGTTGTTAAAGGCACTCAGGAAGATTGAAGAGCGCGGAGCGGTGGAGACGGCGCATCGCACTAGGGCCGCCGCGGGGCTTGTTTTCCGTTATGCCATTGCCACGGGACGCGCAGAGAACAACCCTGCGCTTAGCCTTGTTGGTGCTTTGTCTCCAACGAAGACGACGCATTTCTCGAGCCTGACCGAGCCTGAAGAGGTCGCCAAGTTGCTTAAGGCCATTTATGGCTACCAGGGATCCCCTATTGTTTCTACGGCCTTGAAGCTATCCGCGCTCCTGTTTGTTCGCCCGGGGGAGCTCCGAGCAGCGCGTTGGTCGGACATCGATCTGCAAGCTGCAGAGTGGCGCTACACCACCAGTAAGACCCATACGGCGCACGTTGTCCCTCTGGCACGTCAGGTAATTGAAGTTCTGGAGGAGGTTCGTCCGCATTCGAGGCGCAGTGAGTACGTGCTTCCCAGTGTTCGCAGTATTTCGAAGTCGATCAGTGAGAATACGATCAATGCGGCCCTGCGGAACCTAGGCTTCGATGGCACGATGATGACTGCTCACGGTTTCCGAGCTATGGCTCGAACGTTGTTAGATGAGGTTCTGGGGTTTCGGCCAGACTTCATTGAGCATCAGCTCGCCCATGCGGTACGAGACCCTCTTGGGCGAGCATACAACCGTACGACGCACCTAAAAGAGCGTAAGAAGATGATGCAGGAATGGGCAGACTATTTGGACAAGCTGCGAGCTTAGAAGATAGATTCGCGCCCAATGCCGCGTTGCCGTGTGGCCCAATTCGAAAAGCGGTCTGCCGGAGTTTTTAGATGATTGTTTTTGTTCGGCTGGTTAATGATGGCGTCGACGTGTTCCGCCCAGTTGATGCTAAGCGAATTTCCGATCACGTGTTTGAAATCATTGACGAGTGGCAGGGTCTGGACGAGGTTTGGGAATTCACTCGTGGTGATCGTGTGCTCTGTATTGACCATACCTTCCAGGATGGCTCGCAAGGTCTCCTTGCAGTTTCAGACGTCCATTCCTCGCCAACCAACTGACAAGCCTGTTTCTCGATGCGCCTGATGAAGCGCTGTGAGAGCCGGGTCCTAGCTGCAGACATGCCTTGACGTAAGTGGATGGATCATATAATCGAGCTTGTTTTCAGTAGCTCGATGAACAGTGCAATCAGGAGCTGGCATCAATGGAACTTACCTATGAATCTCCAGACGGTTTGCTTCGAATAGTGGAGCCGACTGAGCGACAAGTCACTGATGCTGTTCTCTTGTCTTCAACCTCTTACTGGCAGCAAGGTGGTAATGGCCAAGCTCTGCTTTGTATCGCAGGGCATCCTTGTCTATCGATACTGCAACCTGGTGATGGTCGATTCTTTTTGGAACTTCTTCTGCAGGATCGACTGGTTCCGTACGATGGAGGGAGTTGTAAGGAATTCTTGGTCACAGAGATGGGCGGCGATCCGTTTCGCGTTCCGTTGGCTTGTACGGTAACACCTGCGGTTGCGGCTTCTGCCCTAGCCGATTTCGTACGAACGCGCAGAAAACCTGGCGATATTCGTTGGGTGCCTATGGGGGAAGTACCATTCAAGGCAGGTTGGTACGACGAGTAACGTGCGGATGGCCGCAGAAATTGCTTCTAGAGCTCAGTGGCGCCGTGCGGAAATTGGGTCGAAACTCCTTAGCCCGAATTGCCTCGTATCTTCCAGATGGCCGGATACTGGCTCTTGGCCATTGCATACCGTAAGACTGAACGCGGACATTGGCTTTGTATGGGATAGCGGGGCATCCATCTACGGCGCGCATATCTAGCTACTATCGGTAGCCGGCACGGGTTGCAAGATAAGCCCTTGTACGGGCTGTGTTCGCTAGAATTGAAAGTGTAAGGTTAAGGCTTTCATTCTCGTGGGTTGATAGGTGCTGAGGCGCAGCCATACTCTTGGTGCTTGAAGCTATGATCCAATTTCGCCTTTGACGCTATTCGGCTTTGATCGTTGCCTGCTGTTTTTATAGAAATGGATTTCGGGAGTAGTGACTATGGTCTGGGTGCTGCTGGCGGTGGCGATTGTTGCTCTAGTCGTCGTATTCGTAGCTAAACAACGTCAATCGACGCAAGCCAAGGCTGCGGCCGATGCAGCCTCGCGCTCCATTGATGCGCTGACTGCGCGCAACACGACGCTTGCTTTCGAGGTGGCAAGCTTGTCGGCCTTCAAGGATGTGCGTGATGCGGCAGCGGAGGCTACACGTCTGCGTGAGGAAGCGCAGGGCGCGTTAAAGTTGGCTCAGATAGAAGCCACGGCTATACGCGACGCGGCGCAAGCCTTCAGTATTCAAGTGAAGGCCGAGGCGGCGGCACAGGCCGACGCGCTAGAAAGGGATGCGCGCACCTCCAGTGCTGATGCTCGTAAGAGAGCGGCGGGCGTGGTGGAGGATGCCAATAGCCGCGCGGCAAAAATCATTGCTGACGCCGATGCACGGGCTTCAGAAATCGCCGGTGATGCTTATCGAGCTCTGCAAGATGCTGCGCGGCTGGAGCAAGCTGCGGCAGCTATGAAGAATGTCATCTCCGGCTACGGAGATCGCTATCTTGTCTCCACTTACAGCTTGCTCGACGAGCTGGGAGAAGAGTACGGGTTTGATGAAGCAGGTCGCGAATTGAAGGCAGCCCGCGAGATCAGCAAAAGCTTGCTGGCCAGCGGTCGAGCCGCTGCCTGCGACTATGTCGAAGCAAATCGGCGGGACACCGCGGTGCGGTTTGTCCTGGATGCATTCAATGGAAAGGTTGATACGATTCTATCGCGCGTTAAATCCGACAACGTTGGCACATTGGAACAGCAGGTCCGCGATGCGTTTGCGCTCGTAAACCATAACGGCTCTGCTTTCCGCGCGGCTAGGATTACGCCGGAGTATCTCCAAGCTCGACTGACTGAGCTTAAGTGGGCAGCAGGGGCGGTCGCTTTGCGCGAACGTGATAAGGAAGAGCAGCGGCGCATCCGCGAGCAAATCCGCGAAGAGGAAAAGGCGAGGCGTGAGATCGACCGCGCGTTGCGGGATGCCGCCAAGGAAGAACAGTCTCTTCAGCGTGCTATGGAGCGGGTCCAGGCGCAGGTGGCGCGCGCCAACGATGAGCAGCGCGCTGCTTTCGAGTTGCAGTTGGCTGAATTGAAAGCTCGTGTGGTAGAGGCCGAAGCCAAGAACCAGCGGGCCTTGTCCATGGCCCAGCAAACCAAGGCCGGCCATGTCTACGTAATATCGAACATTGGATCGTTTGGTGACGACGTATTCAAAGTCGGTATGACCCGCCGTTTGGAGCCACTGGATCGGATTCGGGAGCTTGGCGATGCCAGTGTCCCGTTCGGCTTCGACATTCACGCAATGATCTGGACGGAGGATGCGCCTGCGCTCGAGCGAATTTTGCACAAGCGATTTGTCACGCGTCAAATCAACAAGGTGAATCCACGCAAGGAGTTCTTCCGCATACCGGTAGCGGAAATTCGGGAATGCGTAGAGGAGATGGGCATTCAGTGCATTTGGACCGTGACCGCTCAGGCGGCGCAATTTCGAGAGACACTAGTGATCGAACGCGCGTTGGCGGACGGTACGCCGACGGCTAAGGATTGGCTGAAATCACAGCTGGCTTACGAGCCCCAGGTTTCAGTCGAGTTAGCTGACGCCGCTGAGGAGTGAGCGTGTGCAGGCTTTTTTGAGAACGATATTTTGGTTATAGCCGCCGCGCCCCCCCCCCCGGCCGGTGTTTAGCGGCAGTTGGCGTCAGTGCCTCGTTTGCGAGCAGTCAATTCGGCGCTGCAAAGAAGCTGCCGAGCTCAGACTCGTTACGAGGCCACTTTTGGCGGGGGCGCGATGCGACCCAAAGCGGAGATCGGTGCCGCCGCCGAGCCTACCGCTGGGTCCGGTTATACGCCAGCTTGTTAGCCGGACCCAGCCGCCCTAAGATCGAGCTGTATCAAGGGCAAAGCCCACCATACGGCGCTTTGTGCATAAGTCGTATAACCGGCCCCACGGGTCCGTCTATTAGGCATTTTGAGATCATGGAAGACTTCCCGGAGGACCACGAAGATCAAGTCAAGGAGATCTACGCACGGTTTGGCTTGGCCATCTATCAAGCGCAGTGTTTAGAGCATGGATTGGTCAATGCTCTAGTAGTACTTGATCTCATCCCCAATGAGCGGCACAAGGCTAAACATAGGCCCGAGTGGGAAGACCTAGTTGATTCATTCATGGACTCTAAGTTTGAATTGACTCTTGGAAGGCTAATCAAATTGTTAGGCGCTGTTACAACCGTCCCAGACAACCTTGGTAAAAACCTCACTTCAGCACTGAAACTTCGCAACTATCTGGCACATCATTACTTCCGTGAACGCTCAGAAGATTTTTTGAGTGCCAAAGGACGGAAACGGATGTTTGATGAACTCGTTGAATCGCATGGCCTGTTGGCTAAGGCCGACGATGAGCTCTCGCGAATCGTTGAGCCGGCGGCAGCTCGCGTAGGACTCACGTCTGACCTACAAGAAAGCTTGTTTAAGGAGCTTCTGGAGCGCGCACAACATGATCTCTAACCGTTCATTCAAGCCGACGCCGCTTCGCAGCGCGGCATAACTCAGGTGTTAGGTGCCGGCAGTGAGCTCTCCCCTTCCTCCAAACTGGCCAAATCGGGTTGATTTGCTTCCGCTCACACTCGATCGTTTCAGAGCCACAGCGGTTTTCTTTGATGTGAAGTTCCCATTCTTTCTCGCTGGAAATTTAAGTGCGTTGCGCTGGGTGAGTTGGGCGGCATTGGCCGCGCTTGCGAGCATTCCCGAAGTACTAGAGCGTGAGCTAGCAACCCACGGGTTAATTGAGAAATGGAAAGCATCAGCCTCCCCGGCTGCGATTCGAAAAGACCCGCTACTGGCTGTTATGCGGGAGCTTCGCAACTATGAAACCCACTTGTCGTTTCTTGAGCGCAGAGCAAAAAGCCCATTGCCATCGCATCAGCTAGCTCATGATCCAGGCATTAGGGCGTCATATTTTGCTCCAATATCATTCGAAGCGTTGTCTGAGCTGAAGAATATTCGTGAACGGAGGTCTCCAGTCACACACCAGATGGTGCTCATGTTCAATCAGCTTGCTGAAAGGCACACGGTCGAGGGAATGGTGGATTTAGCCTTGGATCGCCTTTCCTCCATCATCCACGAGTTTCTGAACTCTGTCGGGAGGCTTCACAGTGTCGCGCCAGCACCTAACAATTCATCCCAGCCGACCCGCTGATGCGGGCGGCAGAATTCCAGCGTTAGACGCCCAAAGAACATGACTTATTCGGATGAAAATTGGAGCCACGCACTAGAAGAAACGCTCGCGGCAGGCGAGCGAATTGGAAGGACGAGTGAACAGTTCAACAAAGCCTGCGAACACATCGCTCAGCTTCTGCAGGACGCATCGGTGCTTCTAGAAACGGGCTCTCATGCAACATCTGCGTTTCTTTCCATATCGGCCCTTGAGGAGACAGCGAAGGTCCACATGGGAACGTATCGCTGCTCCACGATCCCCCTCAAGCGATCCAAGGATCCTCTTTACAAGCATGCTCGCAAGCATGAACTGGCCCTTGGACCGACTGTCGCTATGGGATGCCGCTTGCAGGCAGCGATGGGCGACGTAAGGATGCGCGAATTGATCGAGCTAGGTCGTACGGGTGGTTTGGTACCACTTCGTGAGTCGTCTCTCTATGTAGAGCAGCGAGGCGAGTTTTTGCAAGTGCCCCGGGAGGCCATACCGCGCGACACCTCCCGAGAGCTCTTGTTGCTTGCTATTGAGTCCTTCGACGATGCTGTCGTTGGCTATACAGATAAAACCTTCGAACTCTCCGTGCAAACAGATGCATTGTTCCTGAAGTGGGCAAGCGTCTAACAATTCCGTAAGGAAACCCCTGTC
>DEOB01000011.1 GCA_002359895.1 Stenotrophomonas sp. UBA2629
TGGCATCACGCCCGCAATGAAACTGGCGATGGCCGCATAGCTCCACTTTTGGCGTCAGCTAATCTGCGGGGGGGATTACCGGGGCCTCAACCTCTGCGATCGGCCGGCCGCCAACGAACGGGAACACATGCTGCTCCATCCACGCAGTGCTTCGCTTAGCGGTTTCCTCGGTGCGCTGGCCTGCCTTCATCGACTGATAGGCACGCACCACGACCTCCAGACTATTCGCCGCGCGCTCGGCCCCGGCAGCCTTTTCAACCTTCCGCTGCAAGCTGGGGTCGATACCATCGGCCAGCATCGCACGGACATCCTCGCGCTTTTCACGCGCGCGCCGTAATGGCACCTCGGGGTATATGCCCAGACCCAGCGTGTTCCGCTTGCCGGTGACCGGCCGCCGGTAGTCCAGTCGCCACAACCTCGCGCCTTCGGAGTTCACCAACAGATACATGCCGCCGCCATCGCGCAGCTTGTACGGCTCTGCCTGCGGCTTGGCGTTGGCGACCTCAGACGGGGAAAGCGGCTTGATGGGCTTGGGCATGGCGGTATCCGTTTTGGCGGTACGCGACCAGGAAGCCACGCCCATACCGCCAACCGTACCGCCAAACTTGGGTGATCACCAGTGATGTGCCGGGACACTGCCAGACAACAGACAAAGAAAAACCCCTGATTTCTCAGGGGTTAAATGATGCACCGAGATGTCCCGGTATAACTTGTTGGAGGCCTGGGTCGGAATCGAACCGGCGTACGCGGATTTGCAATCCGCTGCATAACCACTCTGCTACCAGGCCAAACTTTGAAACTTCAGCTACCAGGGAAACTTTCCCCGATATGAAAAAACCCCGCTTACGGGGTCTTTTCTGAATTTGGAGCGGGAAACGAGACTCNNCTGAGCTATTCCCGCTTGGGATGCGGCGTATTCTACAGACTTAAGAATGATCGCGCCAGCATTTTTAACATTTTCCTTCACATCGTTCAGAAGCTGCTTCCAACTTCTTTCAGGGAACCGCCTTGCCTGCCTTGGCAACGCACTACCCAACCGCTTCAAGGCGCCTTTACAACGGCGGCCCTGCTTGAACTGGAGCGGGAAACGAGACTCGAACTCGCGACCTCAACCTTGGCAAGGTTGCGCTCTACCAACTGAGCTATTCCCGCATGATGCGGACCAATTCAATCCCAAACTTGGAGCGGGAAACGAGACTCNNCTGAGCTATTCCCGCTTGGGAGGCGAAATTCTACAGGCAATCGCCTACCTGTCAACAGCCCTTTTAACTTTTCTTGGCACGTTCGCGCGCGGATTTTTCTTCTTCGCGCAGGCTTGGCCATGCAGCCACCATGTACTGCACGCCGGAGATCAACGTCAGCAACGCGGCAATGGCCAACATCCAGTCACCAATATGGAAAACCGGCGCGCCCATCCAGATAGCGGTGAACGGCACATTGGGCGACACCGAATACAGCAGGCACAACAGCGCCACCATCTGTGCGGTTGTCTTGACCTTGCCGATCATCGCTACGCGCACCTTTGCGCGCTGGCCGATCTCGGCCATCCATTCGCGCAATGCGGACACTGCAATTTCACGGCCCACAATCACCGCCGCCCAGAACGCCATCCACGGCGTGGCGTGGCCCTGCACGATCAGGAACAGCGCCACCGCCACCATCAACTTGTCCGCCACCGGATCCAGAAACGCGCCAAACGCCGAGTGCTGTTCGTAACGCCGCGCCACCCAGCCATCCAGCCAATCGGTGATCGCCGCCAAGCCGAAAATTGCTGCTGCCGCGAAGTTGGCCCAGGCGTAGGGCAGGTAAAAAACCAGCACCAGCACCGGGATCATCACGATCCGCAACAACGTCAGCCAGGTGGGGATAGTCAACTTCATTAATGCGTCACTCCGCTGTCGAATCGGGCACCGACAGACCATGCAGATTAGCGTAGATGCGCGCGGCCAGGGCGTCATTGATGCCTTCAACGCGGGCAATTTCCGCCTCGCCGGCAGCCTTCAGCCCGACCATTCCACCAAAATGCTTGAGCAGACTCGCGCGTCGACGCGGACCAATACCGGGAATATCCTCGAGTTTGCTGGTGGTACGCGCCTTCTGGCGGCGGCCGCGATGGCCGGTGATGGCGAACCGATGCGCCTCATCGCGCACCTGCTGGATGAACTGCAGCGCCGGTGACGCCGCGCCAGGACGCAGCTCACGCCCATCCGGCATGACCAGCGCCTCGTGCCCGGCGCGGCGCTCTACACCCTTGGCTACGCCGACCAACATCACACCTTCCACACCCAGGTCAGCCAGTACAGCTTGGGCCTGCGCCAATTGGCCGGCACCACCGTCGATCAGCAGTACATCGGGCAGTACCCCGCCCTCTTCCACCGCGCGCCGGAACCGGCGATCAATGGCCTGGTGCATGGCCGCATAGTCATCGCCCGGCTCAATGCCGCTGATGTTGAAGCGGCGGTACTGCGCGCGCACCGGCCCGGCGGCATCAAACACTACGCATGAGGCGACCGTCGCTTCGCCCATGGTGTGGCTGATATCAAAACACTCTACGCGCTTGACCGGCTCGGCCAGGCCCAGCAGGTCCCGCAGCGCCTCGCTGCGCGCGCGTTGCGCGCCTTGGCTGTCCATCTCCGAAACCAACGTGATCTGCGCATTGCGACTGGCCAGCTCGACGTAGCCGGCCCGCTCGCCGCGCACGTTCCACTTCAGCACGACCTTGCGCTCGGCAGAAACGCTCAACGCGGCTTCCAGCATTTCCGCGTCGGGAATCTGCCGGTCCAGCAAAACCTCCGGCGGCGGCGCGTGCTCGATGTAGTACTGCGACACGAACGCGGCCAGCACTTCCTCAGCGCTGTCCTCGCCATTGGTTCGCGGAAAGAAGGCACGTGTGCCGAGATTGCGCCCATCACGGAACGCCAGCAGCATCACGCAGGCACTTGCGCCCTGCGTGGCACATGCCAGCACGTCCAGATCCGCAGCGCGCCCGTCCACATACTGGCGGTTCTGCATGCTGCGCAGCGAAGCGACGAGGTCGCGCAGACGCGCGGCGCGCTCGAACTCCAGCGCGTCGCTGGCGGCCTGCATCGACTGCATCAATTCGTCAGCAAGCTGGTCACTTTTGCCCTCCAGAAACATCGCCGCACGCCGCACCGATTCGTCGTATTCGGCCTGCGCCACCAGCTCCACGCAGGGCGCGCTGCAACGGCCTATCTGATACTGCAGGCACGGCCGCGAGCGGTTGCGGAACACGCTGTCTTCGCAGCTGCGCAGCTTGAACAGCTTGTGCATCAGGTTGAGCGTTTCACGTACCGCCCCCACACCGGGGTACGGCCCGTAGTAGCGGCCGGGAATGGCGCGCGGGCCACGATGCAGGGCGATGCGCGGCCACTGCTCGCGGGTGAGCAGCACCTGCGGATAGGTTTTGTCGTCGCGCAGCGAGACGTTGTAACGCGGCGTCAGCGACTTGATCAGCTGGTTTTCCAGCAACAGCGCTTCGGCCTCGGTGCGGGTGACGGTGGCGTCCATCCGCGCCACCTGCGACAGCATCATCATGATGCGCGTGCTTTTGGGCGAGCCGTTGAAATAGCTGCCCACGCGCTTGCGCAAGGCGCCGGCCTTGCCGACGTACAGCAGGGTGTCGTCAGCGGCGTACATCCGGTAAACGCCTGGCGCGGTGCTCAGTGCCGCAGCGAATGCCTTTCCATCAAATGTGGGGGGCGTTGTTTCGTTCATCCTTCAATCGGCACGTCACTCAGCTCACCGCTGAGTGGATCAAACCGCAGCACGGCGTGTGCGTCGGTCTCTGCAATCCAGATTGCCCCGGCGGCGACCGACAGGGCACAAGGGCCATGCAGGCGGCGCGGCAGGTTGACGGTGGAAAGATCCCCGCCGCCCAACCGCAACGTGCGCAGCGAGCCGTTACCGGCATCAGCAATCCACAACATCGGCGAATCCGGGCCCATCGCAATGGCCAGCGGATACTGCAGGCGGGCCTGCAGACGCGGGCCATCGACATTGCCCGACTCCCACGGACCCTGCCCGACCAGGGTCTGTACCAGGTCGCCACGCAGCTGCACCGAGCGGATGGCCGAGCCCAGCGAGTCGCACACATAAAGCGTCTGCTGCACGGCGACCATGCTGGTGGGCTGCGCGAAAGCGGCCAGATGCCCGCTGCCATCACGCACATCCACCGGGCCGGCACCAGAGCGCCAACGCAGCTCGCGGCTGCCCAGGTCGTAGCTCCAGATGTGGTTGTCGCCCGCCATGGCGATCAGGATCTGGTTGCCCGCCACCGCCACGTCGGCGGGGTGATTGAGCGCACTGTCCCAAGGCTGGTTCAGCACACCGGCCTGCGGGTCTCCCGCGCGGCCAGCGCCGCACAAGGTGTCCACCTGCCCACTTTGCAGGTGGATACGGCGCAGGGCGTGGTTGCCGGTATCAGCGACGTACAACACGTCGCGCACCAAGGTCAGCCCCTGTGGCCGATTGAATGCGGCCTCGCCGAGGCCGCCATTGATCAGATCGGCGCTGCCCAAACCAAACTGGCGCAGCACGCGACCGGCATGGTTGCACTCAAGAATGCGGTGATGGCCGGTGTCTGCCACGTACAGGCGCTCCGGGGTCACCACCAGGCCTGCAGGGAACAACAACGGCAGACGCGGCTCGGCATTGATCTCGCGGCTGCCAAAACCCTCCTCATCATCCAACGGACGCGACAGGCCTTCGCACAGGCCGTTGAGCGCACGCTCCAGGTCGCCCGCCCCGCCCACAAGGCGCTCCTGCTCCACACCGTGAGCATTCAACAACACGAGCGTCGGCCAGGCCTCCACGTCGAACTGCCGCCAGATATCCCAATGCGCATCCAACACGATGGGCGCGCTCACACCCTGCCGGCGCAACAGCTTCAGCGACTGCTGCGGTTCACGCTCGAACTCGAAGCGCGGCACCTGCACTACCACCAGATGCACACGGCCAGGATTGCGGGCGCGCCAGCGCGTCACCTCGGCAACACGCTGCATGCTCCACACGGAGGTGCCATTGACGAAGGCAAGCACCACCGGGCGACCACGCAGCTCCTGCAGGGTGGTGGGCGCCGCGTTGAGCCAGATGCCGGATGAAGGTAGTTCCATCGCGCGTTTTTCGTTCATGCCGGGATTATGCCGGAGTCGCGCTGGGGGAACAGACGCTGCACGGTATTACGGGCCGCCGCATCCACCAGCGCCCAACTGTGCTCGAAGTCGCTGTTTTCGCCGTAATAAGGGTCAGACACCACCGCAGCCCTCTCGATGCCGGCCCACGGCAGCCAGAGGGCAACCCGGTCATGCGCCTCGGCCGGCGCCAGCTTCAATGCCTCGGCCAGGTTGTTTCGATCGGCACAGAAGATGTGGTCGTAATACAGGAAATCCTCCGCCACCAGCTGCCGCGCCCGCAATTTGGCGATATCCACGCCATGCCGCTTTGCGCAGACCACCGCGCGGCGGTCCGGCGGGTTGCCCGCATGCCAATGGCCCGATGTACCGGCTGAATCCACCTGCACGCGTCCCGCCAAACCGGCCTCGGCGACCCGCGCCCGCAATGCACCTTCACCCATGGGTGAGCGGCAGATATTGCCCAGGCAGACCACCAACAGCTTCATTGCACGCGCTTCATCAGCGCATCAGCCCGCTCCAGATCCTCTGGCGTATCAATGCCTGGCGGGAACGGTGCGGGCGACAGAGCCACCGCGATGCGATGCCCGGCTTCAAGCACCCGCAGCTGCTCCAACGATTCGATCTGTTCCAGCGTGCCCGGCGGCATTGCGGCAAACTGCTGCAGGAAGCCCGCCCGGTAGCCATAAATGCCGATATGCCGCAGCCACTGCGCAGCCGGCAACACATCGCGCGATTGAGCGAATGCATCGCGATGCCACGGAATGGGCGCGCGACTGAAATACAGCGCGTCCCCGTGCACGTTGCGCACCAGCTTGACCACGTTGGGGTCGAACAAAGTGGACGCGTCTTCCACCGGCGTGGCCAGCGTGGACATCGGCGCGCCGCTTTCGGCCAGCACACCGGCCACGGCGCGGATGCCGGCTGCCGGCGCGAAGGGCTCATCGCCCTGCAGGTTCACCACGATCACATCGTCGGCCCACCCTGCTTGACGTGCACATTCGGCCAGACGGTCGGTGCCCGATGCATGCGCGGGATTGGTCATGGCAACACGAATGCCGTCCAACCCATCAACCGCAGCGGCAATACGTGCATCGTCGGTGGCTACCCACACCTCACTGGCACCGGCCGCCAACGCGCGCCGCGCCACATGCAGCACCATCGGCTCGCCGGCAATCAGGGCCAACGGCTTGCCCGGCAGACGCGTGGACGCGTAGCGGGCGGGAATGGCGACGACAAATTCGGTATTCAAACGCATATCAACTCCTGTCAGCGACAGCCAAACCATCGCTCGATCAAAGCCTGCTACCGGCAGCGCGCTAACCGCGCGCCAGTTTGCCCAAGCGGTCCAGCAGCGCAATCCAGAAAGCGGCCGGCAATTCGGCGTGCAAGGGCACGGCGTAGTGCCAGCGATTGGCGAAACCACGGCATTTGACAGCGTCTTTTTCGGTCATCAACACCGGCAACTCGCTGCCGAATGCCAGGTCCGAGGCCACAAAACGATGGTGATCAACGAAGGCATGCGGCACCACACCGATGCCGCGCGCGCGCAACATCTGAAAGAAGCGCTGCGGGTTGGCGATACCCGCCACCGCATGCACGCGCTGGCCGGCAAACGTCTGCAGCAGCTGCTCGCGGCCGCCATTGAGCGGATGCGCGGTGGTGATACGCAGGCGCATGGCCCACTCACCAAAACCGGCGCAGGTCACCCCACTGGGCGCATCACTGGCCTGGCCAAGATTGACCACGCGAAAATCGCACTCACGCGCACGGGCAACCGGCTCACGCAGCGGGCCGGCCGGGATCATGCGGCCATTGCCGTAGCGACGCACCGCATCCACCACTTCAATTTCGATATCGCGCGCCAGCCGGTAATGCTGCAGCCCATCGTCGCAGACCACCACATCGCAACCGGCACCGATCAGCGCCTTGGCGGCTGCGACGCGGTCCGCATCCACGCGCACCGGCGCGCCGGTTTTCCAGGCAATCAGCGCCGGCTCGTCACCACTCAGCTCGACCGAAAGATCCGGCGTGACCCAGCGCGCTGTGCCCGCTTCGTCACGCCCATAGCCACGACTTGCAACGCCGGGCTTCCATCCCGCTTCGCGCAGGCGGTTGACCAACTCAATCGTCAGCGGTGTTTTGCCCGTGCCGCCGGCGGTGATGTTGCCGACCACGACCACCGGTACCGTCACCTGCCGGCGACGCAGCCAGCCACGTCGGTACAAGCTGCGGCGCAAGCCGGAAACACCGGCGTACACCGGCGCCAACAGCTTGGCGAAAAAGGGAACAGGCGCGTCGTCGTACCAATAGGCCGGCGTCTGTGGACCACGTTTGTCCATCAGTCCTGGCTCTCGCGGAACTGCATGCGGTACAGGCGTTCGTACAAACCGCCCAATGCCAACAACTGTGCGTGGGTACCGCGCTCGACGATGCGCCCATGGTCCATCACCAACACCTGATCGGCATGTTCAATGGTGGACAAGCGGTGCGCGATGACCAACGTGGTGCGGTCAGGCATGAGCCGTTGCAGCGCGTCCTGCACCAGGCGCTCGGACTCGTTGTCGAGTGCGGCGGTGGCTTCGTCAAGAATCAGAATGGGCGCATCCTTGAGCATCGCGCGGGCAATGGCCAGACGCTGGCGTTGACCGCCGGAGAGCTTGCCGCCCTTGGCACCCACCTGTGCATCCACGCCCTCGGGCATCTGCGCGACAAACTCCAACGCATTGGCGCCAGCGATGGCTTGGTCCAACTGCTCAGGGCTGCGCTCATGCAGCTCGCCATAGGCCACGTTCTCGGCGACGCTGCCGTTGAACAACGTCACCTGCTGCCCTACCAACGCAATCTGTCGGCGCAGGTCGGCAAGCTTGTAGTCCTGCAGCGGGTGACCGTCCAGCAGAATCTGCCCGGCTTCCACGTCGTAAAAGCGCGGGATCAATTTGATCAGCGTCGATTTGCCGCTACCGGAGCGGCCGACAATCGCAGTGACCGTGCCCGGTTGTGCGACGAAGCTGACATCCTCCAGCGCGAGTTTGGCCTGCCCTTCGTAGCGCGCACTTACGTTGCGGAATTCCAGCTCGCCCTTGGCCCGCACCAACGGCACCGTACCGGTATCCGGCTCGTCGGCCGCGTCCAGCACCACAAACAGACGCTGCGCTGACGCAATGCCACGCTGGGTCATGTTCTGTACGTTGGTGAGCTGTTTGAGCGCCGGGATGATGGTCAGCATCGCCATCAGCATCGCTACAAAATCACCTACCGTCAGCCGTCCCGCCGCCGCCTCGCGGCCTGCGATCAACAGCAGCACCGCCAGACCAACCGACCCGATCAACTGCACCATGCCGGAGGAAATGCTGCGGGTAGCCTCCACCTTCATCGCCAAGCGCAGATTATTGTTGGCAAGGCTGGTGTAGCGCTCCATCTCGCGGGGCTGGGCGCCGTAAATTTTTACTTCCTGATGACTGGACAGCGTCTGGTCGGCAGCCTGCAACAAGTCCGCACCACTTTCCTGGATGCGATGGCTGATACGGCGGTAGCGCTTGGCCACCTTGTTCATCACCCACGCCAACGGCGGTGCCAACACGAAGATCGCCAGCGTCACCTGCCAGCTGTAATAGAACATCATTGCCAACGAACCCAGCGCCTGCAGCGACTGCTGCAGCACCACCTTCATCGCATCAATGGCGGCCTGCGCCACCTGGTCGCTGTCCGAGCCCAACCGCACCAGCATCGACGGCACCGGCTCGGCATCAAAGCGCTGTCCCGGCAAGCGCATGTATTTGCCCAACACCCGCACACGCAGATCCCGCGCAATGCTGCGCGCGGCCTTGCCCATGCCCATGTCGGTGAGATACCCAGCAATGCCGCGCAGCAGGAACAGGCCAACGATGGCCAGCGGCATCCACGGATTGATGTCTTCCGGGTTCACCAGGTTGTTGGTGATTGGGCTCATCAGCGCCAGGAAGCCCATGCCGGCGGCCGCTTCCACCAGCATGCCCAGCAACGCCATCAGCAGCAGGATGCGGTACGGCTTGGCAAACGCCAGCAATCGCTTGTAAACCTGCCACGCCGTTTGTTTGCTGCTCATGGCTTTGCCTCCGGCGCCGTGGCAATGGCGATACGACGGAAACCCAACTGGCCCAGCGCATCTTGTGCCGTCACCACTGCTTGGTACGGCGTGCGTGCATCAGCGCGCAGCAGCACGGTTTGTTCGCGATCGTCACCAGCCACCTGTGCGATGGTCTGCTTGAGTGCCTCCACATCGGTGCGCAGCACTTCCTGGTCGTTGATGAAGTAACGGCCGTCTGCATTGACCAGCACGCTCAACGATCGCGGAGGTGAGGTGTTCTTCTGGTCGCTGGCGGTAGGCAGCTGCACCTGCAGGGTCGAGCGGGCATCAAACGTGGTGGTGACCACGAAAAAAATGATCAGCACCAAAATCACATCGATCAACGGCACCAGATCAATATGCGGCTCATCGTGGCTGCGGCTTTCGCGGATACGCATCGTGGATCAGGCCTTCGCCGTCGCTGCCGGGCGCGATGCGGCCGGTGCAGCGGTCGTCGCCATTACCGCAGCGCGGCCATCCAGCGCATCCAACAGCGCGGTGGCTTCCTGCTCCATCTCAATCACGTAGCCATCAATGCGGCTACGGAAATGACGGTGGAACATCAACGCCGGGATCGCCACGATCATGCCGGTAGCGGTGCACACCAGCGCCTTGCCGATACCACCGGCCAGCTGGTTCACATCGCCCACACCGTGGTCGAGGATGCCCATGAACATCTGGATCATGCCGACCACCGTACCCAGCAAGCCCAACAACGGGCCGGCAGAGGCAATGGTGCCCAGTGCATTGAGAAAGCGCCCCATCCGGTGCACCAGATGACGGCCGGTGTCCTCGATGCGCTCACGGATTTGATCGCGCGGGCGATTGCGGGCTTCCAACGCCGCAGCCAGCAACGCGCCCAACGGCGAGTTGGCGCGCAGTGATTCGATATGCGAGGCGTCCAGCTTGCCGCGTGCGGCCCAGTTACGGACTTCCTGCCCCAGCCCGGGCGGCAGCACCTCGTTACGGCGCAGGCTCCAGAAACGCTCCAGGACGATCGCCAACGCCAGCACCCCCAGCAGCAACAACGGCAGCATCGGCCAACCGCCGGCCTTGACCAGTTCCCACACGTTCCAACCCCTCCGGCGCCATGGCCGTCTGTTCAATCCCCGATAGGATAGCAGCCGCCCGCGCCCGCTCCGCAGCATCCCACCAGCGTGAACGCGCAATCCGCCGCTCACGCAGCTGCAGGCCATCGCGCCCCAGCCAAACGCGCACCGCGCCACTGCCAGCAGTACCCAGCACCTCCGCGCCCGCACGCTGCCAAAGGTCCACCACCTCACGACGCGGGTGGCCAAACCGATTGGCGTGCCCGGCCGACACCAGACCCAACTGGGCGCCGGTCGCCCTCACAAAAGCCGGACTGGATGAATTGCCACTGCCGTGGTGTGGCAGCACCACGACATCTGCCTTCAAGCCGGCCCGTGCGCGCTTGAGCAACCCACGCTCGACCACCTCCCCCACATCGCCGGTCAGCAGAACAGAGCCGTGCTCGCTTTCCACTTTCAGCACGCAGCTGGATTCATTGCGCAGATAGGGGAAGCCCTCCGTGGGGTGCAGAAACTCAAAACGCACGCCTTCCCATTCCCAAGCGTGACCCGCTACACAGGCCGTGACGCCCTGCCACGCCAACCCCGGCGGCGCGTGCAGCGTGGTCACCGGCAACGCGGCCTGAACAGCCGGCACGCCGCCGGCGTGATCCAGATCACCGTGACTGATGACCAACCCCTCCAGTCGTGAAACGCCCAACGCACGCAGCGCCGGCACCACGACACGCTCGCCAGCATCAAAACCATCGCGCACCGCCGGCCCGGCGTCATACAACAGCGCATGGCGCTGCGTGCGCACCAGCACCGCCAAGCCCTGGCCGACATCAAGCATCACCAGTTCAAACTCGCCCTCGCGGGGCAGCTCGCGCCACGGCATCAACAAGGGCAGCCACAGCAACAGCGCCAGCGGCCTGGCAGGTACACCTGAGGGCAGCAGCATCCACAGCGCCCCCAACAACGCCAGCGGCAGCGCGTACCACGCCGGCTCGGACAACCACCACAGCGAGAAGCGGCTGCCCGCGAGAAGCTCAAACAGCGGCCAACTGAGATCAAAGCACCACGCCGACGCACGCCACACCCATGCGCCACTTCCCGACCACAGCACCTCCAACGCCGTGCCGAATACAGCCAGCGGCACAACCACCAAGCTCCACCACGGAATGGCCACCAGGTTGGCCAACGGCCCGATGGCCGATGCCTGCCCAAACAACATCGCACTCAAGGGCAACAGACCCAGTGTTGCCACCCGCTGCGCGGACAGGAATCCCCGCAGCCAATGCATGCGCTCCGGCAAGCTCCAGGCCAACCACGCCACACCGGCAAAGCTCAACCAAAAACCAGCACTCAGCACCGACAAGGGATCAACCAGCAACACCGCCAATGCAGCCAGGCCCAGCGACCCCAGCACATCCACCGGGCGCCGCAGCAACCTCGCCAGCACGATCACCGCCACCATCAACACGGTGCGCACCGTCGGCAACGCAAAGCCCGCCACCGCCGCATAGACCAGGGCCGCAACGAACGCACCGACAGCCGCCGCCTGCGGTCGCGGCAAACGTCGCCCCAGCCACGGCAGACAACGCCAGATGCCCCCTATCAGCCATGCACCACACACCGCCACCATGCCGACATGGAAGCCAGAAATGGCAATCAAATGGGTAAGCCCGGTAGCTCGCAACAACTGCCAGTCCGCGTCGCTGAGCCCGCGCGTATCGCCCAAGGCCAACGCCTGCACGTAACGCGATGACGATGTCGGCACCTGTGCCGCAATGCGCGACGCCATGAATTGTCGCCAAGCAGCCAGCCCGCTCGGCTCGGCCCGCAACTGCGCAGTCGCCGGCGCCCGCACCAAGCCCGTCGCACTGATGTGCTGCGCCAGCGCATGACGTTCGGCATCAAAGCCTCCGGGATTGGCCAAGCCGCGCGGCACGCGCAGGCGCACCTGCAATTGCCAACGCTGGCCTGCATGCAACTGCATGCGCGGACCGGCCACTGCCTGACCAAAATCGTCATACCACGACAACTGCAAGCGCCGGCCTTGCAGTCGGGGATTGGCGTCATCGCCGTCCACCCGCAACTGGAAACGGGTGCGACGTAACTCATGCTCCGGCAGATCCACCACCATGCCATTGACCGTGAAATCGCGGCCATCCCATGCGAATGGCAACTGGGCTGCCAGTACCCATCCCGCATGCAGGCCAATCCAACCGAATCCGGCCAATGCAGCACCCGCAAGCCGCAGAACGCGGCCGCGCCACCACCCCAGCAGCCCCAGAACGGCGAGCGCCCCACACACCACCACCGGCAGCAACAAGGGCAACCACAACGCCACACAGATGCCCAGCAGAAAACACACCGCAACAGCCTTACCGAGCACCGGTATGTTGTTGCCAAAGACCAACCACTCACGCGGCGCCCCGATCAAACCCTGTCCTGCGCTCATCCGCCGCCCCTTCTGTTTCCAGAAGATCCTTCAGCAGCACAGATGACCGAGCCATCGGGGAGCAAGGCCACCGCAGGTAAGGCGATACCGCAGGAAACCGCTCCGCCATCTACCCGGATCGTCCGCCGGCTCATGCAAGCAGCCTTCATGCCTGCCCGCAGGCATTCCTCGCACAAAGCGATGGTGACCCAACAATCACGACGGTGAAATGGATCTGTAATCAGGAACCCACGACTCTCGCTCAAGCCACAACGCGGCAGAAGAAGTCATGCGCACGGCTACTGGCGGCACTCCACAACACCGCTTATCCCGACCTGCACGCCAACTGCGCAGCCGTTCTTTCGCAGGCCCGGACATCAAGGCATCGCAGGCAACCCATCACCGCCACCACAGCCTCGCCTGCATTTTCTGCAGACAAAAGAAAAGCGGGCACAAGGCCCGCTTTTCTCTTCAGCGATAAAACACCTCAGCCTTATTCGGCCGAGACGCCCTCGCCTTCTTCAACTGCCTTCATCGACAGGCGGATACGGCCCTGCTTGTCGACTTCCAGCACCTTGACCTTGACCACATCGCCTTCCTTCAACACGTCGCCAACCTTCTCGACGCGGTCGCTGGAAATCTGCGACACGTGGACCAGACCATCCTTGCCCGGCAGGATCGTCACGAACGCACCGAAGTCCATGATCTTGGCGACCTTGCCTTCGTAGATGCGGCCCGGCTCAACGTCCGAGGTGATCTGCTCGATGCGGGCCTTGGCGGCCTGTGCAGCGGCGTTGTTCACCGAAGCGATGGTGATGGTGCCATCGTCCTGGATGTCGATCTGGGTACCGGTTTCCTTGGTGATGGCCTGGATGGTCGAGCCACCCTTGCCGATCACTTCGCGGATCTTGTCCGGGTGGATCTTGATGGTCAGCAGGCGCGGCGCGTAGTCCGACAGCTCCGAACGCGGCGAGGTCAGACCGTGCGCCATTTCGCCCAGGATGTGCAGACGGCCAGCCTTGGCCTGCTGCAGTGCCTGCTTCATGATCTCTTCGGTGATGCCTTCGATCTTGATGTCCATCTGCAGCGCAGAAATGCCATCAGCAGTACCGGCCACCTTGAAGTCCATGTCGCCCAGGTGATCTTCGTCACCCAGGATGTCGGACAGGACGACGAAACGCTCGCCTTCCTTGACCAGGCCCATGGCGATACCGGCAACCGGCGACTTCACCGGCACGCCGGCGTCCATCAGCGCCAGCGACGAACCGCAGACCGAAGCCATCGACGAGGAACCGTTGGACTCGGTGATTTCCGAGACAACGCGGATGGTGTACGGGAAGGCTTCCAGCGACGGCATCACTGCCAGCACGCCGCGCTTGGCGAGACGGCCGTGGCCGATTTCGCGACGCTTCGGGCCCATCATGCGGCCGCACTCACCCACCGAGAACGGAGGGAAGTTGTAGTGGAACAGGAAGTTTTCCTTGTACTCACCGGCAACGGCGTCGATCACCTGGCCATCACGGGCGGTGCCCAGGGTGATGGTCACGATGGCCTGCGTTTCGCCGCGGGTGAACAGCGAGGAACCGTGGGTACGCGGCAGCACGCCGGTCTTCACGGCGATCGGGCGGACGGTGTCCAGCGCACGGCCGTCGATACGGACCTTGGTGTCCAGCACCGAGTTACGCATGGTGCTGTATTCCAGCTCGCCGAATTCCTTCGACAGCTCGGCCGGGTTCCAGCCTTCAGCGGCAACGCGGCCAGCCAGGGCTTCCACCACATCCTTCTTGATCGCCGAGATGGCGTCACGACGCTGCAGCTTGTCGCGCACCTGGAAGGCTTCGCCCAGCTTGCCACCCACAGCTTCCTGCAGGGCGCTGATCAGCACTTCGTTCTTGGCCGGGGCAACCCAGCTGCTCGGCTTGGTGCCGGCTTCAACGGTCAGCTCATTGATGACGTTGATGACTTTCTGCATCTCGCGGTGACCAAAGGTCACAGCGCCCAGCATGATTTCTTCGGACAGCAGGGCCGCTTCGGACTCCACCATCAGCACGGCATTGGCGGTACCAGCGACCACCAGCTCCAGCTGCGATTCCTTCAGCTCCGACACGGTCGGGTTGAGGATGTATTCGCCGTCCTTGTAGCCCACCTTGGCGGCGGCGATCGGACCCTTGAACGGGGTGCCGGCCAGCGACAGTGCGGCAGAAGCACCGATCAGCGCAGCGATATCGCCGTCCACTTCCGGGTTCAGCGACATCACCGTGGCGATGATCTGGACTTCGTTCTTGTAGTCTTCCGGGAACAGCGGACGGATCGGGCGGTCGATCAGACGCGAGATAAGCGTCTCCTTCTCGGTCGCACGGCCTTCACGCTTGAAGAAGCCACCCGGGATACGGCCACCGGCGTAGAACTTCTCCTGATAATCAACGGTCAGCGGGAAGAAATCCTGGCCTTCGCGCGCGCTCTTGGCGGCGACGGCAGTGACCAGCAACACGGTGTCGTCCATCTTGACGATGACAGCGCCGCCGGCCTGACGGGCGACTTCGCCGGTTTCAAGCGTGACGGTGTGTTTGCCGTACTGGAAGGTTTTGGTGATTTTTGCCACGGGAGTTCCTTGGAATGCTTTCTTCAGATGGACCGGTAACGACCCTTGCCGCTAGCGGGTGGCCGGGCGGTTCCGGCCGCTCTTACTACGATTTGAAGCTGTAAAAACAAAACCGCGGCGCATCGCTGCGCCGCGGCGGAGATTCTATTAGCGGCGCAGGCCGAGCTTTTCGATCAGAGCCTTGTAACGCACGACGTCCTTCTTCTTCAGGTAGTCGAGCAGGCTGCGGCGGCGGTTGACCATCTGCAGCAGACCACGACGGCTGTGGTGGTCCTTCTTGTGCTCCTTGAAGTGACCCGACAGCAGTTCGATGCGGGCGGTCAGCAGGGCCACCTGGACTTCCGGGGAACCGGTGTCGTTGGTGCCGCGAGCGTTGTTCTCAATAACTTTCTGGGTGTCGATCGACATTGTTTTTTCTCTCTGATGCGTGGCCGGCAGGAACGTCCATTGACGCACCGCGCAGCTCGCCGTTTGAAATAACCGCCTGCCGACGGCAGGAGGGTGCCCCATCAAGGGCCGCAAAATTGTAACGACCTCAACCATATGCCACAAGGCGCAGATGGTATTAGGGCCCTGCCCGTTCAGAGATTGAAGCGGCGCTGCGGGCTCAAACGGCCATCGGCCTCCACCTGCCCCAAGCCCAGCGGCAAGCCGTCCTGACCAAACACACCAGCCAGGCCTTCCGGCCATTCCGGGTTGCGCAGGCGCTGGCCCAGGCAGAAACGCGTGGCCTGGCCGGGGTCCAGCTCCACCCGGCCAAAGCCGCTCAGGCCATCGCTGATCGGCAGCAGCCATTCCTGCAGATCGGCTTCGGTGCCCCGCTCGGCCACTTCGCGCAGGGCATCCAGCCCAATCATGCGCGGCGTCATGAACGGCTCCACCCAAAGGCGCCGCAGCGCGGTGATATGCGCCCCGCAGCCGAGCACCTCGCCCAGATCGCGAGCGATGCTGCGGATATAGGTGCCCGAGCCGCAGGTGACCCGCAGCGACAGGCGCTCACCTTCGTGCGCGAGGATTTCGATCTCCTGCACATGCACTTCACGCTCGGGCGCCTCGATGGCTTCGCCGCGACGCGCCTTCACATACAGTGGCTCACCGCCCTGCTTTAGCGCCGAATAGATCGGCGCCCGCTGCAGGATATGGCCGGTCAAACCGGCCAACGCGGACTCAAGCTGCTCACGACTGATGGACGGCACTGCACGTTCGCGCAGCACCACGCCGTCTGCGTCGTCCGTGTCGGTGGTCTTGCCCAGCACAATCTCGGCGTCATATGCCTTGGCCGAGCCCAGCAGCAGGCCGGCAATCTTGGTGGCCTCACCAAAGCACAGCGGCAACAGGCCGGTGGCGAGCGGATCCAAGCTGCCGGTGTGGCCGCCCTTCTCTGCACGGAACAGGCGGCGGGCCACCTGCAGTGCGGTGTTGGAGCTCATGCCGGCAGGCTTGTCGAGCAGGACGATGCCGTCCAAGCGGCGGAATTGAATACGGGGGCGCATGAAACACCATTCTCAGGCCGGCATGAAAAACCTCATGCCCGGCGGGAACTGGAAAACAGCCTTACGCACCGAGCGCAGGCCAGATATGACAACAGCCCTTGCGGGCTGCTGCTTTCATTCTTCGTCGGAGTCCGGCTTCTTTTCTGCCGGCGGAATCAGATCACGCAGCAGGTTGTCGATGCGCTCACCACGGTCAACCGAGTCGTCGTAGTGGAAATGCAGCTCCGGCACATGACGCAGCTTCATCGCCTTGGCCAGCGACATGCGCAATTCATAAGCGATTTCGCGCAGGCCCTTCATCGCTTCGGCCGAACGCTCCGGCATCAGCGCGGTAACAAAAATCTTGGCGTGGGCCATGTCACGGGTGACTTCCACGTCCGACACGCTGACCGATGGCAGCCCGTGCTCGCGCACAGCGGCATGCACCAGCGTGCCCAGATCACGGCGGATCTGCGCGGAAACACGGTCAGTACGGTGGAAAGTCTTCGGCACGTTGTCTAGCTCACTTGATTGTTACGTTGATGAAACAAGGCCGGCCCGCGTGATGCGGACCGGCCGATGCAGCAATTACAGGGTGCGCGGCACTTCGATACGCTCGAAGCACTCGATCTGGTCGCCAGCCTTCACGTCGTTGTAGGCCTTCACGCCGATACCGCACTCGGTACCGTTGCGAACCTCTTCGACGTTTTCCTTGAAGCGGCGCAGCGATTCCAGCTCGCCTTCGAACACCACCACGGAGTCACGCAGCACACGGATCGGCTTGTTCCGCTTGACCACGCCTTCGACCACCATACAACCGGCGATGGCACCCAACTTCGAGCTGCGGAAGACATCGCGGACCTCGGCAATACCGATGATCTCTTCGCGGATCTCCACACCCAGCAGACCGGAAGCCACCTGCTTCACCTGGTCGATCACGTCATAGATGATCGAGAAGTAACGCAGGTCCACGCCGTGGGACTCAATGATGCGACGGGCCGAAGCATCCGCACGCACATTGAAACCGATCACGGTCGCCTTGGAGGCCGCCGCCGAATTGGCGTCGGACTCGGTGATGCCGCCCACGCCGGAGTGGATCACGTTGATACGGATGTCGTCGTTGGACAGACCGACCAGCGACTGGCACAGCGCCTGCACCGAACCCTGGACGTCAGCCTTGATCAGCAGGTTCAGCACCTGCTGGCCTTCGCCCTTGCCCAGCTGCGCCATGATGTCTTCCATGCGGCTGCCCGCAGTGGCCACCAGACGCGATTCGCGACGCTTGGTTTCACGCGTCTGAGCAACGTCCTTGGCCAGACGCTCGTCTTCGACGACGACAAAGTCATCGCCGGCTTCCGGCACGCCGGACAAGCCCAGCACCTGCACCGGAATCGACGGGCCAGCCTCAGCCACCTGACGACCGGCCTCGTCGAACAGAGCGCGTACGCGGCCGTACTGAATGCCGCACACCAGGTAGTCGCCCTTCTTGAGCATGCCCTGCTGCACCAGCACCGTCGCAACCGGGCCACGGCCCTTGTCCAGCGAGGATTCGATGACCACACCGGAGGCGCGGCCTTCGGCCACGGCCTTCAGCTCAAGCAATTCAGCCTGGATGGAGATCGCATCCAGCAGGTCATCAATGCCCTGACCGGTCTTGGCGGAAATTTCCACCATCTGCGTATCACCACCAAAATCTTCAGCCACGACCTGCTCGGCGAGCAGCTCGTTCTTGACCCGCATCGGGTCAGCCGAGGATTTGTCGACCTTGTTGATTGCCACCACGATCGGCGCCTTCGCAGCACGTGCGTGCTTGATGGCTTCCTTGGTCTGCGGCATCACGCCATCGTCGGCAGCCACCACCACCACCACCACGTCGGTCAGCTGCGCGCCACGGGCACGCATCGAGGTGAACGCGGCATGGCCGGGGGTATCCAGGAAGCTGATCACGCCCTTCGGCGTTTCAACGTGGTACGCACCGATGTGCTGGGTAATGCCACCGGCTTCGCCATTGGCGACCTTGGTGCGGCGGATGTAATCCAGCAGCGAGGTCTTACCGTGATCGACGTGGCCCATGATGGTGACCACCGGCGGACGCGTAACAGCGTCGCCCTGGTTCGCATCATTGATGGCCAGCAGCTCGTCTTCGGCATCGTTGTTACCTGCACGCACTGCCTTGTGGCCGAGTTCTTCGGTCACCAGCACCGCGGTGTCATGGTCGATGGACTGGGTGATGGTGGCCATCACGCCCATCTTGAACAACGCCTTGACCACTTCGCCGCCCTTCAGGGCCAGCTTCTGTGCCAGGTCAGCGACGGTGATGGTTTCGCCAATGGCGATCTCACGCACCACCGGTGCCGTCGGACGCTCGAAGCCGTGGCTGCCACTGTTGCCACGCGACTGATCATTGCCACGGCGGCCCTGCGGTGCACGTGCACCCGGACGACCACGGGAATTGTTGTTGCTGTTGCCACGACGGGCACGGTCGGACGCCGACAGGTGCAGCTGGCCACCGAAACGGTTGCCACCATCACCATCGGAACCGCGCGACTTGTTGCCCGGTTTGGCATTGCCGCCGCGATCGTCACGTGCCGGAGCAGGTGCGGCCGTCGGGGCACGCGCTCCGCCAGGCGCCGGACGCGCAGTCTTGGCCGGTGCTGCAGCCGGTTCCGGCTTGGCCGGGGCGGCCTTGGCGGCTTCTGCTGCCTTGACGGCATCTTCAGCGGCCTTGCGCTCGGCTTCTTCGCGCTGACGTTCGGCGTCTTCGGCCGCCTTCTGGCGGGCGATGATTTCCTCATCGCGCGCACGATCCTTCTCGGCCAGCATGCGCTGTTCGTCCAGATTGCGCTGACGCGACTCTTCGAGCTTGCGCAGGATATCTGCGCGCTCTTCGTCCGGCGTCATCGCAGCCTTGCCACCCTCTGGCTTGACGTAGGTACGCTTCTGGCGCACTTCGACATTGACCGTGGTCTTGCTGCGACCAGCATTGACCGTCACTTCCTGGTGCTTACGACGCGCCAGGGTGATCTTCTTCGGTGCGGCCTCGGCCTCTTCAGCCGGCTGTTCTTCCTTACCGTGGGAACGGCGAAGGAAACCCAGCAGCTTCACTTTCTCGGTACTGGTCACGATCTGGTCGGGACCGCTGAATTTCATGCCGGCCTGAGCCAGCTGTTCCAGCAGTTTCTCGACCGGCGTGTTAACCAGTTCGGCGAGCTTGCGGATGGTGGTTTGCTGCGACATTCGGATCCTATGATCTTGTTGGCGCCCCCTCGATACAGACGAAGGCAGCGCGGAGTCTACGCCCTGAGCGGCTCAGGGCACTGTTCATCGCTGGCTCATTCGCCGCGCTCCAGGCGGGCGATCTCCTCGGCGCGGGCTGCCAGGACCAGCGCCGCGGCGCGCTCAAGATCCATACCCTCGATGCCGAACTCCAGAACCTCGTCGGCAGCCAGATCCGACAGATCCTCGCTCGTACGCACGCCATTACCGGCCAGTGCATACGCAGTTGCTTCATCCATGCCCTTCAATGCCAGCAGGTCGTCGGACGGAACGCCATTCTCGGCACCCTCCTCCACCGCCAGCGCCTCATTCAGCAGCGCATCGCGAGCACGGGCGCGCAGTTCTTCAACGATATCTTCGTCAAAGCCCTCCACCGCCAGCAGCTCACCGACCGGCACGTAGGCAATTTCTTCCACGGTACCGAAACCTTCGGTGACCAAAATGCCTGCGATTTCTTCGTCCACTTCCAGCTTGTCCATGAACAGCTGGCGCGCGACGGTCTGCTCGGCCTCGGACTTGGCCGTGACCTGATCCTGCGTCATCACATTCAGCTGCCAACCGGTCAAACGGCTGGCCAGACGCACGTTCTGGCCGCCCTTGCCGATGGCCTGCGCCAGGCGATCTTCCGCCACGGCCAGATCCATCGAGTGACGGTCTTCATCAACGATGATCGACTGCACTTCCGCCGGTGCCATCGCATTGATGACGAAATTGGCCGGGCTCTCGTTCCACAGCACGATATCCACGCGCTCGCCATTGAGCTCGTTGGACACCGCCTGCACGCGCGAACCGCGCATACCGATACACGCACCGATCGGATCGGTACGGGTGTCATGGGCCAGTACGGCGATCTTGGCGCGGTCGCCCGGGTCGCGTGCACAGGCCTTGATCTCGACCAGACCCTGACCGACTTCCGGCACTTCCAGCTTGAACAGCTCGATCATGAATTCCGGCGCGGCGCGGCTGATGAACAGCTGCGGGCCACGCGGCTCGGAGCGAACCTCGGCCAGGTAGCCGCGCACGCGGTCACCGGCGCGCAGCACGTCGCGCGGAATGCCTTTGTCTTTCGGAATGAACGCCTCAGCGTTGCCGCCCAGGTCCACATAGATATTGCCGCGCTCAGCACGCTTGACCACACCGGTCACCAGCTCGCCGACGCGGTCTTTCCACGCATCAACCACCTGCTGACGCTCGGCTTCGCGCACACGCTGCACGATCACCTGCTTGGCAGCCTGCGCGGCGATGCGACCGAAATCCGGGTTTTCAATCTGCTCTTCGATGTAATCGCCCAGCTCGACACCGTCGGCTTCTTCAATTGCATCCATCATGCGGATCTGGCGATCCGGCGACTCCATCACCACATCGTCGGCCACCACTTCCCAGCGACGGAAAGTTTCGTAGTTGCCATCTTTGTGGTTGATCGACACGCGCGCGAGCACGTCCTGATCGGGGTAGCGCTTCTTCGCCGCAGAGGCGAGTGCCGCTTCGATCGCGTCAAAAATCACTTCACGCGGCACGCCTTTTTCATTGGCCACCGCGTCAACTACCAGCAACAGTTCCTTGCTCATCGGCTCACTCCGCGCGCGGCTTTTTGGCCGCCGTTTCGTTGTTGGATTTATTCCTGGCCTTGTCACCCTGCTTGGGCGCCGGGCCAGTCGGTTTGGTCGGTGCAAGGCCCAGTGCAGCCCAGTCCGGAATGATGCGAGCCTTGTCGATATTGTCGAACGAAGCCACAAACGGCTTGCCATCAACAACAAACGTCACAGTGCCCTTGGCCAGATCCACTTCGGCGATCTCGCCTTGCAGACGGCGACGATTGTCCTGCGGCAGCTTCAAAGCCACCTTGGCCGACTGGCCCAGGTGCTGCTCGAAATGCTCCAGCGTGAACAACGGGCGATCCACACCCGGGGACGACACTTCCAGCGTGTAATTACCGCTGATCGGGTCCTCCACATCCAGCTGCGCAGACACTTCGCGGCTTACCCGCTCGCAGTCGTCAACATTGACCATGCGCTCAGGCTGTTCGGCCAGCGGCACATCAATGTAAAGGCGCAGCGTAGCGCCGCCAGGAGCCGGCAGATATTCGGCACCCAACAAATCGAGCCCCAGCGCTTCCACGGTGGGGCCCAGCAGATTCGCGATTTCAGTAGCTTTGTCGCTCACAGCCTGCCTTGTTTCGATAAATGAGGACCGGCGCAACCCAGTCGGGACTTTCCGTATTGCGGAAACAACAAAGGGCCCATCAGGGCCCTTTGTCCGGCATGAATCCGGTGACTTGGATTCCGGTTACAAGAACGGAAGCAAACGTTCTTGCGAGCCCAGACTCTGGCCTTTATCAGCATTGCTGATGATAAAGGCCGAAGCTGGTAGCGGGGGCAGGATTTGAACCTGCGACCTTCGGGTTATGAGCCCGACGAGCTGCCAGACTGCTCCACCCCGCAGCAGAAGCGGAATTATGAAGTAAGTAAGCTGAACTTGCAAGCTTTATTTACTTCACTGATTTCCCCGTTTCGGGAGAAACCGCCGGAAAACTCTTCCGGGTGAACCACCTTTCGGCAGTTCCGACATCGCCAGCGAACCGGCGCTGTCGTCAACTCAGGAAACGAATATTACACGATTCTTGAAGTTTTGTATCGCTTTTTACGACAAATGTGCAAAAGCGTTGCGCATCCACTCGAGAATCGGGCCCAAACCGAGCGGCAGCACCAGCAGCACCAGCGAATTCACGCCCAACACGATTCCCAAGATGCGGTCGTTGTTACGCGGCAGCGGCTCACCGACCGGCTCATCGAAGTACATGACCTTGATGACGCGCAGGTAATAGAAGCAACCGATCACCGCGCACAGCACACCCAGCAGGGCCAGCCACAGCAGGCCACCGTTAACGGCCGCACTCAGTACCGACAGCTTGGTCCAGAAGCCCAGGAACGGCGGAATACCCGCCAGCGAGGCCATGATGCACAACACCAGCGCCGCCATCCACGGACTGCGGGCATTCAAACCCTTGAAGTCCTCGATGTTCTCGGCTTCAAAGCCGCTGCGTGACAAAGCGATGATCGCGCCGAATGCGGCGGTCGACATGATGGCGTAGGCCACCGCATAGAACATTGCGGACGAATAGCCCTGCTCGCCACCACCAGCGATACCCATCAGCAGGAAGCCGATGTGTGAAACGGTGGAGTACGCCAGCATGCGTTTGAGGTTGGTCTGCGCGATGGCCATCAGGTTACCGATGATCAACGACAGCGCCGCCAAGCCGGCCAGAATGTACTGCAGCTCAGTCGACAGCGGACCAACACCCACTTCCAGCAAACGGTAAGCCATACCGAACGCGGCAAGCTTGGGAGCGGAGCTGATGAACAGCGCGATCGGTGCCGGGGCACCCTGATACACGTCGGGCAGCCACATATGGAACGGAGCGGCACCCAGCTTGAACGCCACGCCGGCAATCATGAACACCGCGCCGGTAAGCAGCAGCAGGCGCTCGTCGGAATGTGCGATCGAAGCGTGGATGACGTCCAGATGCAACGAGCCGGTGGCACCGTAGATCAGCGACATGCCGTACAGAAGCAGGCCGGAAGCCAGCGAGCCCAGCACGATGTACTTCATGCCAGCTTCCGCAGCCAGCTTGTTCTCACGGTTACTGGCAACCAACGCATACGAACACAGCGCCAACAGTTCCAGGCCCAGATAGACCATGAGCAGGCTGCCTGCCGACACCAGGATCATCATGCCGGCGGTCGCAAACAGAATCAGCACCGGGATTTCACTCTGGAACAGATTGCGCTCGCGCAGATAGCTCCAGCCGTACACAAGGCTCAGGCCACTGACCAGCACCACCACCGTCTTCATGATGTCGGCGGCATTGTCACGGATGAACATGCCATGGAAGACATCACCCTGCCCGCCCACACCGCCAAGCAGCATGACGAAGGCGACAGCGAGAACCGCTACCGAGATGAAATGGGTCCAGACCTTGTGCCGATCGCTGATGAAAAGATCAAGGATCAGCAGGGAAAAGGCACCCGCAATCACCACCAATTCAGGCAGCAACGGCAGCAGGTCGGTCGTGGTCAACGGCAGAAGCGTCGGCGTTGTCATCATCAAATCCTGGAATCAATACTCTCGACGGGCCGCTTAGAGCAGCTTGCTCGATGCGATCTGCATCGCCAACTGGGCGATGGACGGCTCCATCAAATCGGTCAGCGGCTTGGGATACAGGCCCAGCACCAACGTACCGACGGCGAACACACCCATCACCAGCCACTCGCGACCGTTCATGTCCTTCAGCTCGGCAACGTGGGCATTGCCCACCTCGCCGAAGAACACGCGCTTGTACAGCCACAACGAATACGCGGCGCTGATGATCAGCGTGGTGGCAGCAGCCAGGGCAACCAGCGGATTCCACTGGAATGCCGCCAGCACGATCATGAACTCACCCACGAAACCGCTGGTGCCCGGCAGGCCGGAGTTGGCCATGAAGAACAACAGGGCAAACGCGGCGAACCACGGCATTACATTGACCACGCCGCCGTAATCGGCGATGCGGCGGCTGTGCATGCGGTCGTACAGCACACCGACGCAGGAGAACATGGCACCTGACACGAAGCCGTGCGAAATCATCTGCACCATCGCACCCTGCAAGCCCAGACGCGCAGCGTCGGCGTTGCCGGCCTCACGCACCAACCACAATGCGATGAACGTGCCGAGGGTGACAAAACCCATGTGTGCGACCGACGAATAAGCAATCAGCTTCTTCATGTCGTCCTGCACCATCGCCACCAGGCCGACGTAGATCACCGCGACCAGCGACAGCGCGATCACCAGCCAAGCCCATTCGTGACTTGCATCCGGGACGATCGGCAGGTTGAAGCGCAGGAAGCCGTAGCCGCCAATCTTCAGTGCGATGGCTGCCAGGATCACCGAGCCTGCAGTCGGCGCTTCAACGTGCGCGTCGGGCAACCAGGTGTGCACCGGGAACATCGGCACCTTGACTGCGAAGGCGATCAGGAACGCGAAGAATATCCACGTCTGTTCCCTGGCCGACAGCTGCAGCTGGTACAGGTCGGCCAGCTGGAAGCTGCCACCCTTCATGTACAGGTACACCAGCGCCACCAGCATCAGCACCGAGCCGAGGAAGGTGTACAGGAAGAACTTCATTGCCGCGTAGATGCGACGCGGGCCACCCCAGACACCGATGATCAGGAACATCGGGATCAGCATGGCTTCGAAGAACACGTAAAACAGCATCGCGTCGGTCGCGGCAAAGATGCCGACCGTGACGCCTTCCAGAACCAGGAAGGCGGCAACGTACTGGTTGACGCGCTTGTCGACCACGCCCCAGGCACCGATCAGTGCCAGCACGCCAATCAGCGTGGTCAGCAGGATCAGGGCGATGGCGATGCCATCAACGGCAAGGTTGTAACCGATACCGAAGGCAGGAATCCACGGGTGCTGCTCGACAAACTGCATGATGTCGGCCGCACCGCGGTCGTAACCACTGAGCAGTCCGAGACTCAACAGGAAGGTGAGCAGTGCCACCGCAAGGGACGCCCAACGGGCGGCCTGAGCGTTGCGCAAGGCGAGGATCAACGCACCGCCGAGGATCGGCAGCCAGATGAGAATACTAAGTAGAGGCCAGTTCGACACGTCTTCTATTCCGTACAGGTCAACGCCAGAAATGCATCAGCAGGCCCAACAGGGCAATCAGACCGATGATCATTACGAAGGCGTAGTGGTAGAGGAAACCGGATTGGGTGCGGCGCAGCAGGTTGGCAGCCAGCTCGACCACACGGGCCGTGCCATTGACTGCAATCCCGTCGACGACCGTGCTGTCCACGGCACGGGCGGCCTTGCCGAGCTGCACACCGCCGCCGGCGAAGCCGTCGATCCAGAGCTTGTCGAAGCCGTACTTGTTTTCCAGCACCGAAACCACCGGTGCCAGGGTCTTGCGGGCCTGGCCTGCCAGTTCCGGCTTCCAGACGTAGAACGCCCAGGCCAGCACGAAACCTGCAACCGTCAGCCAGAACGCCGGCATGGTCATGCCATGAATGGCGTACTTCACCGAACCGTGCCAGAACTCGGCACCGACGGCGGCAATGGTGTCACGCGCCGGATCGTAGAAATCCACGATACCGGTGAAGAACGACATGGCCTGGCCCGGCACACCACCCGCAGCCGCGTGGCCATCCCAACCGGTACCGAACAGCATCGGCCCGATGGTGAAGAAGCCGATCAACACCGACGGGATGGCCAGCAGGATCAGCGGCAGCGTCACCACCCACGGCGACTCGTGCGGCTCATGTGCGCCATGACCGTGATGGTCGTCGTGACCATGATGACCGTGGTCGTCATGCGCATCACGGAAACGCTCCTTGCCGAAGAAGGTCAGGAACAGCAGACGGAAGCTGTAGAAGCTGGTGACGATGACGCCGCCCAACACTGCCCAGTAGCCGTAGGTGGCCACCCAGCTTGCGTCAACCGCATGCGCCTTGAGCGCAGCCGCTTCGATGATGGTGTCCTTGGAGTAGAAGCCGGAGAAGAACGGCGTACCGACCAGGGCCAACGTACCGATCCACATGGTGATATGGGTAATCGGCATGTACTTGCGCAGGCCGCCCATCTTCATCATGTTCTGCTCGTGGTGCATCCCGATGATCACCGAGCCGGCACCCAGGAACAGCAGCGCCTTGAAGAAGGCGTGGGTCATCAGGTGGAACACGGCGCCGGAGTAAGCGGACACACCGAGCGCAACGGTCATGTAGCCCAGCTGCGACAACGTCGAGTAAGCAACCACGCGCTTGATATCGCTCTGCACGATGCCGATCAGGCCGGTGAAGAACGCAGTGGTGGCACCGATGAACAAGATGAAGTCCAGCGACGCCTGCGACAGCTCGAACAGCGGCGACATGCGGGTGACCATGAAGATACCGGCTGTCACCATGGTCGCGGCGTGGATCAGTGCCGAGATGGGGGTCGGGCCTTCCATCGAGTCCGGCAGCCATACATGCAACGGCACCTGTGCCGATTTACCCATCGCACCGATGAACAGGCAGATGCAGATGACGGTGGCGATGGACCACTGGTGGTCGCCGATCAGCTGCACCATGGCGTGGCCGGTGGCATCGGAACCCAACACGGTGCTGGCGTTGGCAAACACGGTGGCGTAGTCCAGCGAACCAAACGCCCACAGGATGCCGCCGATACCCAGCAGGAAGCCGAAGTCGCCGACACGGTTGACCAGGAAGGCCTTCATGTTGGCGAAGATGGCACTGGGCTTCTTGAAATAGAAACCGATCAGCAGGTACGACACCACACCCACCGCTTCCCAGCCGAAGAACAGCTGCAGGAAATTGTTGCTCATCACCAGCGTGAGCATGGAGAAGGTGAACAACGAGATGTAGCTGAAGAAGCGCTGGTAACCGTCGTCGTCGGCCATGTAGCCGATGGAGTAGATGTGCACCAGCAGCGACACGAAGGTCACCACCACCATCATCATCGCCGTCATGCGGTCGATCATGAAGCCGACATGTGCCGAGTACTGGCCAACTTCAAAGAAGGTGTAGAGGTTTTCGTTGAACGGTTGCGCCCCACCCCACAGCAGCTGGTACAGCGTGTGCGCCGAAAGCGCAAAGCTGACCGCCACACCGAGGATGGTGACGTATTGGGCGCCCTTGCGCCCGACCTGGCGTCCGAAGAGGCCGGCGATGATGCTGCCGAGCAGCGGTGCAAGCACCGCGGCAATCAACAGACTCTTGGTGAGAGTGATTTCCATCTCGGATCAGCCCTTCAACGAATCGACTTCGCCCACGTTGATGGTGTGGCGGGTACGGAACAAGGTCACCAGGATCGCAAGGCCGATTGCAGCTTCCGCTGCGGCCACGGTCAGGATGAAGAACACGAACAGCTGTCCGGCGGTATCGCCGAGCTGACGCGAAAAGGCGATGAAGTTGATGTTCACCGATAGCAGCATCAGTTCGATCGACATCAACAGCACAATGATGTTTTTCCGGTTAAGGAAGATGCCGGCAACGGAGATGCAGAACATCACCGCACCCAGCGCGAGCATATGGCCCAAAGAAATCATGGCTTGGCCTCCTCGCCACCATCGTTTTGCGTATCAGACTGAACCACCGGCTTTTCGGCGGCCATCTTGACCATGCGCAGGCGATTCTTGGCCTTGACCATGGTCTGCTCGGTCGGGTTCTGCGTCTTCAAACCTTCACGACGGCGCAGTGTCAGCATCACAGCGGCCACCACGGCGACGGTCAGGATCACGGCCGCAAACTCGAAGGGCAGCAGATATTCCGTGAACAAGCTGCGGGCCAACCAAGTGACGTTGGATGTGTCGGCCGCGATCGCGGCAGCGTTGTCTACCGGGAACGGTGCGGTGCGGGCCTTGATGCCGATCAGCGTGAGCATCTGCACCAGCATCACCACCGCGACGACCAGGCCGACCGGCAGGTAACGCACCCAGCCTTCGCGCAGGCCGCTGGTGTCGATGTCCAGCATCATCACCACGAACAGGAACAACACCATCACCGCGCCGACATACACCAGCACCAGCGTGACACCCAGGAACTCAGCCCCTACCAGCAGCCACACGCAGGCCACCGAGAAGAAGGTCAGGATCAGGCACAACACGGCGTACACCGGGTTGCGCACACTGATCACCGATGCGGCTGAAATGCCCGCGATGACCGAGAAGAACCAGAAAGCAATATTTACCCAATCCATCTCGAGACCTCAGCGGAAAGCAGCGTCGGCGGCGCGACGTTCGGCGATTTCGGCTTCAAGCCGGTCGCCAATCGCCAGCAGCTGCGGCTTGGTGATGATGTTTTCGCCACGCTTCTCGAAGTGGTACTCAAGAATGTGGGTCTCGACGATCGAGTCCACCGGGCAGCTTTCTTCGCAAAAGCCGCAGAAGATGCACTTGAACAGATCGATCTCATAACGCGTGGTGCGGCGGGTGCCGTCCTCACGCTTGGCCGAGTCGATGGTGATGGCCAATGCCGGACACACCGCTTCGCAGAGCTTGCAGGCGATGCAACGCTCTTCACCGTTGGGATAACGGCGCAGCGCGTGCAGGCCACGGAAACGCGGCGACTGCGGAAACTTCTCCATCGGGTACATCACGGTGTACTTGGGCTTGAACAGGTACTTCAACGTCAACCACAAGCCACCGAGCAACTCGAGCAGCAGCAGGCTTTTGAAATAATGGGTGATCTTATTCATGAATCAAACGCCCTTCTGGATCACGCCGTAGAACACCATCAGTGCCGTCACCGCGATCCAGAAAATGGTCAGCGGAATGAATACCTTCCAGCCCAGACGCATGATCTGGTCGTAACGGAAACGCGGGAAGCTGGCACGGAACCAGATGTACGCACTGGCAAAGAACAGCACTTTGAGCAGCAACCACGGCCAGCCGCCGGTCCAGATCCAGTTGATCCACGGCGAGATGTCCGCCGTGACCCAACCCTGGATCGGGCTCAGCCAACCACCCAGGAAGAAGATCGCGATCAGGAAGCTGATCAGGATCATGTTGGCGTACTCAGCCAGGAAGAACAGTGCGAACGCACCGCCGGAGTACTCCACCATGTGGCCGGCAACGATTTCCGACTCACCTTCCACCACGTCGAACGGCGCGCGGTTGGTTTCGGCAACGCCGGACACCCAGTACACGACGAACAACGGGAACAGCGGCAGCAGGAACCAGTCAAACAGACCCGAATTGCCCTGCTGGGCGAGCACGATTTCGGTCAGGTTCAAGCTGCCAGCGGCGATCATCACGCCGACCAGCGCAAAGCCCATCGCGATTTCGTAGCTCACCACCTGCGCGGCAGAGCGCATCGCGCCAAGGAAGGCGTACTTGGAGTTGGATGCCCAACCGGCCAGGATCACGCCGTAAACGCCGAGCGAGGTCATCGCCAGCAGATACAGCAGGCCAACGTTGGCGTTGGACAACACGATCTTGTAATCGAACGGCACCACCGCCCAGGCCGCAAACGACGGCGCCAGCACGATCAACGGCGCCAGGACATACATCGCCTTGTGCGCGCTGGCCGGTGCGATGATTTCCTTGAACAGCAACTTGGTGACGTCGGCGAAGGCCTGCAGCAGACCACCCAGGCCCACATACATCGGCCCGTGGCGGACGTGCATCCAGCCGATCAGCTTGCGCTCCCACAACACGTAGAAAGCAACCGAGATGATCACCGGCATCGCGATGAGCAGAATCTTCAGCACCGTCCACAGCACGATGCCGATGTCGCCCAGCGACAGGAACCAGAGATACAGCGGATCGACCGCGTTCAACAGCAACTCGTTCATGCAGCCACCACCGTTACACGAGCGGCACCCAGCGGCGCGGTTGCGCCGTGGCCCGATTCAATCCAAACCGTACCGGCCGCGACGCGGGCATCCACCACTACCGACAAGGTAGCGCGGCCTGCATCGGTGCCCACCTTGGCCATCTGGCCTTCGCTCAGCTGCAGACGCGCAGCGTCTTCGGTATTGAGCACGATGCGCGGCTCGTTATTGAGCGGGTGCGACTGCAGCGCCTGCGCACGACGCACGACGGCGTCGGTGCGGTAGATCGCCGGGGTCGACGTCACTTCCAGGCCCTCGCCTGCCAACTGCGGCTGCGCCGACGCGGCAACCTTCACAGAGACCGGCTGCAAGCCGGCACGCAGGCCTGCCAGATCGGTGAAACCGAAACCGGCCAACTGCATGTCACCGCCCAGCGCACGCAGCACGCGCCAGCCCTCACGGGCCTCGCCCTGCAGCTTGCCGCCGGCACGGGTGGCCTGCTCATAACCGTTGAGGTTGGTCAGCGTTGCGTCGATTTCCGGCAATGCGCCAATCGGCAGGATCACATCGGCCACATCGCGGGTCGAGGTGCAGGCGAACTGACTGAACGCCACCACCTTGGAACCGGCCAGCGCCTTGCGAGCGGCAGCGGTGTCGGCGAAATCCAGGCCCGGCTCGATGCCATACAGCACATACGCCTTGCGCGGCTGCGCCAGCATTGCGTTGACATCCTTGCCTGCCGGCAACACGCCAGCGTGGGACAGGCCCACCGCATTTGCGCCCTGCGGGATGCGGCACAGCTTGGCACCGGTGGCGGCAGCAAACGCGCTGGCAGCCGAACGGATGGCCGCAGCCTGCGGATGATTTTCAGCGATGGCGCCGACGATGATGACGGTGTTGCTACCGCCCTTCACCGCGTCAACCAGCTGCGCGTTGCCCAGCGCTTCAACGAAGCGCGACGGAGCCACGATCTGCTTGCCAGCCAGCTTGAACGCAAAGTCAAAATCAACCGGGTTGATCGAGAAGATCTGTGCGCCATTGGTGGTCTGCGCTTTACGCAGACGGGCATGCAGCAGCGGCAGCTCGTGGCGGATATTGCTACCCAGCACAACGATGCGGTCGGCCGCTTCGATCTCGGTCAATGCCGCGCCAAACACTTCAGCAACCGGCGCATCGGAGAAGTCGCGGTTGTTGATGCGGTGGTCGATATTGTTGGAACCCAGTGCAGCGGCCAGACGTGACAGCAGCGCGCCCTCCTCGTTGGAGGTGGACGGGTGCACCAGCACGCCGAGGTCATCGCCACGGTTGCCGTCAAGAATTTCGCGGGCAGCGGCCAGGCCTTCGGCCCAACTGACATCCTTCCACTCACCGTTGATCTTCTGCATCGGCTTGGTGGCGCGGTCTGCCGCGTACAGGCCCTGATGCGAATAACGGTCGCGGTCGGACAGCCAGCACTCGTTGACCTGCTCGTTGTCACGCGGCACGGCGCGCAGCACTTCGCCGCGGCGCACATGCAGGAACAGGTTCGAGCCCATCGCGTCGTGGTAACCCACCGACTCGCGTGCGGTCAGTTCCCACGGGCGCGCCTTGAACTGGAACACCTTGTTGGTCAGCGCGCCGACCGGGCACACGTCGATGACGTTGCCGGACAGCTCGGTGGTCAACGGCTTGCCGTCGTAGGTGCCGATCTGCAGGTTTTCACCGCGCGACATGCCACCCAGCTCATAGGTGCCAGCCACTTCAGCGGTGAACCGCACGCAGCGCGTGCACTGGATGCAGCGGGTCATCTCGGTGGCGACCAGCGGCCCCATGTCCTCGTCAACCACAACGCGCTTGCGCTCGTTGAAGCGGCTGACCGAACGGCCATAGCCCAGCGACACGTCCTGCAGCTCGCACTCGCCGCCCTGATCGCAGATCGGGCAATCCAGCGGGTGATTGATGAGCAGGAACTCCATCACCGAACGCTGATACTTCAGCGCCTTTTCGTTGCGGGTCTGGATCTTCATGCCATCCATGACCGGCGTGGCACAGGCCGGCGACGGCTTGGGCGACTTTTCAACGTCGACCAGACACATGCGGCAGTTGGCCGCGATCGGCAGCTTCTCGTGGTAACAGAAGCGCGGAATCGGAATGCCCGCCTTGTCGGCGGCCTGGATGATCATCGAACCCTTGGGTACGACCAGCGCCTGACCATCGATCTCGATGGCGACGTGGCCTTCCGGAACGACTGGCGTCTCGTTGGGATTTACCGGTTGCGCGCTCATGCGACAGCAGCCTCCACCTTCTTGCCGTCAACCATCGAATGACCGTTGACGATGTAGTACTCGAATTCGTCCCAGAACTGGCGCAGGAACCCCTGGATCGGCCATGCAGCCGCCTCACCGAACGCACAGATGGTGTGGCCTTCAATCTGGCCGGCCACCGTCTTGAGTTGGTGCAGGTCTTCCATCGTGGCCTGCCCGGCAACGATGCGCTCCAGCACGCGGTGCATCCAACCGGTGCCTTCGCGGCACGGGGTGCACTGACCGCAGGATTCTTTGTGGAAGAACTGGCTGATGCGGCAAGCGAACTTCACGCAGCACACGCTGTCATCCAGCACCACGATGGCACCCGAGCCCAGGCCGGAGCCCAACGCACGGATGGTGTCGTAGTCCATCGGCAAGCCCTTGAGCTGCGCGGCAGTCAGTACCGGCATCGACACGCCGCCAGGAATGGCAGCCTTCAACGTGCGGCCCGGACGCAGGCCACCGGCCATTTCCAGCAGATCGTCGAAGCTGGTGCCCAGCGGCACTTCAAAGTTGCCGCCCTTGGCCACGCAACCGGAGACCGAGAAGCACTTCGGGCCGCCGTTCTGGGTGAGGCTCAGGTTCTTGAACCACTCCGGGCCGTTGCGGATGATCGCCGGCACCGAGGCATAGGTCTCGGTGTTGTTGATCGTCGTCGGCTTGCCATACAGGCCAAAGTTGGCCGGGAACGGCGGCTTGTAGCGCGGCTGGCCCTTCTTGCCTTCCAGCGATTCCATCAATGCGGTTTCTTCGCCGCAGATGTAAGCGCCGGCGCCGAGTGCGCCATAGATATCGATATCCAAGCCGCTGCCCAGCACATTCTTGCCCAGCCAGCCGTGCTTGTAGGCATCGGCCAGCGCCTGCTCGAAATGCTCAAACGGCTCGTGGTGGAACTCACCACGCAGGTAGTTGTAAGCGGCGGTCGAACCAGTGGCGTAGCAGGCGATCGCCATGCCCTCCACCACCGAATGCGGGTTGTAACGCAGGATGTCGCGGTCCTTGCAGGTGCCCGGCTCTGATTCGTCCGAGTTGCACAGGATGTACTTCTGCACATCACCCTTCGGCATGAAGGACCACTTCAGACCGGTCGGGAAGCCCGCGCCGCCGCGGCCACGCAGGCCGGACTGCTTGACCATCTCAATCACGTCGGCCGGCGGGATCTTCTCTTCGATGATCTTGCGCAGCGCAGCGTAACCGCCGGTCTTCAGATAGCTTTCGTACGACCACGGAGTGTCGTAATGCAGCGTGGTGTAAACCACGTTATGCGGAAGCGGCGCCGGACCGACCGGGCCCTTGGATTCGTGGTGTGCCATGCCTTACTCCAGCCCGTCCAGCAGCGCATCAACCTGATCCAGCGTCAGGCGCTCATGGTAGTGACCGTTGATGACCATCATCGGTGCGCCCGCGCAGCCAGCCAGGCACTCTTCCTCACGCTTGAGGTAGACGCGGCCGTCAGGGGTCGATTCACCGTGCTTGATGCCCAACTTCTTTTCGCAATGACGGACGATGTCGTCTGCGCCGTTGAGCCAGCAGCTGACGTTGGTGCAGATGGCCACGTTATTGCGGCCAACCTTCTCGGTCTCGAACATCGAGTAGAAGGTGGCGACCTCGTAGGCCCACACAAACGGCAGATCCAGGTACTTGGCCACGGCGGCAATCAGCTCATCGCTGAGCCACCCCTGGTTCTGTTCCTGCGCGGCGTGCAGGCCCTGCAACACGGCCGAACGCTTGCGCTCGGGCGGGAACTTGGCCAGCCAGTGATCAATGTGAGCACGCGTCTTGTCGCTCAACACCACCATCGGGTCAACGCTGCGCGCTGCCTCGAAATTACCTGTCGCCTTCATCGGCCGACCTCAACAAATACAAGATCAGGAAGAACCGATGCCCGCAGCAGACAAGCCGCGCAGGCACCGGACGTTGTGTTGTAGCCCGGCATTACCGGTCAACCTCACCAAAGACGAGGTCGTAGGTGCCGATCATGGCCACCACGTCGGCCAGCATGTGGCCACGCACCACCGAGTCGAGCGAGGACAGATGGGCAAAGCCCGGCGCGCGCAGGTGCACGCGGAACGGCTTGTTGGCACCATCGGACATCAGGTAGCAGCCGAACTCACCCTTCGGCGCTTCCACAGCGGCATAGGTTTCGCCGGCCGGCACGCAATAGCCTTCACTGAACAGCTTGAAGTGGTGGATCAGCGCTTCCATATCGTCTTTCATCTCACCGCGCGAAGGCGGAGCGACCTTGAAATTCTGCACCATCACCGGGCCGGGGTTGGCCTTCAGCCACTTCACGCACTGCTTGATGATGCGGTTGGACTCACGCATCTCGGCAACGCGGACCAGGTAACGGTCGTAGCAGTCACCGGCGGTACCCAGCGGAATATCGAAATCCACTGCGTCGTACTTTGCATACGGCTGCTTCTTGCGCAGATCCCATTCGATACCCGAACCGCGCAGCATCACGCCACTCATGCCCCACGCCAATGCGTGCTCCGGGCTGACAACGCCGATACCCACGGTACGCTGCTTCCAGATACGGTTGTCGGTCAGCAGGGTTTCGTACTCGTCAACGCGGCCCGGGAATTCATTGGTGAAATTCTCCAGGAAGTCGAGCAGCGAGCCCTCGCGCGACGCGTTCAAACGCTTCAGCGCATTGCCCTTGTGCCAACGCGACTCTTTGTACTTGGGCATGGTGTCCGGCAGGTCGCGATACACGCCGCCCGGACGGTAATACGCTGCATGCATACGCGCGCCGGAAACGGCCTCGTAGCAATCCATCAGCTCTTCGCGCTCACGGAAGGTGTACAGCATCACCGCCATCGCACCCAGATCGAGCGCACCGGTACCGATGTTCATCAGGTGGTTCAAGATGCGGGTGACTTCATCGAACATGGTGCGGATGTACTGCGCACGCTCCGGCACCTCGATGCCGACCAGGTTTTCGATGGCACGCACGTAAGCGTGCTCGTTGCACATCATCGAGCAGTAATCGAGGCGATCCATGTAACCGATCGACTGATTGAACGGCTTGGACTCGGCAAGCTTCTCGGTACCACGATGCAGCAGACCGATATGCGGATCGGCGCGCATGATGGTCTCGCCATCCATTTCCAGGATCAAACGCAACACACCATGTGCGGCCGGATGCTGCGGGCCGAAGTTCATGGTGTAGTTGCGGATCTCCTGCCGGGCTTCGGCGGGATTGCTGGCAAAGGCCTGCGAAGCCTGGTGGAATTCTTTATTTACCTGCGCACTCACTTGCTTGCCTCCGTCTGCGCGCGCTCGCCTTCCGCGGTCTGGAAGCGGGCGTCATCGCGGATAACACGCGGCACACCGACGCGCGGCTCGACCGAAGTCACCGGCTCGTACACCACGCGCTTCTTCTCTTCGTCGTAACGCACTTCGACGTTGCCGATCAGCGGGAAATCCTTGCGGAACGGATGGCCCACAAAACCGTAGTCGGTCAGGATGCGACGCAGGTCCGGGTGACCTTCAAAGATCACACCGAACAGGTCGAAGGTTTCACGCTCGAACCAGTTCAGGCCCGGCCAGACATCGACCAGCGAAGCCACCACCGGCAGTGCCTCATCCGGCGCGAAACAACGGATGCGCAGCGCCTGGTTGTGCTGGTACGAGCGCAACTGGACAACCACAGCAAAGCGCTGCTTGGGCAGGACGTCAGGCTGAGCGCCATCGGCGGCTTCATGGCTGGGGACTTCACCCCAGGCGAAGCGACCGGCGCTCTTGCCCTCGACACCGCGACTGAAACCCTGCGACGACACGTCGGAGGTGTCCCACTCGTCACTGCCGTAGCCGAGGTAATCGACACCGCACAGGTCGGCTGCGTGCTCAAAGCCGAACTCGTCACGCAGCGCCAAGGCGACCACATGCCAATCAGCCGACGGAACCTCCAGCGTCACTTCGCCGCGCGGTTCAACCACAGTGACCTGCGCACCGGCGAAACGCGCGCGAAGTCGGTCAATGAGTGAAGATGCTTGCTGGGCCATGGGGGCTGGCGTGCTCTTGATTTGAAAAGGGGATCAGCGGGCGATGGTCTGGGTGCGCCAGATCTTCTTCTGCAGCTGAAGAATGCCGTACACCAGCGCCTCGGCCGTCGGCGGGCAGCCCGGGACGTAAACGTCCACCGGCACCACTCGGTCGCAACCACGCACTACCGAATACGAGTAGTGGTAATAGCCGCCACCGTTGGCGCAACTGCCCATCGAGATGACCCACTTGGGGTCAGGCATCTGGTCGTAAACCTTGCGCAGCGCCGGGGCCATTTTATTGACCAGCGTGCCTGCAACGATCATGACGTCGGACTGACGCGGCGACGGGCGGAACACGATGCCGTAGCGGTCAAGGTCCAGGCGCGCCGCACCGGCGTGCATCATTTCCACCGCACAGCAGGCCAGACCAAAGGTCATGGGCCACATCGAGCCGGTACGTGCCCAGTTCAACAGCGCATCGACGCTGGTGGTCACATAGCCCTTCTCGAGCAGAGGGTTGTCGCCTTCGGGACGGAGAATGTCGTCAACCCGCCCTTCCGGGATCGGATTGTTCATCAGGCCGTCGAGAGTTTGAATCACTCCCATTCCAGCGCTCCCTTCTTCCACACGTAGATAAAGCCGAGGAACAGCATGCCCACGAACAGGCCCATGGTGACCAACGAACGGGCACCCAGCTCCATGAAGACCTGGGTCCAAGGCACGATGAAGATGATCTCCAGGTCAAAGACGATGAACTGGATGGCGATCAGGTAGTAGCGCACATCGAACTTCATGCGCGCGTTCTCGAACGCTTCGAAGCCACACTCGTATGCGGAGAGTTTCTCGTTGTCCGGCGAACGGGGAGCGAGGAAACGACCGATGAGCATCAGCGTCACGCCGATGCCGGTGGCGACGATCAGAAACAGCAGGGACGGCAAATATTCGGCCAGCACAGCGATTCTCTCTTGCCTCTGCCCTGAACACCTGACGGTGACGGAGCATGGGGGATTGACGGGACTTGCCACGCCGGGCGCAACCGCGCCCGCGAACCCGCTTACAAACTATGGTGCCCAAGAGGGGACTCGAACCCCTACGACTCTCGTCGCTACCACCTCAAGGTAGTGCGTCTACCAATTCCGCCACCTGGGCCTACGTCTGCACTGCCATGTCAGCAGTGCGCGGCGTATTGTAACCGTCTTCAGTCTTTATGTGAGCCTTCAGCGGGCTTTTCTTCACTTCCTGACGGAATGTTTTCCGCCGGAGTGGTTGCCTGCGGCACTTCGACCGCCGGAGCGACCTGCGGCGTGACCTGCAACTCACCCGCCGGCACTGCCGGTGCAGCCACCGGAGCGACGACCTGCGACATCACACCCAGGTTTTCACCGGACGGACGCGCACCGTGCGTGGCGTACCACGCCATGAACAGACTGATGCCGAAGAACACCACGGCCAGCCACTTGGTGGACTTGGACAGGAAGTTGGACGCGCCACGCGCACCAAACACCGTACCCGAGGCACCCGCACCAAAGCCGGAGCCCGCAGCGGCGCCGGAGCCACGCTGCATCAGGATCAGCGCGATCATTGCGATCGCCACCAGCACATAGACCACATTGAGGATCAACATCAGCATTTTTGAAATCCGTCCCGGACAAAGCTACCCGTTAGCGACCGGCGGCTGCCCTTGCGATGGCCAGGAAATCGGCCGCCACCAGTGAAGCGCCACCTACCAGCCCGCCATCCACGTCAGGCTGTGAGAACAGCTCTGCTGCATTGTCGGGCTTGACGCTGCCACCATAGAGGAGCGGCAACGAATCGGCGATTCTAGCATCGCGCTCGGCGACTACGCCACGAATGAACGCATGCACGGCCTGCGCCTGCTCCGGGCTGGCGGTACGACCGGTGCCGATGGCCCATACCGGCTCATAGGCCACCACGGCCTTTGTGAAGGCCCCGACCCCAGCCTGATCCAGCACCGGCGCCAGCTGCGAGGCGATCACCTGCTCGGTCTGGCCGGCCTCGCGCTGCTCGAGCGTCTCGCCCACACACAGCACGGGGACCAGCCCGGCATTGATGGCTGCGACGAACTTGCGCGCCACCAGCTCACTGCTTTCGTGATGGTACTGGCGCCGCTCCGAATGCCCGACCAGGCCATGAGTGGCACCCACATCGACCAGCATCGTCGCCGACACTTCGCCGGTATAGGCGCCCTTTTCATTGCAGCTGACATCCTGCGAGCCGAAAGCCAGCGCCGTGCCCTCAAAGTCTTCCACCAGGTCGCCCAGATAGGGCAATGGCGGCAGGATCACCAGATCCACACCTTCCAGCGGCAAACCAGCAGCGACCTGCCCCACCAGTTCGGTAGCAAATTGACGGCTGCCATGCAGCTTCCAGTTACCAGCAACGATCTTGCGGCGCATTCAGGAGCCACTCCCAATAAAAAATGTGGGCAAAGGATAGCTGAAATAGCGACACCAACAGGACAATCGCTGGACAGCAGCAGGACAAAACGCAAAAACGCCGCCGAGGCACGGGCCCCGGGCGGCGTCAGATGCATTCCTGCTGACCGCTGCCAGCCGGCGATGCTTACTTCAGCTTGATCTCGCGCAGGCGCTCTTCAAGGAAGCCGTGGGCGGTGATCGCCTCCGGATACCGGCTGGGGTTTTCCGGGGTGATGCACGAAGGCAGCACGTCGATCAGAAAATCCGGATTCGGATGCAGGAAGAACGGCACCGAATAACGCGGCTTGCGCGCCAGCTCGCCCGGCGGGTTGACCACCCGGTGGATGGTCGAGGGATACACATGGTTGGTCAGGCGCTGCAGCATGTCACCGATATTGACCACGATGGTGTCCGCGTCCGAAGTAAACGGCACCCACTCACCTTCATGCGACTGAACTTCCAGGCCGGCGGCACTGGCGCCCACCAACAGCGTGATGAAGTTGATGTCGCCATGCGCGCCGGCACGGACGTTGGGAATGTCGTCAGTGGTGATCGGCGGGTAATGGATGGGGCGCAGGATCGAGTTGCCGTTGTTGGTCTTGTCGGCAAAAAACTCCTGCGGCAGGCCAATGTGCAGGGCGAGCGCCGACAGCACGCGCGAGCCCAGCTGGTCCAGCTTCTGGTACAAACCGTACCCGTGCTCCTTGAAGCCCGGCACTTCGCTCGGCCACAGGTTCGGCGGCATCACGTCACGGTACTTGGAGTCATCGCCGATCTCGCGACCGATGTGCCAGAACTCCTTCAGATCGAAATGCTTCGAGCCTTTGGCCGTTTCCACGCCAAACGGCGTGTAGCCGCGCGCACCACCGCCGCCGGCGACGTGATACTGCTTCTTCACCTCTTCCGGCAACGCGAAGAATGCCTTGAACACGTCATAGGCTGCGTCGATGTCAGCCTGGGAAATACCGTGGTTGCGGATGCCGGCAAAACCCCACTGCCGGTAGGCAGCGCCAAGCTCGGCGACAAAGGCCTCGCGATCACTCTCAAAACGGGTGATGTCGAGGGTGGGAATACGGGAACTCATTGAACTACTCCAGAAGGAAACGGGTCGCCGGCATTGGACCCAACGCCCCGGGGGAACACCATGATCCAGCTCAAACCTGTGCGGCAGCCGAACGCACCGCGTCAGCCAACGCCTCCAGCGTGGAAGCCATCAGCGCGGCGTCGTCAGCCTCGACCGTGACCCGCACCACTGGTTCGGTACCGGAGGGACGCAGGAATGCCCTGCCCCGCCCTGCCACCGCCGCCTGCGCTGCAGCCAATGCGGCCTGTACCGGCGCGCTTTTGACCACTTCACGCGCGCCCGACTCTAGTCGCACATTGATGGTTTTCTGCGGCACGGCAGACAGCCCGGCCATGGCCTCGCGCAGGCTGATGCCTGCCCGGCCCAGCACTTCCAGCACCTGCAGCGCGCTGACAATCGCATCGCCGGTGGTGGCGCGGTCCAGGCAAAGAATGTGACCCGAAGCCTCACCGCCCAGCGTGCCGTTACCTTCAACCAGCGCCTGGTGTACGTAGCGGTCACCGACATTGGAACGAACGAACGCAATGCCCAAGCGCTCCAGCGCCTGCTCCAACCCGTAATTGGTCATCAGCGTGCCGACCACCGGGCCACGCAGGCGACCACTGGCCTGCCATGCCTTGGCAAGGATGTAGAGCAGGCCATCGCCGTCAACGGGCGCACCGGTGTTGTCCACCATCAGGACGCGGTCACCATCACCATCGAAGGCAATACCCATGTGGGCGCCGGTTTCGATGACTTTGCGCGACAGGTTGTCGATATGCATCGAACCTACGCCGTCATTGATGTTGACGCCATTCGGCTCGGCACCGATGGCGATGACCTCCGCACCCATTTCGCGGAACAACAACGGCGCGACGTGATACGTGGCGCCATGCGCGCAATCCAGCACCACCTTGAGGCCGCGCAGATAGAAATCACGCGGCACGCTGGCCTTGCAGAACTCGATATAACGGCCGACCGCATCACGCGCGCGAACCGCCTTGCCCAGGTGCTCGGACTCCACCGTGGTGAACGGCTGATCCAGCGCAGCCTCCAGCGCCAACTCGGTAGCGTCATCGAGCTTCTCACCTTCACCCGAGAAGAACTTGATGCCGTTGTCGTGATGCGGGTTGTGCGAGGCACTGATGACAATGCCCGCGTCCGCGCCCAACGTGTGCGCCAGGAATGCGACCGCCGGCGTCGGCATCGGCCCCAGCAACTGCACATTGGCACCTGCCGCGACCAAGCCAGCCTCCAGCGCCGACTCAAACATATAACCGGAAATGCGGGTGTCTTTGCCGATCACCACCGTGGGCTGCACGCCATTGCGCTGAACCAGCACGCGGCCCAACGCATTGCCCAGGCGCATCACGAAATCGGCGGAAATAACGCCCTGCCCGACCCGGCCGCGAATGCCGTCGGTACCGAAATACTTACGGCTCGTCATCAGGCTTCCGCGTCTTCGTGCTGCGGTTGGCGGGTCATCATGGCCAACAGTTCGGACAGGCGATCACGCATTTGGCGACGGTCGCAGATCTGGTCGATGGCGCCGTGCTCCAGCAGGAACTCCGAGCGCTGGAAACCTTCCGGCAGCTTTTCGCGCACGGTCTGCTCGATCACGCGCGGGCCGGCGAAGCCGATCAGCGCCTGCGGCTCGGCGATATTGATGTCGCCCAGCATCGCGAACGAGGCCGACACACCACCGGTGGTGGGGTGGGTCAGCACCGAGATGTACGGCAGCCCTGCTTCACGCAGCTTGGCCAGTGCGGCCGAGGTTTTGGCCATCTGCATCAGCGAGAACAGGCCTTCTTGCATGCGCGCGCCGCCACTGGCGGAGAAGCACACATACGGGGCGCCCATTTCCAGCGCAGCTTCGGCAGCCAGCGAGAAACGTTCACCCACCACCGAGCCCATCGAGCCGCCCATGAAGGCGAAATCGAACGAGGACGCGACCAGCGGGCGGCCCTTCATCAGGCCACGCATGGCGATCAGCGCGTCGTACTCGCCGGTGTTCTTCTGGCTGGCCTTGATGCGCTCGACGTACTTCTTCTGGTCCTTGAACTTGAGCACGTCGGTCGGGCCCAGGCGGGCGCCGATTTCGGTGGTGCTGTCCGCATCAAAGAGCGAAGCCAGGCGCGCGCGCGCGCGGATGGCCATGTGATGTCCGCACTTGGGGCAGACCTCAAGGTTTTCTTCCAACTCGGGACGGTACAGGGCCGCGCCACAGCTGCTGCATTTTTCCCAAAGACCTTCGGGGACGCTGCGCTTCTTGGACGGGGTGTTGTCGGTGCGGATGCCAGACGGCATCAACTTGCTGAGCCAACTCATGCGGAATGATGGTTCCATTCAGGGCGGCCCAAAGGCCGCGACAGGGGCGACAGTCTAGCTCACCCCTGCGACCACGGCGCATCTGGCAGATGCCTGAATCCCTACTGCTGCGTACGTTTGCGCGAGATTCCCAGTGCCTGGGACGTCGCTAGGCGTCCCCGGCGGCCGGCGGAAAGCCCCGCCGCCATCCCGCCTATCGACAACCAGCGGCAAGCCCCATCACATTGGCTCCGGGGCATTCCTTATCTCCATGTCCTTTTGCCTGACGCGTGTTGCTACAGGCCCTCAGCTGGCAGATCCGCCGTCCAGCGCCTGCCGCAGCGGCGCCAGAAAGCGGCGCGCCGCCTCGGCCGCCGCTTCTGGATCGGCAGTCTCAGCCATCACCGCGACCAACGCGCTGCCGACCACCACACCGTCGGCATCCCTGGCCATGGCGGCGGCGCTGGCGGCATCTTTGATGCCGAAACCGGCGACCACCGGGGTCTTGGAGCGGCTGCGCAGTTGCCGTAGCCGCTCGCCAGCGGCCGCACTGTCCAGGCGCTCGGAAGCACCGGTCACACCGGCAAAACTGACGTAGTACAGATAGCCCTGCGCGGCATCACAAAGAAGGCCCAGGCGTGCCTCGCTACTGGTCGGCGACGCCAGCAGGATCAGCGCCAAGCCGGCAGCGGTGAAGGCTGCGCGGGTTTCTTCGGCCTCTTCGGGCGGCAGATCCACCAACAGCACGCCATCCACGCCTGCAGCGATCGCCTCAGCGGCAAAATTCGCCGCGCCCCGGATTTCGACCGGATTGAGGTAGCCCATCAGCACCACCGGCGTGGCCGTGTCGCGCTGACGGAAGGCTGCCACGCTGTCGAAGATGTAGCGCAGGCTGGCGCCACGGGCCAACGCGTGCTCGGAGCTGCGCTGGATGGTGGGGCCATCGGCCATCGGGTCGGAGAACGGCACGCCCAGTTCGATCACGTCGGCGCCGGCATCAACCAGTGCGTGCATGACCGGCACGGTGGCTTCCAGCAGCGGATCACCCGCCGTGATGAAGGGGATCAGCGCTTTGCGGCCAGAGGCCCGCAGACGGGCGAAACAGTCATCGATTCGGCTCACAGACATCTCAGGCACATCCTTCAATCAGTTCAACCGCGTCGGGCTGACCCCAGTAAATGGTAGTCACCAGCCCATTGAATGTTTCCAGGCGAATGGCGAGCCCCTTGGCCTTGTCGGTCCAGGTCAGGTAATCGCCATCCGGGGCCAAATACGCGTGCGGGGTGGTTATCACGCCGGCCGGCAGACGCTTCTTGGCTTCCTGCGCGCTCATGCCCACCCAAAGCCCGTAAGGCAACGCAGGCGCGTCAGCCGGCGGTGCATCCAGCTTGATGCTGGGGTCGCCATCGACGTGCACTTCAAAGCGGGCGATCTTGTCACCCAGCACCATCATCGACATGCCTTCCGGCAGCGTTCCCTTGTCGTAGTACTCGCAGTCGCCTTCCATCAGCTCGCGCATGTTGGCCGAGACAAAGGCCTTGTCACCAGGCGCTTTGCCGAACGCCGCACCAATGCGCAGCTCGCCCAGTTGCGCCAGGCTGGTCGAGGCTGCCGCAGCCTGTGTGGGCGCGGATGCTGGTGCGGCTGCAGCGGTCGCCGGCTCGGCCTCCGACGCAGGTGTCGCGGCGGGCGCGACCGGCTGCTCGGCCGGTTTGCAGGCTGCCAAGCCGGCCACCAGGCAAAGCAATGCGCCGCGCATGATCCGGCCGCTCACAGCACCAGCCCTTCGCGGGCGGCGATGGTGTGCACATCCTTGTCGCCACGACCGGACAGGTTGCACAGCACCAGCGCGTCCTTCGGCAGTTCCCGCGCCAGCTTGATGGCCTGTGCCACGGCGTGACTGGATTCCAGCGCCGGCAGGATGCCTTCGACCCGGGTCAGACGGTGGAATGCCGCCAGCGCTTCTTCGTCGGTGATGCCGACGTACTGGGCGCGGCCGGTATCGGACAGGAATGCGTGCTCCGGGCCCACACCGGGGTAATCCAGCCCAGCGGAAATGGAGTGGGTTTCGGTGATCTGGCCGTCGTCATCGCACAGCACATAGGTGCGGTTGCCATGCAACACGCCGGGACGGCCGGCCGAAATGGACGCCGCGTGTCGCCCGGTATGGATGCCATCGCCTGCCGCCTCGGCACCGTAAATCTTCACTTCACGGTCGTTGAGGAAGGCATGGAACAGGCCGATGGCATTGGAGCCGCCACCAACACAGGCGGTGATGGCATCGGGCAGACGGCCGTAGTCTTCCAGCATCTGCGCACGCGCCTCGCGGCCGACAATCGCATTGAAGTCACGCACCATGCGCGGGTACGGGTCCGGGCCGGCGACGGTGCCGATGATGTAGAAGGTGTCGCGCACATTGGTCACCCAGTCGCGCATCGCTTCATTGAGCGCGTCCTTGAGCGTGGCCGAACCGCTGGTCACCGGCACCACCGTGGCACCCAGCAGCTTCATGCGGTAGACGTTGATCTTCTGCCGTTCGATATCGGTGGCGCCCATGTACACCACGCACTCGATGCCCAAGCGCGCAGCCACCGTGGCCGTGGCCACGCCATGCTGGCCGGCGCCGGTCTCGGCGATGATGCGGGTCTTGCCCATACGGCTGGCCAACAACGCCTGGCCGATGGTGTTGTTCACCTTGTGCGCGCCGGTGTGATTCAGATCCTCGCGCTTGAGCAGAATCTGCGCACCGCCCACGTCCTTGCTCAGCCGCTGCGCGTGGTAGATCGGGCTGGGCCGGCCGACGTAGTGCTTCAGGTCTTTGTCATAGGCGGCGATGAAGGACGGATCGGCGCGCGCCAGGTCGTAGGCCTCGGCCAACTCCTGCAGCGGCCCCACCAGCGTTTCAGCCACGAAACTGCCGCCATAGCGGCCAAAGTGGCCTTGGGCATCCGGGAAGGCATGGAAATCAGAGATGGACGGATCAGTCATGGCATCACAACTACGAAGAACAGGCCTGCACTCTAGCGCAGGCTTGATGACATAAAAATCGATTAATCGGCGCTCATATGTTAGAAAAACTCACATGAAAGCCAGCCAGCCCCTGCCCTCACTCAACGCCCTGCGCGCCTTCGAGGCCGCCGCGCGGCTGCGCAGCGTCAGCAGAGCGGCAACCGAACTGCACGTCACCCACGGCGCGGTCAGCCGGCAACTGCGGGCGCTGGAGGATGAGCTCGGGCTGGCGCTGTTTGAGCGCGACGGGCGCGGCATCCGCCCCACAGCGGCCGGAAATCGCCTGCTGGAAGCCACCTCCAGCGCGTTCTCGCAATTGCGTGACTGCATTGCCTCGCTGCGCCGCCCGCAACGCGGCGACGCTTTCGTACTGGGCTGCCCCGGCAGCCTGCTCGCCCGCTGGATGATCCCGCGGCTGCAGGACCTGCAGCGCGACCTGCCCGGCCTGACCCTGCATCTGGCCGCGCAGGATGGCGATTTCGCCCCGCATCTGGATGGTCTGGACGCCGCGCTACTGCTCGGCCAAGCGCCCTGGCCCAATGGCTGGAAGATTCACACGCTGGCGACCGAGCGCATCGGCCCGGTGTTCAGCCCTTCCATCCTTGGCGCGCACGCACTTGCGCATCAGCCCGCAGACGCCGTGCTGCCCCACGACCTGCTGCACACCCGCTCACGACCGCAAGCGTGGCCGACGTGGGCGGCATTGAACGGCATCGACAGCACACAACTGCGCTACGGCACCGGCTTCGAGCACCTGTACTACCAGTTGGAAGCCGCCGTCGCCGGACTGGGCATCGCCATCGCACCAGAGCCGCTGGTGGCCGATGACCTGGCCAATGGCCGCCTGATCGCACCGTGGGGCTTTGTCGATACCGAAGGTTGCTGGGCGTTGTGCACCACCAGCACCAACCCAGACCCACGCGTGCAGGAACTGGCCGATTGGTTGCGACGGCAGCTGGTGTAATCGCTACTCGTTGAAGCCGTCGCTGACAAAGCGCCGCGCGGCTTCAACCGCCCGCCCCCCCTTTGCGGCGGCTGCCTTCAACATGGGAAAGCCCGGCTTGCGGTCAGCCCGCAGAGTCGAAAACCGCGCGTGCCTCAGCCCTGCGTCGGCTGCGCAAGCCGTTGCTGCACATCCTCACGCAGGCGGGCCAGCTCCACTTCGGCCTGCTGCCGTTGCTGCATGCCTTCGCGGTGGATGGTGCGCACTTCTTCCACCGTGGCGATCAACTGCTCGTGGACGTGCCGCAGCGTAGCCACATCAATCACTGCGCGCTGGTTGGCCTTGGCCGTTTCCACCGAGGTCTGGCGCATCAGATCGGCATTGCGGCGCATCAATTCGTTGGTGGCATCGTCGATGGCATTGGACAGCTCCACCGCGTTTTTCTGCTCACCCAACGACAACTGGATGGCGAACTGCCGCTTCCACGACGGAATGGTGATGTCGCGTACCGCGTTGAATTTCTCGATCAACTGGATGGCGTTGGCTTGGATCAGGCGGATCATCGGCAGCGACTGATCGGCCGCGTGCTGCATCACGGTGAGATCGCCCACGCGCTTGTCCAACAGGCGGATGGCGTTGTCGATCTCGCCACGGCGGATGCGCGATTGCGGATCTTCCAGACCCACCAGCGTCTGCAGCTCGGCATTCAACTCAGCCAGCCGCTGCTTACCGGCGGCAACATGCAAGCCGAGACTCTGCCGTTCGTCGACGACGATGGCATGCATGCGGTCGAACTCGCCCACGCGCTGCCCCATCGTGGCCTGCTGGGTGCCGACATCACGCATCAGCTGCTCGATCTGCTGATTGGTGTCGCTGAACTTCTGCACCAGCTCGCCTTTGGAGGCACGCATGCGGTCGATCAGCCCGCCGATCACCGGCACTTTGGAGCGCTCGTTGAGCCCATCGAGCTTGAGCGAACGGGCGATGCGCACCACCTCACCCAGCTTGTCGCCGGATGCATCCAGGTCGCGATTGCGCACGTGCTCCAGCAACTGCGTGGAGAACGCCGCGCTCTTACCGGCAGCTTCGCGGCCAAACACATGCAGATTGCCGGGGGTGATGTCGTCCAGCGTGCGGGTGATCTGCGCGATACGCGGGCGGTCGGCCTCGGTCAGGCCCAGCGCGACCAACATGCCGCCATCCAAGGCCACCGAGGTATCAACCGTTACCGGGATGCTGTCCTGCGTCATCTGCAACTCTCCTTTGGGATGATGCGCGACGCGGCGCGCGACTCATTGAACATGATTGAAAGATTTCAGCGGAGTCTAGCCTGCATCGCCTCGACCTCGGCCAGTATCCGCCCCTGCACCTCGGCCGCTGAAGCCAGCCGCGCCGACATTCCCGCCGCGTTGCCCGCAAGCACCTGCTGACGCCACAACGGCAGCAACACATCACGGATGCGCTGGTAACGCTCCAGCAGTTCCACGCCCTGTGCATGCAACAACTGCAACTGCGATGCTTCCAGGGCGGTCAGCCGGGCAACACCGCGCAGATGGTGAAGGCGCCGCTGCAATGACGCCAATGTCGCAGCGTTCTCGTCACCGGCCTGTGCAGACGCATCGCGCACTAGGCGCTCACCGGCCTCGGCCCACCTGTCGACTGCATGCCCGGCCTCGATCATCCGTGCCGCTTGCTGCAGCCGAACCGGCAGTACACGCTGCAACTCCGCCACAACGCTGTCGGCGCGCAGCAGACAGACATTCAGTTGACCCGCCAAGCGCTCAGCTTGCGCCTGCGCCTCCACATCGCGGCCCAGCAATCGACCGATCAGACCAACACTGCGTCGGATGGCGCCAGCATCATGTGCGCGCATGGCTTGATGGATGTTGTCCATCTCTGCGACCAACCGCGCAGCGGCCTGATCGCCATCGACAACAGCAGCCTGCTGCTCAATCGCCGCCAACACCGGCGCGCCATAGTTGGCCACGGCCAAGGCATCATCCAATGCCACCGCTGGGTTGGGCGGTGACGGCCATGGATTCACACGGGTACCGTCAGCTTTCACCGGACTCCTCGTTCTTGTTGCTGCCCTGCTGGCCAGGCACCACTACCTGGCCACCGTAGAAGTGGCGCATCAAGGCTTCATCCAGTGCTTTTTCTTCTGCGCTGCGCGCGCGGCGAACGCGTGGCGCAGGCTTTTCGGCGACCGGCTCGCGGGCCAACCAATCACGCAACTGCGCTGCCAACAGCGCCAACGCATCGCCCACTTGACCTTGGCGCTGCTGCGAATCCGTCAATGCACGCAGCAGCGGCGCGAAGTCCTGCACCGGCGCGGGGGCATCTGGTGCCGCAATCACCGGCGCCGGGCGTGCTGCAACCGATTGCAGCAACGCCATAATCTGTTCCCACGGAACTTCCGGCGCGGCGGCAACCGGCGCTGCAGCAACCGGCGCATCTTCCACACGCAGGCCCTGCAGGCCGCTGGCAATATCGGCCAGCTGCGCAACTACACGCGCACCGGTGTCGGCGTCGTCACCGCCCATGGCTTTGCCACGCATGAAGTCACGTTTGATCTGTTCCCAACGGGCCAGTTGCGTGGCGTCCAGCACCTGGCGAAGTTCGGCGAGCTTGAGCAGGTTTTCTTCCGAACCGCTGGTCAGCAGCTGCGACTCACCCAGGTAGTGATCGGACACCAGCTGTTGCAGCTCGGCAGCATTCATCACCGGCGAGATCTTCTCCGACAGTTTGTTCATGTTGCGGTAGCTGCCCTGCAGCCGGAACGAGGGCTCCACACGGTATTTGTCCGACTGCGCGGCGCTGGTGATGTACTGCTGATTGACCCGATACACCACCTCGCGCACCTGCATCAAGCGCTCCAGCGTAGCGACAATCTCGTTGATCTCGGCACCGCTGTAGGCATGGCTCAAGGCATTGGTGGAGACCTCCTTGCCGCTGGCCTTTTCCACCAGCAGATAGAGATCAGCCAGATCGCGCGTGGCCATCGGCGCAAGCACCTGGCTGGAGGTCAAGCTGTTTTCGATATAGCTGAGTTTGAAGGCCTCTTCCATGCCGCCGAGCACATCGCCCAGGTTGTAGATGTCGGCACGGTTGGCCAGCATGTCCGGCACCTTGAATACTTCACCGGACTCGGTATACGGGTTGCCGGCCATCACCACGCAGAACTTCTTGCCCCGCAGGTCGTAGGTTTTGGTGCGGCCCTTCCAGATGCCCTCGATGCGACGCGTGCCGTCACACAGCGAAATGAATTTCTGCAGAAATTCCGGGTGCGTGTGCTGGATGTCGTCGACATACAGCATGGTGTTGTTGCCCATCTCCAACGCGAGATTGAGCTTGAGCAACTCCTGCCGCGAGGTGGCATCGGGCGCCTGCTCCGGGTCCAGCGAGCGCACCTCGTGACCCAGTGCCGGGCCGTTGATCTTCATGAAGACCAAGCCCAGACGATTGGCCACGTATTCCATCAACGTGGTTTTGCCGTAACCGGGCGGGCTGATCATCATCAGCAAGCCCATCAAATCGCTGCGCTTGTTCTCGCCCACCGTGCCCATCTGCTTGGCAAGGTTGTCGCCGATGATCGGCAGATACACATCGTTGATGAGCTTGTTACGCACAAAGGAGCTGAGCGGGCGCGCCTGGAATTCGCTCAAACGCAGTGCTTCGCGCTCACGCGCACTGATGCGCTGACGCAACGCCTGGTAGCGCTCGAAGCCGGGTTGAAACTGCTGCCGGTGGGCCTGCCAACGGCCAAGGAAGTCGTCGACCGACAGCTGCAGATGGCCGTCATGGATGCGCGGATGCTCGCCGAGCAAGCCGGCCGCGTCGGCAATCAACGTCACCTCGCGCACCTGGCTGCGCAGGTTGCGCTCCGCCAGCAGCATCGCTACCGCCTCGGGCACATAACCAGCCAGCGCAGCGAACTGCGGTTGCCCACACATCGCACGCAACCAATGCTCGGCCTGCGCCCACTGCAATGCCGGCCGTTTGGCCAGCTTCTGCAACGAGCGATCGAAAGCCTCGCCCTGCCCTGCCGCTTTGAGTTGCTCGCGCAGGCCGTTGACCAACTGCCGCGCATAGCCGCTGAAACCAAACGTGGGCTCACCCGCCGCCAGTTCGGCGAGCAGGTATTCCGCGCCAATTGCAGCAGCCGCTGCATCGAACGGAAGTTCGTTCTCTGATTGGAACGTGGCCAGTGCCTGGGCGACCTCATCGCGCAATGCGTCCAGCCCTTCGCGCGCGCCAAACATGCGGGCAATGGCAAATGCACCGGCGGCACGTTCCACCCATTGCGCCACGTCCTCACGCTTGCCTTCGCGCGACCAGAACAACAAGGCCAACGCACGCGAGGCCGGCGCATGCACCAAGGTGCCGGCCGCTTGATACAACGGCAATACCGCCTGCAGGATCAGCGTGGCATCGTGGTCGTGGATGCCTTTTTCGTAGCCCTCGCGATAACGCGGCGCGGCGAAATCGCGCACACGCTTGCCCAGTGCATCGGCCTGCGCGGCATCACGCAGCAGCTGATCCACACTCAAACCATCGCGCCCAAGAATGGCCGCATCCAGCACAAGCCCGGCCAGATATTCACCCCGGTACAACGTGGGCGATTCCGAATCCAAGGTCACCGGCCAGTAATCGCGCAGTGCTTCCAGCTCCGGATCAACGATGGGTTCGTAATAGTCCGTGCCGGTCAGATGCACCGACAAACCATCGCCTCGCGGCAAAATGGTCAGATCCAACGATTGGGTGTTGACGCTGAAACGGTGGCGCCCCAGGCGGATCACATTGCCGCCGCCCTCAAACAGATCGCTGCGGTCGCGCAGCGTGCGCACCGCCTGGTCACGCACGCCCTTCAGGCGCGCTTCGACGTCGTCGGCCTTGACGCTGTCTTTATAGTCACGCAGTCGATCAGCCAATTCGCGCAACTTCAGAATCAGCGGGTCGCCGGCAAAGAACGCGTTGAGCTCATCTACCGTACCAAAGCGCTCAGTGCGTTTGGCCAAGCCATCCAAGATGCGATTTGCCGCATCCAACACCGACTGCGCTTTACGCTGCCGGGCATCCAGCAAGGTCTGCTTGTGCGACTCGAACGTATCCAGTAACTCCTCGCGCTTGTTGAGGATGTCACCAAGGAACTGTTCGTGTTCGCCGAACTGGCTCTCCAGCTCTTCCAGCTGAACCATCAGTCGCGACAGCTGTTCGTCAGCACGCTCGGGGTCGGTCGCCAACCCCAAGGCGCTGGTGATGGCCTGGCTGAACAACGAAAACTGCGCGCCAAACTGCGCGACCGCTTCGGCCGAACCAAGCGAACGCCGGCGCTGGTCGGCACGCGCGCGTGCCTGGTTCAACTTGGCGTAAATGCCGGAAATGGACTCCACCACGCGCGTGCGCTGCGCGGCATCATCCACCTTCAGGCTGGCCATCAGCTCCGAAAGCATGTCCAGCTCGCCGGACATGGCCTGCATCTGCTCGATCTGCGTGGACAGCTGTTTGGCGGTCTGTGCCTGTTGGGCAACATTGTCCAACTCCTGCAGGCGCTCACCGAAAGGCTGCAGCGCCTTGTCGCTACCCAGGAATTCACCGGTGGCCACGCCGATGCGATCATTCGCGTCCTGCAGCGAGGCGTTCATCGCATCAATGGCCGCGACATCCACATAGCGGAAATCACGTACCGTGAGCAGACGCCCACGCAGCTTGCCAACCTCACCCAGCACTTCAACAAACTCGCCAATCTTGGACCAGTTCTGCGGCTGCACGCGGCCCAGCAGGGTCTTGTGTTGGCCGGTGACTTCGGTCATGGCCTGCGCCGACTGCTTGCGGATGCTCTCGACTTTTTCGTACTCGTCGAGCATGGACTCGCCAGTCGCACTGATCTCGCGCAACAGCGTGGCGGCGCCTTCGCAGTTGGCGTCGTCCAGCCAATGGTGCGTATCAAACAAACGCCGGGCGTTGTGCGTCAGCAGTTCATAGCGCTGCAACGACACTTCGCGGCTGTCGATTTCACGGCCCATATCCAGCAGATTTGAGATGCCGCGCACCAGCTCGGCATTGCCGATACGCGCCATGAAACTGGTGCCGGCGGGACGATGAGCGGCGAATTCGTCGCTGCTGAATGGCGTCTGCCAGACCTGCATCGGGTGGATGCGCGTGGGCTCTTGGTTTTCGGCATTGAACAGCACCATACGGCCATCACGCAGGAAGGCATAACCCAACCCGAACACCGGATTCTGCAACGCACGCTGGATGCTGTTGTAGACGAACAGCGCCGACTTGCCTGCCTCGCGCTCGTAGAAGATGTACAGCATGTCCTCGCCGTTGGGCGAGCGGATCGAGCGTTTGTAACGCATGCCCTGCATCGAGGCGTCGAACGCTTTGTGGTCGCCGTTCTGCAGGTAGTAGCCACCGGGGAAGATGATGCCGTGGTCGTCGGGTAACTGCACACATGCCTGGACGATGGCGTCGTTGCGCACCACCTTGCCGGTCAACGTGTTGTAAATAAGCCCGCGACAGACATCCTCGCGATACGGCTGCACTTTGAGCAGGATCAGCGAGCCCACCTGGGCGAACTCGATATCGGCATCGTCCACGGACTGCGTGCTGTCCTCGACCGGCTCGCTGTACACGCCCTGCCCGGTCTCGGTGTTGTTCTCCACCTTGATGGTCAGGTCGCCACCGGTGGTTTCCACGAAGATGGTGTCGAGAATGTTCAGGTGCGGGAAGCGCCCCGTCACCAACATGTCGCGGCTGGCGCGTGTCCACTCGAAATCAAACGGCGGCGGCAATGCGATATCGCGCTCACCACGTGCATCGATGTAGCTCAGCTCACCGGCCGAGGACAGCGACCAGCGGAACACCCGCACGTCACTGCTGCGCTCACCAATCTGGAACGCGGCAAGCAGTTTGCCGTCGCGCACGATCAGCTGCAGCAGCCGCGCATGTTTGTAATAGGCGTAAAGCTCGGTGAAATCGTGCAGAAACCCCGGTTGGCCCAGGAAGCTGGTTTTCAGATCAACCGGTGTGACGTCGTAACCCTCGGCGCCTTCCACCATGCGGTACAGGCCAAACACATCCTCCACGTGCGTCTGCGTCTTCAAACCGATGAACACGTTGTAGCCGAACAGCAGCAGGTCGTCGCCCACCTGCACGACATCGCGGCCAACGCTGTTGTTCTCGGTGCGGATGCGGAAACGGCCGGTCACTTCCATGCGACTGTCGCCAAACTCCTGCAGGCGCCGTTTGTTCAGCGCCTCGACCACCTGCTGCAGGCGCGCACCTTGATCGCTCAATCGCTTGCGCAGCACCTCATAGGCGCCGCCTTGCGCCACCGCCTGGTCGGCAATGGAAGCGGCATCGGTCGAAGCTGCGGAGTCCTGGTTTGTATCGGCCATCGGTTGTTCCCTGCCATGGCGCCGCGCGGCCTGTCGGCCAGCAGTGCGAGCACCATCATTCACGCCAGTGCCGCGATAACGCCCGGCACCTCGATTTCACGCCCAGGCACGGTGTGCCCGGGCGCGTACTCACTCAGCCCGCGTCGGAGCCACGACTGGCAACCTCGGTGGCGATCTGCGTGCCCGCCTTGCCGCGCGTGCCCGCATTCACACCGAGAAAGCGCTGCATTACTTCCTGCACGATCGGGCTCTTGTCGGCCAGGCCTTCGATCGAGCGGCCCAGCGACATCGCCTTGACCAGGTTCTCGAACATGCCGCCGTCGCCGCCCACCAGGTCGATATCGGCATTGCGCAATGCGCTGGCGATGACCTCTGCATTTTCCTTGGAGACTTCCTTGCCGGCATCCAACGTTGCCAGCGCGTGCTTCAGGCTGGAATCCAGGGTCATGCGGAACTCTTCGTGGCCGCGTGCGGTTTCGCCCAGCGAATCAATCGCCTGGAACTTGCGGGTCAGGCCTTCGGCCTCGGCGCTCAGCTTCTTCTCGATGACCGAAGCCTCCGCCGAACCCAGCGTCTCAGTGGCCGTGGCTTTGGCGCGGCCCATCTGCTCTTCGCCCAGCGCGCGTGCGGCCAACTGCTCGGCCAGCACGCGGGCTTCGGCGCTGCCCTGCTTGAAGTTGGCATCGGCCATGGCATCGACCACACGGGCCTCGGCAATACCCACCTTTTCAATCGCCAGCGCACCGGCTTCCTTGACCTGCGCATCGGCCAGACCCGGCGCCGCACGCTCGGCGCGCAGGCCTTCAGCCAGTGCCTTCTTGGCCTCGGCCTGCTTGCCGGCCGCGTCAAACTCGGCCTGCGCCAGCGTGGTGATTTCCACCGCGCGATGCTTGGCCGCAGCCTCGCTGGCCTCGGCTTCCTTGACCTGCTTGAGCAGCGCTTCCTGCGCCTTGGCCTCGGCTTCCAGAATGGTGACCTGCTTCAGGCGATCGGCCTCAGAGACCTCGCGCACTTCCTTGATGCGCTCTTCTTCCTGCGCCACGGTTTTGTCGATGGAAATGCGCTCACGGGTGATGTTGGCCACATCCATCTTGCCCTGCTCGACCACCTTGTCGCGCTCCACGCCCTGCAGCTGTACTTCGCGATCGGTGGTGACCTCTTCCAGCTGACGGGCACGGGCCACGCGCTCGACTTCGATGGCGACGGCACGCTGGCGGTTCTGTTCGGCCACTTCCACTTCGCGCAGACGGTTCTGTTCGCGGATGTCGATCAGCTGCTGCGCTTCAATGCGTGCGTTTTCGGACAGCTGGCGCTGCTCTTCCTGCACCTTGAGCGTTTCGGCCTCCTCACGCGCGCGAATGGTTTCCACCTCGCGCTTCTGGCGCGCTTCGGCCTCGGCCTGCTGCCGCTCCAGCGCCAGGGTGGCTTCTTTGGCTTCCACGTTCTTCTTGGTGATGGCCAGGCGCTCGTTCTGCGCAAGGTCGTTGGTGATCACGTTCTGCGCGGCGGTCAGCTCGGTGATCTTGCGGATGCCTTCGGCGTCCAGAATGTTGCTCGGGTCCAGCAGCGACTTGGGTGTCTGTTCCAGGTAATCAATGGCCACGTCTTCCAGCGCGTAGCCGTTCAGGTCGTTACCGATCACCGCGATGATCTCGTCGCGGAATTCCTGGCGCTTCTCGAACAGCTGGGTGAAGTCGAATTTCTTGCCCACCGTCTTCAATGCTTCGGAGAACTTGGCATTGAACAGTTCGTCCACCGCGTTTTTGTCGGAGGCACGGTCAGCGCCGATGGCCTTGGCCACGCGCAGCACGTCGGCCTGGGTTTCGTTGACGCGCAGGTAGAAGGCCACGGTGATGTCAGCGCGCATGTTGTCGCGGCAGATCAGGCCTTCCTTGCCACGGCGGTCCACCTGCAGCGTGATCAGGCTGATGCGCATGTGCTCGGCGCGGTACAACACCGGAATGATCAACGCACCGGTGAAATGCACCTTGGGCATGGAGCTCATGTCGTTGACGATCAGCGCGGTGCCCTGGTCGACCTTCTTGTAGAACGCTTTGAACAGGCCTGCCAGCCCCAGGAAAAACACCAGCAGAATGCCTACGCCAATAACGAATGGGGCTAGAGCAGTGAGAGTCATCAGTGGATCTCCTTGTCATCTGAAACTTGGGAAATGGATTCGTTCAACACGGGCAGTTCGGCGTCGCCGACCACCAGGTAATGATTGTGTTCACGCACATAATCGAGCAGGCGGATGCGGTCTCCGCGCACATAGCGCCGGCCGTCATGGCTGCGTACCTGCAGGATCAGGCCGGCGCCCCCGTCATCAACCTGCGCGTAGCCGCGCTCGGCGGTGACATCCGGTGAGCTCACCTGCCCGGCTTTGCCGAGAATGGATTCCTGCTCTACCGGGCGCAGCTTCATCAGCAACCGGCGGATGGGCCGCAGCACCCACGAGGAGACCGCTGCACCGGGAACCAGCGCAGCAATGGCCACGGCGCTGCCGATGCCCCAGCGCAATGGCGCGGGCAAGGCCTGGAGAAAGAAGAGTTGGATCAGGTAGGTGATCGTCCAGCCAAAGAAAGCCAGCAACAGCACGACCAGCATGGTGGGCGCCCCACCCAAGCCCAGCCGCGCGAACATTGCCGCCAGGCCGGTGGCACCGTCATCAGCGGAGTGGAAATCGGCACCGTCACCGCTGCCAATGCCGCCGTCATCGACTATCCCCGTGGCGGCCAGCATCCAGTAGATCACCGCAAAGCAAAGCACGACGCTATACGGCAGCGTCGGATATGACAGCACTACGTCCAGAAATTTCGCCATGCACCCTTTCCATGTGGCGCTCGGCTACCGTGCGGCTCGCCCTCTTCCATCGTGGAAAAGCGCGGGCAGTCCCCGCAGGCATCCGTGCATTCGCCCTTGCCGCATCATAAGGGATTGACCCTGTTCGAGGGGCATCAGAACACCCAGCCCGCCAAGCACAATGGCCTGCTCTTCGATTTCAGCCTGCCGCTTCAGCAGTGTCGGCAGCAGCGTCTGCCCGGCGCACCTCTTCCACGAACAGGCGCATCTTGTAGCCATCCTTCAGGCCCGGCGCCGACTCGATGCCGCTGGAGACATCGACCCCCCAAGGCTGGGTGGCAAGAATGGCGTCATGTACGTTTTCCGGGCGGATACCGCCGGCCAGCAGATACGGGCGGTGCACACCGGCCGGTATCCGTGACCAGTCAAAGGCCACACCGGTACCGCCGCTGCCGCCCTGCGCGTGACTGTCGAACAGAAACCCCGCGGCATGCGGGTACATCTGCTGCAGCCCGCGCACGGTGACCTCCGCGCCGCCGCCCATCGCGATGGCCTTCAGGTACGGCATGTTGAAGCTGCGACAGAAGGCGTCGTCCTCGTCGCCATGGAACTGCAGCAACGTTGGCCGCACGGCACGCAGGACTTCGCGGATTTCTTCACGGTTGTTGTGCTGGAACAACGCAATCACATCCACCATCGGCGCGATGGCCTGGCGCATGGCCCGGGCTTCGGACGGCGCCACCCGGCGCACGCTGCCCTTGGCGAAGATGAAGCCGATGGCATCCACCCCCAGCTCGCTGGCCAGCCGGATGTCACCGGCACGGGTCATGCCGCAGAACTTGATGCGGGTACGGAACAGGGTACGGCTCATAGCGTCACCTCCGCCGGCAATTGCCAGACATCAGGATACAGCGGGCCGACGAACACCAACCCCTCCGGCTGGGCGGTAGGTCCAGCCAGATTGCGATCGCGCCCGGCCAACAGCTCGCCGATCCACTCCTCCGGCTTTTCGCCGGCGCCCACCATCAGCAGCGAGCCGACAATATTGCGCACCATGTGATGCAGGAAGGCATTGGCCTGCACCTGCACTTCCACCACATCGCCCTCTCGGTGTACCGAGATCGCCTGCAGGTTGCGTCCGGCGCGTAGGGCCTGGCACTGCGAGCTGCGGAACGCACTGAAGTCGTTTTCGCCCATCAGGAACTGGGCTGCACGATGCATGGCGTCAGCATCCAGCGCGCGCCGCTCCCAGCTCAGCGTCTGCCGGTACAGCGCCGGGCGCACCTGCCGGTTCAACAACCGGTAGCGGTAACGCCGCGCCCTGGCCGAGAACCGCGCATGGAAATCATCGGCAACCGGCACACACCAGCGCACGCACACCGAGGGCGGCAGCCGTGTGGTGGTACCCAGCACCCAACTCCGTGGTGGACGCTCGATGGGGCTGTCGAAATGCACCACCTGGCATTCGCCATGCACACCGGCATCGGTACGACCGGCACAGATCACGCTGATCGGCGTATTGGCCACCGACGACAACGCGTCCTGCAGCGTCGATTGCACACTCACACGGCCGCTTTCACCGAGCTGTTGCCAGCCCATGAACTCGCTGCCGTCGTATTCCACGCCCAGCGCGTAACGCATCTTCAAACCTCTTGTTTACAGGCGCCACAGAACGCGGCAAGCCCACTTAGTCGCTGTCGCGCTCGTTCCATACGGCCAGCTCGTTGCCACCGGGCTCGATGAACTGAAAGCGACGCCCGCCGGGAAAGGAGAATATCGGCTTGGCCACCTTACCGCCGTGCGCTTCAACATGAGCCTGCACCGGTGCCAGCTGCCCGGCATATAACACCAGTAGTGCCGCGCCGGCCTCGGAGGTCACCGGCGTGCCGCGGAAAAAACCACCCTGCAGCTCACCGTCATCAAAGGCGGTGTAATCCGTGCCGTAGTCCTCGAACGTCCAGCCAAACACCTGCTCGAAAAAACGACGGCTGGCAGCCGGGTCGCGCGAGGCGAATTCCACATAATCGATACGACGTTCGCGCTTCATCAGTCGTTCCTTCAACCCAGTCGATTCAACAGTTCAAGCGCTTCATTGCGGGCCAGCGAATCGCTGCCGACAGCCACCTCGTTGAGCAGGGTGCGCGCGGTTTCCGCATCCCCCAGATCCAGATAGGCGATGGCCAGCTCCAACCGCTCGCGGCCGGCCGGCGCAGGGTTCAACGGCGCCACAGCGGCCATGTCGCCAGCTGCCCAGCGCTCTTCGTCTTCAACAGCCGGTTCCGACTGCACCGGCGCTTCCTGTGGACGGGCATAACCCCGCGAGGCCTCAAACATGAAAAGCGGTTTACCTGTGGTAGCCGGCGGCTCAGCGGCAACCGGCACTTCGGGGGTGAGCCACGAAGGCGCATCGGCGTCCTGCGACGCATTGACCGGTTCTACGGGCTCTTCCCATCGGGTATCGGCGGTGAAAGCAGCAGGTGCCACAACACCTGCGGTGTGCACGTCGTCATCGGCACTCTCTGTGGCCGCCCCGCTGACGGGCACGGCCGAAGCCAGACTCTCGGCGCTGAAGCCATCACGCGATGTCGGCTTCAACGGCGACGGCTTGCGGCGGCGCGACAGCAGCCATGCCACGATACCCAAGACCAACAGCACCAGGCCCAACCACAGCCAGCCCAGCGATGTGCCTACCTCCTGCCTGTTGGACTCCGCCAGACGCTGCTGTGCGGCAGCCAGATCCGAGTCTTTCATGGCGATCAGCGACTGCTGCTGCTTCTGCAGTTTTTCCAGCTCGGCAACGCGGCCCCGTAGTTCCTGCATTTCCGCATCGCGCGTGGCGAGCTCTTCCCGGGCCTGTTGCAGTTGTTCGTTTGCCAGCATGTCACCCTCGCCACCGGCGTCGAGTCCGGTCGTCATTCCTGCAGTCTGTTGATCACCGGCGACAGCCGGGGCGATTTCCAACCGCGCATCGCTAGCCGCAGCGGCTACCTGATTGCGGGCAGCGGGCGTTGCCACTGCCGCCACATTCGCGATAGCCGGCTGTGGAATGGGCGCTCGCGCCTGCCGCCACTGCGCGGTCTGCTCGCGCACGATGCTGCGCGCTTCAGCAGCATCAACCCGCGCCAACTCCTCTTCAGCCGGCGTGCGCAGCACCGCGCCCTGCTTGAGCAGGTTGACGTTGCCGCGAATGAACGCCTCCGGGTTGGCGCGCATCAACGCAACCATGTTCTGGTTCAACGAATAGCCGTTCTCGCGTGTCAGCGCACCGGCAATCTGCGACAGGCTTTGCCCGCGCTGCACGGGAGCCAACTCGCCCGCTGTGCGCGGAGCAGGTGCTACCGACGGCCTTGCGGCGGCTTGGGGCGCTGCGACAGGCGCCACCGGTGCGGTTGCCGGCGCAGCCTCGGCTTGCGGCGATGCAATCGGTGCCTGCGGCAATGGTTCGGGTTCGCGCACGATGAGGTTGGACGGCGCCGCTGCCGGGGCGTCGATAACCGGCTCGGCGACCGCGGTTGCGGCTTCCGGCGCAGCGACCAATGCGGAGTACTCACGCACCAGGCGGCCCTGGCCCCAATCCACTTCAATGAGAAAGCCCACCGAAGGCACCTGCACGGGCGCAGCGCTGGTCACCCGGATCACTGCACGGCCTTCGCGGTCCTGCGCGAACTGGAACTGCAGCTCGCTCACCAGCCCTTCCGGCGGCGGCAGGCCGACACGCTCGAAGGTTGCCGGTGCAGCAAGCCCGGCACGAGCATTGTCCAGCTCCCCCGGGTCGGCGGTGATGACGGGAATCTCGGCCACCAGCGGCTGTCCAGGCTTGGACAGCACACGGATATTGCCAAGCCCCAAGGCCATCGCAGCACTGCTGAACAGTGCCAGGATGAGTACCGTCATGCCCTGTAGGGAGCGCATCGCGCCTTTGCCGGGAAGTTTCATGGCGGCAAATATAACGGCTGTACCGCTTTTCGAGTACCGCGCTGTTCACGCGGCGCCCGCAACGCCGGCATTGCGCCGGCGTTGTCTGCCACCTCAGCCGCCGTTGGCGACCAGTTCGGCCACCTGCACCGCATTGAGCGCGGCACCCTTGCGGATGTTGTCGGCCACCACCCACATGTTGAGACCGCGCGGATGCGAGATGTCTTCACGGATGCGGCCCACGTAGACCGGGTCGGTGCCCGAGGCGTGGGTCACAGGCGTGGGGTAGCCACCGGCCTTGCGCTCGTCCACCACCGTAACGCCCGGCGCTGCGGCCAGCAGTTCGCGCGCCTGTTCGGTGGTGATCTTCTTCTTGGTCTCGATGTTGACCGCCTCGGAGTGGCCATAGAACACCGGCACGCGCACTGCGGTGGGGTTCACCAGGATGCTGTCGTCGCCGAGGATCTTACGGGTCTCCCAGACCAGCTTCATTTCTTCCTTGGTGAAGCCGTTGTCGAGAAAGTCGTCAATATGCGGGATCAGGTTGAAAGCGATCTGCACCGGGAACTTCGTCGGCTCGATTTCCTGGAAACCCAGCAGCTGCGCGGTCTGCTTGCCCAGCTCTTCCATGCCGGTCTGGCCCGCACCGGACACCGACTGGTAGGTAGCGATATTGATGCGCTCGATGCCGTACTCACGGTGGATCGGCGCCAGCACCGGCATCAGCTGCATGGTCGAGCAGTTCGGGTTGGCGATGATGCCGCGCGGGCGGTTCTTGGCCGCCTCCGGGTTGACCTCCGACACCACCAGCGGCACGTCATCGTCGTAACGGAAGGTGGAGGAGTTGTCGATCACCACCGCACCGGCGGCAGCGAACTTGGGCGCGAATTCCTTGGAGATACCACCACCGGCCGAGAACAGGGCGATCTCGATACCGGCCGGGTCAAACGTGGCCAGGTCCTGGATGGTGATCTTCTGGCCTTCAAAATCGACCTGCTGGCCGGCAGAGCGCTCGGAGGCGAGCAGCGTCAGCGTGCTGATCGGGAAATTGCGCTCGGCCAGGATCGACAACATGGTCTGGCCGACAGCGCCGGTGGCGCCAACAACGGCTACGTGGAAACGACGGGCTTCATTGCTCATGGGTGTACTCGATAAAGTTTGGGGGGACACGCGTCGAGTCGGTTTCGGGGAACCTTCGGCGATCAGGCGCCGGGGCTCCCTATCGTTTTTTGCCGTCGATGTTGTTGCCGGCACTGCACATGCGGGCGGTACCGTTGGTCAGCAGTTCGGCATTGACCGCATTGGCTGGACGACCGGCATCCGGCCCCACGCCCAAGCCTGCCAGCAGGTTGTCCACCGCCACCTGCACCATCGCCCGGCGCGTGGCCAGCGATGCACTGCCGATATGCGGGGTCAGCACGACGTTATGCTGGGCCAGCAGCTCCGGTCGTACATGCGGCTCGTTCTCGTAGACATCCAACCCGGCCGAGGCAAGGCGGCCATTGGACAATGCATCCACCAGCGCCAGCTCGTCGACGATGCCGCCACGGGCGATATTCACCAGCGTGGCGGTCGGCTTCATTCTGGCCAGCGCGGCTGCGTTGATGATGTGGTGGTTCTGCGCGGTGTACGGCAGCACCAGCACCAAGTGATCAACGCGCGAAAGCAGCGCATCAAAATCAACGTAGCTGGCACCGACATCCTGCTCCACATCCTGCGGCAGCCGCGAACGGTTGTGATACAGCACCTTCATGCCGAAGCCGTGATGGCCGCGACGGGCAATGGCCTGGCCAATACGGCCCATACCCAGAATGCCCAAGGTGCTGCCATGCAGATCGGCACCCAGCATGGTGGTGAACGACCACTGCCCCCACTTGCCATCACGCAGCCAGCGGTCGGATTCAACAATGCGCCGCGCGGCGGCCATCAGCAGCGAGAAGCCAAGGTCGGCTGTTGTCTCGGTCAATACGTCCGGCGTATTGGTGGCGATGATGCCAGCCGCACTGAGCGCGGCGACATCCAGATTGTTGTAGCCCACGCCCACGTTGCACAGCACTTTCAACGCAGGTGCATTGGCGATTTCCGCCGCGCCGACGCGCTCATTGAGCGTCAACAGCGCGCCATCCATGCCGGCAAGGTTCGCGCCCAGCGAAACGCTGTCGTGCGCGGTAACGGCAGCCGTGGCGACCACGTCGCAATGCACCGCCAACTGCGCGACGGTATCGTCGAACAGCGGTTGCGAAACCCACACGCGGGGCCGTTGGTCAGCCATCGACGTTACCGGGAATACGCGGGCTCATTTCTCCCACATCACCACATTGCGCGCGGTGACGCAGCGCCTGATCCACCAGCACCATCGCCAGCATCGCCTCGGCGATGGGCGTGGCGCGGATGCCCACGCAGGGGTCGTGACGGCCGGTGGTGATGACATCCACCGCTTGGCCAGCGGTATCCACCGTGGCACCGGGCAGGCGCAGGCTGGAGGTCGGCTTGAGCACCATCGAGGCAACCACCTGCTGCCCGGTGGAGATGCCACCGAGAATTCCACCAGCATGATTGGACTGGAAGCCCTGCGGCGACATCAGGTCACGGTGCTCGGTACCCTTCTGCGCGGCGCTGGCAAAGCCATCGCCAATTTCCACGCCCTTGACTGCATTGATGCTCATCAACGCGGCAGCGATGTCGCCATCGAGCTTGCCGTAGATGGGCTCGCCCCAGCCCGGCGGTACGCCATCGGCCACTACATTCACACGCGCACCCACCGAATCACCCGATTTGCGCAGCGCATCCATGTACGCCTCCAACGCCGGCACCTGTGCGGCGTCGGGCCAGAAGAAGGGATTGTCTTCAACCGCATTCCAGTCGAAACCAACCGGCGTGATCTCACCCAGCTGCGACAGATAGCCGCGCACGGTCACGCCATGACGCTGTTTGAGCCACTTTTTGGCGATGACGCCTGCGGCCACGCGCATGGTGGTTTCACGTGCCGAAGAACGGCCGCCGCCGCGCGGGTCGCGGATGCCGTACTTCTGCCAGTAGCTGTAGTCGGCATGGCCCGGACGGAACTGCTGGGCAATGTTGCTGTAGTCCTTGCTGCGCTGGTCGGTATTGCGGACCAGCAGCGCAATGGGAGTGCCGGTGGTGCGGCCTTCGTACACGCCGGACAGGATTTCGACCTCGTCGGCCTCACGCCGCGCCGACGTATGCCGGCTCTTACCGGTCGCGCGTCGCTGCAGGTCGTGAGTGAACTCTTCCGGCGTGATTTCCAGCCCCGGAGGGCAACCGTCAATCACGCAGCCAATGGCCGGGCCGTGGGATTCGCCGAAAGTGGTAACGCGGAAAAGTTGTCCGAATGTATTCACGCTGCTGCTTTGCTCTCGCTGTTCTTGGCGGCTGCTTTATTGCGACTGTGTCTTCCGTCATTCCCTGGAACGGAAAAGACGGCAAAGCGCGGAAGCCTTCGCCGTCGAAAAACTTACGCCCGTGCGGCGGCCAGCTCGGCAATCCGATCGTGATGGGCGCGCAATTCGCTCGCTTCCACCGCAAAGATGCCCATCTGGCCAACCTTGAACTCGATCCACGACCAGTCCACTTCCGGCAACAGCTTGATCAGGTGCTGCTCGGACTCGCCCACTTCGCAGATGAGCAGGCCTTCCTCGGTGAGGTGGTCCGGCGCGTCGCGCAGAATCTTCAGCACCAGGTCCAGACCATCGTCGCCGGCACGCAGCGCCAAGTCCGGCTCGTGCGAGTACTCCTGCGGCAACGCATCGGTCTCATCATTGGTGACATACGGCGGGTTGGTGACGATCAGCTCGTACACGCGCCCCTGCAGGCCGTTGAACAGGTCGCTTTTGACCAGCTCGACGTTGTGGGCCATCAGCCGCTCCTTGTTCTCGACCGCCAGCGACAACGCGGCGTCATTGACGTCGCTGCCGTCCACCTGCCAGTTGGGGTAATAGTGGCCCATGGCGATGGCGATACAGCCCGAACCGGTGCACAGGTCCAGCGCGCGGGTGACATCGCGGCCAGCCAACCACGGCTCGAACCCGTTGAGGATGAGCTCGGCAATCGGCGAACGCGGCACCAGTGCACGGGAGTCACTCTTGAAGCTGAGCCCGGCAAACCAGGCCTCGCCGGTCAGATAAGCCGCCGGCAGGCGCTCGCTGATGCGGCGCTCGAACAGCGCCAGCACGCGCTCGCGTTCTTCCAGCAGCACGCGCGCCGCGCCGTAGGCCGGGCCGAGGTCCGGCGGCAGGTGCAGGCTGTGCAGCACCAGCTGGGTGGATTCGTCCAGGGCGTTGTCATAGCTGTGGCCGAAGGTCAGGCCCGCGGCATTGAAACGGCTGGCGCCGTAACGGATCAGATCGATGATCGTGTGAAGTTCAGCGGCCGCTTGAGCAGTCATGGCATACGGAAATACTTGAATGGTCTGCGATTATAGGCGCCTGCCCGGTATATTGAGTGCCCAGTTGCAGCGGAAACTTCGGCGATAGCCGTCCACCGGCCGCAATCAGGCCGCCAAAACCGAGCGCAGGCGCGGCAGTGAGCGCTGGCAATCCCCTACACTCGCGTGCTCCATCAGTGGCCCAGCGCCCGCGGTGGCACCCTCTTGGACGGAAGCAAAGGCCCATGTTCAACCGTACTACCGGCATCATCCTCGCCATCGCCCTGGCCGCCGGCCTTGGCCTGCTGCTGGCTCAAAAAGTGTTTGGCCCCGCCCGCCAAGGCGCGCAGGACAGCAGCTCCATCATTTTCTATGGCACGCCACGGACCCTGCCGGAGTTCGACCTGGCCCAATCCGACGGCACCCGCTTGATCCCCGGCGAGCTGCGTGGGCATTGGTCGTTGGTGTTCCTGGGCTTCACCTCGTGCCCGGACGTCTGCCCCACCACCTTGACCGAGCTTGCCCAGGCCCAGAAGCAGTGGCAGGACATCCCCGACAGCCTGCGCCCGCGCGTGGTGTTTGTGTCGGTGGACCCGGAGCGAGACACCCCGGCGCGGCTGGGCGAATACGCCCACGCCTTCCACAAGGACACCCTGGCCGCGACCGCCGACGTGCCCTCGCTGGAGCGCTTTGCCACTTCGCTGGGCATGTTGTTCCAGAAGGTGCCGGGCAAGCACTTTGACGAAAACCCGGGCGACTACAGCATGGATCACTCCGCCAGCATTGCCGTGCTCGACCCGCAAGGCCGCTTGGCTGGGCTGATGCGCCCCCCGTTCAACCCGCAGGCCATCGCCAGCGACCTGAAGAAGCTCACCGAGAAAACCGCCCCATGAGTCTGGTAACAACGCTCAGCTACGTCCTGCCCCACCGCTTTTTGTCCTCGCTGGCCCGCTCACTGGCCTATTCGCAGAACCCGCGCGTCTCGCGCTGGCTGATCGACACGGTGACCGAGAAATTCAACGTCAACCTGGCCGAAGCGGCCAACCCGGACCCGCGCAGCTACGCCAGCTTCAATGCATTCTTTACCCGCGCACTGAAGCCCGGCGCGCGCGTTGCCGCCGCCGACCCACGCACGTTGACCATGCCCGCCGACGGCCGCATCAGCCAGCTGGGGCCGATTGAAGACGGCCGCATCTTCCAGGCAAAGGGCCAGTCCTTCACCGCCGCCGAGCTGCTGGGCGATGCCGCCGACGCGGCACCGTTCAACAACGGCCTGTTCGCCACGGTGTATCTGTCGCCGCGCGACTACCACCGCGTGCACATGTCATGGAAAGGCACCCTGCGCGAAACCGTGCATGTGCCGGGCCGCCTTTTCAGCGTAGGTACGGACGCAGTGGCCAACGTGCCGCGCCTGTTCGCGCGCAACGAGCGGCTGGTGTGCCACTTCGATACCGATTTCGGGCCGATGGTGCAGGTGATGGTCGGCGCGCTGCTGGTCAGTGGCGTGGAGACGGTGTGGAGCGGCGAGGAAATTCCCGCCTACGGCGACCGCATCACCCGCAAGGACTGGCGTGGGAAGGGCATCACGCTGGAGCGTTTTGCCGAGATGGCACGCTTCAACTACGGCTCCACTGTGATTGTGCTGCTGCCGCCCGGCGTGGCTGCATTTGACCCTGCACTGAAGGCAGAAAGCCCGGTGCAGCTCGGCCAGCCGCTGGCAACGCTGCTGTAACCAGCGCCAAGGCTGGCCGCCCGCAGTGGCGGAAATGCAGCCACGCAGAAAACAAAAGGGCGCCTTGCGGCGCCCTTTCTTCATTCCAAAACCCTGTACTCAGCGGCCGCAGCCTTCCAGCTTCAGGCTCTGCCCCGGCTTCAGCGCGTAGGCCGGCGCACGCAGGCCATTGGCACGCGCCAATGCGGGGACACCGCACTGGAAACGATTGGCGATGCTGCCCAACGTGTCGCCGCGCACCACCGTGTAGCTGCGCGGCGTGCGGCGTACCGGGGCTGGACGTGCCGGCGCCGGCGCAGCGACTGGCGGCGCACCTTGCGCGGCCTGCATCGCTTCAACATCGCCCACCGCCACACTGCCGGTGAAGGTCGCAGCCGTCGGCCGCTTGATCGCTGCATTGATGTCGGCAGTGATCAACGTGCGCGCCAGATCCGCGCGCGGGCCACTGACGCAGTAGCGGTTGTACAGGCCGGCAATGCGGGTGGTGGCATTGATGGTGGTGCCGGAGGGTATCCAGCCGTCAGCCTCGTAACGCGGATTGAGGTTGCGCAGCGCGCGCATGTAGCCGTCGCGGGTGCCGGTGCTGCCCAGGCAGATGGTCAACTCATAGATGGTGGTCGATTTGGCCAAGCGGATCGTCGCCGGCTGCGCGTTGACCTTGGGCAACTCCACGCCGTACTGCTGCGGGTGCAGAAAGATCCATGCCGCAGCGATCACCATCGGCACGTAGTCCTTGGTCTCACCGGGGAACTGGTTATAGGCCGACGCCGTCCAGAAGCTCTGCCCACCGGCCTCGCGGTAGATGCGCGCGGCACGGCCTTCACCACCGTTATAGGCGGCCAAGGCGTACTCGATGTTCTTGTTGAGCCCACGCATGCGCTCGTTCATGTACGCGGCACTGGCCTCGGCGGCACTGCGCGGATCAAAGCGTGTATCAAAGCCAGTGCCATCCGGGCCCAGCCCGAAGCGGCGGCCGGTGGCCGGCATGAACTGCATCAAGCCCGCCGCACCAACGCGCGAGGACGCATGCACGCGGCCATTGGATTCCTTGGCCATGATGCCGAACAGCAACGCCTCCGGCAGGCTGCTTTTTTCCCACTCCGGCCACATCACCGCACGCAGGTTCATGTAGTTCTCGTAGCTGGTCAGCAGCGACGGGCGCATGTCGGTCAGCCAGCGGCGGATGCCGGCCTGGATGGCCGGGTTGTACTCGACCATGTCATCGAACGCATGCCGATGGTCGTTCAACAGCGCCGCTGCACGCGCGGCTTCGGGGACATTGGCGATGAGCGGCGCAATGTGGTCCGGGTCGGCCTCCAGCGGCCCAACCTCCCCGCCAACGTCCTCCTCGTTGCTGTCGGACTGCTTCTTCAGCAGACGCTTGTAGGTGGTCAACAGGCCGCTCACCTGGCAGCCCTTCTGCTCGATGCAGGCGCTGAGCACATCTTCCATGTCCTCCAGCGCGGCATCGGCCTCCGGCGTGCCCTTGGGGTCGGCATTGGTCACCAGCACCAGCGCGTCGGTGTAACGCTTCTCGGCAGCGGCCATGCGCGCCTCAATGGCGTCCACCTTGGCCTTGTCGCGCGCGGAAAGCGCATGCGCGGCAGGCATCACGGTCAACAGCGAAACAGCCACCAGCAGCGGCAAGGGACGAACCGAAAACAGGGAAACGGGCATCAGCGACACTGCAGGCGAAAGGTGAAGCAGGGTAGCCGCCGGGCTTGTCCGGGGGCAACAATGGCAACGCTCCTATACAGGAGGCCGTTAGAATCCTTCCCTTATTCATCTTTGAGTGCCTCCATGGACCCGATCCTGCTCGGCAAAGGCGTCACCGACGATATCGCCGTCACCCTGCTCCCCCGCTTGGGCAACCGCCACGGCCTGGTGGCCGGGGCGACCGGCACCGGCAAGACGGTGACCTTGATGACGCTGGCCGAGGGGTTCTCACGCATCGGCGTGCCGGTGTTCCTGGCCGACGTGAAGGGCGATGTGGCGGGCCTTGCGGTTGCCAGCGACGGTGGCGAGAAGCTGGCCCAGCGCGCCGCCGAGATCGGCGTGGAAGGCTACGCGCCCGCTGCCAGTCCCACCGTGTTCTGGGACCTGTACGGCAAGCTCGGCCACCCGGTGCGCACCACGGTCAGCGAGATGGGCCCCACCCTGCTCGCGCGCATTCTGGAATTGAACGACACCCAGTCCGGCGTGCTCGACATCGTGTTCAAGCTGGCTGACGACCGTGGCCTGCTGCTGCTCGATCTGGACGACCTGCGCGCGCTGCTCAGCCTGGTTGCCGAGGAGCGCAAAGACATTTCCACCGAATATGGCCTGGTAAGCGCGCAGTCGGTGGCAGCCATCCAACGCGCGCTGCTGCGCCTGTCGCAGGACGGCGGCGAGGCCTTCTTCGGCGAGCCTGCGCTGGAGCTGGCCGACATCATGCGCGTCAATCATGACGGCCGCGGCGTGATCGGCATCCTCGCCGCTGCGCAGTTGATCCTCAAGCCGCGCCTGTATTCCACCTTCCTGCTGTGGCTGCTGTCGGAGCTGTTCGAGCAGCTGCCGGAAGTGGGCGACCTGGACAAACCCAAGCTGGTCTTCATCTTCGACGAAGCACACCTGCTGTTTGACGACGCGCCGCCCGCACTGGTGCAGCGCATTGAACAGGTGGTTCGCCTGATCCGCTCCAAGGGCGTGGGCGTGTACTTCTGCTCGCAGTTCCCGGACGACGTGCCGGCCAACATCCTGGGCCAGCTCGGCAACCGCGTGCAGCATGCGTTGCGCGCCTTCACCCCGCGCGACCAGAAAGCGGTGAAGACCGCCGCGGAAACTTTCGTGCAGAACCCCAAGCTGGACGTGGTCGCCACGCTGTCGCAGCTGGGTACCGGTGAAGCGCTGGTGTCCACGCTGCAGGACAAGGGCATTCCCTCGCCCGTGCAGAAAACGCTGATCGCGCCGCCGCGCTGCCGCATGGGCTCAATCACCGATGCCGAGCGCGCCCAGGTGCGTGCCGGCAGCCCGGTCGGCACCCGCTACGACACCGCAGTGAACCGCGAATCCGCCGCCGAGCTACTCGCCCAGCGCGCGGAAAAGGCCGTGGAAAAGGCCGACACCCCCAAAGCACGCACCCGCCAGCAGGATGAGGAGCAGGAAGGCGGCTTCGGCCAGAGCATCAAGGATGCGATTTTCGGCACCAAACGCCGCCAAGGCATGATCGAAACGATGGCCAAGCAAACCACGCGCACGGTCGGCACCAAGCTGGGCAACCAGATTGTGCGCGGCATTTTGGGTGGCATTTTCGGCGGCAAGCGCTGAGCCATGCAGGTAATGGCATGCGCAATGGACTGTAATTTCGACCCCGCCCAAACAGCGTGGTCGTCGGTAGCCTGCAGTTTTCCCGCCCGGTTGCCGCAATGAGCCGGTGGCGCCCGCCTGCGGAAAAAAGCACCGCGCTGATCACGCCGCAAGGCCACGCTCGGCTGAAGACCGAGCTGGATGAACTGTGGCGCCAGCGCCGGCCGGAAGTGGTCAAGGCGTTGGCCGCGGCTGCGGCAGAAGGCGATCGTTCCGAGAACGCCGAGTACACGTATCGCAAAAAGCAGCTCGGCGAAATCGACCGCCGCGTGCGTTACCTCAGCAAGCGGCTGGAAGCGCTGCGCGTGGTGGATACCAAACCCAGCGATCCGGAGGCGGTGTTCTTCGGCGCCACGGTGGAGCTGGAGAATGCAGCGTCAGGCGAAAGCCACACCTACCGCATCGTCGGCCCCGACGAAACCGACGCCCCCACCGGCTACATCAGCATCGACTCACCATTGGCACGTGCACTGCTGAAGAAGCGCATCGACGATGAATTTTCTGTCGAACTTCCCAGCGGCGTTACCCGCTTCATTCTGGTGGATGTCAGTTACGACGGCTGATCACCCAACAAGTGGCCGTGGGTAAGCACGGCCTTCGCGCAGCGGGCGAAAGTAGTCGGCCTGCGCGTAAAACGCCGCACTTTGCGGCCGATGCCAACCGGGGATTCCCGCCAACGGCAAGGGGCGAAGCTCGGCAGCGGCCACAAGCACCTCACTGTTACTGATCGCCTCGGCCACGCGCGCGACGCAGGCTGTGTCGTCCTCGCCCTGCACCACCAGGCACTTGCCGATCAACAACCTATCCGGCAGCAGTATCTGTTCCATCAGTGCATGACCGATGACGCCGGCAATGGCGATATGGCCGCTGTGCCACTGCGCTGCATTCGCATGGAACAGCGTTGACCAATCATGCGCATCCCACGCATCAAGCAGTGCGGCATCGCGCACGCGCACGATTACGCCGGTTTCGTCGAACTGCGTCAGCGCTTGTTGCGCACTGTTGCGAGCGCTTGGGCCCATTCGCTCGATATGCGCGCACTGTTGTGCATTGAGCGCATGCTTGATGGCGGGATACCGCGCCCAGACCATCGCATTGAACAGGTCGTGCCAGTTCTCCAAGCGTGTCGCAATACGCCCTTGCTGGATGCGGGTTTCGTAATGCAGCCCGTCTTCAAGCAGTGCCGTATCCTGCGCGACAAAGCGCCGGCCGGCCAACGGCATGCAGGCATTGAGCGCCTCAATATCAGGCCAGCGTTCACCGGCCGCCATCTCACGCCATGCAGAAAACGCTTCAAACAACGGATGCTGAAAGCAGGCGTCATCCACCTGCCCGCGCAACGGTGCAACAAAACGGCGCCGGGCAACGCCAGCGCCGGATTCAGCAGATGATTGCGTCACAGCACCTTGAGGTCGAACGGCGTGGCGTTCGCTTCAATGATGGCATCGCCAAACAGATCGTGATCATCGCTTTCGGTGATCTCGACGTTGACGAAATCGCCGACGCGCAGCTTGGCTTCATCGGCATTTTGGATGTGTACCAAACCATCAATTTCGGGCGCATCCGCCTTGGAGCGTGCCACCGCGATGCCGTCTTCAATGGCATCAACCAGGCACTGCTGCACGCTGCCGATCTTGGATTCCAATTTGGCGGCAGAAATGGCGGCCTGCTTTTCCATGAAACGGGCAAGGCGCTCCTGTTTCACTTCTTCCGGCACCGGGTCCGGCAGGTCGTTCGCCGTGGCGCCGTCCACCGGCGAGTAGGCAAACGCGCCTACGCGATCCAGCTGCGCCACATCCAGGAACTCAAGCAGCTGCTCGAACTCGGCATCGGTTTCACCAGGGAAGCCGACAATGAAGGTCGAACGCACAGTGATGTCCGGCGCAATTTCGCGCCAACGCAACACGCGCTCCAACGTCTTGTCCACCGCGCCCGGACGCTTCATCAGCTTGAGGATGCGCGGGCTGGCATGCTGGAACGGGATGTCCAGATACGGCAGGATTTTGCCTTCGGCCATCAATGGCACCACGTCATCCACATGTGGATACGGGTAGACGTAATGCAGTCGGGTCCACGCATCCAACTCGGACAGACCTTCGCACAACGCTTTCATGCGCGTGGCGTATTCCTTGCCGCGCCAGGTGCCCGGCGCATACTTGCGGTCCACGCCGTAGGCCGAGGTGTCCTGCGACACCACCAGCAACTCGCGCACGCCGCCTTTCACCAGGCGCTCGGCTTCGCGCAACACCTCGTCCACTGGGCGCGACACCAGATCACCACGCATGGAAGGAATGATGCAGAAGCTGCAACGGTGATTGCAGCCTTCGGAAATCTTCAGATACGCGTAATGGCGTGGGGTCAGCTTGATGCCGTAATCGGGCACCAGATCCACAAACGGGTTGTGCTTGGGCGGCAACGCGGCGTGCACCGCGTCCATCACGCTGGTGTAATCCTGCGGGCCGGACACCGACAGAACATCCGGGTAATGCTCGCGGATCATGTCGCCCTTCTTGCCCAGGCAGCCGGTGACGATGACCTTGCCGTTCTCGTTCATCGCCTCGCCAATGGCATCCAGCGATTCCGCCACCGCCGAGTCGATGAAGCCGCAGGTATTGACCACCACCACATCGGCCGAGTCATAAGACGGCACGATGCTATAGCCCTCCACCCGCAACTGGGTGAGGATGCGTTCGGAATCGACGAGGGCTTTCGGGCAGCCAAGGCTGACGAAGCCGACTTTGGGGTTCAGCTGGGACATGATCTGGAAATCCTGGGGCCGGGCCGGAATGGCAGCGGGGCCGGAAAGCCGGGCAGTATACCGGGCCACGGCCGCGACGCCCTGCGGCTGGCTTAATAGGCGCTGGCGTTGATAATCAATCCCATCGTGGCCAACTGCTGCTAAAGCCCCTCTCCCGTTACGGGAGAGGGGTTGGGGGTGAGGGCGCTCTTAAAGCACATAAAGCAAGGGCTGCCCCTATCCGCCCTACTGGCACCTTCCCCCGCACGCGGGAGAAGGGAGTCGTTCCCCACCACGGAGTCTTCAAATGCCCCACTGGATCACTCTCTCAACCCCACTCGGCCCCGTCCGCGCCTGGCAGGCCCTGCCCTCCGGCACCCCGCGCGCCGGCCTGGTGGTGATACAGGAAATCTTCGGCGCCAATGCGCATATCCGCCATGTCGCCGAGCAATACGCCGGCGAGGGCTATGCGGTACTGGCGCCCGCCTTCTTCGACCTGATTGAGCCGGGCCTGCAACTGGACTACGACGCCGCAGGCGTCAGCCGCGGCAAGGCACTGGTCGACGAGTTGGGCGTGGACCGCGCGGTAACCGTAGTCGAAGCCGCCGCTGCGGCATTGGCGCAGTACGGCAAGGTCGGCACGGTCGGCTACTGCTGGGGCGGCACCGTCGCCCTGCTGGCCGCGCAACGGCTGGGCCTGCCATCGGCCAGTTACTACGGCGCGCGCAACGTGCCGTACCTGGATCAGCCCTTCAAAGCCCCGGCAATCTTCCATTTTGGCGACCAGGACGCCTCCATCTCCGCCACCGCCGTTGCAGCGCACCGTGAAAAGCAACCCACATTGCCTGTATATGTCTACCCAGCCGATCACGCGTTCAACCGCGAGGTGGGCATGCACTACCACGCACCCAGCGCCCACCTGGCGCGCGAACGCACCTTGGCCTTCTTCAGCGAGAACCTGCGATGACCGAAGCTGTGACGTCCGATTTTGAACTCGACACCCGCCTTGCCGCCGACAGCGTCTTGATCGCTGATGGCCCGCTGTCCCAGATCCGTCTGATGAACGACGATCGCTTTCCCTGGGTTGTCCTGGTGCCGCGCGTACCTGACGCCAGCGAGTGGATCGACCTCGACGGCAGCCAGCAACGCCTGCTGCTGGCTGAGATCAACCAGATCTCCCAGCACCTCAAACAGAAGCCCAACGTCACCAAGATCAACATCGGCGCGCTGGGCAACATCGTGCGTCAGCTGCACGTACACCTCATCGGTCGCCACGAGGGCGATGCCGCCTGGCCCGGCCCGGTATGGGGCAGCGGCAAGGCGCAGCGTTTTGACCCCGAGGTACTGGCCGAGCGTGTCGAAATCTGGCGCCAGCGGCTACGATAAGCGCCTTCCTTCCAACGGACATTCCTGCCGATGCGCTCCAACCTGATCGCCGCCCTGATCCTGATCATCGTCGGCTTGTTTTTCCTGGCCAAGAACCTGGGCTGGATCAACGGCAACATCGGCAGCATGCTCGCCACCTGGTGGCCGGCCATCCTGGTCGCCGTCGGCATCGGCATGTTGTTCGGACGCGGCAAGTAAACCGCGTCAACCGGAAACAGAAAGGGCGCGGAATTCCGCGCCCTTTTTCCATCTGCAGCCCGCGTCGATCAGGTACGCGGCAAGGTCACGCCAGTCTGGCCCTGGTACTTGCCACCGCGGTCCTTGTACGAGGTTTCGCACACGTCATCGGCGTCGGCCTGGAAGAACAACATCTGCGCCACACCTTCGTTGGCGTAGATGCGCGCCGGCAGCGGCGTGGTGTTGGAGAACTCCAACGTCACATGGCCTTCCCATTCCGGCTCCAGCGGGGTGACGTTAACGATGATGCCGCAGCGGGCGTAGGTGCTCTTGCCCAGGCACACCACCAGCGTGTCACGCGGAATGCGGAAGTACTCAACGGTGCGTGCCAGCGCGAACGAGTTCGGCGGGATGATGCACTCGTCAGCCACGATGTCCACGAAGCTCTTCGGGTCGAAGTGCTTGGGGTCCACGATGGTGGAGTTGATGTTGGTGAACACCTTGAACTCACGCGAGCAACGCACGTCATAGCCGTAGCTGGAGGTGCCGTAGCTGACGATCCGCTGGCCATCCACCTGCTTCACCTGGCCGGCTTCATACGGCTCGATCATGCCGTGCTGCTCGGACATTCGGCGGATCCAACGGTCGCTCTTGATGCTCATTCACTGATCCTGATTGCGTAGTGCCGCAGCAAGGCCGCGGCGGTCGGGGTGGCCGATTCTAGCGTAGACCCGGCGCCCAGCCGTACCCCATAGGCAGCCGTACACCTTATATAGGCGGCCGGCACCCCACCCGGCGTACCCGGGCTGCACCAAAACACCTTATATATATGTATGAAAAAGCCCCGACGCTGCCGGGGCTTTGATGAAGGTACCGAAGCGCCGCCTCAGACCAACGAAGAAACAATAGGGATACTGGCTCGCGGCCGCTTGGCCAACTCCTCGGCCATCCGCCGCGCAGCGGCCAAATACGCCTGCGCCGCAGGGGAATCCGGCGCCGAAGCGACGATAGGTGTACCCACATCGCCCTGTTCACGGATGCTGATGTCCAGCGGCAGCGAGCCCAGCAACGCCACCCCGTACTGCTCGGCCATGCGCTGGCCGCCCCCATCGCCGAACAGGTGCTCGACATGGCCGCAATTGGAGCACGTATGCACCGCCATGTTCTCGACGATACCGAGCACCGGCACCTCAACTTTCTCAAACATATTCAATGCCTTACGCGCATCCAAGGTTGCGATGTCCTGTGGCGTGGTGACGATCACCGCCCCGGCCACCGGAATCTTCTGCGACAGCGTCAGCTGGATATCACCTGTACCCGGCGGCAGATCAATCAGCAGGTAGTCCAGGTCGTCCCACAGCGTGTCGTTGAACAACTGCGTCAGCGCCGACGTTGCCATCGGACCTCGCCAGATCATCGGTGAGTCGGGCTCGATCAGGAAGCCAATTGACATGGCATCCACACCAAACGCCCGCAGCGGCTCGATGCTTTTGTTGTCCGGACTTTCCGGTCGGCCGCTCAATCCCAGCATGGCCGGCACACTCGGGCCATAGATGTCCGCATCCAGCACACCCACCCGCGCCCCCAGCCGCTGCAACGCCAGCGCCAGATTCACCGCCGTCGTGGACTTACCCACCCCACCCTTGCCCGAGCCCACCGCAATGACATTGCGGATACGGGAATGAGGGGAGAGCCCCTTTTGAACTTTGTGGGAAGAACCCACCGCAATCGACGCGCTCATACGCATGCCCAACCTTCAAAACAGTTGCGAACTATAGCCCTATGGCGAATTCAGGCGCAGCCAGAACTTTGCCGAATCCAGCAACAGTCAATACTGAAATCAATATTTCACTTTGCAATTCAAGTTGTTATGACCAGTGAATGAACGGTTGACTACAAAAGTTAACCGTGTGTTAATCCAAAGTCATCGGCACATGAAACTTTTTTTGGGCGACTTCGGCGCCTGAATTTTTTTGAAACACCCCCTCTAACCCGGCCGATTTGAGGGTAGATCCATTGATTCCACTTAGGAAAACTTATGACCTCGCGCAACTCGCCCAACCGTAACCCACTGAGCATCGCAATGGCCTCGGCGTTGATCGCCACCGCTGCCGCACCCGCTTTCGCTCAAGAAGCAACTTCTGCCACCACCGAGCTCGACAAGGTGACCGTGACGGGTTCGCGCATCGCGCGGGCTGGCTTCGTCACCTCCTCGCCGGTTACGGCAATCTCTGCCGAAGAAATCCGCGGCACGGGTGCTGTGAACATCGGTGATCTGATGACGAAGCTGCCCCAGCTGACCCCAACCTACACGCTGGGCAACTCCACCCGCTTCATCGGTACTGCGGGCTTGGGCTTGATGGATCTGCGTGGCATGGGCGCTTCACGTACCCTTGTGCTGGTCAACGGTCGCCGCCACGTGGGTGCAAGCCCGGGCTCCACCTCGGTGGACGTGAACACGATCCCGGTGGAGTGGATTGAGCGTGTGGAAGTCATCACCGGCGGCGCATCGGCCGTGTATGGCGCCGACGCCGTAGCCGGTGTAGTCAACTTCATCATGAAGAAGAAGTTCGATGGCTTTGAGCTGCGTGGCCAGACGGGCAAGGCTGCAGAGGGGAGCTTCGACCGTTCTTTCGTAAGTTTCTCCGGCGGCAATGAATTTGCAGACGGCAAGGGCACTGCAGCTGTCGCAATGGAGTACAGCACGCAAGGTCGTTACGGCCGTGGCGATCGTGCGATCGGCCGCAAGTTCCTGACCTCCATTCCGAACCCGAACTACGACCCGACCAAGCCGTCGAGTGAGAGCAATCCGCAGACCATCCTTGATGGCCCGGGCGGCAATCATGCACTTTCCTACGGCGGCACCTTCACTTTGGGTGCGTTCAATGGCACCAATCGCTACATTTTCAATCCGGATGGCAGCTTCCGTAAGAACCGTTACGACGGCGTTATCGTCAGCCCAAATACTTGTACGGACTGCGACTTTGCCGACCTGAACAAGGTTGCTGATCTGGAGCCGGCTTTTGACCGTTTCAGCTTCAACACCGTCGTCAACTTCGACCTGAATGACGAGCATCGTTTGTTCTTCGAAGGCAAGTACACCAAGACCGAGTCCGAGTTCTTTGGCCAGCCGACATTTGATCAGGTCGGCACCGCCCGGGCACTGCGCATCCGCCGCGACAACGCCTATGTCACCCCGGAGCTGGGTGCGCTGATGGATGCCAACAATCTCAGCACGCTGATGGTCTCCCGATTTAACGGCGACGGCGGCCGTCGTGGCGAACAGGTCGAGCGCGCGACCTCGCGCGCCGTGATCGGCCTGGAAGGCGTGTTTGGCGACAGCTGGTCCTACGAGGCGTCGGCCAACTATGGCCAAACCGTCATCGACCGCATCAACATGAACAATCGTGTTGAAGAGCGCTGGCAGGCAGGTCTGGATGCCGTTCTGGATCCGGCCACCGGCAAGGTCGTCTGCCGTTCAACCCTTGATCGCAATGCTGTCAATCCGTACACCGGTCGCGCCTATTCGGCGGCACTGGTGGCAGGCTGCGTACCGTTTAATGTGATGGGCGCCGGGCAGATCGATCCCAACGCGGCAAATTGGTTCAACATCAACTCACTGAATCAGTCCAAGCTCAAGCAGCAGGTGCTTAGCGCCTCCGTCGCCAACGGCTCGCTGTTCTCGCTGCCGGCAGGTGATGTCGGCATCGCCGCCGGCCTTGAGTACCGCAAGGAGCAGAGCCAGGAAAACACCGATCCGATGTCTGCATTGGGCCTGACCTTCCTCAATGCAATTCCCAGCCGCGGTGGCGAGTACGACGTCAAGGAAGCCTTCGTGGAAACCTCGGTGCCGTTGCTGGCCGACATCCCGGGCATTCGCCGTTTGGGCTTGGATCTGGCCGGCCGCTATTCGGACTACAGCACCATTGGCGAAACCAAGACCTGGAACGTTGGCCTGGACTGGGAAATCCTTTCCTCGCTGCGCTTCCGAGGCACCTTGGCCAAGGCCGTTCGCGCGCCGAGCATCGGTGAACTGTTCAATCCGCAGTCGGAGAACTTCGCCGCGATCAGCGATCCCTGCAATACGTTGACCACCAATTCGAACCGCCCGAGCACCGCGAAGGATCCAGCACTGCGTGCTGCAAACTGTGCTGCGCTTGGCATCCCGTCGAACTGGATTGATACGTACAGCGCAACTCGCCCCGGCGTAAGCGGCGGCAACCCGGATCTGAAGCCGGAACGCTCCAAGTCCGTATCGCTGGGCTTCGTCTGGCAGCCAGAGTTCTTCGAAGGTTTCGGCATGTCGGTCGATTACTGGCGTATCACGCTGGAAGACGCAATCGGCTCGGTCTCGGCTCAGACGAATGCCACCCGATGCGTCGACTCCCCCGGCGGCATCCAGAACAACTCCTTCTGCTCGATGATCGTACGTGCTGACGGCAACGCCGGTACTCCGCACAGCATCATCGGCTGGACTGCTCTTGCCGAGAACCTGGCCAAGTCGCGTCGCGTCGGCGTCGACCTGGAAATGGACTATCGTTTCGACCTGCTGGGCGGCAAGACCACCCTGCGCATGGTTGGCACACGCCTCATCCAGTCGCGTGAATGGGCATTCCAGGCATTCCCCACTGAATTCACTGAGTACGTCACGTACTACAGTGATCCGCGCTGGCGCGGTCAGTTCAACGCCAACTATGAGCTCGGCAACTTCCGGGCGAAGTGGGACATGGTGTATGTGGACGGCAACCTGCGCGTGACTCCGGACAGCTACAACTCCAACCCCGGCTCGCAGAGCCCGATCCGCAACCCGTCGTACCTTTACCACAACATGCAGGTCGGCTATAAGCTGGCTGACTCTGGTGTAGAGGTCTATCTGGGCTTGGATAACGTCTTCGACAAGGATCCGCCGGTTAACTACTTTGGTACCGATCTGGGCTCGTCGTACTACGACATGGTCGGCCGCTACATGTACATGGGCGTCACCTACAAGTTCTGATCCATCGGAACCGCAACACCCAGCAGACCCGGCGCAAGCCGGGTCTGCTTTTTTTTGGGGCGGCGGAATCTGCGCTTGACTAGCAGTCGATGGGCGGCTGGTAAATCGTGCAACTTGATCGAGAAAAGTATGGGCAGGTTCCCATTGAACCGCTGCAGCAAGCAGGCGCACCAGACCGCCTCCGCTAAGAGCTCCCAACGGACCTCCGACGCACGCCTCCTCTGCCACCAATCGCACTGTTGGCGCAAGAAGCCTTCGGCTCACTCAGCCCGCCAAGCTCCTTCAAGCCATCCTTGCCATGCCTCGCCCGGGCTTTTGGATACCAACTGACCCCCGTAACGCAGAACCACTTTGGATGCCCCTAGACCAGCCGGAAGTACTTCGTGCTCTCCGTATGCGATGCGCTTTTGCGGTCCGCCGTTAAATCGGCAGCCCTGATGACTTCCATATCTGAATAAGAAGCCGGCCAGCTATCAGACAACACCCACACCAAAGTGTTCAAAATTAGTGCAATCGCGCGAAATAATAGTTACAGTCACGTTACGTTCACCTCCAGGAAGGCGCCAGATCAACAGTGAAAACTCAGTGATATCAAACGCTTGAGGATGAACTACCACCTTACGGATCATGCAGGGGATACAACAAGTGCAAGCTCGTAAAAAACATTCCATCAAGCGCAGCGTGCTGACCAGCGCGCTGCTGGCTGCAATCCTTGTTCCAGCCACTTCAATGGCCCAAGAACAAGCTGAAGGAGCGAAAACGCTCGACAAGGTCACAGTGACCGGCTCCCGAATCAAGCGCGCCGAAGTTGAAGGGCCCGCACCGGTAGTCGTTGTGACCGCCCAAGATATCGAAAAGCAGGGTTTCAGTACTGTTTACGATGCACTCAACACCCTGAGCCAGTTCACGGGTTCTGTTCAGAACGAATTGAACGCTGGTGGTTTCACCCCGAACGGCAGCTTCCTTAATTTGCGCGGACTGGGCCCGGGCTATCAGTTGGTGCTGATCAACGGCCGTCGTGCTGCTGACTACCCGCAACCATACAACGGCCAATCCAATGCCGTGAACCTTGCCAACATTCCTGCCGCCGCGATTGATCGGATTGAGGTTCTGTCTGGCGGTGCGTCAGCGATCTATGGCTCTGACGCTGTTGCTGGTGTAGTCAACATCATCATGAAGACCAACTTTGATGGTGACATGCTCAGCGTAAGAGCTGGCACCACGACCCGCGGTGGCGGCGACACCGGTCGTCTACAATGGGTCGGCGGCAAAACCACTGAACGCGCCAGCATCACTTACGCCTTTGAGTTCCTGGGGCGTGAGGCTATTTATGCCGGTCAACGCGACTTCATGGACTCCACCCGAGACGATCCGTCTCTCACCGACCCTGCTGACGCAACTTCTTACCCGGGCATCCGCTACACCGCATGGGTGGACGCCAACGGCAACCCTACATCTAACGTCAATGCCCCCGGCCGCAAACTTGGCTGGTTGATGGCCGACAACCTGGATACGACGTGCGGCAGATTTGCCGAATTTGATCCGGTCGCGGTGAACGGCCAGGCCTATTGCGGTTACTTCGGCTATCCCGCCGGTCAGTCAATCCGCAACTCCGACAAGACCTACAACGCTTACCTGTACGGCACTTATGACGTTACCGACTCAACCCAGGCATGGGCTCAGTTGAGCTACAGCAATAGCAAGGCAACGGTTGCATCATCGTCGCGCTTCTTCAGTAGTGCGTCTGTCCTGGGCGCTAACAACTTCTACGACCCCAACATCGGCGGTGTTGTTGGCAACGTTTATCGCTTTATCACACCGAGCGAAATCGGTAATGGCGGTGGCCAGCCCAGCATATTCAAGGAACAGTCGCTTGACGTTGCGGCCGGCATGCGCGGCTCGGTATTCGATGGTCGTTTTGATTGGGACGCAACCTTGTCGCACTCCCGATATGACTCCGATGAATCGTATAACTGGCTGGTTCAATCCAAGGTACGTGATGTGTTCTTCGGCCCACGCCTTGGTACAGATGCAACCAGCGGCTATGCCATCTATGCAATAAACATGAATCGCCTACTGAACCCGCTTTCGTCCAGCGACGTCAGCGCGATGAGTTCGTCCTACAAGAACGAGTCTTCTTCCAACGTTACTCAGGGCTCGTTTGTTTTCAGCGGTGACCTGTTTGAATTGCCTGCAGGCAGCCTGTCCATGGCAGCCGTATTGGAAGGTGCTACCCAGAAGTACGACGTCAACCCCGATGCCCGCGCACGCCTTGACTATGATGGTGACGATGCACCGATGGGCCTGACTTCAACCGGCGGCTCCGGCAAGCGCGATCGCTACTCTGCTGGCCTGGAATTCAGCATTCCGCTCCTTGCTTCGTTGAAGGCGAACCTTGCTGGTCGATACGACAAGTTCAATGACGCCAGTGATATCGACGGTGCATTCACCTGGTCCTCCGGCTTGGAATGGCGCCCGGTTGAAAGTCTGTTGCTGCGCGGCTCCTACGCCACCAGCTTCAAAGCCCCCGACATGCATTACATCTATGCAGGTGAATCCGGCTTTTACACCTTAGCATTCGACGAGTATGCCTGCCGTGCTGCTGGCTTGAATCCGACCAGCACTGCCGATTGCGGTGGCTCGCTGTACCATCCTCAAGTCTTCGGTACCCGTAAAGGCGATGCACGCCTGAAGGCAGAAGAGGGTAAGTCGTATACCGTTGGTGTGGTCTGGGACATCATGGACGACCTGTCCCTGACTGTGGACTACTACAACATCGAACTCGAAGGTGCCATCAGCGACCTGACCAGCCAGCTCTACCGCGAAGAAGCTGCATGCCGACTGGGCACCAATCGTGATGGACAAGCCGTTGACGGAACATCTGATCGCTGCGTTGAGTTGGTCAGCCGAGTAATACGCGATAGCAATGGCGAGATCATCGAAATCGCGACCTTCCCGCAGAACCAGGCTAAAACCAAGACATCCGGCATCGATGCCTCTGCCGCCTATGATTTCACGACTGATCGCCTCGGCAAGTTCGGTGCAAAGGTCGCTTGGACTCACGTACTTAAGCTGGACGTGCAGCAGTATGCCGGTGAGGCGTTTGAAAACCAGCGCGATCACAAGCAACACTTCAATTTCCGGAGCCGTATCAACTGGGAACTCAACTGGGCACGTGACGACTGGGCTGCCAGCGTCTATGGCTATCGCTGGGGCTCACTGCCAAATTGGGCCGAAACAGGTCGTATCGGATCACATGTCATCTGGAACACCAACGTTCGCAAGAAGATCACCAACAATGCGACGCTGGGCCTTTATGTGAACAATGTATTCGACAAGATCCACCCGAAGGACGATACCTACAACTCGTATCCCTACTTCTTCTATTCCTTCAGCCCTGTTGGCCGCGAAGTTTTCGTTCAGTTCGACTATAAGTTCAACTGATAAGCAATGCAGTGTCGGAAAGCCCGGCTCCGGCCGGGCTTTCCTTTTCCGACAAACAGTCATTCAACGCGTCCCGGAGAATCCCCATGAAGCGCATTTCGTCTTTGATTGTGATGGCAGTATCGGGCGCACTCTCTGTCGCTCATGCCGCGCCTCCGCAACCGATCAAGGATTTTGTGGGCCATGCGACCTATGGAGCAGTCAAGATATCTCCAACGGGTGATTACCTTGCCATCACAGTAGATAGAGGTGACCAAGATGTCCTTACAGTCCTGCGCACCAGTGATCTGCAGATCCTCAAAGTCAACCAACTCCCGGACAAAAAAAGCATCGGCTCTTTCTACTGGACCAGCCCTGAGCGATTGATGTTCAATTCGGTAAAGAAAATGGGGGGTTACGCCCAACCCAGTCCAACAGGCGAGTGGTATGCGGTAAATGCTGATGGCAGCCAACCACGGCCGCTAATTCACTACGGCGCCCAAGATACTACCCAGCGCGGAAAAGCCGTGGGAAATGAGGGGTTTTCGCTTCTGGATAAACTCAAGGACGACAACCAGAACGTCATCATGCAATCTGTTTCGCAACGATCGTCTGAAGGCGGCAACACGGAAGTCATAAAGATGGACACATTAAGTGGCCGTCGCACTTCACTGGGCCGGGCCCCCAAGGAAAATTGCAGCATCGCGTTGGATGGCGAGAAAATGCCACGCTTTGCAGTGTGTTCTTCCAGCAAAAACGAAGCCGGCGAATATGAAGAGCGCAGCGAGCTGTACCGCCGCGACGGAACCAACTGGACTTTGCTCAATGCATCCAAGTCCGATGGCAAACATCTGGCTGTCATTCGTACAACTCATGAAGGAACCGTATACGCCAGCGAAGACGACGACAAGGTGCCCGCTGCGATCGGAACGCTGGACATGGCAACAGGGGCATTCAATAAGTTATTCCAGGATTCTGTCGCCGAGGTATCAGACATGATCTGGTCCACCGATGACAATACTCTCATTGGTGTTGTTACCGAGGCGGGTGCACCTGCCGTCAAACTACTCAATGAAGATCACCCGGACGCAGAGATCTATGCATCACTCGCCGCAGCTTTCGATGGGCAAATGGTAGATTTCTCCAGCTATACCCAGGACGGAAAGAAGGTCATCGTCAGCGTCTACAGCGACAGTAATCCCGGCGAACTTTACTTGTATGATCGCGACACGGGCAAGGCACGTTTTTTAATGGCTCGACGCCCTCAGCTCAAGAAGAACGAAATGGCGTCAGTCCGGCCCTTCAACATAACTACCAAGGATGGGAAGCAGGTGTATGGCTACCTGACCATTCCACATGGCTCCGACGGCAGAAATCTACCCTTGATCGTCAATCCGCATGGCGGGCCGATTGGACCTCGTGACAACTGGGGGTTCAACCCTGAGGCGCAACTTTTCGCCAGTCGCGGTTACGCGACATTGCAGGTTAACTTCCGGGGATCAAGTGGTTATGGCAAAGCCTTTCAGGACGCCGGCCATCGTCAATGGGACGAAGGAATCCAGAACGACATTCTGGAGGCCACCCACTGGGCCATCGATAACGGGCATGTCAATCGACAGCGCATATGCATCTACGGTGGCAGCTTTGGTGGCTACTCCTCACTGATGGCGCCCATTCGTGAGCCTGGCCTCTTTCAGTGCGCATTCGGCTACGTCGGCGTCTACGACGTAGACATGTTATTCAAAAAAGGGGACATCCCTCAGCGCGAATCCGGCCTGAGGTACCTGCGCCGGACCCATGGAACAGACCGTACTGACTGGGTACGCACTTCCCCGGCTCTGCGGGCGGCTGAAGTCAAAGTTCCTGTTTATCTCGCAGCCGGTGCACGTGATGAGCGGGCGGTGCCCGAACAAACGGAATTGATGAACAAAGCGCTGATAGCTGCTGGCAACAGACCAGAGGGAATGATCATTCAATCGGGGGAGATGCATGGATTCTATGGTGAGGAGGCCCGCATTAATCTCTATACAGAAATGTTGAATTTCTTCCAACGCCATATTGGCGATGGCAAAGTGAACGTGGGCACTGCGACACCCCTTTCCGGCTCCAACTAGGCCACGTAAACCCCGAGATGTTTCTGCGCAGCGCAGCGATGGAGGCCCGAATTGCCTCCATTGCTTTCCCTATTACTTTTGACCTTTTACATCACCACAGCCGTCACCAATCATGTGGAAAAAAACATAGACAGCAAAAGGATTCTGCATGACCGGCAAGAGCTTTGTTTACACGAGCACCCTACTATCGCTGTTCATTGGAGCAGTTCTAACGATTCCTTCCAGCGAGACCTTTGCCGCCTCCTCGGACCCTACCCAAGATCAACTGATGATCACAGCTGGCTTCTTGAACGGACATCCCGACCTGAGGTTTCGCCTTTTAGGGTTGGAGAAACACAGGGCCGGTGAGCTTGAAAAAGCATTCCGCTACTTCCAGTTTGCGTCCTTCTACGGCGACAAGCCCTCTCAGGGCATGGTGGCCGAAATGCTGTGGACCGGTGTCGGCACTACACAGAACCGCCCCCTGGGCTATGCATGGATGGATCTAGCGGCAGAGCGCGGGTACGAGGGTTTTGCAGGGTTACGTGAGCGTTATTGGAACGACCTATCTGAAGACGAACGCATCCGGGCTGTGGGCCTCGGCCAAGATGTCTATGCGCGCTACTCCGATGGAGCAGCGCTACCCCGTATTGCCACCAAGCTGCGTCGCGAGCGCAGAGGGTTGACCGGCAGTCGAACCGGCTTCGCAGGCAATGTCCGTATCGTCGTCCCGACGGCCTCAGGCACCACCGAGATCGACGGCTCGAAATTCTATGACGAGCGCTACTGGGATCCAGACAAGTACCAAGCGTGGCAGGATTCAGTATGGATGAAGCCACGAATCGGCACCGTCAACGTAGGGGATGCCCAGCAACTGCCGACGGAAGCCGGACCACGACGCATACCTGATGTCGCCCCACTACTCGATATTCCGGAACCTGATCTCGGTACCGAAATGCCTAGCCTCCAGAGCGACAACAAGAATCCTTGATTGATGGACAACGGCCGCTCTCAGCGGCCGTTGTTTTTCAACATCTCCATCGCGGCATTGAACCCCGGCGCTCCCGTCACGCCGCCACCCGGATGTGTGCCTGCACCGCATAGGTAAAGCCCCGGAATGGCGCCGTGATAATTCGCTTGGCCCACCATCGGGCGGGCACTGAACAGCTGATTGAGGCTCAATGCGCCGTGGAAGATGTCGCCACCGATCAAACCGAAGGTCCGCTCCAGGTCGAGCGGGCTCATGATCTGCCGGCCCAGCACTGAGGCAGCAAAGCCCGGTGCATGCGTGTCGACGGTGGCGATCATCAGGTCGGCTACCTCTTCGCGATGATCATCCCAACTGCGTCCGTCCGGCAGCTGCGGGGCGACGTGTTGGCAGAACAAGCTGGCGACATGCCGGCCTGCCGGCGCGAGTGAATCGTCCAACGTGCTGGGGATCAGCATCTCCACCACGGGCTCGCGTGACCAGCCGTGCTGGCGTGCGTCCAGATATGCGCGATCCATGTAATCAAGGCTTGGCGCGATGATGATGCCAGCGGTCAGGTGATCGCCCTGCCCCGGCAGCACCGTGAAATCGGGCAACCGAGACAACGCAACGTTCATGCGGAACGTGCCTGAGCCACACCGCCAGTTGCGCATGCGCTCGAGGGTGGCTACCGGCACATCCGACGGGTCGAACATCCGTTCGTACAGCAGCTTTGGATTGACGTTGGCGACGACGGCTTTGGCACGCAGCACCTCACCGTTGGCCGTTACAACACCCGCTGCTCTGCCACGCTCAACCAGCACCTTGTTGACGGCCGCATCGGTGCGTATTTCCACGCCCGCTTCCATCGCCGCACGCGCCATCGCCTGCGTGATTGCGCCCATGCCGCCAATCGCATGACCCCATGCACCTTTGACGCCATTGCTCTCACCGAACACGTGGTGCAGCAGCACGTAAGCCGTACCCGGCGAATAAGGACTGGCGTAGTTACCGACAATGCCGTCGAAACCGAACAGGGCTTTGATCGGCGCACTCTCGAACCAGCGGTCGAGATAGTCGGCGGCGGAGATGGTGAAAAGATCCAGCAGTTCCTGCTTCAGGCCCGCGTCCAGCGGCTGCAGTTGCCGGCCCAGTTTCCCGGCCTTCCACAGCTGCGGCAGCGCGCGCAGCCAACCGCCGTCGGTCACGTTCGGTGGCGCCTGCAGTGCAAGCGCACGCAGTACGTCGGCGAATACTTCCAAGCGTCGTTCGTATTCGGGTAAACGCTCGGCATCGCGTTGCGAAAATTTCGCCACTTCGGCCTGCGTGCGTCCGCCACCTGCCAGCAGATATTGGCCATTGGGCAGCGGCAGGAAGTTGTTGAGACGGCGCGGCACCACGCGCAGACCGTGCCGCTCCAATTCCAGATCGGCAATCACGCGGGGCTGCAGCAGCGACACCGTATAAGACGCCACAGAGTTACGAAAACCGGGATGAAATTCTTCAGTCACCGCCGCGCCGCCAATCACGCCGCGCCGCTCCAGCACCAACACCCGCTTGCCCGCTTTAGCCAGATACCCCGCGCAGACCAGGCCGTTGTGACCACCGCCGATCAGGATGGCATCCCACTGCTTGCTTGATGTCTGGCTCATTGCGGCTGTATAGCACTGCCCGGCAGCCTTCGCCCACCGGTACTGCCTCAAAACCGGGCATTACCTTCGACACCCCATGACGATCGGTTTCAGGCGTATCTTCTGCGTTCGGCCCTGGTTGCGGGGCCATTCCCATGCTCTGCAATCGGCCTGGAGGCCAATTCCGTGATCGTTAGCAATCCCAAGATTCTCCTGCTGACTCTGGCCGTTTCGGCCGCGCTGGTCGGCTGCAAGAAAGAAGAAACCCCGGCTGCCACAGCCGCCGCCCCGGCCGCAGCCGCCACCGAGCTGAAGCTCGACGAATCCAAACTGCCGGCCTACAACGCCTTCACCGCCGCTGACCTGGACGCCAGCAAAGACGCCTGTACCGATTTTGGCGGCTATGTGAATGACAAGTGGCTCAATGCCAATGAAATTCCGGCCGACCGCACCAGCTGGGGCGCCTTCACCATCCTGGACGAGCGCTCGGTCGCCGTGCAGCACCAGCTGGCTGAGCAGGCCGCTGCAATGAAGAACGCCACCGGCATCGAGAAGATCGTCGGTGACTTCTGGGCCGCCGGCATGGACGAGGCCAAGATCAATGCGCTGGGCATCACCCCGCTGCAGGGCGACCTGACCGCCATCGACGCGCTGCAGGACACCGCTGCCATCGCCAACTACCTGCGCACCAGCGCGGCCAAGGGCGAGAACGTGCTGTTCGGCTTCGGCCCGGAAGCGGACTTCAAGAATTCGTCCATGAACATGGCGTACGCCAGCCAGGGCGGCCTGGGCCTGCCGGACACCACCTACTACACCGACGCCAGCAAGGCCGACAAGCTCAACGCCTACAAGGCGCACGTGGCCAAGGTGCTGGAGCTGTCCGGCGTTGCCGCCGCTGATGCTGCCAAGCAGGCCGATGAAGTGATGAAGTTTGAAACGCGCCTGGCCAAGGCCTCCAAGTCCAGCGTCGAGCTGTCGCGCGATGTGTCGCTGTACTACAACCCGGTCAGCGTGGCCGATGCCGACAAGCTCACCCCGAACTTCAGCTGGACCGAGTTCTTCAAGGCGCAGGGCATCGCCGCACCGGCCACGTTCTCGCTGGCCATGCCGGGCTTCCACGAAGAAGTCAGCAAGATGCTGGGCGACACCGACCCGGCCGCATGGCGCGCCTACCTGCGCTTCCACACCGTAGACGGCGCTTCGCCGTTCCTGAGCGATGCGTTCGTGCAGGAAAACTACGCTTTCTATGGCAAGGAGCTGAACGGCCAGAAGGAAATCAAGCCGCGCTGGAAGCAGGTGCTGGGCACGGTTGAGAACAATGCCGGCGAAGCCTTCGGCCAGATGTACGTCAAGGTCGCCTTCTCGCCGGAATCCAAGGCCAAGATGGAAGTGCTGGTCAAGAACCTGGCTGACGCGCTGAAGGACCGCATCCAAGGCCTGGCCTGGATGAGCGACGAAACCAAGGCCAAGGCCATCGCCAAGTGGGAGACCTTCACCCCGAAGATCGGTTACCCGGACAAGTGGCGTGACTGGAGCGGCCTGAGCACCACCCACGACGACTACCTGGGCAACGTGCGTGCTGCCAACGCGTTCAACTACAAGTGGGCACTGGCCAAGATCGGCCAGCCGGTGGACAAGACCGAATGGGGCATGACCCCGCAGATGGTCAACGCCTACTACAACCCGCTGCAGAACGAGATCGTGTTCCCGGCCGCCATCCTGCAGCCGCCGTTCTTTGATGCCAACGCCGACGATGCCGTGAACTACGGCGGTATCGGTGCGGTGATCGGCCACGAAATGACCCACGGTTACGACGACCAGGGCAGCCGCTTCGGGCCAACCGGCAACTTTGAAAACTGGTGGACCGAGGCTGACTCCAAGGGCTTCTCAGGCCTCACCGGCAAGCTGGTCAACCAGTTCAACGAGTACCGTGTGGACGGCCAGCAGGTCAACGGCTCGCTGACCCTGGGCGAGAACATCGCCGACCTGGGCGGCCTGGCAACGGCTTACGACGCACTGCAGAAGGCTTCGGCCGGCAAGGAAGACCCGAAGGTCGAAGGCTTCACCCGCGACCAGCGCTTCTTCTTCAACTGGGCGACAGTGTGGCGCACCAAGTACACCGCCGAAAACGCCAAGGTCCGCCTGGCAACCGACCCGCACGCACCGGCACAGTTCCGTGCCATGGGCGCGCCGTCGAACCTGCCGACCTTTGCTGCTGCGTTCCAGTGCAAGGCCGGCTCGCCGATGGTCCGCGCCGGCGACAAGCAGGTGGTCATCTGGTAATTGCCGCATTGCGGTGATGTTTGATTGGAAGGCCCGGCATTGCCGGGCCTTCTTTTTTCCGCGCGTTCCAAGCAGCGAATGAACGTCCAACAGCGTGGTTTTCGCACGCAATCGCACATGGATATGCCGCCCACACCTGCGCCGTACAACCAATCGGCAAAACCGCGATAAGGCACCGGCACCAATCGCCCACCGGCTTGTTAAACTCCGCCCACTTTGTCCTTCTGCGGATACGCATCACATGCCAACCCTTCGCCCGCTTTCCCTCGCCCTGGCTTTCAGCCTGGTGGCCGTCCTGTCCACCAACGATGCGCAGGCCGCCCGCAAGAAATCCGCAGCGCGGGCACCGGCGGTCAGTGCGGCCTGCAGCGACTTCTACGAGTTGACCAACGCCAATTGGCTCAAGGCCAACCCGGTTCCGCAGACCGGCGCCGTCACCGCATTGGGTCAGCTGGCCAACAACACCCGCGACCAGCAGCGTCAGCTGCTCGACCGCGCAATGACCAGCCCGCAGGGCAACGTGCAGAAGCTGCTGGGTGATTTCTGGGCCAGCGGTCTGGATGAGGCCGCCGTGGAGGCCGACGGCTCCAAGCCGATCGCACCGCTGTTGACCCGCATCAACGCCATCAAGAAGGCCAAGGATGTGCCGGCCTCGATCGCCGCGCTGCACCAGGTGGGCATCCCGGTGGCCTTCAACTTTGCGCCGGACGTGGACCTGAAGGCGCTGGACCGCCACATCGGTTACTTCATGCAGGGCGGCACCGGCCTGCCCGACCCGGCGTTCTACACCCGTACCGATGCCGACACCGTCGCGCTGATGGGACGCTACCGCGCCTACGTGAAGCAGATTCTCGCCCTCACCGGCACGCCGGCGGACAAGCTTGATGCCGAATCGGCCCTGGTCATCCAACTGGAAACCGAGCTTGCCCGCAGCGCGCACTCGGTGGCCGACATCAACAACCCGTTCAACAATTACGCACCGGTCGCCACCAAGGACCTCAGCCGTTACCGCAACCTGCAGCTGGACGCCTTCCTCAAGGCGCAGGGCGTCAATGACGATCTGGTGTCGCTGGCCGACCCGGCCCTGTTCCAGCAGCTCAACGCCATGATCACGCGCCTGCCGGCCGAACAGTGGAAGGCTTACCTGCGCTGGCGCGTGGGCGACTCGATGGCGCCGTACCTGTCCAAGGCCTACCGCGATGCGGAGTTTGAATTCCGTGGCCGCGTGCTGCGTGGCCAGACCATTGCCCCGGCACGCCCGGACGTAGTGCTGGACGCCATCAACGTTGCCGCCGGCCCGATGTTGGGCCACGAGTACGCAAACGCCTACATCAGCCGTGACGTGCGTCGCCAGGCCGGCATCATGGTCGACCAGGTCCGCGAGGCGCAGATTGCCGCAGTCAAGCGCAGCACCTGGTTGAGCGCTGAAGCCCAGGCCGAAGCCGAGGCCAAGCTGGCCGGCATGAAGATCGAAATCGGCACCCCGCTGCGCGATCTGGATTACACCGTGCAGCCGATGGGCCGTGGCAGCTTCGGCGGCAACATGCTTATCGCTTCCACCTGGCGCCACGCCCAGGAAATGAAGCGCATCGGCAAGGGCAACGCCGACCGCCGCTGGGACGTGCTGCCGCAGCAGCCGTCCATCAGCTATGACATCGCACAGAACCGCCTGATCGTCACCGCCGCCGCATTGCAGGGCCCGATTTTTGCCGAATCGGCCAGCGCCGCTGAAAAGTTCGGCGCGTTCGGCGGCATGGTCGCCCATGAAGTCAGCCGCGCCATTGATGCCAAGGGTTCGCTGATTGACGCCAAGGGTGAGCTGCGCAGCTGGTGGACGCCGGCCGACAAGAGCGCATGGACCCTGCTGGGCAACCGCGTGGCTGCCCAGTACAGCGGCTACCCGTTCCCGGGCGTGAAGGATGCCAAGGTCAACGGCGAGCTGACCCGCGACGAGAACATGGCCGACATCTCCGGCGTGGAAATCGCATGGGAGGCTTTCAGCGCAACCCAGGCCAACGCCACCGCCGCTGACAAGCAGTCGTTCTTCAAGGGCTGGACCGCGTTGTGGGCACAGCAGCTTTCACCCAACGACGCCGTGCAGCGCTTGGCCTCGGACGTCCGCGCACCGGGCCGCTGGCGCGCCAACGCTCCGCTGTCCAATCTGCCGGCCTTTGGTGCCACCTTCACCTGCAAGCCGGGCCAGCCGATGCAGCGCACCGACGCCGAGCAGATCAAGATCTGGCGTTGAGGCTGAGCAGTGCGTTGCCAACAGTGAGTTGCAGGTAACGGCAACGCATCACAACAAGAAGGCGCCGAAAGGCGCCTTCCTGTTATCCGCTGCATCGAAGTTGAGGTATGCCGTTGCCGCGCCCCTGCACAGCGCAACACCTCACCTCAGCCCGACACACGCGCAAAGAAAAAGCCGCGATTGCTCGCGGCTTTTTCAGTATCTGGCGCCCGAAGTTGGACTCGAACCAACGACCCCCTGATTAACAGTCAAGTGCTCTAACCGGCTGAGCTATTCGGGCGGGGACGCGCATTCTATACGCATGTCACGCGCGATGGTAGGGGTGATTGGCCAACATTGCCGCTGCGCGATACAACTGCTCGGCAACAACCAGCCGAACCAGCATGTGCGGCAAAGTCAGCGGGCCTATCGACCACTTTTCATCGGCCGCTGCGGACACTTCTGCCGCGTGCCCTTCCGGGCCGCCAATCAGAAACGCCAGGTCACGGCCCTGCGAACGCCAATGCTCCAGGCGTTGCGCCAACTGCTCGGAACTGAGTTGACGGCCTGGCACATCCAGCGCCACCACATACGGATTTTTGGGGAGCGCCGCCAGCACGCGCTTGCCCTCGTCTTCGATGGCACGCTTGGGGTCACGCCCCTTGCCGCGCAGGCCTGGTTCGATTTCCACCAGCTCCAGCGGCAGCCAATGCGACAGGCGCTTCTGGTATTCGGCAAAGCCCTGCGCCACCCAGGTTGGCGCGCGCTCACCGGTGGCGATCAATCTGGCTTTCATGGCGCAACCTCCGCGTGATCTTGAAACAAAGACGGCGCCCTGCGGCGCCGTCGCGAAGCATGAAGCAGGAAGCGATCAGCGATCGTTCTGCTCATCCTCGTCGTCATACAGCGACGGCGGCTGGTCGCCCACCGTCCACAGGCGCTCCAGCGCGTAAAGCTCGCGCACGCGCGGCAGCATCACGTGGACGATCACATCGCCCAGGTCCACCAGCACCCACTCGGCCTCGCGCTCGCCTTCCACGCCCAGCGGCATGATGCCGAGGTTCTTGGCAAAGCGGACGACTTCTTCACCAATGGATTTGACGTGACGGGTGGAGGTGCCGGAAACGACAACCATGTAGTCGGCGACGCTGGACTTGCCGCGCACGTCGAGCTCCACCGCGTCCTTGGCCTTGATCTCTTCCAGCGCGGCATGAACGGATGCCAGCAGGGCCGGAACGGACGGCGGCGGGCTGGGCAATTGGGTCTTGATGACTTGGGCTTCGGTGGTCAAAGCAGCAGAACTCGATGAATAAGGGGTCGATTATAGAGAACCCGGCCGAAACCGGCATTCACGGCGAAACATGACAGCCGTATAAGCCATGAACCTGAATGTAGTCAGCCACCTCGGATGGCACCAGCGCCTGCCAGTTACCGCCACGGGCGATCAGCTCCCGCACCGCCGTCGCCGACTCGGTGTGCAATGGCTGGCGCAGCCGCAAAACCCTGCCCGCAGCGCCGGAAAGCGCTGTAACCGACGTCACCCAAGCTCCCTGCAGATGGGCAGCCAATGGGGGTGGCAGCGCGCCGTCCAAGGCACTGCCTGGCCGCTCCGCCACCACGATATGGGCCAGGTCGAGCAGGTGCTCCCATTCATGCCATGTGTTCAGCCCCAGCAGGCTGTCAGCGCCCATCAACAACGCAACCGAGCGGGACAGGCCGACTTCTGCGCGGATCTCGCGCAGGGTATCGGTTGTCCACGACGGTACGCCGGGGCGCTGCGCGGCACGCCGCAACTCGCGCCGGTCGACGACCAGATTGGCCTCATCGGCAGCCGCCAGCTCCAGCATCCGGGCGCGCTGCTCGGCATTTGCGCCGGGCAGCGCACGGTGCGGCGGATCGGCAGCCGGCATCAGCCGCACCGGCACCTGCAGCTCCTGCGCCGCGCCGCGGGCAATGGCCAGGTGGCCGTTGTGGACCGGATCAAAGGTGCCACCGTAGAAAACCAGCATTCCAGCCGAAGCCACATCAGTGGCCGCCAGCGACTGCAGTTGTGCCACGTCAACGCACCCCGCGTACCAGCAGCCGCACCGCTCGGGCTTCGGACACCGCAATCAACAGCCGTTCCAGCGCCAACCAAGGGTCACCCTCCGCGCGCCCCTTGGCCATGCGGTCCACCTGCGAGGCTTCGGCTACAAAACGCTCCCAGCGGCGCGGATCAGGATGCCGCTGCAGCGCACGTTTGAACGGCGCCTGCCGCGACTCCCAAATGCCCTTGGCCTTCATTTCTCCACCAAGATTGCCGCCAGCGGCCTGCACACGGGCCAGCCCGGCGGTAAGCAGCAGTTCGCGAATCAGAATGGGCATCAATGCCGCCACGGCTTCGCCCTCGCCTCGCAGACCGGTAAGCATGCGCAGCACGGCCTGCGGCTGGCCGGAGAAAGCGGCCTCGCTGAGTCGGAACACGTCATAGCGGGCGGCATCGGCCACCAACGACTCCATCTTTGCCACGTCCAACGACTGACCGTCGGCCAGCAGCGCAAGCTTGTCGATCTCCTGCGCGGCGGCCAGCAGATTGCCTTCCACCCGCTCGCTGAGGCGCTGCACGGCGGCAGGATCGGCGCGCAGGCCCTTGGCCCGCAGCCGGCGCTCGATCCAGTCACCCAATTCATGCGGCTTGATGGCCCAAGCCACCGACAACACGCCGGCCTTGGAAACCGCTTCAGCCCACTTGCCCTGATGTGCTTTGCTCCATTCGCCGGCGGTGATCAGCAGGACGACATCCGGCGGCGGACGCGAGCAGAAATCACTGATGACTTCAGCGCCCTCCTTGCCCGGCTTGCCGCTGGGCAGGCGTACTTCCACCAGACGACGGGCACTGAACAGACTGGGCGCATTGAAACTGGACGACAGCTGGCTCCAGTCGAAATCGCGGCCATCGGCATCAAATACTTCACGCTCGCCGATACCCTCGGCGCGCGCCTTGGCGCGCACGGCATCAGCCGCTTCGATAACCCGCAACAGCTCGGGGCCAGCGATCAGGTAGACCGGCGCCAAGGCCGAAGACGCGGCCTGGGTCACCAACTGTTCCGGGCGCAGCTCCATTGCCTACTCCTGCCCTTGCTGCATCAGAGATACCCGCGATGCCTCAACGGACATCGCCTTCGCCCTTGGCATCTTTCGCGGCTGGCGGGTTCTTCAACGTGTCCACATCGGCGCGGATCACGCTGTCGATGCGGCGCAGGATGGAGGCGGACATTTCACGGCGCAGCTCGTCGGCCAGGATCTCGCGCTCGGTGGTGGTACCGGTTGCATCTTCCGGCGGCGACACGTAATCGCGCGACAGTTCCACGGCCTGCTCCGGCACCACGGCGCTGCCATCGGGCCTGAGGAAGGCAAACACCACGGCGTAGCGCAGGCTGTATTCCTGGGCGCGGCCTTGGGCATCGATGGCGATGGGCAGGTCGCCCCAACGCTCGGAACGGATCTGCAGGCGGGCAAGGCCCGGATCGTCCTTGCCCTTGCCCGGCGTACCGTCTTCACCGACAACCGTGGCGCCAGACGCGCGCAGGCTGCGGTTGAGCAGCTTGACCAGCTCGCTGTAGCGGGTCTGGGACTCCACCTTCACCGATGGCAGGTCCGCCGGCAGGGCGAGCCTGTTGCGCAGATGGAAACCGCAGCCGGTGAGGGTTGTGGCGAGGATCAGGGCAATCAGATATCGGGTCATGGACACAGTCTGTAGGAGCCAGCCGGGGGCGGCAATAGAAAACAGCCCCGGATCATCGCCCATTGCAGGTGAGCAGGGATGAAACCGTGCGTTGTAGACCACTGTTTGGCGTGTTTGCCGCCGCTGTTTGAGTGGGTTGCGGGAACGGGAGCACAAGCCCCCTCCTCCGCCCCCGACTTCGCGGGGGCACCTTCTCCCGTAAACGGGAGAAGGGATAGAACCTGCGTCACTTGCCCTCGAAGGGAGAAAGCAGGTTCCGCTTGCGGGGCAAGGGATAGAGCCTGACCCGTTGCCGGAGAACGGATAAAGCACGCCCCGTTCGCGGGGCGTGCTTCAAGCGCGCTTCTGCGCCGGCTTATGCCGCGACGATGTTGACGATCTTGCCCGGGACGATGATCACCTTGCGGATGGTCAAACCGTCCAGGAACTTGGCCGTGTTCGGCTCGTCCTTGGCAGCGGCCTCGATGAACTCGCGTGTTGCGTCGGCCGACACGTCAATGGTGCCGCGCAGCTTGCCGTTGACCTGTACCGCCAACGTCAGTGCGTCCTTGACCAAGGCTGCCGCATCCACCTGCGGGAACAGCTGGTCTTCCAGCAGCGTCTCGCCATTGCCCAGCAGCTGCCACATCGCGTGACATGCATGCGGGGTGATCGGGTTCAGCAGCAGCACGGTGGCCTGCAACGCTTCCTGCCGCACGGCACGACCCTGCTCGCTGGCGTCGTCAAACTTGGCCAGGGTGTTGAGCAACTCCATCACCGCGGCAATGGCGGTGTTGAACGCGTGGCGGCGACCGTAGTCGTCGCTGACCTTGCCGATGGTTTCGTGAGTCTTGCGGCGCGCCGCTTTCTGCTCGGCGGTCAGCGCAGACACATCCAGTGCCGGCGCGCTGCCGTCAGCCACATGCTTCTGCACCATGGTCCACAAACGACGCAGGAAGCGCGCCATGCCATCGACGCCGGCTTCGTTCCATTCCAACGACTGTTCCGGCGGTGCGGCAAACATCGAGAACAGGCGCACGGTGTCGGCGCCGTACTTGGCCACCATCGCCTGCGGATCGACGCCGTTGTTCTTGGACTTGGACATCTTCTCGGTGCCGCCGATCACCACCGGCTCACCGTCGCTGCGCAGCGTTGCGCCGACAATGCGGCCGCGCTCGTCGCGCACGGTGTCCACATCTGCCGGGTTGAACCAATCCTTGGAACCGTCGCTGTTCTGACGATAGAACGTTTCGGCAATGACCATGCCCTGACACAGCAGATTCTGCGCCGGCTCGTTGCTCTCCACCATGCGTGCATCGCGCAGCAGTTTGTGGAAGAAACGGAAGTACATCAGGTGCAGGATGGCGTGCTCGATACCACCGATGTACTGGTCTACCGGCAGCCAATAATTGCCACGCTTGTCGACCGCATCGCGTGCGCCCGGCGAGGTGTAACGGGCGTAGTACCAGCTCGACTCCATGAAGGTGTCGAACGTGTCGGTTTCGCGCTCGGCCGCACCGCCGCAATCCGGGCAGGTGGTCTTGCGCCATTCCAGGTCGGCCTTGATCGGCGAACCGGTACCGTTGAGTTCCACGTTCTCCGGCAGGATCACCGGCAACTGGTCTTCCGGCACCGGCACCGCGCCACACTTGTCGCAGTAGATGACCGGAATCGGGCAACCCCAGTAACGCTGACGGCTTACGCCCCAGTCGCGCAGGCGGTAGTTCACGCGGCGCTGGCCCTGGCCCTTGCGCTCGAAACGCTCAGCCAGTGCCTCGAATGCGCCCTGGAAATCCAGACCATCGAACTCGGCCGAATTGACCAGCTCGGTCTCGCGACTCTTGTCGCCGTACCAATCCTGCCAACGGTCAGCATCGTAGCTGCGCTCGTCGTCATTCTTGGGCGACTTCAATGCGATGACCTGCTTCTTGGGCAGGTTGTACTTGCTGGCAAATTCAAAATCGCGCTGGTCGTGACCCGGCACTGCCATCACCGCGCCGGTGCCGTAGCCCATCAGCACGAAGTTGGCGACCCAGATCTGCACCTGCTCGCCACTGACCGGGTGGATGGCGCGCAGGCCGGTATCCATGCCGCGCTTTTCCTGGGTTTCCAGCTCAGCCTCGGACACACCGCCCTGCTTCATTTCGGCCAGCATTGCCGCCAGCGGCGCGTTGTTCTTGGCCGCGTGCAGGGCAAGCGGGTGTTCGCCGGCAATGGACACAAAGCTCACGCCCATGACGGTGTCCGGGCGGGTGGTGAACACGCGTAGCGGGTCCAGCGCAGCGCCGTCCACATCGCGCACGTCGAACTGGATTTCCAAACCTTCCGACCGGCCAATCCAGTTGCGCTGCATGGTCTTGACCGAATCCGGCCAACCCGGCAGTTCGTCCAGACCATCCAGCAGTTCTTGCGCGTAATCGGTGATGCGCAGGAACCACTGCGGGATCTCGCGCTTCTCAACCAGCGCGCCGGAGCGCCAACCACGGCCGTCGATGACCTGCTCATTGGCCAGCACGGTGTTGTCCACCGGGTCCCAGTTCACCACCGAGTTGCGGCGGTAAGCCAAACCCTTGCGCATCAGGCGGGTGAACATGCGCTGCTCGTGTACGTAGTACTCCGGCGTGCAGGTGGCGAACTCGCGCGACCAGTCAATCGCATAGCCCATGGCCTTGAACTGGCCACGCATGTGATCGATGTTGGCGTAGGTCCACTTGGCCGGCGCGGTCTTGTTCTTGATCGCAGCATTCTCGGCCGGCAGGCCGAATGCATCCCAGCCCATCGGCTGCAGCACGTTGTGCCCGGTCATGCGCTTGTAGCGGCTGATCACGTCGCCAATGGTGTAGTTGCGCACGTGGCCCATGTGCAGCGCACCGGACGGGTACGGCAGCATCGACAGGCAGTAGTACTTGGGCTTGTCCGAGGTTTCAGTCACCTCGAAAGCGCGCGTGGTCTCCCAGAACTTCTGGGCGGCGGATTCAATCTGCTGGGGATCGTAAATATTGGGTTCGACGCTGGACATGGCAACGCTGGGCAACGGCAAAGCCGGGAAGGGTACCGCAGTGCATCATGGCACTCCAATCCGCGCCCTTCCCGTCTCTGCAGTCAAGCCCCTTGTCATTGATAAATAAGGGAATTCACAGAACACCCAAAACAGCAGGCACACGCGATAACGCGCCTTTCAGCGTGCCACGGCGGATTCCGCCGTCACTTACGCGCTGGCACCAACCGCCACGCGCCCAGCAACCAGACCAGCCACCCCAGGAATGCCAACCGCTGCGCCATTGCCACTGGCATTGCCGCCTGGAACAGGAAGGCGCTGCAGGCGCTCCATAGCGCGCAGACCAGTGCCAACGTCGCCAGCGAACGCCACGGACTGTTTTTGTCAGCCCCCAGCCGCAACGCGATGGCGCCGGCACAGAACGCCACCAGCCAAAGCAACCAGGCACTGGCATGAAGCTGGCTGGCACGGTTCTCGATATCGTCCGCATCCAGCGGCAGCAGCCCCATCGCGGCAAAGGCAACGCCAGCCAGCAACAGCATCTGCCCGCCCACCCGCAGGCTGCGCGGGGCGCTGGCTGGCATGCGCAACACAAGATCGAACATGGCAATGGCGGCCAGGACGCCCGGCAGGATGAAGCCGACCGCACTGAACAGCTCGCCGCCCGATACGCCGCGTGCACCCAACAAAGAGACCGGATGCCGCAGTTGGTCGTAGCCGTCCAAGCTCGCGCCAAACACTACTACGGCGACAAGCCAGATCACCGCGGCCAACGGTCCCGTCCACGCCAACACCTTCAATTTCGACACAGCCACACCCTGCCCGTTTGCGGCCGGAACAGTGGTGCGCCGGCTAACCCGCGCATTGTGAGGGCTGCGGGGAATGGCTGCACGGCCATGCGGGAACGGCCCCAGCCCCGGATGCTGCCATAGCGAGGGCCAACCTCACTGCCCTCAAATTGCAGGAAGCACGTTCCCGTGCTCGGCAAGCAAGCGCATCGCTCCCATCACTCCACACGTGTTGAATGCGGCCTCCAATCCGTCCATCGGGTTTCGCAACGAGGCCGCCTCGAGGAAAAAAGCGCCTCACCCAAACACCACAGAAACGTCTCAATGAAGTTCTGCGACGCTTGTTCTGCTGGCAATTAATCAACCGGATTGACCATTACGCGTAAACGCGCAATTTCCAGATAGTTCTCAACGCCAAGCCAGAGGGTTCTTCCTATATTCGGCAGTCCCTCAAGTACTCCCGCCTGTAAGGGCGCAGGACGAAGGCTGCATGCAAGACGATTCTCAATCCCCGAACCGCGCCGCAACGTTCAAGAAACCAGTCGGCATCAAAGCCGACACCTCCGCTCCCGCTGAACTGCCAACCTCCATGCTGTTGGGCGCGGCGGTGAAAGCCACCAATAACAAGACCGCGGCCAAGGTGCATACAGCGGTGTCGGCCGCTAAATCCGTTATCGATGCCGCTCAAGCCGCAGAAACCGGCGGCCTGCGCGCAGTACTCACCGAAGGCTTGGGGCTGCCAAGCCTGAAAGAGGCCGGGCTGAACAAGCTCGCTGCCACCGCACCTACCGCTGCGCTGGAGCGCACTTCGGCAGCGGCAAACACCCTGCAGGCCAACGCGGCAACCTTCGTCCCTGCAGCCTTGATTCCCGATGAGCACCCGCTCAGCGGCCAAGCAATTGGCGACCTCATACAGCACGCCTCGTTCTACGCGCCGCCTTTGGTCAAGCCGCCGAGTTCGGACAGCGCCGGCAACGGAATCCTGGACGACAAGGATCGATTGCTACGGCTCTACGCACCGCTGAGCGACGACAAACAACTGTATGTCGCCGCACTGGAAGGCGATGCCGCGCTTTCAAATCCTTATCGCTACCGACTGCAGTTGCTGTCCCGTCACGCCGGCATCGATCTGCAGGAGGTGATGGGCCAGAACTTCACCGTCGGCATCAAACTCGCCGATGGCAGCGAGCACCCCATCAACGGTTACATCACCTCCTTCGGCTTCGCACGCACCGATGGCGGCTTGGCCGTTTACACCGCCGAGATGACGCCGTGGCTGTGGTACCTGGAAACACGTGTGACCAGCCGCATTTTCCAGGACATGTCGGCCTTGGACGTGCTGGACAAAGTGTTCAGAGATTACGGCGGTCTGCCCGACTATCAGGTTCGGGTGACCAAGCGCCCCGCGCCGGAAACCTACATCGTTCAATACGACGAAAGCGACCTGAATTTCGTCAGCCGTCTCTTGGAACGCTACGGCTTGTTCTACTACTTTGAGCACCGCGCCGACGGTCATAGCCTGATCATCAGCGACGATTCGCCAGATGCGTCCTTCTGTCCGCCCAACAGCGACCATGCGGTTGTGCGCTACAACGCCGGTGACCACGTGGATGCGCAGGACACCCTCACCGCGCTGGCGGCACACCGCAGCTTTCAACCCAGTGCGGTTGCGCTCAACACGTTCAAGTACGCCGACCCGTATGCCAACCAGTACGTAGAGCAACGCACCATCGCGCAACAAGGCGAAGTGCCGCAACTCACCGTCTATCACGGCAACCCAGCATTCACGCACAAGGACAAGAAGGCCGGCCATCACGACGCACAGCTGTTGATGGAGGCCTACGAGTGGCAGGCCAAGCTGTTTGTCGCTCAATCCGAGTGTCGCGCAATGGTTGCCGGCCATACGTTCAAGCTGAGCGGGCATCACTGGTTTGATTCGGACGAAGACGGCGACTTCCTGGTGGTCGGCACACAGATCGAAGCGCGCAACAACTTCAATCTTGGCGATGAACATGCCCGCAGTGACGCCAATGGTGGCGGCGATGTCTACAACAACACGCTGACGCTGATCCGCCGCAAGATTCCCTATCGTCCGGTGCGTCATCACACCAAACCGGCAATGAAGGGGCCGCAAACGGCGACCGTCGTAGGCCCGGCCGGGCAAGAGATTCACACGGACAAATACGGCCGCATCAAGGTGCAGTTCCCGTGGGACCTGGAAGGCCGCCACAACGAATCCAGCTCGTGCTGGATTCGCGTATCGCAACCGTGGGCCGGCCGTGGTTGGGGCACGGTAGCGATACCGCGCATTGGCCAGGAAGTGCTGGTCGACTACCTCGAAGGTGACCCCGACCGACCGGTCTGCATCGGCCGTCTTTTCAACGCGCAACAGAAGATGCCCTTCGACTCGCCCGAAGGGGCAAACGTCATGGGCTTCATCAGCAACTCCACGCCGGGCGGCAACGGCCAATGCCGCATGACCATCCGCGATACCGCCGGCAATGAGCTGATTGATCTGTTCTCGCAGAAGGACATGAACATCACCGTGCTGGATGCCGAAACCCATGTGGTGGACAAGGGCAACCGCTCGGTAACGCTTAAAACAGGTGACGAATCCAAAACGCTCAGCCAAGGCGGCCTGAGCGAAGACATCGCCAAGATGCGTTCCACCAAAGCCAACACCGTGCAAGTGAAAGCGCTGGCAGGTGATGCCGGCCCCGGCACCCAACTTTATGAGGCCGACGACCAGATCAAGCACGTGGTAGGCGGCGGCAGCATCACCATGACCACAGAAAAAGTAGTCCTCTCGTTTGGACCCTCCAGCATCGTTTTGAGTGACAGCGGCATCTTCATTGATGGGCCCGTTGTTCACTTGAACAAGGACAAAGGCTGACCCGCATGTTTGTTATCAATGAAGGCACCATCCAACTCCCCAGCACGTGGAAGGACGAGAGCATCAACGTCCTGACCACCGCGCAAGGCAACGGCACCGGCTTGAGTTTCACCATCTCCCGCGACACGTTGCCGTGGGGGATGGCGTTTGACAGTTTCGCCAAGAAAGAAATTGCAGCCATCGCCTCCAGCCTGAAGGACTACCAGCAACTGGCGTTGGAGCCGATGCAGGTAGACGAGCGTGACGCAATGCTGTCTGAGTTCAGCTGGTCATCGGCACAGGGGCCCATCCATCAATGCATGGTGCTCACGGCACGCGAGCAGCGCGCCTTGATCTTCACCGCCAGCATGCCGGGGCTGATCTCGCAGGAGCAGAAACAGCAGATCTTGGGGCTGGTGGCCACGTTCCAGTTTCGTACCGACGAAGACGCTACCGAAGCCACTGCCTCGTAACTGCTTCACGGAGATCAATCACCATGACGGTGCAAGCAAGTGCGGCAATGGGTGCGGCTCAGAGTTCACGACGCACAGCAATCATGGACGTGGCACGCCAGCCCCCGTCGCAGAGCTACAGCGTCCCCAATCCGGACGTAAGCGGCTTTGACCGGGGCAATAATTCCGTCTTGGATTTCGTCGATAGCCCGGAATTTAACTATGGCTTGATGGCAGTGTCAGCGCTTGGCACGGCTGGCTCCGCTGCGGCTGGTGCCATGAGCGCGGGTGTTGCCGCTGCGGGCACAGCTGCCGCTGTGTCGCTGGGCACGTTCGCGTTGGTCGCAGGTGCGGGAGTCGTTGGTGGCTTCCTCGGCAATATGGCCGGCGCCGGGCTGGCCGACCTTGTATATGGCACCTTGGGGGGCGGCAAGAAGATCGCCACTGAGGGCGACACACCCGCGCGCATGGGCGACCCCATTGCCCACATCAACAAAAACGCCGGTTTGTGGGGCGCCATTGTCGGTGCCGCAGCCGCCGTGGCCATCGTTGCATTCACGGTAGCCACTTGCGGCGCGGGGCTTTTGGTGTTGGCTGCAGCGACGGCTGTTGCCGGATTTGTCGGTGCCGGCATCGCCAGCTTCGCCTCCACTGCCGGGCAATACGGTGACAACAAGGGCGCGATTGCCGAGGGCTCGGGCAACGTATTTTTTGAAGGCAAACCGGTGGCCCGTGTCGGCGACTTGGTGACCTGCTCTGATCACCCTGGCGCTAGCATACTGGCCGAGGGTGCGAAGACCGTCTACGCCAATGATCGCAACATCGTGCGCGTCGGCCACAGGACCACCTGCGACGGCAACGTCAACGATGGCTGCAAGACCATCGTCGAAACCATCGAGACTGCGTTCGTACATGAGGTCAAGGACAGCCGCTCACCGCTACTGCGCTGGGCCAATGTCGTGGTCAACCTGCTGCCGTTGCCACGCAGCAAGAAGCCTTCGCCCGATGCCCCGCCGCAGCGTCCCAAGCCGGACTCGGCAACAACACCTAACACTGCAAAACCCAAGACTACATCGGCAGATGGAAACAACTGCCCACCGACCGCCTGTACAAGGGTCGGCGAGCCAGTGGATGTCGGCTCCGGCGACTTCTTTCAAGAATGGCCGCTACTGGACCTACCAGGCACGCTGCCGCTGCGGCTGGGGCGCCTGTATCGCTCTACCGCCAATTTCAGCGGCGCGTTTGGCGCTTTGTGGATGGATGACTGGTCACAGCGGCTGGCGCTTGCTGACGACAGGGTGACCTATCACACGCCCTATGGCACGGCTCTCGTCTTTCACACCCCTGACGACGACGTGCAGGCGGTCAATCTTCGCGAGCGGCGCTACTGCCTTTTCGGCCAACGCTCGCACATCCTGCGTATCTACGACCGGCAAACACGCACCGTACTTAGTTTCGAAAACGCCCAAGACCAACGCCGCCACCTCAGCGACATAGAAGACCTCAATGGAAACCGTATCCGCTTCCACTACGTTGGCGGCGCCCTTTCATCCATCGAACATAGCGACGGCTACGCGCTTGATGTGCAGAGCCAATCTGGCCGCATCGTCTCCGTTCGCATGCGTGGCAGCACGGGCACCGAGCGTGAGCTGATCCGCTGCAGCTACGACACCGATGGCAGGCTCGCCACATGCGACAGCTATCAATTCGGGAAGCTGTTTCATCGTTATGACCGCAACGGCCGCATGATTCGTTGGCACGATACTGCGCATACCGGCGCCGATGTTGAGTACGACGCGCAAGGCCGCGTTATCGCCACCGGCACCGATAGCGGCCACTATGCAGACCGCTTCGAGTACGATGACGAGAACAACTGCACCCGCTACTACGACGCCGAAGGCGGTTGCACCCAATACTTCCGCAATAGCGAAGGGCTGATTACCCGCCAGATAGACCCACTGGGCCACGAATGGCTGACCGAGTGGGATTCAAACAATCTGAAACTCTCGCAGACTGATCCGTTGGGGCGCAGCGTCCGCTATCGCTACAACGATTTTGGCGAACTGACTGACGTCACCCACCCCGACGATTCCTACCAGCGCTGTACGTACAACAGCATCGGCGCGGTGGTCTCGGTCAGCAGCTCAGACGGGGCGAGCGCGAGCTTTCAGCATGATGAGCGCGGCAACCTTACCGGCTTCGTCAATGCGCTAGGTCAGCGCACCGAATATCGCCTCAACGAACGCGGCCAAGTACTGCGCCAGATCAACCCGGACGGCACCCAGATCCGCCTGGACTATGACCATCAGCAACGCCTGAAACAGTTGACGCGTGCCGACGGAACTCGTTATCAGCTGGACAAAGATCTGTTCGGGCGCGTACTGCAAACACAAAACTCGCTTGGCCATGCCACGCGCTACGAGTATGCCAACCACGCCAACCCGCGCGGCTCCGTGAAACAGGTCGTCATGGCCGATGGCAGCACGCAGCAGCTGAGTTATGACAGCGAGCGCCTGCCTTCCAGTCATCGCGACGGCGAAGGACACACCACGCATTACCAACATGGCGCATTCGACCTGCTGGAAAGCATCACCTACCCGGCCGGCAATGGCCTGCAACTGGGCTACGACAAGCTCACCCGCTTGACGTCGGTCACCAACGGCGCTGGCGAGACCTACGCATACAGCTACGATGCGGCGGGCCACCTCATCAGCGAAACCGACTATGGCGGCGCGTGCACGCGATACCAGTACAACGCCGCCGGCTGGCTGCAGACAACCCGTCGTCCAGACGGCTCGCAACTGCACTACGACTACGAGCCACTCAGCGGACGTCTGCTCGGCATTCATCGGCAACCAGCAACCGCCAATGAAGCTGCCGTCGACACCCTGCTTGACTACGACGATAAAGGGCGTCTTGCACGGATATCGCACGGCGAAAACGTGCTGGAGTACGAACGCGACAACTTCGGTCGCGTGGTCGCTGAGCACAGCAACGGTCGCGAAGTGCGCTGGTCGTATGACGACATCACTGGCGCCCCGGTCGGGCTGGCCGCAGGCCATCAAGTGCAGTGGGCCTACGATGTCAATGGTGTTCTAGCTCAGCTGGGCATTGCAGGCCATGCACCGCTGCAGATTCAACGCGATGCACTCGGTCGCGATGTGCAGCATCACAGCGCCGCCGGATTCAACCTGCAGCAGCAGTTCAACCCGCTCAACCTGCTAACGAAACAAACGGCAGGCAGCACTCCAACGATTGATGCTTGGCCGCAAGCGCCGCTGGCCGGCATGCCCGACAAGCACAACATCGTGCAGCGCACGTATCACTACGACCGCGCCTTCAATCCGGTACAGATTGACGACCAACGCTGGGGCAGCAGTCGCTATCGCTATAACGCCAACAACCAGATCGCGGGCATGCATCTTGACGCCACGTCGCAGATACCGTCGCTGGATGAGAGCTTCGAGTACGACGGCGCACTGAATCTCGCTTCACGCACCTTATCGAATTTGCCCGGTGTCGAGCGGCACAGCGTGCAACAACTAGCTGGCCGCATCGTGCGCCAAAACGGCACCACGTATCGCTATGACCGCTTGGGTCGCTTGGTAGAAAAGTCAGAGCAACCCAATGGCTTCCGGCCCCAACATTGGCGCTACCGTTGGGACGCCGACAATCGCCTCATCGAACTGACCACGCCACAAGGCGAACGCTGGCACTACGCCTACGACGGCTTGGGCAGGCGCATACGCAAGCTCAAAGTGGTGCCGGGTGGCTTGCCGACGAAGGCGCACGATCAGCAGAGTGTTGATGGTCAATACGGCCCCGATGGGGACCGCGATGCATCAATCACAAGGCCATCAGAGCCCGGCAATCGCCCTCCTCGCGGTGGCCGTGTCAGAGACGGTAGTGGCGAGCGCACTGTTGTCGGCGAGCAATACCTCTGGGCCTTCGATCAACTGATCGAAGCGGCACCTATCTACGCGGACGGCAGCGTCGCCTACGACCAAGCCACACAATGGGCCTACGCCCCCGGCGGCCTCACCCCGCTGGCGCAAAAGCGCGCCGAAAAGCTTTGGTACATCGTCAGCGACCACGTCGGCACCCCGCGTGAACTACTGGATGAAAGCGGCGAACTGGCATGGAGCAACAGCCCCAAAGCCTGGGGCCAGCAACGCCTATGGAAACGCCACGTAGCTGCCAACGAGGACGCCATGGACTGCCACATCCGCTTCCCCGGCCAGTACCACGACGCCGAAAGCGGCCTGCACTACAACCGCCACCGCTACTATGATCCGGACAGCGCGCAATACCTGAGTCCTGATCCGCTGGGACTGGGAGGAGGAACAAGACCGCAGGGGTATGTTGACAACCCGAATGCGCATGTTGATCCGTTGGGGTTGGCGACTTGCCCTGCCACCGCGGCTCCGAGCAGCACTGACAATGTGTGGCATGCCACAACGAACCCAGGTGCTGCTCACGGTGTACTCAGCGGTATTGATCCGAAATTTCTGAATCCCAATAGTCGATTCGGCGCCGCTTTTTATGTCGCAGAGCGGCCGGGCACTACGCTGGCTGAATTAGCACACCACGGCGCAACTCCTACTACCGGAATTCGCTTTACGTTGGATCGCGGCGCGATGAATACTCTTGATCTGACCAATCCTTCTACTGCCGAAGCATGGAATTATGGAGGAGGACCTATCTCTTCAACCACACAGGCAATCGGCCAAAAAGCAAGAGCACAAGGTTTCAATACCATTCGCTTCTACTCAGAGCGCGCGCCAGGAAGCGTGAATCTTGCGATTCTTGACAACTTCAATGAAATACTAAAGCCCGCGATGGTTACTCCGGTGATTCCATGAAACTCGAACTAGTCAAGTACAAATGTGCGAACTGCGCACATACATTTGAAGCACCACAAATTGGCTCGAATTCCTACGGCGAATTCTTGTTGCACTCACGATCAGGAACCGTCAGGTATTTGAATGCACTTCAAGACAGCACATATGGAGAAATAGATAATTTACTAGCCAAACACGAGAAGACAACCAACCTGAGCGCATATGAGCGCGCGCAAATTCTGCGCCACATCTATGGCGAGATTGCATGCGATAGAGATTCTGATGAAAATCCTTTCTCTCTCGAATCACATATCCCGTGCCCCATTTGCGGAAGCCAAAAGATGGAGACTTGGGAATTCGAAGATCCACCGAAGCTTGTGGAAATTCACTTCGACCATGTAACACATATAGACTGGAACAAGCTGTCGGAATCAACAAAACTATGCCGCATTGAGCAGGCGCTTGATTCGCCGCCAGGCAAAGTCTGATGAAATCCACCCAGAAACCAAACAGGCGTGATGCCTGTAGAAAACTTTGGGGGTCTGACGATCGACCGCTCGAACTGGCGATTAACTTAAATGCTCATTCGAGACTTCATCGATGTCCGACATGTGGAATTTTTTGGGAGCAACATGAACGATTCGCCGATCCGATTGAAGAACATCAAACCAAGAACTTTTATCCAGATTCTTTTCCCTTGAGATAGAGCCAAGGAAAGCCTGAACAATTAGTCCGAATGCCCTGATGTACTACATTGAGCTGACAGCTTGCTCTCGACAATCAAGCGCACCACCCGATGAGAATTTCGCAATCTCCTCGGCCATGACCTCTTCCGGCGTTCGTCAATGCAAGGCTTGCCTTGGCCGGTCACTGAGAAGACGGACGATATCGTTCAGCAGGGTTTAGTTGGCGACTGATAGATCAGCTCCCTTGGGCAGGAACTGGCGCAGCAAATCACCGGTATTTTCATTACACCCACCCAACCCATCGAGAAAGGAAAGGAGCAGAGCTTCAGCCAGCGGGGGACTGGATACGCTGGCTGCCGCGCCTCTCTGCTCCCTTCCTTTCTCCATGGATCAAGCGGGTGCGTATTTCGATCTATGCATTGGCAGCGCATTCGCCCCGCAGCCTTGGGAACGTAACCAGTGCACAGCAGCCCGACGGCGTTTTGGGGAGGGAGTGCCGTCGGGCTGTCTGCACCGTTTTCATCCACCGCCGATGCCGGAAATCTCCACGCGCCGGTTGGGGGCCAGGCAGGCCACCAGTTCGTTCCCACTTGAGTCCTCACACTCCACCAGTGCTCCGGTACTGCCGCGCCCTTCTGCGCGAATGGCGCCGGCCGGAATGCCCTGCTGCACAAGGTAGTCCCGCACTGAGGCCGCGCGCCGTTGTGACAGGCCAAGGTTATAGGCGTCGCTGCCGATGCGATCGGTGTAGCCCACTACTACCAGGTTGACCTCATTCACTCGCTGGCCGAGGTTGCGCACGACTTCACTCAAGCGTGCTTTGCCTGCGTCGGCGAGCGTGGCGCTGTCGAAGGCGAACAAGGCATCGGCTGAAATGCGCAGCGGTGTTTCCGCAACCGGCACTGCAGCGGCAGGCGGCGGTGGTGCCGGAGCGGGCTGCAGCAGCGCCGCGCAGCTTTCCGGCTTCCACGATTGACCCGTACTCATTCCACCGTCACCGAAGTGCACCTGGAACTGGCATTGAATGGGCGCTGCGCCCACGCTGCCCCGGAAATTGAACAGATAATTCCACTCACGCACGCCCCACAGGCCTTCGTTGAAATGTGGCGTACCCAGCAGTGACTGCAGTTGCGGCTTGCTCATGCCCGGCGCGTACTGCCGCAGGTTGTCCAGGTTCACATAGGTACCGCCGGCGGGATACGCGCGTGCCGGATCGGGAAACGTATCGTCGCGCACCTGCCCTTTGCTGCTGCAGGCTGCCAATGTCACTACCAGTGCGAGTGCAGACCATTTTGCGTTCATGACTTACCCCATGCGCGTTGGCGCAGCTGTCAGGTGCCGGCACCGAGCAGTGCCGGCACGTTGTCTGTCATTACCACTGGAAGCCGGCACCGACGGTCACACCGCCATCGCCACGCGTGTTGGCCGAGCCGCTGAGCTTGTAGATCCAGCGGCCGCCATCGGTAACACCGGACACACCCACCGCCATGCTCGATTCGCCGTGGAACGTGCTGGCGGCCATCGACGCCATGCGCTTGCCCGGCTCGGTGGGCTGCGGCAGGCCTGCCATTGCCATGGCCGATGCAACGCCGGCCGAGGCACGGTCGTCGATGCGCTTCATGTCGCGATTGACGTCGCTGAAGCGCTGATCGGTGTAGTTCTTTGACCAATCCATCACATCCCCCAAGCCCTTGTTGAGTTGTGCAACGTTGACCGCATCGGTCGGCGCCACGCCGGTACCCACGTTGTGGATGACGGTGCTGGTGCCCGGCCGCCCCATGGTCACGCTGCCGTAGTTTGTGCTGCCATCGGTGTTCTGGTCATAGCGCACCGTGCCCTGCTGCGATGCCTGCAACTGGCGTACGTTGACCGCATCGGTTGCCTCGCTGCCGTCGGCCACATTGACCACCTGCCGCTCCGCACCCGCTGCACCCACCGATACCGTGTTCGCACGATCGGCGACCGAACCGGCACCCAGCGCCACACTGCCCGCTGCCGACGCGTTGGCGCCATCACCGATGGCCACCGCCTGGTTTCCACTGGCCGTGGCTGCCGGGCCGGCGGCCACGCTGTCCTGGCCGGTAGCAGACGCCGCTGCCTTGGTTGAGTTCACCGCAAAGTAGGCGTTGCCGGCACCACCGTTCTGGATGTTGTCGATACGGTTGTTGACGTTGACGATGGAGCCATCCATCGCGGCGAACGCGTCGGTGACATTGCCCAGCGTCTGCTGGCTGCTGCCGCCGGTGCTGTTGATGGAGGTGACGGTGAAGCTGGCCGAACTCCATTGCCCGGTGCTGCTGTTGTACTGCAGGGTGCCGCCAATGGCCGATGCCAGCGCCTCGTTGGTGGCCGCCAGCTGCCCGCCATTGATCGCATCCAGGCTACCGGTGGTGACGCTGCCGTCGGCCACATTGCCCAACGCAACCGCAGCGCCGCTGCCATCGCCGGTCAAACGCACTTCGTTGGTGGGGTTGCCGGCGCCATCTGCGGTGTACTGCACCGCCAGCGGATCGCTCGCACCCGGCACGGTGCGCGGCACCAGGTTCTTCAGGTTGAGCAGTGAATCGCTGATGGAGCTGAACGCACTACCGATATCGCCGTACACCTGCAGGGACGCCACGCCGAGCACACCGATGCTGTTGATCTGATAGCTGGGGGCGCCCAGCACGCCACCGTTGAAGACCGAACCACCGCCTAGGTAGGTTGCCATGGAGTTGCCCAAACCGAACAGCTGACCGCCATTGATCGCCTGCAGGCTACCCGCCGTCACCGCACCTGCAGCCAGGTTGTCCAACACCGTACCGCCAGCTGCAAATCCGCCGCCCAAGGTCACATTGCCGTAGTTGGTGGTGCCGTCGCCGTTCTGGTCATAGCGCACCGAGCCCTGCTGCGATGCCTGCAGCTGACGCATATTCACCGCGTCGGTGGCATCGCTGCCATCGGCCAGATTGGCGATCTGGCGCTCTGCGCCTGCAGCGCCGACGGATACGGTATCTACGCGGTCGGCCACCGAACCAGCACCCAAAGCCACACTTCCCTCTGCCGATGCAGCGGCACCATCACCGACGGAAACCGCCTGGTTTCCAGCAGCCGTCGCCGCCGGGCCCGCTGCCATGCTGTCCTGGCCGGTAGCCGACGCCGCGGCCTTGGTCGAATTCACCGCGAAGTAAGCGCTGCCTGCGCCGCCGTTCTGGATGTTGTCCACGCGCGTATTGACGTTGACGATGGAGCCATCCAGCGCTGCAAGTGCATCGGTGACATTGCCCAGCGTCTGCTGGCTGGTGCTGCCCGTGTTGGTGATGGCGGTGACGGTGAAGTTGGCCGCGCTCCACAGACCGGTGCTGCTGTTGTACTGCAGCGTGCCGCCGATGGTGGAGGCCAAGGCATCATTGGTAATGGCCAGTTGCCCGCCATTGATCGCCTCCCTGCTGCCTGCCGTCACCGCACCGGCAGCGAGATTGGCCAGCACCGTGCCGTTGGCCGCTTGGCCTGCGCCCAAGGTCACCTTGTTGTAATTGACGACGCCGTTGCCGTCTTCGTCGTACACCACGGCCGCCATGCCCAGATCGTTGATTTCATCAAGCGCACCGCGCAGCTGCATGACGTTCACCGCGTCGGTGTCCTGGCTGCCGGCAGCGACATGGGTGATCTGCCGCTCACGCCCGGCAGAACCGATTGCAACTTCACCGATGGAGGTCTGCGCGGCGGTCAAGCCGAATGCGGCGTAGTCGTCCTGACCGCCACGCCCGGCATTGGACTTGTAACCCAGCGCCACGCTGTTGGCTTTGTCCGACGTGGCACCTGCGCCCAGCAGGGTCTGTGCGTTGGCCGAGCCCTTGGCGCTGTCGCCCACCACCACGGAATGCCCAAGCCGTGCGTCGTAGTCCGCCGTCGGCACACCGGTCTTGCCGCCGGTCGCATCGACAAACGCCTGGTCTGCGGTTTGGGTGGGCAGGCGATGCTCGGCATTGCTGCCAATCACCACCTCTTTGGAGCCATTGGCGAAAGCACCGTCACCGATCAGCACCTGGTAGTCCTGCGCGGCCGGTACCGCCCAGCATTTCACCTGTACCACGCCCAGCAGATCCAGGCAGTCCGATGCCCAGGCAGGTGCGCCGTCAGGCAGCACCAGACCCAGCAGGCCACCCGGGTCGCCGTTGTTGATGTTGGTGATGTAGCTGTCGGAGGTAACACCGCCAATCAGGGTGAGGTGCGAGTTGCCGCCCGTGGTCAAACCACCCAGGCCATCAAGCACGTCGCCGACCGGGCTCAGATTCACCACCGGCAAGGTGCCCAGCAGCTCCAGTGAAGAGTAGGTCTGCATGACGTTGGTGCTGTTGACCTTCAGGCTGCCGTTCTGGATGTAGCCATTGCCGCCCAGGATCGAGGTCAGCGGCGAATCCACCAATTGGTTGACCGAGCCGACCAGGCCGCCATTTCCGACCACCAGCCCCGACGGGCCTTGCGTGGGTACCGCGGGCGCATTGGGCACAACCGGGTTGCCGGTCAGCCCGCCCACCACGTTGGACAAGCCACCGGTAACGCCGCCGACCACACCGCTCAGCAGATCGGTCACACCGCTCACACCCGAGCCGGACCCGGTGATGCCGCCCAAGGTGCTGCCGGTCGCGCCCAACAACGTGGATGCGGTGTCGTCCACCGTGCCCAACAGGTTCTGCACGGTGCCGGTGACATCTCCATTGGCCAACGCGCCCGTAGTGCCCTGCAGCCCGCCGGTCAACGTGCCCACCGTATTGGACAGGCCATTCCCCAGGGTGCTTGAGCCGGTCACACCGCCCACCACCGCGCCGAGCAGATCCCCTACGCCATTGATCACCGGCGCAACACCATTGACCAGGCCGTTGACCAAACCGCCGAGGCCACTTTTCCTGGCCACCTCACCGGTCAACGTATCGACGGCATCGACCGTGCCGGTCACCGTGTCGCGCACCGGATTTACGCCCTCTTCTTTGCCGGGCAACAGCACGCCGCCCACGCCGGTCACCGTATTGCCGACATGCCCGGTAAGGGATGCCACGGTGGTGGTTGCATGCGAGGTCAGTGTTTCTGCCGCATCCACAGGCTTGCCGGTGATGACTTCACCGGTCAATTCCTTGACCGCACCCAGCGTCGAGGCCAACGTGCCGTGCAACGGGCTGCCGCCCTCTTCCTTGCCCGGAAGCAGCACGCTCACCAGACCCTGCAGGCCCAGGTCAGCGTGCGCCAACGGACCAACACTTGCAGTCACAGCGGCGTTGGCCGATGCCGCCACCGGCTTCAATGCCAGTGCGGTATCAGCCACTACCGACAATGCAGCAACAGGCGCTGCAGTTGCACCATGTGCATGCGGCTTTGGCAGCGCTGCGCGCACATCCACCCGCGCACGCGCAGCGGATGAGGCTCGCGGCTTGACTGCCAATGCGGCGGTTGCATCCACCTTCACCACAGCCGGCCCCCTTACCGAGGCATCCAGCGACACCTGCGTATTCACCGCCGGCAAGGCAGCGCTTACCAGTTGCTGCGCATCGGTGTTGCTGTACTTGGCGACAAGGTCCTGCAGGTCCGCCAGTTTTGCGTCGGTGGCCGCCGCTGGCCCTGCCATGGCCAGCGCCATGGCGCTGCACAATGCGGCAAAGCTCCACGGGCCCATCGGCGACAGCCTGGAGGGACCAGAACGCTTGCCTTGTGCGCTTGCCAGTTCGGAACCCACTACAAATGCATTGAGTGAGCGGTTCCAGACCAATCGATAGATGCGGTTCATTTGGAGCCTCCGGTCTGATCCATCCGGGCGCGGACGGGTCTTGGTTCGTGAGGCCAGTACACCTTCTAAGCACGCGACAATTTGCCCGCATCCGGCACACCTGTAGCGGGAATTGGCAAAGCACTACCCGTTACCGGCACGCGCATGCACGTATTCGGCAAACATGATTACGGCGTGATGTGATTGATGCCGCCACTGCGGACGGCCGCCATGCGCTCAGGCGGGCGAGTACGTACCGCGCATCAACGTCTCGCTGGGCAGCTCACCAAAAACCCGGCGGTAGTTGTCGGCAAAGCGCGACAAATCCCACAGCCCGCAACTCAAGGCGATGGATTTGACCGACTTACGGCCGGCATCGGCACTGGAAAGGCTGCGACAGGCTTCGCACAGCCGTAGCATCGAGAGATAGCGCACCGGCGAAATTCCCACCAGTTCCTCGAAGGCATAACGCAACGCGCGCTCGCTGACACCCGCTGCGTCGCACAGCTCGTGCATGTAGATATGCCGGCGGAGATTGGCGTACATCATGTCTTCGGCACGGCGGAAAATCAGATAGCGCACGCGACGGCTTCGGTTACAGTTCAATCGTTCCACTGGGCCATTGGCCACCAGTTCTTTTACATGCGCATCGAGCATGGTTTCTATTTCACCACTGGTGACTTCGCCCTGTGCGATGCGCTCCTGCAGCCCCTGGTAATAGGCCTGCAGCGGAATATGCGGGCGCCCGCTCACCAGCGGCACGGCCGGAGAGTGTTCACCCAGCCCACCCAAACGTTGCGCCGTCGAACGTTCCTGAAAACGCTTGAGCGGCACCAGCACGAAGGTGACACGGCTGCCTGCACCCAGTGCGAATTCGGTTACGCCTTCGGGCATCACTGAAATGATGTTGCCTGAAGTAAGCGGCACCCCGTGGCACCAACTGGCTTCCGCATCCACCGATTGCAGCCAGCCCAACAGGCACCAATCCAGCGGCAGCACAAAACGCCCACGAGCGCGGGCACCTATCTGAAACGTGCACAACAATGCCTGGTCATGCACAAACGAAGAAATGGCAGCGGTAGGCGGCTGGTCGTCAAGCAGGACCAGTTCGACATGGCACACACGCAGGGTGTTACCCAGCGCTGCCAAATCGAATGACCTCAACCCTTGACCGTCAAATACCGCATCCATGTGAACGCCCTTGCGGCCCGTAAGAGCCGGATTCAGAAGCGACCATCCATCGCAGACGAAAACCTAAAGCCCGCAATCCCGACGCACATCCTGAAATTCCCCACGAGAAATGCGCGTGAGCAGCTTCCCGCTTGCAACCGATACTGGCAAAGAAATCATGATTGCCCCGTAAGAGAACATAAATAAAATTGCGAACCACATCACAGATGTAAAAAACAGTTTGTTTTTACCTAATTAACATCATTCTCTTCACACCTACCTTGCAATGATTCTCCCGGGCATGCCATGCATGCTGACAGGGGGAATACCGCAAAAACGGCAGTTAATTCCGGCAAAACCGGTTAACCGCACCGCTATCAAAGCACCTGTTGGCAGCAGTCAAACCCATTGACCACTACCGGGCAGAAATGCCCTCGCTTTGCCCGGCTGTCTGTCGGAGCAATACCGACGCCGGGTCATCAGGGAGATCGCCATGAACGCACAGATCCGGAAGTTCTTCAGGGAAGAAGATGGTGTCACCGCGCTCGAATACGGGCTGCTGGCAGCGGTGGTGGCCGGCATCATCATCTTCTTCGCACGCGATGGTTTGACCGCAGTTTTCAGAACCATTCTTACCAAGCTGCAGACCACCGTTTCCAACAGCGACGCGCCGGCCCCCGAGTAACGGACGGCCACCGCCATGACCCTCATCACCCTCGCCGCACTTCTGCTGGGCCTGCAGGTCGCCATCAGCGACCTGACGGCGCGGCGCGTGAGTAACCGCGCGTTGTTGGCGGTGCTGTGCGTGGTGGTTCTTGTGCAGGCAACTGCTCACGGCACCGCGCCATCCATCAGTGAGTGCTTGCTGGGTGGTTTGATCGGTCTGGCTGTGCTGCTGCCGTTCTATGCGTTCGGCTGGATGGGGGCCGGTGACGTCAAGCTGTTTTCAACCATCGGTTTCCTGCTCGGCATCAATGCACTGCTGCCCATCTGGGTCTGCGCCAGTCTGGCCGCTGGGGGGCACGCGTTACTCGTCATCGCGTGGCCCTCGGCGGTGCGTTACATGCCCGCCGTGCTGCATAAAGCCAATCTTGCCTACCAAGGCACGCCGTGGCTGCAGGACTGGCACCTCAATCTGCGTGCCGCGCGCCGGGGCCGCGTCGGCATTCCTTATGCCGCGTATCTGGGCTTGGCCATGATTGGCTATGTGCTGCAGGGAGGGGGTCATGTCTAAATCACCTCAACTCCAACGCCGGAAGAACCGCGGCGTCATTACCCTCGAATTCGCGTTCCTGATGATGTTCGGCGTGCTGCCACTGCTGATGGTCACCTTCACCGGCGTGATGGTGTTTGCCGCGCAGCAATCACTCGTACTGGCTGCCGGCGAAGGCGCACGCGCAGCCCTGCGTTATGGCGACATTCCCGAGCGACGCAGCAATGCCTGCATGGCCGCGGCACGCTCGATGCAGTGGCTGCTGAATTTCTCCAAATCCACGCCCAGCTGCAGCGCAGCCAATGCTGCGCCCATCAGCGTCTCCCAGCCTTTTGCATGCAGCTCCGATGGCAGCGTGCAGTGCATCCGCGTGACCACGTCCTATGACCATGACGCCCACCCGTTCCTGCCCGGCACCGGGCGACTACTGGGCTGGACCATGGGCAAATCACTCAGCAGTACCGCTGTCGTACAACTGGATCTGGGTAGCCGCTGACCGTCGCAACTTCCAAGGAGCAGGAGTCTCACCATGCCAAAGGCAATACGCATCGCCGCCGTCCTGTTGCTGGTGCTCGCCGTGGTGCTGGCGATACTGGCCTTCGGCATTGGCCGCAACGCTCCCTCCACTCCCGACGTCAGCCTCGAGGCCGAGCCGGCCAACAGCCTGCCCAAGCGCACCTTTGTGGTGGCCACCCGAGCGCTGCCTGCCGGTCAGCCGATCAGCGCTGCGGATCTGTCCACCACCCAAATGCAGGCCGCTGCCAGTGAAGGTTTCCCGACAACTGCCGATGTGATTGGCAGGATCCCCAACAGCGACATCGCTGCAGGTGCCATGGTCAATCCTCGTCAATTGCTGCAGGGCATCGCCGCCGGCATCAAGCCCGGCGAGCGCGCGGTGGCCATTCCCGTGGATGAGCTGGCGGGAGTCAGCAACCGCATCGCGCCTGGCGACTATGTGGATGTGTTCATGAGCCTACAGGCGCCTGCCGAGGCCGGCGCACAACGCGACAACCCACAGGCACGATTGCTGCTGTCGCGGCTGCGGGTACTGGGTTACGGCGCAGAGGACGTGGGTACGCAGCAGGCTGCAGCACAGGCGCAGAGCAGTACAGACGCAGACCCGCCGGAGCCCGGCAGCCGTGCAGAAACCATTGCAGCACGCAGCAACAACAATGCCTCGTCCACCAACAACGGCAATACCGCGCCGCCCCGTAGCGCCATCCTTGCGGTGCCGGTACAGGACGCTGGCAGCCTGCTGTTGGCTGCGCACAGCGGCAAGTTGTTTCTGGCACTGCGCAACCCTGGTGACACCGCATTGGCCGATGCCTCGATCTTTGTCGCGCCGCCACCGGTGCTGCCGTTGCGTCGCGACCTCGATGCGATGGATGCCGAAGCTGCCACGCGCCCGGAAAACCAAGCCTATGCGGGCATCAGCCTGGCCGCGCTGGCGGGCGAATCCAGCGGCAGGAAACCTGCCGCGCCCGCACCCGCAGCAGCCGCCCCGGTACGAGCACGCATGCCACGCGCCGCACCACGTCAGGGCATCGAGATCATCCGTGGCACGCCGTCCAACCGTTTGTCTTCGCCATGACCGGGGGTTCTCTCTTGCTGCAACGTCCGCACAAAGCCACTTCTCTCATCGCCGTGCTGGCTTTGCTTGGCGCGGGCGCAATGCCGTTGTTTTTTGCCACGCCCGCGCAGGCTGAAACCACAACCAACACCGTGTTGCTGGAACTCACCGAGCAGCGCCCATGGAACCTGCCAGCAGGCGTCGAGCGCATCGCCATCGCCGACCCTTCCATTGCGGATATCACCCGCATCGGACGTAACAGTGAGGCGCTGCTGGTGGGCAAGTCGCCGGGCAGCACCACCTTGCTGCTGTGGTTGCACAAACAAGCCACGCCAACTCGCATCCGTGTGGAGGTGCGCACTGCCATCCAAAGCGGGCTGCTGGATGGCGGTGGCAGCAACGTCACCGTACAGGCTGGGCAAGCACTGCTCTCCGGCAACGCCAGCTCACTGCTGGAGCACGAAGCCAGCCGCAAGGCCGCTGCTTCTGCTGTTGGCGAAAAGGGCGCCATCAACGATGCCGCCACCATCAGCCATGGCGGCGTGGTGCAGGTTGAAGTGAAGGTGGTGGAGTTCAACAAGAAAGTGCTGCGGCAGATCGGCATCAACTTCAACAACACCAACGGTGGCTTCAGTTACGGCATCGCCTCCCCCGCCGGCAGCAACAACGGCGGCGCGTTGTCGTCGGCGTTCAAACTGATTGCCGAGTCCCTCCCGGGCAAGTGGGATGCCAACATCGACATCCTGCAGAGTAACGGCATGGCGCGGGTGTTGGCCGAGCCCACATTGGTGGCGCTGTCCGGCCAGAGTGCGAGTTTTCTGGCCGGCGGCGAGTTGCCCATCCTTGAACCACAAGGTCTGGGCACCACCACGGTGACGTTCAAACCCTTCGGTATCGGCCTGACCGTGACGCCAACGGTATTGGCCGCAGATCGCATCTCGCTGAAGGTGGCACCGGAAGCCAGCGACCTGGATTACAGCCGTGGCATTGCGTTGGACGGCACCCAGGTGCCTGCGATTTCCACGCGCCGTGCCGATACCACGGTTGAATTGGGCGATGGCGAAAGCTTCGTCATCGGCGGACTTGTCAGCAGCCAGCTGTCGTCGGTGGTCAACAAGATTCCGCTGCTCGGCGACCTGCCGATCATCGGCTCGTTCTTCCGCAACCTTTCCTACCAACGCGAGGACAAGGAGTTGGTGATCGTGGTGACCCCGCGCTTGGTGCGGCCATTGGCGCGTGGGACTGAAATCCCATTGCCCGGCCAGCGCGAAGCACAACCCAATCTGCCGGTATGGGGCTCGTGGCTGCTGCATCCCGCAAGCCCGGACCAACTGCCTGGCTTCTCACGCTGAAGCACAAACCATGTCCTCGGTGATGCCCTTGCCCCTGAACCATAGCGCGACCACTCTGCAACTGGTGCTGTATGCACCGGATAACCGGCATATCGCCCGGCTGGGCAGCGTGCTGGCTGGGCACGTGGACCTGCGCTGGGTGGACAGTCGCGAAACCCTTCCGCGACAGCTGTTGGAGAGTGCTGCTGATGCAGCGGTGATCCTGCTCGACTACTGCGGCGGCAACGCCAGCTACTCCACCGACATCGCGCGCCAGTTGAGCACGCAGCAGCCGTTCCGCTCGCTCATCGGCATCGGCACCACCGGCCCTGAGCAGGCAACGCATCTGTTGGCGGCGGTGCGCTCGGGCGTGCGTGATTTCATCGACATCGATAACACCACCGCGCAGATGCTGGAAGTCTTCGAGCGTGTGGGCAGCCTGCCGGCTGCTGTGGCACCTGTCGCCAGCCGCGCCGTCGAAGTAAAACCCAGCGGCCGCCTTGTATTGCTGTTGGGCGTGCGCGGTGGCATTGGCACCAGCACCTTGGCAACGCACCTGGGCGCGCTGTTGGCCGAGCAACACCCGGCAGGCAGCGACGGCAACCACAATCAACTGCTGCTGCTTGATGTGGGCCAGCCATCGGCCGATGACGCGCTGTACCTCGGCATGGAAAGCCACTTCAGTTACGAAGAGGCGCTGGGCAATGTCGACCGGTTGGACCGCACCTTCGCCGCCACTGCGTTTGCGCACCACGCCAGCGGCTTGTCGCTGTTGGGCAATGCGAGCGGCACGCTGCTGAAGAAACACGAACCCAGCGCGCTGCTGGACCGCCTGCGCAGCGTGTTTCCCATCACATTGTGCGATGCCGGCGGCCTCCCCATCCAACTGATGCCAACCAGCCTGCTGCACAGCGCCACCGACATCTGGCTGGTTGTCGACCAGGCGATTGGGTCACTGGTGTCGCTGGACCAGACCATGCGGGAGCTTGAACAACGCGGTCAACGCGATGCGCGCCTGAAGCTGATCGTCAACCGCTTCGACCCCAATGGTGGACTGAGCGACCAGCAGATCGCCCAACGCTTCCAGTTGCCGCTGCTGGCCACCCTGCCCGACCGCGCCCGCGTGCTGCGCTCCAATGCCGGCCTGGGTCACCTGCTCACCGAAACCGCGCCGCGCGACCCTTATCTGAGAGCGCTGGCGCCGCTGCTGCTGGCACTGGATGGCAAACAAGCCAGCGCCGTCTCCAGCTCCCCCCTTTCCCGTCTCGCCAACCTGTTGGGCAAATGACAATGGAAGACAAGGTCACTCCGCTACCCGCCCGTCCCATGGCTCCCCCGCTGCCGGTCGAGCCGGTTGTCAGCGTGCCGTTCGAGCAGACCGAGCAGTTCCAGAGCGTGCTGTCGGCCGCGCACGAATACCTGCTCAACCACGTTGAAGACCAGCGTGTCGATATCGATTCGTGGTCGCCGGAAACCACCGAAAAGTACGTCCGCACCCAGACCGCTGCCTTCGTCAAGGAATGGAAGATTCCGGTCAACGCGCAGGAGATGGAAGCGGTAGCCAAAGCGCTGCACAAGGAGCTGACCGGCTTCGGCCCGCTGGATGACCTGCTGCACGACCCGGAGATCGAGGACATCCTCATCAACGGCTATAAGGACGTGCATGTCTCCAGCGGCGGCATGCTGCGCCGGGCCACGCAACGCTTCAGCGACGACCGGCACCTGCTGCGCATCCTGCGGCGGATCATCGCCCCACTCGGCCGTCGCCTGGACGACTCCAATCCGATGGTTGATGCGCGTCTGCCCAACGGCGGCCGCCTCAACGCCATCATCTCGCCGCTGGCGGTCGATGGCCCGATGGTGTCGATCCGCAAATTCCGCAAAGACCCGTTCACCCCCGACGAACTGCTCGGGCGCGGCGCCTTCGACAAACCGATGTACGCACTGTTGAACGCGATGGTGCGCGGCCGCTGCAACATCCTCATTTCCGGCGGCACCAGCTCGGGCAAGACCTCTCTGCTGAACGCGCTGGCCACGTTCGTGCCGCACAACGAGCGCGTGGTCACCGTCGAAGACACCGCCGAGCTGGCACTGAACCATCCGCACGTGGTGCGCCTTGAAAGTCGCCTGGGCGGCTTTGATGGTGTCGGCGCGGTGAGCATCCGCGACCTGGTCCGCAACAGCCTGCGCATGCGCCCGGACCGCATCGTGGTCGGCGAAGTACGTGGCGCCGAAGTGCTGGAAATGCTGCAGGCCATGAACACCGGCCATGACGGCTCGATGGCCACCATCCATGCCAACGCGCCGCGCGACTGCCTGTATCGGTTGGAAATGCTGGCTGGTTTTGCCGGCTTCAATGGCAGCGAGGACAGCCTGCGCCGGCAGATCGCCAGCGCCATCGACTTCATCGTGCAAATATCGCGCACCGCCAGCGGCCGCCGTGTCATCACCTCCATCACCGAAATCACCGGCGTCAGCGACAGCATCATCACCAGCCAGGAGCTGTTCAAACACGAACCGTGGATCGACCAGGACGGCCGCGAGCGCGACCGCTGGCAGGGGTTGGGTTTCCATCCACACTGCTACAAGCTCGAACCGTTCCGGCAGGAATTGCGCGACGCCAACGCGGGGAGCTTCACATGATGTTGCCGCTGCTACTGGGGAGCAGCGCGCTGTTGCTGGTCGCCGTGGCGATGGGCCTGTGGTGGGGGCTGGCCACGCGCGTGCAACAGCGCGCGGCCGCCGACCATGCCGAAACCCGCTTGTCCAATCCTGAAGCCCAGCGCAAGGCCGACGTCCCGGTCAGTCAACGCAAGCCTGCCCAACGCTGGGCCGAACTGCTGCGCCGTGCCGGCCTGCCAGAAGCCCCGCGCACGTTCGTGCTGCTGATCACGCCCGGCGTGCTTGCCGGCATCGGTGCGGGCATGCGCATGAACTCGGTGGGCTTCGGCCTGTTTGCGTTTGCCTTGTATCTGCTGGCCGCATGGCTGTGGCTGCAGCGCCGTATTGAAAAAATCCAGCAACGGCTGATTTCACAGATGCCGGATTTTCTGGAGAACATGGTGCGCATGGCCGGCATCGGCAACAGCCTGTCGATGGCTTTCCAGAGCGCCACGCAGAACGTCGATCCACCGTTACGCCCCATTCTGGATTCAGCGCTGAGCTACACCCGCGCCGGCATGGATCTGGACCGCGCGCTACAGCAGGCCGCGCAGGCGTATCGGTTGCGCCCGCTGGAAATGTTGGCGGTGATTCTGGGCACCAGCATCCGCATCGGCGGCCGCAGCGACCAGATTCTGCAACGCATGAGTGACTTCATGCGCGACCTGGAAGAAGTGCAGCGCGAGCTGCAGGCCACCACGTCCGAAACCCGCATGTCGGCCTGGGTGCTGGGGCTGCTGCCGGTCATCGCGGCAATGATGATGGCCTTGCTCAGCCCGGATTTCTTCCAGCCTATGTTCCATGACCCACTGGGCAAGAAGGTGCTGTTGATGGCCCTGGCACTGGAAGCGGCCGGCGCATTCCTGCTGTACCGCCTGGCCAAATCGCTATGAGCTCCCTGCACACCACCTCTCACGCGCGGGGACGCCGCTCATGAACCTGCTGTTGTCACTGTCATTGATGCTGGTGGTGGTTGCCTTGCTGCTGGCAGTAGCGGGCCTGCTGTATCAGGGCCGCCGCACCCAGCAGGCCAGCACGGCATTGCAGTCCGCGTTGGACAGCGCAAAACGCATCGCTCCGGAAGCCGCCGCACCGCGCAGCTGGTTGCGGCAGCGTCTGGCTGATCTGTCCGCCATCGGCCAGCACTTCGATGGCAGCCGCGTGCAGAAAGCGCTGTTGACACCTGAAGACCGTCTGTTGCTGGAACAGGTTGGCTGGAACCACACCACCGGCACCACCGCGTTCCTTGCATTGCGACTGATTCTTGCCGCGACACTCCCCGTGCTGGGCCTGTTGTTGCTGCGCCCCCAAGGCGGCCAGGCATTCGTTGTCATGTTGACCGGCTTTGCGCTCGGCATCCTGCTGCCCAAGCTGGTGCTGCGCACATGGGCCGCACGTCTACGCCGGAAAGTGGATGACGAGCTGCCGCTGCTGATCGACCTGCTGCGGCTGCTGCAGGGCGTGGGCTTCAGCATCGACCAGAGCCTGCAGATGGTGGGCGAGAAACTGCATATCGCTGTGCCGGTGCTTGGCAAGGAACTGCAACTTGCAAACACCGCCTATACCCGTGGCCGCAGTCGTGAGCAGTCATTGCGACGACTGTCCGAATCGTTTGGCAATGACGACCTGCGCAGCCTGATGCAGATGGTGCTGCAGGTTCACCAGCACGGTGGCGCGGTGCAGGAGCCCCTCAAACAGTTCGGCATGCGCCTGCGCGAACAACGGCGGATGAAGATGAAGGAAAAGGTCGGCAAGCTTTCAGTGAAGATGACGGTGGTGATGATGGTGACGCTGCTGCCCGCCTTGATGCTGGTACTGGGTGGCCCGGCAATCATCTCGCTGGTCAACGCGGTCAGGGGAATGTGATGCGCGCAACAAACCTTCTGCAACTTCTGCTGCTGCCCTTGTTGATCGCCGGGTGCGGCAACAACCGCGCCACCTACAAAGTTCCGCCGGTGGAACCTGCATTGGTGGAGACGCCGCAGAACGACCGCGGCATGTATGTGGACCTCATCAGAAAGATGCAGGCCCAAGGTGCGTACTTCGCCTCGCTGGCGCATATCGATGCGTTCCGCCAGCGCTTCGGCGACACGCCGGAACTACGCATCCTGCAGGCCGATGCCCTGCGCGAGATAGGTGATTCCAACGCCGCCGCACAGCTGTACCGCACGCTGACCAAGGGCCCACAAGCCGCGCAGGCGTGGCACGGACTCGGGCTTATTTCGGCGGCCGCCAACGATCACCCCAGCGCACAGACCGCGCTGCAGAACGCCGTACAGGCTGATCCGCTCAACGTCACCTATTTGGGTGACTTGGGCTTCGCATTGCTGCGTGCAGGCGCGTTCGACCTGGCCCGCGCACCGCTGGCAAAAGCGGCCGAGCTTGCACCGGGTAATGCACGCGCTGTCTCCAACCTGGCGTTGTGGGCGCTGCTCAATGGCCAACCCGAGATGGCCGACGCCATGATCCAGCGCGCCAATTTGCCGCAGGCAACGCGTCAGGAGATCCTGCGTCTGGCGTCAACGTTACGCGCGCCGGTCGCAAGCCATATCCAGACCAACACCGCCCCTGCAACGCTGGCCGCGCAGCAGACGCCAGCGGCACCGGCGCTGCGTCCGCAGCCCCCCCGCTCCATGCTCGACCGTTTCGACACTGCATCCAGCCCGACCAAGGAGACCGTGCAATGAACAGACATTCCGTCATGGTTCCCCTGCTGCTGGCCGGGTTGCTTGCCACCTCCGCTGCCAGCGCACAGCACACACCGCTCATCGAACGCATGGCCGATGCACCGGCCTCCGCCACAGCGACGACACACCCCGAAACATCGGCCACGACCGCAACGCCCCTGGGCCACAACCCGGTACAGGCAGTGACGACACAGCGCCCACAGATTGGCGACACCACCCGCGCCTTGCTGCGCCTGCAGGCGGATGGCAACAACGCCGGCAACGCATTGCCGATGCTGGGCGAGACCGCCAGCCGCAGTTACCAACGCTATCTCAACAGCTTCGACCATCCGATACCCGAATACTTCGAAGCCACTCTGCCCAGCTCCAAGCAAGGCGGCAGCAGCCGCTGAGGCCCCTCATGAAACGCGCTCACTGGCAGGCTCATCCATCCAACAGCGCAGCGCGCCAGCGCGGCGGCATGGCCGTGATGATGATGCTGTTGCTGCTGGGCTTGGTCGTCATCCTGGGCGTGGTGGAGGTGGGCTATCTGTACTGGGCCAAGCGTGATGTACAGAAGACCGCCGACCTCGCCGCACTGGCGGGCGCGCAGCGCTTGGAGCTGTGCACCACCGACTACACCGACAACCTGGCCGCGCGCAAAAACGCGGTCAACGACAACAGCTTTGCCGGCACACTCGCCATCCAGTGCGGCTACTGGGGCGCGGAGCTGCCCAGCAGTGCACGCTTTGTCACCGTCTCGCCCAGCCGTCCCTTGAACGCCGTGCGCGTCACCGCCTCGCGCCAGTCCGTGCCGTTCTTCGGCCAACTCGGTGCGATGCCCATGATCAATGCCACCGCCACCGCCCGCCGCACCGAACCCCAGGCCGCTTTCAGCGTTGGCTCCCGCCTGCTCAACGTCAATGGCAGCGCACCGTTGCAGGGCCTGCTGCGTTTGGTCGGCGTGGACCTCAATCAAACCCAGATAGGCAGCTACCAAGGGTTGGCCAACGTCAAAGTCACCCCGCGCGGCCTGCTGGAGGCACTGAACATTCCGGTCGCGGTGGACATGACGGTCGGCGAGTTCAACAGCCTGTTGGCGGCCAACCAGATCAGCGTGGGCAAACTGCTGGAGGTAATGGCCGACCTTGCCGATCAACAAGGCGTTGCGGGCGTGAGCCTGGGCCTGCTGGAACAGAAACTGCTCGGCGTCGGCCTGCGGGATGTACTGGTGCAACTGGGCTCCACCGCAAGCAGCAGTGGCTTGTTTGCCAAGGTGGGCGGCGGCAGCCAAGCCGTTGCTGGTGCACTGGATGTGGAACTCAATGCGCTGGAACTGCTGGGCACCAGCATCTCCATCGCCAATTCAAAACACGCCGTCGCCGTGCCGCAGTTGAACCTGCCGTTGCTGCGCGCAAAGGCCAGCATCGTTGAACCAGCCTCCATCGCGATTGGCCCGGTCGGCACCACCGCTTACAACAGCCAGGTGCGTTTGTTCCTGGACATCGATTCGCAATACCTGCCGTTGGGCGTGGGCCAGGTGCTTGGCTTTCTGGGGACACGCATCAGACTTCCCACCTACATTGACGTGATTGATGGCTACGGCAGGCTGTCGGCGATCAACTGCAGCGCGCAGCCGGCCACCGCCACGGTCGATGTGGAAAGCCCCATCGCCAATGTCTGCATCGGCAAGGCCAGCACACCGTGGGATTCCACCCGCGAGCTGTGCAGCACCGGCTTGGGTAACGAGCAGTTGATCACCCTGCTCGGCCGCAGTGTACTCACTCACAAGATCGCCCTGCCGGCGCTGCCCAACCACGACCAGCTGACGCTGAGCGAAGGCCAGACCGGCACGGTCAAGCCCAACAACCTGCAGGTGGGCAAACTCGTTTCCGACCTGGTCGGTGCGTTGCTGGGCACCCTGCAGTCACTGCTTGCACCGCCGGGCAGCACTCCCGATACCGCCAAGGATGTCGCCCGCCAATATCTGGAGGCCACCAAGGTCAACGGCTTCTATCAACCCGAAGCCGTGGTGACAGCGTTGCGCGACGGCAATGCCAACCTGCCGGCACTGGGCAACTGGAACACACAGATTCCCACCTGCGAATACTGGCTGCTGGGCTGCACGCCCAAGAAGGTGCAGGGCAACGTCTGGGATGGCTTCCTCTACGAAACCAACGTCAGCGACCCCAGCATCATTGGTGGCCTGCTTGATGTCTTGGGCATCACGTCCTGCAAGGGGCTGCTGGCCGGGTTGCTGGCGTACAACAGCTGCGTGGAGAACGCGCTGGCCAAATACCTGCAGACCAAGCCCGGCGGCGTCAACAGTACCGGCAGCTACAACCCGGCCACCGGCAGCGGCAGTTGTTCGGGCATTCTGTGCAGCCTGCTCAAACCCGTAATAGACAACACTCTGCGGCCGCTGCTGGACGGCATCGGCAACCTGCTGTCGGTGGTTCTGTCCGACGTGCTGGGGCTGCAGCTGGGCCGCAGTGATGTGCACATGCAGGCGATCCAATGTGGCCGCAGCCAGTTGGTGGAATGAGCCAATCAGCAGGCAAGCAGATCGTTGCGGCACAGCGCTTTTCGGCGCTGGGACGCGTGCTATGCTCGGCGCCGACCCGTACGCAAGCAGCATCTGCGACGGCCATCGCAATTCGGGGGAATTACGAGGATCTATGAGAAGGATCAAGAGATTGCCGGCCCGCTTGGCCTGTGCATTGCTGCTTGTTGGCATGGTCGCCGCGCCGCATGCATTTGCCGGCCGCTGGCAACGCGGTGAAGCCGAGCCACCCGCCGCGCCCGCCAACAGTGAGGACACCGCCGTCGGCAACACCGTTGCCGAATTGCAGCGGCTGATGAACAACCGCGAGTTGACCGAACTGCGCACCACCTACAACGGCAACTACGGCGCCAGTTTGTTGTTCCATACCGATTCGATGAACTACTACGTGGCGCTGTTCCACGAAAAAGAGTTCTGGCGGGTCATCCGCACCGATTCGGTGGAAAGCGCCGAGGCGCTGTATCTCACCTTCGCCGACCAGACCAAGCAGCTGGCCCAGGTTTACCTGGACACCATCCGCTTGCAGGCCGGCAAGGCCTACAGCGAAAAACTGGTGGCCTTGAACGAGCGCCGCCTGCGCGGTCTGCAGCAGGAAGTGGAACAGCAGCGCCAGCAGTCGATGCAGGTCAGCAATGCACTGCAGGAGCGCAAGCAGCAGGCCGTCGCACTCAGCTCGGACCTGCGCGCCACCAATACCCAGCTTGAAGCGCTGGACAAGCAGATCAAGGCGCTGCAGGCACAGCAGGTCAACCCGGAACTGTCGCTACCGCCGGCCCCCGTAGTGGCCCCCGCCCCTGCCGTGGCACCTGAGTTACCGGCGCAGCATTGAGTTGCATCGCAAAGGGTGGCTGATGGCGACCAGAAAACCTGAAAGCCGAGGGACCACGTCCCTCGGTTTCAAAAACAGAAACGGGCAACGTGTCGTTGAAGCAACCGGGCTGCCCGGCACGGACCATCTACAGAAAATCTACGTCCTTCGCTGCGGCAACTGCGAATCGGACTATGGCGTGCATGGCAGCGACATCCATCATCGCCGCTGCCCGCATTGCGATGGTGGCCAGCCAGGATTGGTTTACGCGCGCGCAACCTGATCGTGATTTCAAATCAAGGCCGCTTCTCGGCTACACGCGCCTGCAATCCAGCGCGCTCACGCTGACTCGCACTCGCACTCGCACTCGCAATGTGATTTTGATTTCGGCGCCAAGCGGAGTGAACGCTGTGAATATCCAGACAAAAGCCGCACTACGCGCGACGCTGGTTGTTGGAGTCTGGGCGGCATTGATGCTGGTGCCGTTCGTCTACGTGATCACGCTGATTGTCTTCATGCTGCCGCTATGGATACTCCACGGCATGGGCATTCCAGGCCTCGGAAGTGAGCTGAATGGCTTTTTTGTCCCCAGCGCGATTGGCTGGACCCTAGCTGCTGGTTTGGTTTGGTTGCTGGCCTTCTGGTTATTTCACCGGCGGCAGCGCAGGGCAACAACGTCCCCCGCATGACCTCAACCGCGGCCGGTCGATGCCTCGGAAGGCGGCTAGATCCAAGCATTCAAGCGCCTCTTGGCTTCATCCACAGCCTGCCTCTGCAGGCTGTCTGCGTAATGAGTGGTTGAGAATTCGTGCCGCCGTCGCCATAAAGGGGATTCCTGTCTGCCACAAAATTCCCGTCATGAGCGAACTTCCCCACGTTTTCGACGTCACCACCGAAACCTTCGAGGCCGAGGTTCTGCAGAAATCGCTGCAGACGCCGGTGCTGGTCGACTTCTGGGCCACCTGGTGCGGGCCGTGCAAAACCCTGGGGCCGCTGCTGGAAAAGCTGGCCGGTGATTACAACGGTGCGTTCGAGCTGGCCAAGGTGGATGTGGACAAAGAGCAGCAGGTGGCTGCCGCGTTCCAGATCCGCTCGGTGCCGACCGTGTTCCTGATCAAGGACGGCCAGATCGTCGATGGCTTCCCCGGCGCCATGCCCGAAGGCCAGCTGCGTGAGTTCCTCACCCAGCACGGCGTGCTGCCGTTGGAAGCGGCGCCTGCAGAAGAGGCCGAGCCCGAAGCGCTGCCGCTGGACCCGCAGGCTGAAGTCGCCGCACTGCGCGAAGCCATTGCCGCCGAGCCGGACAAGGACGAGCTCAAGCTCGACCTGGCGCTGGCCCTGCTCAAGACCGGCGCCACCGAGGAAGCCGGCCCGCTGCTGGATGCCCTGCCCGCCAATCTGGCCACCGACGACCGTGCCGTCCGCGCACGCGCCCGTCTTGATTTCAGCAATGCGCTGAAGGGCGCACCGTCGGCCGATGTGCTTGCCGCCCGCGTACAGGCCGATGGCAACGACCTGGAAGCCCGCTACCAGCTCGGCATCCACCACCTGCTCGGTGGCCAGGACGAGGCCGCGCTGGAACAGTTCATCGAGATGCTGCGTATCGACCGCAACTTCCGCGACAGCCTGCCGAAGAAAGCGCTGATCGACGCCTTCCGCGTCATCGAGGATGAAGATCTTGTCGGCCGGTTCCGTCGCCGGATGTCATCACTGCTGTTCTGATGCGGCACATTCATGCAGCCGGGCCGTTGCCTGAACGATAATACTGCGTGGTCAATTCATGGCCACGCCGCAGCAGGCGTTGCGGTATCCGGGGGGATGGAGATACACGGCATGGAAACCGGGGCTCCAGGTACCCGTACCTGAGGATTAGTTGTCCGTGACCTTGTCGATTCAGCGGTTCCGGCACCTTGGCTTCGTGCTCAAGGTGCTGCTCGTCAGCCTACTTCTGCTAAATGCCGCCCATGCCCAGGACTGGAATTACCGTGTCCGTCCCGGTGACAACCTGTGGGATCTGGGTGGGCGCTATCTCAAGTCATCCGTACCCTGGCAGCGCTTGCAACAGCACAACGCCGTCAGCGACCCGTATCACCTGGCGCCCGGCCAGACCCTGCGCTTCCCGATTGCCTGGCTGCGGGTAGAGCCGGCACCCGCGCGCGTGCTTGCCGTACGCGGCCCGGCGTTTCTGGTGGATGCCACACGCGGTGATCAGCCCCTGCACGAGGGCATGCAATTGCCGATCGGAAGTGAGATCCAGACCGGCGAAGACGCCAACGTGACCTTGATCTTCGCTGATGACTCGCACTTGCTGCTGCGCGACAACGCGCAGTTGCATCTGGACCAACTCAGCAGTTACGGCAGCACAGGCATGGTCGATACGCGCCTGCGGCTGCAACGCGGGCGCAGCAGCAGCCGGGTGACGCCGGCGCGCGGCCCGGCATCGCGCTACATGATCACCGCGCCCACCGCGACCAGCAGCGTACGCGGCACGGTGTTCCGCGTAAGCGCTGGCGGCACGGCCTCCGCAGCGGCAGCGACCGAAGTGCTGGAAGGCCGCGTACATGTCAGCAACCGTCGCGGCGGGCAATTGATTGAATCCGGCTTCGCCAGCACCAGTTCCACCACTGCCAACGCGCCCAGTGCGGCACAGGCATTGCTCCCTGCCCCGCAACTGCAGGCCGAACAGCTGCGGCTGTCGCCGCTGCCCCTGCTGGCCGCATGGCAACCGGTAGCCGGAGCGGCCAGCTATCGCGCCGAGGTGGTCCGCGCCGACAACACCGAAGTACTGTTGGCCGCCCGCAATCTTGTCGAGCCCAAACTGCAGATGGACGACCTGCCCCCCGGCGAACTGCGGCTGCTTGTGCGCGCGGTCACTGCCGAAGGTGTGGAAGGCCGTGATGCCGAACAGACATTCACTGTCCCCGATGGCCTGCCCGCACCGCTGACCCTGGCCCCGCAGCATGCGCAGACCGTCCACCAGCCGCAACCGCGTTTCGAATGGGCGCGGGTGCCCGGCGCCACCGGCACGGTGCTGCAGGTGGCGAGCGAGCCGCTGTTTGTGCAACCACTGCTGGAACAACAAGCACACGGCAACCGTGCGCGCGCAGCGTCGGCTCTGGCCCCGGGCGAGTACTTCTGGCGTGTCGCATCGTTGGATGTGCAAGGCCAGCGTGGCCGTTACGGGCAAGCGCTGCCGCTGCAGATCAGCGATGCACCGGTGGACCCCCAACTGGAGTCCGGTAAAGGCCAGAAAGGCGAGCTCACGCTGCGCTGGCAGGCCGGAGCGGAAGGCCAGCGATATCGCGTGCAGATAGACCGCAAGGGAGATTTCACCCGCCCGCTGCTGGATCAGGAGGTTGATCAGCCCCAGGTGACGCTGAAGCAGCCATGGCGTGGCGGTGACCTGCATGTGCGGGTGCAGACCATTGACGACGACGGTTATGTCGATGCGTTCTCGCCCACGCAGCTGATTTCCCTGCCATGCAAACTCTGCTACGGCGCGGGCGCCAGCGCGCTGCTGTTGTTGCTGGTGCTATGAGAGCGCTATGGCTGCGCTGGCACCATCGCCTGCTGCTGGCGGCCGCACTGGGCGTGCTGGCCGGTTGCGTCAGCTATGCCAAAGTGTTCTGGCAGCAGGACGAAAACGTCTACGACGAGTGGGTTGGTAACTGGGACTACGCGGTCGATCCACGCCTACTGATCATCGCCATAGATGACCACAGCCTGCAGCAGCTGGGGCAATGGCCCTGGCCACGCAGCACCCACGCCCGCCTGCTCGATCGCCTGCGCGAAGCGGGCGCCGAGCGCGTTGCGCTGGACCTGATGTTCATCGAACCCGACCATCTGAACGGCGATCAGGACACCACGCTGGCCGACGCAATCAAACGCAGCGGCAATGTCGTGCTGCCGGTATTGGCGGTGGCCCCCAGCATCGAGGCGGTACCGGAAGAATTGATGCCGATGACGGCCCTCTCCACCGCCGCCGCACAACTGGCGCACACCGACATCGAGATCGAAGGTGACGGCGTTGCGCGCGGCCTGTATCTCAAAGCCGGGATCGGCTCGGCCTATTGGCCGGCATTGGGCATGGCGTTGGCCGGCCAGACCGATCCAGCACCCGGGCTCGTCAATCCCATGGGCGCGGCGCTTACCCCTTATCAATGGCACCGCGACAACTACGTGCGGCTGCGTTACGCCGGCCCGCCGGGCAGCGTTCCACAGGTGCCCTACAGCGATGTACTGGAAGGTCGCGTTCCGCTGGGCCTGCTGCGCGGGCGGTTGGTGATCATCGGCATGACTGCCAGCGGCATTGCCCCGCGCCTGCTCACCCCCACCTCGCACGAGCGCTGGATGAGTGGCAGCGAGTACCAAGCCAACGTTGCCTCAATGCTGCTCAAGCAAAACACCCTGCTGCCGCTGAGACCCGCAGCGCAGGCCATCGTTGTTGCCCTGCTCACCCTGCTGTGCGCGCTGGCCATTACCTCGCCGCTGCCTTCCTGGCTGGTGGCATTGGTGGCGATGCCGACCCCCTTGCTGCTCAGCTTCACCCTGTTGCGGGGCTTCAACGTGTGGTTCGCCCCGATAGCCGCGGTGGCCAGCATTACGCTGCTGCTGTTGGCCTGGGGCCTTTGGCGCACGCGCTATTGGCGCCGCCAGGCCAATCACGACCCGCTCACCGGCCTGGCCAACCGCATGCGGTTTGAAGAAACCTTGCAGCTGGAGACCGACGCCGCACGTCGCAGCGGCCGGCCACTGAGTCTGCTGCTGGTCGATATCGACCACTTCAAGGCCTACAACGACACCTACGGCCACTACGTCGGCGACCGCGTGCTGCGCCAGGTCGCAGATACCATCGGCAATCTCACCCGCCGCCCTCGCGATCTGGCCGCGCGTTTCGGCGGTGACGAATTCGCCATCATCCTGCCGGACACGCCGCAGAGCGGCGCGGCACTACTGGCCGAAAGCCTGCTCGCACGCACACGCCAGAGAAGCATCACCGTGGACAAAGGCCAGCTGGCTCAAGTCAGCGTCACCATCGGCATCCGTACGGTGGTGCCGACCGCCCGGGAGACCCCGGCGCGGCTGTTCAAAGCCGCCGATGCCGCCCTGTACCAGGCCAAGACCGCAGGACGCGACACCTACCGCACCGATCCCCCATCGGGCTGACATCGGCCAAACCATACGCATGCGAATGCTAGACTGACCACCCTGATCCAGTCCCGCCTGCGATGAAAGCCAACCTGTTCCGCCTTGGCATCAACCTGTGGCCGCCGTTCCTGTTTGCCGGTATCCACGTCACCGACATCAGCGCCGACTACCGCTACGTGCGGGTCGAGCTGCGGCAGCGGCCGTGGAACGTCAACTACGTGCGCACCCATTTCGGCGGCAGCCTGTTTGCGATGACCGACCCGTTCTGGATGCTGTGCGTGCTGCAGAACATGGGCGGCCGTTATTTCGTCTGGGACCGGGCCGGTACCATCGACTTCCTCAAGCCCGGGCGTGGTGTGGTGTGGACGGAGTTCAAGCTCGACGACACGCTGCTGGATGAAATCAAAGCCGCCACTGCCAATGGCGACAAATACCTGCACTGGTTCGAGAACGAAATCATCGACGCGCAGGGTGATGTGGTCGCCCGGGTGCGCAAGCAGGTCTACGTGCGGCTCAAGCCCGACGCACGCACGCCGAAGTAACCTTCGCCCGCGCGATCAATGCACGACGGCGGTGTCCGGCAACGGCACCGCGAACGCAGCGCCGTTGTCCTTGGCGTAATAGGACGCAACCTGCAGGCTGGCGCCGTCACTGCCCAGCTGCAGCGGTCGCTCGCCTTCACGCAGCCGCGCGGGCATCTGCGCCAGTGCGGACTTCATATCGACCTGCGGGTTTGCACGCAGCCACAACAGGCCCTCCGCCAACCGCAGACGTGCACCGGCGTCCTGCAACGACAGGCCGTAGTTGTCGTACGCCGGCCCCGAGATATCGGCAATCACGCAGCCCATTGCATTGGCCGCACATTCCAAGCGCCAGCGGCTGGCCTGCGGGACGCGTGCCCACTGTGCGGGCGTATCGGCCGCCAACGCAGCCATCGCGCCCGGCGTGCAGGCGCCAGCCATCGACAATGCCAGCAGGCCCTGGGTCTTCTGCGGGTCCAACACCAGCCACGCAAGCCTTTCAGGCGAGGCCTTGAACCCAGCGCTGACCATCGCAAACTCGCCGCGCATTGCCGAGCACAGGCTCATCGTCTGCGGCGCTGGCGCAACGAACACTCCCTCACACGCCGACGGCAATGGCTGATCAAGCGGCAACTCGGCCAACACCGATGCCAGTAGACGCACGTTGCCGCCGACCATCGCCGCACCAATGTTAGCCGGCACCAGCCCGTCACTTTGCGACATCAGCATTTTTGCCGTGCGCGTGTCGTTGCAGATGCCCATCAATGCGGCGTCGCTGCGCCCCTGCACGTGCGCAAGCGCATGTGCCGACAGTGAGCGCTGCAGCAGGGTGAAGCTTGGCAGCGGCAGGCGCCCATCCGGCTGGAACCGGTTGCGATAGTGCTCATCCGCCGCCAGTGCGTTGATCCGTGCCAACAAACCGCCCTGCCCGGCGAGCGCGGCCTCCACGGCCGCAGGATCAGCACGCACCTGCGCCAGGCAATCGGCTTGCCGCCAATGGCACGGCAGCCTCGTATCGGCCACCTGTCGATAACGCGCCTGCGCGACGCTGGCCGCCTCAGCGCCGGTTACCGACACATCGCCCATCCGCCCTGCCAGCGCCTGCATCCGCAAGACATCTTCGGCAACAATCGCCGCGCGCTCGGTGTCCGGCACGCCCTCGAAACCCAGCAGCCAAATGCCATCGAACGCATTGGACCCGACCAGCGCCGCAGGTTCCGCATGCAGCAGCGCCAGCGCCTGTTGTTGCGGCTTGGGCATCGGCATCCAACGGGACACCAGCCACACCAAAACCACCAGCAGCAACGCAGCCAGCAACGTCAGCACACTCCATCGCATTGCTTTCAACACAGCGTTCTCCCCTTGCCTTCGTCCCTGAACAGGGCCGAGCTTATCCGCCCGCGTGCTGCCGCTACAATCAGCACATGTCGCCCGATGCCGTGTCCTCCCCTCCCCGCCCCTCCCTGCAACGCCTCTTCCTCACCGGCCTGCTCACGCTGTTGCCGATCTGGTTGACCTGGGTGGTCGTCAAATTTGTATTCGTGCTGCTCTCGGGCATCAGCAGCCCGCTGGTGATCCCCCTGTCCGAGCGCATGGCCGCCTCCTTCCCGCACTATCTGGGCTGGATCAAGGCAGAGTGGATGCAGGACATCATCGCCTTGTTGGCCACCATGCTGGTGATTCTGGCGGTGGGCTTCCTCAGCCGCCGGGTGATCGGCCAACGCCTGCTGCGTTGGTTCGGTGCGGTGATCCGCCGCATTCCGTTGGCCAGCATCATCTATGACAGCGCCAAGAAGCTGCTGGACATCCTGCAGACCCAGCCGGGCAGCACCCAGCGCGTGGTGCTGATCGACTTCCCGCACCGTGACATGAAGTCGGTGGGCCTGGTTACCCGCGTCATCCGCGAGACCGGCACCGGCCGCGAGTTGGCCGCCGTTTATGTACCCACCACGCCCAACCCCACCTCCGGTTACCTGGAAATCGTGCCGGTGGAGCTGCTCACCCCCACCGACTGGACGGTGGACCAAGCGATGAGCTTCATCATCTCCGGCGGCGCGGTGGCCCCGGAAACCATGCCTTTCACCCGTGCCGTGGACAGGTAACGAACAGCAGTGAGTGGACAGGAGCGAGCCGTGAGCACACGCAAACCGTTTGGCTCCCCGGTTGTATGCAGGTAGCCAGCGCTGAAGCTGTCTCCCTGAGCCCCTCCTATTCACTCACTTCAACCGCGCGGCGCGTATAGCCGTAGCCGACGATATCGGGCAAGCTCCCGGGCCAGTGTGTTTCCGGAACAACCGATGCTTTTCAGCCCGCTTCGCATTCTTGCGCTCGCCATTGCTTCCCTCATGACTCTGTCTGCCGCCGCCCCCGTTGAGGCTGCCAAGAAGAAGAGCCAGCGCCCGACTGCGTCGCAGAGCCGCACCGCCAAACCCAAGCCGCGCACCGCGCCACGACCGGCCCCGCGCCGGGCCACACCCGCGCCACTGCCCATCCGCCAGGACAAGGCCAGCCAACTCAACCGCATCTACGACGAATACTGGGATGCCTCGATGCGGCTCAACCCGCTGCAGGCCACCTTCCAGGGCGATACCCGCTTCAACGACCAGTTGCCCAATTTCCTGTCGCCGGCCTCACGCCAGCAGTCACACGACTTCATGGTCGAGTGGCTGGGCAAGGTGGAGAAAGTTGGCGCCGACGGCCTGCAGGGCCAGGACCTGCTCAGTTACGAAATTTTTCTGCGCGATGCGCATGTGTCCCTGGCCGGTGAGCAGTACCCGACCTGGATGATGCCGATCAACCAGTACTACAACCTGTCCAGCATCATCGCGGTGCTGGGCTCCGGTGCCGGCGCGCAGCCGTTCCGTACCGTCAAGGATTACGAAAACTGGTCACGCCGCTCACTCGGTGTGCCGGCGCTGTTCGAACAGGCCATCGCCAACATGCGCGAAGGCATGGCGGCCGGCGTGGTCCAGCCACGCACCTTGACGGAAAAGGTGTTGCCGCAACTTGATGCGGTGATCAAACCCACCGCCGAGGAAAGCCTGTTCTGGGGCCCCATCCGCAACATGCCCGACGACTTTTCCGCCGAGGACAAGGCGCGGCTGGCAGCGGAATACAAGCGCATGATCGAGTACCGCATCATGCCGGCGTATCGCGCGCTGCGTGGCTTCATCGCCACCGAATACATGCCGGCCACACGCCGCACCGATGGCATGGCCGCCCTGCCCAACGGCCAGGCCTGGTACGCCTACAACGTCGCCAGCAGCACCACGCCGGCGCGCACACCCGCTGAAATCCATGCGCTGGGCGAGCAGGAAGTCAAAGATCTGCAGGCGCGCATCACCACCGTGATGAAGGACGCCAAGATCCGTGGGTCAATGCAGAAAACCTTCAACGCGATGCGCAGCGATCGCCAGTTCGCCTTCAAGGACGCCAATGCCCTGCTGGCCCGTTATGCCGAAACCGGGCAGCGCGTGGAAGCAGTGTTGCCGCGCATGTTCAATCAGCGTCCCAAAGCAGCGCTGGAGATCAAAGCCGTTGAGCCGGAACGCGCACTCACCGCCAGCGCAGCCAGCTACCAGCCGGGCAGCGCCGACGGCCAGCAGCCGGGCGTGCTTTACGTCAACACCAGCGACCTGCCGTCACGCAAGCGTTGGTCGATAACGTTGCAGTATCTGCACGAAGGCATTCCCGGCCATCACTTCCAACTGGGCGCACAGCAGGAACTGGCTGGCCTGCCGCGCTTCCGTCGCCTCGGCGGCGATGTCGCCTATGTCGAAGGCTGGGGCCTGTATGCCGAATCGCTGGGTGAAGATCTCGGCCTCTATAACGACCCTTACGACCATCTTGGCTACCTCCAGGTCACGTTGCTGCGCACCGTGCGGCTGGTCGCCGACACCGGCTTGAACGCCGCCGGTTGGAGCCGCCAGCAGGCCATCGACTACATGGTCGACAACGCCGATATCGCCGCTACCGATGCCGCCGCCGAAGTGGAGCGCTTCATCGCCCTGCCCGGGCAGACGCTGGCACACCGTGTCGGCGAAATCAAAATCCGCCTGCTGCGTGACAAGGCCAAGGCAGCACTCGGCGAGCGCTTTGATCTGCGCGAGTTCCATCACGAAGTATTGAAGGACGGCTCCATGCCGCTGGATATTCTGGAAGCCAAGATCGACCGCTGGATCGCCAGCAAAAAAGCCTGATAGCCAACCAAGGAGCTGCCATGTCCCGGTGGATGTACCGACTCGCCCCGTTGTGCCTGCTCGCGTTCTCCACTGCCATGGCAGCGCCGGTGATTGCACCGCCCGATCCCGGCATCGATGCGCTGATGCAGGCGTATGACGGCCAAGTTCCTGGCGCCTCGGTGCTGGTGCTCAAGGACGGCCAGCCCGCATTCCGCCGCAGTTATGGGCTGGCAGTCGTCGAAGACCGCAGCCGCGTCACCCCGGCCAGCAACTTCCGTTTGGCGTCGGTGAGCAAGCAGTTCACCGCAGCGGCGATTCTGTTGCTGGCCGAAGACGGCAAACTCTCCATCGACGATCCGCTGAAAAAGTGGCTGCCAAGCCTGCCCGCCGTCGCCGACACCATCACTTTGCGGCACCTGCTCAGCCACACCAGCGGCCTGCTCGACTACGAAGACCTGATGGACCCCGCCGACACGCGTCAGGTGCACGACATCGACGTGCTGCAGCTGTTGGAAAAGCACAACCGCAGCTACTTCGCACCCGGCAGTGACTACCGCTACAGCAACAGCGGCTATGCGTTACTGGCGCTGGTAGTCGGCAAAGCCTCCGGCAGCGATTTCGCCAGCTTCCTGCGCCAACGCATCTTCCTGCCGCTGGGCATGACCAACACCTACGCGCATCAAGAGGGCGTGGACGACGTTCCCAACCGCGCCTATGGCTACAGCAAAATCGACGGCCGCTGGCAGCGCACCGACCAAAGCACCACCAGCGCCGTACTCGGCGACGGCGGCATTTATTCGTCCATCGACGATCTGGCCAAGTGGGACGCCGCGCTGTACGACGAACGCCTGCTGCGACGCAGCTCGCTGCAACTGGCCTTCAGCCCGGCCACGGCCACCAGCGAGCCGGATGTCCCGCATTACGGCTTTGGCTGGCGCATCAATGGGGATGCGTTGTGGCACAGCGGCGAGAGCATCGGCTTCCGCAACGTCATCGTGCGCTACCCCAAGCAGAAGCTCACCGTCATCGTGCTGACCAACCGCAATGCACCCGAGCCCTACCCGCTCGCCATCCAAATTGCGCGCCGCTGGCTGGATGCCGCGCGATGAAACTGCTCGCCGGCATCCACCATGTTGCGGTGATCACCGCCGACTACCCACGCGCGCGTGATTTCTACACACGCATTCTCGGTTTGGAGATCATCGCCGAGAATTTCCGCGAACCGCGCCAGTCGTGGAAATTGGACCTGCGCCTACCCGACGGCAGCCAGCTGGAACTGTTTTCTTTTCCTGCACCACCCCCGCGCCCCAGCCGCCCGGAAGCCTGCGGCCTGCGCCACCTCGCATTCCGTGTAGACGCATTGGACGCCGTCATCGAACACCTGCAACACGAAAGCGTGGACTGCGAGCCTATCCGCGTGGATGAATTCACCGGCCGCCGTTTCACCTTCTTTGCCGACCCGGATGGCTTGCCACTGGAGCTGTACGAAGAGCGTTGATGCCCCCTTCGCCCAGCTCCGCGCAGGCTCAATTCACCGCATCAACCGAGGCTTGGAGCTGATTGGTCCAACGCCCAAAGCCAGAACGTATCGCCCCAATCGCTATTGGTTATTGCGGGAAATGCATCGCCCTGCTTGAAGTAACGGCGACCACCTTGGGCAGGGCTGTACCACCAACCAGAGCGCGGACAGGGCTTTCCAGCCGGAATACGTTCTTGACGTGGTTCGACCTGTTCATCAACAGCAATGCGCTTGGCGAAGTCAGCCAGATCCTTGGGGTAAAACGGCATATCGCGATAGCTGCTGTCGTCGATACCAAGCACGAACGTCGTGGCTGCGGCTTCCCATGACCAGTAGCCATAGAACGCAACGTCACCCTCGCCATGCTGGTCGATGTAAGGCTCACGACGGCTGGCGTGATACCACTCATCCAGATACTTGACCATCAATGCAGGCCGCTTGGCGGGCTCTGCGGCGAACACCTTGAACAACTTTCGATACGGCAGATGGCGAGTGGCTTTATCCGGAATGGGGCGACCCGGCGCCCACGGTGCAACCAACCGTTCGAGCAAGCCGTCGTGAATCCCAAGCTCGGCGTTTACGTAATCCAGAAAGGCCATCACACGCGGCATCTGTGCCGCATGGCCAGTTAGTAGGCCGAAGCAGACCAAGCGCAAGGCGACAATCCAGTAACTCTCGGTAACCAAGGGTGCATGTGGAACCCTGCTACCGGACGTGTTCTCGGGGGAATCATCGTAAGCCGCAGCAAAGCAGCCATACTCTTCAGCCCACCGCAACGCATAGGGCCAGATCTCAGCCATCTGCTCGACGGTGGCACCCGCCGAGTACTGCATACTGATCCAGTCCAATGTGTCCCACAAACGCTGCTCGGTGGACATCATCAATCCTCCCTTACGCGCCTTAGCTGCACGTTTGGGAAGGTCGAGAGTGACCATAGCTATGCCACCAAGCTTATCGTCAAAGCGCTTCTGGTAGGTAGAATTTCGCAAGTATGGCTCGCGACTTTCCCCGGAGCCCACACTCAATACTCTCCAAGAAAACCACAGCTTCCAATCCGGGATTTCAGTAGTCATTTCGCAAATTCACCTCAGAAGAATGGCATTTGGAAGAACAAATTCAGTCGCTATCTGATGACTAACAACTGACTTCCCGCATCGCCCTGCCAAGCCCCCTACTGCCCGCTCGTGCACATTGTGATTTGGCCCGACCACAGTAATGATGCTTCGATCGTAGGGACACTTAACCAAGCTACGAAGAACATTCCCACCACCATCCAGTTGCGCCGAAGAGCTGAGCTTGAACTCATTCCGCCTCCACTCCTCAACCCTTGGAACAAGGTCCACCCTATCCGCAGGCAATAGCTGGGCGGAATTTATTTTCTGCGCTATCCAACTATGACTCATCTGCCTCCCAGCCCGCGTCACCTTTGAGTTAACCGCACCCCGCGCCCTAGCCTCTTCGTCCTCACCGAGGTAGGCGTCAATTCCATATTCCAGCGCCTCAAATGCCAGCTTCGCGGTTTCCAGCTTATGGAACGGACCACCCGTTCCCTTGGTGTCACTGATCCGATAGCCGTGCGGAAGTCTCGTACCATGCCAGACGTGATCAATACCCCGATGGCCCGGCTGCTGCATCTCGAACAGGTTTCCGTTGAAGCTCACTTTGCGGCGGCTTCGCCGATTACGCACAAAGTAATAGTCAGCAATATGCTCCCCCGATACGCCCAATTGTGGTCGAGTCAAGGTTGACCTTTCACTCTGCCGCTTGCTTGCAGTTGCCGGGCCGGAAGCCGGCGTATTCGTACCCGAGGTAGTGGTCCGTACAGAACCCGGCGCCGTGGTACCCGGTGTTGGTGGCCGCTGTGTTGAGGCACTTCGCGGCGTCAAGGCGGTGGAACTGGGCAACGGATCCTGCAAAGCACGCTGATGTGCCTGCCGCAATGTCCCCATCGCGCTCTCGATATTTCTGGATGCTACCGCTTTGAGATCATTCAACTGTTTTACCAAGCGTTGAACACCGCTATTCCCAAGCACCATACCGGTGATGCGCGTATCCAGGACATCAATCAGCCCCGCCAATATCCTGTTGGCGGTTGCGATCATCTCGGCTGTGTATTTTGGCCACTCGAGCTTACGAAACCATGCTTCGACGTTGCCACGTAACGAACTGGGAAAGCTGTCCAGTATTCGCCCCATCCGCTTGCCGCTGCGCATCATGATGAATGCGTTCTTCAGTGCGTCGCCGACACCAGGCACTACCGCAACCAGCGCAAGCGACATGGATATCCAAGCTTCCGAGCTGGCGGGTGCACGTGTAAGGGCATACAGCCTTCGGAGGATGTTATAGACATCAATAGCCTGCCCCACAAAAGGGATGCAGCCCAGTACCACGCTGACAACCATCTGCGCGACCGAGCCTCCTCGCCCCTCCACCACTTCCTGCACCCACGACAGCATTTCTGCCAGTGTGTCGTCCTCGGCTTTATTCAATGCGACATTACTAGTCACTTCACGTCCTCAACGTCCTTGTTTGGATCGTCCAACAGAACCTCGGCGTGCGTGCCCTCTGGTCCGTCGCCACATACTTCAGGTTCAACTTCATCGAAGTACTCATAGCTGTTCACCAGATCTTCGTGCTGCTGGTCACCGCTGTAGATATCAGTCACCTCATCAGGGAAATAGTTGTCTTCCATGTATTCGTTCTCAGCCTCGGCATATCGCTCCAACGCTTGGCGCGCATCTTCCGCCGACGTCGGGACGAAACCGAAGATTGGATTCGGCGGCCGCTCGGGATACGCAAAAACCTCGCGCTGGTCATAGCCGAAGATCACCGCGCCCGGCCCTGGGGGATTCTGCACAACAGCTTCCCCCTTCTCATCCAACCTGCCTTCCGCGCGCGTGCCGTTATCGAACAGCACCGTGAAAGGCGCTCCGACCACGGGCTTGAGATCCTTATAGGTGTACTTGAGATCGAGATTCTTGGGCGTGAGGCCTACCGGCAAGGCGAGCAAAGCAGCCGCATCATTCCCACCCCCCAAAAACGGATGCTCACTGGCCTTCACCGTGAACTGCCCTGGGCAGCGGAAGGTGATATCGCCGCCGTCCAGCGTGATGGAGCTGTTACCGGCCTGCAGCACCACTTTGGTTTGCGCCAGTACGTCGATGCGGTTGTCGGTGGCGGTGAGGGTGATGGATTTGTCGGCCAGCAGTTCCAGCTCGCCGTCGTGGGCTTGCAGGCTGACGGGGCCGTTGGCGGCGATTACCCGCAGTGGGCCGCTCTGCGTGAACAGTGATACCTGTTCGCCAGAGACGGTGGCGAGGGTCTGCCCGGCGCTGATGTGCAGATCCTGCTGCACAGTCATCTGCAGATGTTGGCCGGCATAGGCCACCGCGCTGGCGGGCGTTGTCCATGCGATGTGATGCGGTGATTCGGCCAGCAGCAGCGGTTTGGCGAAACGTTCTACCGGCTCTTCGCCGGGGTTGCGGCCATCATCTGGCTTGAAGGGCGATTGACCATTTACATCGCATTCGTAGCGGCCGTCCGCCTCCGGGTCGATGAGGTCACGCAACAGGCCGGTGCTTTGCCATGCCGACAGACCGGGCACCTGTTGTTGCTCCAGTACCTGCTGCATGTTTTCCAAGCTGCGCTCGGCCCCTTTGAGTTGGGCGACGACTTCGGCGTTGTCGAGCATGGTGGACGCAGCGCGGTATTGCAGGCTGGTGGACAGCAGCAAGCCCTGCCCCGCGTGCACATTGCCCCAGCCTTGCGAGGCCAGCTCAAAGCCTTCGCCGCGTAATGCGCCGCGTGCGGTATTGCGATGTTCGATCAGATAGCCCAACTCCAGCCGGCTGTCGGCAAGCGAGCTGTGCAGGCGCATGCGCAGTTGGCCCGGCGTATCGTCCATCACCCATTGCTGGGTACCGCTGCCGTCGTGTGACTGCGTGTGCAGGCCACTGAGCACGCCGGGGTGTGCGGCGTTTTCATCAATCCCTCCGCCAAACGGCGGCGGCACGTCACTGTTGTAGAGTTGCCCGGTGATGCGCGGTTGGTCGATATCGCCGTGCAGAAACTCCACCAGCACTTCGCTGCCGATACGCGGCAGGAACGCCGTGCCCCAGTTGGGGCCGGCGACCCATTCGACCACCGACACCCAACTGCCGCCGGTGTGATCGCCGGGCGCGTGCCCCGGATGGTTGTTGCCGGTGTCGGTCATGCCGCCGGGGTTGGGACGCGCTCCGCGCTGCCACGCAAACTGGATGCGCACTTGATGGTCGCGATTGGGCGTAAGCACCGCATCGGGAATACCCACCACCCGCGCGGTCTGCGGCCCGTGCACCAGCGGGCGATCCTGCGACAACGCACGCAGCGGCACGTCTACGCCGGTGGCCAGCAAACGGTTGCGATAGCTGCCGCGCTCCAGCGCGGTGTCACCGAGCAATTCGGCGATGCCGTGATCCAGGTTGTTGACGGCCGCATGCGACACCGCCAACAACTGGAAGGTTTGGCCTTCATGCTGCGGATGTTGGCTCAAGGTAAAGCGCGCACCGGCTGCCAACGTGCGCTCACTGCCCGCACCTGTGAACAGCAACTGCGGCACGGACAAGGCATCCAAACGTGCTTGTGCTTCGTCCTGCGCCCATTGGTTCTGCGCGAAGCGGCCAGCGCGCGGCTGCACATACACTTCCAACGCGGGCAGTTCGCCGGTGGCGTTGCTGCGCTGTGCAGCCACCGCGCGCACCTGCTCGCTATGCCAACTGCCCACAGTGCTTGCGTTGGGCACGGCTTGTTGGCGCTCACTGAAGGCGGTGATGCCGTCGGAATCTTCGGTGGCATCGGCGCGATGAAAACGCAACGTGCCCAGCTCGGGCAGCTCCGCGCCCGGTGCGTAGATCACCAAAGTGTGCGCGGCCTCATCAGCCTGGGTCTGCTCGATGCGCCAGGCCAGGCCGGCCTCGGCCAACAGGCGCGTGACAAATGCCCAATCGGTTTCGCGGTACTGCGTGGTGATGGCGCGCACCGGCAGCGCATCTTGAACATCAAAGCGGAACACCGCCTGCGGGTACTGCGCGAATATCTGCTCGCAGATGCTGCGTGTGTCACTGTCCTGGAAGATGAGTGCATTGCGGCGCAAACGCAGCAGCGCGGTCCAAGGTTCAAGTTGGAGCCGATAGCGGGCCAAGCCGCCATCACTACCAAGCTGGCTGGCCTGCGTGCACAGGCCATGCCATGACCGTTGCGTTCCATCGGCCAAACGCAGGCGCAAGGTCAGCGGTTGCTCCAGCCAAGGCTGCAGGTCAAGAAAGGCGTCGGTGGCAAGGCAATCAATCTGCAGGCAGGGGTTGCCGCAAACGCTTTCTTCGCCTTCAAAACGTTCCACCACCAAGCCATCATCCGGGCCTTGAAGTTGGATCAAGCGGTGGTGATGCGAGGGCGTAGCCAGCGCTGCCAGCAGCGCGGAGCGTGGGATGTCCATATCGACAGGCTCTGTGGGAAGTTGGTGCCTACAGGACGTGTCCGAGAGCCGCATCTGATCGGCCGGTAAATAAGCAACAACGTGCATTGCAAGGCCGGCCGGATTATGGCCCCCATGAAAATGCTTGGGGTGGCGGCAGCGGCTTTACGCCATTCCCACTGGCGCGGCGCCATTTGTAATGGGACCAGTGAAGAAATGCCTGAAGTATTCAGGGTTCACGCAGTCCTAGAAAACACCACCTGCACTGGGAGTGCTGAAGCCGACTGTATGGGTGTGCGGTACACATTGGGCGACAACTGTACCCACCTTCTTCTTTCGCTGAGCCGCTTCGAGTGCCGCGCAGCCACAACGCTGAAACACCTCTCAACCCATAGCCCCCAATTCCCCGACCCTCTCGGCTCGGTCACATCCGCGCGCCGGGCACGTCCTATGACCTAGTGACTTCCGGCGCATTGCCCGCCCTGGGTATGACCGGAATGATGCGTCCATCATCCAAGGAGAGGTCTTGTCCATGTTGCAGATCCGTGGCTTGTCGAAAACCTACGCCAATGGCGTACATGCGCTGAAAAACGTCGACTTGGACATCCCGCGCGGCATGTTTGGCCTGCTGGGCCCCAATGGCGCCGGCAAATCCTCGCTGATGCGCACGCTGGCCACGCTGCAGGAAGCCGACGCAGGAAGCGCCATGCTGACCACCGCCGATGGCGCGAGTATCGACATCCTCCGCGACAAGGACGCGCTGCGCCGCAAACTCGGCTATCTGCCGCAGGATTTTGGCGTGTACCCCAAGGTGAGCGCGCTGGACCTGCTTGACCACTTCGCCGTGCTCAAAGGCCTCACCGCGCGCAAGCAGCGCAAGGAGGTGGTTGAAGGGCTGCTGCAACAGGTGAACCTGTGGGATGCGCGCAAGCGCAAGCTCGGCACGTATTCCGGCGGCATGCGCCAGCGCTTCGGCATTGCCCAGGCCCTGTTGGGCAACCCGCAGCTGGTGATCGTGGATGAGCCCACCGCCGGCTTGGACCCGGAGGAACGTAACCGCTTCCTCAACCTGCTGGCAGAAATCGGCGAGAACGTGGCGGTCATCCTGTCCACCCACATCGTCGAAGATGTGACCGACCTGTGCCCGAGCATGGCCATCATGAACAAGGGACAGGTGCTGTTGACCGGACGTCCCGCCGATGCGATTGCTGCATTGCAGGCGCAGGTGTGGCGCAAGCAGGTGACCAAGGCTGCGCTGCCGGAATACGACGCGCGCTTCACCCTGCTGTCCACGCGTCTGATGGGCGGGCATCCGGTGATCCATGTGTTCAGCCCGTCGTGCCCGGAACCGGGCTTCGAGCCGGTGGAGCCGGGGCTGGAAGATGTCTATTTCCAGCGCCTGCGTCAGCAAGCGCAAGCGGCCTGACGGAGACTCCCCATGACCTTCGCCTTCCTGCGCTTCGAGCTGCGTGAGCAGCTGCGTTCTCCCCTGCTGTGGCTGTTGGCGGTGCTGTTTGCGCTGCTGGCCTTCGGTGCGGCTTCCAGTGATGCCGTCCAGATCGGCGGCAGCATCGGCAATGTGCACCGCAATGCACCGTCGGTGCTGGCCACCTTCATGACCTCCTTCACCCTGCTTGGTTTGCTGGTGGTCACCCTGTTTGTCAGCAATGCCCTGCTACGTGACTTTGAACTGGGCACGGCCGAGCTGGTGTTCTCCAGCCCCATCAAACGCCGCGATTATCTGTTGGGCCGCCTCGGCGCAGCGCTGCTGGCCAGCCTGCTGATGTACGTCATCGTCGCCATTGGCCTGTTCGTCGCCCAGTTCATGCCGTGGATCGACAGCGCCCGGCTTGGCCCGGTGTCGCTGCGCCCGTACCTGTGGTCGTTCGCGTTCATGGTGTTTCCGAACGTGCTGTTCACCACTGCCCTGCTGGCGGTGCTGGCGGTCACCACCCGCAGCATCCTGTGGGTGTATATCGGCGTCATCGTGTTCTTTGTGTTGTACGGCGTCAGCCGCGCCATTCTGGCCGATATCGACAATCAACATCTTTCCTCGCTACTCGACCCACTCGGCATGCGTGCGATGGCACAGGCCATGCGCTACTGGTCGGCCGAAGAACGCAACACCGGGCTTCCCGCCTTCACCGGTTATCTGCTGCAGAACCGCCTGCTGTGGCTTGCGGTCACCGGCGCATTGTTCGCTGCCACGTTTGCGTTGTTCCGTACCGAGCGCAGCGGCACCGGCCGCAGCCGTCGCAAGCAGAAGGCGGTTGCTGCCAGCAGCGACACCCCGCGCTCCACTATCGTTGCGCCCAAGATCACGCCCACGTTCAACATCGCTACCGGCTGGAAGCAGCTGCTGCGCCAGGTGGGCTTTGATGCGCTGGGGGTGTTCCGCAGCGCGCCGTTCCTGGTGCTGCTGGTGCTGGGCATGGCCAACTTCATCCCCAGCGCCTTGTTCCGTAAAACCATGTACGGCACGCCCAGCTGGCCGGTGACCTCGCAGATGCTGGAGGCGCTGCAGGGCAGTTTCAGTTTCCTGCTGATCATCATCGTGCTGTTCTACGCGGGAGAGCTGGTGTGGCGCGAACGCAGCGCGCGCATTGCCGGCATCAACGATGCCATGCCGGTTCCGAACTGGGTGCCGTTGCTGGGCAAGTTCCTCACGCTGGTCGCTGTAGTTGCGGCGTTCCAGGCCGTGGGTGGGCTTACCGCCATCGCCATCCAGTTGAGCAAAGGCTACACGCAGATTGAGCCGCTGCTGTATCTCAAGACGCTGTCGTTGGATTCGGTGGTCTACATCCTGATGGGCGGCATGGCCTTGGTGTTGCAGGTGCTGAGCAACAACAAGTTCCTCGGCTATGCGCTGCTGATTGTGATGTTGATCGGGCAGTCGGTGCTGGGCATGCTCGACTACACCCAGAACCTGTACAACTTCGGCAGCTGGCCAATTGCGCCGTATTCGGACATGAATGGTTACGGCCATTTCCTCACCGGCCAGTTGGCGTTCCAAGGCTACTGGGCACTGTTCCTGCTGGTGCTGCTGTTGCTGTGTGCAGCCTTGTGGGTTCGCGGCGTGGATGCGGGCTGGCGCCAGCGCCTGCGCCTGGCCCGCCAACGCCTGAGCGGAAAACTGGGGGCAGCATTGGCGGTGTCGACAGTCGCCTTCATCGCCTGCGCTGGCTGGTTGTATTGGAGCACCAACATCCGCAACGAGTTCGTTTCCCCGGACCAGTCCCTCGACCGTCAGGCCCGCTACGAGCGTGAGTACCGCAAGTACAAGGATCTGCCGCAGCCGCGCATCACCGCCATCGACAACAACGTGGACCTGCACCCGGAAACCCAATCCGTGAAGATTGATGGTCGGTACCACGTGCGCAATACACATGCGGTGGCCATCCCCGCCCTGCACGTGATGATGGGCGACGACCTCACCCTGACCGACATCGACATGGGCGGCGCCAAGCTGACCACGCACGATGAAGACATTGGCTACCGCATCTACACCTTGGACACGCCGCTGCAGCCGGGGGAGGAGCGCGACATCCGCTTCACCGTGGACATCCACCCCAACGGCATCACCGCCGACCAAGCGCAGAGCCAGATCGTCGACAACGGCAGCTTCTTCAACAGCCGCATGCTCCCGGCGTTCGGCTACGACAGCGGTTACGAAATCAGCGACCGCAACGAGCGCCGCAAGCGTGACCTGGGCGAGCCCACGCGCATGCCCAAGCTGGAGGACGAGGCTGCGCGTGCCAACACTTATATCTCCAACGATTCGGATTGGCTGGATTTCCGCACCACCATCTGCACCGCGCCGGACCAGATTGCCTTGGCACCGGGCTATCTGCAGAAGGAGTTCGAACGCGAGGGACGCCGTTGTTTCAGCTACGCGATGGACCGGCCGATGCTGAACTTCTACGCCTATCTGTCGGCACGCTGGGCAGTGAAAAAGGCCGTGTACAAGGACATCCCGATCGAGATCTATTACGACCCGAAGCACCCGTACAACGTGGACCGGATGATCGAGGGCGTGCAGAAATCATTGGCCTATTACGAAGCCAACTTCAGCCCGTATCAGCACAAGCAGTTTCGCATCATCGAATTTCCCCGCTATGCAGGCTCATTCGCACAAGCATTTGCCAACACCATTCCATACTCGGAGTCAGTTGGCTTCATTGCAGACCTGCGCAACCCTGCGGATGTCGACTATGTCTTCTACATCACAGCTCATGAAGCTGCGCATCAATGGTGGGCACATCAAGTCATTAGTGCCAACGTACAAGGGGCCACCATGGTCACCGAATCCTTGGCTCAATATTCGGCACTGATGGTAATGGAGAAAGAATACGGCCGAGCACACATGCGTCAGTTTCTGAAAGACGAGCTTGACCGTTATTTATCTGGGCGCGGCGGGGAAGATGTGGAAGAACAACCCCTGTATCGCAACGAAAATCAACAGTACATCCACTATCAAAAAGCTTCTTTGGCGTTCTATCGCCTGCGCGAAGAGATGGGCGAAGAAGCACTTAACCGTGCATTGAGCCGGTTCATCCAGGCCAAGGCCTTCCAGCAACCGCCGTACACCACCTCGGCGGAACTGCTGGATTTCATCCGCGCCGAAGCCAAGCCCGAACAGCAGGCCTTGATCACCGACCTGTTCGAGAAAATCAGCTTCTACGACAACCGCGTAGTGGAAGCGACAGCCAAGAAACGTGCAGATGGCCGGTATGACGTCACCCTGCAACTGCACGCCGACAAGCGCTACGCCGACGGCATGGGCAAGGAAACCGCCGGCTCGCTGGACGACTGGATCGAAGTGGGCGTGTTCGCCAAGGGCCCGTCAGGTGAGGAGCGTGACGAAAAGGTGCTGTATCTCCAGCGTCACCACATCACTGGACCCTCACCCACGCTCACCGTGACCGTTGACGCGCTGCCCAGCGAGGTCGGTTTCGATCCGTACAACAAGCTGATCGACCGGGTTTCGGCAGACAACCGGAAGCGGGTGACAGTGCAGTAAGCAAGGCTGCAGCGCCCCAAGCCCGTGCTCAAAGCCCCTCTCCCATTTTTGGGAGAGGGGTTGGGGTGAGGGCTGCTCTTGATCTTGATCTTGATCTTGATCTTGCTATTGCTACTGCTTCGATAAGCAACAGCCCAGAAAAAGCCCCAAAGCTCCCTCATCCGCCCCTGCGGGGCCCCTTCTCCCGCAAGCGGGAGAAGAGAGTACGCCAGCACCTTGCAACACGCTCGCAGTGCAGTCGCAGCATCTGGTGAACCATCGGTTCACGGCACGTTGAACGCCCTCGCGCAGGGGCCGGGGCGCGGGGGTTGGGATGAGGACTGCACTTGAGCCCGCACTCTGCTGCAGTGCGGATTCCGTACGGCGTCGAATGGCGTTACATTCGGCACCGTACCGGCCACTGCCGGAAACCGAAACACACCCTGGAGGGGATTCATGCGCACCACGATCAAAACCCTGTTGTTGGCCCTGCCGCTGATGGTTGCCGGGTTCTCCGCCAGTGCCTCGGACAGCGCCGCTGGCCGCTGGAAGACCATTGATGACGAAACCGGCCGGGTGAAATCCATTGTTGAAATCACCCAGGCCACGAATGGCACCCTCACCGGCCGCGTGCTGCAGGTGCTGCAGTCCGCCCAGGGCCCTAACCCGGTCTGCGACAAGTGCGACGGTGCCAACAAGGGCAAGCCCATCCAAGGCATGACCATCCTTTGGAACCTGCGCCCGGACGGCACCAACAAATGGGCCAGCGGCACCATTCTCGATCCGGCCAAGGGCAAGACCTACAACTCCAAGGTCGCGTTGATCGAAAACGGCCGCAAGCTGGAAGTTTCCGGCTGCATTGCCTTCATCTGCCGCTCGCAGACCTGGCTGCGCGACCAGTAAGCCCCTGAAGGCCGTACCTGCGCCCTGCCCGCGCGCCGGACAGGGCCTGAGCCTGCGGCCAGCCGGCACCCGGATTCGATGAGTGCCCCAAGCAGCCCCGGCCTACCGGGGCTGCTTGTTTTCCGCCGTGCGATAATCCCGCGTTCCCTCGCTGCAAATGATGGCCATGACCCGCAACGCCCTAGTCACCAATGCCCTGCCCTACGCCAACGGCCCGCTGCACCTCGGCCATCTGGTGGGTTACATCCAGGCCGACATCTGGGTGCGCGCGCGGCGAATGATGGGCGAAAAGGTCTGGTACGTCTGCGCCGACGACACCCACGGCACGCCGATCATGCTGGCTGCCGAGAAGGCTGGCGTCACTCCGGAAGCCTTCATCGCCAGCATCCAGGCCGGCCATGAGCGCGATTTCGCTGCGTTCGGCGTGGATTTTGACCATTACGACTCGACCAACTCAGCCACCAACCGCGAGCTGACCGAGGCGCTGTACAACAAGCTCGACGCCGCCGGCCACATCAGCCGCCGCTCGGTGGCGCAGTTCTATGACCCGGCCAAGGGCATGTTCCTGCCGGACCGCTACATCAAGGGCACCTGTCCCAAGTGCAAGTCGCCGGACCAGTACGGCGACAACTGCGAGGTCTGCGGGGCTACCTATGGCCCGACCGATCTGATCGACCCAAAATCGGTGGTGTCCGGCGCCACGCCGGAAATCCGCGATTCGGAGCACTACTTCTTCGAGGTGGGCCGCTTCCAGGAGTTCCTGCGCCAGTGGCTGGCCGGCGATGTCGCCCTGCCGGGCGTGAAGGCCAAGCTGGCCGAATGGTTGGACGCCGACGGTGGCCTGCGCGCGTGGGACATCTCGCGTGATGCGCCGTACTTCGGTTTCGAGATCCCCGGTGCGCCGGGCAAGTACTTCTACGTGTGGCTGGATGCGCCCATCGGCTACCTGTCCAGCTTCAAGAACCTGTGCGCCAAAACCGGCGATGATTTTGACGCCGTGCTGGCGCCGGACAGCAGCACCGAGCTGCATCACTTCATTGGCAAGGACATCGTCAATTTCCACGGCCTGTTCTGGCCGTCGGTGCTGCACGGTACTGGCCTGCGCGCGCCGACCAAGCTGCACGTCAACGGCTACCTCACCGTGGACGGCGCCAAGATGAGCAAATCGCGCGGCACCTTCGTCATGGCCCGCACCTACCTGGATGCCGGCCTGGCACCGGAAGCGCTGCGCTATTACTTCGCCGCCAAATCCTCCGGCGGCGTGGACGACCTGGACCTGAACCTGTCCGACTTCACCGCGCGTGTGAATGCCGACCTGGTAGGCAAGTTCGTCAACCTGGCCAGCCGTTGCGCCGGCTTCATCTCCAAGCGCTTCGACGGCAAGCTGGCCGACGTGCTGCCGGACCCGGCCCAGTACGACCGCTTCATCGCCGCGCTGGCGCCGGTGCGTGAGGCTTACGAGCGCAACGATGCGGCCGCCGCCATCCGCCTGACCATGGCACTGGCTGATGAGGCCAACAAGTACATCGACGACACCAAGCCGTGGGTGATTGCCAAGCAGGAAGGCGCCGATGCCGAACTGCAGGCGGTCTGCACCCAGGGCCTGAATCTGTTCCGCGTGCTGGTGGGCGCACTCAAACCGGTGCTGCCGGCCACTGCGCAACAGGCCGAGGCTTTCCTCAACGCGCCGATGCAGGGCTGGGGCGACATCACCACGCCGCTCACCGCCCACACCATCGCCACCTATGTGCCGCTGTTTACCCGTATCGACCCCAAGATGATTGACGCAATGACCGACGCCTCCAAGGACACCCTCACCGCCACGCCCGCCGCCGCTGAGGCCAAGCCGGCCAAGGCCGACAAGCCCGCCAAGGTCGAAGTGAAGGCCGAAGCCAAGGCTGACGGTGAAGCTGCCGCTTACATCGGCATTGACGACTTTGCCAAGCTCGACCTGCGCATCGGCAAGGTGCTGGAGTGCGGTTTTGTGGAAGGCTCGGACAAGCTGCTGCGCTTCCTGCTGGATGCCGGTGAGCTGGGCCAGCGCCAGATTTTCTCGGGTATCCGTGGCAGCTACGCCGAGCCGGAAACGCTGGTCGGCCGCAACGTGGTGTTCATCGCCAACCTGGCTCCACGCAAGATGCGCTTTGGCCTGAGCGAAGGCATGATTCTGTCGGCTGGCTTTGACGGCGGCGCCCTGGCGTTGCTGGATGCCGACGGCGGCGCCCTGCCGGGCATGCCGGTACGTTGATGGCTTGGGCGCGCCTGTAACCGCGCGCCCTTCCTCACCGGAGCAGACCATGCAACTGGCACTGTTCGACTTCGACCGCACCATCACCGTCTGTGACACCTACAGCCGCTTCGTGCGGCGCGTGGCCACGCCGGAACAGCGCGCGCAGGCGTGGTGGCGCGTCGGGCCATGGGTGCTGGCGTATCGGCTGAAGTTGATCTCGGCCGAACGCATCCGCCGCCGCGTCACTGCGCAGGTGTTCAGCGGCCGCCATGCCGGCGAAATCCGCCAGATGGCCCGCGAATACGCGCGTGACCACCTGCCTGAGATGGTGCGGCCGGAAATGCTGGAGCAGATCCAATGGCACAAAGCGCAGGGGCACACCGTGGTGGTGGTCTCCGGCTCGCTGGATATGTACCTGCAGCACTGGTGTGAGACACAGGGGTTGCAGATGATCTGCAACCGGCTGGAAGTGCAGGACAACCGCCTCACCGGCCGTTATGCCGACGGCGATTGCGGCCCGCGTAAGGTGGCGCACATCCGCAGGTTGTTTGACCTGAGCAAGTACCAGCGCATTCACGCCTACGGCGACAGCCGTGAAGACAAACCGATGCTGGCACTGGCGCATGAGCGCTGGTATCGCGGCAAACAGGTTTCCTGATTCAACTTCCGCGCAGCCCAATGCCACGCATGCAAGACACCGCTCAAAACGAATTGATCGAACGCCTGGACCGCCTGTTGCCGCAAACCCAATGCGGCCAGTGCGGCTTTGACGGCTGCCGCCCGTATGCCAAAGCAATGGCGCGTGGCGAGGCCGGCATTGACCATTGCCCACCCGGCGGTGATGCCGGCGCGCGCGCGTTGGCGCATGTGTTGAACATTGCCGCGCTGCCGTTCGACCGCAGCCGTGGCGAGCACAAGCCCGCGCAGGTGGCATTGATTGTCGAAGCTGATTGCATTGGTTGCACAAAGTGCATCCAGGCCTGCCCGGTGGATGCCATCGTCGGCGGTGCCAAGTACATGCACACGGTACTGGCAGACCTGTGCACCGGCTGCGAGCTGTGCATCCCGCCGTGCCCTGTGGATTGCATCGACCTGATCCCCGTGTAGTCGGCCGTAACGTTGGGCCTGGGCAACACGCTTCAACAGCGCAACGCCGTTACCCTCAGCAACGCTGCCTGCGTCATCAAGCCCGGCGCATGCCAAGTGCGTGCGAGCGCCTGGCCATCAGGCAGACAATCATGCTGTTCAGTACGCAGCATCTTCGTCGTCCGGCGGCAACGGCCCCACCGTGTACTGCCTGCCAAACTGCTGGCAATCAGCAAGCAACGCCTCGGCATCGGCACGCACCACAGCGCGCGTCCCCAACGGAAAACGCGTGTCCTCCACCAGATCGGTGCGCAGGTCAGTTACCGGCGAGAACGATGCCGATACCTCGTCGCGCTCTTCCAGCGGGGCTGATGCGTCACTGCCCCACCAGCGGACCAGCCACTGCGCGTTGTCCCAGACCAGCACCGTCTCCAGCGTGCCCCCATCCAGCTGATATCCGACCACACAGAATCCGTTGGCAACCGTGCGGTCCCCATGCCGCCGCACCATGTTGCGCAGTTCAGCGTCGATGCCCCTGAACTGTGGGTACGCCAGCGGGTCGATACGCACCAGCGGGGCACGCGCGTAGATCATCTTCGGCACCCGCCCCAGTGCCGGGGCCGCTTGCACCGCTGCTCCACTCCCCAGCAGCGCGCAGTACAGCAGCGGCAACAGGCAGCGCTTCATTCCTTTTCTCCGTTAACCACACAGCCGCTTCCATGCAGCGCCGCCCCGGATAACGCTGTATCCGGGGCAAACCGAACCTGTGGTTTACGGCACTGCTGCGGTGATCACGATTTCGATCTTCCATTCCGGATTGGCCAACTTGGCCTGCACGGTGGCGCGTGCGGGGCAGGCATCTTTTGCCACCCACTTGTCCCATGCTTCATTCATGCCGGCAAAGTCGGCGATGTCGGCAAGGAAGATTTCCGCACGCAGAATGTTGGTCTTGTCAGTCGGCGCCAAACGCAGCAGGTCGTCGATGGCCTGCAGCACCTGCTCGGTCTGGCCGACGATATCGGCGCTGGTGTCTTCAGGCACCTGGCCGGCCAAGTAGGCCACGCCGTGATAGATGGTCATTTCCGACATGCGCGGGCCGGTATCGAAGCGTTCGATCATGGGGACGTTTCCCTCGGTTGGATGTGGCTGCCATTGTGACCCGAACCAGAGGTTTCAGCGGGTACTTTATGCAGCCGCCGCCACGCGGCAATGGCGACCATCAACAACCAGCCCACCACCAGCGCGATGACCAGCTTCTGGCCCAGCCCGCGCGGGCTGCTACGCCAAAGCACATGCAGCCATAAACCGGCAAAGCTGAGCCATGCCCACCACCACGTCCAACGGTGGAGCGACAACCAGCGCCGGTCATGACCAAAACACCACGCCTGCAACAGCATGGCTACGGTCGCGCACAAAAAAGCGGCCTGCGCGGCCAGCCCGTGCACCAAGGGCGCAAGCAAGGGTGCCCGCTCCGGCAACCAGCTGTCGCCAATGGCCACCGTCGCCAAGCCCAAGCCCGCCACCGTAAACAACGCCGGCGGCAGCCCGCGCCGGGCAACGCCTTGTGCCTGCGCATGCAGCGTCCACGCCAACAGCGCAATGGCACACCCCAGCAGGCAGTAGGCCACGCGCAACAGCAGCCCGTGCGGACCGTGCAGGTAGAGGCTCAGCGTGGCCCAAGCCCAGTCAAGATCGTCACGCGCAAACTGCAGCCAGGTGGCGCAGGCAACAAACAGCAGCAGCGCGGTCACTACCAGGGCAAGGCTCGCCTGCGGGTATCGCCACAGGCGCGGTGCGAGGGTCTGCATGTAGGTCCATCGCGGCGGTGGAATCAGGCAAGTGTAGGCGGCGGGCATCACGGCTGCAGGCTGAAGGAACAAAAAATGCGCGCATCACGGCTTTGCGTCACCGTCACGCGCCAGCGATAGTCTTGACCACCCGCGCCAAGCCGGCGCACCTGCTCAGCCAACGCCGCACATGAGTGCTACTTCTGTCGAACCGGATCTGAAAACAGGGAACTGGCGCCGGCTGCTGACAGTTGCCCTCACCTTGGCGGTCATGGGCATGGCGCTGCACGCATTGGCCGGGCAGTTTGACGACCACGGCTATCACCAGATCCGCACTGCCCTGAAAGGTTTGTCGTGGGCGCAGTTGCTGGCCGCGACCCTGTTGGGCCTGGCAAGTTATGCGTGCCTGATCGGCTTTGATGCCATTGGCCTGCGCAGGGCTGAGCAACGCCTGCCCGCCGGTCGCATTGGTGTTACCGCCTTTCTGGCTCATGCCGCTGGGCAGACGCTGGGCTTTGCCGCGTTGACCGGCGGCGCCATCCGCCTGCGCAGTTACGGCCGCGCGGGACTCAGCTTTGCCGAGGTGGGCCAGGTGGTACTGATGTCCACCTTGGGCTTTGTGTTCGGCGCATGGTTGCTGCTGGGTTTGGCACTGTGGCTGGAGCCCAGCGCAGCAGCGCGCGCGTTGCCGATCAGCATTGCCGCCGTGCGGGCACTTGGCATTGGCTTGTTGCTGCTGTTCCCGGTGATGCTCGCCGTGGTGGGCGCGCAAGGCCGCCGCATCGGTTGGCGCACGCATCACATCTGGATTCCCGACCGGCGCACGGTATTGGAAGTCACTGCGCTGAGCCTTGTCGAACTGGCGCTGGCGTCTGCGGCGTTTTATGTGTTGTTGCCGGCACAGGCCGACGTGGGTTTCATCGGATTCATCGGCCTGTACCTGGTGGCGGTGGTGGCCGGTTTGATCTCCACCGTGCCGGCCGGCTTGGGGGTGTTTGAGTGGAGCCTGCTCAAGCTGCTGCCGCAGATAGCGCCTGCGGCCATCCTCGCCGCAGCGGTGGCCTACCGTGTCACCTATTACCTGCTGCCGTTGCTGCTGTCGGCATTGCTCGCCGCCGTGGCCAGTGTGCGGCGCCCGCTACGCAGTGGTGCCGGTGTGGCGTGGAGCGTGGTGCGGCCGTGGCTGCCACAGGTCATCGCGCTGGCGGTGTTTGCGGTGGGCGCCTTGCTGGTGATCGACGGCACCCTGCCGGTGCCACGCCATCGCGTCCTGCCGGCATCACTGCCGTTGATTGAAACCTCGCACCTGCTCGGCAGCTTGGGCGGTGTCGCCCTGCTGTTGATCGGGCAAGGCCTGCAGCGGCGCAGCCATGCCGCATGGCTGATCGCCTTGGTGCTGTGCGTGGCCCTGCCACTGCCGGCATGGCTGCGCGGCGGTCACCTGCTGGTGGCATCAGCGCTGCCGGTGGTCGCCATCGCCCTGTGGGCAGCGCGACGCGAGTTCTACCGCGAAGGCGCGCTGCTGGACGAAGCCTGGTCATGGCCGTGGCTGCGCAATATCGCGCTGGTGCTGGTGGCAACGGTGTGGCTGCTGTTCTTCGTCTACAGCCATGTCGAATATCAAAATGAGCTGTGGTGGCAGTTCGCCACTTCCGGCAATGCACCGCGCGCATTGCGGGCATTGCTGTTGATCAGCATGGTGGTGATTGTGTTTGGCCTGGCGCGCCTGCTGCACAGCACCCGGGGCCCGTTGCCAACCCCCGATGCCGCAACGCTTGAGCAGTTGCGCCCGGTGCTTGCGCAGGCGCACGACACCCAGGCTTGCCTGTCAATGACGGGTGACAAAGCCATCCTGCGCAGCGCGCAGGGCGATGGCTTCGTGATGATGCAGCGTTACGGCGGCTCGCTGGTGTCGATGGGTGACCCGGTGGGGCCACCTGAGGTGGTGCGCGAGTTGATCTGGAAATTCCGCGAAGAAGCCGACCGCCTCGGCCTGCGCCCGGTGTTCTACCAAACCGGAGACATGCATTGGCAGACCTACCTCGACCTCGGCCTGTCGCTGGTGAAACTGGGCGAAGAAGCAATGGTGCCGCTGCAGGATTTCAGCCTCGCCGGCAGCACCCGCGCCGACCTGCGGCAAGCATGGAATCGCGGCAAGCGCTCGGCGTTGAGTTTTCGTCTGCTGGATACCGCAGATGTACCGCCACTGCTGCCGCAATTGCAGGCCATCTCGGATAGTTGGCTGGACGATAAATCCGGTGAGGAAAAAGGCTTCTCGCTGGGCAGTTTTGATGATGCGTATCTGTGCCGGTTCCCGGTCGCTGTGGTCGAAAACGAAGGCCGCATCGTGGCCTTTGCCAATGTCTGGCAAGCGCCGGCCGGGCATGAGCTGTCGGTAGATTTGATGCGCCATCGCGCCGACGCACCCAAAGGCACGATGGACTTCCTGTTCATCGAGCTGTTCCTGTGGGGTGCGGCAAACGGCTATACGTGCTTCTCGCTGGGCATGGCGCCGCTCACCGGTTTGGCCGAGCATCGTCTGGCCGGCCGTTGGAACCGCTTCGCCAACCTGGTGGCGCGCCACGGCGAACGCTTCTATGGCTTTGGGGGCCTGCGCCGTTTCAAGTCGAAGTTCTCGCCCGACTGGCGCCCACGCTATCTCGCCGCGCCCGGCGGTATGCACCTGCCCGCCGCATTGCTGGATGTCACCCGGTTGATTTCACTGGACCCGCGCCGGCAGCATTGACGCAACTGCAGTCAGCCACCTACGGGCGGGAGGTTTTCAACTGCTGCAGAATCACCCGCGCCAGCGCTGCGTAATCACCTTCAAAATGATGGTCACCGGGCAGCTTCACCACCTGCGCACTGCCTGCTGGCAGTTGCGGACACAGCGCGCCATCGTCGTTCGCGCCGTAAATGCACAACGTGCGTTGCGGTGATTGTTTGAGCAGCTCCGGTGCAATCGGCAACCCGTCGTCATCACCGCCGCCAATCCAGTTACTGACGTGGAATTCGTAATCCGCGCGCGTGCCCGCTGACATCAGCGCGGTCATGCGCAGCATGGAGGCCGTGTTTTGCGGCAGCTTATTGATGGCTGCAGGCAGCACGTCCGCGCCTTGCGAGAAGCCCACCAGCAACAGCTTCGGCCGCTGCCACTGGCGTGCGTAATGTTGCGCGATGCGATCCAGATCCGCCGCAAAACCCGCCGGCGTGCGCGCACTCCAGAAGTAACGCAACGAATCCACGCCCACCACCGACACGCCGGCCTGCGCCAATGCATCAGCCACTTCTTTATCCAGGCCCGCCCAACCGCCATCGCCGGAGACAAAGATCGCGAACGTGTCGCCCTGTCCGCTGGCCGGCACTTCCACCAACGGCAAACCCTCCAACGCCTGCGGCACCGGCGGCAGACTGACGCCACGTTGCGCACCCAGCACGCGGGCGGCAGCAACCTCGCCCGGCAACGCATCGCCACTGCGTGTGCGCTTGAACTGCCGCGCCAATGGCACGGCACTTACAAACGCATCCACAACCTGCGCAGGGCATGCGTGATGGCTGCCGGCCACTGCCGACAACCAAGGGAAACGCAGCGGTTGCGGCAACAGCGCGCGGCCATCTATGGCATCACCACACATCATCGTTGCTGCGTGCCATTGCGGGCAGAAGCCCTCGGTCAGCAACCCGGCAAACACCTGCGGCTGAGCCTGGGTTGCCACTGCATAGGCCAATGCCGCGCCCGCGCCGTCACCGCCCAGAATCGGGAGACGGTAGGTCGGCACGCGGTAATAGGCCTGCACGTAGCGGGAGAAATTTTCCACATCGCCTGCGGAGAAACCGCAGCGGCCTTTGTCCTTGGTCAAGACGTGCTGCAGATGGGCGGTGTCGATGTCCACCACCATCGCACCATCGTCGCGTAGCGCCTGCAGTCGCGCCTGCCGCTGTGCCGGCTTTTCATTGCCGGAAAACCACAGCACCACCCGCTGCGGCGAGCCTTCGGGCAACTGCACCGGCACGTTCTCAAAACGGCCGTGACTGACCTGCTCTGCCGCCAACACCGGCATCGACTGCGCGGCAAGCGCCATCATCATGCCCAGCAATGCACGCGCCATGGACAGGTTCTCGTCAGGAAGAAACTGCAGCCTACGCCTGTCGCCACTAAAGAAACGTTGTAGCGGGCTGATCAATCCGCCGCGTCGGGGTGACGCAACTTCCACGCAGCCAAGGCCTGCCGGTACTGCGCCAGCTCGTCGGAATACAGATCCAACACACACAGCGGGCAGCCGCTGCCGCAGCACTCGTTGGGGCCAGGGGCCTCGGGCGGCAGCGGGCGGGGATCAGCGTCGGTGGCAGGGTTTGGAGTCATCACTACGGCCAACAGGCCAGCTCGGCAGCACGGTACGGTGCATTTTAGCCAAACCGCACCACTCAGCTGGTGATACGGCGCAGGTTGGCGCGCGCAGCGGCGTCATAGCGTTCATGGAAGAACGCGCTGAAGAAGATACGCGGCTGCGCCAACACACCTTTCAGGAAGCGGCGCCGGTTGATGCGGAACACAAAGCCAGGCACCTTGCCGCTGTATTCCTGCGCGATGCCGCGATCGTAGGCATCAAATATTGCCGGCGGCGCGCCGAGAATGGCCATGTCGCTGTCCAGAAACAGCGCCGCATCGGCGTCGAGCTCTTCAGCCCGCAACTGCCCGTGGCGTGCGGTGAGTTCGATAAGCGTCGCCACCCGCGCAGCGTCCACGCCTGCATCGGGCAACCAACGTTCGATGGCGGCAACGGCAAGCTGTGCCGAACGCAGCTCGTTGTCGCTGCGCCCCGCCTCATAGATCGCGTCGTGGTACAGCACCGCCAGCGCGACCTCACGCGGCTGCTGCCAGCCCGGACCCTGCGCGACATCGCGATAGTGATGCAACACCGCCTGCACGTGGCCGATGTTGTGATACGCGCGCGGCGGCTGCGCGTAAGCGGCCTCAAGCTCGGCCAACTGTTGCGGCGGCAGGGACAGCGGCAGCGAGGTGGTATCCATGCGCGCATCCTGCCTTAGATGCAGGAGTGAGTGAAGAGAAGTGCGTCGGGACGAGGCTAGCGCCTTCACTCACCAAGCCAGCTCAGCCCAGCTGCCAGCGGCCTTCCAGCTGATAGCGGCTCTGGCCGAGGAAGCTGCGGATCAGCACGAACTCGCGCACGAACCACCGCAGCGGCTGTACCGGCTGGATCGGCATGCGGCGTTTGTCGTACAGCAACGTCATGTGCGGGGTGAAACGCGGATCGGTCTTGCCGCCAACGCCTTGCAGGCAGCGCGCCAGTTCGCCGTGCAGGCCGGTCAGCAGCTCGGCGCCGTATTCACTGCGCAACACAAACGGGTTCTGGTGCTTGCCGGCAAAACTACCCACCTGGTCAAAGCAGACCTCGAACTCCGGCATCCGCACCCGGCCGGCGGCCTGGCGCATCTTGGCCAACAGACTCGGCGGCAGGCCGGCGTAATCGCCGACGTGGTGCAGGGTGATATGCAGGCGCTCGCATGCCAACGGATGCCCTTCCAGCCCATGCTCGTCGCGCAGCCCATCGGCCAGCTCGGCAACCCGCTCGGCGGTGTGCGGATCCGGCAGCACCGCAAAAAACAGGCGCTCGGTGGGGATGTCGCTGCCAATGCCCAGCGAAAGCTGTGCCTGGTCAGAGGGAAGGAACTTGTTCATGGTTTCGCGTCGAAAGCCGCCGGCATGGCCATTGACCACGGCCGCCGATACTGACTGGGGCCGCGGATACTAGCAGACCCCAACCGTCACCGGGACGCCTGCTGGACAAATAATAGCCAGCACTCGGCAAGCCAGGCGCTGCGGGCCCTGCCGAAGGTTATCCACATGTTTGCCAAGGGCTGATCCACACCGCCTGTGGATGGCCCGCCGAGCCTGCCCTGTTCGGTTCGGCCGGCGGCAAGAAGCCCCACGATGCGGTTGATATCCCCCTTCGACAGCCGCCTAGATCACCTCACAGCTGCGTGATCCAACCCTCACGCCGGACCGCTTTTGCAGGCATACACTCAAACCGCCGCAGCAACCTGCAGGTGGTCGCCATGATCGGTTGGAACGCTTTTGCCCTGCTCGCCGTCAGCTCGCTTTCACCCGCGCCCCCGCCGCAGGCCGCCGTGGACATTCCTGCGCCCGCACAGATCATGGCGGTGCCGCCGGAGATCAAAGCGCTGCTGCGCGAACGGGTGACAAACAGCACCAACTCGCCGGAAAAACGCCTGCAACGCTTGGTTGAGCTGATCTTCCTGCCCGATGGGCTGGGCCTGCGCTATGACACCGAGGCCACACTGACTATCGCCGAAACCTGGCAGCAGCGCCGTGCCAACTGCCTGTCGTTCACCCTGCTGTTCGTCGCCCTTTCCCGCGAGATCGGCTTGGAAGCCAACGTGCAGGAGGTGGGCCAGGTGGTCACCTGGTACCAGGAGCAGGGGCTGATTTTCAACGCCGGGCATGTCAACGCCGGGCTGCGCGTGAATGGCCGCCTCGCCACCATGGACCTGGACAGCAACGTGCTCTACGACAGCCGGGGCCCCCGGCAGATCACCGACCAGCGCGCCCTCGCCCACTTCTACAACAACCGCGGCGCCGACCAACTGGCCGCGCACGACTATGCCGCCGCGCGCCGATACTTCGATATGTCGCTGCAGATGGAGCCACGCTTCGTACCGGCCTGGAGCAACTTGGGCGTGCTGGATTCGCGGGTCAACGATCTGGCTGCCGCGCGTCAGGATTTCGAGAAGGCACTGTCCATCAACAGGAACCATGCTCCGTCCCTGCACAACGCTGCAAAATTATTCCTGCAGATGGGCGACACACGCGGCGCCGCGCTGCTGCAGACGCGTTTGGAGCGCACCCGCAACAAAGACCCGTTCTACCAGTTCATGCAGGGCGTTGCGGCCGAACGCGCCGCCGACTACACCTTGGCAGCGCACTACTACCGCAAGGCGGTGCGGCTGTACGGGCGCGCGCATCAGTTCCATTTCGGTCTGGCACGCGCGTATTTCCTCAGCGGCAACAACCGGCTGGCCGAACGTGAAATGACCCGTGCCCGCGCCTTGTCAGGCAGCGACGAGCAACGGGCCATTTACCAGAGCAAGCTGGAAGGCATCCGGCGCATGGAAGCACGCCATGCGTCACATTGAAGTAGTGAGATAGCGATCAAACCGAGCAGCCCAACGGCGGCTCCTACTCACCACTCACTTCTGACCTCACGCCTTGCGCAGGAAGCAGGTCTTCAGCACCAGGCCTTTGATCTTGTCTGAATTGCCCTCGATGTTTTCAGCATCGTCTTCCACCAGGCGGATGTTGCGGATCACCGTACCCTGCTTGAGCGGGATGGAGGAGCCCTTCACTTTCAGGTCCTTGATGACGGTGACCGTGTCGCCGGCAACCAGCACGTTACCGTTGCTGTCGCGCACGACCAGCGCGTCGGCGGCCGCTTCACCGGGCGTCCATTCGTGGCCGCAATCGGCGCAGACCCACAGCGCACCATCGGGGTAGACGTTCTGCAGCGAGCACTGCGGGCAGGAAGAGACGGACATGACAGCTCCCGGAACATGAAGAGGGCCGGCCATTGTAGCCGCTCACGCTCGCTCTCACGCCGCAGGCCCTGCCGCGTAGTAAAGTGCGCGGCCGCTTAAGCAACAGAAATCGCTCCATGAAACTTGGCATTGACTTCGGCACCAGCAACTCGGCCGCCGCCGCCCATATCGATGGCAAAGTAGTGCCGGTGCAATTTGGCGACGCGCTGCAGTTCCGCACCACGGTGTACTTCCCCGAGGTGATGCGCGACCCCAACGATTTCGAGCTGACGCCCGCACTTGAGCAGCAGCTGGACGAGCTGATGGAATCGGGCCGCCGCGACGCCCGCGCTGCCGGCACCCAGCGCAGCCACGATCAACTGCGCAGTGATGCCATGCGCGTGGTGCGCCGGCAGTGGATGGAAGAGCGCATCCGCGAGCCACAAAGCTCCACCACCCTGCTGCAGAACGCCGTGTACGGTGACGACGCGCTGGAAGCCTACTTCGAGGAGAACGAAGGCAACCTGGTACAGAGCCCCAAGTCGATGCTCGGCTACAACCTGCACCCGCGCGCCAAGCAGACCATCACCGGTATCGCCACGCACATTCTTGAACACATCCGCCTGACTGCCTCCAAGCAGCTCGGCCAAAACGTGCGCAGCGCCCTGCTCGGTCGCCCGGTGCAGTTCCGCAGTTCGATTGGTGAGGCCGGCAATGCGCAGGCGCTGGATATCCTGCGCGGCGCGGCATTGGCGGCGGGCTTTGATGAGGTTGAATTTCTGGAAGAGCCGGCCGCTGCCGCCATGCATTATCACGCCGTCAGCGACAGCCGCCACGAAGCGGTGATCGTGGACGTCGGCGGCGGTACCACCGACATCGCCCACGCCAGCGTCGGCGGCACACAACCACCGCAGATCCACCGCGCCTGGGGTATCGCGCGCGGCGGCACCGATATCGACCTTGCGCTGAGCCTGGCCGGCTACATGCCGCTGTTCGGTCGCGGCATCACCCGCGTACCGGCGCATCACTATGTGGAAGCAGCAATGGTGCAGGACATGCCGCGCCAACGTGATTTCCGCCAGCACGACTATGCCGCGGTGGATGCGCCGTATGGTACGCGCCTGCAGGCGCTGCAGGACACCGGCAACACCGCGCGGCTGTATCGCGCTGTGGAGCACTGCAAGATCGCGCTGAGCAGCAACGATCGCCATGCCAGCGTGCTGGACTTCATCGAGCCGGGTTTGAATGTGGACACAGACGCACCGCATCTGACCCAGGCCGCCGGCAATTATCTGGCTGAGTTGGAAGCACTGCTGCTGCAGGTGCGCCAGGACATTGGGCATGATCCCGCCGCAGTGTTCCTTACCGGCGGCATGTCACGCGCCGGCTATGTGCAGCGCACCGCGGCGGCGGCATTTCCCGGCGCAACGCTGGTGCACGGCGATCCGTCGTTCGGCGTGGTGCAGGGCTTGGCGTTGGCGGCGGCGAAAAGCTGAGGCACTGCCTGGGGCATCAGCAGAAGCTGCCCTCACCCCCAACCCCTCTCCCGCCAGCGGGAGAGGGGCTATTGATCTCTGCGGCGCCCGAGCTTTCCCTTCTCCCTTTCAAGGGAGAAGGTGCCCCGAAGGGGCGGATGAGGGAGTTTTTAATCTGACTTCAAAAAAACGTCCACCGCTCAACGACCACCCAAACTGACCCGCACATCGCCCGAGTGCGAGGTCACGGAGATATCACCATCGCCACCGCCGATGCGTGCATCCAGGCTGCTGCCGGGGCCGTAACGCGGGCGCTCTACTTTGCCGACATCAGAGGTGATGTCGCCGCTGAAAGTGTTGGCCTTCAACTGGGCCGAGGTGCGGGTTGGCAGGGTGAGCGTCACCGAGCCACTCACCGTTTCCAGATTGATGCGGCCACCCGGCTGCAGGCCTGCGCTGCGCACGCCCAGCCTGCCGGACACGGTTTCCGCATTGAGCCGCTGCACCACTGACAGATCCAGCGTAATGCCGCCGGACACCGAATTGGCCATCACCTCGCCGCCGCTTCCGCCTGCGGCATTGATGCTGCCGCTCACCGTACGCAGCTCCAACCGGGAGGTGCGCAGCTGTGAGCGGATCGCTCCGCTGACCGCATTGAGCTCCACTTCATTGGCCTGACCGTTTGCAGTGATGTCACCGCTCACGGTGGTGGCCTGCAGGCGACGCAGATCAATGTCGGCGACATCCACGTCGGCACTCACGGTACTGGTCTGCAACTGCGACGCGCGCGGCACGTGCAGCTCCAGCACCGCGCCGCGATTGCTGCGCCCATTCGGGTACACCACTTTCAGCTGCACGCGGTTGGCGCTGTTCTCCACCTCCAGCCGCTGGCCATCGCCCAGTGTGCCGGTGAGCTGCACTTCATTGCGGTCCCAGCCGCGTACGGTGACCGAGCCGGCGATGTTGCTCAGTTCAACCCGGCCACCACTGGATAACGGCAAGCGCTGGTTGACCGCGCTCTGCGCAAAGACCGTCGATGCAGGCGCAAGCAACAGCGTGGCGACCAGCAGATTCCTCAGGGAGGCGTTCATGGGGTACTCCTTCACGTGGAAAGTCCGGCGCCGCCGAGGCCTTGCCGGGTAAGTTCAAGACGCAGCGCATAGGTGCGCTGCAGTTGCCCGAGCAGAAAACCTGCCTGCGGGCTTATTTCAATGGCGCGGCGGATATCACCTGCGCTGGCATCCAGCTCCTGCAACGCCGGCAGCAGCTCGGCAGGCACGCTGTCCTGCGGAATCGCTGCGATGGCCAGCCCGTAATCACGCGTCAACGCCTTGGCCTGTGCCTGCAACGGTGAAACCGGCGGCGCTCGCTCCTGCGGCTGCCACAACGCTGCCGAGCCGACCAAGGCCAGCACAGCCGCTGCTGCCGCACCGGCAAACCAGGGCCAGCGACGTGGCGGCCTGTGCGTAGCGGGCCGCAGCATCGACGGCGTTATCACCACCGGCTGCGGCTGCCGGGGATGCTGCAGTTCAGCGGCAATGCGTTGCCATACCGCGGCAGGCGGGATGCGCTCAGCGGGCAGCTCGCGCAGGCGCTGGGCCAGATCGTCGCTATCGTGTTCGTTGTCGTTCGGGTTCATTGTGCGTCTCCAAGCCGTACCCGCAGCAGGCCGCGGGCACGATGCAGCTGTGCTTTGGAACTGCCAACGGCCATCTGCAGCTCCGTGGCGATTTCCTGGTGTTTCCAACCTTCTATGTCATGCAGCACCAGCACTGCCCGGGCGCGCGGTGGCAAGGTCTGCAGCGCGCGCTCAAGATCCATGCCGGTGGCGTGGCAACGCGCGGGTGCGGCCATGTCCGAGAGCTGCTCCCTGCCGTCATCACCGGCATCCAGCGATTCAAACGCTGCGCTGGCGCGTAACTCCATCAGCGCGGTGTTCACCGCCAAACGATGCAGCCATGTGGCCAGCGCGCTCTCAAAGCGAAACTGCGGCAACTTGCGCCAGGCTTGGATGAAGGTTTCCTGCAGTACATCCTCGGCGCGGGCGGCATTGCCACCGCATAGCCGCCACAGCAACGCGTTCAACCTCGGCGCGTGGCGGCGGTAGATGCGCTCGTAGGCGTGCACATCGCCAGCAGCGGCGGCGCGGGCCAGCTCAGCGTCGTCCACGGCGGGCGATGTAAGGGCGGCGGCGGTCACGGTGGCGTTGAGCATATCCATTGGATGCAGCTGCCGGGCAAAAGGTTTAAAGCCGCATTGGCAGTCCGCACGGGCATCGCCGACAATCCCCGTCCCCACCGTTGCCGGTTCATGCGTGTGGCATCCCTCCCCGCGTGTGCGGGTGATGCCCGGATGTGTCGGCACGACCACCCTCTGGCCGTTCAGCCGGCTTTCTGCACGCCCCCCCGGAGCACGTGCAGTCTGTAAGGAGATTGATGATGAAGCAGTACCTGCCGCCCACGATGCATACCTGGATCGAACCGCTGACCACCGGGTTGAACATCGTTGTGATTCTGCTGGTGGCCTTGTTGCTGCGCCTGCTGATGCGGCGATTGTTGTCCCGCCTGGGGCGTCACTACACCTTGCCGCAGCCCATTGAAATAGCCATTCGGCGGTTGTCCAGTTTCATCATCTGGACGGTGTCGCTTCTGGCGATTCTCAATGCCATCGGCGTCCAGCCCTCGGTGCTGTGGACCGCCTTCACCGGCTTTGCCGCCGTGGGCGCGGTGGCGTTCTTCGCGGCGTGGAGCGTGCTGTCCAACATCTTCTGCACCTTTTTGATCTTCACCACCCGGCCCTTCCGCTTGGGTGACCAGATCGAGCTGCTGGAAAACGGCGAGAAGCCGGGGCTGAAGGGCAGCGTCATCGACATCAACCTGATCTACACCACCCTGCAGGAGATCGGTGGCCCCGCCGAAGGCACCTTGATGCAGATTCCCAACAGCCTGTTCTTCCAGCGTGGCCTGCGCCGCTGGCGTGGCGGTGATGTGGCGCAGGGCGCGATTGAAGGGGATGGCTGAGGCGCGATTGGCTGCGACGATTGATTCGCCACCTGGACATGGGGCGAGGCGTTCCTCATCGCATCAGCTGATGGCTTTTTGAGGCGAGGCCCTCACCCCAACCCCTCTCCCGCAACCGGAGAGGGGCTTGATCCGCTCATTTCCGGCTTGGCCCCGTGAATTTCCAGCAGCGAGTGGCCGCTGAACCACAGCATCCCACTCGTGCTGCGGCGCAGCATGCGAAAATCCCGCCTGTCCCCCGGTCGTCTTGACCGCTCGCTCCGTCAACCATGTCCTCTCCTGCCAATACCCCCTGCTCTGCCTGCCCGGCAGACACCACATCGCCTGTTGCCGTGACGGCGGCCGAGCGCAATGACCGCCAACGCTGGTTCAGCGTCATCGCACTTGCGTTGGCGGCCTTCGTGTTCAACACCAGCGAGTTCGTGCCGGTCGGGCTGTTGAGTGACATCGGCGGTGCGTTCGGCATGCCGATCGAGCATGTCGGGTTGATGTTGACCATCTATGCCTGGGTGGTGGCGCTGACCTCGCTGCCGTGCATGTTGCTCACCCGCAACTTCGACCGTCGAAAACTGTTGCTGGGCGTGTTTGCGCTGTTCATTGCCAGCCATGTGCTGTCCGGCGTGGCGTGGAGTTATCCGGTATTGATGGCCAGCCGCGTCGGTATTGCGCTGGCGCATGCGGTGTTCTGGTCCATCACCGCCTCGTTGGCGGTGCGCGTTGCCCCGGAGGGCAAGCGTGCGCAGGCGCTTGGCCTGTTGGCAACCGGCACCTCGGTGGCAATGGTGCTGGGCATTCCGTTGGGCCGCATCGTCGGCGAATGGCTGGGGTGGCGCGTCACCTTCATGGCTATCGGCGGTGTCGCGCTGCTGGTGATGGTGGTGCTGGCGCGCCTGCTGCCCGCCCTGCCCAGCCAGAACAGCGGCTCGGCCAGCAGCCTGCCATTGCTGCTGCGGCGCCCGGCGTTGATGGCGCTGTATGTGTTGGTGGCCGTGGTGATCTCGGCGCAGTTCACCGGCTACAGCTACATCGAGCCGTTCGTGCAGAAGATTGGCGGGCTGGATGCGCATGTCACCACGCTGGTGCTGCTGTTGTTTGGCGGCATGGGCTTCGTCGGCAGCGTGCTGTTTTCGCGCTATGGCATGCGCTGGCCACGCGGCTTTCTGTTGACCGCCATCGGTACGTTGGCCGCCTGCCTGTTGCTGCTGCGCAGCGGCCTGGGCAATGTCTGGATGCTGTATGTGCTGGTGTCGGTGTGGGGCGTGGCGATGATCTCCTTCGCGCTGGCCATGCAGTCCAAGGTACTCAACCTGGCCTCCGATGCCACCGACGTGGCGATGGCCTTGTTCTCGGGCATCTTCAACATCGGCATTGGTGCCGGTGCGTTGATCGGCAGCCAGGTCAGCCTGCATCTGGGTATGCAGCACATTGGTCTGGTCGGCGGGCTGCTGGCCACCGCAGGTCTGCTGTGGTGCGCGTTTGCGCTGCTGCGCTGGAAGGACAGCTTCCGTCTGTCCGGCGGCGCGCACTGAGTTCGCGCCTGTTGCACGCCGCTGCCGCTATGCTTGCCGCAGTGACAGGGCAGCGGGGATGACCGATGGATGCAACCAGCACACTGCGTGATGCAACAGCGGCCGATGCAGCTGCGTTGAGCGCGTTGGTCACGCCGCTGGCCCGGCATCTGTTGGATGCCGACACCGGCGCCAGCGCGCATGCCTTCCTTGCCACGCTCACCGCTGACAGCTTCGCGCAGCGCGTGGCGTCACCGCAGTTTGCGCACTATGTGGTCGAAGACGATGGTCGGCTGTGCGGCATGTTCGCAATGCGCGACGGCAGCCATATCCATCATCTTTTCGTGAGCCGTACCACGCGCCATCAAGGCATCGCCCGGCACCTGTGGGAGCACGCGTTACGCATCCACGGGCGGCGCGAATACACGGTCAACTCATCGGAAGTGGCCGTACCGGTTTACGAGAAGTTTGGCTTCGTTGCCAAGGCCGCGCCGCAGACAGTCAAAGGCGTGCGCTTTGTGTTGATGGAACGGCCGCGTCTGCTGCGGCCGGTAATCCAGAAGCAATACCTCAACGCGCTGCTGCCCTCGCAGGACGGCAAGCCCTAACGCAGTTGGCTGTCCTTGCTGCCTCGGCGGTTGTAACCGCTGGCGGCGGCTTCTTCGGCGTCATGCGCCTGCTGGCAGGCGATGCACAGGCGCACACCGGGCACCGCTTTGCGCCGCGCCTCGGGAATGGGCGCATCACATTCTTCGCAATGCTCCAGGCCCGGCCCGCTGGGCATGCGGCTGCGGGCGCGCTTGATCGCGTCTTCGACCGTGGCGTCAATTTGATCCTGAACGGCGGTGTCGCCCGCCCATCCGGTGGCCATGGCTGGATGCTCCGTAGTAACCGGGGTCCAGCCTAGCGCAGTTGCCTGAGTGGCAGATCAACGCAGCCGCGCGCGCTTCACCACATCAGATCGTCAGGTACCTGGAACTGCGCGTAATAGGCGTCGTCCTCGGCGTTACCGGTAGAGATCGGCGCATCCTCACTCTGGCCGTGGTCGAGCACGATCAGCTCGGCCGCACGCGTGCGCACCTGCTCGGCGGCCACGCGCGGCAGCAGCTCAAAGCCTTCGCCGTGACGCACGATGACCAGCGCACCGGCCGCCAGCTGCTTGCGCAGGGCCTCGGTGACCAGCAGGGTGCGGATCACCTCTCCATCGTTGAAGCGGTATTCCAGCTCGCCACCACGCGGCAGTTTACGGTCGCTGATGATCTGCCGCGCCTGCGCGCGCAGTTCCTCGGCACGACGCTGGGCGTTGCGCTCGGCGGCCAGCTCGCGGTCTTTGTCCGCCTTTTCAGCGCGCGCGCGGTCGGCCTCGCGTTGGCTTTCGGTCGCCACTGCCGGGCCTTTGCCGTGGCGGGCCTTGACCTGCTCGCGCGCGACCTGGGACACCTGGGATTTCTTGACCAGCCCAGCCTTGAGCAGTTGTTCCTGCAGCGGATTTGCCTTTGCCATCGTCGTATTCGTGTTCAGTTGCCGATGGCTGCCATGATAGCGGCCCGTTCACCGCCCCGCCCATGAATCCGCCTCCACGATGCTGACCCTGAAGTACCTGAATGGCTATCCCGAGCCCTTGCAGCAACGCGCCCGCGAGCTGCTGGCCGAAAACAAGCTTGGCGAAGCCGTGCGCCGGCGTTATGCCGAACCCCATGCCGTGCGCAACGACCGCCAGCTCTACGACTACGTGCAGGCGCTGAAAGACCGCCATCTGCGCCAGTCATCACCGCTGGGCAAGGTGCTGTATGACGGCAAGCTGCAGGTGGTCAAACATGCGCTGGGCACGCATACCGCCATCTCCCGCAACCACGGTGGCAAGCTCAAGGCCAGCCGCGAAATCCGCATTGCCAGCGTGTTCCGCGAGGCCCCGGCGGAGTTTCTGCGGATGATCGTGGTGCACGAGCTGGCGCATATCAAAGAGTCCGACCACAACAAGGCCTTCTACCAGCTGTGCCTGCACATGGAGCCGGACTATCACCAGTTGGAGTTCGACATGCGCCTGTATCTGACCGCTTTGGAGCACGAACCACGCTGACCCCGCGTTCGCGACCGTGCCGCATCGGCGCTACACTCGCCGCCCGCCGTAGAACACCGTAGCCATGACCTCGCCCATCCGTCTCGACAAACGCCTGTGCGCGCAGCTTGAATGCTCGCGCACCCAAGCCCAGCAATACATCGAGGGCGGCTGGGTCAGCGTGGATGGCGTGGTGGTGGACACCCCGCAGACCATGGTCACCGACGAAGTGGTGACGCTGGCTGACAACGCCAACACCGATGGCGCCGAGCCGGCCACCTTCCTGTTGAACAAGCCTGCGGGCGTCGGCCCCGGCCAGATGCTGGCGCTGATCGAAGAAAGCAGCCATTTCACCGACTATGCCGCCAACCAGCGGCTGCTGCGCCGTCATTTCCAGCGTCTGGAAGTACCGATGCCGCTGGACGATGCCGCCAACGGGCTGGTGGTGCTGACCCAGGATTGGCGCGTGCGCCGGCATCTGCTGGAAACCGGCCCCACCCTGGAACAGGAGTTCATGGTGGATGTGGAAGGCGAACCCAGCCCGTGGGCGATGTCGCGCCTCACCCAGGGCCTGCGTTTTGAAGGCCGCATGTTGCCGTCTTGCAAGGTGAGCTGGCAGAGCGAGCAGCGCCTGCGTTTTGCCATCAAGGATGTGCGCCCGGGCCAATTGCAGTTCATGTGCAACGAAGTGGGTCTGCAGGCCATGCATATCCGCCGCCTGCGCATCGGCCGCATCGGCCTGAGCAAAATGCCCGAAGGCCAGTGGCGCTTCTTGATGCCGAGCCAGCGCTTCTGAGCCTGGCCGGAAGGCGCCGCGCTGGGAACAGGACGCGCTAGAACAGGCGGATCAACGCCGCAGCGACCGCACCCAGCACCACCACCAGTAGAAATGGCGCCCGTAGCGCCAACGCCACTGCCGCCACCAGCAGCGCGCCGATGCGCGCGTCAAACGCCAGCCCCTGCCCGGCCGACAGAGCATTCATGGTGGTCAGCGATGCCAGCAGACCGATGGTCAACGTACCCGCCACTCGGCTCATGCGTGGCGACTCCATCCAGCGCACCGGCACCAGATAGCCGGCGAACTTGAGTGCCCACGCCGCAACGCAGGCCAGTACGATCCAACCCCACAGCGTCATCGCGGACTCTCCGCGCTGTGCGGAGGCGCCACATCCGGCTCCAGCCCTTCATCGGCCGGGCCGCGACCAAACCAGCCCCACACCGCAGCAACCGCCGCAGCCAGCAGAATCGGCACGCCCGCCGGCACCCACGGCAGGGCCAACATGGTCACCAGCGCACACACGATGGCGATGGCCACCGGCTCGCGCGAACGCAGGCGCGGCCACAGCAACGCCAAAAACGCCGCCACCGCCGCACCATCCAAGCCCCAGCGCCGCGGGTCGCCCAGGGCATCGCCCAGTAACGCGCCGACCAGGGTGAACAGATTCCACAGCAGATACACGCCCACGCCTGCCACCCAGAAGCCGCGCCGCTGTTCGTCCAGGTCCGGCTGGCTGGCAGCGGTGGCTGCGGACTCATCAATCGTCACCTGCGCCGCCAGCGGCCGCACCCAACCGCGCGGCCGCAGCATGCGGTTGATCTGCGCGCCGTACACCGCGTTACGGATACCCAGCAACGTGGCGGCACCAAAGGCGGCGCTGCCCGCACCGCCGGCAGCGATCACGCCTATGAAAGCGAACTGCGAGCCGCCGGTGAACATCAACAGACTCAGCGCGGCCGTCTGCGCCACGCTGAAGCCCGAGGCCACCGCCAGCGCGCCGAAGGAAATGCCGTACAGGCCGGTCGCCAGCGCTATCGACAACCCAATCCTTACCGCTGGTGTAAGCCGCTGGCGCATCCCGCTCAGCCGCGCCCACGTGCCTGCTCGGCCGTAGCGACAAACACCACGTCGGTGGACGAATTGAGCGCGGTCTCGGCCGAGTCCTGCACCACACCGACCACGAAGCCCACGCCCACCACCTGCATGGCCACATCATTGGAAATGCCGAACAGGCTGCACGCCAACGGAATCAGCAGCAGCGAACCACCCGGTACGCCGGAGGCACCGCAGGCACCCACCGCCGCCAGCACGCTCAGCAACAACGCTGTAGGCAGGTCCACCGCAATGCCCAGCGTATTGACCGCCGCCAGCGTCAACACCGAAATGGTGATGGCCGCGCCGGCCATGTTGATGGTCGCCCCCAGCGGGATGGCGACCGAATAGGTTTCTTTCTGCAGGCCCAGCTTGCGGCACAGCTCCATGTTGACCGGGATGTTGGCTGCGGAAGAGCGGGTGAAAAACGCGGTGATGCCGCTTTCGCGCAGACAACGCAACACCAGCGGATACGGGTTTCGGCGGGTCACAACCGCCACGATCAACGGGTTGCCGACAAAGGCCATGAACAGCATCGCGCCCACCAGCACAGCCAGCACATGCAGGTAATCCTTCAGCGCCCCCAGCCCGGACTCAGCCAGTAGCGAGGCGACAATGCCGAACACGCCCAGCGGCGCCAGCTTGATCACCGCGCGCACCAGCCAGGTCACGGCATCGGACAGATCGCTCACCACCGCACGGGTGCCGGCGCTGGCATGACGTAGCGCCAGACCCAGGCCAACGGCCCACGCCAGCAGGCCGATGTAGTTGGCCTCCATCAGCGCATGCACCGGATTGTCGACAATCTGCATCAGCAGCGTGTGGAGCACCTCGCCAATGCCACCAGGCGCGGTCATGCCGGCCCCGGTAACGGTTTTGAGCGTCAGCACACTGGGGAACAGGAAACTGGCTCCCACACCCACCACCGCAGCGGCCAGGGTACCGATCACATACAGGGCCAGAATGAAGCGGATGTGGGTCTTTTCCCCATGCTTGTGGTTGGCGATGGAGGCGGTGACCAGCACCAGCACCAGCACCGGCGCCACGGCCTTCAGGGCCGAGATGAACACCGTCCCGAGCAGACCTGCCGCCGCAGCTCCCCTGGGCCAGACCACTGCCAGCACGATGCCCGCCACCAGGCCAATGACGATCTGCACCACTAGGCTGGGTGCGCGGAAGGAAGTCGAACGGTCAGTCATCGGCAGAACCCAAGGAACGCAAACCCCGATTCTCTCCCAGCCGCGCCCCCGCTGACACCTCCGGAACGTCACGGTTGCACGCCTCAACCCAACCCACACCCCCGAACACCGCTACGATGCGCCCATGGAAAAGCCCCGTTCCCGCAGCCAACGGCTGCTGCGCCTGCTCGGCTACGTCGCCGCCGCCCTGTTGTTGCTGGTCATCAGCGGCCTGCTGCTGGGCGACCACCTGACGCCCAAGGCGCTGGGCACGCCCTCGCGCACCCTGCCGCTGCAACCCAATCAGACCCTCATCGACCGCGCACTGGCGCCGATGTTGGCCCAGCACCCCGGTAAGAGCGGCGCGGTGTATCTGTCCGAAGGGCTGGAGGCCTACGCGGCGCGTTCCATCATCACCCGGCAGGCCGGGCGCAGCCTGGACCTGCAGTACTACATGTGGCACGACGACATGGTCGGCCACCTGCTCGCCAGCGATGTCTACCAGGCGGCCGAACGCGGGGTACGCGTGCGCCTGCTGCTGGACGACATGAACGCCGCCGGGATGGATGCACAGATGATGGCGCTGGACACCCATCCCAACATCGAAATCCGCCTGTACAACCCCTTCCGCAACCGCGAAGGCCTGTGGCGCCTGCTGGAGATGGTGCAACGCGCTTTCAGCATCAACTACCGCATGCACAACAAGGCGTGGATCGCCGACGGCCGGGTTGCCATCGTCGGTGGCCGCAACATCGGCGAGGAGTATTTCGACGCGCGCCCGGACGTGAACTTCCGCGACCTGGATCTGCTGCTGGCCGGCCCGGTCGCCGCCCAAGCCAGCAGCGTGTTCGATACGTTCTGGAACAGCCCCCAAGTGGTGCCCATCAGCGCACTGCAGTACAACACGCGCCAGCAGATGCACAACTTCATCGACCAGGCCCAGGTCGAGGCGCTTGAGCAGGACGCTGCCCCCTATCTGCAACGGGTACGTGCGCGTCTGAATGATGCTTACCTCAGCAGCAACCTGGCCCTGCATTGGACCTCAAAGGTGCAGATCCGCTCGGACCCGCCAAACAAGCGCCGCGACAGCGATCCCAGCGACTGGCTGGTGACCGCGCTGGCCCAGGAACTTGGCAGTGCACGGCACAAATCGCTACTCATCTCGCCCTACTTTGTGCCTGGCGCTGCCGGCACCAAGGCGTTGATCGGGCAAGTGAAGAACGGCGTGCAGGTGGGCATCATCACCAACTCGCTGGCCGCAAATGATGTGGCCGCCGTGCACAGCGGCTACATGCATTACCGCCGGCCGTTGCTGGCCGGGGGCGTGCAACTGTACGAACTGAAATCGCGCGGCAATACCGGGCGCGCATCCACCTTTGGCAGCAGCGGTGCCAGCCTGCACACCAAAGCCTTCGTGGTGGATGACCGCCGGGGTTTTGTCGGTTCGTTCAACCTGGACCCGCGCTCGGCCTACCTCAACACCGAGATGGGCGTGCTGTTTGACGATGCGGTGCTGGCCGCGCGCCTGCGCACCGAATACCTGCGCCTGTCCGACGCCGAACAGAGCTATTGGGTTTACCTGAGCAAGGATTCCGACCTGCGTTGGCTGGACCGCAGCGCCACACCGCCGGTCAGTTACCGCGCCGAGCCGGATACCACCTTGCTGCAGCGTTCCACCACACGGGTGATCAGCTGGTTGCCGCTGGAGTCGCAGCTGTAACGGCGTGATCGCCGATCAGTCGGCGTCCGGCGCCTGCGGGTTCACCCGCCGCCACAACCACGCCGCCACGTGCGGTGGCAGTTGCGTGGACAACACCGCCAGTCCCTGCTCTTCCGGCATGCGACCGCCTGCATGCAGCATAGCGGCACTGGCCGCCAGACGACCCACCTGCAGTGAGCGCGCCAGACCGGCAGGCGCCGATGCGTCAACATCGCGCAGCGCCTGCACAACCGGCGGCGCCAGCTTCCAGTGGTCGGCGATGCGCAGCGCCGTAGGCACCGTGCAGCGCTCCAACACCTCCAGCAAGGTGCCCGGCTCGCGTGGGCGCAGCGGTGGCCGCGCCAGCACATCGGCCGTGGCCTGCATCACCATCGCCGCACTCAGGCCCAACAACAGGCCGGCCAGCTGGGCCGCGAAGCCATCTTCGTTCTCCATGCTACGCGCGTGGTCGGCCGCAGCCAGCGACAGCACCAGCGTGTAATCCCATAGTTGCCGCGCGAATGCCGCATCTTCGCCACTGGCAGCCTGCATCACTGGCTGCACCAGGGCGGCCGAGATGATCTGGCGGATGCCGTCGTTGCCGATCAGGGTCACCGCGCGTTCGATGCTCTGTACATCCTGCCGCTGCAACCGGTACAGCGGGCTGTTGGCAATGCGCAGCAGGGTCGCAGCCAGCACCGCGTCACTGCCGATGATGCGGGCGATGGAACGCGATGACGCCGCCGTGTCGTTGACGCTCTGGATCAGCTGCGGCAGCAGATTGGGCCGGCGCGGTGTGTAGCGCGAGGAGAGATCCGCACGCCGCAGGGTAGCGTCCACGTCATCCACCACGGCCCGCTGCACGCGTAGCGGTGCGTCGTCGGCTACCGCAAGCGCATGCAGCAGAAAGCGGCGATGCAGGTCACCCACCGCTACCGGTGCAATGACAACAGCGGCCTCTGCCTCAACCGGCGCGGCATCGCGTGACCGCATGCCCGGAGCAGGCGTCGCCTCGCGGCCGCGCAGCCAAAGCCAAGCGATGCCGCCAGCGATGACTGCCGCCGCGATTGCTGAAAGGATCACCATGCAGAATTTGAGAAAGGCCCAAGCACGTCGATGCAACACATATCGGCAGCCACGGTTGCTTCTTCAGCCACGTTGCTTGGTAACGCCGGTAGGAATCTGCAGCGCATCAGGGCTTTACGGGTTGCAGGCGCACGCCCATCGGCCCCAGCAGCGCCCCATCTTCGCTGACGGTGAAGGCCACTGGCGCTGCGTCCGAACCGGGCGCATGCACGGTCACCGTGTCGCCTTCGCGCACATAAGACGCCTGCTGCACCACGCCCATCGTTGTCACCGTGACCTTGCCATCTGCCTCGAAGGTATAGCGCAGCAGCTGCGCCGCGTCGGCATAGGTTCCGCGCGGGCCTTGGCTGCAGGCAGCCAGCAGCATGACCAGGGCAGCGATCAGCAGTTTCCTCATACAGACATCTTCCAGAAGGTGTTGCGGTGGCAGCGAGAGGTTTGGCTGGCAATTCTGGCATATCGCCATTTGCCCGCGACGTGCTCTGCGCTAGGCTGCGGTCAACTCCTGCCACGACAGCTCCACATGCGCCGTTTCCTGATGCTGACGCTTTTCCTGTCCGCGCTGACCGGCTGCGCCAGCCGCCCCACCCAAGCACCGGAGGCAAGCGGCCACTTCGTCATGCGCGAGGTGAGTGTGGAAGGCCGCCTGTTCCGCTACCAGGTGTTCGTGCCCGCCACGGACGTGCCCAGGCCGCTGCCGGTGTTGTTGTTCCTGCACGGCTCCGGTGAGCGCGGCGACGACGGCATCAAGCCCACACAGGCCGGTGTGGGGCCATGGATCAAACAGCACATGGGCAGCTTCCCGGCGCTGGTGGTGTTCCCGCAGGTGCCCGATGACGAAGAATGGCGCGGTCGCAATGCGCGCATGGCACTGGCCGCGCTGGATGCAGCCAATGCCGAGTTCGCGACCGACCCGGCGCGCAATTACATCAGCGGCATGTCCATGGGCGGCTATGGCACCTGGGAGCTGGCACTGACCCGGCCCACGCAGTTTGCCGCGGTGATGCCGATCTGCGGCGCGTTGCTGGCGCCGCGCGCCGAACGCCCGGGCCTGCGGGTGGACCAGGTTGCCGATCTCGCCCAACCCTACGAAGCCGTCGCAGCACGGCTGCATGGCGTGCCGGTATGGATGTTTCATGGCGCGCTCGACGGACTGGTGCCCACGCGCGACGACCGAGCTATCGCACAGGCCAGCCAGACAGCGGGCGCGGGGTTCCGCTACACCGAGTATCCAGACGTGGAACACAACGCCTGGGATCCCACCTATCGCAATCCTGCCGTGTGGGAATGGCTGTTCGCACAGCGACGCCTTTGATTCGAGAGGGAGGGCAGAGCCGGTATCACGGCGCTTTCACCTCCTCCACATCGTCTGCACAAGGTCTGCGGCATATCTATCCAATGCATCAACGTGCCGGCCTTTCGGGCGGTCGTATTTCATGGCGTTAACACCCTGCGGTATTCCATCCCGCTGTAGCCGTTCCATGTAAGTGCCTCTGCCCGCGCAATGCTCCAAAGGACCCCGGAGACCTTGGCTTGGCGATCCCCGCCTCCAACGTAGCGACGCATGGACCGCGTACCCGCGGCCTGTACTGGCGTCTGTATCTGCTCATCCTGGTCACGCTGGTGCCGATGCTGCTCATTGGCACATTCGCAATGTGGAAGACCGCACGCGACTACCGCCAGCACTCCGAACAGCGCCTCCAGGAAACGGCCACCGCATTGGCGCGCGGCGTTGACCAGGGCGTGCAGGACAACATCAACCAGCTGCGACTGATCAGCCTGTTGCTGCCACACGCGAACACCGACTCACCACAGTTGGAAGTCTGGATGCAGCAGAACCCTGGCCTCCGCCTGATCCCCGACCATTCCCCGCTCGCACAATCGCTGCCGCCCGGGCTGCTGCAGGCCGCTCACAGCAGCGGCAACGCACAGATATCCAACCTATTCACGACCGACGACGACGCACATCGTGTGGCCATCGCCCTGCCCTTTGTCGATGCCACGGGGCAGCCGCATGTGCTGTCAATGGTTCAACTTTCCAGACAGCTGATCAACACGGTGCTGCTGTCAGGCAGCAACGATGATCTGCTGGTCGCAGTGGTTGATGGCAATGGCGTGATCGCGGCGCGTTCACGCAACCCGGAGGCCTACATCGGCAGCCCGGCCACGGACTGGCAGATACTGCAGCAAGCACCCGGCCAGCAGGGTATTTTTCCTGCGTTGACCCAGGAGGGTCAGCGCATCATTTTTGCGTTCCGCAAACTGCAGGCCGCACCCGGCTGGGCGCTGCTGGTCGGTGAATCGCAGCAGGATTTTCAGGCCGGCTGGCAGCGTCCGCTCTTCGGCATTCTGGCCGTCGGCCTGATCGCCGCTTTGGTTGCGCTGTTTGCCGCACATACCATCGCCGGCAGCATCCTGCGCCCCATCCGCGCCCTCGCGCAGCGGGGGGAAAGCATTCTTGCCAATGCGCCCACGCTGCCAGACCCGCCGGCATCCAACATCAGCGAAGTGCGCAGCCTCCAGCTCAGTCTCAACGACTCGGTCGATGCACTGAAAAAAAGCGCCGATGAAGCCGGTGCTCTGGCCCTTGAGCTGAAAACAAAGGAGCAGCGCTATCGCACGGTGGCCGAGGCAGGCGCACTGGCGCTGTGGGAGGCAGACGGCGATGGCCGGGTCACAGCTGTCACCGGCTGGCATGAGATCACCGGCCAGGAGGACAGCGCCGCACTCGGCAAACGCTGGCTGCGGCGGGTCAACCCACAGGACTTGCCGCAACTGCAGGCCGCGCTTGCGCAGAGCTTCGCGCTGGGTACGCCGCTGGACATGGAGTTCCGGGTGCTGGACCGGCATTCGGGCTGGCGCTGGCTGCGCGCGCGTGGCGCGGCGCTGGGCCCGGACAAATCCGAATGGGCCGGTGTGCTGGAAGACGTGGATGCACGCCGCCAGGCGCAGGCCCATATCGCTTTCCTGGCGCATCACGACGCGCTCACCGGCCTGCCAAACCGCGCGGTGCTGTTCGACAAACTCGGGCACGCACTCGCGCTTGCCCATCGCGGCCATCCCAGCGCCCTTCTGCTGCTGGATCTGGACCGTTTCAAAGAAGTCAATGACACCCTCGGCCATCCGGTTGGCGACCGTCTGCTGCAGGAGGTGTCGCATCGCATTCTCGGTTGCATGCGCACCAATGACGTGGTCGCACGCCTGGGTGGCGACGAGTTCGCGATCCTGATGGCACCGGAACCGCAGCCTCCCGAGGCCGCGGTAATTCTGGCCACACGTCTGATCGACGTGCTGTCGCATCCGTTCGAACTGGATGGCCGGCCGGTAAGCACCAGCACCAGCATCGGCATTGTTCTCATCGACAAACTCTCTGGCGCCGAAGACAAACTGATGAGCAACGCCGACCTGGCGCTGTACCGTGCCAAGGAGGAAGGACGCGGCTGCTATCGCTTCTTCGAGGAGGAAATGGATACCTGCATGCGCCGCCGCCGGCAGCTTGAAATCGAGCTGCGCAGCGCCGTGAGCGAGCAGCAGTTCGTGCTGTATTACCAGCCCTTGGTGGATCTGCAGCAGTCACGGCTTACCGGCTTTGAAGCCCTGCTGCGTTGGCAGCACCCGCAGCGTGGCCTGCTCGATCCCGGCCAGTTCCTGGCGCTGGCCGAAGAAATCGGCTTGATGATTCCCATCGGCAACTGGGTGCTGCAGCAGGCCATGCAGGCGGCCTGCGGTTGGCCAGACCATCTGACCGTAGCGGTGAACCTGTCGGTATCGCAGCTGGCACAGCCCAATCTGGCCGGGACCGTCGAACTGGCGCTGGCCATCTCGCAGCTACCCGCCAAAAGGCTGGAGCTTGAAATCACCGAGAACGCGTTGATCCCCAACATCCAGGCAGCGGCGGTACACCTGCTGCGACTGAAGGCGGCCGGTGTCGCCATCGTCATGGACGATTTCGGCACCGGCTATTCGTCGCTGAGCTATCTGCGCGCATTCCCGTTCGACAAGGTCAAGATAGACAAATCCTTCATCGACGAACTGGACGAACAGAGTCAAAGCAGCGCAATCATCGGCGCGGTGTCACACCTGTGCGCCAAGCTCGGCATCATTGCCACCATTGAAGGTGTGGAAACACGCGCGCAGTTGGCCCAGCTCAAACAGGAGCAGTGTGTCGAAGGCCAAGGCTATGTATTCGGCCGGCCCATGCCACTGGCGCAGGTCAACGACTTCATCGCGCAATGGCCGCAGCACTGGCCCAGCAGTGATGCTGGTACGGGCGCCGCCCAGTAAAAAGGGCGACCCTGCAGCCTGCAGAATCGCCCCGTTCCATTGCATGGTATCTGTGCTCAGCCGACGGCTCAGCCCACGCCGCGCAATGCCAAGGTCAGCGCCAGCACGCTCAGGATCACCGCGATGGTGCCGTCCAGCACGCGCCAGGTGGATTGCTTGGTGAACAACGGTGCCAGCAATCGAGCACCCAGGCCCTGCGCGGTCAGCCAGATACCGCTGGCGGTGACCACACCGGCTGCAAACGCCATGCGCGATTCGCCAAAATTATCGGCAATGGAGCCAATCACCATCATGTCCAACCAGAAGTGGGGATTGATGATGGAAAAACCCGCTGCCGCCAACAACGCCGTGCGCAGCGACTGCTCGGCATTGTCATCCAGCTGCATACCACCGCCGCCGGTCATCGCCCGCCGTGCCGACTGCAGCGCATAGCAGCTCAAAAACGCCACGCCGCCCCACAACAACACGGTGGTCAGCCACGGCATCTGCGCGGTGAGCGTACGCAGGCCAGCCACGCTGGCCAGAATGAACACCGCGTCGATGGCAAAACAGGTGGCGATGATCGGAATCACGTGCTGGCGCATGATGCCTTGGCGCAGGATGAACGCACTCTGCGCCCCCACGATGGCAAACAGACCAATGCCGATACCAGCACCACTGAGCCAGGCACTACCTGCGGCCTGCGCGGAAACAACGGAAAACATGGGGGAACTGCCTTTCTTTGGGGGAGGGGCGCGCGGCGGGGAACGCCACAGCAACCGAATGACGCAATTGTCGCAGCGCAACATTGAAAAGTAGAGCTAAACTTCGTTAACCATCCTTAGCAAAACTTAATTCATGCGCATCGACCATTCGCAACTGCGGGCCCTGTCGACGGTCATCCGTGAAGGCAGCTTTGAACGCGCTGCGCTTTCGCTGAACGTCACCGCCTCGGCGGTATCGCAGCGGATCAAGGCCCTGGAGGACCGCGTCGGCAAGCTGCTGGTCAAACGCAGCATCCCCACCGAGGCCACGCTGGAGGGACAGGTGCTTGTGCAGCTGGCCGAACAGACCGCCCTGCTGGAGCGGGATGCGTTTGAGCGCATCGGCCTGTCCGACGCCGAACTGCCGCGTGCCAGCATCGCGGTGGCGGTCAACCACGACAGCATGGAAACCTGGTTCCCCGAGGCTGTGCAGGCCTTCTCCCAGAGCACCAGCACCACCTTGGACCTGCACAGCGAGGACCAGGACCATACCGTCGCGCTGCTGCGCCAAGGCGCCGTGCTGGGCGCGGTGACCACGCTTTCCGAGCCGGTGCAGGGCTGCCAGATCCACGCCCTTGGCAGCATCCGCTACGCCGCCACCTGTACCCCGGAGTTTCACGCCCGCCACTTCGCAAAGGGCGTGAACGCACAATCGCTGGCGCAGGCACCGGTGCTGGTGTTCAACCGTAAAGACGACATGCAGGCCCGCTACGCGCGCCGCCTGGCCGGTAGCGACCAGCCGTTGCAGGCGCCCACCTGGTGGATCCCCTCCACGCGCGCCTTCGTTCACGCCAACCTCGGAGGGTTGGGCTGGACCATGAACCCCCTGCCCTTGGTGCGGCGCCATCTGGAAAGCGGCCGCCTGGTCTACGTGAAAGCCCGCGCCTGGGAAGACGTGCCGCTGTACTGGCAGCACTGGAAGGGCGAGGTGAAAACCATGGCCCTGCTCACCCGCGCCATCCTGCAGGCCTCCAACATGCTGATACGCGCGCGCAAGTGAAGCAGCGGCGGCTCCCTGAAAGATGAAAGCCCACTTCCCGACCGGAGCTCGCACCCGCACCCGCACCAACATCAACCGCAGACAATGACGGCAAACAGGCAGCCAAATCGTCTTATCCGCGCACCTCGAAATTCAGACCAGACTCATTGCTGCACCATGTGTCCCTGACCCAAAGTGATGGCAGGACATGCAGCGGAAGCAGTCGTGCAACGCAAATGGATTGTCGTAGGCGATTTGACCAGCAGCAGTGGCCGTGTGATTACCGGCTCACCGTTTACGGATATCGACGGCCGAGGCGTCGCACGCGTCGGCGACAAAGCGACCTGCCCGCTGCACAAAGGCGTCTTCTCGATTCTTACCGGCGAGCCCAGCGTCGTGATGGATGGTCAGTCCGTTGCGACGCACGGCAGCAGTCTGGCATGCGGCTGCAAAGTGCTGGCCACCTCGCAGTCGCGGGTGTTCTTTGATGAAGGGGTGGCCGCCACGCCGCCGGTGATGCAGTTGGCCCCGATGAGTACCAGCAAGCCCCCCGTCTGCCTGGAATGTCTGCTCGCGGCCGCACAGAACAACGCGCCGCTCCTGACCCGCGCATGAGTACCTGGTACAAATTCGCGCTGGTCGATGGCGCCGCATCGCCCGAACGCATCGCCACGCTCCAGCACCATGGCGCACTGGCGAACATGCAAACGCCGCTCCTTGGCTGATCGAACTGCCGCTCACCGGCATCCAGCAACCGGTGGATCATTGGCTGGCCAGCCTGGAGAGTTCCGCTGCGGGTACCACCCTGCTCGCCTCACAGGCTTCATTCGAGCCGCTGTTCGTACATCTGCAGCAGCATCTCGACATCGCCATGCCGGATGGAAGCCTCGCCCTGATGCGCTTCTACGATCCACGCGCTTGGCTGCGCTATTGCGGCGTGCTCACGCTGCTGCAGCAACTGGAGCTTTTGGGCCCGGTATTGGAATGGCAGGTCAGCGTCCAAGGTCAATCATGGCGGCTGCAACGCGCCGATCTGGTTCAACAACAGGAGGCGATCAATGCTGCAGCTGACCACTGAGCAGCTCGCCAAGCTCTGCCTGCCGGACCCCGTTGAGTTCATACCACGCTTGGCAGCAGAAGTACGGCGAGACTATCCGGCAGCCGTGGCCAATCGCAGTGACGCCGAACTTCAGGCAGAAGTTCAAGTGAGCTATCAGTTCGCCATCGATCAACTGCGCATCACGCATCTGCCCACCCTGGTGAGGTGGGTCAAGGCCGATGTTGCCTGGGCGCGCGGCGTGCGCAATCAGCCGCTCATCACCGAGTGGTTCAAACAAGCCACACATCCCAACGCTACCGCCGCCGATCTCCTGGCGATTCTGGCGGCCAACACGATAGGCGATTAAGAGAAAAATTCATGAGCGCAGTTCTGAGAGGCACGCAGACCATTCCCATTGCGGTACCCGGCGGATGGGACCCTGCAGGCGAGATGCACGAAGACAGGCCATTCGGCCCCACAGGCGGGCAGATGTGGCGGCGATTCAAAGAGGCCGTTGGCGTAGACACCGATGCGAACGCAGTACCGCAAGAGGTGGTGAAAGAGGACGATTGCTCACAGACCAGCAACAAGAATCAGTGCAACTCGTGCAAGTTGACGCTGGGTGCGCTGATGCCTGCCAACTACACGATTCCGAAAGCACAGTACCGCGACTTCGATTATCAAACCCGCATTGCCAATCGCCACGCGGGTCCTGAAATTTTCGGCTACACCTACGGCGGCACTACGCTGGATAGAACCCGCCAAAAGCTGCTTGGTGGCAAAAACGAGATCACCATCAGCGAATGGCTTCACGGGGGAATCCGCTTCGATGGCTTCTGGCGGTCGATGTGTACGGTTGTTGAGGCCAAGGCGCATTACAAGCAGTTTTTTGATGCCAGAGGACGTCTGCACCCATGGGCTGCAACCAAGGGGAAGAAGTTATCCGTTCTGGATGGTTGGTTAGTTCAAGCAACAGCACACTACAACTGGGTAGCAAGCCTTGGGGAGCCAGCAAAACTGGAATGGCACTTCCTTGAAGCGGAATGCTATGGGGTTGCACTAAAGGCGTTTACTCACATGGGCCATATTTGCAGGCATTCACCATGACACGTATGTATGAGGCAGTTATTGATGCGGTTATTGATGAAGAGACGGTTGATGCACCTACCGCCTTTCATCGACTGCAAGCATTTCAGAGCGCGGTTTCAGATGTTGATCGGTCATTTGGAAAGTGGCTGGCATTCTCCGATGGCCCGGACATGATCGCGCTTGATGACGAAGCGAGATTCGTCCCGATGCTCAAGGAAAACGCAGAACAGCTTGACTTGGACTATCCGGGGAGACATCTACCCGGCTGCGTGATGATTGAACTGACCACTGCGGCTACTCGTGCAGCGTGGAAGAAGCCCGGGAAGATTGATGTCAAATACACTCCCTGGCTTGGCCGCCTAACACTTTCCATTCAAAGTCCGATTGAAGCACTTGGAGAAAATAACGTCGCTGGCGTCATCCAATCTCTTCTAGTCGCCACAGCCGCCTCCGTGGACACCAAGTTCATAGGCGTGGATGTCACTGTGCCGTCGTCAGGCCCTGTGACTTTTGACACCTATGCCCGCAATCACCAGCTCTTCCCCCATCGTCGTTGGCTGGGCTGGATGGGTTTTGTCCCTGAGCTCGTTCTCCCCAGGCACATCCCCGAAGCCGCTGCACTGGAAGTAGTCAAAGGTAAAGGCACCGTCATCGTTGCCGTGGATGAATGCTTCGATCTCAACAATCCGGCGCATCTCAAACGCGTGCATGAAGTCGAACTGCGCATGGCCACCGTGGGCTTGTTGGATGTCACCGACGCGTCCTTGTTGAAGTAAGGCAAGCTGAAGTTACGACACCCGGCTGCCGGCTCTCCGGCCTGCCGATTTCGGTGGCCAATCCGTTATGCGGCGGCGCCCTGCACAGGGCGACATGCGGCTCTCACACTGTGCAGCGGCAGCCGCTCGGCAGCCTTCAGCAGCAACCAGGCACTCAGGTAAAAGCATTGCCCTGCCAACCCGCGCCATTCTGTCAGGCCTCACCCTGCTGCCACGCGGGTGACACCGCAACAATGCTGCACTGCAAGTTTCCCCAATGGACACTGCTGGCCGGTCGCGGTCGGCGCAATGCTGTCGTGATCCAACGCGCACACCCAAACGGAGCTGCCGCATGTCGACCCCCCGTAATGCCCACACTCTCGCCGCAGGGTTGCTTGGCACCCTCGCGGCCCCCCTGCTGATTGCTGCCGCACTGCTCGCACCCGGCAACGCCAACGCGCTCGACTGCGGCAGCAACAATGGCTACACCTGCGCTGGCAATGCGAATCAATATGCTGGTGGCTTCAATCCCGGCGTCGGCCAAGGTGGATTCGGTGGTGGCAGTTGCACCGCCACCAGAACGCCGGTGGTGTTCATTCACGGCAACGGCGACTCGGCCATCAGCTTCGACATGCCCGCAGGTGCGGTCAGCGGCTACACCACACCGCCGCGTTCAATCCATGCCGAACTCAAAGCGGCCGGCTACAACGATTGCGAGTTGTTCGGCATCACCTACCTCAGTGCCAGCGAACGCGCTGCTCCGCAGTACAACTACCACGCGCCCGCACGCTACCAGGTGATCAAAACCTTCATCGACAAAGTGAAGGCCTACACGGGCAAAAGCAAGGTGGACGTGGTCACCCACTCGCTGGGCTCCACCATGGCGCTGGCCATGATCAAGTATCACGGCTACCAGGGCAGCATCCGCCGCTTCGTCAACATCGCCGGCGGCCTGCGCGGGCTGCAGACCTGTCGCAGCACGGGTTATCAATCCACGCTGGCAACCACCTGCAATGCCGAGGCCTATGTATTTCCGTACGACTACTACACCTTCGGCCTGTATCCCAGCACCGGCATGGCCTACTACGGCTATAACCGCTGGACCGGCAGTGGCAGCGGCAGCCTGCGCACGTTCCCGGCCAGCTACAGCGGCATCCGCTTCTACACGATCACCGCTGGCCTGCGCGACCAGGTGCACTGCTTTACCACCAGCTACAGCAGCGGCTGTAGCGATGGCGCACTGTTCAACAGTGCCGCCAATGTCTATGCGCAGGTGGATGTTGGCGCCGGCAGCAGCGCCTACAGTTTCGACTGGGATTGGAGCGATGGCGGCCCTTACAACTTTGGCGGCGGTGACACCAGCAATGGCGTGGGCCACTTCCGCTCAAAAAACAATGCCGGCCTGATCGTACGCAACATGCTCACCAGCGACTGCACCAGCAATTGTGCTGCCGGCTACAGCGGCGTCTACGGGCCTGTGGTCAACCGCTGAGCTTGCCGTAAACAAAAAAGCCCACCCGATGACTTCGGGCGGGCTTTCGCATACGCAATGCTTACACCTCAGCCATGCGCCAATGCGTAATCCAACGCACCGCGCACCGCTGCGACCTGGGCGTCGTTGCATTGCTGCGGCGTGGCTTTTGCGCTGTCCGGGTAGACCTCGGTAGTGGTGGTGAAACGCGCGCCGCTGACGCTGGCACACAAACCCAGCGCCTTTAGCGGGTACTCGATCACGCCTTCGGCAACCACCGGGGAGCCGATGATCTCGCCGTGTGCGTCCGCCGGTGCAAGGTGAGTGATCTTCACCACTTCATCGTTGACCGCCTGCTGGAATTCACGCTGGCGGTTCTCGCTGTCATCCACCAGATAGAAACCATCCGGAATTTCACCCGGCTCGAACGGTTTGCCATCGCGCGCAGCCAGTGCGGGACGGAACTCGCTTTCATCGGTGTCGGTGGTTTCATGCAGGTCGATATGCATCACCACCTTGCCTTTCAGCGGCGCCACCAATGCCATCAATGCTGCCGATTCCGGCGCGGGGCTGTTGTCCACGAACGAGCGGTTTGGGTCCAGCGCCAATGCGTTCCAACGCTGGATGCGCTCATAGCCCCAAGGGCTTACACATGGCACCACCAACAGATTGCACTTGCCGGCATAGTCAGCGGCATGTTGATCGATGAACTGCAGCGCGCCCTGCACGCCGCTGGTTTCATAACCGTGCACGCCGCCGGTCACCAGCATTACCGGCAAGCTGTCCTTCCAGTCACGGCTGCGCACCGCCAACAACGGGTAGCGACCATCCGGATACTCCAACTCACCGTACTGCGACACATCGAAGCGATCGCGCAGCGCATCGATCTTCGCCACCACTTCATCTGCATGACTGCGCTGCACCACCTGCCGCGCCAACCATTGCGCACGCTCTGCCGCACCCCAGGGCTGGCCCGGCGTACCCACCGGATAGAAAGCAGCAACAGTGTTCATGTAATACCTCGTTGAAGATGTCGGTCAGGTGCGCACTCTACACTCAAGCCGCCCGCGCTTCCGCTGCGCCTGATTGGCTAGATGAACCGCCCTTCAACCCCGCGACCCCGTTTTCACCTGAGGTTTTCCTTGTTGCGCGCAGGCTTGCCCCGTACGAGCACGCATCTCGCTGTTGATACGCACAAGGAGCTGATCATGCGCATTTCATCCAACAAACTCGCGAGTACTTTCCTGGGGCTGGGCATGCTGGTCGCCGCTGGCGCGCACGCCCAGACGTATGGACCGAATGACGAGGGCCGCCGCTTCAATGACGGCAGCCGTGTTGAATGCAGGAAAGTGGAAGTTGCCAGCAACGCACGCGACCACAACCGTGTGGCTGGCACGGCCACCGGCGCGGTGATTGGGGGCCTGCTCGGCAACCAGGTCGGCAAAGGCAATGGACGTAAAGTGGCCACCGCAGCAGGTGCCGTGGCAGGCGGCATGGTGGGGCGTAACGTCCAAGGCCGTAACCAGGAGCGCAATGGTCAGCGCGTTGTCGAAACGCGTTGCGAGCGCGTCTATCGCTGACCTGCATCGCATTGGAACCACGTAAAACACAAAGGCCCCGCAAGGGGCCTTTGTCGTTTCATATCCGCGATGGTCTCAGGCCTTGCCTTCCAGCATCGCTGCGATGTCGGCGTCCTTCTGCAACCAAAGGCTGTTCATCCACTGCTGGAACTGCGCGCGGTAAGTGCGGTCGTCCTGGTAATTGCCACCAATCAACTCGGCGGGAATCGGCAGCTTGCGCACCAGCACCTTCACCTCAGGCAGCCGGTTGGCCATCAGATCAACCATGGACGGAATACCCTTCGGGTAGACGATGGTCACATCCAGCAGCGCGTGCAGGCCCTTGCCCATCGCGTCCAATACAAACGCAACACCGCCGGACTTGGGCTTGAGCAGGTACTTGAACGGCGACGCTTGGCCGTCGTGCTTTTCCTGAGTGAAGCGCGTGCCTTCCACAAAGTTCATCACCGCCACCGGAATGCTGCGGAACTTCTCGCAGGCCTTGCGGGTAACTTCCATATCACGGCGCCCCAGCTCCGGGTTCTTGACGATCTGCTTGCGCGTGTAGCGGCCCATGAACGGGAAATCCAACGCCCACCACGCCAAACCCAACACCGGCACCCAGAACAACGAACGCTTCAGGAAAAAACGCAGCAACGGAATCTTCCGGTTGAACACTTTCTGCAGCACCAGGATGTCCACCCAGCTCTGGTGATTGGCCAGCACCAGGTAATGGCCGTCGCGATCAAGATCGGCCAGCCCGCTGACCTCGAACGTGGTCCGTGTGAACAGATGAATCATGCCGCTGTTGACGCTGATCCAGCTCTCAGCCAAACCGGTGAGCAGCGGATTGCAGACCCGGCGAACCGCTTGGAACGGCAGCACTGCCTTCACCAGCGCCACCACGAACAGTGGCAGGCAATGCATCAGCGTATTGATGGCAATCAGCGGCAGAACCAGAGCGACGCGCAACCACACCATAGGGATACCGGGGACTCGTCCGAAAGAGGGACAGGGTAGCAAAGAGCGGCAATGAGTGAATGAGGGACAGCCTGTCGTGGCAGAAGCGGCACTTGATTGACCCTCGAAGTTCGCTGTCATCTCCATGACTGCGACCAGCCACGGACCACGCTGTCCCGCCTCCTCTGTCACAGACCAGCCCCTCGCCCACGAAAAAGGCCGCCTCGCGGCGGCCTCCTTCGTGTTGCGGGGATCAGCCGATTGCTCAGCCCATCATGTGGAAGTTCATGTTCCACATCACCCACAACGTGCCGGCCACGATGATGCCGATCACCACCAGGGTGAACAGGCCGGCCTTGACGTTCCAACGTTGCGCCGAAGAACCATTCAGGTGCAGGAAGAACACCAGGTGCACCAGCAGCTGCAGGATGCCGGCGATCACGATCACCGCACCGGTGGCGAAACTTGAAGACAGGCCGCCGCTCATCACCACCCAGAACGGAATGATGGTGAGCACCGCTGCCAACAGGAAGCCGATCAGGTAGGACTTGACGCTGCCGTGGCTCTCGCCGCCGGCACCGTGTGCATGATTGTCATGTGCGGACATTACATAGCTCCCGACAGGTAGACGACAGAGAACACGCCGATCCAGACCAGATCCAGGAAGTGCCAGAACAGGCTCAGGCACGCCATGCGGGTCTTGTTGCGCGGGGTCAGGCCGTCGTTCTTGAGCTGGATCAGCATCACCAGCAACCACAACATGCCGGCGCTGACGTGCAGACCGTGGGTACCGACCAAGGCGAAGAACGCCGACAGGAACGCACTCTTGTCCGGGCCGTGACCCTGATGGATCAGGTGGTTGAATTCCCAGATTTCCATGCACATGAAGCCGGCACCCAGCAGCCAGGTAACGGCCAGCCAGAAGAACATCTGGCCCTTCTTGGCCTGGTGCAGGGCAATCATGCCCAAGCCGAAGGTCAGCGAGGAGACCAGCAGCAGCGCGGTTTCCCATGCCACGAACGACAGATCGAACAGATCCTTCGCGGACGGGCCACCGTTGGTGCCGCCAGCAAGCACCACATAAGTGGCGAACAGGCTGGCGAAGATGAGCAGATCGCTCATCAGGTACACCCAGAAACCGAAGACGGTGTTCTCGCCGGTGTCGTGGTGCTCGTGGTCATGCCCGTGGTCCGACGCGTGAGCGTCGGAACCGTGGGTCATCGTGTGGGCGTTGCTGCTCATGCCTTCACCTCGGTCTTCACCAGGCCCTGGGCAACCAGGTGCTTGCGGTGTTCGTTCTCGATACGCTCGACTTCAGCGGCCGGCACCCAGTAATCCACGTCCTTGTCGAAGGTGCGGTAGATGAAGGTGCCGATCATGCCGACCAGGCCGATGATGGCGAACACCCACATGTGCCACACCATCGCAAAGCCCAGCACCAGGCTGAAGGCGCCGATGACAACACCGGTACCGGTGTTCTTGGGCATGTGGATGTCGCTGTACTTGGCCGGCTTCGGCCATGCCTCGCCACGCTGCTTGCGCTGCCAGAAGTCGTCCAGCTCCTCGCCCTTGGGCAGGACGGCGAAGTTGTAGAACTGCACCGGGGAAGCGGTTTCCCACTCCAGGGTACGGGCATCCCACGGGTCGCCGGTGAGGTCGGCATTCTTCTTGCGGTCGCGGATGGACACGGCGATCTGGATCACCTGGCACAGGATGCCCAAGGCGATGATCGCAGCGCCAACGGCGGCAACGATGAAGAACGGCTGGTATTCCATGTTCGGGTAGCTCTGCAGGCGACGCGTTGCGCCCATGAAGCCCAGTGCATACAGCGGCATGAACGCCACATAGAAACCGATGAACCAGCCCCAGAACGCACGCTTGCCCCAGGTTTCATTCAACTTGAAACCGAACATCTTCGGCCACCAGTAGGTGATGCCCGCGAACATGCCGAACACCACGCCGCCGATGATGACGTTGTGGAAGTGGGCAATCAGGAACAGCGAGTTGTGCAACACAAAGTCGATGGCCGGGATCGCCAACATCACGCCGGTCATGCCGCCGATGGTGAAGGTGACCATGAAGCCGATCGTCCACAACACCGGCGAGGTGAAGTGCACGCGGCCGCGGTACATCGTGAACAACCAGTTGAAGATCTTCACACCGGTGGGGATGGAGATGATCATCGTCGTGATGCCGAAGAAGGCATTGACGTTGGCACCCGAGCCCATGGTGAAGAAGTGGTGCAGCCACACCAGGAACGACAGCACGCCGATGGCACAGGTCGCATAGACCATGCCCTTGTAGCCGAACAGCGTCTTGCGCGAGAACGTGGCGATGACTTCAGAGAACACACCAAATGCCGGCAGCACCAGGATATAGACTTCCGGGTGGCCCCAGATCCAGATCAGGTTGATGTACAGCATGGCGTTGCCGCCGCCATCGTTGGTGAAGAAGTGCGTGCCCAGGTAACGGTCCAGGGTCAACAGCACCAGGGTGATGGTCAACACCGGGAACGCAGCGATGATCAGCACGTTGGTGACCAGCGCGGTCCAGGTGAACACCGGCATCTTCATCAGCGGCATACCGGGGGTACGCATCTTGAGGATGGTGATGAAGAAGTTGATGCCGCTCAGCGTGGTACCCAGGCCCGCAACCTGCAGTGCCCAGATGTAGTAATCCATGCCGACGCTTGGGCTGTACTCCAACCCTGACAACGGCGGGAACGCCAACCAACCGGTCGCAGCGAATTCACCGATCCACAGCGAGATCATCATCAGGCCAGCGCCTGCGACAAACAGCCAGAAGCTCAGTGAGTTCAGGAACGGATAGGCAACGTCGCGTGCGCCGATCTGCAGCGGCACCACCAGGTTCATCAAACCGGTGATCAGCGGCATGGCCACGAAGAAGATCATGATCACGCCGTGCGCGGTGAAGATCTGGTCGTAATGGTGTGGCGGCAGATAGCCCTCCGCACCACCGGCGGCCAGCGCCTGCTGTGCACGCATCATGATGGCGTCGGAGAAGCCGCGCAGCAGCATCACAAACGCCACGATCAGGTACATCGCACCGATCTTCTTGTGGTCCACCGAGGTGAACCACTCTTTCCACAGGTAGCCCCACAGCTTGAACTTGGTGATGGCCGCAACAACGGCCAGGCCACCGAGCATCGCGCCGATCAGCGTGGTGAGCACGATCGGATCGTGCGGCAGTGAATCAAGAGAGAGTTTTCCAAGCATCGTCATTCTCCCGAGGGGCCGTGGCCGGCATGTGCGGCTTCGGCTGACTCGTTTGCGTTGTGACCGGCAGTGCCAGCAGCCTCGTCGGCGGCAGCAGGAGCGGCAGCAGCGTCATGACCTTCGTGGCCCATGGCCGCGTGGTCCATGGCTTCATGGTTCATCGCATCGTGGCCCATGGCCTCGTGCGACATCGCCTTGCCGTCATGCTTCATGCCGAAGTGGTGGCTGTCGCCCATGTGCTTGGCCATGATGGCGTCGAACAGACCCGACTGGGTGCTGCCGTAGTACGTCACCGGGTAGTAGTCATGGTTCTTTTCGGCGGCCAGCTCGTCAAAGGACTTCTGGTCCAGCACCTTGGCATCGCCGCGCACCTTGGCCAACCACGCCTGATATTCCTCATTGCTCACCGCGTGAGCCTTGAAGTGCATCTTGCTGAAGCCTGCGCCGCTGTAATGCGAGGAAAGACCTTCAAAACTGCCCTTCTCGTTGGCGATCAGGTGCAGCTTGGTTTCCATGCCGGCCATCGAGTAGATCATGCTGCCCAGATGCGGAATGAAGAACGCGTTCATCACCGTGTCGGAGGTCAGCTGGAAGTTCAGCGGCGTATCCACCGGGAACGTCAGCTCATTGACCACGGCGATGTTTTCTTCCGGGTAGATGAACAACCACTTCCAATCCAGCGAGATCGCTTCGATCTGCACCGCCTTGGTGTCGGACACCAACGGCTTGTACGGATCAAGCGCATGCGAGGAGCGCCAGGTCAGCACTGCAAGCACCAGGACGATCATGCACGGGATCGACCAGACCACCACTTCAATGGCGGTGGAGTGCGACCAGTTGGGTTCATAACGGGCCTTGGTGTTGGACGCGCGGTATTTCCACGCAAACACCAGCGTCATCACGATCACCGGAACGACCACCAGCAACATCAGCACCGTGCAGGTGATCAGCAGCGTGAGTTCATCCCGGGCGATCTGGCCTTTGGGGTCAAACAAGGCCCAGTCGCAGCCCGTCATCATGACGGCCATGGCAACAATGAGGCCCGGACGCAGCATGCGTCCAAGGGTTTTCAACGGAATCATCGGTCGATCCAATTGCGAGGGAGTACCTGACCCGGCCTCCCATGCGCGCTAACGCGAACGCCCGCCCGGAGATTGCCTCCAGGGGAACGCGAGCAGGGGGGTGCCAGATCACAGCCCCGTAATTTTAGGCCTTCACGCAACACTTAAGATAGGCATTGACAATGATTTCGCGCAGGAAACCCGGCCCGGAGCGTGCGACATGTTGTCGCACTGCGCGCATTGCGCGCCGAAAAAACAGAAAGCCGACTGCGGACAGTCGGCTTTCTATTTTTGGTGCCGGAAATAGGAATCGAACCTACGACCTACGCATTACGAATGCGCCGCTCTACCAACTGAGCTATTCCGGCGAGCCGCGAATTGTAGGCGAAGCTGAACCTACAGGTCAACGAAATCGCGCGACAAAATCATTTTGAATTCGCGCTACCGCCAAATCAGCCGCTGAACGCGCGCCCATGCCGGCACAACCCCACTGCTCAACTGCCTGGCCGACCGTTGTCGGCCGACACAAGCAAATCAGTCCACCAGCCTCAGACGCAGTTCCTTGGGCAGCGCAAACACCATCGACTCCGGCTCGCCATCCAGCTCGGAAAGCCCTTCCGCGCCCAGCTCGCGCAGGCGGGCAATGACGCCATCCACCAGCACCTGCGGGGCGGAAGCGCCCGCAGTGAGGCCGATGTGCTGCTTGCCTGCAACCCATTCAGGCTGGATCTCGTGGGCGCCATCAATCAGATAGGACTCAACGCCTTCACGACGCGCCAGCTCAGCCAAGCGATTGGAGTTGGAGCTGTTCGGCGAACCCACCACCAGCACCAGGTCGCAGCGCTTGGCCAGATCGCGCACGGCGTCCTGGCGGTTCTGCGTGGCGTAGCAGATGTCGTCGTTCTTCGGGCCCTGGATGGCCGGGAAGTGCTTGCGCAGCGCCTCGATCACCGCCCGCGTGTCATCCACCGACAACGTGGTCTGGGTGGTGTAGGCGAAGTTTTCCGGCTGGCTGACCTGCAGCGCCTGCACGTCTTCCACGCTTTCCACCAGATAGATGTGGCCCTTGCCGTTTTCACGGTTCCACTGGCCCATGGTGCCTTCCACTTCCGGGTGCCCTTCGTGGCCGATCAACACCACGTCGCGACCGGCACGGCAATGGCGCGCCACCTCCAGGTGCACCTTGGTCACCAAGGGACAGGTCGCGTCAAATACCTTGAGGCCGCGACGATCCGCTTCGATACGCACCGCCTGCGACACGCCATGCGCGCTGAAGATGACCGTGTTGCCATCGGGCACCTCGTCCAGCTCCTCAACGAAGATGGCACCGCGCGCCTTCAGGTCATCGACCACAAAACGGTTGTGCACTACCTCGTGACGCACATAGATCGGCGCACCCAGCGTCTCGATCGCACGCTTGACGATCTCGATGGCGCGGTCGACACCGGCGCAGAAACCTCGGGGATTGGCGAGCAGTACATCCATCAGTCAGACAGTCCAGCCGGCGATTGCCGGTCATGCAGAAACAGGTAAAGGGATTATCCGGCCTTTTTGCCGGACTTGCCGTCAAACAGGCCGAACACTGCGATGCCGATGGCGCCGGCCACAATCGCCGCGTCCGCCAGGTTGAACGACGGCCAGTAATGCTCACCCACATACCACTGGATGAAGTCCACCACGTGACCATGCACCTGCCGGTCGATGACGTTGCCAATGGCCCCGCCGATCACCAGGGCATACGGCAGCGCCGCACGCCAGTTCGCACGCGGGGTCTGCGACAACCACCACGTCATCAGGCCGCTGATGGCCACCGCAAGAAAGGTGAAGAACCACAACTGCCAACCACCAGCATCGCTCAAAAAACTGAATGCAGCGCCGGTGTTGTAGGTGCGGTACCAGTTCCAGAAACCGTCGATCACCGGCACCGGCGTGTATTCCGGCAGGCTCGACAACACCCAGGCCTTGCTCCACTGGTCCAGGCCGATCACCACCACCGAAAGCAGTAGCCAGATCAACGCATTGGGTTTAACCGCTTTAGCTTGCATGTAGAGGCCCGTTGTAAATCAATCAAGAGAGAAGTGGGACGCATCGGCGCTGCCGCCTTTCCTGCACCCCACCCCTCTCACTTCTCGCCGTCAGAACCAGCGACGCACTTCGCCCGCACCGTCGATGTTGATCACGCAGCGGCCGCACAGCTCCGGATGCGCTGCCACCGAGCCGACATCGGCGCGGTAATGCCAACAACGCACGCACTTGGCCTTCTCGGTCGGCTGCGCGCTGACAAACACCTCATCGGTGGTCGCCGGGCGCACGCTCACATCGCCACTGATGAACAGGAAGCGCATTTCCTCGGCCAGCGGCTGCCAACGCGCGGCCTGCTCCTCGTTCGCGGCAACGGTGATTTCGGCTTCCAGCGCGGCACCAATCGCGCCATTGGCACGCATCGGCTCCAGCACCTTGGACACCTGCTCGCGCAGGGCCAGCAGCTGGTCGAAATCGGCCGCGTTGAGCTGCGCATCGGCCGGCAATGGCGCCAAACCTTCGTACCAAGTGGTGAACAGCACGTTCTCGGCACGCTTGCCCGGCAGGTAGCCCCACAGCTCTTCAGCGGTGAAGGTGAGGATCGGCGCCACCCAACGCACGAACGCTTCGGCGATATGGAACATCGCACTCTGCGCCGAACGGCGGCCGCGCGAATCTTCGCGCATTGTGTACAGGCGGTCCTTGGTCACATCCAGATACAGCGAGCCCAGATCGACGCTGCAGAAATTCAGCAGCAACTGCACGATCTCAGCCATGTTGTAGCTGGCGTACGCGGCCTTGATCTTCTCCTGCAGCTCAAACGCGCGATGCACGATCCACGCATCCAGCGCCACCATGTCCTGCAGCGACACCAGGTGCTGCTCCGGGTCAAACCCGTCCAGGTTGCCCAACAGGAAGCGTGCGGTGTTGCGCAGGCGGCGGTAAGCATCAGCGTTGCGCTTGAGGATTTCCTGCGACAGCGACATCTCGTTGCTGTAGTCGGCCGAGGCAATCCACAGGCGCAGGATGTCCGCGCCCAGCTTGTTCATGATGTCCTGCGGCTCGATGCCGTTGCCCAGCGACTTGGACATCTTGCGGCCGTGTTCGTCCACGGTGAAACCGTGGGTCAGGCACTGCTTGTACGGCGCTGCCTTGTCGATGGCCACGCCGGTCAACAGTGAGGACTGGAACCAACCGCGATGCTGGTCCGAGCCCTCCAGGTAAAGATCGGCCGGCTTGTTGAAACCACGTGCCAGCAGCACACCTTCATGCGTGACGCCCGAGTCGAACCACACATCAAGAATGTCGGTGACCTTTTCGTACTGTGCGGCTTCATCACCCAGCAGTTCGGCCGCGTCCAGCGAATACCAGACGTCGATGCCGCCCTGCTCCACACGGTCGGCCACCTGCTGCATCAGTTCCACCGTGCGCGGATGCGGCTGGCCGGTTTCGCGGTGCATGAACAGTGCGATCGGCACACCCCAGGTGCGCTGGCGGGAGATCGTCCAGTCCGGGCGCCCTTCCACCATGCTCGAAATGCGTGCCTTGCCCCAGGTCGGGAACCAGCCCACCGTGTCGATGGCCTTCATGGCATCGGCACGCAGGCCCGCCTTGTCCATCGAGATGAACCACTGCGGCGTGGCGCGGAACACCAGCGGGGTCTTCTTGTGTCGCCAGCAATGCGGATAACTGTGCTGGATTTCCACGAACGCCAGCAGCGCGCCACTCTCGCGCAGCACATCGACGATCAACGGCTGCGCCTTCCAGATGTGCAGGCCCGCCAGCTGCAGTGCACCGGCAGCCGGTGTGGAGGGCAGATAGACACCTGCGCCATCGATGGGGTTGATCTGGCCGGCGTTGTAATGCTCCAGCAGCCCGTAGGCCTGGCTGACGGCATAGTCCTCCTGGCCGTGCCCCGGCGCGGTATGCACCGCACCGGTACCGTCCGCATCGGACACGTGCTCGCCATTGAGCAGCGGGATGTCGCGCTCGGCGTAGAACGGGTGGGCCAGCAGCTGGTTCTCCAGCGCCGAACCCTTGGCATGGCCATGCACCACCGCTTCGGCCACGCCATAGCGCGCCAGCGAACGTTCGGCCAGCGCCGAGGCCAGCACCAGCCAACGCGGCTGGCCGTTGTGGGCCGGGCCCTCGACCAGCGCGTACTCGATATCCGCACCCAGCGACACCGCCAACGAGGCCGGCAGCGTCCACGGCGTGGTGGTCCAGATCGGCACGGCCACTTCCACGCCCGCCGGCAGCGTCACGCCGAAGCTGGCTGCCAGCGCCTTGGAGTCGCGCGCGGCATAGGCCACGTCCACCGCAGGCGAAGCCTTGTCCTGGTATTCGATCTCGGCCTCGGCCAAGGCCGAGCCGCAGTCAAAGCACCAGTGCACGGGCTTGGCGCCACGCAACAGGTGACCGTTGGCGACCACCTTGGCCAGCGCGCGGATTTCATTGGCTTCAAAATCGAAGCTCAGCGTCTTGTACGGGTTGTCCCAATCACCAATCACGCCCAGGCGCTTGAAGTCGCGGCGCTGGATGTCGATCTGCTCTTCAGCGTATTCGCGGCACTTCTGGCGGAACTGCACCGCATCCAGCTTGGTGCCAACCTTGCCCCACTTCTTCTCAACCGCGATTTCGATCGGCAGGCCATGGCAATCCCAGCCCGGCACATACGGCGCATCGAAGCCGTCGAGGTAGCGCGACTTGACGATGATGTCCTTGAGGATCTTGTTGACCGCATGACCCAAGTGGATCTGGCCATTGGCATACGGCGGGCCATCGTGCAGCACAAACAGCGGGCGGCCTTTGGCGTTCTCGCGAAGCTGCGCGTAAATGCCCTGCTCTTCCCAACGCGCCAGAATGCCCGGCTCGCGCTTGGGCAGGTCGCCGCGCATCGGGAATTCCGTTGCGGGCAGATGGAGGGTGGCTTTGTAATCCTGGCTCACGCGGTAGCTCGCAATCTGTGTTCGGAAAGGATGCGACGCGCCTGTTCGGCGTCGCGGTGCATCTGCTCGGTCAAGGCCGGCAGATCGTTGAACTTCTCTTCGTTGCGCAACTTGGCGACAAACTCAACTTCAATATGACGGCCGTAAAGGTCGCCTTGGAAGTCGAACAGATGCGCCTCCAGCAACGGCTCCACGCCCTCCACCGTCGGGCGCGTGCCGAAGCTCGACACCGACGGCCATGGCTGCTCGAAAACACCGTGCACCCACGTGGCGTAGATACCAGAAAGTGCGGGTGTTTTAGCAAAACGCAAGTTGGCGGTCGGGAAGCCCAGGGTGCGCCCCAGCTGCTTGCCGCGCACTACCCGGCCACCAATGGCATAAGGGCGGCCCAGCAATTGACCGGCATGGGCGAAATTGCCTTCCACCAGCAGCTCGCGGATGCGGGTGCTGGAAATGCGCTCACCGTTCAGGTGTACCGGCTCGATCTCGCCTGCAACAAACCCCAGCTCGGCGCCCATGGCCTGCAGCAGCGCGATATCGCCGCCACGGCGGTTGCCGAAGTGGAACTTGGGGCCGATCCAGACTTCACGCGCACCCAGCCGGCGGACCAGCATGTCGCGCACGAAATCCTCAGCCGTGGTCGCGGCCATCTTGGCGTCAAATCGCAGCAGGCCGACGTTGTCCACGCCCAAGCCGCGCAAAGCAGCGACCTTGTCACGGGCCAGCATCAGCCGCGGCGGTGGGTTGTCCTTGGCGAAAAACTCGCGCGGAAGCGGCTCGAATGCCAGCGCCACTACCGGAACTCCCAGCGCACGGGCGCGCTCAACCGCATGGCGCACCAGCGCCCGGTGGCCCAAGTGCAGGCCGTCGAAAGCACCGATGCAGACCACGCTTCCCTGCGGGAACAACACCCCGCCTTCGACGTCTCTAAAAAGCCTGCTCATTCCATCCGGATACGGCCCGCGCGGGGCCGGTTCAGTCATGTATAGCCGGTCAGTATAACGGCCACCTCAGTGCCCGCGCAGTTCACGCGGGCGATAGCCCGTCAGCAGCATGCCTGCGGCGTAAACCAGCCCGCCCGCGCCGACCAGGGCCGACAGACGCAACGCCCGTTCCCACCAGAGCCACTGCGCCCAGTCCACCCAGAACAACCGCAGCGCCACCACCACCGCCGTCATCAACACGCTGGCTACCGCCAGCTGAACCGCGAAGCGGCCCCAACCGGGCTGAGGCTGGTACACCCCGGCCCGCCGCAGATACCACCACAGCTGAATCGTGTTCACCCAGCCCGCTGCCGCAATGGCCAGCGCCAACAGGGCATGCGCGCCCTCCACCTTCTGCAACGCCTCCAACCAGGAGCCGTTGGCTTGGGCAAACGCGGCCTGCCCCATCGGGCTGAACCGGAGCATCAGCACAAGAAACAGCACCGTGCAGCTGGCATTGACCGCCATGGAGACCAGCGCAGCCTTGACCGGGGTGCGGGTGTCCTGGCGCGAGTAAAACGCCGGCGCCAGCACCTTCACCAGCAGGAAGGCCGGCACCGCCAGCGACTGCGCCATCAGGCTCAGGCTGCCCATGTGCACGTCCCGCCCGGTGAAGCGGCCGTACTGGAACAAGGTAGCCAACAACGGCTCAGCACAGACCACCAGCCCGATACAGGCCGGGATACCAATCAGCAGGCACAGCCGGAAACCCCAATCCAGCCCCTTGGAATACCCCTGCGGGTCGGACACCGCGTGGCGCCCGGACAGGTGCGGCAGGATCACCGTACCGATCGCCACGCCAAACATGCCCAGCGGGAATTCGAGCAGGCGGTCACTGAAATAGAGCCAGGTGACGCTGCCGCTGATCAGCAGCGAGGCGACCAGCGTATTGAGCAGCAGGTTGATCTGCGCCACCGAGGAGCCAAACAGCGTCGGCACCATCAGCTTCATGATCTTGCGCACACCGGCATGGGCAAAATCCAAGCGCGGGCGCGGCAACAACCCCAGCTTGGCCAACGACGGCAACTGGAAAGCAAGCTGCAGGATGCCAGCAGCAAATACACCCCATGCCAGCGCCAGTACCGGCTCGTAGCCCCATGCCTTCATGTGCGGCACCAGGCACACGGCGGCGGAAATCATCGAAATATTGAGCAGAATCGGCGACAACGCCGGGATGGCGAAACGCTGATAGCTGTTCAGCACCCCGCCCACCAACGACGCCAGCGAGATGAACAGCGCGTACGGGAAGGTGATCTGCAGCATCAGCGTGGCCAGACGGGCCTGCTCGCTGTCCGGCGCGAAGCCCGGCGCGAACACCCGCATGATCCACGGCGCCAGCAGCACCGCCAGCGCAGTCACCACCAGCATTGCTGCGGTCAACGCCCCGGTCACACGGTCCACCAGCGCCTTCACGGCCGCGTGGTCGCCCTTGGCCTTGTATTCTGCCAACACCGGCACGAAGGCCATCGAGAACGAACCCTCTGCCGACAGCCGACGGATGAAGTTCGGAATCCTGAACGCAATGAAGAACGCGTCCATCGCCGCATTGGCGCCGAAAACCTGCGCATAAACCTGGTCCCGGACCAACCCGCTGATGCGCGAAAGGAAGGTCATTGCGCTGAAAACCGCCGTGGACCTGAGCAAACGACCACTCACTAAACTTCCCCTTGACAACTCGACTTGACGTTCATTTAGTCAGCCATCATACTTGCGTGCTAGCTATTCCCACCACATCGATTTTCAGGAAACCACCACCGTGGCCAATATCAAGTCCGCCAAGAAGCGCGCCAAGCAGACCGTCGTGCGCAACGCGCGCAACGTGGCTCAGCGCTCGATGCTGCGCACCGCTGTCAAGAAAGTGATCAAGGCGCTGGACGCCAACGATGCCGCCGGCGCCGAAGCCGCCTTCGCCGTTGCCCAGCCGATTCTGGATCGCTTCAGCGCGCGTGGCCTGATCCACAAGAACAAGGCTGCTCGTCATAAGAGCCGCCTGAACGACCGCATCAAGGCCCTGAAGGCCGCTTGATTCGAGCGTTCTCCGCGAGCCACAAGGCTCACGGCATGAAAAACCCGGCCTCGTGCCGGGTTTTTTGTTGGGCCAATTCAGGGGAAGTTCGCCAGATTCACTTGCAGAATGACTGCGCTTGGCCGTGGCTACTGAACAACCCACTGAAATCAGAGACCTCCCTTCTCCCGCTTGCGGGAGAAGGTGCCCGAAGGGCGGATGAGGGGGCTTTGAGACTTTTCAAGCAAAAGCCCGCCCTCACCCCAACCCCTCTCCCGCAAGCGGGAGAGGGGCTCCAAATCCAAATCCAAAACCGAAGCCGAAGCCGAAGCAAATCCAAAGCCAAAGCCAAAGCCAAAGCCAAAGCCAGAGCCAGAGCCAAAGCCGACAGGCAGCCAAATCCAAGCCACCCAAAGCAGAAAACCCGGCCTTAGCCGGGTTTTCTTTACACACCTACCGCCAGCGAAAACTCACTCGCCCAGCGCGTGACGCTCTTCCGCTTCCAGGATCTTCTGCTGGTCAAAGAACGCCATGATGTCCTTCATGATCGGCCAGGTGCCTTCGCGGCCCAGCGCCGATACCAGATACCACGGCTCCTTCCAGCCCAGTTCCTTGATCACCTGCTCGGCGGCAACCTTGGCCTCGTCCTCGAACATCAGGTCGGCTTTGTTGAGCACCAGCCAGCGCGGCTTCTGCAGCAGCTCCGGATCATGCTTGCCCAGCTCACGCTCGATGGCACGCACCTGCTCGACCGGGGAAATGCCTTCCACCCCACCTTCCATCGGCGAAATGTCCACGAGGTGCAACAACAGTCGCGTGCGCTGCAGATGGCGCAGGAACTGCGCACCCAGCCCGGCACCGTCGGCAGCACCTTCGATCAGGCCGGGAATGTCGGCAATCACAAAGCTTCGGTAATTTTCCACCTTCACCACACCCAGATTCGGGTAAAGCGTGGTGAACGGATAATCAGCCACCTTCGGCGTTGCCGCCGAAACCGCACGAATCAAGGTGCTCTTGCCGGCATTGGGGAAGCCCAGCAGGCCGACGTCGGCCAGCAATTTCAGCTCAAGCTTGAGCAGGCGCTCCTCACCCTCTTCACCCGGCAGCGCCTGACGCGGCGCGCGGTTGGTGGAGCTTTTGAAGTGCATGTTACCCAGGCCACCCTTGCCGCCCATGGCCACCAGCAGGCGGTCGCCATGCGTAGTCATGTCGCCAATTACCTCGTCGGTAGCAACGTTGATCACCACGGTGCCGACCGGCACGGTGATGACCAGGTCTTCGCCACCCTTGCCGTATGCTTGGCGGCCCATGCCGTTCTCGCCGCGCTGCGCCTTGAAAATGCGGTCATGGCGGAAGTCGACCAGGGTGTTCAGGTTTTCGTCGGCACGGATCCACACGCTGCCGCCGTTGCCGCCATCGCCGCCGTCCGGGCCACCCAGCGGGATGAACTTCTCCCGGCGAAAGCCGATGCAGCCGTTACCGCCGTTGCCAGCGGTGACCTGGATCTCCGCTTCGTCTACAAGTTTCATGATTCTGGTTGCCCACTGATGGCGGCAGGCGAACTGCCTGACCGCAAAGTCTAACTGCCCCGGCCCTGCCAGGGAAAACAACGGCGAAAACCCGCCATTTGATTCTGTCGCCAACGAAAAACCCCGCCTAAGCGGGGTTTTCGTCAGCTACCCACGCCAGGCGTGGGCACCTGCGTGTACGGAATTAAGCTTCCGTGACCACGCTGACGGTACGACGCTTGTTGGCGCCCTTGACCGAGAACTCAACCTTGCCATCGAGCAGCGCGAACAGCGTGTGGTCGCGGCCCAGGCCGACGCCGGCGCCCGGATGGAACTGGGTGCCGCGCTGACGCACGATGATGTTGCCGGCTTCGATAGCCTGGCCGCCAAAGATCTTGACGCCCAAGTACTTCGGGTTGGAATCGCGACCGTTGCGCGAGGAGCCTACGCCCTTTTTATGTGCCATGACGGATTCTCCTGTGCTTAACCGGCGATGCCGGTGATCTGAATTTCGGTGTAGTACTGACGGTGACCCTGACGCTTCATGTGGTGCTTACGGCGACGGAACTTGATGATCCGGACCTTGTCAGCGCGGCCATGGGCCACAACCGTAGCGGTCACCGAAGCGCCCTTCAGCGCATCACCCAACTTGATGCCGTCGGAATCGCCGAGCATCAGGATGTTGTCAAACTTGATCTCGCTGCCAGCTTCGACTTCGAGCTTTTCCACGCGAAGGGTTTCACCCTGCGCGACGCGGTATTGCTTACCGCCAGTTACCAGTACTGCGTACATGACCAGACTTCCTCTGTAGTTATTGTGGTCGCCGTGCCGCCATCGAGGGCGGACAGGAGCGGGATTTTAACGGCAGACCTCAGCCCGGGTCAAGCCACCCCCTGCTCTAAAACCCGAGCCTGAACAACGACCTGCCTACAGAGCGATAAGGGCCTCCCGGACTGGCAAAAGTGGCAATTGCCCCCAAATCACAAGGCCGCTAGGCTGCTTGATTGCCGTCAGCTACGCCCCCCACTTCCGCCCCGGCTCGCCGGCGGCGGTCAAAACCGGATTTCCCATGGCGATGGATTTCATCCGCATCCGCGGTGCGCGGACGCACAACCTCAAGAACATCGACCTCGACCTGCCCCGCGACAAATTGATCGTGATCACCGGCTTGTCCGGCTCGGGCAAGTCCTCGTTGGCGTTCGACACCATCTATGCAGAGGGCCAGCGGCGTTACGTCGAGTCGTTGTCGGCCTATGCGCGGCAATTCCTGAGCGTGATGGAAAAGCCGGATCTGGACCACATCGAAGGCCTGTCCCCGGCAATCTCGATCGAGCAGAAATCCACCTCGCACAACCCGCGCTCCACCGTGGGCACCATCACCGAAATCTACGATTACCTGCGCCTGCTTTACGCCCGCGTCGGCAGCCCCCGCTGCCCGGACCACGGCTACCCGCTGGAAGCGCAGATCGTCAGCCAGATGGTGGACCAGGTGCTGACGTTGGACCCGGAACAGCGTTACATGCTGCTGGCACCGGTCATCCGTGAGCGCAAGGGCGAGCACGTACAGGTGTTTGACCAACTGCGTGCGCAGGGTTTTGTGCGCGTGCGTGTGGATGGCGAGCTGTATGAAATTGACGCGGTGCCGGCGCTGACCCTGCGCCAGAAGCACACGATTGAAGCGGTGATTGACCGCTTCCGTCCGCGCGAGGACATCAAGCAGCGCCTTGCCGAAAGTTTTGAAACCGCGCTGAAGCTGGGCGACGGCATGGCCTCGGTCATGCCGTTGGATGATGCCAACGCGCCGGCGCAGTTGTTCTCTTCCAAATATTCCTGCCCGGTGTGCGATTACGCGTTGCCGGAGCTGGAGCCGCGTCTGTTTTCGTTCAACTCACCGGTGGGCGCCTGCCCCGGTTGTGATGGCTTGGGCATGGCAGAATTTTTTGATCCCACGCGCGTCGTGGTGCACCCGGAGCTGTCATTGGCCGCCGGTGCGGTGCGCGGCTGGGACCGTCGCAATGCGTATTACTTCCAGCTGATTGCTTCGCTGGCCAAGCACTACAAATTCGATGTGGATGCGACGTGGCAGTCACTGCCCGAACATGTGCAGAAGGCCGTGCTGTACGGCAGCGGCGAAGACCAGGTGACCTTCACCTACTTCACCGAGGCTGGCGGCCGCAGCCAGCGCAAGCATCGCTTCGAAGGCATCATCCCCAACCTTGAGCGCCGCTATCGCGAGACCGAATCGCCGGCCGTGCGCGAAGAACTGGCCAAATACATCAGCGCGCGACCGTGCCCGGAGTGCAAGGGCGCACGTTTGAACAAGGCCGCGCGCAACGTGTTTGTCGCCGACCGCCCGTTGCCGGAAATCGCGGTGATGCCGATTGACGAAGCCAAGCGCTTCTTCAGTGAATTGTCGTTGCCGGGCTGGCGCGGTGAGATCGCCACCAAGATCGTCAAGGAAATCGGCGAGCGCCTTGGCTTCCTGGTGGATGTGGGCCTGGACTACCTCACCATGGAACGCAAAGCCGACACACTTTCCGGTGGCGAGGCGCAGCGTATCCGCTTGGCATCGCAGATTGGTGCCGGTTTGGTCGGTGTGATGTACGTGCTGGATGAGCCCTCCATTGGCCTGCACCAGCGCGACAACGAGCGCCTGCTCGGCACCCTCACCCGTCTGCGCGATCTCGGCAATACGGTGATCGTGGTTGAGCACGATGAAGACGCCATTCGCTTGGCTGATTACGTGTTGGATATCGGCCCCGGCGCCGGTGTGCACGGCGGTGAAATCGTCGGCCAAGGCACACTGCAGGACATCCTTGATGCGCCACGCTCACTCACCGGCCAGTACCTGTCGGGCAAGCGCGCCATCGAGATTCCAGCACGCCGCCACAAGGCCAACCCGAAGATGACGCTGCACCTGCGCGGCGCCTGCGGCAATAACCTCAAAGGCGTGGATCTGGATATCCCTGCCGGCTTGCTGACCTGCGTGACGGGCGTGTCCGGCTCGGGCAAATCCACGTTGATCAACGACACGCTGTTCTCGCTGGCGGCCAACGAAATCAACGGTGCCTCGCACCCGATTGCGCCGTACAAACAGGTGGATGGCCTGGACCTGTTCGACAAGGTGGTGGATATCGACCAGTCACCGATTGGCCGTACCCCACGCTCGAACCCGGCCACCTACACCGGCCTGTTCACGCCGCTGCGCGAGCTGTATGCCCAGGTACCGGAATCACGCGCACGCGGTTATTCGCCGGGGCGTTTCAGCTTCAACGTGCGTGGTGGCCGCTGTGAAGCCTGCCAGGGCGATGGCTTGATCAAGGTGGAAATGCACTTCCTGCCGGACGTGTATGTGCCCTGCGATGTCTGCCACGGCAAGCGCTACAACCGCGAGACGCTGGAAATTCTGTACAAGGGCTACAACATCAACGACGTGCTGGAAATGACGGTCGAAGATGCATTGCGTCTGTTCGAGCCGGTGCCGTCCATTGCGCGCAAGCTGGAAACGCTGGTGGATGTGGGCCTGAGTTACATCAAGCTGGGCCAGAGCGCGACCACGTTGTCCGGTGGTGAAGCGCAGCGCGTGAAGTTGTCCAAGGAGCTGTCGCGTCGCGATACCGGCCGCACCCTGTACATCCTCGACGAACCGACCACCGGCCTGCATTTCCACGACATCGAAGCGCTGCTCGGCGTGCTGCACAAGCTGCGCGACGAGGGCAACACGGTAGTGGTGATCGAGCACAACCTGGACGTGATCAAGACTGCGGACTGGATTGTGGATCTGGGCCCGGAAGGCGGCCATCGCGGCGGCACCATTCTGGTGACCGGTACGCCGGAAGACGTGGCGGCACATCCGGATTCGTACACCGGCCAGTTCCTGGCCAAGATGCTGCCATCCACCAACGCGCGACCGGAGCGCCCCGCCGCCGTGGCCAACAAGCCCGACGCACGCCCGCCGCGCAAGGAAAAACCCGCCAAGAAGACGGCCACCAAGAAAGCCGCCCCCACCCGCAAGAAGAAGGCTTCGGAATGAGCAGCGAACACAAGCAACTGGCCCGCGTGCCGATCAGCGTGCGTTGGCGCGACATGGACTCCATGGGCCACGTCAACAACGCAAAGTACGTCTCCTATCTGGAAGAAGCCCGCGTGCGCTGGATGCTGGGCGTGGAAGGCATCGCCATGACCGACCGCATCGCGCCGGTGGTGGCCAACACCAACATCAACTACCGCCTGCCCATCGTGTGGCCCAACGACATCGTCGTTGAATTGTTTGTCGAACGCTTGGGCAACAGCAGCGTCACCATCGGCCACCGCATCGTTGACCAACAGGACGACAGCAAGCTGTATTCCGACGGCAACGTGGTGGTGGTGTGGATGGATACGCACACCGGCAAAAGCGCGCCGCTGCCTGAGGCTGTCCGGGCTGCTTCGATCTGATCTACTCCGGCCCCTCCCCCGCACGCGGGAGAGGGGCTTGAGCTGCAGTTGCGGGCATGGCGATGACCTGCCCGCCGACGCGCTGCCTTACTTCAGCGCGACCTTCGGAAAGTCCACCGGCACATCCAGCGCCACGTTGATGTAGTTGGTGAAGAGATTCAGCGCAACGTGCGCGAGAATCTCCACGATCTGTCCATCGTCAAATCCTGCCGCACGCAGTTGCGCGACATCGGCATCGCTGACCTGTGCGCGCTGCTCCACCACCTTCAGTGCGAATGTCAGTGCGGCGGCGGTGCGCGCATCGTCGGAATGTCCCGCCTGCGCCGCCGTCATTTCATCGACGGATGCACCGGCGTTCTGGCCGAGCACGGTATGCGCGGCAAGGCAGTACTCACAGCGGTTGCGGTTGGCGATGGCCACGGCGATCTGCTCGCCGAGCTTGGCACCCAGGGTGCCGCCAGCCAATGCACCGAAGCCTGCCCACATGCTCTGCAGCGCGGCCGGCGAATTGGCAACGGCCTTGAACATGTTCGGGGTGGCGCCGAAGGCCTGATGAACCTGCGCCAGCAGCGGCTGGCTGGCAGCAGGGGCGGATTGGATTGAATGCTGACACGTGACATGGCGATCTCCTGATCGTTGCGGGGAGTGAAGCGACTCAAGGCGTTGTGCCCGTGACGCCAGTGTCAGCCACCCGTACGAATGATTTGATACGATTCGTACGTCAAACACATCAATTCATACCAATGAGCGCCACACCTCCCGTTGACCGGCTGGCCGGCATCCTGGAGACCTTCCGGTTCCAGGCGCAGTTGCATCATTCCGGGCCGCTGTGCGGGTTGACCACCTTTGATGCGGGCAGCGGCCACGCGTATCTGCATGTGCTGCGGCGGGGGCAGCTGGAAGTGAGCCACCCGGGCAGTCGCGAGCTGCCACCGTCGATGCACTTCGACGTGCCCACCCTGCTTTTCTACCCGCGTCCCCTCACCCACCGCTTCCATAATCCACCTCGGGATGGCGCGGATTTCACCTGTGCGCGGCTGGATTTCGATGGCGGCATAGCCCATCCACTCGTGCGAGGCTTGCCCTCGCTCATCGCCTTGCCACTGACGCGGATAGCGGGGCTGGAAATGGCGCTGGCGCTTCTGTTCTCTGAAACCGACCAGGTTCGCTGCGGGCAACGACTGCTCGCCAACCGGCTGTTCGAAGTGGTGGTGATCCAACTGCTGCGCTGGCTGCTTGATCACCCACAGGAGGCGGGAATCCACCCCGGCTTCATCACCGGGTTGTCAGACCCCCGGCTGTCGCGCGCACTGGTGGCCATCCACGATTTCCCGGGCAAGCCATGGACGCTCACGCGCATGGCCGAACGTGCCGGCATGTCGCGCACCGTGTTTGCCAACAGCTTTCGCGAGCGGGTTGGGCAGACGCCGGCGGACTATCTGGCGGACTGGCGGATTGCGCTGGCCCAGCGCGGCCTGCGGCAGGGCAAGCCGATCAAGATCCTTGCCGACGAACTGGGCTATGCAAATGCTTCGGCGCTGTCGCGGGTGTTCACCGCGCGGACCGGCAACTCACCGCGCCAGTGGCTGAAACAAAGCAGCGACGGCGGCAACGAGACCTGAGCCGCACAGCCCGCCTACCGGGCTGCGCGCGGCGGAATGCTACGGCCGCGCCGGCGCGTCGCGACGCACCTGCAGCATGCCGTCCACTTTGCGACCGTCTTCCAGGCTCAGCCGCAGCGGCACCTGCGCACCTTCTTTCAGCGCCACTTCCGGCTGCATCAACATCAGATGCAGGCCACCAGGACGCAGCGTCACCGCAGTGCCGGCAGCCACCGGCAGACGCGCCACCTCCCGCATGCGGCTGATGCCCTGCACCACCGTGGTTTCATGCAGCGACACCTCGGCAAAGGCCCGGCTGCCTGCTGCCACAACCACCACATCAGCGCTGCAATCGTTGCGAAGCTGCGCGTAGCCGGCGGTCATCGGCATGGCACCGGGCAACAAGCGGACCCATCCATCCGTGATGGTCACGCAGTTTGGCGCGGGCGTTGCCGCTCCCGCCTCGAACGCACACAGCGCCAACAATACCCACGCGAATGGTTTGGTTATCATCGAAGCCACGACTCCCTGCCGTATGAGAATCCGCAGCATGACCACGCTTATCGAAGTGATCAACCATGGCCCCATCCGCGAGCTGCGCCTGGCGCGACCGCCGGTCAACGCGCTGGATACCGAATTGTGCCGCGCTCTGATCGCCGCGTTGAACCACGCAATGAACGAGGAAGTGCGCGGCATCGTGCTGTCCGGCAGCGAGCGCATTTTCACCGGCGGCATGGATGTGCCGTATCTGCTGCGTCACGGCGATGACAAGCACAAGCTGCTGGACAGCTGGCAGGCATTCTTCGGCGCGGCACGTGCGCTGGCCGAAAGCCGTATCCCCGTGGTGGCCGCACTCACCGGTCATTCGCCGGCCGGCGGTTGCGTGCTGGCGCTGTGCTGCGATTACCGGGTGATGGCGCGCAGTGTTGATCCGGCCAAGCCCTATGTCATCGGCCTGAATGAAGTGCAGGTGGGGCTGGTCGCACCCGAAGGCATCCAGCGCCTGATGCGGCGCGTGGTCGGCTCGCACCGTGCCGGCGTGCTGCTGGCGGGCGGGCAGTTGGTCAGCGCCGAGCGCGCATTGGAAATTGGCCTGGTGGACGAGTTGGCCGACGGTGCCGCCGAGGTGGTGGCGACCTCCATCGCCTGGCTGCAGGCCCAGCTGAGGCTTCCGCAGCAGCCGATGCAGCAGACCCGCGCCATCGCCCGTGCCGATCTGCACGAAGCCATGCAGCCGGAACACATCCAGCTCGACCGCTTTGTCGAGGCCTGGTATTCGGCCGATGCGCAGGCCGCCTTGCAGGCACTGGCTGCACGCTTGGGCAAAAGCTGACAGCACGCGCCAGAAGCCGGGAACCCGTCATCACAAGGGCCAGCGCCCGACGGGTTCCCGCTTTGTCCTCCAGCACGCCCCCACCTTCGCGCCTCCCCTATAATCGCGGCCAGTTAAACCGAAGGCCGCCGACTTGTCCGTCAATGCTGAACCCGTCGTACCCGAGCTGATCGAGCTGCTGTCGCTGGAGCGGCTGGAGGACAACCTGTTCCGTGGCCAGAGCCGCGACATCGGCACCAAGTACGTGTTCGGCGGGCAGGTACTGGGCCAAGCGCTGGCCGCCGCCCAGGCCACCATCGACAACGGCCGCCATGTGCACTCGCTGCATGCGTACTTTCTGCGTGCCGGCAACATCGACCACCCCATCATTTACGACGTTGACCGCACGCGCGATGGCGGCAGCTTTTCCGTACGCCGCGTCACCGCGATCCAGCATGGCAAGGTGATTTTTTTCTGTGCCGCGTCGTTCCAGCAGGCCGAGCGTGGTGCCGAGCATCAGCACAAGATGCCGGAAGTTCCACAACCCGAAGACATCGAACCCAACCGCCCGGTGCCGGCCGATGTGCTCGAACGCCTGCCGGTGAAAGTGCAGCGTTGGCTTTCGCGCGGCGGCCCGTTCGAGTTCCGCCACGTATACCCGCGCGACGAACTCACCCCGCCCAAGCGCCCGCCGTATCACCAGGTGTGGCTGCGGTTGAACGAGAAAGTCGGCGACGCGCCGGAGCTGCATCAGGCGTTGCTGGCATATGCATCCGATTTCCACCTGCTGGGCACCGCCACGTTTCCGCATGGCATCAGCTATTACCAGCCGCATGTGCAGATGGCCTCACTGGACCACGCCATCTGGTTCCACCGCCCGTTCCGCGTGGACGATTGGCTGTTGTATTCGCTGGACAGCCCGAGCGCGCAGGATGCGCGTGGCCTGGCGCGCGGCCAGTTCTTCACCCGCGATGGCGTGCTGGTAGCCAGCACCGCGCAGGAAGGGCTTATCCGGGTAACCCCGGACGACACCAACACGAGCAAGGGCTGAGCCATGCGTAAGATTTTCAGCAGCCAGCGCGTCGAAAACGCCGAAGGCGTGGCGCAGATGCTGCGCGATGCCGGCATCGAAGTGCGCGTCACCAATGGCCGCTCGTACCAGAGCAAGCGCCGTGGCCAGTTCAGTTATCTGGATAAACACGATGGCACCAACCAGCCCGCCGTGTGGGTGGTGAGCGCCAACGACCAACCGCGCGCGCGCGAAATTCTGCGTGACGCGCGCCTGCTCGACACCACCCGGCGCGACCATCCCACCGCCGAGTACGCCTTCAGCGACGCACCGGCACAAAGCAACGGCCGCAGCTGGGCGTGGCGCATCCGTATTGCCCTGTTGCTGGTGATTGCCGGCGTGGCCCTGGTCATCATGCTGCGCCATCGCAGCGCGCCCGTGCCGCCGGTTGCAGCCCCACAACAGCAGGCGCAGCCCGCGCCGGTGCAGACACAGGAAGAGGAAGAAGTCCGCGTGCGCATCGAGCCCAGCGCAACGTCGCCGGCCCCGGTCAAATAAGGCCGGTCACATTTGGCCAGCGCGCGCGTCATGTACTGCATACCCAAGGGGAATTGCCCATGACGAGCGCGACGCTGGACACCCTGCTGCACGACGAACTGCCCGCCGCCCGCAAGGGTTGCCCCCGTTCCTACGGGCGCATTGTGCTGGCCTGCCAGAACACCGTGACCGCCATCGCGCTGGCCATCACCCGCGATGTGCAGGCCAGCGAAGACATTGCCCAGGAAGCCTTCATCAAGGCCTGGCAACAGCTCAACCAGCTCAACAACAGCGCCAGCTTCCTGCCGTGGTTGCGGCAGATCACCCGTAATCTTGCCCGCGACTGGCTACGTGCCAACCACAACCGCCCACTCAGCGGTGAAGCGGCTGAAATCGCCATCGGCATGGCCGCCGATCCAGCGCCCGCTGGCGCCGATGCGATGGTGCGGGTGGAAGAAGAGTTGGCCGCGGAAGACATCATTTCTGCCCTGCCCGAGGACAGCCGCGAGACGCTGCTGTTGTTCTATCGCGAAGGCCAAAGCTCGCAACAGGTCGCCATGCTGCTGGGGCTGAGTGATGCCGCCGTGCGCAAGCGACTGTCGCGCGCCCGTGCCACGGTGCGTGAAGAAATGCTCAAACGTTTTGGCGAGTTTGCACGCAGCACCGCACCGGGCACCGCCTTTGCCGCGGTGGTCAGCTCCGCAGTGATGTTGGCGGCCCCCAGCACCGCCAGCGCCATTGCCATCGGCATGGCCGGCGCCGGCAAAGTTGGCGCCAGCGGTGTGGGCGCAAACACAGTAGGCGGCGGCGCGGCCGGCGGTGCAGTGGGCGCGGTCGCCAACGGCATGTTCGCCAATCCGCTGGATCTATGGCTGGTGGTCGGCGGTATCGGCATCGGCATGCTGGCCGCTTGGTTTGCCAGCCACTACCTGCTGCGCTATGCCGAAACACCCAGCGAGCAAGCGCAGGTGCGGCGGTTCCTGCGGCTGCACAACATCACCACCGTGCTGTTCTGTGGCGGCACGGCGGTCGTGGTGATATTGAACGCCGGGCTGGCGCCGGGGCTGACCGTGCTGGGCATCGGCATGGTCGCACTGAACTACCAATACCTGATTACCCTGCCACGGGTGATGGCGCCCATGCTGGCCCGCGACGCCGCGCGGCATGGCCGCAAAGGCCCCAGCTGGGTCTACCGCAGCATGTTCGGCCGTACCGCCATGGTTACCGCCACGCTGCTGGCCGTGTGCACTGTGCTGTACACCTTGCTGCGCTGATTCCATAAGCAGAACACCCCCGCTGCAAGCAACGGGGGTGTTGTCGATCGGCGCCTTTACAGAACGTTACTTCGTTGCCGGAGCCAGCGGCGTCATCGGCATACGGTGGCCGCGTTGGCCGTGCTGACTGCGGTCACCCCGCGCGCCGCGCGCGGCTTCCAGTTCGGCCTGGCTCAGCTTGCCATCCTTGTCGGTGTCCGCTTTGGCGAACCACTCGGCACGGCGCTGCTCGGCGCGGGCCTGGCGGTCAGCCTGGTCGATGAAGCCATCCTTGTTCACGTCCAGGCGATCAAAGTGGGCGCGGTATTCGGCAGCACTGATACGGCCGTCATTGTCGGCGTCCATACCACGCATCATGAAGCCGCCATCCCGACCGCGATGCATGCCGCCATCACGATGCCCCTGCCCATGGCGCATGCCATGACGCGGCGCCGGCATTTCATCGCGTGCCAGCTTGCCGTCCTTGTTCTTGTCCAACGCATCAAAACGCTCGGCCAAACGCGGCTGCGCTGCCGCTTCCTGGCGGTCAATCACGCCGTCGCCATTGGCATCCAGGCGCATTGCGTCCATTCGCGGGGGAGCCGGCTTGGACGTTGCCGGGCTCGCAGCGATGGCCGCACCGGCCGCCGAAGTCGCCAACAACACAGCCAGCAGGAAAAGAGGTTTACGTTGGGTCATGGTGTGGCTCCGTGGTGGAAGAACAGACGCAGCAGTGCGTCCTCACTACGGTCAACGCCCGGCCGCCACTGCGGTTGACCGTGCAAGCTGGCGTATTCATCACGCAGACAGGCGCATGTTTTGAGACCCACCGCGGCTATGCTCTGGCCATGGCTTTACACAGCGACCCCAACCAAGAACTGCGCCTGTTCCAGACCGGCGAACACCCCTGCGGCTATTGGCCGGACCGGCAGGCGCGCGACCTTGTGCTCGATCCACAGGACGAGCGCCTACCCAGCCTGTACCCGATGGCCTTGAGCTGGGGCTTCCGCCGCTCCGGCGACCTCATCTATCGCCCGCACTGCCAAGGCTGTCGCGCCTGTGTGCCGGTGCGCATTCCCGTGGCCCGCTTCGCGCCGGACCGCAGCCAACGCCGCTGTCTGGCACGCAATGCCGATCTGGAATGCCGCATTTTGCCAGCCGAGCGCACCGAAGAGCAGTTCGCGCTTTATCAGCGCTACCTGCAACACCGCCATGCCAAGGGCGGCATGGACGAACACGGCACGCATGAGTTTGACCAGTTCCTGATCGGCACTTGGTCGCATGGGCGCTTCATGGAAATCCGCTTGCCCGCTGCTGAAGGTGGGCGCCTGTTGGCGGTGGCCGTCACTGACGTCACCGAGCAGGGTTTGTCGGCGGTCTACACTTTTTTCGACCCGGACGAAGTGAAGCGCGGCCTCGGCACTTTCGGCATCCTGCAGCAGATTGCGTGGGCCAAGCGCGCTGGCTTGCCACACCTTTACCTGGGTTATTGGATCCACGGTCACCAGAAAATGGATTACAAACGCCGCTACCAACCGCTGGAGTTCTATGACGGGCGCCATTGGCTGCTGGCTGATCCAGCCGATGAAACGCTTGCACGTTGAGCAGGCGTCACCCAGACTCGCCGCGTCGTCGCACCGGCTGTGGCGGCACAAGGAAGTACCTCAACCCATCTGGAATACCACATGAAAATCAAGCTCCTGACCATCGCCGCCGTCACCGTTCTGTCGCTGGCTGGCTGCAAGAAGACTGAAGCCCCCGCCGCCGATGCCGCCGCACCGGCTGCCAGCGCCGATACCGTGAAGGCCGGCACCGGCGTTGCCGAGTGCGACCAGTACCTGGAAAAGGTCTACGCCTGCATCAGCGACAAGGTGCCGGAAGCCCAGCGCGACATGATGAAGCAGGGCATCGAGCAGTCGAAGTCGGCATGGAACGGCATTGCCGACAAATCCGCACTGGCCGCTCAGTGCAAAACCGCCATGGAGCAGGCCAAGACCAGCTTCGGCGCGATGGGCTGCACGTTCTGATACACGCGCCCTGCTTGGCCTCAACGCCCCGCCCGCCGGGGCGTTGTTGTTTCTCATCCTCGTCATGCAGACGTGAGAAAATGCGCGCCATGCGTATCCCAACTTTTCTGCTCCCGATGACCCTGTTGCTGGCCGCCTGCTCCACCACCAACGCCACCGACACCTCCGCCACCACCGCTCAGCTGCGCCTGGCCACCTACAACACCTCGTTGTATTCCGACGACGACGGCGGCCTGATCCGCCAACTGCAGGGCAACAGCGAACACGCCCGCAAGATTGCCGCCGTGTTGCAGCAGGCGCGGCCGGATCTGGTACTGCTCAACGAATTCGATTTCGACCAGGCTGAGCAGGCCGCCGATCTGTTCCAGAAGCGCTATCTGGAAGTCGCCCAGCCCGGCGGCGGTGAGCCGCTGCATTACGCCTATCGCTACCTGGCACCGGTCAACACCGGCGTGCCGAGCGGGCTGGATCTGGACAACAACGGCACCGTCGGTGGCAAAGGCCGCGAGCGCGGCAACGACGCATGGGGCTACGGCCTGCACCCGGGCCAGTACGGCATGCTGGTGCTTTCCAGATACCCCATCGACACCAATGCCGTGCGCACGTTCCAGCTGCTGAAGTGGAGCACCCTGCCTGACGCGCTGCGCCCGGTGAACCCGGATACCGGCAAATCGTTCTGGCCCGATACGGTGTGGTCGCAGCTGCGGCTGTCGTCCAAATCGCATTGGGACGTGCCGGTGGACACGCCGCTAGGCACCGTCCACGTACTGGCCGCACACCCAACCCCGCCGGTGTTCGACGGCAAGGAAAAGCGCAACGTCGCCCGCAACCACGACGAACTGCGCTTGTGGAAGGAATACCTGGACGGTGGCGACAAGCCGTGGTTGTGCGATGACCAGGGCCGCTGCGGTGGTTTGGCAGCGGACGCGCGCTTCGTGATCGTGGGTGACCTCAACAATGATCCGGCCGATGGCGACGGCAACCACGCGGCCATCCTCGAACTGCTCGAACACCCGCGCGTGCTGCGTTACGCAACCCCCACCAGCAAGGGTGCCGAGGAAACCGGGCTGGCGTATGCCGAAAAAGGCATCACCCGTCGCGGCGCACCACAGCATGCCACCGGCGATTTCGGCCCACGCTCGGGCACGATGAGGCTGGACTACGTGCTGCCTTCAACCGGCTTCAGCTACGTCGGCAGCGGCGTGTTCTGGCCGTCCAACCAAAGCCCGGAAGCAAAGATCGCCGATGGCAGCGACCACCACCTGGTTTGGGTGGACGTCCGCTGATTCACCCATAGCAGAAATAACAGCCAGGACGCCCGACATGAAGATCAGCACAGTGGCGAAAGTGATCGGCGGGCTCTTGGCTGGGAGTATCGTGGCGTTGCTTCTGCTCCGTTGGGGCGTGAGTTGGTGGATGCATGAACGGCCGTTCTCCACGGCCCGTTTTGACCGTGCGCAGTGGATGGCCGGCAACCGCAGCAATGACGACCGCGATTGCATCCGTGGCGCGATGGCCAAGGACATTCTTCGCACCATCGCCACACCGGGAGCGTCACGCACCGACGTCGAATCGCAACTCGGCCCAGCTGATCGCGTGCACGAAAACATGGCGCATTACGACCTTGGCATGTGCAGCGGCCTACGCGTCGATTACGACAACCTCGATATCAAGTACATCGATGGCAAAGTGGCGCAGGCGGGTCATTCGCAAAGTTGAGCGCGTGCTGCTGCGAGCAGGAGTAGTGTCGCCCCAGCACAACAAAAACGCCGGCAATGCCGGCGTTTTTTTATTGAAACCAAGGTGTAGCCGGCAACCTTATGCGCGCAGTTCAATCCCAATAGCCGCCGCCGCATCGCGCGCAATTGCACGGGCTTGGTCCACGTCCGCTGCGCGCGCCAACGTCACGCCAACACGGCGCTGGCCTTCCACCACTGGTTTGCCAAACAGGCGCAGTGCCGAATCCGGGTGCAGCAGCGCTTCGGCTACGTTGCTGAAGAACGGCACGCCACTGCCCTGTGCCAGCATCGCGCATGAGGCCGAGGCGCCGTTATGGCGGATGACGGGAATCGGCAGGCCCAGAATGGCGCGTGCGTGCAGCGCGAACTCGCTCAGCTCCTGCGACACCAGCGTCACCAGGCCGGTGTCGTGCGGGCGCGGCGAGACCTCACTGAACCACACTTCATCACCCTTCACGAACAACTCCACACCAAACAAACCCCAGCCACCGAGATCATCAGTGATGGCGCGGGCCACCTGCTGCGCATGTTCCAGCGCCTTGGCCGACATCGCCTGCGGCTGCCAGCTTTCGCGGTAATCGCCGTCCTTCTGCAGGTGGCCGACCGGATCACAGAACGCCGTGCCGCCGGCGTGGCGCACGGTCAGCAGGGTGATTTCGTAATCAAAGTCGATGAAGCCTTCAACGATGCAACGGCCGGCGCCGGCACGGCCGCCGGTCTGCGCGTACTCCCATGCCGGGCCGATATCCGCCTCGCTGCGCAGGGTGCTCTGGCCCTTGCCCGAGGACGACATCACCGGCTTGACCACGCATGGCAGGCCGATAGCGGTCACGGCCTCGCGGTACTCAGCTTCGGTATCGACAAAACGGTAGGGCGAGGTCGGCAGGCCCAGGGTTTCAGCAGCCAAGCGGCGGATGCCCTCGCGGTCCATGGTCAGGCGTGCGGCGCGCGCAGTGGGGATTACCCGCAGGCTCTGCTCGGCCTCCAGCTGCACCAATGTTTCAGTGTGGATGGCCTCGATTTCGGGCACCACCAAGTGTGGCTTTTCCAGCGCGATCAGTGCCTTCAGCGCTGCCGGATCCAGCATGTCCAGCACGTGACTGCGGTGCGCCACCTGCATGGCCGGAGCATTGGCATAACGGTCTGCGGCAATCACTTCCACGCCAAAGCGCTGCAGCTCGATGGCCACCTCCTTGCCCAGTTCGCCCGAACCAAGCAGCAGCACGCGGGTGGCGGAAGGAGACAACGGGGTACCGAGGGTGATCATCAGGCAGGTCCGGGCAGCGCAAAGAGGATGCACATTCTAGGCAAGCCGGCACAAACACGCTGCCGTGGTGGCCTGATGCAGGGTGGCAGCCCCCGCCATTCCCAGCCTCTTCAGCTCTTCCAGCCTCAGCCTTCCCGAAAAGCACTTGCAGACTGATATCAATTTGATATCTTTCGTTCCAACCACCACGGAAGAAGTGCCATGAAAGAGAAGTCCATCAGTTCCCTGCCCGGCATTCCCACCCTGCTCGGCACCATCGTGCTGATGCTGGGCGGCACCGCCGCCATCATCGGCGCGGTGGCGGTCACCAAGTCCGGCGTCGGCGGTGGCGGGCTGCTGGTCTTGGCCGGCATCGTGTTGGTGTCCATCGGCATCTTCCTCAGCTGTGGCCTGTACATGGTCCAGCCCAATCAGGCGGCGGTGATAAGCCTGTTCGGCAAGTACGTCGGCACGGTCAAGGACAACGGCCTGCGCTGGAACAACCCGTTTTTCACCAAGCGCAAGGTCAGCCAGCGCGTGCGCAACTTTGAAAGCGGCAAGCTCAAGGTCAACGAGCTGGACGGCTCGCCGATCGAGATCGCAGCGGTGATTGTCTGGCAGGTGGTCGACGCCTCCGAGGCGGTCTACAACGTGGACGACTACGAGAGCTTCGTGCACATCCAGTCCGAATCGGCATTGCGTGCGATGGCCACCAGCTATCCGTATGACCAGCACACCGAAGGCCAGCTGGCCCTGCGCAGCCACGCCACCGAGATCTCCCAGCACCTGAAGGACGAGCTGGCCGAACGCCTGGCCGATGCCGGCGTGCAGGTGCTGGATGCACGCATCAGCCACCTCGCCTATGCCCCCGAAATTGCCCAGGCCATGCTGCAGCGCCAACAGGCCAGCGCGGTGATCGCCGCACGTACGCAGATTGTTGCAGGCGCGGTGGGCATGGTCGAAATGGCCCTGCTGGAACTGCAGAAGAACGCCATCGTCCAGCTGGATGAAGAGCGCAAGGCGCAGATGGTCAGCAACCTGCTCACCGTGTTGTGTTCCGACCGCGGCACCCAGCCGGTGGTCAACGCCGGTTCGTTGTATTGAGGAAGTAGAAGTGAATGTATTTGCCCCATTGATCATCGCCGCCACCGGCATCCCCGCCCTGTGTTTTGCCGTATGGAGCGGCCGCCCCGGCACCGCGCACGCGCGCGGGCTTGGCCTGCGCTGGGCCTTGATCGCGCTGTGTCTTTTCATCGGCGCCATCGGTGTGTACCTGGGCGGAGAAAACCAGAACATCGTCTATGGCGTGGTGATTGCACTGGTGGTCGCGGTCAACGCGCTGGGCGTGTCGCTGGTATTGCATGTGCGCCGCGACGGCAACAACGGGGCGCGCAGAAAGTGAGTGAGAAAAAGGCCTACCCGCTGCGCATCAACGCCGATGTCCTGGCCGCGACCCAGCGCTGGGCCGATGACGAACTGCGCAGCCTCAACGCGCAGATCGAGTACGTGATACGCGACGCCCTGCGCAAAGCTGGGCGTCTGCCAAAACCCAGCACTGACACCAACGAGGAAGGGCCGTGATCAAGCAATGGAAGTATCTCGTCGTTGAAGTACCCACCGGCTTCATGGGCGGTTTCAAACACGAAGCGCTGCAGGAGGAACTGGACAAGCAGGGCCGGCTCGGCTGGGAACTGGTCAATGTGATCCATGCCACCCCGACCCTCCCCACGCCCACGCTGGTCTTCAAGAAGGAACAATAATGAACGCGCTGACTGCATGGATTGCCGCTGCCGTTCTCACATTCGCCGGCAGCGCGTTTGCTGCCGAGCCGGATGCGCTTGCCACGCGCCTGCTCGACCAACTCGATGCCAGCCAGTACAGCGCCGCCGAGGCGATGTTCTCGCCGCAGATGAAAGCCGCCGTGCCGGCTGAAAAACTGCAGGCCGTTTGGGAGTCCCTCCCCGCGCAGATGGGCGCCGCCGGCAAACGCGGCGATGCACAGACAAGCGAAGTTGACGGCTATCGCATTGTGGTGATTCCGCTGGATTACGCCAACGGCAAACTGCAGGCACGCATCGTCTTTGACAAGGACGACCAGGTCGCCGGCTTCCTGGTGCAACCGGCCGCCCCGCCACCTGCAGCTACAGCGGCACCGGCAGCGGATGCCGGCTTCATCGAACAGGATTTCAGCATCCCTGCCAGCGGCAATGCCAAGGCGCCGCTGCCCGGTACGCTGGCACTGCCCAAGGGCAAGGGGCCGTTCCCGGCGGTGGTGCTGGTGCATGGCTCCGGCCCGCAGGACCGCGACGAAACCATCGGCCCCAATCGCCCGTTCCTGGATATCGCGCGCGGCCTGGCCGCGCAGGGCATCGCCGTACTGCGTTACGAAAAGCGCACACATGCGCGCCCGCAGGATTTCAGCGGTGCTTTCACCCTTGATGATGAAACCACCCACGATGCAGTCGCGGCAGTTGTCACACTCACTACCACTACGTCGATTGATCCAAAGCACATCTACGTGCTCGGCCATAGCCAAGGCGGCCTGTTGGCCGGCCGTATCGCTCAAGCAAGTGACGGCAAGCTTGCTGGTTTGATTCTGTTGGCCGCACCCGTGCGTCCCATCCTCGACATTCTTGCCGAACAGAATCGCTATCTGCTGAGCCTGGACGGCAGCATCAGCGCTGAAGATCAAACACAGCTGGACGCGCTGGATGCCACCATCGCCACCGTGCGCCGCAATCCAGACGCCACCTTGATGAACCTGCCGGGCCGCTTCTGGCAACAACTGGAACAGGTGGATCCTGTCGCCGATGTGCGCAGTAGTGGCCTGCCGACATTGTTGCTGCAGGGCGGTCGCGACTTCCAGGTCGTCGATACCGAGTGGCAACTGTGGAAGAAAGGCCTGCAGGGCGACCGTTACCGCTTCCACCATTACCCTGCCCTCAACCACCTTGGCATCACCAGCAACGGCAAAGGTGGCATGGCCGAATACGCGCAGCCCGGCCATGTGGATGCTGGCCTGATCAACGACATCGCCGACTGGATCAAGGCACAGCCATGAAGCGCCCCACCGACAGAACCGCACCCCGCGACATCGCGGTCGCCGCACCGCCGGCCATCACCCTGTGGTGGCTGTGGGGCCCGATGCTGCTGATACTGAGCATCGACCCGCTGATCCGCGTGTTTGCAGGCAAGCTACCGGCGCAGATGACGTTTGATTCGCTGGGGCCGCTGCTGATTCTGCCGTTGATCGGCCTTGGCCTGGGCGCGTTCTATCGCCGCCGTCGCATCACGCTCGCACCTGACCAGCTGGATATCGTCAGCACTTTCTACCGCAAGCAGGTTCCACTGAGCAGCCTGCGCATGGACCGCGCCCGCGTGGTGAGTTTTGACGAATACCCGGAGTTCAAACCGCTCACCAAGACCAATGGCTTCCAGCTGCCGGACTTCCGCTCCGGCCACTTCCGCATGGGCGACGGCAGCAAAAGCTTCTGCCTGATCACCGACAACCAGCACGTGCTGGTACTGCCGTTGCGCGACGGCTCCACTGTATTGGTAAGCCCAGAGAAACCGCGCGCCCTGCTCGATGAACTCAAGCAACTGGCCGACAGCCGCCCGCGCGCCTAAGCTGCACGCATGCGCAACGCTCCCCATCTGCTACTCAACACACCGGACATCGAAATCTGGCCCGGCGGCCTGCTGCGTGCCCGCAGCAACCACGACGCGCGCCTGCTCGCGCAGGCCAGCCATGTGCTGCGCCGCAAATGCGATGGCCGCTATCTCGCCGCGCACCTGCCGCGCGGCCTGATGCCGCTGGTCGCTCGCCTACACGAGGAGCCCGGCATCAAGCAGGCGTTGGCAGTCTTGGAGGCGCACAAGTCGCAGCCCAACCGCACACCGCCGCCACACGGCGAACTGCCGCTGCATCAATTGCAACACCGCCTCGACCAGCTTGGCCTGGACAGCGAAGAGTACGCCGCCAATACCCGTTTACAGTTGATTGCCGAACCCGCGCACCTGGCATTGGCAGGCTTCGACCGCTACCGCCGTCCACTGTGGCTCACCCGCCAGGCAGCGCGCGCTTGGCAACGCATGCATGATGCCGCCGCTGCTGACGGCATCGCGATGGATGCGATTTCCGGCTACCGCAGTCACGACTATCAGCTGGGTATTTTTGAACGCAAACGTGCACGCGGCTTGAACGTAGCGGAGATCCTCACCGTCAACGCCGCGCCAGGGTTCAGCGAACACCACGGCGGCAATGCGCTGGACATCAGCGCGCCCGATGAGCCACCGGCAGAGGAGTCCTTCGAGCACACCGCCGCCTTCGCCTGGCTGCAGCAGCACGCCAGCGCTTATGGGTTCCACATGAGCTACCCGCGCGACAACCCCTACGGCATCGTTTACGAGCCGTGGCATTGGTGCTGGAGCGGCGTTCACTGATCGCAGGCAAGGCGGATGCCGCAACGACGCGCGCAATCCCGCACCTCACCCTCAAAGCCCACACACCCGCAGGGAATTCCATGGACGGACGCAACCCCTACAGCAGTTCCAACGCGCCGATGACGCAGGCACTCAGCCCGCTTGAGCGCGACATTCCCGACTCGATCAGCGGCCCCATCCGCCAGGGGTGGATTGCCGCCTGCGTCGCCATGGCGCTGCTGCTGATCGTCGGCCTGGCCGGCTTTGCCGCCAGCCGTGCCTGGCCCGACCTGCTCATCCTTCTTGATCTGCCGGTCATTGCGGTGCTGGCTTTCGGCCTCCATAAACGCAGCCGTACCGCAGCCACGCTTCTTGTGCTGATGTCGGTCCTGCCAAAGCTGATGCTGATTGCGGATGGTCAACTCAATGGCGTCGTGTTCGGGCTGGTGTTTGCGATCTTCTACATCCGTGCGATGACCGCCACCTATCGTTACCATCGCTTCGTCAAAAACTGGCAGCGCAATCCTCCCGCACCGCGCGGCTCGCTGGCGGACAACCCCGCCTTCAGTGTGAGTGGCTCCAGCACCGCGTCGCAGCAAACCACCCCGCCGCGCGTGTCCGCACCGGAGGAAGCGTGAGCATGGGCGACAACCCCTATCGCAGCAGCGCGCCACCGGCGGCCGCTGCGCGCGTCAGCAGCAGCCAGCCCGCGCGTAGAACGGTCGTAGTGATGGCCGGCACCGGCGTCCTGCTCGGAATCACCCAACTGGCGCTGGCACTGTGGGCATGGCGTGTGGGAATCATCACGCAGCCGCACAAGGCGTTGATGGTGCTCGGCAGCGCCGCGCTGTACTTCGCATTGGGTTATGGCGTGTACCGCCGCAGCCGCATCTGCGCCTGTGTGTTGTTGGTGTATGCCGAGTTGCATGCACTGCTCGCCCTATGGGCGTTCTCGCCAATGCCTGCGTATTCCCTGCTGGTTCCACTGGCACTGCTGCTGGTCATGGTCATGGTCAACGGTACGCTGGCGGTCTTCCGCAGCCACGCGCGTCACTGAGCACCAACGCGCTTGGCCTCAATCCTGCGAGCGGTTGGTCCTGAGCTTGGGGTCGGCGATGAAATCGGCGATGCGCCACAAGTACAGACTGGCATAGGTGCGATACGGGCCCCATCGTTCGCCGCGCTCGGCCAACGCTTTGGGCGTAGGCATCACCTCGGCTGCATCCACGCGCTGCGCGCCCTTGCGGATGCCCAGGTCATCAATCGGCAGAATGTCCGGCCGGCCAAGTCGGAACATCAGCATCATCTCCACCGTCCAACGACCAATGCCGCGTACCGGCACCCACGCATTGATGATGTCCTCGTGGTGCATCACCGACATCTGCCGCAACGACGGCAATTCGCCGCTGGCTTCACGAAGGGCCAGGTCGCGCAGTGCCAGCGCCTTGTTGCCGGAGACACCACACGCGCGCAGCGCTGTGTCGTCGATCAGGCCCAGCGTGTCCGCATGCAGCCGGCTGCAGCCGATGGCCGCCTCCACCCGCCCAACAATGGTTGACGCCGCCTTGCCACTGAGCTGTTGAAACAAAATGGCACGTGCCAGTGCATCCACCGGATCAAACGACTTGCGCCAACCCTCAGGCGCCGCCAATGGACCCAACCGGCGGATCCAAAGCGCCAGCCGCCGGTCACTGCGCTGCAGATGCTCAAGCGCGTGATCGACATCAAAGCCACGCGCATAACGGGGCATGGGGTCAGCGTTTCAACGAGCTGAAAGCCAACAACACCCAGCCGCCCATCAGGGTCATGCCACCGAACGGTGCCAACGTGGTTGGCCACTTCATCAGCACGTTGCCAACCAAGCTTCCGGCGAACAGCAAAGTCCCTACCAGCAGCACGTACAGCGCAATACGCCCGAGCGGGTTCAATGTCGCCACTCCCAGCGCGGCCAACGCCACACCATGACCAAACGCATACAGCGCGGCGGTGTTCAGATGTGACTGCGCCAGCGGATCCGCTACGCCATGCGAGGCATACGCCGAAAGCCCCACCGCCACCGCCGCCAACAAGCCACCGCAGAACGCAATGAACGAAGGCTTGGTCTTGCGTCGCTCCTGCAGAAACATATCGTGCTCCCTCATCCTCATTGGCCAGTTCTGATGGCCACAAAAAAAACGCGCCGCAGGAAGCGGCGCGTTTTCTGACAATCAACTCATCGTCAGCAACCGGGCGTTTACTTAACGGCCCAGTAGATGTCGTAGCTGCCTTCGGTGGTGAAGCCCTTGGCAACACCGCCCTTCCAGGACTCGTACGGACGATCAATCACTTCATTGCCGGTCGTGGTCGCCCAGGCACGCAGTGCGTTACGCGCGATATCCAGGCCAGCCATGTGACCGGTGTACGAGGCAAAGGCTGCACGACGGGCATCTGCATGCACGTAGGTGACCGGGTTGCCTGCCGGAACCTTCACGTCCAGCTTGCCACCGGCAGCAGCCACGGCGACCGGAGCGGCAGCGGGCTTGTCGGCTTCGCCTTCCTTCTTGTCAGCGGCCGGAGCAGCACCACTGCGCTTGCGCACCGGCTGCACCACGTCGAACGCGTACTTTTCAGCACCGAAGTCGGTGGTCACGATGCGCACCGGACCGACGGCTTCAAGACCATTGGCTTCCATCGCACGCTTGATCCACTCCTGGTTGCTCTCGATGGACTGGCGGATGGTGTCGTTGTTGCGGTCGATGTTACCGGCGTTGACCACCAGCAGATCTTCAGCAGCCACGTCCACAACCTTCAGGTCGGTCAGCGGTGCGTCCGGAGCGCGGTAATCCACGTTCGGCACCGAAGCCAGCATGTTGGCCATGCGCGACAGGCCCAGCTTGACGTCGTCACCGATGTGGCGGCTCACGTACAGGCCGGCATAACGACCAAACAGGTCCATGCCGTACTTGACGCTGTATTCCTGCGTGATCTTGACGTTGCGGTCGTTCTTGCCGGTCGGCTCAAGGGTGAAAGCGGTAACCTTGTCGTGACCACGGGTCTGGTCTTCGATGGCGATCACGACGCGCTTGTTCTTCTCGCTGTCGGTGATCTCCCAGCTACCCTGGCCCAGCGTGCTGTCCTTGGAGCTGTATTCCATGCGGGCGCCCTTACCGGCGTCCGGACCGCTGAACTTCAGTTCCACGCCCTTGTCGCGCAGCGCGAGTGGGTTCCAGTCCTTGAAGCGGCGCAGGCTGTTGACCGTGTCATACACGATCGTCATCTTGCGGTTGGTTTCGATGCTTTCAGAAATGTGGCGCTCGCCCGGCAGGCATACGCCAATGATGACGAACAGGCCAGCCACGATCCCCAAGGCAATCAGGAACTCGATAATACGGGTCATTCAGGAGTCTCCGTGGCCGATCCCACGGCCGGGTTGATTGAAGCGAAGCCCCCATCCTATCAGGCTTTTCGCACGTTGTTGATTACAAATGGCGTACCGGTTTCCTTGCCCGAATACGGTGTTGCATCGCTGCGGCGCAAGGTAACGCATCCATTACCAACGAAGCGCGCCTTCTCGCGATAGCGCGGGCCATTGAAAGACCCATGGCGTGCATTTTCACCTCAGTCCGCAGGCCAGCACCAGCATTTATGCATGTTTTTTTACATGCAACCCGCCGCTGCGTGCCATCGAAAGCCGGCATCGGCAAAATGCCGCACTGCCACAAAGTTACGGCCCAGCTCCGCAGCGCCGGCTTCATACGTCCGGGCGCTCGAATACCCATCGCGCACGGGTGGCGTGGCAATCCATCGCATTGATCAGACCAACTGCAGCTCGAACGCCTTGAGCACGGCCCGAGTACGGTCGCGCACCCCCAGCTTGGAGAGAATGTTGGAGACGTGGTTCTTGATGGTGCCTTCGGCCACGCCCAACGAGTTGGCGATCTCCTTGTTGGAAAAGCCGCTGGCCATCAGCCGCAGGATTTCGGTCTCCCGGTCGGTGAGCGGGTCCGGCCGGTCCAGGCTGACGAACTCGTTGCGCATGTGCTCCAGGCCCGACAGCAGCCGTTGGGTCACCGCCGGCTGCACCAGTGAGCCGCCACCGGCCACGGTACGGATCGCACCGACCAGCTGGTCCAGCGTCACATCCTTGAGCAGGTAACCCTTGGCACCGGCCTTGAGCCCGGCCAACACCAGCTGGTCATCATCAAAGGTGGTCAGGATGATCGACGGCGGCAGCTGGCCCAGACGGCTGAGGGTCTGCAGCGCCTCCAGGCCCGACATCACCGGCATGCGCATGTCCATCAGCACCACATCCGGCTTGACCGCGGGTATCACCTCCACCGCATGGCGGCCGTCGGTGGCCTCGGCCACCACCTCTATGCTGTCGTCCAGCGCCAGCAAGGAGCGGATGCCCTGCCGTACCAGGGTTTGGTCATCGACCAGGCAGACACGGATCATCAACTCACTCCTTGGGGCCCTGAGGCCAACATCATATTGGTTACCAGCGGCAGGCTGGCGCGAAGGTGAAAGCCTTCCCCAACACGTGCCGTCACATCGAAGCCGCCGCCGTATTCTGCCAACCGTTCACGCATACCGCGCAGGCCATTTCCCGGCAGGATCTCATCCACTTCGCCGCCGATGCCGTCATCACGGGCGTCAATGACGATGATGTCGCCGGTTTTCTCGACCCGGATCCACAGGTTGCGGGCACCGGCATGGCGCACGGCGTTGGTGATGATCTCCTGGGTGCAACGCAGCAGCACATGGGCGCGCTCGGGGTCGTCCACATTGAGCGGCTCGTCCACCTGCAGGTGGATATCCAGCGACGGCACCCGCTCGGTCAGCGGCCGCAGGGCCGCTGCCAGGTCGATGGCACCGCTTTCGCGCAGTTGGCTGACCGCCTCGCGCACATCGGTGAGCAGCAGTTTGGCCAGCGTATGGGCCTGGCGCACATGCTCCTGCGCCTGGCCCTCGGTGATGTGCCCGGCCACTTCCAGGTTCAGGCTCAGCGCCGTCAGGTGGTGCCCCAGCAAATCGTGCAGCTCACGGGAAATGCGGGTGCGCTCGTTGACCCGGGCGCTTTCGGCCAGCAGCAGGCGCGTGGCGCGCAACTCGGCATTGAGCCGGCGCTGCTCTTCACGGGCCTGGGTCTGTTGACGCGCCACCAGGCTGGTCACGAACACAAACATGGAAAAGCCGCCGTACAGCAGCGACTGCAGCAGCGCCTCAAACAGCGGCAAGCCTATGATCAGACTGTAGACCGGCAGCACCGCCAGCTGGCTCAACACCAGCCAGATCACTCCAACCCGTTTGCTCAGCAGCCATGGAATCACCCCGGCCGCCACCATCATCAGGATGCTGCCCAGGCCGGTGCCGGAGATGTAACTGACCGCCAGCGCCGAAATAGTGAGCACCAGCAGGGCCAGGCGGTCGTACCAGCCGCTGTGCCCAGCCGCATTGAGACCACGCGTCAGCCAGAAGTAGCAGCCACCGAACGCCAGGTAGGCCGCAAACAGCCACACCACCTCGCCAGTGCCGGGCGGGAGCATGCCCTCTTCGGGTGCGTACTGCGTATAGACCAAGGGCAAGCTGACCAGGGCCCAGGTGAACAGGCCAGCCAGACGGAGAACACGGGTATGACTGAGATGTCCCAACATTCATGCATGGTAAGGACAGCTGGCGTTTTACGCCCTCCCTCGGAAGTCATGCATCCAATTGGCATGACCGGCGCCTGCCCCCCATGCGACAATGCCGCGCAAAGCCTCAGGGCCCACCGCTTTACCCCACGGAGTCACAATGTCGATTGTCATCCGCGACGTGCGCGAGCATGAGCTCGATTCCGTCCTGGCACTGAACAACAACGCTGGCCTTGCCATCCTGCCGCTCGACGCCGCCAAGGTCCGGCGCTTCTACGAGACCGCAGAGTATTTCCGGGTCGCCGAGCGTGACGGCAACATGGCCGGGTTCCTGGTGGGTTATGGCAGCGACAACGCGCATGACAGCTGCAATTTTGCGTGGTTCCAGCAGCGTTACCCCAGCTTTTTCTACATTGACCGCATCGTGGTGGCCAGCCGCCGCCGCGGCGGTGGTGTCGGCCGCGCGTTCTACGCCGATGCCCAGAGTTACGCCGAGCTGCGTTACCCGCAGATGGCCTGTGAGGTGTTCCTCGACCACGGTGCCGATGCCGCGCTGCTGTTCCATGGCAGCTTCGGCTTCCGCGAAGTGGGCCAGAACACCATGCCATCGGTGGATGTACGCGCCAGCATGCTGCTCAAGGATCTGTGCAGCTACGAATGGGTGAAGGAAACCTACGGAGACAACCTGCCCGACGTTCCTTGGGTGGGCGGCACACGCCGGTCGCTGCAACAGCCGCCGACGGGAACCTGAACATGGCAGTGAATTTGGACTACGAGCAAGCTGGTGAACTGAAAATCGGGCAGGTCGGCATCGCCAACCTGCGTATCCGCACCCTCGATGTGGCGCGTCTTGTCCAGGAAATGCAGGAGCGCGTGACCCGCGCCCCCAAGCTGTTTGGCCGCGCGGCGGTGATTCTGGATTTCGGCGGGCTGAGCCAACTGCCGGACCTGGCCACCGCCCAGGCTCTGCTCAACGGCCTGCGCCAAGCCGGCGTATTGCCGGTGGCACTGGCCTACGGCACACAGGAAACCGAGCAGTTGGCCGAACAACTTGGCCTGCCGCTGTTGGCCAAGTTCCGCGCCCAATACGAGCGCGCCGGAGAAGAATCGGCACCGCCCCCCGCCCCACCACCGCGCGCGGCCGAGCCCAAAGCCAAAACCAAGGCCGCAGCACCAGCCGCCGCTGCGGCAGCCGCACCGCAACCCGGCCGCATACAGCGCGCCACGGTGCGCTCGGGCCAACAGCTCTACGCCGAGAACTGCGACCTGACCGTACTTGCAACCGTGGGCGCCGGCGCCGAGGTCATCGCTGACGGCAGCATCCATATCTACGGTACGCTGCGGGGCCGCGCATTGGCTGGCGCACAAGGCAACGAGGGCGCGCGGATTTTCTGCCGCGACTTCCACGCTGAACTGGTCGCCATTGCAGGACGTTACAAGGTACTGGACGATATTCCCGACAACCTGCGCGGCAAGGCCGTGCAGGTCTGGCTGGAACAGGACCAGATCATGATCGCTGCGCTTGATTGACGCAGCTCACCAGAACATTCAGGAGAGATCCTTTGGCTGAAATTATCGTAGTCACCTCCGGCAAAGGCGGCGTTGGCAAGACCACATCCAGCGCCAGCATCGCCTGCGGGCTTGCACGCCGCGGCAAGAAGGTTGCCGTCATCGACTTCGACGTCGGCCTGCGCAACCTTGACCTGATCATGGGCTGCGAGCGCCGGGTGGTGTATGACTTCGTCAACGTCGTCCATGGCGAAGCCACGCTGAAGCAGGCGCTGATCAAGGACAAGCGTTTTGACAACCTGTTCGTGCTGGCTGCCTCGCAGACCCGCGACAAGGACGCGCTGAACAAGGAAGGCGTGGAGAAGGTCCTCAAGGATCTGGCCGCCGACGGCTTCGATTTCATCCTGTGCGATTCCCCGGCCGGCATCGAGAAGGGTGCCTTCCTGGCGATGTATTTCGCCGACCGCGCCGTTGTGGTGGTGAACCCGGAAGTGTCTTCGGTGCGCGACTCGGACCGCATCATCGGCCTACTCGACTCCAAGACCGCCAATGCCGAAACCGGCAAGAGCGTGCCTGCTTTCCTGCTGCTCACCCGTTACAGCCCCGCGCGCGTTGAAACCGGCGAGATGCTGAGCATCACCGACGTGGAAGAAGTGCTGGGGCTGAAAGCCATCGGCGTGGTGCCGGAGTCCAGTGACGTGCTCAACGCCTCCAACAAGGGCGAGCCGGTCATCCTGGACAGCGAATCGCCGGCCGGCCAAGCCTACGACGATGCCGTTGCACGCATTCTTGGTGAAGAGCGCCCGATGCGCTTCACCTCCGTTGAGAAAAAGGGCTTCTTCAGCAAGCTGTTTGGAGGGTGACGATGGGACTTTTTGATTTCCTGAAGGCCAAGAAGACCACCGCGGAAACCGCCAAGAACCGCCTGCAGATCATCATCGCGCAGGAACGCAGCCATCGTGGCGGTCCGGACTACCTGCCACTGATGCAGCGCGAGCTGCTGGAAGTGATCAAGAAGTACGTCAACATCGACGCCGATGCGGTGCGGGTGGATCTGGTCAAGGATGGCGAGCATGACGTGCTCGACATTTCCGTCGCCTTGCCGGAAGGCCCTCAGGCCTGATTGCGCACTTTGCTTGCGGGGCCGCTGAATCCAGCGGCCCTGTTGGTTTTGAAACCCATGCCCAACCTGACCCCGCCCGATCCCGCCGCCAACATTCTGTGTGTGGGCGATATCCAATGGGATGACGCCGCAGCCCTGCTCGGCCGTTACGGGCTGCGCCTGAATCACGTTGCCGCCGGTGAAAAAATACCCGGCAGTTATTGGGGCGAACCCGAAGCCGGCATCATCGCCAGCGATGTGCATGTGCGTGACGACACGCCGGTGCATTCAATGCTGCACGAATCCTGCCACCTCATCGTGCTGCCGCCGGAACGGCGCGCGCAGGTGCATACCGACGCCACCGACTCGGTGCCGGAAGAAGACGCCACCTGTTATCTGCAGATCGTGCTTGCCGGGCAGTTGCCCGGCGTCGGCAGCGCGCGTTTGATGGCGGACATGGACGCATGGGGCTACACGTATCGACTGGGTTCGACACAAGCCTGGTTTGAGCACGATGCCGAAGATGCGCGGCGCTGGTTGATCGAACGCGAGTTGTTGCCGTTGTAAAGCGCAGAATGCGGTGCGAAGGACTCCACTGCGCTCGCGCCCTCCTCTTTGCCACAGGACGCTGCGCGTTGTTTCTCCACAGCACGCGGCGACTTCCGACGCTACAAAGTCACCGCGGCAATGAACTGCTCATGTCCAGCGTGACGCGGGTGCCGCGTTCGGGCTGCGACTGGATGTCCAGCTTCCAGCCCAGGTGGTCACACAGGCGCGCGATCAGATCCAAACCAATCCCGGCCCGGATGTTGCGCTCGCCCTTGGCCATGCGCGCGTAGACCTGTGCCACTTCTTCCGGGCTCATGCCGTGGCCGGGGTCTTCAATGGTGACCACCGCATCGGACGACACCTGTAACCGGATCGCGCCACGGTCGCTGTTTTCAATGGCGTTGCGCAGCAGATTACCGATGGCGGCCTGCACTACGCCGAGCGGCGCCAGGATGCTGCATTCGTCTATCTGCTGCAGCTGCAGGTCGAGCTCTTTGCCATTGGCCAGATACCGATGGTCTTCGACGATCTCCGGCAGCAGTTCATCCAGTGCCAGCAATTCGCTCATCGCCGCCAGCTTGTCGGGATCGCGCACCAACACCAGCAACAGCTGGATCAACTGCTCCACACCAGCGGTGGTGCTGCTGATGCGTTGTAGTTGCTGACGCGCTTTCATCGGCAGATCGGGCTGCTCCATCGCCAGCTCGGCCGCCCCCGCAATCACCGCAATGGGCGTGCGCAACTCATGGCTGGCGGTGCTGATGAACATCCGCTCGCGTTCGACAAAATGTTCGTTGCGCTGCAGGTAGTCGTTCAATGCACCGGCGATGACTTCCAACTCCACACTGCCCCGCGAATTGACCACGACCTTCTGCCCACGCAGTTCCGGACGCAGCGCACCGATATCCTGCGCCAGCGTGGACAACGGTTGCACCAACCGGGTCATGCCGACCCAGGCCATCACCAGCGTCACCATCACCAGTCCGATACCGGCCAATATCGCCCAGCGGGTGGCGTAGTGCTCCAGCTCGGCGAAGTCAGTGATGTCCAACACCAATACCACGCGGCCAAAATCGGACGTGTCACGCACCATCGCCGCGCTCTTGCGGCCATTCAACAGTGCGCCGTCATGCAGGCCCGGCGCCAGCGCGGCAAGCGCGTCAGGCAACGGGTCCAACGGGCTGCCGTCAAAAAAAGCCAGCGTGTCCGAATCCTGCCAGTGGTAATTGGCGTCAACACGCTTGTGCGCCAGGATGCTGTCCAGCTCGGTATTCAACAGCGAGCGCCATACCGCGTGCTCGGCATGCTCATGCACGTAATTGGCCGCACCAAAAACCGCCAAGGTGATCAGTGCCAGATAAACCCCCAACCAGCTCAGCAGCTTGCGCCGCAATGTGGGCCGCCTCATGGCGTTTTATCTGTCTGGCTGGGTGCCGATAGCCGATAGCCCACGCGCGGCAAGGTATGCAGCAGCTTCTGCTCAAACGGGCCATCAACCGCGCGGCGCAGTTCATAGATGTGCGAACGGAGCATGTCGCCATCCGGCGGCTCGTCGCCCCACAGCGCGAACTCCAGTTGGCTGCGGGTGACAGCTGCCGGGCTGGCGCGCATCAACAGTTCCAGCAATTTGCGGCAGGCCGGGTACAGATGCAGCGCCTGGCCGGCACGTTGTGCCTCCAACGTGCCCATGTCCAGGCTGAGATCGTGCACTTCCAGCACCTTGCGCGGATTGCGGCCTTTGATACGGGTCAGCACGGCTTCCAGCCGCACCTCCAACTCGGGCAGGTCAAACGGTTTGGTCAGGTAGTCGTCGGCGCCCGCACGGAAGCCGGTGATCTTGTCCGGCAGTTCATCGCGCGCGGTCAGCATGATCACCGGCACCTCGGAGCGATGCTCCTCGCGCAGCAGGCGCAATACCTCCGGGCCTTCCATGCGCGGCAACATCCAGTCCAGCAGGATCGCGTCATAACTCTGCGTGCCCGCCAGGTGCAGCCCGGTGATGCCATCGGGAGCCACGTCGAGCACATGGCCGCGCGCTTCGAAATAATCAAACAGGTTGGCGATCAGATTACGGTTGTCTTCAATGACCAGCAGCCGCATGGGGGCATGACCTTCAAAGCTCCCGAGCGCCGGGAGCGAACATGGTTATCGTAGCGCCGCCCCCGTCGGAATGTCGTCGAAGCGCCCGTGAACCATTCTGACGCGGTTCCAACGTCCGGACCCGCATCATTCCTCTGCCCAACCCTGCGAGCTACGCGTGCGCCCCGCCACCTCCCGTCCCCGCCTGACCTCCCTGTGGTTTGCCGTCGTCATTGCGCTGGTTGTCGCCAGCCTGCTGGCTGGGCTGGGCATGCGCTCGCCGCAGCCGCCCGATGAGCCCCGCTTCGTATTGGCGGCCCGGCATATGGTGGAAACCGGGCAATGGCTGCTGCCCCATCGTGGCAGTGAGCTGTATGCCGAAAAGCCGCCGACCTTCATGTGGATTCAGGCCGGCACCTACAAGCTGCTGGGCAGCTGGAACCTCTCCTTCCTGGTGCCTTCGCTGTTGGCCGCCTTGCTGACGCTGTGGCTGACCTGGGATATGTCACGCCGGCTATGGAACCGCCAGGTCGCGCGCTATGCGGTGCTGGGCCTGTTTGTCTGCATCCAGTTCGGGCTGATGGCCAAGCGGGCGCAGATCGACATGGTGTTGCTGGGCATGACCACGCTCGCCTTGTGGGGTTTGGTCCGCCATCTGTTGTTGGGCCCGAGCTGGGCCACGCTGGCCGTGGCCGCCTTCGCGGCGGGCCTGGGCACGGTGACCAAAGGCGTGGGCTTCCTGCCGCTGCTGATGCTGCTGCCATGGGTGGCGTGGCGCTGGCGTCACCCGCAGGCGGCCGGCCCCGGTCGCAGCTGGGCGTGGTGGTTGCTGCTGCCGGCCTTCGTCGCTGGCGCAGCGGTATGGCTGGGGCCGCTGGCCATCGCCCTGCTGAAGAACCCCGACCCCGCCCTGCACAACTACGCGCATGAACTGCTGTTCAAGCAGACCGGCACCCGTTACACCAACGCGTGGCATCACCGTAAGGAGTTCTGGTACTACGCGCAGGTGATGCTCACCCTGTGGCTGCCCGGCAGCCTGCTGGTGCCTTGGCTGCTGCCAGCATGGTGGCGCCGCTGCCGCCGTGCGGACCCACGCTACCTCCTGCTGCTGGGCTGGGCGCTACTGGTGTTGTTGTTTTTCAGCGCCAGCCCGGGCAAACGCGAGGTCTACATCCTGCCAATGCTGCCCGCACTGGCCGTGTCTGCCGCACCGCTGCTGCCCGGCCTGCTGCGGCGCACCGGCGTGCGCTGGTTGCTGCTGCTGTACGTACTGGTGTTGGCGGTAGCAATGCTGGTCATCGGCCATGGCGCGGTGCAGGGCGATGGCTTGGCCAAACGCAGCGCCGCCAAATGGACGATCGACCTGTGGGTGCTGCCGCGTATCGGCTGGTGGCTGCTGGGTGTTGGCGCAGCAACGCTGGTGCTGGCCGCAGTTCTGCGGCTGCGGCGCGCGGGATTGGCGGTGGTGCTGACCACCGTCCTGCTGTGGTCGATGTATGGACTGGGCGCAATGCCTGCGGTGGACCCCTATGCCTCGTCATCACGGGTAATGGACAAGGTGCGAGCGCGCATCGGTCCGGATGCCGAGCTGGGCATGGTGGCCTGGCGAGAGCAGAACCTGCTGCAGACCGATCCTCAAGCCGCCGACTTCGGCTTCAAACGCCCGGTCGCCGAACAGTGGCAAGACGCTGCCCGCTGGGTCGCGCAAGCCCCGCAACGACGCTGGCTGTTTGTGCTGGACAGCGCCATGTCGCCTTGTGCAGAAACTACCCAGGTCATCGACATTGGCCGCGCCAACCGCAACAACTGGCAGCTGCTGCCCGGTACCGCGTTGGACACTGCCTGCATCGCGCGTACCCATGGCACCGTACCCAATGGCGACGCCGCCGTTGAGGACAACAACGACTGACCCGCACGCGCCGCCGCCCCGCAGAAGCCTGCGGAGCGGCGTGTGATGCCTGCATTCGTTGAACCGCATCCCATGCAGATGCGCGCTCCAACATAAATCCAACACCGTTCCGACCGCACTCCGACACATGCGGGAACAGCATGCCGCCATCACCTTGATGGCCCGCCTGTTCCATGCCCTCGCCCGTCTCCGTCCGCTCACTGTCCGCCCCGTTGCCAGGCACCCGGCTGGATTCCGCCAGCCTGGCTTTACTGATTCCTGCCGCCGCATTGGTGCTTGCCAGCGCGCTGCTGATGGCCGGCGGGGGCGACCAATGGCTGGCAGACCAGCTCTATCGTTTGCAGGGCAGCCAATGGACACTGCGTGACGCGTGGTGGACCAGCCACCTGCTGCACAAAGGCGGCAGAAACCTCACCACGTTTGCAGCCGTGTTGCTGGTGGTGAGCTTGGTTCGCGCCTACGTCGACAACCGCTGGCAGCCGCTGCGCAAGCCGCTGTTCTACCTGCTGCTGTCGGTGGCCATTTCCACCGGCGTGGTCACACTGTTGAAAAGCTGGACGCAGATGGACTGCCCGTGGGATCTGCAACGTTATGGCGGACTGCGCCCGTTCGTTGGCCTGCTGCAGCCGCGTGCGGTGATGCTGGGCCATGCCGCCTGCTTCCCCGCTGGTCACGCCAGCGCCGGCTATGCGTGGGTGGCGCTGTTCTTCTTCATGCAGCAGGTACGGCCGCACTGGCGCTGGCATGCACTGGCCGTGGCATTGGCAACCGGTGCGGCATTCGGCACCGCCCAACAACTGCGCGGCGCGCACTTTCTTTCGCATGACCTGACATCGCTGGCCATCAGCTGGGCGGTAGCTACGTTGTTGTACCTGATCTTTTTCGGGCGCCTGCCCGCGACGGCTGCACTGCCGCGTACCCGTGCGTTTGAGAATGGAGAATCCGCATGAGCGCTGTCGTCCCCCGCCTGCGTTTGGCAGAGTTGTCGTGGAGCCGGCTGCGCAGCTGGCGCCCAATGATCAGCAGCGAGATGTTGATCCTGCTGAGCAGCGTGTTTTTTGCCTTGGCGTGCAACACCTTGTTCTGGCGCAGCGCGATGGCCACGCATCCCGGCGGCGTGGTGTTTGCCGTCTCGTTGTTTGCGCTGCTGGTAAGCGTGCATGCCGTACTGCTGGGCCTGCTGCTCTGGCGTTGGAATGCGAAAGTGCTGTTGACCGTATTGTTCATCAGCACCGCTTTTGCCGTGCATTACATGAACAGCTACAACGTCTACCTGGACGCGGACATGCTGCGCAACGTGCTGGCCACCGACCGCAAAGAATCCGGCGAGTTGATGACTGCCGCGCTGCTGCTGCCACTGTTTGGTTACGCGCTGATTCCCACGCTGATGGTCTGGCGCGTGCGCATCGGCAAGCGCAGCATGGGCCGTGCGCTGCTGTGGCGCGGCGCATTTCTGCTGGGCGTGGTGGTTGTCGGCGGTGCCGGCACGATGGCGTCGTTCCAGGACATCGCCGCATTGATGCGCAATCATCGTGAGGTGCGCTATCTGGCAACGCCGATCAATTACCTGATCGCACTCAAGCAGAACATGAGCAGCGCCAGCCCCCTGCACAAGCAGCCCAAGCAGGCCATCGGCACCGATGCCAAAGCCCTGCCACGGGCGGCAGGCAGCAAACCACGGCTACTTGTCCTGGTGGTGGGGGAAACCGTGCGCGCACAGAACTGGGGTTTGAACGGCTATACGCGGCAGACCACACCGGAGTTGTCGCAGACGGGTGCCATCAACTTCCCGGACATGCATTCGTGCGGTACCAGCACAGAAGTATCGCTGCCATGCATGTTCTCCCCATTCGGCCGCCACGATTACGACGAAAAAAATATCCGCACGCATCAGTCACTGTTGCACGTATTGGAAAAAGCCGGCATCAGCACGCTGTGGCGCGATAACCAGTCCGGCTGCAAAGGCGTTTGTGACGGCCTGCAGATTCAACGCCTGGGCGACGAAAACCTGCCTGGTCTGTGTGCCGATGGCCGTTGCATGGACGAAATCCTGATCAACGACCTGGCCGCGCAAGTCCGTACCAAACCCGGCGATCGCGTGGTGGTGCTGCATCAGCTGGGCAACCACGGCCCCAGCTATTTCCAACGCTATCCCGCACAGTTCCGTCAATTCGCGCCCACCTGCGACACACCGGACCTGGGCACCTGCAGCCGCGATCAGATCGTCAACAGCTACGACAACGCCATCCGCTATACCGATCACTTCCTCAGCCGCACCATCGCCACGCTGCGCGGCATGGACGACTACGACACCGCCATGATCTACCTGTCCGACCACGGCGAATCACTCGGCGAGAAGGGGCTGTATCTGCACGGCATGCCGTACGCCATCGCGCCGGAAGAACAAACCCGCGTACCGATGCTGATGTGGTTCTCGCAGGGTTTTGCCAGCGACCGTGGTCTGAACCTGCAATGCCTGCGCCAACGTGCCAGCCAACGCGCCGACCACGACAACCTGTTTCCCTCGGTGCTGGGGCTGATGCAGGTAAGCTCGTCGGTCTACGACCAGAGCCGTGACGTGTTCGCAGGCTGTGGCGCATGAGCCGCCGTTGCTGCGCGCCAGGAGAAAATCCGGGCCGCTGAGCGGCAAGGGCGTCACCCGTGCGGGGTGCAACGTGATGATGCCCCTTGCCCCGCCCACCGCGCTGTGGCCCCCCAATTCGGCCACGGCGGCCCCCTTCCCTGCCTTCGTCCACTTGCAGCCCCTGCCCCGCCCCACTAGCCTTCGCCGGTACTTGTAACCATTACCGGGGATTTACGTGAAGAATCGTCACCTGTTGTTGGCCGCCGCCATTGGCGTGGCCGTACTCTCGCTGGCTGCCTGTAAAAAGGACGCCGCGCCGGACGCCGCCACACCGGCAACCACCGCCGCCGCACCGGCCGAAAGCGCCGACCAGTTCATCGCCCGCGTCAATGCCGAGTACAAGGCGATGTACCCGGAAATGACCTCGGCACAGTGGCTGTCGTCCACCTACATCAATGACGATTCCGCACGCGTGGCCGCCAAGGCCAACGAGCGCTGGCTGACCGTACTCAACGGCTGGATCGAACAGGCCAACAAGTACGATGGCCAGCCGATGAGCGCCGACACCGCGCGCGCCATCAGCCTGCTCAAGCTGATGACCTCCATGCCCGCCCCGCGCGACCCGCAGAAGCTGGCCGAGCTGGCCGGCATCGCCACCAAGCTGGAAGGCGACTACGGCGCCGGCACCTATTGCGTGGGCGAAGGCGACAAGCAGAACTGCCGCCAGCTGGGCGACCTGGAACAGGTGCTGGCGCGTTCGCGCGATTACGACAAGCAGCTCGACGCCTGGCAGGGTTGGCATTCCACCGCCGTGCCGTCGCGCGCCAACTACCAGCGCTTCGTTGAGCTGGTCAACGAAGGCGCACGCGAGCTGGGCTACAGCGACGCCGGCCAGATGTGGCGCAGCGGCTATGACATGCCGGCCGATCAGGTAGGCCCGGAAACCGACCGCCTGTGGGAGCAGGTCAAGCCGCTGTACGAACAGCTGCATTGCTACACCCGCGCCAAGCTCGACAAGGAATACGGCAAGGACAAGGCCGAAGTGGCCGGCGGCATGATCGCCGCGCACCTCACCGGCAACATGTGGCAGCAGGATTGGAGCAACCTGTGGGACATGACCGCGCCGTATCCCAACGCGGGCAGCCTGGACATCACCGCCGCGCTGGAAAAACAGCATCAGGCCAACCTGAGCACCTCGCTGCGCAAGCTCGACGGCAATGCCGACGTGGCCGCACGTTTCAAGGCACAGCGTGAGGCCGAACTGACCACCGCCAAGCAGATGACCGAACGCGCACAGGATTTCTACGTCTCGCTGGGCATGCCCAAGCTGCCGGAGAGCTACTGGCAGAACACGCAGTTCATCAAGCCACTGGACCGCAACGTGGTCTGCCACGCCAGCGCGTGGGACATGAACATGGGCGGCGACGGCAAGGATGTCGGCGCGGATGTGCGCACCAAGATGTGCATCACCCCGAACGAAGAAAACTTCACCACCATCTACCACGAGCTGGGCCACATCTATTACGACCTGGCCTACAACCCGCTGCCGCCGTTGTTCCAGGGCGGTGCCAACGACGGCTTCCACGAAGCCATCGGCGACACCATCGTGCTGGCGATGACGCCCAAGTACCTCAACTCGGTCGGCCTGGTTGGCGCACAGCAGGAAAGCCGCGAAGCCACCATCAATGCACAGATGCGCATGGCGATGAGCGGCGTGTCGTTCCTGCCGTTCGGCCTGATGATCGACCGCTGGCGCTGGGGCGTGTTTGACGGCTCGATCAAGCCGGACCAGTACAACCAGAAGTGGTGGGAACTGAAGGCGCAGTACCAAGGCGTGGCCCCGGCCGGCGCACGCGGCGAAGAGTTCTTCGACGCCGGCGCCAAGTACCACGTACCGGGCAACACCCCGTACCTGCGTTACTTCCTGGCCCGCATTCTGCAGTACCAGTTCTACAAGGGCCTGTGCGATGCGTCCGGCTATACCGGCCCGCTCAACGAGTGCAGCTTCTACGGCAACAAGGAAGCCGGCCAGAAGTTCTGGACCATGCTGAGCAAGGGCGCCAGCCAACCGTGGCAGGCCACGCTGAAGGAACTGACCGGCGGAGAGAAACTCGACGCCGCCCCGATGCTGGAATACTTCGCCCCGCTGCAGGAATGGTTGAAGCAGCAGAACGAAGGCCAGATGTGCGGCTGGACCGCGCAGGCACCGGCAGCTGTACCCGCTCCGGCTCCGGCACAGCCATCGGCACAGTAAATCTCGTGCGGCAGTTGTAAACGAAGGGCGCCTTTATTGGCGCCCTTCGTCTTCACGTTGAACTGCGGCCACCAAGGGCGCTGAGCAGGGAAAACCAGGAAATGCCGGTGATGAGCTGATGAAACTTTCACCGACTCTTCAGTCAAGCCCTCCTCCGGGTCGCTGCAAGCCGGGGATGCGGCAAGGCTGGATACCGCTGATGACCGCAACGAACAGAAGTCCAGTCGTCCCCGCCCTGCATTGACAGCCCGAGTCGGCATGATCATCTTGCCGTTCGTCTCTGAGACCCGGACATACACTGCTGTGCGCATCCCATTCTTTCTGTTGCTCCTGGCGCAGTCCGCCTCATCACTGGCCGCGCCAAACGCCGAGCCCATTCGCGTCAGCTATACCGAACAGGACCGCACCTACGGTTTTGCATTCACACCGCCTGCCGGCAAAGACTGGAAGGCAGAGAAATGGGGCAGCGGCAACGCCAGTGTCGACTGGAACGCAGGCTCGACGGACAACAGCAAAAAGATCGAGGCTTACATGACCCGGCCCGATGTTCCCATCACTCCACTCTCCGGCTACATCGAAAACATCAAACGCAAGCTTGAGCAGAGCCACTCAAGCAGCCCGCTTGTCACTCTCGACAGCCTGCAGGTGAGCGGATATCCAGCGGACAAGCGCTGTGTCCGGATCCACCTGCGGCTGCAATTGCGGGAACCAGCCGCCGATGGACAGCGACAGTGGGCCGAGCAGTACACCTTGTCCTGCGGCTCGTTGCACTACGGGGATGTAGGCTACGAACTGCGCTATTTCCACCGCTACGTGGATGCCAATCGCGATCTCCAGCTGGAGGCCAAGGCCAACCAGGTACTGGCCAGCATGGTGATCGAGGAACCCTCACCGACGAGGTGATTGCAGGCCGGAAGTGCGCAGGGTCGAGATAGTGCCAAACGCGAAAACAGGGGGAAAAACGAGCACAGCCTGACTTCAGCCCGCGCTGCCTCCCGCATCCCGCAAGTCAAACCTCAGGACTCTGGACAAGCATGATCACGTACCGTGTCAAGTTCGACTTTGTCGTTCACTTCACCAACAGCGGCAGTTTGTCCGCGCAGGACTTCCGTTTGGATATCCCCGGAAGTGACATTTCCGACCATGAGCTTGCGGCCTACCTGATTCAGGACATGCGCCTTCTCATGGCTGGCCAGGTGGACATTTCCAATAAGCAGATCATTCAAGAAGCCCACAAGCGGGCAGCCATTTCAACTGAGGCGCTTCCGCAGGCCACGATTGAACTGACCGGCGGGTCGCTGTCCGCCTCGGAGCTCGTTTCGCTTGCCCACAACAATCCGATACGTGTAATCGCTGAGAACGGAGAGAGCTACCAAGTGTCGCGGCTGGTGGCCTGATACCGTTCATGGGCAACCTTCACAGCGCTGGCAGTCCGCAGCCCTCGCATCAAACACCAGGTGCCACTAACGAACATGCACGTCATTTTTCTCCACGGAAGCCCCGCTTCTGGAAAGCACACAGTCGGCGTCAAGCTCAGCGAGCTGATCCAAATACCTCTGTTTCACAATCACCTGGCCGTTGACACCGCCAAGAGCCTTTTCGCTTTCGGCACGCCGGCTTTCAAGCGGATGCGAGCAACCATCTGGCGCTCTGCCTTCACAGAGGCCGCAAAGGCAGATCAAAGTTTCATCTTCACCTTCAATCCGGAATCCACGGTTGATCCGGCGCTGATCTGCGAGCTTCACTCAACCGTTGAGTCTGCAGGCGGAAGGGTTCACTACATCCACCTTGTCTGTTCGCGCGAATCAATGCTCGACCGCATGGATAACGCCAGCCGCGCCAGGTTTGGCAAGCTCACGGATCCAGGGCTGTTCCAAGCCATCGAGTCCCAAGGCGGATTTGATTTCCCCAGCCTGCCAGAGGCATTGCTTGTGGTGGACACGGATTCACACGATCCAGACGCTGCCGCAGCTCTCATTGCCAAAGCGGTTGGGGCTGCGCGAAGTGACGCTTAGCGGTTGATTCCGGCCGAAAGCACTCCCAAGATCGAGCCCATTCAAACTCTCATACACCTCAGCCACATGAACATCGAGACCGGCCACTGGCGCACCAGGGCTTTTGCCTTGCTCACCGCACTCCTGATCCTTTGCATTGTAGCCAACCCGCTGCTTGCGACGTTCGTCCCGGTGTTGGATGCATTGGGGCTGGAGGTACTGATCTACCTTGTCTCCGCTCAACTCAGCGTTGTAGTCGGCACCATGGTCCTCCCTCTTGCCCGCCAGCTGCATCAGCGCTGGGGGAAGCGCCTCATCCGGCAGCTTTCACATGTCGCCTTCAGCAGCTGCGGCGGCTATTTGAGGCAACTTGTTTTACACGTGAAGGTGGGCGGCACGATGCCCTTCAAAGTTCCACGGAACAGCCGTTTCAAGGCGATATCGCCAACCTGACGGAGCTGATCCCTGCAAAGACAACTGGAGTACATCGCATGAATAAGATCATCGCTGTTGCTCGCTGGTTGTATGCCCTGTTCTATGCCTATATCGGCGCGTCCTGGTTCTCGTACACGTTCTTCGGCACGGCCTGGCCGGATCACAAGGAAGCGCCCGCCGCCAAGGCACTCACCACCGCATTGACCGACAGCGGCATCGTGGATCCGCTCATCGCGGCGTCGTGCCTAGTAGGTGGAGCGTTGTTGTTCTTCCGGCGAACCGCCCCTTTGGGCATCGTGATTCTGGCACCGCTGGTTACCGGCATTTTTGTCTTCCACCTTCTGCTCAACCATGACTGGCCGTGGGGCACATTCCACTTCTGCTATCTGGCTGTGTTGGCTTGGCTGCACCGATCTGCGTTTCGCCCCCTTTGGAACTACACAGGCAATACGAGCGAGTGCTGACACGTGTCGCTCCCCGCCAACCGCGCACTTTCCGCAAGGTTGGCCGTACCATCATCGGAAACAACAAGGGCGCCCTTCGGCGCCCTTGGCTGTCAAACCAACACCAACCACTCAATGCGTCGCGGCGGCGCTCTTGGCACCGCCACTCAGCTCGGTGGCCAGGTTGCGCTTGTAGGTATCGAAGTCGATGCCCTGCTCTGCTGCTTCTGCGTGCGCGGCGTCTTTGAGCGCGTCCGAATACATCAGGCGCACGGGGGTGTTGTTGCGCTCGTGCAGTTCGGCGGCGCGCATGATCAGTGCGAGCACACGGGCGGCGCTGGTGGTTTCGCCGGCGATCTTGCCATCCATGCCCAGCACCCATTCGCCTTCACGGCGGACGATGCCCGCCAGCAGGGTGCGGTCCTGGTCGCGCAGTTCCGCATGCGGCTCTACTTTGGCCTTGGGTGCGGGATTGGCCTCGGCCTGGTTGCGCTCGCGCTCGGCCAGCTTCTTCTTCGCCTCGCGGCGGCCTTTGGATTGGATCGACATCGTTGGGGGCTCTCTACCGTCGCCGCTGATGGCGGCCTGCGTATTGTCACTTATCGGAGTGATGGGGCGGTGTTGAAGTCAGGATTGCGCCGCCGCGCGTTGGGCGCGCTGGCTGTTGCGCTCCCATTTCCATGCCAGCCCGCTGGCAACGGCAAACAGGCCTGCGCCAATGGCCAGCCACAAACCACTGCGGCTGAGCAGCGGCGACAACACGCCGGCAATGATGGAATTGGTCAGCAAGGTGCTGAACGCCTGCATCGAAGAAGCAGTGCCGCGCTGACGCGGGTACATGTCCAGGATGTCCAAGGTCAGGATCGGGAAAATCAACGCCACGCCGAACGAGGTCAGCGGCAGCGACAACACCGCCCACGGCACGCTCATCTGCGGTGCCAAGGCGTTGTAGCCGATGTTGTACAGGGTGGCCACGGCAATGCAGGCATAGCCGATGCGCACCGCACGGGCGCCGTCGATGCGCCCGGCCGCGCGGCCCGAGGCATATGCACCCAGCGCCATGCCGCCGATGGTGGGAATGAACAGCCACGCAAACTGGCGTTCGTTCATATGCAGCAGGTCAAGGATGAACGCCGGTGCCGAGGCGATGTACAGGAACAATCCACCAAAGCCGAACGAGCCGGCTGCCGCCAGCCGCAGGAAGCGCGGATTGCGCGCGATGCTGAGGTAGTCCTGCAACAGCCGCGCCGGGTGCAGCGACAGACGCGCGTGCACCGGATGGGTTTCCGGCAACCACTTGAGCGTGACCAGCAGCAGGCCGGCCGAGATCGCCACCAGGAACCAGAAAATACCCTGCCAGTTGCTCCAGCCCAGCAGCCAGCCGCCGATGATCGGGGCAATGGCCGGGGCGATGGAGAAGATCATCGACACCTGGCTCATCAGACGCTGCGCGTCATCTCCGTCGTACAGGTCGCGGATGACCGCCCGGCCAATGATGTAGCCCACGCCCGCCGACAAACCCTGCAGCGCGCGGAACAGCAGCAGCGTGGTCATGTCGGTGGCCAGCGCGCAGCCCACCGAGGCGGCGATGAACACCGCCAGCCCGCCAAGAATCACCCGCTTGCGGCCCAGCGCGTCAGACAGCGCACCGTGCAACAGACTCATCAGCGCATAGGCCAGCAGATAGACGCTGATCACCTGCTGCATGGCCAGCTTGTCAGCGCCCATGTCCGCGCCGATATGCGGAAACGCCGGGAAGACGGCGTCAATGGCGAACGGGCCGAACATCGACAAGCCACCGACCAGAAGGGCGATGCGGCGCACCGAAACCTGTTTGCTAGCTTTCATGAGTTCCTGTGAAACAAGGTGCAGCCGCATCAGGGCCGATGCGGCGCAACCGTAAAGATGAACAGAGCCGACACCTGCCGCGACAGGCGCCATGATGCGCCAATTTGTCCGGACATTCACCCGTACCGATCGGTGAGTCCGCCGCCCAGGTTGCCGGTAGGCGACGCGCAATGCCGGCACCGGGTCACAGATGGTAAGCCAAGCCGCTGCGCCGGTCTGCCCCGGGCTATAATCGCGCCGCTGCACGCAACACGGTGGGAGAAGCGGTTGACCCCGCTGCCGAAGGCGCAAACGCCCGTGAATCGCTCAGGCCCGATACCACCCGTAACAAAACTCTGGAGAGACCGGTTCATTCCGGCGCCGAAGGTGCACGAAGCGCACGATCCTCGTCGCGTTGCTTCCAAACTCTCAGGCAAAAGGACAGAGGGGCGCGAGGTAAGCCACCGGCTTGCCGGCTGAGGTGTCGCGCGCGCGGCACCCGGACGGCAGCGAGGGCTCACCTGGCTCACCGCCCCCGCCCCGCACGCCTTCTCCGGACGTCAGCCATGACCCAGAACACCCCTTCGCTGCGCGAACTCGAACATTCCTCCGCGTTTGTTGACCGCCACATCGGCCCCAACGATGCCGAAATCGCGCAGATGCTGCGCACCGTTGGCCATGATTCGCTTGAGGCCATGACCAACGCCATCGTGCCGGGCTCGATCAAGTCGCCCGCACCGCTGGCCCTGCCCGAATCGCTTACCGAAGTGGAAGCGCTGGCCAAGATCCGCGCCATTGCCGGCAAGAACAAAGTGCTGCGCACCTTCATCGGCCAGGGCTATTACGGCACCCACACGCCGAACGTGATTCTGCGCAATATCCTGGAAAATCCGGCGTGGTACACGGCTTACACGCCGTACCAGGCCGAAATTTCCCAGGGCCGCATGGAAGCGCTGATCAACTTCCAGACCATGGTCGCTGACCTGACCGGCATGGAAATCGCCAACGCCTCACTGCTGGACGAAGCCACCGCAGCCGCCGAAGCGATGACCCTGGCCAAGCGTTCGGCCAAGTCCAAGTCCAAGCTGTTCTTCGTGCACGACGCCGTGCACCCGCAGACGCTGGAGCTGCTGCGCACCCGCGCCGAGCCCATGGGCATCGAGCTGCAGATCGGCACCCCGGCTGAAGCCATGACCGCCGACGTGTTCGGCGTGCTGCTGCAGTACCCGGACACCACCGGCCACATCGGCGACCACAAGGCGTTGGTTGACGCCATCCATGCCCGTCAGGGCCTGGTGGCCGTAGCGACCGATCTGCTGGCGCTGACCCTGATCGCCGCGCCCGGCGAATGGGGCGCGGACATCGTGGTCGGCAACAGCCAGCGCTTTGGCGTGCCGTTCGGCTTCGGCGGCCCGCATGCCGCGTTCATGGCCTGCCGCGATGCCTACAAGCGCTCGATGCCGGGCCGCCTGATCGGTGTGTCGGTAGATGCCGAAGGCAAGCCGGCGTACCGCCTCACCCTGCAGACCCGCGAGCAGCACATCCGCCGCGAGAAGGCCACCTCCAACATCTGTACCGCACAGGTGCTGCTGGCGGTGATGGCTTCGATGTACGCCGTGTACCACGGCCCGCAGGGCCTGCAGCGCATCGCCCGCCGCACCCATCGCTTGGCTGCCATCCTGGCCAGCGCGCTGCGTGGCGCTGGCGTCAGCGTAGGCAATGACTTCTTCGACACCCTGCACGTCACCGGCGTGGACGCCGCTGCACTGCAGGCCAAGGCCGTGGCTGCCGGCATCAACGTGCGCGTGATCGACGCCGGCTCGGTCGGCATCAGCCTGGATGAAACCGCAACCCGCGCCGACATCGTCGCGCTGGGCCAGCTGTTCGGCGCCAGCGTCGATGTGGATGCATTGGATGCCACCACCGCCGACGCCCTGCCGAAGGCATTGGTGCGTACCAGCGAATTCCTGGGCCACCCGGTGTTCAACACGCACCACAGCGAGCACGAAATGCTGCGCTACCTGCGCTCGTTGGCCGACAAGGATCTGGCGATGGACCGCACCATGATCCCGCTGGGCAGCTGCACCATGAAGCTCAACGCAACCGCCGAGATGATCCCGGTGACCTGGCCGGAGTTCGCCAACATGCACCCGTTGGTGCCGGCTGACCAGGCACAGGGCTACAAGGAGCTGATCGACGGGCTGGAAGCCATGCTGGTCGAATGCACCGGCTACGACGCGGTGAGTCTGCAGCCCAACTCGGGCGCACAGGGCGAGTACGCCGGCCTGCTGGCCATCCGTGCGTATCACCAGTCGCGCGGCGAAGGCCACCGCGACATCTGTCTGATTCCGGACTCGGCGCACGGCACCAACCCCGCCTCGGCACAGATGTGCGGCATGACCGTGGTGGTCACCAAGACCGATGCCAACGGCAACGTGGACGTGGATGACATCCGCCTCAACGCCGAGAAGTACAGCGGCCGTCTGGCGGCGATCATGATGACCTACCCCTCCACGCACGGCGTGTTCGAGGAAGAAGTCGTCGAGATCTGCGAAATCATCCACCAGCACGGCGGCCAGGTGTATACCGACGGCGCCAACATGAACGCCTTGGTTGGCGTGGCCAAGCCCGGCAAGTGGGGCTCGGACGTCTCGCACCTCAACCTGCACAAGACCTTCTGCATCCCGCACGGCGGCGGTGGCCCGGGCGTTGGCCCGTGTGCGGTCAAGTCGCACCTGGCGCCGTTCCTGCCGGGCAAGCTGGGTGACAACGGCCCGGTGGGTATGGTCAGCGCCGCCAGCTTCGGCAGCGCCTCGATCCTGCCGATCAGTTGGATGTACATCACGCTGATGGGCACCGCCGGCCTGCGCAAGGCCACCCAGGTGGCATTGCTCAACGCCAACTACGTTGCCACGCGCCTGGCCCCGCACTACAAGACGCTGTACACCGGCCGTAATGGCTTGGTGGCACACGAGTGCATCCTCGACGTGCGTCCGCTGGAGAAGACCTCCGGCATCGGCGCCGAGGACGTGGCCAAGCGCCTGATCGACTTCGGCTTCCACGCCCCCACCCTGAGCTTCCCGGTGGCCGGCACGCTGATGGTGGAACCGACCGAAAGCGAATCGCAGCACGAGCTGGACCGTTTCATCGACGCCATGATCCAGATCCGTGAAGAGATCCAGGCCATCGAAGACGGCCGCCTGGACCGCGAGGACAACCCGCTCAAGCACGCCCCGCACACCGCAGGTGCCGTGTCGGCCAGCGAGTGGACGCATGCGTACCCGCGTGAACTGGCCGCCTTCCCGCTGCCGTCGCTGAAGCTGCAGAAGTACTGGCCGCCGGTGGCCCGCGTGGACAACGTGTACGGCGACAAGAACATCATGTGCGCCTGCATTCCGGTGGACGCGTACAAGGAAGATGTGGAGGCCTGATTGGGCCTGCGCATCTACTGAGTACTGATGCATGAAAGCCAGCCGGTGCGAACCGGCTGGCTTTTTTGTAGGTGTTTGCACAGGTCGTTGCGCGCTTGGCTGGTTTGAGCGGCGACGATGGGGCCGCAGCACAAGCTGCCCTCACCCTAACCCCTCTCCCGCAGGCGGGAGAGGGGCTTTTTCACTGCAAGTTGAAGCAGCACTGGCAACTGCAGCTTTAAAGCAACACTGGCAAATGCAGCGATGCAGCCCCTAAAGACTGCAGTTTTAAAGCCCCTCTCCCGCCTGCGGGAGAGGGGTTGGGGTGAGGGCAACGCTTCTCCGCTTTTCACCTCACCGCAAACCCACACAGCTCCCCACACATCCACAAAAAAACCCGCCAGCAATGCTGGCGGGTCGGTGTGGCTTGCGTCGGCGCGCGGGGGAGAGAACCGCGCCGTTGCCGATCAGACAGACTCGATCAGCCAAACACCTTGAAACGTGCTTCGTCTTCCACGTAAGCCTTTTCGCCGAAACCGGCTTCGTTGGAGCCGAACGGCATCTGCGCACGCAGGGTCCAGCTGGCCGGCACGCCCCAGGCTTCACGGACGGTTTCGTCCACCAGCGGGTTGTAGTGCTGCAGGCTGGCACCGATGTCGGCGTCGGCCAGTGCGGTCCACACCGCGAACTGCGCCATGCCGTTGGACTGCTCGGCCCACACCGGGAAATTGTCGGCATACAGCGCAAACTGGTCCTGCAGGCCCTTCACCACGTCGGTGTCGATGAAGAACAACACCGTGCCTGCACCAGCGGCGAAGCTGTCGATCTTCTTCTCGGTGCTGGCGAAAGCCTCTGCCGGGACAATCTTGCGCAGCTCGTCCTTGGCACGGCCCCAGAACTTCTGGTTCTCGGTGCCGAACAGGATCACCGCACGCGAGGACTGCGCATTGAACGCCGACGGCGCTTCACGCACGGCCTGCTTGATCAGGTGGGTGGTGTCGTTCTGGCTGATCGGCAGGTTCTTGCCGAGGGCGTACTGGGAACGGCGCTTCTTGTACAGGGAGATGGCTTGGCTGCTCATGATCATTTCCTTTAGGGGAAGTAGACCGGCAACACCGCCGATCTGTCTGTTGGCGGCCATTCTATTTGCTTGCAAATTTAGAACAATTACTCAAATTCCAATGATTCGTTTCAATTTCAGAACAAATGAATAGCCGCCACTGTCTCAATCCAGTGTGATTCCAAGGCCTTCCAAGCTCAGAACCGTTGGCTATCAGGTGCTGATAAGCGGAAACCCCCGCCACGTAAGCATTAGCCACGGCACCGCAATGCTGAATTCCCACCGCGCATGCACCGCGGTAACACGCGCTGGCGATACTTTTCCGATTCCTGCAAGACGCTGCATCCATGACGCTCAACGACTTCCCCTACCTGCATGGCTTCTCCGCCAACGAGCAGGCACGGCTGCGTAAACAGGCACGCCTGTTTGAACCGGCCATCTTCCACGACATCGATTTCTGCAATGCCCGCCACGTCTTGGAAGTAGGCAGCGGTGTTGGTGCGCAGACCGAGATCCTGCTGCGCCGCTTTCCCGACCTGCGCATCACCGGCGTTGACCTCAACGAGCGGCAACTGGCCGCCGCCAACGAGCACATGGCGCTGACCCCGTGGCTGCGCGAGCGGTGTGAGTTCCAACGTGCCGATGCCACCGACCTGCCGTTCGAGCCACGCAGCTTCGACGGCGCGTTCTTGTGCTGGGTACTGGAACATGTGCCCTCGCCGGCCCGTGCCCTGGCCGAAGTGCGTCGCGTACTCAGCCCGGGCTCGCCGGTGTTCGTCACCGAGGTGATGAACGCCTCGTTCCTGCTCGACCCCTACTCGCCCAACCTGTGGCGCTACTGGATGGCGTTCAACGATTTCCAGATCGACAGCGGTGGCGACCCGTTTGTCGGCGCCAAGCTCGGCAATCTGCTGCTGGCCGGTGGCTTCCGCGATGTGCAGACGCAGACCAAGACCGTGCACTTGGACAACCGCGAGCCAGCACGCCGCAAGGTGATGTTCGCGCTATGGGAAGAGCTGCTGCTGTCGGCCGCCGACCAGCTGCTGGAAGCCGGCAAGGTGGACGCCGCCACCGTGGAAGGCATGCGCCGGGAGTTCAACCAGGTGCAGAACGACCCCAACGCGGTGTTCTTCTATTCCTTCGTGCAGGCCAGCGCCACGGTCTATTGAGTGCTGACAGCGGCCGTGGCATCCGGCGCACGCCAGATGCGCTGCCACATCTGCGCCAGCCGCTGTTTGAGGATGGCGCGGTTACCCGCCTCGCGGTACGACGGCATCTCCTGCCGCGGAGCAATGGCCTGCCATTGCCCGGCCTGCTCGGCAGCCACGGCGAAGTTGAAGTTGTAGTCCGGCTCCAGCCCCATCCGCAGATCGCTGAGCACCAGCTCACCGTCCTTCACCTGGGCCCGCATGAAGCCGTGGTTGAACCACTGCAGGCGCTGCACCGCCGGGACATCGCTGGCTTGGCGCAGCGCCTGCACATTCGAGGGATAGCCCTGGAAATGCATCGGCCCGTGGTCGGCCCACAACGAACGGTCACCCACCACATAGCCCTGCGGCGTCATCGCCACCACGCGCCACAGCAGCGTGTTGAAGGGCATGGGCACCGAAAAACGCTGTGCATCGGCCAAGCCCATGGCGGCCAACGCCTGGTCAGCGGCACGATCCACCTGCGCCTTGGCCACCAGCGACCACCCCAGGTAACCGGTGCTCAAGGCCAGCCCGAGCACCAGTGCCCGCTGTGCGAGGGGCCTTGCGCGCGCCCACCAGGCCACCGCGCAACCCAACAGCAGCCACACCGTATACAGCGGGTCGATGATGAAAACGCTGGACCACATGGCCGGCGGCGGCATCAGCGGCCACCACAGCTGGGTGCCGTACACAGTGAACGCATCCAGCAATGGGTGGGTGACCAAGGCCAGCACCATCGCCCACCACCATCGGCCCGGCGCCTGCGCGACCCGGCCATGGCCAAAGCGCCGGTACAACCACCAGATCAGCGTGCCCAGCAGCGGCAGCACGAACAGCGAATGACTGAAACTGCGGTGCACCGTCATCAAACTCACCGGGTTGTCGGTGAAAATTTTGATCAGCAGGCCGTCCAGGTCGGGCAAGGTCGCCAGCGCCGCACCGGCCAGCAACGCCGCCCTGCGGTGTGCAGCGGGAGCAATGGCAGCGGCGATGGCGCCACCAAGAACAATCTGACTGAGGGAATCCATGCGCCGATCCTAGCAAGCCGGCCTTGTGCTTATCCTTTCTTCGCCCGAAATTGCTTAACGACCGGCAACATTGCACAGCGCACAATGCACCCCGGGGTCATGCCGTGTATCATGCGCGCCCATCTTTCCATCCGAATCAAAGGATATATAGCCTGATGTCCAGCTACCTGTTCACCTCCGAATCGGTCTCCGAAGGCCATCCGGACAAGATTGCCGACCAGATCTCCGACGCGGTGCTTGACGCGATCCTGACCCAGGACAAGCGCGCCCGTGTTGCCTGCGAAACCCTGGTGAAGACCGGTGCGGCCATCGTGGCCGGCGAAGTCACCACCTCGGCGTGGGTCGACATCGAAGAACTCACCCGCAATGTGATCAACTCCATCGGCTATGACAATTCCGACGTCGGCTTCGACGGTCATACCTGCGCGATCATCAACATGCTGGGCAAGCAGTCCCCGGACATTGCCGCCGGCGTTGACGGCAGCAGCAAGAAGGCCAAGAAGCCGGAAGAACAAGGCGCTGGCGACCAGGGCCTGATGTTCGGCTACGCCTGCAACGAAGCCCCGGAGTTCATGCCGGCGCCCATCTACTACTCGCACCGTCTGGTCGAGCAGCAGGCCAAGGTCCGCAAGAAGAAGAACTCGCCGTTGCCGTGGCTGCGCCCGGATGCCAAGAGCCAGGTCACCCTGCGCTACGGCCAGGACGGCAAGATCGAAGGCCTGGACGCAGTGGTGCTGTCCACCCAACACGACCCGGGCGTGAAGCAGAAGGACCTGATCGAGGCCGTGCGCGAGCACATCCTCAAGCCGGTGTTGCCGAAGGCATGGCTGGAAAAGCTGCCGAAGAACAAGGTGCACATCAACCCGACCGGCATCTTCGTGATCGGCGGCCCGGTGGGCGACTGCGGCCTGACCGGCCGCAAGATCATCGTCGACACCTACGGCGGCATGGCACGTCATGGTGGCGGTGCGTTCTCGGGCAAGGATCCGTCCAAGGTTGACCGTTCGGCCGCTTACGCTGCCCGCTACGTCGCCAAGAACGTGGTTGCTGCCGGCCTGGCCGACAAGTGCGAAGTGCAGGTTTCCTACGCCATCGGCGTGGCCGAGCCGACCTCGATCTCGGTGACCACCTTTGGCACCGGCAAGATCGCCGACGCACAAATCGAGAAGCTGATCCGCGCGCACTTCGACCTGCGCCCGTACGGCATCATCAAGATGCTCGACCTGATCCACCCGATGTACCAGCAGACCGCTGCGTATGGTCACTTCGGCCGCAAGCCGAAGGAATTCTCGTACGTTGATGGCGACGGCAAGACCCAGAACGCCACCGCGTTCTCCTGGGAAAACACCGACCGCGCCGAAGCCCTGCGTAAGGCTGCAAAGCTGAAGTAAGGTTTCGCCAAGGTTGTTGGTTGTAAGGAAAGGCCACCCGCAAGGGTGGCCTTTCTGCTTTTGGCTTTGGCTTTGGCTTTAGCTTCCGCTTCTGCTTCAGCCCTTCTCCCGCCTGCGGGAGAAGGGTTGGGATGAGGGCGCTTCTGACGTCGCTCCAGCATCAAGCGCCAAGATCAAAATCTGAAAGCCCCCTCATCCGCCCCTGCGGGGCACCTTCTCCCGCAAGCGGGAGAAGGGAAAGCACAGCCCTGCCTTCCACCGTCAAGCAGCACTCAGCCTCATCATCCTTCGCCAGAAAACACACAGCCTCGTCCCGCATTGCTTCGGCTATGCGGCTTATCGTCACCACCGCCCCACGCTCCAATGCACTACCATCGCCGCCATGGGAAAGGATGACCGTAGACCAATTGCCGCCCGCTCCACCGGCTGGGCCCGTGCCCTGAGTGCCGCACTGGTGCGCTCTTCCATCACGCCGAACCAGATTTCGGTGCTGAGCATTCTGTTCGCCGCCCTCGGCGCCGCCGCGCTGCTCTACTGGCCCGGTATGGCGGGGTTGATCACCTGCGCGGTGTGCATACAGCTGCGCCTGATCTGCAACCTGCTCGACGGCATGGTGGCGATGGAAGGCGGCAAGCAGACGCCCACCGGTGCGCTCTACAACGAATACCCCGACCGCATTGCCGACTCGCTGCTGATCGTCGCGCTGGGCTATGCCGCCGGCATGCCATGGCTGGGTTGGCTGGGTGCATTGCTCGCCGCATTGACCGCCTATGTGCGCCTGTCCGGCGCCAGCCTTGGCTTGGCGCAGGACTTCCGTGGGCCGATGGCCAAGCAACACCGCATGGCCGTACTCACTGCCGCTTGCCTGCTTGCACTTATTGAAGTGCTGGTCACACACACCGCCTATGTTCTGCCGACTGCTGCAATCGTCATCGCAGCCGGCTCATTGCTGACCTGCATCACCCGCACCCGCGCCATCGCCGCGCAGCTCAAGGTGCGCGCATGATGCTGTCGCGCGTGCTGGTCGCGGCCGTCAAAGTGTTCATCGGCGCTTATCCGCGCTGGGTTGGCAGCCGCCCCACCGATACCCAACGCATCTATTTCGCCAACCATTCCAGCCACCTGGACACCGTGGCGTTGTGGTCGGCATTGCCGCCTGCGCTGCGCGAGCACACCCGCCCGGTGGCCGCGCGCGATTACTGGAGCAAGGGCATCCGCAAGGTCATTGCCGACAAGGGTTTCAACGCGGTGTTGATCGAGCGTGACCGCAACAAGTGCGAAGGTGATCCACTGCAACCGCTGCATGACGCACTGGATGCGGGTGATTCACTGATTTTGTTTCCGGAAGGCACGCGCAACCACGAGGAAACACCGCAGGCGTTCAAGGCCGGGCTGTACTACCTGGCCCAGCGCTACCCGCATGTGGAGCTGGTGGCGGTCTACCTGGACAACGCCCGCCGCGCGCTGCCCAAGGGCAGCATGGTGCCGGTGCCGCTGGTGTGCACGGTGCGCTTTGGCGCGCCGCTCAACCGCATTCCCGACGAAGACAAGGCGCACTTCTTGGAGCGCGCACGGCAGGCCGTGGTGGATCTGGCATGAACAACGTATTCCAACACCTGCCGTTGGGCAGTTTCCTGCAGCAGGCCATTGACCGCGCGCCACCGAAGTTCTGGTGGATGATCGGCGGCGTGCTCGGCGTGCTCGTCCTCGCCAGCACCATCGGCTTCATCCTCGGCCGCATCAAACCCGGCTCGGTGGTGGACAACCTCAATGCGCGCATCCGCGCGTGGTGGGTGATGGCCGGCGTGCTGCTGGTGTGCTTCCTGATGGGCAAGATCGCCACGCTGGTGTTCTTCGGCCTGCTGTCGTTCTTCGCGCTGCGCGAGTTCATCTCGCTCACACCTACCCGGCGCGGCGATCACCTTGCGCTGTGCCTGTGCTTTTACATCGCCATCCCGCTGCAGTATTGGTTGATCGGCATTGATTGGTACGGCATGTTCGTCATGTGCATCCCGGTGTATGGGTTTCTGGCGCTGCCAGCCATTTCGGCGCTGTCCGGTGACACCGAGAACTTCCTGGAGCGCAACACCAAGATCCAGTGGGGCGTGATGCTCACCGTGTTCTGCCTGAGCCATGCGCCGGCGCTGATGCTGCTGCGCATCCCCGGCTACGAAGGCCAGAACCTGATGCTGCTGTTCTATCTGTTGCTGGTGGTGCAGTTGAGCGACGTACTGCAGTACGTGTTCGGCAAGCTGTTCGGCAAGCATCTGCTGGCGCCGCTGGTCAGCCCGTCCAAAACGGTGGAAGGATTGGTGGGCGGCGGTTTGGCGGCCACCGGCGTCGGTGCGGCGTTGTACTGGATCACGCCATTCTCGCCATTGCAGTCGGCTGCGCTGTCGCTGTTGATCGTGATCTGCGGCTTCCTCGGTGGCCTGGCGCTGTCTGCGGTGAAGCGCAGCCTCGGCGCCAAGGATTGGGGCGAGATGATCGAAGGCCACGGCGGCATTCTGGATAGGCTGGATTCGGTGGTGTTCTCCGCGCCGGTGTTCTTCCATGTGGTGCGCTACAACTTCCAGTGAGCAACCCGCAGCTGTTTTGCCTGCACCGGCCACCCTCCGCGCGCGCTTTTGCGGAAAGGTCCGGTCCGCGGCTGTCTGCAACAGGGTACAGCGCTCTTTGGCTACCGCCGCTTCCCGCTCTGGGGTAGCCTGCGGCTCCTGTCGTAACGGCGATCCCCATGTCCGAGTTCAAGTCCCACCAATTGTCGATGACCGTGTTGATGACGCCGGAGATGGCCAATTTCTCCGGCAAGGTACACGGCGGTGCCGTGCTGCGACTGCTCGATCAGGTGGCCTACGCCTGCGCCAGCCGCTACGCCGGCAACTATGTGGTGACGTTGTCGGTGGACCAGGTGATGTTCCGCCAACCCATCGCGGTGGGTGAGCTGGTCACATTTCTGGCGTCGGTGAACTACACCGGCACCTCGTCGATGGAAATCGGCATCAAGGTGGTGGCCGAGGACATCCGCAAGGCCAGCGTGCGCCACGCCAACAGCTGCTTCTTCACCATGGTGGCGGTGGACGACGATGGCAAACCCACACCCGTGCCCACGCTGCAGCCGGAAACCAGCGACGAGAAGCGCCGCTTCGCGGCCGCGCAGATCCGCCGCCAGCTGCGGCAGGAGATGGAACAACGCCATCTGGAACTGCTCAAAAGCAACCCTTCCGGCGAAGCGGACTTCGCGGCGGAACCTGCCGAAGGCTGAGGCAACAAGGGTTGCAGCTCCGCCATGCGCGGTGCTGTAACCCCTTTCATTGGCGCTATGGGCGCAGTGCGCGCCGATACCCGCAGCACTCCCGGGCGCGCACCTGCCCGCCCGGGGAGCATCGCCGCCCGATGCGCTCAGCCGGTGTTCTGCACACCTTGCGAGACGCCGTTGACGCAAGCCACCAGCGCCCTTAGCAAGGCCTCATCTTCGCGCCCACTCGCCCGCCAGCGCTGCAGCAGATCCACCTGCAGCGTGCTGATCGGGTCGATGTAGGGGTTGCGCAGGCGGATCGACAACGCCAGTCGTGGATCATGCTCCAACAGTTTCTGCTGGCCACTCAGCCGCTTGACCCATTGTTTGGTCAACGCCAGCTCGTCGCGGATCAACGGGAAGAAGCGTTCATGCAACGGCCCGGCCAGGCGCGAGAACTGTTCGGCAATATGGATGTCGCCCTTGCTCAACACCATCGACATGTCGTCGAGAAACGTCTCGAAGAACGGCCAGTCATGGGCCATCTCGCGCAAGGTGGCTTCATGCCCTGCATCGGCCGCGGCCTGCAGGCCGCTACCCACACCAAACCAGCCTGGAATCACCGCACGCGCCTGGCTCCAGGCAAACACCCAGGGAATCGCGCGCAGGTTGGTCAACGCGGCGTCTTCGCCCAAGCGGCGTGAGGGCCGCGAGCCCAACGTCATGCGTTCGATCACATCAATGGGCGTGGCCTGACGGAAGTAGTTCATGAAATCCGCATCGCCGACAAACGCCCGGTAAGCACGCGAGCTCTGCTCGGCCACCACGCTCATCACTGGCTTCCATTGCTCCTCGCGCGGCTCGGCTTCACGCGGGCGCAGGCTGGCACGCAGCACCGCGCTGGCCGACTGCTCCAGCGAGCGCAGTGCCAAAGCACGGATGCCGTACTTGCGATGGATGACCTCACCCTGCTCGGTCACGCGTAGCCGACCATCAACACTGCCACGCGGCGATGCATTCACCGCGTGCGTGGTTTTGGTACCGCCGCGGCTGATCGAGCCACCGCGACCATGGAAGAAGGTCAGGTGCACGCCAAACTCGTTGGCCACATCCAACAGTTCCACCTGCGCCTGCTGCAGACCCCAGCGTGAGGCGGCAATGCCGCCGTCCTTGCCGCTGTCCGAATACCCCAGCATCACCATCTGCACGTCGTTGCGCGCTGCCAGGTGCGCGCGGTAAACCGGATCGGCCAGCAGATCGCGCAAGGTGGCCGTGCCACCACGCAGGTCATCCACCGTCTCGAACAACGGCGCGATATCCAACGGCACCGCATTGTCCGCATCCAACAAGCCACCGCGCCGCGCCAATGCCAACACCGCCAGCACGTCGCCGCGATCATGCGCCATCGAGATGATGTAGCTGCCCAACGCGTCGGCGCCGTGGCGACGGCGCGCGTCGGCCAATGCCGCAAATACGTCATCCAAACGCCTGCCCGCGTCATCACTTCCGCTCGGCAAGGCGGCGCTGCCGGCTGCATACGGCGACAACAACTGCGCGCGTGCAACGCCATCCAGTGCATCAAACGCATCCTGCCCGCCCAGCACTTCGGCCAGCGCGCGGGAATGCACACTGGACTCCTGCCGCACATCCAGCCGCGCAAGGTGAAAGCCAAACGTGCGCACACGCCACAGCAGGCGCCGCACCGAGAACCAACCGGCGTGCTTGCCCTTGTTCGCTTCCAGGCTGTCCAGAATCAACTGGATATCGTCGATGAATTCTTCCGGCGACCCATAGGTACCCGGCGCGTCGGCCAATGTCGCCTGCAGCCGCGCACGCATGCGGTCATTGAGCAGCCGGTACGGCATGTCGGCATGACGCGGCCGCGATTCCACATCCGGCAGCAATTGGCGGTATTCCTCCACCCGCGCGATGACCGCCTCGCTCACGCCCACCAGCTCGGTGGTCTGGCTGAGCAGGCTGGCCAGTGCCAGCATGTCCTTGATGTACAGCTCCAACACCGCGCCGCGCTGCGCGTTCAAGGTTGCGGTGATGGTGCTGGCGTCCACATTGGGGTTGCCGTCCATGTCGCCGCCTACCCACGTGCCAAACCGCAGCAGGCGCGGCAACGGCAATGTGCGGCCCCAGGTATCGCGCAGCGCCTGTTCCAGCGATTCGTAGAACACCGGGATGACGCGATACAACACGCGGGTGAGATAGAAGCCCACGTGCTCGCGCTCGTCATCCACAGTGGGCCGCACCGGCGAGGAGTCGGTGGTCTGCCACGATGCGGTGAGCGCCATGCGGAAGCGCGCGGCGTCGGCCGCCTGCTCGCCGGGCGTGCGTTGGCCGTCGAGGTTGTCGACCAGCGCGGCCACCATCAACTGTTCTTTTTCCAGCAGCGCGCGGCGCACCGCCTCGGTGGGATGGGCGGTGAACACCGGCTCGATATCAATGCGCGGCAACCACTGCGCAAGTTCTTCCAGCGACACGCCCTGCGCCTTGAGCGCGAGCAGCGCGTCATGCAATCCGTCCGGCTGCGGGCGTTTGGTACCTGCACGCTGGTAATCGCGGCGACGGCGGATGCGGTGCACGCGCTCGGCGATGTTCACCACCTGGAAGTAGGTACTGAACGCACGCACCAAGGCCTCTGCGTCGCGCGGTGAGCGGCCGGCCAGCTGCGTGCTCAACGTGGCCAGCGGCGCCTGGCTTTCGCGGCGTGCGATGGCCGCGGTGCGCACGTCTTCCACTTCATCGAGAAAGCCGGGCGACACCTGTTCGGAAAGAAGATCACCAACCAAGGTGCCAAGGCGACGCACATCGTCGCGTAGCGGCAGGTCGGGGGTAGCGAAGACAACGCTGCTGCGGTACTCGTTCATCGAAGACGTAGAGCCTGGAGAGCGGAAACCCGTCAAGCCTACCGCAAAAATCGGCACAATTTTGCAGCGCACCAAACCTGAAACAGTTGCATCTGAATGTTGTCTTTCGACTGTCCTTTTGGACAGAAAATCACGCTGGATCAGTCACTTCGTGGACAGGACGGATCAACCGCAGGGCCGCGCGATGCGCGGCAACAGCATCATCGATAGCGTCCCCTGCCGAGCAGGGCTCGGCACCAGGGATGCATTTGTGGGTATGTCCCCTTGCCGAGCATGCGCGGCACAACAGCCCCTCCCCTTTGCACTGCGTGCAGAAGGGAGGGGGTGATTCATCAGCGCTTTTTGCCTGCTTCTGCGCCCAACCAACGATCCAGCCACGATTCGCTTTCCGCCAGCATGGTCATGATGGATTCGCGCGCGCGGTAGCCATGCGATTCATTCGGCAGCATCACCAGGCGCGAGGTGCCACCCAATCCTTTCACCGCCGCGAACATGCGCTCGCTCTGCACCGGGAACGTGCCGGAGTTGTTGTCGTCCTGGCCGTGGATGAAGAGGATCGGATCCTTGATCTTGTCCGCATAGTTGAACGGCGACATCTTCAGGTACACGTCCTGCGCCTGCCAGTAATTGCGCTCTTCGGCCTGGAAACCAAACGGCGTGAGCGTGCGGTTGTACGCACCCGAACGAGCGATACCGGCCTTGAACAAACGCGTGTGCGCCAGCAGATTGGCAGTCATGAAAGCACCGTAGGAATGCCCGCCCACGGCGATGCGTTCGCGGTCACCCACGCCACGCTTGACCACCTCATCCACGGCCGCCTGTGCACTGGCAACAAGCTGCTGCACGTACGTGTCATTCGGCTCGACATCGCCCTCGCCGATGATCGGCATGGTCGGGTTGTTGAGCACCACGTAGCCCTTGGCCAGAAACGCCTGCGGGCCCCAATAGCTGATCGCATTGAAGCGATGCGGCGAGCCGCTCACCTGGCTGGCGTCCTCGGCGGATTTGAACTCGGCCGGGTAAGCCCACATCAGCACCGGGCGCGGGCCGTCCTTCTTGGGGTCGTAGCCGGGCGGCAACAGCAGATCGGCAGTGAGCTCGACGCCATCCTTGCGCTTGTAGCGGATCTGCTCTTTCTTCACCCCACGCAGCTGCGGCAGCGGATGCGCAACGTGGGTCAGCTCGACCGGTGCGGCATCGGTGCCCAAACCACGTGCGAACAGATTGGCCGGCACGTCGTTGGATTCGCGCTGGGTGAGGATGCGCGCGTTGTCACCTTCGATGATGGACAGCGGCACTTCGTAATACGGTGCCTGCGAGTGGAACAGACGCTCGCTCTTGCCGGTGGCCAGATTGATGCGGTCCAGGAACGGGCGATCACCCTCGGCCGAGGCACCATCGCCAATGCGGTAGAAGCTGCTGCCATCGGCACTCAGCTGCAGCCGCGCGCGGCCAGCGGCATCGGTCTGCAGCAGCGGCTCGCCCGGATCGCTGTAGCGGTCGTCTTCCGAACGCTGCGACAACAGCACCGGTGCCTGCTGCGGGTTATCCGGGCTGATCTTCCACTGCTTGATCTGGCGCGATTTCCACCAGTACTCATCCAGCAGCGCAAGGTCGCCGCTGCTCCAGGTGATGCCTGCATAACGCGAGCCCAGCTGTGCCAGCGTGACCGGCGGCTTCTCGAACGGGGCGGACTGCACCAGCACCGCGTCACGAATGGCCGCTTCGCGTGACGGATCACCGCCATCCTGCGCCTCGGCCCACACCAGCATGGCTGGCGCATCGGCGCGCCAGCTGATCGAACGCACGCCAGTCGGCACCGCGTCATTACCGGTCGGCAGGCCATCCACCAGCGGCAGCCTGGCCACGGTGTGCACCAGCTTGCCCTGTGCATCCAATACTTCGATATGACGCGGGAAACGGCTGACCGGCACCGCATAGGAGAACGGCCGCTGCACGCGCTGGCTGAGCAGGTATTTGCCATCCGGCGAGGACGACAGGCCCAGGAAAATGCCCGGCGCACCCACCGGGGTGGCCTGGCCATTGATCCCAATACGCACCGGCTGCGCCTTGAGGTAGTGCTCGAACAGACGGGCGTCGTCCTCGTTCTTCAGCAGGTCCTGATAGGTGCGCACGCTACGCACGCCCTGACCGGCGACGGTTTCCTGTACGGCCGGACCGGTGGGGATGCCATCACTTTTCGGCGGCTCGCCCTGCCCTGCCGGTCGCTGCATCACCAGCAAGGCATCGCTGCCCGGCAACCAGGCATAACCATTGCCGACGATGCTGTTCAGGTTTTCCGCCACGCGGCGGGCGCTATGGTTTGCCACATCCACCAGCCACAGCTCATTGCTGCCGGTGGCCGGGTTCAGCTGGTTGAACGCCAGGTACTTCTGGTCCGGCGACCATGCCAGCGAGGCCACCGACAGCGGCTGCGGCAGGCCGGTGATCTGGCGCTCGGCGCCATCCACCGTGGAGGTCAGCCACAGCTTGCTGCCAAACGAGAAACGGCTGTCAGACACCGTCTTGGGATTGATCCGCAAACCAGCCAGCTTCAGCTCCGGCTGTGCCACCTGGGCGATGGACGGCAGCGGCGGGGTCTGCAGGGCAGCGGCCAGGTCGGACTTGGGCGACAGGTACAGGCTGGGCGCACGCGGCGCATCCACCACCGCCTGCAGCGCGGCCGACGGCAGGCGGTAACCCTCGCCCTGAGCCGCCTTCTGCGGCGGTGGCGGGCTCAATGCCAGCACCGGCGGCACCGCCAGCAGCAGGCCGGCGCACAGCACCAGCACGGCCGAAGCCCGCTTGGCACGACGGACGGGGGACTTGTTCATGGCAATCCTCAACAACGGGGCAATCGACCAACTTAACAATCTCTGTCGCCAATAGCCCCTGCCGTTGGTTGGGCCGCCGGTGTTGCGCCGTGGCCGCGATATAATCGCCAGCCCGTTCCGAGGGGCGCTGCGACCGGTTTCACACGGCCAGGCTCGGACGGCTTTCATGCAACAACGGCGCCCGGCGAACGCGAGCCCTGCTCGCACCACACCGGAGCTTTGAATGAACGCTGTTGCCAAGACCTTCTCGCAGGAAGGCGATTACAAGATTGCCGATATCACCCTGGCCGACTGGGGCCGCAAGGAGCTGGATATCGCCGAGCACGAAATGCCGGGCCTGATGTCCATCCGCCGCAAGTACCAGGCCGAGCTGCCGCTGAAGGGCGTGCGCGTGACCGGCTCGCTGCACATGACCATCCAGACCGCCGTGCTGATCGAAACGCTGAAGGACATCGGCGCCGACGTGCGCTGGGCCTCATGCAACATCTTCTCCACCCAGGACCACGCTGCCGCAGCAATTGCTGCCTCCGGCACGCCGGTGTTCGCGTGGAAGGGCGAGTCGCTGGAAGAATACTGGGACTGCACGCTGGACGCGCTGACCTTCACCCTGGCCGACGGCACGCTCACCGGCCCGGAGCTGGTGGTCGATGACGGCGGTGATGTCACCCTGCTGATCCACAAGGGTTACGAGCTGGAAAACGGCAGCAACTGGGTGAACGAGCCGGCCGCCTCGCACGAAGAGCAGGTCATCAAGAACCTGCTCAAGCGCGTTGCCACCGAGCGCCCGGGTTACTGGGCCCGCGTGGTCAAGGATTGGAAGGGCGTCTCCGAAGAGACCACCACCGGCGTACACCGCCTGTACCAGCTGGCCCAGGCCGGCACGCTGCTGATCCCGGCGATCAACGTCAACGACTCGGTCACCAAGAGCAAGTTCGACAACCTGTACGGCTGCCGTGAGTCGCTGGCCGATGGCCTGAAGCGCGCCATGGACGTGATGCTGGCCGGCAAGGTGGCCGTGGTCTGCGGCTACGGCGACGTGGGCAAGGGCTGCGCCGCCTCGCTGCGTGCCTATGGCGCGCGCGTGGTGGTCACCGAGATCGACCCGATCTGCGCCCTGCAGGCGGCGATGGAAGGCTTCGAGGTCAACACCATCGAATCCACCCTGGGCCGTGCTGACCTGTACGTCACCACCACCGGCAACAAGGACATCATCCGCATCGAGCACCTGAGCGCGATGAAGGACCAGGCCATCGTCTGCAACATCGGCCACTTCGACAATGAAATCCAGGTCGACGCGCTGGTGAGCTACCCGGGTGTGAAACACGTCAACATCAAGCCGCAGGTGGACAAGTACATCTTCGACAACGGCAACGCGATCTTCCTGCTGGCCGAAGGCCGCCTGGTCAACCTGGGCTGCGCCACCGGCCACCCGAGCTTCGTGATGTCCAACTCGTTCGCCAACCAGACGCTCGCACAGATCGACCTGTGGGCGAACAAGGACAGCTACGAGAACAAGGTATACCTGCTGCCGAAGAAGCTGGACGAGGAAGTGGCCCGTCTGCACCTGGAAAAGATCGGCGTGAAGCTGACCACCCTGAGCCAGGAACAGGCCGACTACATCGGCGTGCCAGTGGAAGGCCCGTTCAAGCCGGATCATTACCGCTACTGATCGGCGAAGCTTCTGCTTCTGCTCAAGCCCCTCTCCCGCTATGGCGGGAGAGGGGTTGGGGTGAGGGCAAAGCCGAAGGCTGTAAAGCTTAAGGCGCCCTCATCCGCCCCTTCAGGGCACCTTCTCCCTCTTGAGGGAGAAGTGCAAGGGCAAAGCCAAAGCCAAAGCAAGAGCGGAGCAAAAACAAGGGCAAGGCAAGAGCAAGGCAAGAGCAAAAGCTAAAAGCAGCTTCCGCTCGTTCGCGCACTTTCTCCCTCCTGCGGAGAAAAACACCGCAGCTCTGCAAAACAGAACGGGCGCCGCAAGGCGCCCGTTTCTTTGGGGCACAATCAGCCTTCCGCGATTGACATGCCGTGCCATGCATCAAGACGTTCCCAACGCCATTGAAGAACAGGTGGTTCTTGCCTGCGATGCGATTCAACAGCAGCTGGCTGACAGTCTGCTGGCCATCCATCTGTATGGCTCCGCCCTCGACGGCGGCCTCAAACCCCTCAGTGACATCGACCTGCTGGTAACGGTGGCCCGGCCTCCCGACACCGCCACCCTACACGCACTGCAGCGCCAACTGCTGGACATCTCCGCCCCGCCCGGCCAGCACTCCCTACAACGCGCACTGGAAGTCACGGTTCTTGTGCATGACGCCGTGGTGCCATGGCGCCATCCGGCCTGGCGCGAATTCCAGTTCGGTGAATGGCAGCGGCCGGACATACTTGCCGGCATTCTGGAGCCACCCGTGTGCGATCCCGACATCGCCATCGTGCTGCGCAAAGCCCACGCCCACAGCATCGCCCTGTATGGGCCGGCCATCGGCGACCTACTGCATCCCATACCCGACCGCGACTTTCTGCAGGCCCTGGCCGACACGCTCACGCTGTGGAACGGCCCCGACGACTGGCGCGGCGACGAAGCCAATGTTGTGCTCACCCTGGCGCGGATCTGGTACAGCGCAAAGACCGGCCATATCGCCGCCAAGGATGCGGCGGCCGATTGGCTTCTGCCACAGTTGCCGTCCGCAAAACACGCCATCGTTACGAAGGCACGGCGTGCGTATCTTGGTCTGCCCGGTGGTGATTCATCCTGGCCCACCGCAGCGTTGGCCGATTTCATTCTGTCCGCCAAAGCCTCCATCAGTAGCGTCCTTCAGGATCGCAACACCTGAATCACAACCGCTGTCCCAAAGGCAACCATCAAACCATCGCCCCCTATCCTTGAGAAAGCACACCATGCAGCCCCGCATCATTGAACGCGCCGCTTTCATCGTCATTGGCATGGAGGTATTTCTACAGGAAGGTGTCGATGGGTTCGGCGCGCTGTGGCAGCGCTTCATTCCGCGCGAAGACGACATCCACGGCAAGCGCGAACCGGCGGTCAGCTACGGCGTCTGCATCCCGCACAACGATGGCACGCTTCAGTACATTGCCGGCTTCGAAGTAAACCAGGACGCGCCGGTTCCCGACGGCATGGTGCGCGTGCAGGTACCTGCGCAGCGCTACGCGGTGTTCACCCACACAGGCACCGCCGCGCAGATCGGTGCCAGCTTCAGCGCCATCCACAATCACCTTCTGGCAGAACACGGGCTGCAGCCCAGCGCCGGTGTCGATCTTGAGCGCTATGACGCGCGCTTCGACGACCCCTTCGACCCCGCCTCGCAGATGGAGCTGTACATCCCCATCCCTTGATGCAGCGCCGCGCCAACCGCAGCGCCACGCGCCGCAACTCTGTCATCGAAACCCGGCAAAGCGGACCACCGGCCTGCGCGCCTAGTGAATGCCCATCCAAGACGATGAGCACGAAGCCCCCGCCCACGGTGAAGCGTGAGGAAGTAGGCGCGGCTGCAGGTGCCACGCCCTCCCCGCTCACCCGCCGGAGAACACCGGTTCCAGCAGCCGGAAGCTGCCCGCATCCGCATCCATCTCCACCTTGCCGCCCACCGGCACGATGAACTGTTCGCGGATGTGGCCGATCATCGCGCCGCTGTACGCGGGGATGTTCAGCGGCACGATGTAGTCATCGAATATCTGGTCCAGCGTCAGCGAGCCGTAGCCATCGCCGGGTTTGCAGTCGGTGCATTCGCCGAAGATGAAACCAGCAATCTTGTCCAATGCACCCATCAGCTTCAACGTGCTGAACATGCGGTCGACGCGATACGGCGCCTCTTCCACATCTTCCAGAAACAGAATCTTTCCGCTGAAATCCGGTAGATACGGCGAGCCAGCCAATGCCGTCAGCACGGTCAGATTGCCGCCTACCAACTCACCGCGTGCAACACCGCCACGCAGGGTCAGCGTGCGGTTGCGGCGCGGTACCAGTTCGTCATCGGCATCCACTACCGTGTTGCGGTAAGTCATCAACTCACGCTTGAAGAACAGCCGCTCGAATTGATCGGCGTTGAAGCGATTCCACGTGCCCGAACCGATCTGCCCATGGAACGTCACCAGCCCCGTCTGTGCCTGGATGGCACTGTGCAGCGCGGTAATGTCCGAGTAACCCAGCAGAATTTTCGGGTTGGCGCGGATGAGGTTGTAGTCCAGCAACGGCAGCAGCCGCGCGGCACCGGAACCGCCGCGCACGCAGACGATGGCCTTGACCTGCTTGTCGGCGAACATGGCATTCAGATCGCCCGCACGCTCGGCATCGGTGCCGGCAAGGTGGCCGTAGCGCGCGCCGTAGTGTTCGCCGGTTTTCACCTTCAGGCCAAACGCTTCCATCGCCTCGCGCGCCAACTGCAGGCTCAAGCGCTCGCTGGTCGCCGATGACGGGCTCACCAGGCCCACCGTATCGCCCTTGTTCAAGCCCGCCGGCAAGCGCCGGCCGCGCGGCGCAGCGCTTGCGCCCTGCATGCCGATCAACGGCAGTGCCGCTGCCGCCAAAGCCGTACCGCCGATGAAACGCCGTCTATCCATGTTGCAGCCCCGTCACTGGAATGTCCGGCCCAGAGTAGCAATCACTCCCTTGACCGGACAATCCAGCAAAACCGGCTTACATGTTGCGGCGGTATTCGCCACCCACGTCGTACAACGCGTGGCTGATCTGGCCGAGGCTGTGCGTCTTCACCGCTTCGATCAACGCCTCGAACACATTGCGGCGATCACGCGCGGTTTTCTGTAGATATGCCAAGCCGTGGCCATCGTGCGTTTCGCCATCAGCCGCGCCCCCCTGCACCACTTCATGCGCATGCGAGGTTTCACCTGCCGGCGCCAACGCATTGCGGTTGCGCTGCCAGTTGTGCACGTTCTCGATCTGCTGGCCTTTCTCTTCTTCGGTGGAACGGATCAACTCGATCTCGGTCGCCACTTCACCCGCATGCTCCTTCGGCAGGAACATGTTGACGCCCACCAGCGGCAGGCTGCCGTCGTGCTTCTTGTGCTCGTAGTACAGCGACTCTTCCTGGATCTTGCCACGCTGGTACATGGTGTCCATCGCACCCAGCACGCCACCGCGCTCGCTGATGGCTTCAAACTCTTTGTACACGGCTTCTTCAACAATATCGGTGAGCTTGTCGACGATGAAACTGCCCTGCCACGGGTTCTCGCAGAAGTTCAGTCCCAGCTCCCTGTTGATGATCATCTGGATGGCCACCGCGCGACGCACGCTCTCTTCCGTCGGCGTGGTAATCGCCTCGTCGTAAGCATTGGTATGCAGGCTGTTGCAGTTATCGAACAGCGCATACAACGCCTGCAACGTGGTGCGGATGTCGTTGAATTGGATCTCCTGCGCGTGCAGCGAGCGGCCCGATGTCTGGATGTGGTACTTCATCATCTGGCTGCGCTCGTTGGCGCCATAACGCTCACGCATGGCGCGCGCCCAGATACGCCGCGCAACACGGCCGATGACCGTGTATTCCGGGTCCATGCCGTTGGAGAAGAAGAACGACAGGTTCGGCGCGAAGTCATCAATCTTCATGCCACGCGCCAGGTAGTACTCGACGATGGTGAAGCCGTTGGACAGGGTGAAAGCCAATTGGCTGACCGGGTTCGCGCCGGCCTCGGCGATGTGGTACCCGGAGATCGACACCGAATAGAAATTGCGTACCTTGTTGTCGACAAAATACTGCTGGATGTCGCCCATCATCCGCAGCGCAAACTCGGTGGAGAAGATGCAGGTGTTCTGCGCCTGGTCTTCCTTGAGGATGTCAGCCTGCACCGTACCGCGCACGGTGGACAGCGTTTCGGTCTTGATGCGCGCGTAGGTGTCCGCATCCACCAACTGGTCGCCTGTAACGCCCAGCAGCGCCAGGCCCAGGCCGTTGTTGGTCGGCGGCATTTCACCGTGGTACTGCGGTCGGCTGCGGCCTTCAAACAGCGCTGCAATCTTCTTTTCTGCAGCGGCCCAACGCGCGGCGTCTTCTTTCAGATACTTCTCGACCTGCTGATCGATGGCGGTGTTCATGAACATCGCCAGGATCATCGGCGCCGGGCCGTTGATGGTCATCGACACCGAGGTGGTGGGCGCGCACAGGTCAAAGCCGGAGTACAGCTTCTTCATGTCGTCCAGCGTGGGGATGTTGACGCCGGAGTTGCCGATCTTGCCGTAGATATCCGGGCGCGGTGCCGGGTCTTCACCATACAACGTCACGCTGTCGAAGGCGGTGGACAGGCGCGCTGCCGGCTGGCCCACACTCAGGTAATGGAAGCGGCGGTTGGTACGCTCCGGCGTGCCCTCGCCGGCAAACATGCGGATGGGGTCTTCACCGGTACGGCGGTACGGATACACACCGCCCGTATACGGATAGGAACCGGGCAGGTTTTCCTTCTGCAGAAACACCAACAGCTCGCCCCAACTGCGATAGGTAGGCGCAGCGATCTTGGGAATCTGCTGGTGGCTGAGCGATTCGCGGTAGTTCTCCACCGCAATGGTCTTGCCCCGCACCTGGTACTCGTTGACCGGCTCGGTGATCGACTTCAACCGCGCCGGCCACTCGCGCAGCAGGCGCAACGCATCCGAATCCAGCGACTGCACCGCATCGTTGTAGCGCTGGCGCAGCGTTCGCACGCTGTTATCGACGCTGTCATCGGTGAGCGCATCGGCGGCATACAGATCCAACGCGCCCGGCTGCGCCGCATCGCCCAGTTCTTTCAACGCCTGCCAAAGGCTCTGCGCCCGCTCGGCCACCTCTGCCTGCGAGTCGATACGCGCATTGATGCCGCGCCCCTGCTCGGCAATTTCGGCCAGATAACGCACACGGGCACCGGGGATCAACACCGTCGCGCGCGGCTCTTTCAGGCGCGTATCAATATCAGGATGAAAACCGGGGTCAGAGTCGGGTTTTGCATTAACCGGACTCTGACCCCGGTTTTGCTTCTCGTTCAACAGACGGCACAGGTTGGCGAACATCCAGCTGATGCCGGGGTCGTTGAACTGGCTGGCGATGGTCGGGTAAACCGGCACATCCTCGTCCTTCATGGTGAAGGCCACGCGGTTGCGCTTCCATTGCTTGCGCACATCACGCAATGCATCTTCGGCACCGCGCTTGTCGAACTTGTTCAGCACCACCAGCTCGGCGTAGTCGAGCATGTCGATCTTTTCCAGCTGGCTCGGCGCACCGAAATCGCTGGTCATCACGTACATGGGGAAGTCGACCAGGTCGACAATCTCCGAATCGCTCTGACCAATACCGGCCGTCTCCACGATCACCAGATCGAAATGCAGCGACTTCAGGAACCCAATGCAATCGCGCAGCACGGTGTTGATCGCGGCGTGCTGGCGGCGCGTCGCCATTGAACGCATGTACACGCGCTTGGAGCGCAGCGAGTTCATGCGGATGCGGTCGCCCAACAGCGCCCCACCGGTACGGCGACGGGTCGGGTCCACCGACACCACCGCGATGCGCATCTGCGGGAAATTGGCCAGAAAGCGATTGAGCAGTTCATCGGTCACCGACGACTTGCCGGCACCGCCGGTGCCGGTGATGCCGATGACCGGCGTTCTGCCAGCCGCCAGCTGCCACTGCTTGCGCAACAGCGCCAGCTCGGCCTCGCTGTGGCCGCCATCTTCCAGCTGCGACAACACCCGGCCGATGCCGATCTCGTCCTCAATCGCTGGTGCTTCGGTACCTGCGTCACGTGCGCTCGCGTCCCGCGCCGTTGCGGCACGTGCGACCACATCTTCGATCATCTCCACCAGCCCCATCTTCATACCGTCGTTGGGGTGATAGATGCGCTCCACACCATAGGCCTGCAGCTCGCGGATTTCTTCCGGGGTGATGGTGCCGCCACCGCCGCCAAACACCTTGATGTGGCCGGCGCCGCGCTCGCGCAGCATGTCCACCATGTATTTGAAATACTCGACATGGCCGCCCTGGTAAGACGACAACGCAATGGCGTCGGCATCTTCCTGCAGCGCGGCGCGCACTACGTCCTCGACGCTGCGGTTGTGACCCAGGTGGATCACCTCCGCACCCTGCGCCTGGATCAGGCGGCGCATGATGTTGATTGCCGCATCGTGGCCATCAAACAGGCTGGCGGCGGTGACGAAACGCAGCGGGGTGGTTTCCGGCTGGGTCTGCGGGAGCTGGGAGGCGGGGGTACTCATGGGCCGTGCAACATCCGGTTTCTGTTGAAACCGATCATAGAACCGCGCGCGTGGCAGGTCAGGTTGCAGCGCAGCGTGACCTTTTCGGTGTTTGCGCTATCGGCGGCAGGCGGGAGGGCCTGCACGAAGCAGGCCACCGCCCGGTTCAGGTTTGGCAACCTGAACATACCCGGAGCGGGAATGCTTTAGAATGCAGGCCTCGCGACCCGTCACCCTAACGACGAAGTCGCATTTTTGTTTTATGGGCCGCCATTTGGCTGCAAGATCACTGACGTTGCGTCACAAACGCCATCGGAGCTTCCATGCTTTTCGAAACCCTCGAGACTTCCGGTCATGAACAGGTCGTGTTCTGCCAGAACCGCGAAGCAGGCCTGAAGGCGATCATCGCCATCCACAACACCACGCTCGGCCCGGCGCTGGGCGGCGTGCGCATGCGCCCGTACGCCAACACCGACGACGCGCTGCGCGATGTATTGCGCCTGAGCCGCACCATGACCTACAAAAACGCCCTGGCCGGGCTGAACGTAGGCGGCGGCAAAGCCGTGATCATCGGCGACCCCAAAACCGAAAAAAGCGAAGTGCTGTTTCGCGCCTTCGGCCGTCAGGTCGAGGCCCTGAGTGGGCGTTACTTCACTGCCGAGGACGTCGGGACCGACGTCAACGACATGGAAAACATCTACCTGGAAACAGGCTACGTCACCGGCGTACACCAGGTGCATGGCGGCTCGGGTGACCCGGCACCGTTTACTGCTTACGGTGCGCTGCAGGCACTGATGGCGTCCATCAAACGCAAGTTCGGCCACGAAGAAGTAGGCAAGGTCAGCATTGCCGTGCAGGGGCTGGGCCACATCGGCATGGAGCTGGTGAAGCTGCTGCGTGAGCGCGGTGCCAAGCTTTATGTAACCGACCTGGACCCTGTGCTGGTGCAGCGCGCGGTCACCGAATACGGCTGCGAGGCAGTCAAGCCCGACGCCATTTACGACGTGGCTGCCGATGTCTTCGCGCCCTGCGCGATGGAAGGCGGTATCGACATGGCAACGCTGGAGCGGCTCAAAGCCCAGGTCATCTGTGGCACCGCCAACAACCAGCTGGCAAGCCATGCTGTGGGTGACGAGCTGTACAAGCGCGGCGTGCTGTGGGCGCCGGACTACGCGGTCAATGCCGGCGGCGTGATGAACGTGTCGCTGGAGATTGACGGCTATAACCGCGAGCGGGCGATGCGCCTGATCCGCAGCATCTATCACAACCTCGGCAAGATCTTTGATCAATCCGAGCGCGATGCCATCTCTCCGCAGCGCGCGGCAGACCGCATCGCAGAGAGCCGGCTGGAAGCCATCGGCAAGCTGAAGCTGCCGATGGGCCGCTCCACCCCGCGCATGAACCGCCTGCGCGGCGAGTAAGCGGGAAGCGAGTGTTCAGGAGTAAGGAGCGGCAATGCCGCTCCTTCGCTTTGCCCGCTCTGCTGATTCAGAACTCCTGCAGGAAACGCACCGACACCTGCTGGTTATCACCACGCGGCCCGAACCGCTGGTCATAGCCCAGTGACAGCTTGGCGTTGCGTGACAGCCACGCGCTCATCGACATTCCGAGCAGCCCACCCGAGCGCGATGGCTGCAGCCCGGCCAGCGGCGCCCAGGCATCCACGCCCACAAAACCGGCATCCAGCGTCAAACCACTGCCGCCGAGCGCCTGCTGCCACTCGGCATATCCACTGAACGTGAAACGCCGCCACAGGTACTGCCCGCGCAGGCCCGCTAAGGCCTGAGTGCGCGTGCTGCTCCAGTCATTGGCGCGCAGACCAAAGCCATAGCCGCCCTGCTCGTGGAAGGCGTCATTGTTGATACGGGTGTAGTCCGCGCCCAGATACGGCGTCAGCGTGGCGGCGCCGTGCCCCAGTCGATAACCGCCCTCCACGCTGCCGGACAGGAAGCTGCCGCTATAGCGCGACTGCACACCCGCCCGCTCGCTGCCCAGTAACAGGCCACGATCCAACTCACGCTGGTATTGACCAAAGCCCGCTTGCCCCAGCACATAGGCATCGCCCATCCGCCAACCGGCATACAACTGCGACTGCGTCTGCCGGTCACGGCTGCGGTCCTGCGCTACACCTGCGGTGGTATTGGCACGGGTTTCACCGAACGCAAAACCCAGCACACCGTTGCCTGCAAGGGGCGTTTCGGCACCCATCATCCAGCCGCCGACGTTGTAGTCACTGCCCAGATAGCCGCCCTGCCCGCCGCCGCCCAGCGCACGCGTCCAACTGTGCGCCTGCATGGGCCCGGCCGGTACATCCGCAAACTGCGCCGACAACGCGCGACGGTTCATGTCAGCGCTGTCGAACGTCATTGCCGTTGCCGCTGCATGCGCTTGGCCGGACAGGCTCTCCAAGCTGTTGCTCAAGCCATTGAAGCCACCGCCCACCTGCTGCAACGCCGCCGCAGCGGCACCAAACGCCGTGCCCTGCAATGCACCGTCACCATCCAGCAACTCGAAGGCATGCTCCACCCGCTGCGCCACCGACATCGCTTGTATGCCCAGGTTGGCCGACCGCGCCGCACTGGTCACACTTACCTGGTCCAGCATCAACCATGCATTGTTGGCGTCGTAGTCATAGTGGCTCTGCAGCAGGCTGAGGCCGCCGCCTTGGGTGGCAGCGGCCTGCGTGGCGAACGTCCCGCTCACACCGCCTGCGGCATACACCAGATCCTGTCGTTTGCCATCCTGCGGTACGTAACCACTGACCATGCCGCTGACCAGCACACCGCCGCCCAAGGTCGCCGTCCCGCTCACCTGCAAGGCCTTCACACCCAGCGCGATCAACAACTGCCCGCTAGCCTGCTGCACATAGTTGCCGTCGATGGTGCCACTGCTGTCGGCACCCAGCAGTATCACGCTGCCACCGTTGTCGACATTGCCCACCACGCGCGTATCACCATTGAGGAACTGCAACGCGGCGGATGACGGATTGGACTGCGGCAGGATCGTCACGTTGGAGCGGATCGAGCCGCCATCGCGCAAGCCCAACGTGCCACGCTCGATGCGGGTGGCACCGCTGTAGGTGTTGGTTCCAGAGAGGCCCAACGCCCCATCGCCCTGCTTCACCAGGCCGCCGTTGCCGCTGATGTCGTTGCTCCACACCGAGTTCAAGCCGAGTTGATTGACGTTGACCGTCGCGTCACCCCAATCAAACTTCGCAGGTCCTTTCACCGCCTTGCCGATGTTGAGCAGGCCATAGCCGAATTTTTCATCCGGGCCCGGATCACCAAGGTCGGTGGCGGTACCCAGCAACGTCTGTCGCACCAGATCGTTGTTGAAATACGGGAACGCCTGCCACACCAGCGCGGCCGCGCCCGATACCAACGGCGCGGAGAACGAGGTGCCACTGTTGTACTGGTAACTCAGGTTGCCAGCCGTGCTTTGAGCACTCACATAAGCCGCCGTACCCGGTGCGACCAGGCAGTAGTTCTTCGCCACGCCGCAGGCGTTGGAGTAATACGCCAGCTGCGTGGGGTTGGCCGTATCCAACGCCGCTACCGCCAACCAACCGCGCTCCAGGTCCGCCGCCGGCGAAGTACCGTTCGGCCCCGGCTGGCTGGGCAAGGCCGCCATGTTCGACGGATTGGTGCGCGACTCATTGCCGGTGGCAAATACCACCAGTCCGTCATTGTTGATGATGAAAGGTCGGTACTCGGCCGCGATGGGCGCCGTTGTGGTGGCCTTGTTCCAATACAGCCCCCCCCAGGAGTTATTCATGATGCGCACGCCGGCGCGGATCAGGTCGTCATGGATGGGCGCAAAGCCCAGCGCACCGTCCACCTCATTGCCCTGCCCGGAGCCATCATCGGTAGGCCGCGTGTCGCCGATGATGCGTGCCGACACAATCTGCGCGCCCGGCGCGATACCGCCCGGCCACGCACCGACTGCCGTACCGGCCGCCAGCTCGGCCACCGCCGTGCCATGGCCGACCACGTCATCCACGTTGGCATTGTTTTTTGCCGGATCCAGATAGAAGTAGTTCGCCAGCACCCGCCCCGCCAACGCCGGATGGTTGCGCATCACCCCCGAGTCGATCACACCGATGCGGTAACCAGCACCGGTAAGGCCCATGGCGTGTGCCGGGCGGGCATTGGTCAGCGCCAGATGCGCGTCAAATGCCGGCTGCGGGATCGGCGGCGGCGTTGTAGGAGGTGGTGTGGTGGGAGGTGGTGTGGTCGGCGGCGGCGTGACCGGTGGCGGTGGCGGGCTGGACTTGGAACCACCCCCTCCGCCACACGCACTCAATGCCAGCACCAGTGAACTGGCCAGCACACCCCGGACACATGCATTCCTGTTCATACCCTCACCTCTCCCTAGTAGGTACAGCTGCCAATTCAGGTATTACCGGCGACCAGCTCCGTGGTGCCGACCTTCTATACTGCAACGACAATCCACAGTCCGCCGGATGTGCCGTTGGTCCAATGGGCCGCGCGCCGGCGACGTTCGATAATTGCCGCAAGGTATAACCGAGATTGCTCATGTCCGACATCGTCATCGCCGCCGCCAAACGTACCGCCATTGGCTCCTTCCTGGGTCAGTTCAACGGCGTCCCCACTCCGACTCTGGGTGCCGCCGCCATCAGCGCCGCCATGGAACAGGCCGGCGTCCCCGCCGCCGATGTCTCCGAGGTGATCATGGGCTGCGTGCTGCCGGCCAACCTGGGCCAAGCCCCGGCCCGTCAGGCCTCGCTGGCCGCCGGCCTGCCAACCAGCACCGGCGCCACCACGCTCAACAAGGTCTGCGGCTCGGGCATGAAGGCCATCATGTTGGGCCATGACCTGATCAAGGCCGGCTCGGCCAGCATCGTCGTCGCCGGCGGCATGGAGTCCATGTCCAACGCCCCGCACATGATTCCGAACTCACGCACCGGCAACCGCTACGGCAACTTCCAGGCCGTGGACCACATGGCATGGGATGGCCTGACCAATCCTTACGACGGCCAAGCCATGGGCGTGTTCGCCGAAGGCACCGTCGTCAAGTACGGTTTCACCCGCGAAGAGCAGGACGCCTACGCCATCGAATCGGTCACCCGCGCGCAGGCCGCGCAGGCCAACGGCGCGTTCAATGACGAAATCGTGTCGGTCAAGGTAGCCACCCGCAAGGGTGAGGTTGAATTCAACCAGGACGAACAGCCGGGCAAATCGGACATCGCCAAGATCCCGACCCTGCGCCCGGCGTTCAAGAAGGACGGCAGCGTCACCGCCGCCAGCTCCTCCAGCATTTCCGACGGTGCAGCTGCTGTGGTGCTGCTGTCGGCCGACGAAGCCGCACGCCGCGATGTACAGCCGCTGGCACGTATTGTCGGGCACGCCACCTTCTCGCAGGAACCGGAGTGGTTCACCACCGCCCCGATCGGCGCGATGAAGAAAGTGCTGGACAAGGCCGGCTGGAAAATCGAGGACGTGGATCTGTTCGAGATCAACGAAGCCTTCGCCGTCGTGGCCATGGCGCCGATCCGCGAACTGGGTATCCCGCACGCAAAAATCAACGTGAATGGTGGCGCCTGCGCATTGGGCCATCCGATCGGTGCATCGGGTGCACGACTGGTGGTTACGCTGGTAAATGCGTTGCGCACACGAGGCCTCAAGCGTGGTGTTGCGTCCCTCTGTATCGGCGGCGGCGAAGCAACCGCTATCGCCATCGAATTGATTTGATTTGGAAATTTCAGATTTCCTGAATTATGAATGCGGGATCGCTTGACAGTCGAAATGGGCTTGTCATCATGTTCCCGGCGCGCAATGGCGCGTTGCCAAATTTCCACGACGAGGATTCACACAATGAGCATCAACAAGCTGCTGATCGCGATGGCCCTGGGCCTGGCCCTGACCGCCTGCTCCAAGCAGGAGCAGGCTGCTGACGCCGCCGCTGCCGCCGACACCGCTGCTACCGAAGCCCAGGGCGCTGCTGACGCCGCTGCTGCTGCCGGCGCTGCTACCGCTGACGCTGCCCAGGCTGCTGCTGACACCGCCGCCACCGCTGCTGACGCTGCTGGCGAAGCTGCTACGGCTACCGCCGCTGCTGCTACCGACGCTGCTGCTGGCGCCGCTGCTGACGTTGCCGAAGCCGCTAAGGACGTCGCAACCGAAGCCAAGGACGCTGCTGAAGAAGCCAAGAAGTAATAACTTCTTCTTCGACGCAAGTCTTGAAAGCCGCTGGTTCGCCAGCGGCTTTTTTCATGCCTGTCTGTTTGTCATCCCGTAGATGGCTGCAGCCAAAGCACGCTGCAGCGGTTGCCTGCGCATTGACGCGGTGTGAATACAGGGGGCCTTAGGCTTTGCCTGTAGCCTCTCAGGAGAAACGCAATGAAGCTGTTTTTACCGCTGTTCGCAGGAAGCCTGGTTTTGGCATTGGTGGGCTGCAACGACCCGGCTGTCGAACAGGCCAAGCGTGATGCTGCTGTTGCAGCCGAGAGCGCCAAAGACGCAGCGCAGTCCGCCACCCATGATGCCGCCCGCCAGGCCGCCGAGGCCACGCGCACGGCTGCAGCCGAATCGCAGCAGGCGCTGGACAAGGCGGCAGAAGCCACCCGCGATGCCGCCGCCGATGCATCCGTCTCCGCCAAGCAGGCTGCAGCCGATGCCAGTGCGGCCACGGCCGATGCCGCGCAGAAAGTTGCCGACCATGCGCACGACATGGCCAAGGATGCCCGCGACAAAGCGGAACAGGCCAAGCATTGATAAACTCGCCAGCGCAGCCGCCGGTTGTCCGGCGGCTGCTCAGCCAATAGCGTTTGCGCATGGCAATCGGGATACAGGGAATCCCGCAAATCATTAGTTTGGTCAGACACGCTGGCGCAGGGATTGCACTGGCTTCACCCCGCACGCAATCAAGGTGGCGATGCAACAGCGCAACCGCAGCAAGATCGCATTGGCGTTCTCTGCACTGGTCTTTATCGCCATCGGTATTGGCGTATTTGTCGGTGCCCGTTGGTTCATTGCGGATGCGCGATTGGTGGCGCACACCCACGAGGTGATTGGCCGCATCGACGAAATCCAATCAATGGTGCTGGACGCCGAATCGGCCGAGCGCGGCTATCTGCTGACCGGCAGCCAGGCCTATCTCATCGACTACCAGATGAGCGTCGAGCGCTTGCCGCTGGTGCTGGCAAAGCTGTCCCGTTCCATCACTGAAAACCCCGAGCAGAGCGCCAACGCACGCACGCTGGAGGAACTGGTCGGCCGCCGCTTGGCGCAGATTCAGCACGTGGTGGGCATCTACGACCAGCAGGGGCTTGATGCGGCGCGTGCTGAAATCAACCAGAACGCATTCCGCACCACCAGCGCCATCCGCGAACAGGTGCGACTGATGGTGCAGGTGGAACAGGGGCTGCTGGTGGAACGCGCGGCCAGCTCGCGACGGAGCGCCGATCTGCTGCTGGGCTTGGCGTTTGCAGGCATTCCCTTCGGCCTGGCGGTGGTGGCCTCGGTGTACGGGATCCTGTTGTCGGAACTGCGCCGGCGCTCGCGCGCGGAAAAACGTGCGGCCAGTGCAGGCCAGCAGCTGGCCATCAACCTGGAACACATCGAACGTTCCAGCGCCGATCTGCAGACACTGGGCCGCTATACCGGCCTGCTGCAGAGCTGCGCCAATCCCGAGGAAGCGCTGGAGATCACCGCACGCACACTGGAGGCTCTGCTGCCCGAGATCGCCGGCTCGGTGTATCTGCTGCGTGCTTCCAACGACCGTGCCGAGAACATCGTCAGCTGGGGCAAGCCGCTGGTGGAAACCAGCTCGTTCCTGGTACCCACGGACTGCTGGGCCATCCGCCGCGGCCAGCCGCATTTGACCGACGACCTGCACCGCGACGCAGGCTGCCCGCATATCGCGCTCCCCGAGCCGGGCTGCAGCGTTGCCACGGCCTGCATCCCGATGTCGGCGCAGGGCGTGCAGCTGGGCTTCCTGTTCCTGTGCGGCACCGGCCCTGGCCCGATGCCGCGCATGGCGGTGGCCGAATCCGCCGTCGAGCAGCTGTCGCTGGCCTTGAGCAACCTGCGCCTGCGTGAATCACTGCGCCTGCAATCCATTCGCGATCCACTGACCGGCCTGTACAACCGCCGCTATCTGGAGGAATCGCTGGCGCGCGAAATCGCGCGGTGCGGGCGTCGTGATTTTCCGTTGTCGGTGCTGATGCTGGACGTGGACCACTTCAAGCTGTTCAACGACACCCACGGCCATGGCGGCGGTGATGCGTTGCTGGCAGCGGTCGGTCAGCTGTTGTCATCGCGCTTGCGGGGTGAAGACATTGCCTGCCGCTACGGTGGCGAAGAGTTCACGGTGATCCTGCCCGAATCCGATCGCGCCTCGGCCTTGCGTTATGCCGAAGAACTGCGCATTGCACTGTCGCAGATGAGCGTGCCGTTGTCGGGTAAAACGCTGCCACCGATCACCGTGTCGGTGGGCGTGGCGACCTACCCCGTCGATGGTGTCGCCGGCATCACCCTGCTGCGCAAAGCCGATGCAGCGCTGTACCGCGCCAAGCGCAGTGGCCGCAACTGCGCCTTGCCCTTCGATGCCACGCTGGACGGCGCCGGTTGATCAATCCGCCGGCAAGGCGCGCGCAAGAATGTCGGCAAACGCAGTTGTGCTGGCCAACGTACCGTAAACGTGGCCCGTACCTGCCAGCCGCGATTGAATGAAGCCCTCGGCAAGCGGGCTGCCTGCCTGCAACAACGTGGCCGCCTGCAACAGCACGCCAAGCTGTGCTACCCGACTGCGTGCATCGGCCTCTTCAATTGGTGAACCCGACAATGCCTGCAACACGGCAGCAAGTGCGCGATCGTAGGTATCCACCCGGCCGCTCGCGGCCTGCAGTTCCTCCAACAGCACCGCACGCGCCTGCGGCTCACGCGCCAACGCACGCAGCACGTCCAGACACTGCACATTGCCACTGCCTTCCCATATCGAATTGAGCGGCGCCTGCCGGTACAGGCGCGGCAGCATCGACTCCTCCACATAGCCCGCGCCACCCAGACATTCCTGTGCCTCGTTGACGAAGGCCGGCGCGCGTTTGCACACCCAGAACTTGCCGATGGCAGTGGCGATGCGCGCAAACGCAGCTTCGCGCGGATCACGCGGTGCGGCGTCCACCGCGCGCGCCACCCGCATGGACAGAACCGTGGCCGCTTCCGATTCAATCGACAGATCCGCCAGCACATTGGCCATCAATGCATGTTCGACCAAGCGCTTGCCGAAGCTGCGCCGGTGCCGCGCGTGGTGCAACGCCTGCGCCAAGGCCATGCGCATTTCCGCCGCAGCGCCGAGCATGCAATCCAGCCGTGTCAGCATCACCATCTCGATGATGGTGGCAACGCCGCGCCCTTCCTCGCCGATACGCCGTGCCCACGCACCACAGAACTCGACCTCGCTGGACGCATTGGCCCAGTCGCCCAGCTTGTCTTTCAGCCGCATCAGATGAAATGCATTGCGGCGGCCACAGGGCAGACGGCGCGGCATCAGCAGGCAGCTCAATCCACCCGGCGCCTGTGCCAACACCAGCCAGCCGTCGGACATGGGCGCGGAGAAAAACCATTTGTGACCCACCAGGCTGTACTCCCCCGGCGTGGCCAGCGGCGTGGCCGTGGTGGTGTTGGCACGCACATCCGAGCCGCCCTGCTTCTCGGTCATGCCCATGCCCAAGGTGATGCCAGCCTTGTCGCCAATCGGCAGATCGCGCGGGTCGTAGAACGGCATGGCCGCCTTGCTGGCCCACTCGGCCAGCGCAGGTTCCTGCCGCAACACCGGCACAGCGGCATGGGTCATGGTCAACGGGCAACTGGTGCCGGCTTCGGCCTGATGATGCAGATAACTCAGCGCGGCGCGTGCCACATGCGCACCGGGTTGCGGCGCATGCCAGGACAACCCAGCAACGCCGTGCGTCTTGGCGGTGGACATCAACTGGTGGTACGCCGGATGGAAATCCACCGTGTCGATGCGATGGCCCTGCGCATCGTGCGTGCGCAGCAGCGGCCGCTGGCGGTTGGCATCAAAGCCGGCGCGGTACAGATCGCCACCGGCCAGCTCCCCGTAGTGCGACAGCGTCGTCGCGAACGTCTTGCCGCCGTCCCGCCATACCGCCTCCTGCAGCGCGCGGTCGTCGCGCCATAGATTGCGGCCATCGAACGGTGGCGGCTGGTTATCGACCACGTGCGTTTCAAATGCGGGCAGTTGCAGCGTCATGGCGGCTCCTCGGTAGCCCCCCGATTCTGCCGCATGCACCTGTTGCGCGCCCGTCATCGTCCGGGCGGCAGCTCCTGCAACGCGGCAATGAATGCCTCGTCCAACGCCAGCTTGCCGAACAGGCCGTGCTGGGTACCGCTGAGTATGCGCAGCATGTGCCCGCGCCCCCCGGGCATGCGGCCCATCGGCTTGAACAGCATGTCGCGTGCACCGGCCACCCAATCGCGGTCGGACTGGAATATCGGCGTCAGCCAACGGCTCCAGAACTGGTACAGCCACACATGCGCTTTGCGCTGCGCCTGGTAACGGGCCAGTGCGGCGTCGATATCGGTTTCCGCACGCAGTGCATCGCGCAGGGACAACGCATCCATCAGCGCCATGTTCACGCCCTGCCCCAGTTGTGGGCTCATCGAGTGGGCCGCATCGCCGGCCAGCACCAGCCGGCCCCGATACCAGCGCTCCATCACGGCGTCGCGATAACTGGCGCGGGCCAGCTGCGTCTGCACCGTGACGCCCTGCAGCCGCTGGTGGGCTTCGGGCCACAAGGTTCTGATCTCATCCAACCAGACATCCAGGCCGTTCTGCTCCCATGCCTGGAAACCCTCACGTGGCAGGCTCCAGAAGAAACTCAGCCGCGGCGTGTCATCGCCGGGGCGCGTGCCCACCGGCAGCAGTCCGATCATCTTGCGTGCGGCAACATAGCGCTGGCGCAGTTCATCGCCGAACGCCCAATCGTCGCGCGGCAGCAGGCACCACAACGCGCCCCATGGATAGATGCGATCCAGCCGCGTGCCCTGCACCTGTTCGCGCAGACCCGAGGCCGAGCCATCGGTGGCGATCACCAGATCGAACGGCCCATGCCAACGGCCATCGCTGCTCTGCACGCGCTGCAGGCTTTCGTCGATGGCGGTGATGCGGTGGCCCACATTCAGCGCATCGGTACGCTGCCAAGCCGCATCCAACAGCGAAAACAAGGCACCGCGCTGCATGCCTACACCGTACAGCCGCGCGTCCAGCCCGGCGTAGTGCATGTCCATCACCGCGCGCCCGCACGGCGTTTCGCCATACAACCGGCGCACCACCGCGCCGTGTTCCAGCACCTGCGGCAACAGCTGCATCTGCCACAGCACCTGCAGGCCACTGGGCTGCAGCAGGAAACCTGCGCCAACCGGCCCGGGCGTTGCTGCCTGCTCGAACACCTGCACCCGGTGGCCATCGCGCGACAACAGCACCGCCAAAGCCTGCCCGGCGGTGCCATAGCCCACGATGGCGATATCCAAAGACCTGCTCATTACACTCCTTCCATGCGTTCTTGCTCACTGGCGACAGCGCCAAATGCGCGCTCACCGCCTCCCCTCTTCTTACGGGAGGGGCTTTCTTGCCCGGCTACAACCCCTGATACCCAACGCGCCATCACCTCAACCCCGCACCACGCCCATACATTGGCGCCAGTGCATGGCGGGCGCTGCGAGTCCGGGGTTGCCGCCGCTACCCAAAAAAAACCCCGCCGTAGCGGGGTTTCTTCAGCACAACCGGGTGAATCACTCGGCCGGCGTGATGTTCGAAGCTTGGGCACCCTTCGGGCCCTGGGTCACGTCATAGCTGACGCGCTGACCTTCCTGCAGGCTGCGGAAGCCCTTGGAATTGATCGCGGAGAAGTGCGCGAAGACATCGGCGCTGCCGTCCTCCGGTGAGATGAAGCCAAATCCCTTGGCGTCGTTGAACCACTTGACGGTACCGTTCGGCATGGTGATGCGAGACCTTGTTCGATGAATGGATTGATGTACGCTGAATGAAGCGCACTGGCGGAGTATGCAAACCTTAAGCCGGGATGACAATCACCCCCGCGCCAATTCACCCACCAAAGTCGGCAAACCCGCCGAGGCCAACGCCACGTTTTCCAGCACCTCGGCCATGGTGATCTCGCCAGCGTCACCGCAGCCGGCCGCCCAATTGGCGACGATGGCCAGGCAGGCGTATTCCAAGCCCAGCTCGCGCGCCAGACCCGCCTCAGGCATACCTGTCATGCCAACCAGGTCACAGCCATCGCGGCGCATCCGGGCGATTTCGGCATTGGTTTCCAGGCGCGGACCCTGAGTGGCGCCGTAGCAGCCGCCGTCCTGCATCAGCACGCCCTTTGCCTGCGCCGCAGCCAGCACCTTGGCGCGGAAACTGGGCGTGTAGGGATGGCCAAAATCGACGTGCAGCACCTCGCTGCCCGCTTCCTCGCTGAGCGTGGAGATGCGGCCCCAGGTGTAATCGATCAGCTGATCCGGGCAGGCCAGCACGCGCGGACCGAAGTTGTCGGTGATGCCGCCCACCGTGTTCAACGCCAGCACGCGGGTTGCTCCCAGCTGCTTGAGCGCGGCCAGATTGGCGCGGTAGTTGATTTTGTGCGGCGGGATCGAATGGCCCTCACCGTGGCGGGCCAGAAAGGCCACGCGCTGGCCATTCAACAGGCCGATGCGAACCGGGCCCGACGGGGCACCGTAAGAGGTTTCCACTTCGTGGGTCTGCACTTCGTCCAGCGCAGTCAACGTGTAGACGCCGGTGCCGCCGATGACGGCCAGGGCAATAGATTCCATGTCTGATTCCTGATGCGGTATTGCGTAGCGCCCCAAGGCGGCCTGTCAGCTCGCCCGGGTCGCCTCATGGCCAGCGTCAGCCCGGGACGCGCAGGCTCCCCGGGGCAGCGTGGCTTATTCCTTCATCGCGTAGATGGCAGGCAGCGTGCGCAGCGATTCGTTGACGTCCATGCCGAAGCCGAACACGAAGCGGTCCGGCAGCTCGACGCCAACGTAATCCGCCTTGACATCCGGCAGTGCGCGGTCGTGCTTCTTCACCGTCATCGCCGCGATGCGCACGTCAGTGGCGCCCTGCTCCATGCACCACTGGCGCACGCCCTGCAGGGTGAAACCTTCGTCGAGAATGTCGTCGACCAGCAACACGCGGCGGCCAAACAACGCGGTGGCCGGGCGGTGCTTCCACACCAGGTCACCGCCGGTCTCGCCGTGGTAGCGGGTGGCATGCAGGTAGTCGAACTGCAGATCCTGGCCGCGCGCGCCCAATTCCAGCGCAAGCTGGCCGGCGAACGGCAGCGCGCCGTGCATGATCGACAGATACACCGGCACTTCGCCCTTGTAATCGCGCGCGATCGCGTCGGCGATGCCGGCAATGGCCTTGTCGATGGTGGGGCGGTCGACCAGCAGGTCGGACTGGGCCAGGGCCTGTTCGATAGTGAGGTTGGGCATCAGACGGTTCTTCCAAGGTTTTCAAGCAAACGGTTACGGGTATCGCCATGACGGCTGTCGGCCAGCAGGCCGCCCCAGGCCATCGCGCCGCGGGTCATCAGGCCCAGCAGCGCAGCGGTATTCAAGCTGCGGCCGGCAACGGCCTGCAGCGATTCTTCAACCAGCTCCGGGTGGCAGACCAGCACCACGTCGCAGCCGGCATCCAGGTGGGCATCGACCCGGGCTTTGACGCCACCGGCAGCGAATGACGCCGCCATGCCGATGTCGTCGGAAAACACCACGCCGCGGAACCCCATGTCCTGCCGCAGGATCTGGTTGATCCAGCGCGACGAGTAGCCCGCCGGTTCCGGCGCGACCTGCGGGTAGATGACGTGCGCCATCATCACCGCATCGGCGCCAGCAGCGATGCCTGCACGGAACGGTACCAGATCAAGGGTTTCCATTTCCTGCAGCGGGCGCGGGTCGATGGCGGTGTCCACATGTGTGTCTTCACGCACCGTGCCATGCCCGGGGAAGTGCTTGAGCGTTGCAGCCATGCCTGCCGAGTGCATGCCGCGCACATAGGCAGCGGTGAGCGCGGCCACAGTCTGCGGGTCTTCACCGAAGGCACGGTTGCCGATGGCCAGGTTGCCATGGCCCACATCCACCACCGGGGCGAAGCTCAGGTCCAGGCCACTGGCGCGGATTTCGCTGGCCATCAGCCAGGCGTGCTGCTCGGCCAGCGCCAAGGCGGCATCCGGGTCGGTTGCATAGCGCTTGCCCAAGCCGTCGAGCGGAGGCAGGTCGGTGTAGCCCTCGCGAAAGCGCTGCACGCGCCCGCCCTCCTGGTCCACCGCCAGCAACAACGGCCGGGCGGTGGCAGCGCGGATGGCCGAGGTCAACTCGACCATCTGCTCGCGGGAGGCAAAATTACGCTTGAACAGCACCACGCCGGCCACCGCGTCGTGCTGCAGCCAGTCACGTTCCTGGACGGTCAGTTCGGTGCCGGCAACGCCGATCAAAAGCATGCGAGAACTCCAGGCCGCCGCAGACAGCGGCGTAGCTCGACATTGTCGCAGATGGCGCCTTTGTCGTCAGACGCTACGGCCCTGCGAGCCGCACGCCTGTTCATCGTTTTGCCGTTACGGTGCCGGTGCCCGTTGGGCGGCCGCCCTGCTCAGGGCCTGTGCGAACGCCTCCGGCGATTGCGCGCCCTGAATCATGGCTTTGCCGTTGATGACGAAACTCGGCACCGACTGGATGCCCATCTGCCGCGCCTGCGTCATGCCTGCGTTGACCTCGGCCAGGCCTTCGTCCGACTCCAGCAGTGCTGCGACACGCTCGGCGGAAAGTCCGCCAGCGGCGGCCGCTTCGGTCAGCACCTGCGGGTCGGCCAGGTTTCGACCGTGCTCGAAGTGCGCGCGGAACAGTGCTTCGGCCACCGGTTCCTGCTCACCCTCCTGACCAGCCAGCCAGATCACCCGGTGTGCCGACAGCGTTGAGACGTGTACCTGGCCACGATCAAAATCCATCGGCAGGCCATCATCCTGCGCAACAGCCTGGGTTGCGCCGAGCTTCTGCCTGGCCTCTGCCAAGGTGCCGCCCAAGTGCGCGGCGAAGGATTCGTGTATCGGCATCGGCGTGGTGCTGGCGCCGGGCATCAGCAGATAGGGATGCCAATGCACCTTCACTTCCGGCGCGTTGTCACCCATCAACTCCAAACCCTGTTCAAAGCGATGCTTGCCGATCCAGCACCAAGGGCAGATCACATCAGACCAGACATCAATACGCATGAGACGATTCCTTCATCTTCCGGGGGAGGTTGCCGAGCTCGCCGACACCGCAGCAGCGATGCGCGTGTTACGGCCAACCCGGGAGCCCCAGTGTATGGCGCAGCCAACGCTCACCAAGCGCGCCAGCGCGAACACACTGTCGCGTGCATCGCGCGCCGCGCACAGGGATGAACATTCATTCCCTGCAGCGTTGTCCTGCACATACAGGGATACAGAACCGCTGCATGTATAGCGCAGGAATTCTCCCTGACAGACGATCGAACGCTCCACGACGTCATTTACCGGCACATGCGGCAGCAGACACATACCGCACCGCTCTGGCAACTGCGTAACTGCACGTGGCGCTGCATAAGGGCAGCCAACGCAGCCTTTTCCGCCCGGCTCCCGGCAAGCGTTGCGCCTGCCGATCTCATCGCATCTTCAGTCGCCGCCCGTCATCGACGAAGCGGCGATTGCAGCGTCACCCAGGACCCCGCTCGGTGCTGCTCCACTGGCTGTACGGGCGCGCGGCCAAGGCCAGGTTGTAGTAACGCACTTCATCGGTGACTTCCGCACCGGCCCAGTCGGGCATGTCGAACACCTGGTCGGCGCTTTCCAGCTCCACCTCGGCCACGACCAAGCCAGCGTTGTCGCCGAGAAATTCGTCCACTTCCCACAGCAGGCCGCCGTGGTTGACCATATGACGACGCTTGTCGATCAGGCCCCCCACGCACAGCTTCAGCAGATCGCGCGCATCCCCCACCGGCACCGGGTATTCAAACTCCTGACGCGTGTGGCCGAGTTCGCGCGACTTGATGTTCAGGTACGCCTGCTCGCCCTGGATGCGCACGCGCACTGATGCTTTCTGCGCGCCGCTGTCCATCGACGCGCTGTCGTTGAGGTAGCCCTGCGCCATCGGGATGACCGCATGCGCAGCCGCACGCCACGCGTCGCTGGTGACCAAAAACTTGCGCTCGATCTCGATGCCCACGGCTTACTTCTTCTCGAACACGGCGATGCTTTCCACGTGCGCGGTGTGCGGGAACATATCCATCGCACCGGCCGACACCAGCGTGAAGCCCTGCTCGTTGACCAGATAGCCGGCATCACGCGCCAGCGAGCCCGGATGGCAGCTGACGTAAACGATGCGCTTGAACTGCTTCAGCGGCAGCTGCTGCAGCACGTCGATCGCACCCGAGCGCGGTGGATCCAACAGCAGCTTGTCGAAGCCCTGCTTCATCCACGGTGTGTTGCGTTGATCCTGGGTGAGGTCAGCCGCAAAAAACTGCGCGTTTGTCAGGCCATTGCGCTCGGCGTTTTCCTTTGCGCGTGCAACCAGCCCAGCCTCACCTTCCACGCCCACCACTTCACGCACGGTGCGCGCCAGCGGCAAGGTGAAATTGCCCAGCCCGCAGAACAGGTCGAGCACGCGCTCGTCCGGCTGCGCATCCAGCAAGGTGAGCGCATGGGCGATCATCTGCTGATTGAGCTTGGCGTTGACCTGGATGAAATCCAGCGGACGGAACGCCAGCTCCACGTCCCACTGCGGCAATGCAAACGACAGCGGCACGCCTTCGGCCGGCCACAGCGGCTGCACGGTTTCCAGGCCACCGGACTGCAGGTAGATGGCAAAACCATGTTCCTCACCGAACGCCTTCCATGCTTCCGTGTCGGCAGCGGAAAGCGGCTGCAGGTGGCGCACAGTAAGCGCGATGGCGGCATCGCCAGCAATGAATTCAATCTGCGGAATGTCGCGCTTGCCGTCCAACGATTCGATGAACGTGGACAGTGCCGACACCTTGGTTCCGATTTCCGGAATCACGGTCAGGCACTGCGAAAGATCGGCAACAAAGCGCGGGTCCAGCTCGCGGAAGCCCACCAGTGTTTTGTCTTTCTTCTCCACGCGGCGCACCGAGAAGCGACCCTTGCGGCGATAGCCCCAGCTGTCGCCTGCCAGCGGCGGCAACACGGCGCCCGGCTTCACATGGCCGATACGCTCCAGGTTGTCCATCAGCACGCGCTGCTTGGCGATGATCTGCTGCGATTCATCCAGGTGCTGCAGCACGCAGCCGGCGCACACGCCGAAGTGTGGGCAACGCGCTTCCACGCGATGCGGCGAGGCCTTCAGCACTTCGACGGTTTTGGCCTCGTCAAAGTGGCGGCTCTTGCCGGTCTGCTCGGCCATCACCGTTTCCTGCGGCAACGCGCCACTGATGAAGGTGACCTTGCCACCCTCGCCTTCACGGCGCGCAACGCCCCGGCCGTCATGGCTCAGGTCGAGGATGTCGGTCTGGAACGGGGTCTTGTCTATGCGGGGGGTTCTGGATCGGGCCACGTGGCAACAGGCTGCGGGCAAAAGGGCACGTATTGTCGCAGATGCGTGACGGAACCTCTTCCGCCGCTTGCAGATAACGCCCCCGTCGCTAATATGCACAAAACGCGCTGGCATGGAGGCAGCAGATGAATACGCAGAAACAGGGAGCCGTTCCCCACCTGCTACTGGTCGAGGACGACATGACCAGCCAAGGTTTTTTCCAGTTCGCACTGGAATCACTGCCCGCTACGGTCGATATCGCCGACTCGTTCGCCAGTGCGCTGCAGCGCGCTGAAAGCGCCCATTACGATCTCTGGCTGATCGACGTGAACCTGCCCGACGGTGACGGCCCCACCCTGCTGCAACGGCTGCGGGCCAAGCATCCGCGCGTGTCGGCTCTGGCCCACACCGCCGATGCCAGCAGCGAGATCCAGCAGGCACTGCAGCAGGCAGGCTTCAGCGAAACGCTGATCAAGCCGATGAGCCGCGACACGCTGCTCAAGGCAATTCGCCGCAACCTGGCCAAATCCGCCGCAGGCAGCGACGGCGGCGATGAAAGCGATGTGCCGCACTGGGATGAAGCCGTCGCACTGGCCGCATTGAACGGGCAACAGGCGCACCTGCGCGCGCTGCGCGAGTTGTTTCTGGCGGAACTACCCACCGCGCGTGATGCCGTTGGCCGTGCGCTGGATCGGCATGATGAAACGGAACTACGCAATCAGTTGCATCGCCTGCAGGCCAGTTGCGGATTTGTCGGCGCGCTGAAGCTGGCGCGGGCAGTCCGCCAGCTGCACAACACGCCCAGCTCGCCCACGGCCCGGCGCTGCTTCGATGGCGCGGTAAGCGCGCTGCTCGGCTGAGCGCGGTGTTACTCGGAGGGGCGGCTGAGGTCGCCCAGCATTTCCCAGGATTTCAATCCGCGCCCGCCCAGATGGTGCATAAGCACCACGCGCATCTGCAGGCGCAGGCTGGCCACGTCCGCCGCTGAAGGCAGCTGATCGTCCGCCAATGCAAGCAAGGCGGCGCCGGTCGCCAACCTGCGGCGTTCGGCGCTGCTGCGTTCACTGAGCTGGCGCAATGGCCCCTGCAGTGGATCCAGCTGATAGCGCGCAGCAGGGTCAATGGCTTCGCCATCGGCGGCACCGGCCCAATCAAACCCCACACCCAAAGCGTCCAGAAGGTCGCGCTCAAAACAACGTAACGACCAGCTCAGGGCGCCTGTCAGTTCCAGCCGGCTGCGCAGCCGGCCGTAAGCCACGTACAACTCCGGCGAAGGGTCATTGCGCGGGGCAAGCCGCATCACCAGTTCGTTGATGTAGAAACCCGCCAACATGGCATTGCCGTGCAGGCGTGGGGCCACATCCTGGCTCTCGGCACGTCGCAACTGCGCCAGCTCGCCACCTACCACCGCGTCGAAATGGATGGACTGCAGCGGCTGCAGCGCCGCGCGCAGGGCCTGTTTTTTGGGCCCTTGCACACCGCGCGCCAGCAAGCCCATGCGGCCGTGTTCCAACGTCAACACCTCAACCAGCAGACTGGTTTCACGCCATGGGCGGGCGTGCAGAACGTAGGCCGGCTGGTCGTCTAAGCGCATGGCTCTTCAACGAAGTGAGGAAGCGGACGGTGAAACAAAGCACTGTGCTCGACAAGAACAAGGAGCCGATACGCAAAGGCATGCATCGCCCTCACGCGGTTCCCTGATTCTGCCGCTTTACGCTTACTCGCCGTAGCCGAACGCCTTGAGCGCGGCTTCGTCGTCAGACCAGCCTTCACGCACGCGCACCCAGGTTTCCAGGAACACCTTGGCACCGAACAGACGCTCCATCTGCATGCGCGCCTTGGCGCCGATGTCCTTCAGACGGACGCCGCCCTTGCCGATGACGATGGCCTTCTGGCCCTCGCGCTCGACCCAGATCACCGCGCCGATGCGCAGCAGGTTGCCGTCTTCGGCAAAGCGCTCGATCTCCACCGTGGTGGCATACGGCAGCTCTTCGCCCAACTGGCGCATCAACTGCTCGCGCACCAGCTCGCCGGCGAGGAAACGCTGACTGCGGTCGGTGATTTCGTCTTCGCCAAACATCGGCGGGGCTTCCGGCACCAGACCGATCAGGTCACGCACCAGCGATTCCAGACCATTGCGCTTGAGCGCGGAAATCGGATGCACAGCGGCAAATTCACGGCCGACGGTGATTTCCTGCAGGAAAGGCAGCAGCGCCCCCTTGTCCTTGAGCCGGTCAACCTTGTTGACCACCAACACCACGGGAATACCAGCGTCGCTCAGCACGTTGAACGCCAAGGTGTCTTCTTCATCCCAGCGGCCGGCTTCGATCACCAGCAGGCCGGCATCGACGCCTTCCAGCGAGCCACGCGCAGCGCGGTTCATCACCCGGTTCATCGCCCGCTTCTGCTGGCGATGCAGGCCAGGGGTGTCCACCAGCACCAGCTGGCCTTCCGGGTAGGTGGCAATGCCCAGCAGACGGTGACGCGTGGTCTGCGGGCGGTTGGAGACAATGCTGACCTTGGCGCCAACCAGCGCATTGGTCAGGGTCGATTTACCGACATTCGGGCGGCCGATGACCGCAACGCTGCCGCAACGATGGGAGGAGGTGTCGTTCACTTGGATTCCAATTGCGCAATTGCGGCCGCAGCCGCCTGTTGTTCAGCCAGCCGGCGCGAAGTACCTTCGCCCTCGGTAGCCACGGCAGGATCTGCCACGCGGCAACACACCTGGAAGTGTTTTGCGTGGTCGTCGCCGGTCTCCGAAACCAGCTCGTATACCGGCAGAGCCTTCTGCCGGGCCTGCAACCATTCCTGCAGGCGTGTCTTGGGGTCTTTTTCGGGCTTGCCCACCGGCACGGCGGCCAGTGATTGTTCGAACCAGGGCAGCACCACCGCGCGGCAGGCAACAAAGCCGACGTCCAGATAGATGGCTGCAACCACCGCTTCCACGGTGTCGGCCAGGATCGAGTCACGGCGGTGACCGCCCGATTTCATCTCACCCGGCCCCAGCGTCAATCGCTCGCCCAGCTTCAGGCTACGGGCAATGACCGCTAATGCACTTTCACAGACCAGCATGGCGCGGGCGCGGGTCAGCGCGCCCTCGTCGGCCTTGGGCCAACGGCTGAACAGCGCCTCGGCAATCAACATGTTGACGATGCTGTCGCCGAGAAATTCCAGGCGCTCGTTATGCGGAGCGCCCGCACTGCGATGGGTCAGGGCCTGCTTGAGCAGATCCTGATCCTTGAATGGGTGACCGATCAGATCACCCCGTTGGAACGTCTTATTCAACACTGCGCGAAGTCAGATCCTGTGAGTTTTCAAAACGACCGACGATGTCCAGATTGCCGATCAACGGGCGACGCACTTCGTAATTGACGTTCATCCGCCAACCACCATCAATGCGCTCGAACTTGATGTCGTCACGCTTGACGCTTTCGGAATAATTCATGTCCATGCGCTTGAAGAACAGCTCCTGCGCCTTGGCCGGAGCCATGTCAGCACTGCCCTGCTCTTTGGCCAACGCCTTCATCGACGATTTGACCGCATAGAACTCCTGGTACATCGGGAACAGCTTCATGCCGACGTAAAGCGCAAACCCCGCCACAGCCAGCACCGCCACGAACGAGGTCAAGGTCATGCCATTTTGCTTGTACTTCATTGCGATCTCCCCAGATACACGTTGTTGATCATTGAATGGTCTGCCCCAACAGGGGCCGCTGTGAACCTTCACCGCAATGCGGCTGCAGGCACCCGCCCCAAACCCTGAATGCCCTGCCATGCAGGTCGCCCAAGGCCAAAAAATGGTCGGGTGACCAGAAACGGCTGTCATTGCTGTTGTCGCGATTGTCGCCCATCACGAAGTATCGGCCCTCCGGCACCACCCAATCGCCTTGGCCACCGGCATCAACCCGCCCCGGCACTTCCAGCACGCTATGGGTACGCCCCGGCAGCCGTTCGGTCAACCGGTGGGCGCCGGTATCGGCATCAACCAGACCGTGGTCCTCGTATGCCACCGGCTGGCCGTTGATGGACAGGACATCGCCGTGGAAGCCCACCCGGTCACCCGGCAGGCCAACCACACGCTTGACCCAATGCTCGGGCATCTGTGGCGAGGTAAACACCACAACGTCACCCCGCTCCACTGGCGAGCGGGAATACGCCAACCGATCAACCAGCACCCAGCTGCCTGCACTCAAGGTCGGCGACATGGAGTTGGCTGGTATGCGGTAAAGCTTCCAGACAAACCCAAAACACACAACCAGCAGCATCACCAGCCCGAGGCACAGCAACAGCAGCGCCACGGAAAACCGGTGCCAGCTGCTGGTACGCGGGCGCGGGGCGGACGACATGCCGGTTACTGAATGCGCGTCCCGATACGGGAAGGCTCAAAACTGTTCTTGCAGAACCAGCCGCTGCAGTTCAACCAGATCAGGAACGCTTTGCCGCGCAGGTTCTGCTCCGGCAGCACGCCCCAGAAACGACCGTCATCACTGTTGTCACGGTTGTCGCCCATGACCAGGTAATGGCCCTGCGGCACATTCCACTCGCCCTGGCTGCGCGGATCAAAGGCGCCCAGCTGTTCCAGCACGGTATGGGTGCGGCCCGGCAGGTGTTCGGTCAGCAAGGTCTGGCCGGTCTGCTTGCCGTCAAACAGGTACTCACCCTTGGATTCGTAGGACACCAACTGGCCGTTGATCGTCACCGAATCGCCCTGGAAGCTGATGTGGTCGCCCGGCAGGCCGATCACGCGTTTGATGAAGTTCTCACCCTTCTGCGGATCGTCCGGGTTGCCCGGATGGCCCGGGAACTGGAACACCACCACATCGCCACGCGCCGGCTCGGACACCGGGATCACCTTGGTATTGGTGATGGGCAGACGGAAGCCGTAAGAGAACTTGTTGACCAGGATGAAATCGCCAATCAGCAGGTTGGGCATCATTGAGCTGGACGGAATCTTGTACGGCTCGGCAATGAAGCTGCGCAGGATCAACACCACCGCCAGCACCGGGAAGAACGCGCGGGAGTAATCCACAACCACCGGCTCGCCGCCGTCCAGCAGGCTGGCCTTCTCAGCGCGGCGCTTGGCCAGGAACAATTTGTCCAACAGCAGCACAAGACCCGAACCCAGCGTCAACACCACCAGGGCGATTTCAAACCATTTCATTCGTATTCCTTTGCAATGGGATGGGCGATGGGGAATCCGGGGCCCGTGGAAGCAGAACGGCGCCGCTTCTCACCAACCCCACACCCCGGACCACCTGCTACTTGTCCATCTGCAGCACGGCCAGGAAGGCTTCCTGCGGGATTTCCACGCGGCCTACCTGCTTCATGCGCTTCTTGCCTTCCTTCTGCTTTTCCAACAGCTTCTTCTTGCGCGAAATGTCGCCACCATAGCACTTGGCCAACACGTTCTTGCGCATGGCTTTGACCGTGGTACGGGCGATGATCTGCGCGCCGACTGCAGCCTGGATGGCCACGTCGAACATCTGCCGCGGGATCAGATCTTTCATCTTTTCGCACAGCTCGCGGCCGCGACGATCGGCGTGGCTGCGGTGCACGATCAACGACAGTGCATCGACCTTGTCGCCGTTGATCAGCACGTCCAGACGCGCGAACGGGCCGGCATCAAAACGCACGAAGTGGTATTCCAGCGAGGCATAGCCACGGCTGACCGACTTGAGCTTGTCGAAGAAATCCAACACCACTTCGGCCATCGGCAGCTCATAGCTGATCTGCACCTGGCTGCCCATGTAGTTGATGCCGATCTGGCTGCCGCGCTTTTCTTCGCACAGCTTGATGATGCTGCCGATGTATTCCTCGGGGGTGAGGATGTTGGCGCGGATGATCGGCTCGCGGATTTCTTCAATGGTGTTGATCGGCGGCAGCTTGGCGGGGTTGTCCATCATCACGATGGTGCCGTCGCTCTTGAGCACCTCGTAGATCACCGTCGGCGCGGTGCTGATCAGGTCGAGGTTGTACTCGCGCTCCAGACGCTCCTGCACGATTTCCATGTGCAGCATGCCCAGGAAGCCGCAACGGAAGCCAAAGCCCATGGCCTCGGAGCTTTCCGGCTCGAAACGCAGCGCCGCGTCGTTCAGGCGCAGCTTGTCCAGCGCTTCGCGCAGGTCCGGATAATCTTCGGCGTCCACCGGGAACAGGCCGGCGAACACGCGCGGCTGCATTTCCTGGAAGCCCGGCAGCGGCTCGGCAGCCGGGTCGGCCATCAGGGTCAGCGTGTCGCCCACCGGGGCGCCATGCACATCCTTGATGCTGGCGTTGATCCAGCCCACTTCACCAGCACGCAGGGAAGGCATTTCCTTACGCTTGGGCGTGAAGACACCCACCTTGTCGACCAGATGCCAACGGCCGGTGGACATCACCTGGATCTTGTCGCCGGGCTTGATCTGGCCCTGCATCACGCGCACCAGCGAGACCACGCCCAGGTAGTTGTCGAACCACGAGTCGATGATCAGTGCCTGCAGCTTGTCGCTGCCACGGTCAACCGGGGGCGGGATGCGGTGCACGATGGCTTCCAGCACCTCTTCCATGTTCAGGCCGGTCTTGGCGCTGACGGCGACCGCATCGGTGGCGTCGATACCGATCACCGCCTCGATCTCGGCCTTGGCACGGTCGATATCGGCGGTCGGCAGGTCGATCTTGTTCAGCACCGGCACCACTTCCAGGCCCTGTTCGATGGCCGTGTAGCAGTTGGCGACCGACTGCGCTTCCACGCCCTGGGCCGCATCCACCACCAGCAGCGCGCCTTCGCAGGCGGCCAGCGAGCGGCTGACTTCGTAGGAGAAGTCGACGTGGCCGGGCGTGTCGATGAAGTTCAGGAAATAGGTCTGCCCGTTGCGCGCCGTATAGGGCACAGACACCGACTGCGACTTGATGGTGATGCCACGTTCGCGTTCGATGGGGTTGTTGTCGAGTACCTGCGCTTCCATTTCGCGCGCGCTCAAACCGCCGCACAACTGGATGATGCGGTCGGCAAGCGTGGACTTGCCGTGGTCGACGTGGGCGATGATGGAGAAGTTGCGGATCATCCGCATTGAATCGTGGGGCATAGGTAGCGGCGTCGGCGCGGCGGCGTCAGGATAACGGCGGATTATCGCATGCCCGGGCGCGGCCCCGCACAGCGACCGGCCAGACCTGAACGAAAGGAGCCGCCCGAAGGCGGCTCCCGTTGCGGTAGCTGGGTTTCAGCGGACTCAGCCGGTCAGTCGCCGGCCCGCAGGGCCACGAAAGCACTATTGGGGCCACTACGGACCAGCAGCATCACCACATCGCCCTTTTTGACGCCAGCCAGCTCGCGATTCAGCGCAGCAACACTACCCACTGGGGTACGGCCCACCTGCATCACGACTACGCCCGGCGACAACCGTGCCTCACGCGCGGCCTGACTGTTCACGCCAGTGATGCGCACACCCTCGCCTGCGCCCAAGCCCAGCTGACGGCGCTCGGCGGCGGTCAGGTCAGCCAGTTCCAGGCCCAGCAGCGCATTGGCGCCGGTCTGCGGCTTGCCCTCATCGACCCCTGCCGCGGCATTGCCGGCACGCTGCGCGTCTTCGGCCAGCTCACTGAGGGTGACAGTGATGTCCCGTGCACGGCCTTCACGCACGATGCCCAGACGCACCTTGCTACCCGGCGGCATGGCGCCGATCAACGGCGGCAGTTCGCTGGAGGAGTTGATCTCGATGCCATTGACCGAGCGGATCACATCGCCCACTTCAATGCCGGCCTTGGCCGCCGAGCCGTCCGGCACCATCTGGTTGACCAGTGCGCCACGGCCGTCGGGCAGCTTCAGCCCTTCGGCGGCGTCGGCAGTGATGACACCTACCATGACTCCCAACTGGCCACGGCTGACCTTGCCGGTCTTCTTGATCTGCTCCACGGCGTTCATGGCCAGATCAATCGGGATGGCGAAACTGATGCCCATGTAGCCGCCCGAAGCGGAGAAGATCTGCGAGTTGATGCCCACCACTTCGCCACGGGTGTTCAACAGCGGGCCACCGGAGTTGCCTTGGTTGATCGCCACATCGGTCTGGATGAACGGCACATAGCGCTGGTCGGCATACGGGTTGCTGCGGCCGGTGGCGCTGACGATGCCGGCGGTGACCGAGTGGTCCAGCCCGAACGGCGAGCCGATCGCCACCACCCACTGGCCCGGCTTGAGCGTGTTGGAATCACCCACGCGCACGGTCGGCAGGTTTTTGCCGTCGATCTTCAGCAGCGCCACGTCGTACTGGGCGTCGCTGCCGACCACTTTGGCGGTGAACTCGCGGCGGTCACTCAACTTGACCTTGACCGACTCGGCGCCATCAACCACGTGGTGATTGGTCAGCACATAGCCGTCATTTGAGAGGATGAAGCCCGAGCCCATGCCACGACCGCGCGGGCCGTTGTCCTGGCCACGCGGACCCTGCTGCCCCGGACCGGGGAAATCCGGGCCGAAGAAGCGGCGGAAGAACTCCGGCATCTGGTCCATGTCCGGGTTGCTGGCCATGCGCGGATCACGGCGGGCACCGATGACGGTTTCCACGTTGACCACGCCGGGGCCTACCTGGTCGACCAGCTGGGTGAAATCAGGCAGCCCCGCGACCAACTGCGGCGCTGGCGCAGCAGCGCGTGCCGCTGCGGCCTGCTCGGTCGGCGCGGCGGGGGCGGTGGTCTGGGCACAGGCGACCAACGGCAAGGTCATCGCCAACAGGCCAAAAATCTGGGAATGGATACGGTGCGTCATCGGCAACGGGCCTCCGGTTCATCGGGATACGGAAAGAACACCCTGCTCCGCCATGCCGGGTATTGGCAGGCTGACAGGATCAAAGGAAGGTGCCGGTGCGTGAACCCCAACCGGCACCGCAAACTCAATGGCGCGGTGTCAGCCGAGGCAGCTCGGTGGCACCGGCATCAGCGGCCGGCAAACTCGGCTCGAACGGGTAGAACGTCGCCCCACCCTGCTCGCGCGCCGGGAAGCTGGCATTCAATGCACCACCTTGCGAAAGCGCAGGCGACAACGCCGAGCGCGGCCATGGCCGGGCCTGCAGACTGCCCGCTGCCGCGAAGGGATCGGCCTGTAGACGCTGCGTGGGCATAGCCGGGAGAACCGGCGCAGCGGCCACCGCGCGTTGCGGCTCGTTAGCGCGGGCGATCGACGCTGCACGCGCGGCCTGCTGGGTGCGCGTGGCACTGCCACGGCGCTGGCTTGCATCCTGGCGACGGGCGGCCGCAACGGCCACGGCAGGAACGGCAGCAGCAAGCACGGCGGCATCGGCCATCACCGGGCCCGTATCCGCAGCCGGCGGTGCGGGCATGCTGGAAACCTGCGCGGTGGAGGCGATCACCGGATCGGGCAGCGCCTCACCCGGCAACTGCTCGCGCGCCATGAACAACGCCACCGCAGCGACCGAGGCTGCCAGCGCCGCGCCACCGCTCCAGCGCATCCAACCGCGCCGGGCCGGGCGCTGCGTCGCCATCGGCAGCGGACCATTCTGTTTCACGTCAGCGGCAATGGCCGCACGCACCTTTGCGCTGAAATCCATCGGCGCCGGCGCATAGGCCTGCCCCCGCAGGGTATCGCCCAGTACCTGCCAACGCTCCTGACAGGCGGACAGGTCCGCGTCGTGTTCGATACGGCGCAGCATGAAGCGCGCCTCATCGGCGGCCAATTCACCGTCCACCAAGGCAGACAGCTGCTGCCGGTAGTGGAGTTCAAATTTGTCGGCGGTGGCGTTCATTTTTTCCGGGGTACGACCTGTGGTGTTCATACACGACTCCGTTCACGGGTTGCGCTGGCGGTGTCCAACAAAGGCCGCAGCTGAACGTCGATGGCCTCACGTGCGCGGAATATCCGCGAACGCACCGTACCAATCGGGCAACCCATTTTCTGTGCGATTTCTTCGTAACTCATGCCTTCCACCTCTCGCAACGTGATGGCCGAACGCAATTCTTCAGGTAACGCATCAACCGCCTTCATCACGGTCTGTTCCAACTCCTGCCGCATCAACTCACGCTCGGGCGTGTCGGTGTCGCGCAAGCGGGTGCCGCTGTCGAACTGCTCGGCATCACCAATATCGACATCGTCGGTAGGCGGGCGCCGGTTGTGTGCAGCAAGGTAATTTTTTGCGGTGTTCACTGCGATCCGATGCAACCAGGTATAGAACTGGGCGTCGCCACGGAAACTGCCAATCGCGCGGTATGCGCGGATGAAAGTGTCCTGGGCCACGTCCTGACATTCACTCCAGTCAGCGATGTAGCGCCCGACCAGTGCCACGACACGATGCTGGTACTTGCGCACCAGGACATCAAACGCCGCGCTCTCGCCGTGCTGCACTCGCTTGACCAGCTCCAGGTCCAGCTCCTGTGGTGTTTCAACCTCGGCCATAACGGGCCGCACTCCTGTCAGCCCAACCGACGTCGGGCAATGAGACCGCTGCTCGCGGAAAAAGTTCAGTCCCCTCGCCGGAGGGGAGCGCACCGGCTTTTAACTCCCGTTCGGCTAGGCTGCAGGGAAGCAGTTGCCGGCGCGAACGCATCACAGTCCCAAGCATTGGGATTTGACGCCGGGGAAACAACCTCTGGATCATAGCGATCTTCTCCATACACAACCGGATGGAACGTCCCATGCTCTCAGGCTTCGATGGGCTCCGCTTCAATCATTGGCACACCGAACTGCGCCAGGACGGCATTGCCGTGCTCAGCCTCGACCGCAAAGACAGCCCCGTCAATGCGATGTCGCAGGACGTGCTGCTGGAACTGGGCGACATTGTCGAGCGGCTGGCCATCGACCCGCCCAAGGGCGTGGTGGTCCGCTCGACCAAGGCAGCCGGCTTCATTGCCGGCGCGGACCTGAAGGAATTCCAGGAGTTCGACCGCCGCGGCACCGTCAATGACGCGATCCGTCGCGGTCAGAACGTGTACCAGAAGCTGGCTGAACTGCCCTGCCCGACCGTAGCCGCCATTCACGGTCACTGCCTGGGCGGCGGCACCGAGCTGGCGCTGGCCTGCCGCTACCGCGTTGCCTCCAATGACGCCTCCACCCGCATCGGCCTGCCAGAGACCCAGCTGGGCATCTTCCCGGGCTGGGGCGGCAGTTCGCGCCTGCCGCAGCTGGTGGGCGCCCCGGCCGCCATGGATATGATGCTGACCGGACGCACGCTGTCGGCGTCGGCCGCCCGTGGCATCGGCCTGGTGGACAAGGTTGCCGCACCGGCGGTGCTGGTGGATGCGGCGGTTTCCCTACTGCAGTCGGGCGTCACCCGGCCGTTCAAGCAGCGCGCCACCGCATGGGCCACCAACACCTGGCCGGCACGCAAGCTGCTGGCGCCGCAGATGGCCAAGCAGGTCGCGCGCAAAGCCAAGAAGGATCAATACCCGGCGCCCTATGCGTTGATCAGCACCTGGGAGCGCACCGGCGGCAGCCCCATCCAGAAGCGCCTGGACGCCGAACGCCGTGCGGTGGTCAAACTGGCCAGCAGCCCGACCGCGCGCAATCTGATCCGCATTTTCTTCCTGACCGAGCGCCTCAAGGGCCTGGGCGGCAAAGATTCGGGCATCCAGCACGTGCATGTTGTGGGGGCCGGCGTGATGGGCGGCGATATCGCGGCGTGGGCGGCTTACAAGGGCTTCACCGTGACCCTGCAGGATCGCGAGCAGCGCTTCATCGACCCGGCCATGGGCCGTGCGCAGACGCTGTTCGAAAAGAAAGTGAAAGACCCGGCCAAGCGCCCGGACGTCGCCGCGCGACTGAAGGCCGACCTGGCCGGTGACGGCGTGGCACAGGCGGACCTGGTGATTGAAGCCATCATCGAAAACCCGGAAGCCAAGCGCGCGCTGTACCAGACGTTGGAGCCGAAGATGAAGGCCGATGCGCTACTGACCACCAACACCTCGTCCATTCCGCTGGTGGAGCTGCGCGACCACATCCAGCGCCCGGCGCAGTTTGCTGGCCTGCATTACTTCAACCCGGTGGCGCAGATGCCGCTGGTGGAAATCATCCATCACGACGGCATGGCGCCGGACACCGAAAAGCGGCTGGCCGCGTTCTGCAAGGCGCTGGGTAAGTTCCCGGTGCCGGTGGCGGGCACGCCGGGCTTTTTGGTCAACCGTGTGTTGTTCCCGTACATGCTGGAAGCTGCCACGGCTTATGCCGAGGGCATTCCGGGCCCTGTGATCGACAAGGCAGCGGTGAAGTTCGGCATGCCGATGGGGCCGATCGAACTGCTCGACACCGTGGGCCTGGACGTCGCCGCCGGCGTTGGCCAGGAGCTGGCGCCATTCCTGGGCCTGCAGATTCCGGCGGCGCTGGCCAGTGTTGAACAGGGCAAGCGCGGCAAGAAGGACGGCCAGGGCATCTACAAGTGGGAGAACGGCCGCGCGGTGAAGCCGGAGGTCGCCAAGGATTATCAGGCGCCGTCTGATCTGGAAGACCGGCTGATTCTGCCGCTGCTCAACGAAGCAGTGGCCTGCCTGCACGATGGCGTGGTGAGCGATGCGGATCTGCTCGACGCCGGGGTGATCTTCGGCACTGGGTTTGCGCCGTTCCGCGGCGGCCCGATCCAGCACATCCGCGCCACTGGTGCTGATTCACTGGTGGAGAAACTCAAGACCCTGCAGGCGCGTCACGGCGATCGCTTCGCGCCGCGTCAGGGCTGGGACATGCCGGTGCTGCGCGAGCCGGTTGCTTGAGTGGTTGAGGCGTTTGTGGAATGGAAAACGGAGCCTTGAGGGCTCCGTTTTTTTTGGGGGGGGCATTGGCTCTGGGGATAGGTGCTTGGAGCCTCCCCTCACCCCAACCCCTCTCCCGCAGGCGGGAGAGGGGCTTTAAAGCTGCAATTGCTCACACCGCTTCAACTTGCAGAACGCCTGAGCTCCTCTCCCGCTTGCGGGAGAGGGGTTGGGGTGAGGGCAACGCACTTCACTCAACGATGCACATGCCCGTGATGGCCCTGTTTGTCGGGTCCGTGCGAATGCCCTTCACTGCCGTGGTCATGCTTCTCGCCAGCAGCAGGCTTCACCTCCGCGCAGTCATCACCGCAGTGGTCCGTCTCCACCTGCAGCGTCACGTGGTCAATCTCAAAACGCTCATGCAACAGATCGGCCAACTCACGGCGCAGGGTATCCGGTGCGTATCCCTCGTTCATCACCACATGCACGGTCAACGCCGGGGTGCTGGAGGCCAAAGCCCATACGTGCAGATCGTGGATGCCGGCCACGCCGGGATACCCGCGCAATGCGGTTTCGATGTCACCCAACACCACGCCCTTGGGCACGCCTTCCAACAAAACGTTGATGGCCTCGCGCAGCAGCACCCAGGTCCGTGGCAACACCCACAGGCCAATCAACACCGCCAGGATGGGATCAACCAGCGTCCAACCGGTGAAGTGGATGATCAGGCCGCCGGCAATCACGGCCACCGAGCCGAGCATGTCGCTCCACACTTCCAGGTAGGCGCCCTTGACGTTGAGGCTCTCGCCGCTGCCGGCACTGAGCAGGCGCATGGCGATGAGGTTCACCACCAGGCCGAAAGCGGCCACCCACATCATGCCGGTGGACGCGATGGCCTGCGGCTCGCGGAAACGTTCAGCCGCTTCCCACAGAATGTAGATGCCAACGCCAAACAGCAGCAGGCCATTGGTGACCGCGCCCAAGGCTTCCAGCCGCGCATAACCGTAGGTGCGACGTGCGTCGGGCGGACGCCGGCTCAGCCGCACGGCGGTCAGCGCAATCATCAGACCGAGCGCATCGGTGGCCATGTGCGCGGCATCGGACAGCAGCGCCAGGCTGTTGGTCCAGAACGCACCAATGACTTCCACGACAAGGTAGGCCGTGGTCAGCCCAAGGGCCCACCACAACGGTTTTTCGTGGCGGATTTCGCTCGGCGCGTGGTTGTGGTCGTGGCTCATGGGCTGGCTCCTGAAAACAGGGCCAGCTTAGTCAGGCGCGTACGGCGGAGACTATTACATCGCCGCACGCGCCCGAGCGGGGTTCAGCGCGGGCCCAGAATGGTCTGCAGGTCGTTGCCCTGCGGCATGCCCGAGCGCATCTGCACGGTGCCGTCGGCGTCCTTGAACAGAATGCCCGGCGTGCCCTGGAAGCCCAGTTCCAGCATCAGCGTTTCATTGGCACGCAGCTTGGCCTCGATGGCGGCCGGCACCGTTGCCAACGGCTTGATGCCGCCCTTGGCGAAGTTGCGCTCGTTCTCCAGCAATGCGGCTTCCGGCGAGGCGGCGGCAAGAATGGCAGCGGCCTTGTTGGCGCTGTCTTCGCGGATCACGCCCACCAGAATTTCGCGGATCTGCACTTTGCCCGCCGCTACCCACGGTTGTGCGGCTTCCCAGAAGTGGTTGCAGTACGGGCAATTTGGATCACTGAACGCATAGATGACGCGCGGCGCATCCGCCTTGCCGTCGGCCACCCAATGACTGGCTTCCACCTTGGTCCAAGCCTGCGCCCCCATCGGGCCGGACACCAGTTCTTTGAGCTTGTCGGCGCTGGCATCTTCGCCCTTGGCGTTAACCAGCGTGCCGACCACGGCGTACTGGCCATCCTTGGACACATACACCGCCAGCGGACGTTGCCCGGCCACACCGGCGTAACCGGTCAGGCCCACCGGCGTTTCAAAAGTGCCCATGAATTCCACGCCCTGCGAGCGCAGGGTTTTCACCACGGCCGGCTCGTTGGCGTCGGCAGGTTTGGCCGTGGCCGCAGCTGCAGCGGGCGCCGGCTTGGCCGGTTCGCCATCACGGGCACAGGCGGTGGGCACCAACGCGGCGGTGGCCAACAGGAGCAGCATCGAATGCGTACGAATCATTGTTTACCTCTTCGAAGAAAGTAGGAGTTCACTGCAGATCGCGCAGACGTGTTTCCAGCGTCGCGCGTGAAATTTCGCCCATGTGCACGTTGCGCAGGCGGCCATCAGCGCCGAAGAACAGCGTCGTCGGCAACGCCCGCGCACCGGTCTGCTGCATCACCGTGGAGTCGTCATCCAGCAACACGTTATCCAGCACCATGCGCTCTGATGCCAGATATGCGGCAACTTCCTCGGCGGTTTCGCCTTGATTGGCAAATACGAACTGCACCTGCGGGTGGCTTTGCTGCGCCGCAGCCAACACCGGCATTTCGCGCCGGCACGGCCCGCACCAGGTGGCCCACAGGTTGATCACCAGCGGCTTGCCGGCAAAGCCTGCCAACGGTGCTGGCTGGCCCTGCATGTCCACCAACACCGCCTCGGGCAATGGAATGGAGGAACGCTGCACGGCAAACAACGCCATACCGCCGATGGCCCACAGCGCAGCGCCTGCGGCAAGACCCAACAGCACCGGTTTGCGCGGCGCATGCCTGCGTGTTTTCCAGAATGCATAACCAGCAGCCACCAAAACACCGGCCCAGACGGAATACCCCCCGTCACCCAAGCGGATGATCGACAACGGCTGCGCCAGGTAATCCTGCGCATGCATTGCGACATGCGCCAAGCGTGCGCCCAGCAGACCGAGCAGAAAGGCATCCAGCACCACCGCACCGGCGCGGCTGCGCAGGCCATCCGTGGCCGGCGTGAGGGCGCGCGCAAAGGCCCATCCCAGGCCCAATGCCAACAGCGCGACCATCGCCATCAAGGGAAACGGGCCAGCGCTGATCATCGCCACACCCTTGCAAAAACGGCTCCGCGCACGCATGCCGGGGGCCACAACACCATGTTCCGCACAGTTTCTCCTCAATCAACAGCGATACTTGCCGATATTCCCCGTCTGCCTGATGGCAGCTGCACAATCCTACGCATGAACAACGTAACCTCCCACAACGCCGACGCAGAAAGCACCGCGCTCATCACCGATTGGAAGAAAAGCCTTGCTGCAGCAGGCCCACAGGCCGGCCAGGTATTGGCCGAGCTGGGCGATCGCCATGCGCAGGCGCTTGCAGCGCACTTTTACAAGGTGATGATGAATGACAAGCGCGCATCGCGCTCGTTGTCGCACGACCAGGTGCGCGTGCGCCTGCAACCGGCCATGCAACGCTGGGTACGCGATCTGCTGCACGCAAACCCTGACAACGTGGAAAGCCTGATCGCCGCACAGCGCGTGGTCGGCGACGTGCATGCGCGCGTTGGCATACCCGTTGACCTGGTAACACGCGGCACCCGTGTGTTGAAGCAGCGCTTGTTCGCGTTGATCGCCGAAAACACCGGTCATGGCGAAGCCGCACACGCCGCCATCGCCAGCCTCACCGCATCATTCGATATCGCGCTGGAAGGCATGACCCTGGCCTACTCCAACGCACGCGAGCGGTCTTCGCGCACAGATGCGGCGTACCGCCTGTTCTCGCTTGTGCAGAACGTCAGCACCGAACGCGAGCGGCAGCGCGCGCTGTTGCTGGATTGGGAAAACACCTTGCTGTACGCACTGGCCAGCCAGGACGAAACCAGCAGCTTCCAACCGCTGGCGAAGTCTGAGTTTGGCCTGTGGTTTACCCACAAGGGCATCCCCAGCTTTGGGGAAAGCTCCGAAACCCAGCAGATCAACGCCTTGATCAACAGCGTTGACCAAGTGCTGCAACACACACTTCAGCAGGACAACGAACCCAACAGCCGCGTTCTGTACCTGCAGGAAGTGCGCATGAAGGTCGGCCAGATACGCAACCTGCTGGGCATGTTGTTCGAGCGCATCGGCGAACTGGATGCCGGCCGCGACGCGCTCACCAACCTGCTCAACCGGCGCTTCCTGCCCACGGTGCTGCGGCGCGAGATTGAACTGGCCGAAAAATCCGGCGGCAGCTTCGCCGTATTGCTGTTGGACCTTGACCATTTCAAAGCCATCAACGACGAACATGGTCACGATACCGGCGACCGCGCTTTGCAGCACGTGGCCGGCATCCTCAGCCAGTTCAGCCGTGGCAGCGATTACGTGTTCCGCTACGGCGGTGAGGAATTTGTGTTGGTGCTGGTGGCGGTCCAAGAGCAGCAGGCATTGACGATCGCCCATGGCCTGTGCCGACGCATTGCCGACACCCCCGTGCAACTGAGCGACGGCCAGCAGCTGCACATCACCACCAGCATCGGTGTAGCACTGTACGACGGCCACCCCGACTACGAGCGGGTGATGGCCCGTGCTGATGCCGCGATGTACCAAGCAAAAAAGCAGGGCCGCAACCGCATCATTCTGGGCAGCGACACCCTGCCCGCCGCCCCTGGACGTGCGGCGCTGCAACGCAGCTGAGGCCATGCAACCGGCATCGAGGTAAGCCAACAGCACATGCCGCCCCGCTTTGGGCGGCGTAGGCTGGGGCCGGGTGCATGCCGCATCCGTCGCCGAAAGCCGCTGTCCGATGCATTTCCTCCGACCAACGCTATTACTGCTCGCCCTGCTGCCCTTGGCAGCATCCGCAAAAGAAGTACCGCCGCCTGCTGAACATGTTGATGCCGATGGACCTTACGTGTTCCGCAATGGCGGCACGCTGCTGGCGCGTTGGATATGCGATGACAAAGTCTATGCACGCAAACTGGACCAGGTTCCCAGCGCACTCACGCCGCTATGCGGTTATCCACATGCATTGAACCTGCTGCCTGCTGCATCCGCATCCGCGTCCTCTCTGCCGGCCGTGCCACGCATCGTCGCCGTGTCGGACATCCACGGCCAGTACGGGCTGTTGCGACAACTGCTGCATGCGAACAAGGTGATTGACGCACAAGATCGCTGGGCCATGGGCAGCGACACATTGGTGATCGCCGGTGATGTGTTTGACCGTGGCCCCCAGGTCACCGAAGCATTCTGGCTGCTGTACAGCCTGCAGCAACAGGCCGCTGATGCCGGCGGCGCCGTGCACTTCGTCCTCGGTAATCACGAAACCATGGTGCTGTACGACGACCTGCGTTACGTCAATCCAAAGTACCTGCGCAGCGCGCAGCTGCTTGGCCGCAGCTATCCGCAGCTGTACGGCAGTGACTCGGTGATCGGTCAATGGCTGCGTACCCGGCCGGTGCTGCTGCGCATCGGCGACACACTGTTCCTGCACGGCGGCATTTCGCCGGAAGCAGTGCAGATGGCGCTGGATCCAGCGTCCACCAATTCGGCCTATCAGGCGTCACTGGGAATCCCGAAAGCCGACGTAAAGGCAGATCCCGCCACTGCACCGCTGTACGACGGCAAGACCAGCCCCATCTGGTACCGCGGCTACTTTGACGGCCGCCTGGACACCAACGGCGTGCAAAGTGTGCTGGATCAACTCGGACTGCAGCGCATCGTTGTCGGCCACACCTCCATGAAACACGTCAGCACCTTCCACGGCGGCCGCGTCATCGCCATCGACAGCAGCACCAAGAATGGCGAAAACGGCGAGCTGCTGTTCATCGAGGACGGCAAGCTCAGCCGCGGCTTGCTGGATGGCTCTCGCGTGCCGCTGGCTGAGGGCGTGGTGGAGGCGGATGACTGAGACCGTCAGCATAGAGAAGGTGCAGGAAGGCGGTAGACCATCCAGATGACATTCTCCATCGCGGGGTGGCCGTCCAACTGCGCTTCACCAAGCGTGCTTACAGGGGGGTACAGCGCCCCAACTGCCGTAGTTGGGCCAGCTGCATTGGCGGACAACACACCCTACCCTGCAGTTCAAGCATTGCATTGAGAACCCCTGTCTGCATGACATCCGCGCGGGAATCATGCATTGCGAAGACCGCCGCCAGAGCCATTCTTTCGCGTCGGGCAGCAAGCAAAGCGCTCCCAACACCGTACCTGCTCCGCACCCAACTTTCGGCACGGTTGACAGCAGATCGGCAGCCGACCAAACCTACCGCCTACGCTGATTGTGCACAGCCAGCAGCAGCCAACGCTGAAACTTGGCAAAGCAACTTCTGCCCTTCGCCAATACACGCGCGGGCGTACGTTCTATCCAAAATGCCTCGCCAATACAGAAGCAACCGCTTTTCAGGTTTGATGGATTACTTCCCACCACGTGAAGCAAGGAGAAATCATGAAAAGGAAATCCAGTGATGTACCCGGTTCAAACGCCGCCGATGAGATCCTCACGCAGCTACGGCGACAGAACCGCTTACTGAAGATGGGCATGCTACTGGCGCTGTCTGTGCCCGCCACCCTGCTACTGATGGGCGCCCGCGACACCAAAGCCAAGGCATCGTTCGCCGAGATCGACGTCGGCCGCATCAACATCGTCAGCGAGGACGGCGCCAAGTCGATGGTGCTGGCCGCGCGCGGCCTGCTGCCCGGCCCCGTGGTCAATGGTGAAGTGGTGACCAGCGACCGTGGCGACAAGCCCGGAATGGTCTTTTACAACGGCGTCGGCGACGAAGTCGGTGGGCTGATCTATGAAGGAAGGCTGGACAAGAACGGAAAGCCGGCTGGAGGGGTGCACCTGTCGATGGACCGCTTCGGTGGAGATCAGCAAGTGGCGATGCACCACTACGAAGGCGGCGGCTTCATGGAGACTGGTCTGTCCGTGTTCGATCGCGGCATGGAGAAAGACTACGGACCGATCTACGAGCAGTACCTCAAAGCACCTGCAGGAGCAGAGAAAGACGCGCTGCTCGCACGTTGGAAGGCCGCTGGTGGGCGGCAGACCACGCGACTCTTCGTGGGGCGCACACGCGGCGAATCCTCGGCACTGATCCTGGCAGATGCCACAGGAAATCCACGCATCATGATGACCGTGACGCCACAGGGCGAAGCATCACTGGACTTCATGGACGACCAAGGCAATGTCATCCAAAGCCTGCCGGAGAAGACCGACGCAGCGAAGTGAGCGCTTCAGCACGACGCTGAAGAACGGCAAGGAGCAGCCTCCAATACGAGGCTGCTGCTGCGCATGAACAGACAGCAGAAGCATGCCAGCACCGGCCAAGATGTCCTGTTGAACGCCGCAGCGAAGCTACCCTCCATCAGGAACTGCACCGCCACTGGCGACCCACCAGAGGCCCCCTTGCGGCCCGTGGCCGTGGGCTTTCCTGGGCAGGACAGCGAAGTTCCCCAGCACTCGCCGTGGCCGCCAGCCCGCTCTGCCCTACAATGGCGGCCTTATGGCAGGCCCCTGCCCGGCAATTGAAGTGGACTTCCGCGTGACCGAGAAAAAGCCCGAACACACCCCGTTGATGAAGCAGTTTTTCGCAGCCAAGGCCGATTACCCGGACCTGCTGCTGCTCTTCCGGATGGGCGATTTCTACGAACTGTTCTATGACGATGCGCGCAAGGCCGCGCGCTTGTTGGATATCACGCTGACCCAGCGTGGCAGCTCCGGCGGTGCGCCGATTCCGATGGCCGGTGTGCCGGTGCATGCCTATGAAGGCTACCTGGCGCGGCTGGTGGCCTTGGGTGAATCCGTGGCGATCTGCGAGCAGATTGGCGACCCGGCGCTGGCCAAGGGCCTGGTCGAGCGCAAGGTGGTGCGTATCGTCACCCCCGGCACCGTCACCGACGAGGCCTTGCTGGACGAACGCCGCGATACTTTGTTGATGGCGCTGTCGCGCAACAAGGCCGGCTATGGGCTGGCGTGGGCCGATTTGGCCGGTGGCCGCTTCCTGGTCAACGAGGTGGACAACGACGACGCATTGGAAGCAGAACTCGCGCGCCTTGAGCCGGCCGAGCTGTTGATGCCCGACGAAGAGGAGTGGCCGGAATTCCTGCGTCAACGCAATGGCGTGCGCCGCCGGGCGCCGTGGTTGTTTGATGCGGACAGCGGCCGTCGCCAGCTGTTGAATTTCTTCAAGCTGCACGACCTCAGCGGTTTTGGCCTGGATGACAAGCCACGTGCCACCGCCGCTGCGGGCGCTCTGCTCGGCTATGTCGAGGAAACCCAGAAGCAGCGCCTGCCGCACCTGACCAGCATCGCGATGGAAAACGCCGGTGAGGCAATCGCGATGAACGCTGCAACGCGCCGCCACCTGGAGTTGGACACACGTGTGGACGGCGACACCCGCAATACGCTGCTTGGCGTGTTGGACAGCACTGTCTCGCCGATGGGCGGGCGCCTGCTGCGGCGTTGGTTGCACCGCCCGCTGCGCCTGCGCAATGTGCTGCAGCAGCGCCATCACGCAGTGGCTACGTTGATCGACCGTGGCACCGATGCCGATCTGCGCGAAAGCTTCCGCGCGCTCGGTGATATTGAACGCATCCTCACCCGCATGGCGCTGCGCTCGGCGCGCCCGCGTGATTTCTCCACGCTGCGCGATGGTCTTGCGCTGCTGCCGGCGATCACAGCGCAGCTGGAAACGTTGGATTCCCCGCGCCTGCAGCAACTGCGTGCGGAGCTGGGTTCGCATGATGAAAGCGCGCACCTGTTGGCCAGCGCCATTGCCGAACAACCGCCGTTGAAGTTGTCCGACGGCGGCGTGATCGCCGAAGGCTACGACGCGGAGCTGGACGAACTGCGCCGCCTGTCCACGCATGCCGACCAGTTCCTGATCGACTTGGAGCAGCGCGAGCGCGAAGCCAGCGGCATCGCGACGCTGAAGGTGGGCTACAACCGCGTACACGGTTACTACATTGAAATCAGCAAGGGGCAGGCCGACAAGGCACCGGTGCATTACACGCGCCGCCAAACCCTGACCAATGCCGAGCGCTACATCACCGAAGAACTGAAGAGCTTCGAAGACAAGGTGCTGTCCGCGCGCGAGCGTTCGCTCAGTCGTGAAAAACTGTTGTACGAAGGCCTGCTCGACATCGTTGCCGAGCACCTGGAGCCACTCAAGCGTTGCGCTGCCGGCCTCAGCGAATTGGACGTGCTGGCCGCGTTCGCCGAACGCGCGCAGGCGCTGGACTGGGCGCAGCCGGAGTTGCAGGAGGACGCGTGCCTGCGCATCGAGCGCGGCCGTCACCCGGTGGTAGAAGCTGTGCGCGATGCGCCGTTCGAGCCGAACGACATTGACCTGCACCCGGACCGCCGCATGCTGGTCATCACCGGCCCGAACATGGGCGGTAAATCCACCTACATGCGTCAGAACGCGCTGATCGTACTGTTGGCGCACATCGGTAGCTTTGTGCCGGCCAGCCGCGCGGTGATCGGCCCCATCGACCGCATCCTCACCCGTATCGGCGCAGGCGACGATCTGGCCAAGGGCCAGTCCACCTTCATGGTGGAAATGGCCGAAACCAGTTACATCCTGCACCACGCCACCCCGCATTCACTGGTGTTGATGGATGAGATTGGCCGTGGCACCTCCACCTACGACGGCTTGGCATTGGCCGATGCGGTGGCGCGCCATCTCGCTTACCAGAACCGCTGCTACACGCTGTTTGCCACGCATTATTTCGAATTGACCGCACTGGCCGATGAGAGCTTTGAAGGCGGTACCAGTGGCATCGCCAACGTGCATCTGGATGCGGTGGAACACGGTGACAGCCTGGTGTTCATGCATGCGGTCAAGGATGGCCCGGCCAACCGCAGTTTTGGTCTGCAGGTAGCCGCGCTGGCCGGCCTGCCGCGCGCTACCGTGGCGCAGGCACGGCGCCGCTTGGCGGAGTTGGAACAACGCGGCGGCGAGACGCAGGCCGCATCGATGGCACCACGGGCGCTGGATGCGCTGGATGCGCTGGATGCGCCGCAACAGTTTGGCCTGTTTGCAGCACCCAGCTCCGCAGCACTGGACGCACTGCAGGCCATCGACCCGGATGAGCTGACACCGAAGCAGGCATTGGAAGCGCTGTACCGGGTGAAGTCGCTGCTGTAACGCAACCGTCGCTCCACGCTCTCTCCCGTCATGGAGAGAGCGTGGGCAAGGTAAAACGATCAACCGCTGCAAATGCAGCACGCACGCCTGCGTCACACTCCGTGCATCCGTGCTTCGTATGGTGCGTCTTCGGCTGATAACTGCACACGCGCCGGGTCGGTCATCTACACCGATGCGGCCCGCCTGAAATCAGGCAAGCGCCGTCTCTGGCTTGGCAACCAACGCATCATCCAACGCGCCGGCACGCACACATGCCGCCCGCTGCACGTGCGGTTGGTAATACGCCTCGAATACCGGCTTGGCTTCGATCTCACCCGCGCCGATGAAGTAGCTCAAGAACGCGGCCATGTAGAGATCGGCGACGGTGAAACTGTCTCCCACCAGATACTGCTTGCCAGCTACGGCCAGCTCCAGCGTCTGCATCAGATCCTCCGCCGTGCCATAGCCCGCTTCCATCGGCGGTGCCAAGGCGCCATGACGGCGGTCGGTGATGAAGGCTTCCAGCGGCCCGGCCGCGAACAGCACCCAGCGATAGCATTCACCGCGTTCTGCGCTGCCAACGGCAGGCAGCAGCGCTTTTTCTGGCGCCAGATCGGCAAGATGCAGACAGATGGCTGCGTTCTCGGTGATCACCGTTTCGCCGTGGCGCAACGCAGGCACCTTGCCCATCGGGTTGATGGCCAGATACGCCGGTGCTTTCATGCTGGTGCCGTACTGCAGAATCTCCTGCTGATACGGCAGACCAGTTTCCTCAAGCATCCAACGTGCAATGCGGCCGCGCGAATGAGGATGGGTATAGAGGGTGAGTTGCTTGGTCATGTCAGACACCTGCGCTGTAAGGAGCCGACAGTGTGCGCAGGGGCTACTGACAGCCGCTGTCAGCAGTCAATCATCGCGTTTGGGCACGCATTGTGCGTGCCAACGCTTCAACAGCTGGTGCCGCTGCGCCGGGTAACGCTGGCCGGTGTTCTCCAGCGCAACCATGCGGTCGGCGCGGAAATGACGGAAGTCACCGCGCATTTCACACCACGCCGCCAGCAGGCGGATGTCCGCCAGGAAAGCCATTGCAAACGGCCAGATCACGCGTTCGCTGGCACGGCCCTGGGCGTCGCTGTATTCAATACGCACCGCGTTGCCGTCACGGATGGCCATCCGCAGTGAAGGCAACCACGGCTCTGCCGGCCCGCCACTCCACTGCGGCGCGAACAGGCCACTGGTCTCCACCTGCAGACGCAGCGCTTCCGGCAGCACTCCGGTTACCCGCTGCAATGCGGCGTCGGCCGATGCGGCCAGCGCCGGGTCGGCATGTGAGGCCACCCAGCGCATGCCCAGCACGATGGCTTCCAGCTCGTCGGCGGAAAACATCATGGGTGGTAGCAGAAAGCCGGCCCGCAACTGATAACCGACGCCCGGGTCACCGGCGATGTCAGCGCCCTGTCCCCGCAGCGCGTCGATGTCGCGATACAGCGTGCGCAGGCTTACGTCAAAACGCTCGGCCAATATGGCTCCACTCACCGGCTTACGGCGGCGGCGCAGGTCATCAAGCAGGTGCAGCAGTCGGGTGGCGCGCTGGGTCATGGTGGAATGAAGCCTGGCAGCCGTGCAGCATAGCGCCCGCCCGAGCCCTGCCGGAAACCCATGACAATCGTGCCAGCGCAGGCCAAGTTGTTGCCTGTCATGGCGGCGACCTCGATAGGCACCCTCTATCAAAGCCAGCGGATCATTTGATTACCCTTTTCACCTGGTCATGGCTACAGTCGGTACACGATAGTTTTCTTGAGCCAGCTGGAGCCAGCCATGAGCAGCAACGACAACAAGCCGACCTGTCCGTACCAGAGTGCCCCCTCGCCCGAGCAGGCCGCACAGTCGCAGCGCGACACCAGCACCACCCCTAAGCAGAAGCACGGTGATGCACCGGTGACACCGATGACCACCGCCTTTGGTGCGCCGGTGGTGGACAACCAGAACAGCAAGACCGCCGGCCCGCGCGGCCCGCTGTTGATGGAAGACGTATGGCTGCTGGAGAAGCTGGCCAACCTCAACCGTGAGGTCATTCCCGAGCGCCGCATGCATGCCAAGGGTTCCGGTGCGTTTGGCACGTTCACCGTCACCCACGACATCAGCAAGTACACCCGCGCCAAGATCTTCTCGGCGGTGGGCAAGCAGACCGAAATGTTCGCCCGCTTCACCACCGTGGCCGGCGAGCGCGGCGCGGCCGATGCCGAGCGCGACATCCGTGGCTTCGCACTGAAGTTCTATACCGAGGAAGGCAACTGGGACCTGGTGGGTAACAACACGCCGGTGTTCTTCCTGCGCGACCCGCGCAAGTTCGGCGACCTCAACAAGGCGGTCAAGCGCGACCCGCATACCAACCTGCGCAGCGCCCGCAACAACTGGGATTTCTGGACCCTGCTGCCCGAGGCGCTGATGCAGGTGACCGTGGTGATGAGCGACCGCGGCATTCCGCGCAGCTTCCGCCACATGCATGGCTTCGGCTCGCACACCTACAGCTTCACCAACAACGATGGCGAGCGCTTCTGGGTGAAGTTCCATTTCCACAGCCAGCAGGGCATCGAAGCCCTCACCGACGCACAGGCCGAAGTGCTGGTCGGCAAGGACCGCGAAAGCCACGGCCGCGATCTGTTCAAGGCCATCGAGCGCGGCGAGTTCCCGAAGTGGAAGCTGTTCGTGCAGGTCATGCCGGAGCTGGAAGCGGAGACCTATCGCGTGCATCCGTTCGACCTCACCAAGGTGTGGCCGAAGAGCGACTACCCGCTGATTGAAGTGGGCGAGTTCGTGCTCAACCGCAACCCCGATAACTGGTACCAGGACGTGGAGCAGTCCGCATTCGCTCCCAGCAACCTGGTGCCGGGCATCGGCCCGTCGCCGGACAAGATGCTGCAGGCACGCCTGTTCGCGTATACCGATGCACAGCGCTACCGCCTGGGCGTGAACCACCACCAGATTCCGGTCAACGCGGCGCGCTGCCCGGTGCACAGCAACCACCGCGATGGCACCATGCGCGTGGACGGCAACTACGGCGGCCTGCCGCATTACGAGCCCAACAGCTACGGCCAGTGGCAGGAGCAGCCGCAGTACCGCGAGCCGGCGTTGAAGATCCGCGGCGATGCCGATTTCTGGAACTTCCGCGAGGACGACAACGACTACTTCAGCCAGCCCGGCGCGTTGTTCCGCAGCTACAACGATGCGCAGAAACAGCGCCTGTTCGACAACACCGCCCGTGCCTTGGGGGATGCGCCGGACTTCATCAAGCAGCGCCACATCGACAACTGCAACAAGGCCGACCCGGCTTACGGCGCCGGCATTGCCGCAGCGCTGCAGAAGCTGGCGGCCGCCGCAGCCGAGCCCGCCGATCCGTTTGCACCACCGCCGCACCCGGGCAACGATTTCCCCAGCGCCACGCCAGGCGCCGAGGACATCGAGCTTTGATTCAACAGCCCCGCCCAACCGGCGGGGCTTTCTTGTTGCAGCCACACCTTTTACCCAACCCCGGGGTGCCTGCTGCAGGCATCCCGGGCTTTCATGTCCGCCCCCCGCAACGGCCCATTACAGGGTTACCATCGCGCTGCGCACACAACCGCAAGGAACCCAACGATGAGCCTGACCGACGAACTCCTCTCCCAGCTGCAGGGCGCCCCCGTGCAGCAGGTTTCCCAACAGCTGGGCATTGACAGCCAGCAGGCTTCCAGCGCGATCAGCGCCGCATTGCCGCTGCTGATGGGCGCACTGGGCAACAACGCCGCCAAGCCGCAGGGTGCCGAAGCACTGCTTGGCGCATTGCAGACCAACCACAGCGGGTTGGATATCGGCAGCGTGCTGGGCTCGGTACTGGGCGGTGGTGGTGGCGGTGCTGCGGCCAATGGCGCCGGCATCCTGGGCCACATCTTTGGTGGCAATGAAACCCGTGCCGAAACCGGCTTGGCCCAAGCCACCGGCTTGAGCCCAAGCAGCTCCAGCCAGCTGTTGAAGATTCTGGCCCCGATCGTGATGGCCTTCATTGCCCAGCGCATGAGCAGCGGCAACGGCCAGGCCGATGCCGGTGGCCTGGCCCAGCTGCTTGGCCAGGAGAAGCAGCAGGTAGCGCAGGCGGGCGGCATCGGCGGCAACCTGTTGGGCAGCGTGCTGGACCAGGACGGCGACGGCCAGTTCGGCGTCAGCGACCTGATCAAGCTGGGAAGCGGACTGCTGGGCAGCGGCAAGCGCTGAGGTTTGTTGCCGCAGATTTCAGCATGACGAAAACGCCACCTTGCGGTGGCGTTTTCTGTTGCAGCCATGGGGCGCGGATAGCGCAGGCCCACTGCGGACACTCACAGCGCGTCGAGATCACCCAGCGCGCGGATCAGGCGGCGCGCGCGTTTGTCCGGTTTGTGCTCCGGTGCCCGGTAGCCCGTGCGCTCGGCGGCGCGACGCAGTCTCACCTCCTCACGCGCCTTCCTGGAAGCTTCGCTTTCTTCGTACAACGCCTGTGCCACCGGCGCTGCACCACGCGTGTCGCTCAGGCCACGCACCAGCAGCTCGAATACTTCATCGCCACGCTGCACGCGCAGGGCATCACCAATACGCACCGCACGCGAGGATTTGGGGCGCTGCCCGGCCACGTCCACTTTGCCGGTGTCCACCGCTTGTTTGGCCAAGCTGCGGGTCTTGAAGAAACGTGCGGCCCACAGCCACACATCAAGGCGGATGCTGGGGATGGATAGGACTTCGGAGTTCATCGTGTTCCTGTTGTCTCCACTTCGGGTGCTGGCCGTACCTGCGCGGCGAGCTGCGTACCTGACAGCGGCACCGTCACCGGCAAGGTGCTAGTGTGCCAGCCTCGTTTCAAACAGCGTCAACCAATGTCGAAAACCAGCCCCGCCCGCTCTCTCACCGAAGGCCCGATCGGGCGCAGCCTGCTGCTGTTCTCGCTGCCTATTCTCGCCGGCAATATCGCGCAGTCGCTGAATGGGTCGGTCAATGCGATCTGGGTTGGCAAGTTCCTCGGCGAGGCGGCGCTGACCGCTACGGCCAACGCCAACAACATCATGTTTTTCCTGATTGGCTCGGTGTTCGGCATCGGCATGGCCGCCACCATCCTGATCGGCCAGTCCATCGGTGCCAAGGACCTTGCGCAGGCGCGACGGGTGATGGGCACCAGCGCGACCTTCTTCATCGGCCTGTCGGTAGTGATTGCGGTGGCCGGCTGGTTCCTGTCGCATCGCCTGCTGGTGGCCATGGGCACACCGGCCGAATCGCTGCCAATGGCCGAGGCTTACCTGAAGGTGATCTTCCTCGGCATGCCGCTGATCTACGCGTTTGCGTTTTTCACCGCTGCGTTGCGCGGTGCCGGTGATGCGCGCACACCGTTCCGGTTTCTGCTGCTGTCGGTGCTGTTGGATATCGGCATCAACCCGCTGCTGATCTTCGGCCTGGGCCCGTTCCCGGAACTGGGCGTGGCCGGCGCGGCATGGGCCACCTTCTTCGCGCAGGGGTTGGCACTGGCAGCCATGCTGCTGTACCTGCGCAACAAGCGCCACGTGCTGTGGCTGGGCCGCAAGGATGCCGCGTTGCTGAAGATCGACCCGGTGATCCTCAAGACGCTGGTGGTCAAAGGCGTGCCGATGGGCCTGCAGATGGTGCTTATCTCGCTGGCGATGATCATGATGATCTCCATGGTCAATGCCTATGGCGTGAGCACGGCATCGGCCTATGGTGCGGCCATGCAGCTATGGACCTATGTGCAGATGCCGGCCATGGCCATTGGTGCGGCGTGTTCGTCCATGGCCGCACAGAACGTGGGCGCTGGCCGCTGGGACCGCGTGCATGCCACCGCACGTACCGGTGTGCTGTTCAATTTTCTGCTGACCGGTGCATTGATCGCGCCGATCATTCTGTTCGACCGCAGCACCTTGGCGCTGTTCCTGCCCGGCGAAAGCTCGGCGCTGGAGATCGGCCGCCATCTCAACCACATCGCGGTGTGGTCGTTCCTGTTTTTCGGTGTGACATTTGTGGTGTCCGGCGTGGTCCGCTCCACTGGCGCGGTGGTGCCGCCGCTGTTGATTCTTGCGGTGGCGATGTGGGGCATCCGCGTGCCGTTTGCCCTGTGGTTGCAGCCGGTGCTGGGCGTGGACGCGATCTGGTGGAGCTTCCCGGTCAGCGCGTTCTGCTCGATGGTGATGGTGATGGCCTATTACCGCTGGGGTAACTGGCGCAAAGCCAAGATGCTGCAGAAGGACACACTGGCAACGCCGGCCGAGGTGCCATCCACACCCCCGTCGCCGGTGGCTGATGCCAACCTCGATGTGGACATTGAGGACGATGCTGTCATCGAGCAACCGGTCTCACGTTGATTACCGCGCGGAATCAGCTTCACGTCGCCGCACTTAGCATCTTCGAAAAAAAGCCTGCGCGCGTTGAATGCGCGCACAGGCTTCATCGTCTGCCCTCCCTCCCCTGCCATCAGCACAGGGAGGGAGGATTGCCTCAGTACTTTCCGTCGAACGCGAAGATCGGTTTGCGCTGTTGCCACAGGCCCTTGGTGAAATCCGGGAATTCCAAGGTCTGGAAGCTGTTGGCGATGGACTGCTCCGACAGCGGCGTGATGGCGCTCCACGCCACCGCATCGTAGATGTCGATGGGCATCGGTGCCTTGGCCTTCAGCGCTTCGACAAAGGCATGGATGACGAACCAATCCATACCGCCGTGGCCGGCGCTGGCCGCCGTGGCCGCGTTGGCCTTCCACAGCGGATGTTCGTACTGATCCTGGTAGACCTTGAACTCTTCCCACTGGTGCGGCGGGCTGCGGCCTTCGATATGGATGCCGTGGTTGACGTCCATCCACAGGCCTTTGGTGCCCTGCACCCGGAAGCCCATCGAATAGGGGCGCGGCAGCGAGGTGTCATGCTGCAGCAGGATGGTTTCGCCGTTGGCGCAGGCCAAGGTGGTGGTGACGACATCACCCAGCTTGAACTTGACCTGGGTGCTGGGGTGCGTGGTGCCGCCGCTCTTGGCCACGGTGTACTCGTGCAGGCCACGCGCCTTGCTGGCAAACGCATTGATGTGGGTGAAGCGGTTGCCACGGTTGATGCCGGTATACATCGCACACGGGCCGATGCCGTGGCTGGGATACAGCTCACCGTTGCGGTTGACCGAATGCTCGGTGCGCCAGCGTGCTTCCGACCACCCCTTGTCACCAAACTCCACACCGCTGTCGTAAGGCTGGGTGGGGTCGCCGGAGTTGAACTTCACGCCGCGTAGATCGTGCTGGTAGCCGCCCTGCAGATGCACCAGTTCGCCGAACAGGCCTTCGCGCACCATCTGCAGCGTCGCCATCACATCGCGGCGGTAGCAGACGTTCTCCAGCAGCATGTACGGCGTACCGGTAGCGAGCTGGGTGTTGAGCACGTCCCAATGGTCCTGCAGGGTGATACCGGCCACTACTTCGCAACCCACTGCGACCTTGGCCTGCATCGCGGCAATGGCCATCGGTGCATGCCATTCCCACGGCGTGGCGATGATGACGCCATCAAGCCCGCGCTGTTCGAGCATGCGCTTCCACGCGTTTTCGTCACGGTCCTGACCATACGCGCGCGGCGCCGGCTTGCCGGCCTTGGCCACCATGTCCATGGCGCGGCCGAGCATGATCGGCTCGATATCGCACAGCGCGACCACTTCCACATCATCGCGGCGTACCAGTTCTTTCAGCAGTACCTGACCACGCATGCCGGTGCCGATCACGCCCAAGCGCATGGTGCGGTTACGGGCCCATGCCGGCGTTGACGGCAACAGGCTGGTCGCAGCCAGTGCGGCGCCGGTCAACAGAAAATCTCTACGCTTCATTGCATTTCCTCTTTCATTGAATCGCCCGCAGCGCGCTGCGGGCAGGGGCGGCGCCCTCCCTACATGCCATGCATGCAGGGGAGGATGCAACGTCCGTGTATCGTCAGAACTTATAGGTTGCCGTCACGCTGTAGATGCGGCCGAAGTTGTTGGCGTAACCGGAGAAGTTCATCCAGTCGTTCGGATCGTAGAACGGCAAACGGTTGAACAGATTTTTCACCGTCACGCCAACGCTCAGTTTCTCCACCGGACGCCAGTTCACGCTCAGGTTGGCCGTCCACCAGGACGGTGCGCCATCGCATTGCGCCGGCGAGGCATCGACATAACTGCCGGTGCAGGTCTGTGCGTTGTTGTCCGCCTCGTCGATCTGCTCATACGCCCACTTGGTCTTGCCGACGTAGTTGATATAGAAGCCGGTGTCCCAATTGCCATACGACCAGTTGGTGTTGAAGGTCGCACGTAGACGCGGGTTGTTGTAGTAGCCCACGAAATTGCCGTAGTACCAACCTTGGCCATCGTCGGAGTTGTACATGTTGCGGTTGGCGATGGTGGCAGCCACACCGACATTCAGCCGGCCCCACTGCCCCATGTCGAAGCGGCCGCGCAGGTCCACGTCAAACCCGTCGATCAAGGTACGGCCACGGTTGCTGTATTGGCCGATGACACTGGCCACGTTACCGGTGCTGTACCCGGGCAAGGTGCCAGGGCAGCTCACGCCACTGCTCGGGTCGCTGCACATGGCAGCCAGTGCCGCCAGGTTGGCCTGGTCGCTTTCCGTGATGGGGAAGCGCGTCATTGCGCTGATCTGTTCTTCCTTGCTGTAGTCCGGCGCAACGATTTCGTCGCGGCGGTACACAAACCAATAATCGGCCGACACGGACAACCAATCGGTCGGCTCCAGCACCAGGCCCAGCGTTGCGATCTTGGCCTTTTCCGGCTTCAGATCCTTGTTGGGCTCGGTCATGCGCGCCACATTGCGGCTGCAGTCGCTGTTCCACAGGCTGTTGCCCAGATCCTGGTCGACGCCACGATTGGACTGCCGCAGCAGGCCGGCAATGGCGTTGGTTTCCGCGCAACGCACTTCATCGCGGTAGCCACCAATCTGCGCATACACACCGCCGCTGCCAGCCTCCGCCAGGCTCGGTGCACGGAAGCCTTCAGAGTAGGTGCCGCGCAGCATCAACTGCGGCAGCGCCTGGTACTTCAGGCCGATCTTGGGTGCGGCATTGGCACTGAAGCCGGGGTACTTGTCCAAGCGCAGCGCCAGGTCCATTTCCAGCTTTTCGGTGAGCGGCACCACGGCTTCGGAGAACAGCGCGTAGGTGTTGCGCTTGCCGTCAAACCACGAGCCACCCTGCTGAGTGATCAGGCCGTTGGCCGCATCCGGGTTGCCCGGCGTGTAGAACGTTTCGCGGGTGGCGTTGAAACCGAATGCCGCGCGCACTTCGCCGGCCGGCAGGGTGAACAGCGGGCCTTCGATCTTGCCGTCCAAGGTGTGCAGGCGCGTCCACGATTCGATGTCGAAGGTGGGGAACGCTTCACGAATCAACGCGGCATTGGCTTCGCTGATTTCACCGAACTTGTAGGCCGGGTGGTCGGAGATGATGACGCGGCCGGTGCCCGGGTCGATGGTGTACGGGCCGAAGGCTTTCTCGAAGCCCTTCAGGTTGACGTTGGTGGTCTGGTAGGTGACCGAGTGCGAGCCGGCCGTGGCGAACGCGGTTTCCCAGTTCCAGTCACCTGCGTTGCCACGCAGGCCAGTAACCACGCGGTAGCTCTTGTCGGTATTGCGCTGGCCAAAGTGGCCGCCGCCCACGTCCTGCAGCAGATAGCCCAGGCCGACCACACCGCCCATCAGCGCCTTCATTTCCGGGCTGGCGTGGTTGTATTCGTTGTTGGGCCCCAGCCACGGCGTGAGGAATTGATTGACGGTGTTGCCGGTGTTGCGGGAAAACCAGCTCTGCGGGTTGCCGATGGTGGTGCCGTAGGCGCGCGGTGTGCCGCCATTGGCGCGCAGGTCGATGTCGGTATAGGTGGCCTCGGCAAACGCCTCGACGGCATCGTTCAACTGGAAATGGCCGTTGACGTAAGCGGTCACACGCTTGGAATCGGCACCGCCGTTGATCTGGCGGTTCATCCAGGTCTGCCAGATGCAGCGCGTGCCACTGGTTACCTGCAGCACGTTGTTGCAGCCCGGCGCGGCTTCATCCACCCGTGCACCGGTTGCCGGATCAATGGCGTAGTAATAGCCGGGGTTGAACACGCCCGGCGCGCTGCCGGTGTCCAGACGCAGGTTCTTGATGTAGTCCGGATTGTTGGCGTAGAACTGCTTGGGATTCTTCAGGTACCACTCGCTGTCGGGGATGCCGTTGCGGTCGTACACGTTGATGCTGCCGTAGACGTTGTAGCCATCCTCGGCCATGTCGCCGAAGCCGCCGGTCACGCTGTACTGCTTTTCACCGAATGAATCGAAACGCGACGCGGTGTCCCAGGTGCCGCTGACTTCCAGGCCCTGATAGTCACGCTTGGTGATGACATTGATGACGCCGGCCACCGCGTCGGTGCCGTACACGGCCGAGGCGCCATCGGTCAGCACTTCCATGCGCTCGATGACAGCGGCGGGAATGGAGTCGATGTTGACGAACTGTGTCTGGAAGCCTGCCGGCGCGCCGTAGTACGACAATCGGCGGCCATTGAGCAGCACCAGCGTGCCCTGTGCACCGAGGCCGCGCAGGTTGGCCTGCGAGGCGCCATCAGAACCGGTAAACAGTGATTTGGAATCCACCTGGCCGGGACGCGCGGCCGGCAGGTTGTCGAGCACCTGCAGCAGCGTGCGCGCGCCCATGTTCTCGATGTCCTGCTTGCTGATCACCTGCACCGGCGATGCGGTCTCCACATCGGTGCGGCGGATGTTGGAGCCGGTGACTTCAACACGGGCCAGCTCGGTGGTTTTTTCCTTTTCTTTCTTGCCGCTGTCCTGCGCGAACGCGGGAGCGGCAACGGCAAACAACACGCTGGCCACGGCCAACGATAACGGAGCGGGCAGAAAGCGTTTGGTACTGCGATTGGCGGGCAACATCAGGTTCTCTCCTGGCAAGGTCACGCAAGAAAAAGCAGTCGGCTAGGCAAAGCGATCCCGGCCCGCGCTCCCCCTGAGAGCGCAGTCGGTGTGTTGCGGGGGAGCAGCGGTGTTACGAAGTGGCGTTCATGGGGCGACGAATTCGGCGCTGTCGCCCTCCTCGCCGATCAGCACGGCGTTGGCCCAGTTGCCACACACCTGGGCAGGTTGGTTGCCCTGCGCACCCAATGTGCGCAGGCTCAAACGGGTAAGGCCACGGATATCCAGCTCAGGCTTGACCACGCCCGGCGCCTTCACCAGGCCGCTGTCGTAGAGCAGGCGGTCATCGCCCCAAACCTGGAACTGCATGCCACCGGCCTGACGGCATTGGTCATCAATACCCAGGTCGGCACGCAACAGCTTCCACTGGCCTTTCAGTGCGAGATCAATACGGCTACTGCCACCCACGCCCAAGCCGCGACGGAACTGCAGGCCATTCATGCGCATCGGCGTATCGGCAGCGAACGAGCGGTCGGCGTGCACCGAAGCGGCCAATGCGGCCGGCAAACGCAGTTGGGAGAGGAACTGCTGCTGTGCCGGCCGCTCGGCCGCCTGCTGCTCAAGAATGTGGAATGTCGACAACGCAATCGGGCCAACGTCGCGCGGCTGCAGTGCATCCACCGCACGCGCGGCGGTGCCTTGCGCGGCCGTCACCATCGGATCATTCGCACCGGCAGCATCACCGTCCGGGTTCTGCACGCTGAGCACGCGGAAGCGCAGCAGTCGCCCGGCATGCGCGGCGAAATTAATTCGCTGCAGGCCTTCCTTCAACTGCAGGCGACCCTGCGCGATCGGCTGGCCCCACTCGCCGTTGCTGTCGCCCATGTAGATCTCGTAATCGCGTACCTGGCCGTGCTTCCAGTGCTTGTCATTGCGCGGCGCCAACTCGATGCCGTCAATCAACTTGCGCTCGCCAAAGCCCACCACCCACTCGTGCGCGCCGGTGCGGATGGCTTGGTTGCGCACGCTGCGGAACCAGGTGGACGGATCATCATCAAATGCGTTTTCCAGCGGATGGCCGGGCTCTTCGGCCGGGCGGCTGACCAGCAGCAGGCTGTCCGATGGCAGTGCGCGGCCCAGTTCCGGCGCGGACGGGAATACGTCATCAGCCGCTGCGGCCGCTACCGGGAAATCCAACCGCAGCTGCAGTGGCTGGCGGATGTCCTGCGCCGCACTGCGCACATGCAGCGTGCCCTGGCGTTCGCCCGCGTTGAAGTACCAACCTTCATTGGCGGCCTGCAACGCGGCCGCATCATTCAACTGCGGCAACGCGCGGCCATCGATCTGCACCGCGCGCGGTGGCTGGCGGTTCAACACGCGCAGACCATAGCGGCGCTGCGGCAACTGACCTTGATACTGGCCCTGCACCGCATCAATGCGCACCTGCACCGGGCCGCTGCCCTGCGCTGGTGCCTGCACCTGTATCTGCTGCGTGCTCGACTCGCCCTTCTGATAGCGGCGCGTGTTGCCGTCGTCTTCATACAGCGTGTACTGCGACTCACCCTGCGGGTAAAGATCGAACGTCACCTGATCCAGCGGCTTTTCGCCGTCGAACAGCATCTCCGGATACATCGGCACAATCGCGCCGGCACGTACGAACACCGGCAGCGTCGCCAGTTCCACTTTGCGGTCCAGTTGCACGCCCTTCGCCGGCGCCTGCACGCGGCGGCCGTCCCAGTAATCAAACCAGCCGCCGGCCGGCAGATGGATGTCGCGGCGCCAGCCACGGCTGGCCGCTTGACTGCGGTAGACCGGTGCCACCAGCAGGTCACGGCCGAGCAGGAACTGGTACTTGTAGGTTTCATCCTGCGCGTGCGGATCTTGCGGGTTGTCCCACATCAGGCCGCGCACCGGCGGCGCACCGCTCTGCGCGGCGTCATGCACCAGCCCGTACATGTACGGGGTGAGGCGCATTTTCAGCTTGAGGTAGTCGCGGTTGATCGAGCGATACGGCTCATCAAACCACCACGGGTGCTTGCGCGCGTTGGACGACCAACCGGACATGCCCATCAACACGGGGGTGAAGGTTTTCCACTGCAGGTCGCGGGTGAAGGTTTCCGCGCTGCCGCCGAAGATGGCGTCCACGTCGCCGCTGGCATACGCCATGCCGGACAGGCCCGAGCCCACCAGCGTAGGCACATGCCAACGGATGTAATCCCAGCTGCTGCTCTGGTCGCCGGTCCATGCCACGGCATAACGCTGGATGCCCGCCCAGCCCATCACCGTCCACAGGAACGGGCGCGAGTCGGAGTTTTCGAGAATGCCGTTGAACGCCTGTTGGTTGGCATCCATCGCGAACTGATAGCCCTGGCCGGTCCAGGCGACGTCAAGCTTCTGCACGCGGCTGCCGGCCTTGCCCACTTCCCAGGCAATCTTGTCGACGCCGTTCTCGGTCCACAGCCCGGTTTTGAAGCCGTACTTGGCCAGCCCTTGTGCGGTTTCCGGCAGCTGTTTGTAACCGCAGCCGTAGCCGTCGTTGGGCAGAATCCAGCCGCCGGGCATGTCGTTCTCGCGGTACTTGGCAGCGACGCTGTTGACCACATCCGGCGTGGTGCCGGTAGGGCCATCGCTCCAGCCCTCGGGAACGGTGCCGGGCTTTTTGATGTTGTCGCCGTCGTTGTAGCAATCGGCATCGCCGTAGGACAGCGCCCAGCGCGCGACCATGTTCGGCCGGCCGGTGAGCTGGGTGTAACGCTCGATCAGTTTGGGCAGATCAGCGCCAACAAAGTAATACGCATCGAAGCGGTCTTCGCGATGCAACAGGGTGGCCTGGTCGGGCTGGCGCAGATCGTAGCTGCCGTCGCTCCAGGTGTTGCGCAACATGCCCCAGCCGTTGGAACTGAGCAGCATCGGCGCCGGGCTTGGGCGGTCACCCTCTTCCCAACCACCGGAATAGGAAACCTCCAGCTCGCGGCCCTTGAACTGGAAGCGACCGTTCTGTTGGCCACCACCGTAGAAGGCTTCATCGGCCTGCGAGGACAGCACCTGCACGCTCTGCGTGGCCTCCAGATCCAGCGGCTGCAGCTCCTGCCACATCGGCACGGCGCGGCCACCCTCCAGACGTTCCAAACGCAGCTGCAGCGGCTGACGTTGCACATGCAACACCAGCGACGGCGTGCGCACGCGGATTTCGTTGGCGTCCTCTTCCAACTGCGCCTGCACCGGCTGCAGCGGCTGCGGCAAGACGATGGGCGCGGCCTTGTTGCCGGCGCCGGTGAGCTTGCCGTTGCGGCCAGCCTGCAAATGCACGATGTCATTGGCCAGCACGTCGATACGCAGCGTGGTACCGGCATCGGTGCGCAGCTCCCAGCCACGCACACCATCGCGGCCATCGCTGGCGGCGACCGAACGCAGATTACCTACCGGCTCGGCCTGCACGGACACCACCGGCAGCAGCAATGCCGAAAGCAGGGCCAGCAGCAACGGCGAACGACGATTGTGGTTGTGCACCTTGGCCCCTGTCCCGTATCAGGACGATTGAAAAGCGATTGCGGCCGACTCTAGGGCAGCAAATCGAAAGATGTCAACAAAATGAAAGAAAAATAGGACGAAAGTTCTTGAAAACGAAAGATGCTGCAAAGCACCACTTTGTATTGGTCCGGATATCGCCCATTTATCTGTAACGAAAGGGTTTTATGAGAAACCTTTCGTCCCTGGAACGCGCTGGCGCGGCAAGACTGCCCGAAAAACTTTCTTTTCTTTTACTTTCGATATTTGACATTACGAAAGAAAACGAAGATGGTTCGCAGGCACAAAAGGAACCACGAATGGACCTCACCCTGATTTCCGACCTGTCCACCTGGCAACAGCTGGGCGGCACCGACACCGCCACCGAAATCGCCCAACAGCCACAGCTGTGGGAAGCCCTGGCCAGCAACCTGGCCACCGATGCCCCGCGCCTGCAGGCGTTCCTTGGCGAGCGCCTGAACGACCCGCGTCAGCGTGTGTTGTTCACCGGCGCCGGCAGCTCCGGCTTCATTGCCGAGATGGTGGCCGACACCCTCAACGCGCAATGGCCGGCTGAAATCCGCGTGGTGCACACCACCAGCCTGCTTACCCATCCGGCGCTGTATCTGCAGCGCGACCGCCCGACCCTGCTGGTGTCGTTTGGCCGCAGCGGCTCCAGCCCGGAGAGCGTGGCCGCAGTGGAGCGCGTACGCGCCGACGTGGACGATGCGCGCTTTCTCGACATCACCTGCAATGCCGAAGGCGAACTGGCCCGCCGTGGCGCAGGTCGCCAGGACACCTGCACGCTGCTGATGCCTGCAGCCAGTTGCGACCGCGCCTTCGCCATGACCAGCAGCCTCACCTGCATGCTGCTGGCCGCACTGGCCGTGTTCGACCGCGCACCGTGGGGCGAGCGCATCGCGCGTCTGCACCAGGTTGCAACGCTGGCGCGCGATGGCATCGCTCAATGGGATGGCGCCGTGGCGACATTGGCGCAGCAGCCCTTCAGCCGCGTCATCTACCTGGGCAGTGGCCCGCATGAAGCGCTGGCGCGCGAAGCCGCGCTGAAGGTGCTGGAGCTTACCGCCGGCCGCGTGCTGGCCATCGCCAACACACCGCTAGGTTTCCGGCACGGGCCAAAATCCACGCTCAACAGCCAGACGCTTGTGGTCGTGTTCCGCAGCGCCCTGCCGTTGGCACGCCGTTACGAACAGGATCTGCTGGAAGAGCTGCGCAGCGATGGCGTGGCCGGCAAGGTGTTGTCGATTGGGCCGCAGTCGGACATCGGCGCCGATGACGACTACACGCTGCCCGTGCCGGCCATGCAGGACAGCTGGCTTGCGCCGGTGTGGCTGACCTTCGCGCAGTTGTATGCATTGCAGCGCTCGGCCTCGATGGGCCTGACCCCGGATAACCCGTTCCCCGACGGCACCGTCAACCGCGTCGTCAAAGGTGTGACCATCCACCATGACTGAGCCCACGCCACCGCTGTGCTACGGCATCGACATCGGCGGCACCAAGATTGAAATGGTGGCCTGCGATGCAGCCCTGCAGGTGACGTGGCGTAAACGCATCGCCACGCCGCAGGACAGCTACGCCAGCTTCCTGCAGGCGATGGTGACGCTGGTTCAGGACGCTGATCAGCAAACCGGCAATAGCGGCGGCGCCATTGGCATCGCCCTGCCCGGCGTGCGTGACCGTCGCAGCGGCCGCCAACTCAGTGCCAATGTGCCGGCGCTCACCGGCCAATGCGTGGCGCAGGATCTGCAGGCCAAGCTGCAACGCCCGCTGCACTTCGGCAACGATCTGCAGTGTTTTGCCCTGTCTGAAGCACACGGCGGTGCAGCCGACGGCTACGCCAGCATGTTCGGCGCCATCCTCGGCACCGGCGCCGGTGGCGGCTATTGCGTACAGGGCCGGCTGATCCGCGGCTTCAACGGCCTTGCCGGCGAATGGGGCCACTGGAGCGTGCCGGCCAATCTGCTGCAACGTCATCACCTGCCGCTGCTCGACTGCGGCTGTGGCCTGCGCGGCTGCGTGGAGCGTTATGTCGCCGGCAGCGGCGTGGCTGCCATCGAGCGCCACCTGGGCGGCAGCGCGGACAACGCCAGCGACGTCATCACCCTGGCCGAGGCCGGTGATGCGCGCGCACGACATGCGTTGGACATTCACCGCGACCTGCTCGGTCACAGCTTTGCCGAGTTGATCCTGGCGCTGGACCCGCACGTCATCGTGCTCGGCGGTGGCCTGTCGCAATACGCACCGCTGTACCAGCAACTGCCGGCCGCCATTGCCGTGCATCTTTTTGAAGGCGTGGAAGTGCCGCCGATCGTGCCGCCACGTTTCGGCGATGCCGGTGGCGCGCGCGGCGCCGCCCTGCTCGCCTGCCAACCAGCTTTGTCCTGAAACCGGGAGTTCGTCATGTCCTCGCTGCAATCCCTGCTCACCGCCCACCGCCAGGGCCAGAATGTCGGCCTGTACAGCGTCTGCTGCAGCAATGAGCAGGTGCTGCGCGCCGCCATGCAGGTGGCCGCGCGGTACGGCACGGTGCTGTTGATTGAAGCCACCTCCAACCAGGTGGATCAGTTTGGTGGCTACACCGGCATGACCCCGCCGCAGTACCGCGACTACGTACAGCAGCTTGCTGATGAGGAAGGCTTCCCGCATGCGCGCCTGATTCTGGGCGGCGACCACCTCGGCCCCAACGCTTGGCAGAAGCAGCCCGCCGCCGAAGCCATGGCCAACGCGCGCGTGTTGATCGAAGCCTATGTCGCTGCGGGCTTCAACAAAATCCATCTGGACTGCAGCATGTCCTGCGCCGATGACCCCACGCCGCTGCCCGATGCCATTGTCGCCGCACGCTCGGCGGAACTGGCGGCCATCGCCGAACGCACCGCTGCAGCCCACGCACTGCCGTTGCCGTTGTATGTAATCGGCACCGAGGTCCCCATTCCCGGCGGCGAAGCGTCGCTTGAAGGCGGCTTGGCCGTGACCACGCCGGCCGCTGCCGCGCAGACGCTGGCCATCCATCAGCAGGCCTTCGACACGCCGGAACTGCGCGATGCGTGGCAGCGTGTGATCGCCATGGTCGTGCAGCCGGGTGTGGATTTCGACCACAGCAGCGTGCACGACTACGATGCCGCCGCAGCTGCCACGCTGGCGGATTTTCTGGAGCAGCAACCGCGCATCGTGTTTGAAGCGCACTCCACCGACTACCAGCGTGAGAGCGGCCTGCACGCGCTGGTACGCGACCACTTCGCCATCCTCAAGGTGGGCCCGGCCGCAACGTTCGCGTATCGCGAAGCGCTGTTCGCACTGGCCGCCATTGAGGCAGAACTACTGCCCGCCGCGCAGTGCTCACAGCTGCCGCAGGTATTGGAACAGGTAATGACCGCACAGCCGAAGTATTGGCAGGCGCATTACCACGGTGACGAAAGCACGCTGCGCCTGCTGCGCGCCTACGCCTTCAGCGACCGCTGCCGCTACTACTGGGGCGAGCCGGCATTGCTGCAGGCCGTGCAGACGTTGTTCGCCAATCTCGACCGACACACACCGCCGCTGGTGCTGCTCAGCCAGTATCTGCCCGAGCAGTTCCGCGCCGTGCGTGCCGGCCAGTTGGTCAACACGCCGACCGCGCTGGTGCAGCACCACATCGGCCTGTGCCTGGGCGAATACGCCCGCGCCTGCAGCGCCAATCAGGCCGGCCCACGCAAACAGATCGAAAGCTCAAGCGCTTCGATTCTTGCGAACGGTTAATCTTGCTCTTTCATTCCCGAGAGAACAGATGGTCATGCGCAATACACGCTCCCGCCGCCAGCAGATCCTGCAGCGCCTGATCGAACAGGGCACGGTGCAGGTGTCAGATCTGGTCGAACGGTATGGCGTGTCGGCGGTGACCATCCGCACCGACCTGGGCCAGATTGAATCGCAAGGCTTGGCCACCCGCACCCACGGCGGCGCCACGCTGGTGCGGGTGCCGCCGCAGGAGCAGGACATCCATGAAAAGGATGCGCTGAACCTGTCGTTGAAGGAGTCCATCGGCATGCGTGCCGCGCTGCAGGTGCACTCCGGCGACAACATCATCATCGACTCCGGCTCGACCACCATGACCCTGGCCCGTCACCTGCACGCGCATCGCGACGTGACGGTGATGACCAACGGCCTGAACATCGCCTGGGAGCTGGCCAACGCGCCGGGCGTGAACGTGCTGCTCACCGGCGGCCTGCTGCGCAAGCAGTCGCTGTCATTGCAGGGCAGCCAGGCCGAAGCCAGCCTCACGTCCTACAGTTTCGACACCTTGTTCCTGGGCGTGGATGGGCTGGACCTGCAGTTCGGCCTCACCACCCATGACGAGAACGAAGCCCGCCTCAACCACCGCATGGTCGAGCGCGCGCGGCGCATTGTGGTATTGACCGACGCCTCCAAATTCGGCCGTGTCAGCCTGCACCGCATCGCCCGCCTGGACCAGATTCAAGCCATCATCACCGACGCCGGCATCGACGATGCCACCCGCGAGGGTCTGCAGCAGCAGGGGATCGAGGTGATCATCGCCGAGCCACCACCGACATGACCGACACCCGCTCCCTGCACGGCCGCATCCTCACCCCGCTGGGCTGGCGTCGCGGCCATGTCCACTTCGGCCAGCACATCCACACCTTGGATGTTGAAGACCATGCCGGCGATGCCACACAGCTGCCGGTGATCCTGCCCGGCTTCATCGACCTGCATGTGCACGGCGCGGCCGGGGTTGATCTGATGCAGGGCGGCGAAATCGCCCGCACCATCGCCCGCACCCACGCACGCCACGGCACCACCACCCTGCTCGGCACCACCATGACCGCCGCGTTCGAGGAAATCGAAAACGCATTGCGCGGGCTGGCACAGGTGATCGCCACACCCGACGCTGACGCAGCGCAGATCATCGGCGTGCATCTGGAAGGCCCCTTCATCAGCCCGCAGCGGCTGGGCGCGCAACCGCCGCGCACGCTGGAAGCCACGCTGGAATCGGTGCAGCACCTGCACGCGTTGGCCCCGATCAAAGTGCTGACCATCGCCCCGGAAATCGGCCAGCACGCAGCGTTGATTCCCGCGCTGGCCGCAATGGGCATCCGCGTGCAGGTCGGCCACAGCGCCGGTACTTACGAAGACGGCGTCGCCGCGCTGCAGGCGGGCGCCACCGGCTTCACCCATCTGTTCAACGGCATGACCGGCGTTGACCACCGCAGCCCCGGCATTGCCGCTGCCGCGCTGGCACATGCGCAGTACGCCGAGCTCATTCCCGACCTGGAACACGTCCACCCCGGCGTGATCCGCATGGCGGTGCGCGCCATCCCGCGTCTGTATGCAGTCACCGATGCCACCGCTGCCACCGGTATGCCCGATGGCGAATACGCACTGGGCGAACAACGCGTGCATAAGTGCATGGGCTGCGTGCGCCTGGCCAGCGGCTCGCTGGCCGGCAGCGCGCTCACCATGGATCAGGCACTGCGCAATCTGGTGGATGTGGGCCTGGAACTGGCCGACGCGTCGCAGCGTGTTTCCACCTTCCCCGCCGACTATCTCGCACTGGAAGACCGTGGCCGCATCGCGCCGGGCCTGCATGCGGACATGGTGGTGTTGAGCCCCGATCTGCAATTGCAGCAGGTGTGGGTCAACGGCCACCCCGTTGATCTGCACACAACACAACGCTGACCCACGCGGGCGCGCCAACCGGCGCACCTCTTTGACGTACCTGCGCCTTCTCACTGGAAAGAGCCGATGACCGACGCTGCCTTCGCCACGCCCGCCACCGACGCCACGCCACGTTGGCCGGTGCGCTACCTGCTCTTCATTGCCGGCTTGGGCGGCCTGTTGTACGGCATCGACATCGGCATCATCGCCGGCGCCTTGCCTTACCTGGAAGCCACCGCCAGCCATGCCTGGCAGCTGAGCAGCCAGCAGCTCGGCTTTGTGGTTGCCGCCGTTCTGTTAGGCAGCGTGTTGTCCTCATTGTTCGCCGGCATGGTCGCCGACCTCATCGGCCGGCGCGGCGCCATGCTGCTGGCTGGCGTGCTGTTCACCGCCAGCATCCCGGTCATGGCACTGGCCTCAGGCTACACACCGTTGTTGCTGGGCCGCCTGCTGCAGGGCATCAGCGGCGGCCTGATCGGCGTGGTGGTGCCGCTGTATCTGGCCGAAGTGCTGACACCGGAGCGCCGAGGTCGCGGCGCGGCGATGTTTCAGTTGCTGCTGACCATCGGCCTGGTGCTTGCCGCCTTGATCGGTCTGTACCACGCGCATGTGGTGGATGACGCCGCCAACAGCCTGCGCAATCTACCGCTGGTGCAGCAGGCGCAGGAATTGTTCGCGGTCAAAGACCACGCATGGCGCACCATTTTCTGGAGCTGCTTGTTACCGGGCGTGGTGTTCTGCGCAGGCGTGTTGTGGCTGTCCGAATCACCGCGTTGGCTTGTACAGCGCGGCCGCATCGACGAGGCCCGCAAAAGCCTGCAACGCACCCTGCCAGCCACACAGGTGGAGAGCACGCTGCAGCAGATCCAGGCACCGGCCGTAGCCCAAGCTGACGGCAAGCGCGACCGCTTGTTCAGTCGTCGCTACATGGTGCCGTTCCTGCTCGCCTGTTTGATTCTGGCCTTCACCCAAGCCACCGGCATCAATTCGATCCTGGCTTACGCGGTCAACATCCTCAACCAGGCCGGCCTGCCCGGCTCGGCCGCCAACAGCGCCGATGTCGCGATCAAACTGCTCAATGCGCTGATGACCGTCGCCGCGCTGTTGTTGGTGGACCGCAAGGGCCGCAAATTCCTCCTGATGCTGGGCAGCGGCGGCATCTGCCTGGCCCTGCTTGCCTCGGCCATGCTGTTCTTCAAGGCCGAACAGGGGCGCGCGGATGTGCAACCGCTGCTGCAGCAGGTGGTACTTGATGATCGCCTGCAACTGGAGTTGGACGCGGAGCAATGGCAGCACCTGGCAGGCGCTCGCATGCATGGCCAACACCCGCTGCAACTGACGCTCTCCTATTCCTACGGCGGTTTCAGCGACGTGCGTTCGCTTCGTAGCGACAACGCAAGCGATCATCAGATCAACGTTCAACGCGATGCCACCGTGCGCGCGGACAGTGTCATCGGCAGCTTCTTCCGTCGCCTGCATCTGAACCCGTTCCCGGACCCGGCAACGGCTGCAAACGCACCGTTGAAGATTGAACAAGCCTGGATCGGTCCGGTTCCCACGCCCACACATGGCTGGATGGTGGCCGCGTGCATTCTGGTATTTGTGGCCTTCTTCGCGGTCGGCCCGGGCGTGTGCGTGTGGCTGGCCTTGTCCGAGCTGATGCCCAACCGCATCCGCTCCAATGGCATGAGCATCGCACTGCTGATCAACCAGTTCGTCTCCACCACCATCGCCGCCGTATTCCTGCCCACCGTGGGCCACTACGGCTACGCCAGTATGTTTCTGTTCTGGGCCGGCTGCACATTCGTGTTCTTCCTGATCGCCGCCTTCTGGATGCCCGAGACCAAGGGCAAGACGCTGGAACAGATTGAAGCGCATTTCCGCTGAGAGGCAAAAGCGCGCCCTCATCCGCCCTGCGGGGCACCTTCGCCCAAGAAGGGGCCTGCTGTCCCGCAAGCGGGAGAAGGGATGAAGAGCGGCTTGGCTTAGCGCGGAAGGATTCCTGCGCAGAGCACTCCCTCCCACGCAAGAAATGCCTGTCTCCTCCCTTCTTCCGCCTGCAGGGGAAGAGATGTAAAGCGGCTTGGCTGTTCGCGGAAAAGCTAACGCGCAGAGCAGCCCCGACGTGCAGGAAATACCTGACAACTCTCTTCTCCCGCCAGCGGGACAGCAGGCCCCTTCTTGGGCGAAGGTGCCCCAAAGGGGCGGATGAGGGGAAGGCGCAAAGCGCCTGCCTTTGGCCTTTCACCTTTGGTATTCCGCCTCAAAAAAGCTTCAAAACCCGGGCTACCCCTCGCAGAAACATTCAAACCCCCAAACGCAAACGGCCACCCGAAGGTGGCCGTTCTTTGCAGACAGGCTCTCGCCTGTAAGCGGGTCTTACTCGGCAGCAGCAGCGGCCTTGGCGGCCAGACGGGCCTGCTTGGCCTGCTGAGCAGCAGCCAGATCTTCCTTGATGCGAGCAGCCTTGCCTTCCAGGCCACGCAGGTAGTACAGCTTACCGGCGCGAACCTTACCGCGGCGCTTCACTTCAACCGAGTCGATCACGGCGCTGTGGGTCTGGAAAACGCGCTCCACACCGTAGCCGTGCGAGATCTTGCGCACGGTGAAAGCGGAGTTCAGGCCGGCATTCTTGGTGCCGATCACAACGCCTTCATAGGCCTGCAGACGCTCACGAGCGCCTTCCTTGACCTTCACGTTCACAACAACGATGTCGCCCTGGCTGAACTTCGGCAGTTCGCGGGTGACCTGGGCGGATTCAAACTCCGCGACGATGGACTTGTTCAGCTTGCTCATTGGATTACACCGATTGTTCGGGTGGGCGTGTCATTCGACAGCGGATTCTCATGCAGTCACCGAATTGCGCTGCACGTTTATTGTTTTGTTTCCAACGCCAGCCACAAAGAGCCAACGGGAACTCGCAATTCTAGCCTATTAATCGCCCTTGGCGCCAGCGGGATGTTGCTCCGCCGCTACCAAGGCCTCTCGCGCCTCGGCCAGCAGCTTGCGGTCGGCCTTGCCCAGCCCGGCCTCATCCAGCAGATCCGGCCGGCGCAGTGCGGTACGCAGCAGCGATTGCTGGCGGCGCCAGCGCGCGATGGCGGCATGATTCCCTGACCGCAGCACGTCCGGCACGTCCCCCAGCACATGGCTGGACGGCTGACTGTAATGCGGGCAATCAAGCAGGCCGTCACCTTCAAAGCTATCCTGAACCGCCGATTCAGCATCGTTCAGGGCACCCTCCTGCAAGCGGGTGACCGCATCGATGATCACTGCAGCGCCCAGCTCACCGCCGGACAACACGTAATCACCGAGCGAAATCTCTTCATCCACCTCGGATGCCAGAAAGCGCTCATCCACGCCCTCATAGCGCCCACACAGCAGCATCATCCGCGGCAATGCCGCCAACTCGCGGACTTTGGCCTGGGTCAACGGCCGGCCCTGCGGACTGAGGTAGATCAGCGGTGCCGGCGTCGGGTCCGCCGCGCGCGCAGCGGCCAGGGCGGCACGCAGCGGCTCAATCAGCATCACCATGCCGGGGCCGCCACCAAACGGACGGTCGTCCACGCGGCGGTAATTGCCTTCAGCAAAGTCACGCGGGTTCCAGCCATGCAGCTCCAGCAGGCCACGCTCCTGCGCGCGCCCGACCACACCCAGCCCAGCAGACTGGGCGAGGAATTCCGGAAACAGGCTGATGACGTCGACGCGCACCGGGCTTAAAACTCCGGGTCCCAATCAACCACGATCAGGTTGGCGTCGAAATCGACCGACTTGACGAAGTCGCCCATCACAAACGGCACCATGCGCTCGCGGTCACCGCGCACCACCAGCACATCATTGGAGCCGGTGCTGAACAGGTGCGAGGCGATGCCCAGCTTCACGCCTTCCACGGTCTGCACATCCAAGCCTTCAAGATCGACCCAGTAGTACTCATCGGGGCTCGGCGGTGGCAACGCGCTGCGGGCGATGAAGATCTCGGTGCCACGCATCGCTTCGACCACATCGCGGTCGGTCACGTTCGGAAACGTCGCCACCAGATGCTTGCCCGAATCACGGCCACGCACACCGGAAAGCTCGGATTCCTGCCCTGCGGGAGTGCGCAGAATCCAAGGCTGGTATTTGAAAATGGCAGAACGCGGCTCAGTCCAGGACTCAAGCTTAAGCTCGCCGCGCACACCAAAAGCGCCGGCAACCCTGCCAAGCAGGATCCGGCGCTCGGAATCTTTTTTCATGTCAGAAACCATCGGGCCGCGCTTTCGCGCGGCCCGTCAGGATCAGGCCGCAGTGGCCTGGGCCTTGTTCGCTTCCTTGTACAGGTTGCGAACCTTGTCGGTCATCTGGGCGCCGTTGGCAATCCACTTGTCGACAGCCGGGATGTCCAGAACGATGCGCTGCTCGCCACCCTGTGCAACCGGGTTGTAGTAGCCGACGCGCTCGATGTTGCGGCCGTCACGGGCGCTACGGACGTCGGTCACGATGATGTGGTAGAACGGACGCTTCTTGGCGCCGCCGCGGGTCAGTCGAATCTTGACCATGGTGGTTTTTCCTTATTGCCCAGTCGCCAGGATGGCGCGGTAAGCCGACGATTATAGCGACGGGCACCGCCCATTCCAACCCCGCACCTCGCCGCCAAGCTGAACGGGCGCCAACTCTGCCAACCGCAATCCGGCCATTCGCCCGTCAAGCGTATTGGGCCACGGCTTCACGACCTCCCTTACCCTTACGCAGCTTGAGGCGCTAAAGCGGCTCCCAGGGCGCCAGTGCGAGCGAGCGCAGCAACAGCTCCAGCAACACCTTTGACTGCCCGAACGATTGCCCGCCAATTGCAGCCAGTGGCCACAGCCCCGCTGTATTACAAGCCACCGCGCCCGATAACCCGGACAGCGACTCCAGCGAAACCGTTCGTGTGCCCTGGCTCTGGCCCAGCACCTCCAAACCTCGTTCCAGCAACTGAGCGGTCACGCCGCGCAGCATCGCCGCCTGCGGCCACACCACCTGCCCGCCGTCCCAGAACACCACATTCCAGGTACTGCCCTCACTCAGGTTGCCCACGTCATCGACAAACACCACATCGTCGAAACCCTCACGCACGGCCTCACGCCGCTGATGGAACAGCGGAAACGTTCCCACATGTTTGATGTGCGGCAGTTCGCGTTGATAGCGCGACGGCATCACGGCACGCGGGGTCGTCGGCATCACGGCAGGCGCGGCAATACTGATCAGCACATCCAGCGGCACCGCACGCAGCGGCTGGCGGAAATCGAAATCGCGCGAAAAGACGGTGATTCGCACCGACGCATCACGCGCGCCGCTTTGCACCAACGCATCACGCAGCCACACCTGCAACTGCGCGATATCCAACGCAGCGTCGAACAACTCGCGCGTAGCTTGCTGCAACCGCTGCACATGCAGGGCCCAGCCCTGCACCGCTCCACCGCGCACCTGCAACGACGTGAAGTGGCCGTAATTGACCAACGCTACCGCCGGCACATCGGCGGCGGCAGGCGTGCCATTGCAGAACAATCGGCTCACAACAACGCCTCAGCCTGCGTCCACATCGTCTGCATGATGTCCACTGCTGGCGCCTGACGTGCCAGCCATGCCGACTGCCCGGCCCAGGCCTGCATCGCATCCAGTTGGTCCGCCGCATTGGCCTGCTTTCTCATGGCTGCGGTAAGCCCGCGCTGCACCGGATACGGGCGCGGCGGCGGAGCTGCATCTGCCTCAGCGGCCTGTACATAAGCGGTGTTCAACGCACGCCCCAGTCGGCCACTGAAAGCGCGCGTCGCGCGTGTATCTTCCGGCTCGGCATCGGCCAACGCCAGTTGCCACACGTTGGGAATCTCGGATTCATCGGCAGCAAGAAACGCCGTACCTACCTGCACCGCACTGGCGCCGAGCAACAATGCAGCGGCAACGCCACGCCCATCGGCAATGCCACCGGCGGCAATCACAGGAATCTGCAACTTGTCGGCCAAGCGCGGCACCAGCGCGAACAGGCCACTCATCTGCAACTCGGCTTTGCCGGCGTCAAACGCACCGCGATGCCCACCCGCTTCCATGCCCTGCGCGACTACGGCATCAGCACCGGCTGCCTGTGCCTGCAACGCTTCATCCAACGTCGTGACACACGCAAACCAGGCAATGCCCGCGGCCTTCAGGCGCTGCACCTGGGCGGAAGAAAACACGCCCATGATGGTCGAGGCCACCGCCGGTCGCGCTTGAATCAGCGCATCAAACTGGGCGTCAAAATCCGCAGGGCCCGCATCACCGGCAGTGGCCGGAACCTGCGGACCCCAGTGGCCGAGAAAATCCCGGGTAGCCGCTTCTGCAGCGGCATCGCGCACGGGCGCCGGGTCCGGCACCCACACATTGATCTGCACCGGCCCTTGTGACTGCATGCGGAATGCATCCATCCACTGCCCGATCTGCTCCGGCGTGGACAACACCGCGCCCATCGCACCCATGCCGCCGGCATTGGCCAGCGCTGCCGACAGTGGCACCGGGCAGGCACCGGCCATCGGCGACAACAGAATGGGAAGCTCAACACCAAAGCGTTCGCAGAAGGCGTTGGTCCGGGAGGAAATGACAGAGTTGTGCATGGCGGTGAAGTTGCCGCCGGGGCCTGCCCTGCTCAGCGAAGCGAGAGGGCGTAGGACCGCACCAGCTGGCTGTCCATCTCTTCGTTGAAAGTGAAGTTCACATACTGCGCATCATCGGCAGTGAAATCCACATCCACCCGCGAGCGCCCGATCTCGGTACCCGCTTCATCCAGCGCGCGCGCCATGAAGACGCCCTTGTATGGCTTGGTGGTAACCACGTAAACCGACGCGTCCTTGGAGCCCATGCCACGGCTCTTGCCGAGCGTCACGGTCATGCCGCTGTTGGTGACCGACGCATCCACGTCCAGCTTCAGCGACATGCGCTTGTCCACGCCCTCGCCCAAGCCTGCGACAAAGTCGGTGGCCGTGCCACTGATCGCGCTGCCAGCCTTCTGCGACAGCGAGCGATCTTCACCGCACGCGCTGAGCGCCAACATGACTGCCACCAAGCAAATTCCCTTCTTCATGCGTCTTCCCCATCCCTTTGTTTGAGTTCAACAGCCTGGATCAACGGAACGGCAAACCACCCTTGCCACCCATGGCGCCGAGCATGCCTTTCATGTTGCGCATCATGCCCTTCATGCCACCACCGGCCAGCTTGCCCATCATCTTTTCCATCTGCATGTACTGCTTCATCAGCTTGTTGACGTCAGCCGGTTGGGTGCCGGAGCCGCGCGCGATGCGGGCACGGCGCGAACCGTTGAGCAGGCCCGGATTACGGCGCTCTTTCTTGGTCATGGAGCTGATGATGGCGATCATGCGCGGCACTTCCTTGCTCTGCGTGGCCTGCTGCTTGAGGTGCTCGGGGATCTGCCCCATGCCCGGCAGCTTGTCCATCAGCCCGCCAATGCCGCCCATGTTCTGCATCTGTTCGAGCTGGTCGCGCATGTCGTTGAGGTCGAACTTCTTGCCCTTGGCGACCTTCTCGGCGAGCTTCTGCGCCTTGTCTTTGTCGACCTGCTGCTCCACCTGTTCCACCAGCGACAACACGTCGCCCATGTCCAGGATGCGGCTGGCCACACGCTCGGGGTGGAACACGTCCAGCCCGTCGACCTTTTCACCGGTACCGGTGAACTTGATCGGCTTGCCGGTGATGTAACGCACGCTCAGCGCGGCACCGCCACGGGCGTCACCGTCGGTCTTGGTCAGCACCACACCGGTCAACGGCAGTGCTTCGCCGAAGGCCTTGGCAGTGTTGGCCGCGTCCTGGCCGGTCATCGCATCGACCACGAACAGCGTTTCAGCCGGGTTGATCGCGGCGTGCAGCGCCTTGATCTCGGCCATCATGGCTTCGTCGATCGCCAGGCGGCCGGCGGTATCCACCAGCAGCACATCGGCAAACGACTTGCGCGCGTCATCAATGGCGGCACGGACGATATCCACCGGCTTCTGGTCCGGCGAGGACGGGAAGAACAGCACCCCGACCTGCTCGGCCAACGTCTTCAACTGTTCGATGGCGGCCGGGCGATAGACGTCGGCCGACACCACCATCACCTTCTTCTTGCGCTTTTCTTTCAGGTGCTTGGCAAGCTTGCCGACCGTGGTCGTCTTACCCGCACCCTGCAGGCCGGCCATCAGGATGATCGCCGGCGCCGGGACGTTGAGGTTCAGGTCCGAAGCCTGCGCGCCCATCACGGCGGTCAGCTCGTCGCGTACGACCTTGATCAGCGCCTGGCCCGGGGTCAGCGACTTGAGTACCTCTTGGCCGACCGCGCGGACCTTGATCTTCTCCACCAGCGCCTGCACCACCGGCAGGGCCACATCGGCCTCCAGCAGGGCGATGCGGACTTCGCGGGTGGCCTCGCGGATGTTCTCTTCGGTCAGGCGGCCGCGCCCACGCAGGCGTTCGATGGTGCCGGAAAGGCGCTGGGTCAGGGACTCAAACATGCGGTGGGGCCTGCGGAAATCGTGGAAACAGAGGCCGCAAGTATAGCGGGCGGGCATGCTGCCCGCCTGCTCGCATCGCCAGCGGCGGGCCCGTGTGCGAAACTGACCCGATGACAATCGTTCTCATCGCCACAGCGCTCTATTTGTTGGCCACTGTGTTGCTCGTCCGCGGCTTGGCCGCTGACCGCTCGCCGCCGCCGCGCACCTGGCTGGTGCCCGCCGTGGCCGCTGCCGCGCTGCATGGTGGTTATCACCTGATGGTCGCGATGCAGACCGCCGGCGGTCCGGACATGCACTTCTTCGCTGCACTGTCGCTGGTCGGTTTTGGCATGACGGTGTTGACCGCCTTGGTAGGCGCACGCGGGCGCATGGCCGCGCTGGGCGTGGTGGTGTTCCCCATGGCGGCGCTGCTGCTGCTGGCCTACCACGGCTACGGCCATGAGCCGAGCAAGCTGCTGGGCTGGCGCTTGGCCTCCCACGCTTGGCTGGCACTGCTGGCATACGCGACGCTGAGCATCGCGGCGCTGCTGGCGATCATGCTGTGGCTGCAGGAGCGCGCGCTGCGCCGGCGTGATTTCCGCCCTTGGCTGCGCGCCCTGCCACCGCTGGCCGACCTGGAAACGCTGTTGTTCCGCACGATTGCCGTGGGCTTCAGCCTGCTGACCCTGACCTTGGTCACCGGCGTGTTGTTCGTCGATGACCTGCTGGCGCAGAAGCTGGTGCACAAGACCGTGCTCAGCGTGCTGTCGTGGATCGTGTTCGGTACCTTGCTGATCGGCCGCCGCCGTTATGGCTGGCGTGGCAGCAAGGCCGTGCATTGGACCTTGAGCGCGATGGCCCTGTTGCTGCTGGCATTTTTCGGCAGCCGCTTCGTGATTGAACTGGTGCTCGGCCGGCCCTGACACCGTAATGCCGGGCCAGGCTCGGCAGAAGCTTCACGGGTAAAGCCCCTTCCCGAGCACGGCTCGGCGCTGGTCGGCTTCACTCCATTGCCGCTTGCAACGCTTCGGACAAGCGCTCCACCGCAATCACTTCCATGCCCTTCAACGAGCCGGTCTTGGGTGCGTTGGCCTTGGCCACGATGGCGCGCTTGAAGCCGTGCGTTGCCGCTTCGCGCAGGCGATCTTCGCCATTGGGCACCGGGCGGATTTCACCGGACAACCCTACCTCGCCGAAGGCAATGGTTTTTTCCGCCAACGGCCTGTCCTGCAGTGAGGACAACACCGCCAGCAGCACCGGCAGATCCACCGCTGTCTCCTGCACGCGGATGCCGCCGACCACATTGACGAACACGTCCTGGTCGCCCACCACCACACCGCCATGACGGTGCAGCACGGCCAGCAGCATGGCGAGGCGGTTCTGCTCCAGACCCACCGCAACACGGCGCGGATTAGACAGCGGCGATGAATCCACCAGCGCCTGCACTTCCACCAACAGCGGGCGCGTACCCTCGCGGGTGACCATCACACAGCTGCCCGGCTGACGCGTGCTGCCACCGCTCAGGAAGATCGCCGAGGGGTTGGGCACTTCCTTCAGGCCCTTGTCGCCCATCGCGAACACGCCCAATTCATTGACCGCACCAAAGCGGTTCTTGAACGCACGCAGCACACGGAAACGGCTGCCGCTTTCGCCTTCGAAATACAGCACCGCATCCACCATGTGCTCCAGCACACGCGGGCCGGCGATGCCGCCCTCCTTGGTGACATGGCCCACCAGGAACACCGCTGTGCCGGTTTCCTTGGCAAAGCGCACCAAACGCGCGGCACTTTCGCGTACCTGGCTCACCGAGCCCGGCGCAGCGGTGACCGATTCCGTCCACAAGGTCTGTACCGAGTCGGCCACGATCAATTTGGGGCGCGCACTGGCGGCGTGCTGCAGGATGTTTTCGACACCGGTTTCGGCCAGGCCATTGAGGCCCTCCAACGGCAGATCCAAGCGCACCGCGCGGCCTGCGACCTGTGCCAACGATTCTTCGCCAGTCACATACAACACCGGCAACGTACCGGCCATTTTCGCCACGGCCTGCAGCAGCAGCGTGGATTTACCGATACCCGGATCGCCACCCACCAATACCACCGCGCCTTCAACCAAACCGCCACCCAGCACGCGGTCGAATTCACCAATGCCGGTGGACACACGCAGGTGCTCGGTCTGCTGCACATCCTTCAGGGCGGTGATCTTGGGCGCATCCACCTTGCCCGCCCAACCGCTGCGGCGCGATGCCGGCGACTTCGCTGCGGCAGCACTTTCCAGCACGATCTCGCTGAGCACGTTCCAGGCACCGCACTCGGTGCATTGGCCCTGCCACTTGCTGTACTCGGCACCACATTCGGTGCAGACGTAAGCGCTGCTGCGGGTCTTGGCCATGGAGATTCCTGCTGCAGGGCATCGCAGGATAGCCGAGGCCGGTCGCAACGGCTGCGACCGCTGGCAGGTCAGCCCTTCTGCGCAGCCTTGGCGGCAATCGAGGCACGGTACTGGCGCGGCGCCATGCCAACCTCGGCCCTGAACTTACGGGTAAACGCACTCTGGTCACTGAAACCACATGCTTGGCCGATGCTGGCCACGCTCTCGTCACCGTGCAGCAGATGCAATGCAATCTGGATGCGCAACCGGGTGAGCACCTGCTGCGGGGTCATCTGGAACACCTTCCGGAACGAGCGCTCCAACTTGGACAGCGAAAACCCAGTGATGTCCAGCAATGTCTGCATGCGCACGTTTTCGGCGTAATGCGTGTTGAGGTAGTTCAGCGCCAGGCGCAACGGCTCGTACTGCGACTCCAAACCACCGCGCTGGCCCAGGTCGCGGGAAATACCAATCAACCCGACCACCTCGCCGTTTTCGATGATCGGTCGCTTGCAGGTCAGACACCAGCCAGGCTGCTGGTTGGTCAGCAACTGCAGCTCCATGACGTTCTCCACCACCTCGCCGGCCAGCACCCGCGCATCCTGCTCCACATAGGCCTCACTCATGCCGACCGGGTAAACCTCATCGGCGCGCTTGCCGATGACCTCGCCGCGCGATTTCACGCCCAGCCGATGCATCATCGTAAGGTTGACGTGCGTATAGCGCCCTTCCATGTCCTTGGCGAAAAACAGCACGCTGGGGATGGCGTTGAACAGGGCTTCGATTTCGACGGGGTCGATGAGCATCAGGACAATCTGGCTGGCGGCAAGGCGAACCGCCGGCACATTCTAGCCAGCCAACGGCATCGTCCGCCCTGGCCATAGGTCCCGGCCCGACAACAGCTTCCGCCAGATGATGACAAGTCGGCGGCAATCGTTGCCTGCATCATCGGCAAAGTCCCCCTGCCGATGCCTTCCTATGAGCCAAGCCGCCACTCCCAACTCTTACGCCGTCGGCCAGCTCTGGGCGTGCAAGGGCCGCCATGCCGACGAGCAGCCCACGTTGCTGATCAATCGCATCGACCAGCACCCCCTCGGCGGCGGCAACATCTATCACGTCACGCTCGACGCGCTGAAAATCCGCCACCCCGGCCTGCCCAGCGGCTACATGACCGACCTGGCGCACGCCCCGGTCACCGACCAGACCTTGCAGCACAGCGAACTGCGCTTCATCGGCCTGCGCGAGCCCAACCCGGGTTACCAGAAGGGCTACGACCAGTGGCGCGAGGCGTTTGACGAGGGCCGCGCCGGCTCGTTCGGCGTCAGCACGCCGACCATTCTTGAAATCGTCGAGCGCCGCTTGAACGACACCCCGCTCGACCAGCCCTGAGCCCTGCCGGTTCAGCGCGCCACACCCGCCGCCGGCTTCCCGTGGGTCTGCGCGGGCAACGGCACACGCGATGCGCGGGGCTGCGCCTGCAGCCGCTTGATCGCCGCAATTGGCAACGCCTCGGCGCGTTGCTGCTGCGGCCACCACAGAAACACGAACGCACTGCTGGAACCGAGCAGACGTGCCGTTCCTGCCTGCGGTGCAGGCTCGCCGTTGAACTGGACACTGACCACATCGCCACTGCCGTTGAGCCGTATATCGCCGGCACGGCTGGAAACATACTGGCCGTGCCCGCGGCCAGGCACGCCACCACGGCCAAGGTCATGGCCGTCAACGGGCGCAGCCCTGTCACCTGCCAACTGGTGAAGACCGAGCGTGAAAACAACAGGCGCCACCACATGTTGCGCGCCCGCAACTGCTCCACCTTGCCGGGGTTGCGCAGGCGCAAGGTCTCCGGCCAGCTGCACAACACCACCATCAGCACACCAAACAGCAGCAGGATGGCGTACATGGGGTCCTTGATCCCGGCCACCAGAAAGTCGCCGGCCTGCAGGTATTCCAGAATCGGCAGATCAAACCCCCGGTAGAACCAGTAACTGCACCATAGGCCCAACACCGATATCAGCAGGTAGGCCGAGGGGAAAAGCAGTGCCGGTTCATGGCGGAGGCGCCGCAACACCACCAGCACCACCGAATCATCGCTGCCTTGGGTCACCGGCATCGGCGACCAGTCAAGCTCGGCTTTCTCCGCCAGGACCTTGCCGGCCAGTTCCCCACCTGCCGCGTGATCTCTGTTATCCATAAACGCTCCCCTTGGTGCAGCGGAGCATCGCCCAATTCCATGGCCGACGAAAGCACTCAAAAAAACAACGCCCCGTAAGAACGGGGCGTTGTCTGGACTAACCTGTATGTACCGCAGGCTGGATCAGCCCCACGGATCCTGCAGGACCATGGTGTGGTCGCGGTCCGGGCCGGTCGAGACGATCGACACCGGGCAACCTGCCAGTTCTTCCAGCGCGCGCAGGTAAGCACGGGCGGCCGGCGGCAGCTTGTCCCACTCGGTGACGCCGTGGGTGTTCTCGGTCCAACCCGGGAACTCCAGGTAAACCGGCGTGCACTCTTCCCAGCCCTGCGCGTCCAGCGGCGCGTATTCGCTACGCTTGCCACGGTATTCATAGGCAATGCAGACCTTCAGCTTTTCCATGCCGTCCAGCACGTCAAGCTTGGTGATGCACAGGCCGGAGATACCATTGATGGCCACAGCACGCTTCAGCGCGACAATGTCCATCCAGCCGCAACGACGCGGGCGGCCGGTCGAAGCGCCGTACTCGGCACCACGGTCACGGATGCCCTGGCCGATTTCGTCGTCCAGTTCGGTCGGGAACGGGCCACCGCCCACGCGGGTTGCGTAGGCCTTGGCGATACCCAGCACGTAGTCGATGGCATCAGCGCCAACGCCCGCACCGGCCAGCGCGCCGCCGACCGTGGTGTTGGAGCTGGTGACGTACGGGTAGGTGCCGTGGTCGATGTCCAGCAACGCGCCCTGCGCGCCTTCAAACAGTACGCGCTTGCCCTGCTTGCGCAGGTCGTGGCAGATGCCGGCAACGTCGGACTTCATCGGCTCGACGTACTCGCCGAAAGCCAACGCTTCCTGGTACACGGTGTCGAAATCCACCGCTTCCACACCCAGGTACTTGGTCAGCACGAAGTTGTGGTAATCCAGCGCGGCGCGCAGCTTTTCCGCCAGCTGTTCCGGGTAGTGCAGGTCGGCCACGCGGATACCGCGACGTGCCACCTTGTCTTCATAGGCCGGGCCGATACCGCGACCGGTGGTGCCGATGGCCTTGCCGCCAGCCGCCTTTTCGCGGGCCTGATCCAGAGCGATGTGGTACGGCATGATCAGCGGCGCAGCCGGGGAGATCTTCAGGCGCGAACGCACTTCAACGCCGGCCGTTTCCAGCTCTTCGATTTCCTTGCGCAGAGCGGCCGGGGAAATCACCACGCCATTGCCGATCAGGCACAGCGCGTCATCGCGCAGAATGCCGGACGGGATCAGGTGCAGGACGGTCTTCTTGCCGTTGATGACCAGCGTATGGCCGGCGTTATGGCCCCCCTGGAAACGGACCACTGCACCGATTTCTTCGGTCAGCAGGTCGACGATCTTGCCCTTGCCTTCATCGCCCCACTGGGCGCCGAGAACAACAACTGATTGACCCATGACGGGTAACTCCTGAATTTGCTGCGGCCATCGGGGCCGCGGACGGGGCCGTGCGCTGCCTTTGCGCCGCCTGTATGGACACTCCATCGGGGAGCATCCGGCAAACGCCAAGGCCATACACGGAAAAAGCCGGACGGGGCGCTCTGTGAGGAGCTGGCCCGACCGGCTTTTGTGGATTATCCGGGTTTTGCCTGACGGCTACCACCCCTGCCAGCCCAACTGCCGCAGCAGCGGTGGCCGCAGGTTCAGTGGCGCGCCCACCACAGCGCCGCCAAGCCCGCGACCAGCACCAGGGCACCCATTTTCCGCAGCGCCGAGGCGGGCAATTCCAGCAATTGCGCGGCCATGCGCTTCCACGCCAATGGTGCGGCGACCAGGAACAGGCCTTCGAGAATGGCCACCAGGCAAAGAGAGGAAATGAGGTCTTGCATGGGTCAGCGTCTTCAAATGACAGGTAGAGCGGAGCCATGTCTCGCCGAGGGCCTTGCTGTCAAAGCATCTGCCGAGCATGGCTCGGCACTACGGCTTCTGCTGGGAGACCCCTGCCGAGCATGGCTCGGCACTACGCGCCCCTCTCCCATGAGAGAGGGGCGGGAGCGAAGCGATCAGCGATCGCTCTTCATGTACTGCAGGAACGGGTCGTTCTTGTCGAGCACGATCACGCCATTGCCGTCGGTCATCGAGCCACGATAGGCCTCAAGACTGCGGTAGAACGCATAGAACGCAGGATCAGCCGAACCGGCCTTGCCGTAGATGGCCGCGGCCTGCGCATCGCCCTCACCACGCAGCTGCTGGGCGTCACGCTCAGCCTCGGCAACGATGACCGTGCTTTCGCGGTCGGCCTGGGCACGGATGGTCAACGACTGCTCTTCGCCCTCGGCACGCAGCTTGGCGGCCTCCTGCTTACGCTGGGCGCGCATGCGCTCGTAAACGTCGTTGATCACCTGGCTGTCGGTCGGCAGATCAATCTGCTTGATACGCAGATCAACGATCTGCATACCCAACTGCTTGATGGCCTCGTTGATGCTCTGCAGCTGCCCGGCAATCAGCTCACTACGGTCACCGGACACCAACGCCTGCAGGGTGCGGGAGTTGATCTGGTTACGCAGTGAGTCGGTGATGATCGGCGCAAGGCGGGCGTTGACGATCTTGCTGTCGCCGCCAGTGGCGCGGTAGTAGGCGCGCACGTCGGAGATCCTGCCAATGGCAAAGAAGTCGACGCTGACGTCCTTCTGCTCGGCGGTGAAGTAACGTGCAGGCGCGGTGTCCAGCACCTGGAAACGGCGGTCGAACACCCGCACCGTTTCCACCAGCGGCACCTTGAAGTGCAGGCCCGGTTTGATATCGGCACGTACCACCTTGCCCAGGTTCAGCACCATCGCCGTCTGGTCTTCACGCACCACGTAGACCGAACCCAGCAGGCCCAGCAGCACGACGACCAGCAGGCCGATTCCAAGAGAGTTTTTCATCGGCCCGCCTCCTCACGATTTGCCGAGCGCGAGACCGAACGGTCCGGGTTGCGGATGCTGTCGTTGCCTGCCGGCAGGGCCGGCACCACCATGTCGGGGGTCAACTGCGGGGCATTGCCCGTCGTCTTGGCATCGGCCGGCATCGGCACGTAAATCAACTGGCGGCCATCGCCACCAATGACCTTGCGGTTCTCCGACAACACCTGCTGCACGGTTTCAAGCCACAGGCGCTTGCGGGTGACTTCCGGTGCGTTTTTGTACTCGGACTGCAGCAGGGTGAAGCGGCGCGCATCACCCTCAGACCGGGCAACGATGGCCTGCTTGTAACCTTCAGCCGTGGTGCGGGCACGCGAGGCCTGACCACGCGCTTCCGGCACCACCTTGGCGGCGTATGCCTGGGCTTCGTTGATCAGGCGCTCTTTGACCTGCTGGGCACCGTTGACCTCGTCAAAGGCCGGCTTCACTTCTTCCGGCGGACGCGCGTCAGGCAGGGTCAAACCCGTCACACTGAGGCCGGTGTTGTAAGCCTTCAACGAGGCCTGCAGGCGCTCCTCGGCGACCACAGCCAGCGGGCCACGGTTGTTGAGCACGGTATTCAAGTCCGCACGGCCCACCTGCTCACGCACCGCACTCTGCGCGGACTGCTCCAGCATCTGGTCGGCATCGACCGTGCCAAACAGATACAAACGCGGATCATCAACGCGGTACTGCACGTTGACCGCCACGTTGACGATGTTCTCGTCGCGGGTCAGCACCGGCACGTTGCTGCTGAAGGTTTTGATCTGGGTCGCATTGACTTTGATCACCGACTCCAGTGGCCACGGCAGCTTGAAGTTGGGGCCCGGCTGCAGAATCCGCGAGTACTCGCCAAAGCGCAGCACCACGCCGCGTTGCTGTTCGCCGATCAACTGGAAGCTGGAGAACAACACCAGCAGCGCCAACGCCACCAGCACCCAACGCCAGATACCGCCATCAAACAGGTCACGCAACGGCCCGGGAAGACCACCACCCCAACCACCACCCCAACCACCACCATTGCCGCCACGCGGCTTGCGGGGAGTTCGGTTGTCGTCCCCACCGTTGCCGCCGGGTGTATTCCAGGCCATGCATGCTCCATCTGTAAGGGCCGGAATGCGGGTTACCCCGCCCTGCCCGGCCATCAATCGAATCCCGATTCTAACAAGGGAGCCTCTGAACGGGTTCAGAGGTTCCGTAATCCGGGAGAGTTTCCCGCAGATCGGTTAAGCCAACGTGCGATCCACGGGGTCAGGCCCGGCGTTTGCCGTGCCCGCACCGTACTGACAAGCCCATCAGCAGGCTGGCCCGTACTAGGAATAGGGGCAGACCTGCCGTTTCCCAACCGCTATCTTTGAACATCCCCGTTTCAATACAGGCTGCCACATGTCCCTCCCCACCGAGTTTTCCGCCTTCCGCATCCACAACGACGAGGCGGGCTACCGCAGCGGCGTGGAGGAGGTGGCGCTGGACCAGCTCAGCCCCGGCGAGGTGGTGATCCGCGCCCAATGGTCGTCGGTGAACTACAAGGATGCGCTGGCGGGCACGGGCAAAGGCAAGATCCTCCGTCGGTTCCCGCTGATTGGCGGCATTGATGTTGCCGGCGAGGTGGTGGCCTCCAGCGACCCGGCCTTCCAGGAAGGCGACGCCGTGCTGACCACCGGTTGCGGGCTGAGTGAAACCCGCGACGGCGGCTACAGCCAGTACGTGCGGCTGGAATCAAAATGGGTGATCCCCCTGCCCAGCGGCCTGTCCCCGCGTGAGGCCATGATCCTGGGTACCGCCGGCTTCACCGCCGCGCTGGCCCTGTTCCGTATGACGGAGAACCGCCAGTCACCCGCCCACGGCCCGCTGGCGGTGACCGGCGCTACCGGCGGCGTCGGTTCCTTGGCGGTGGATATTTTCAGCCGCGCCGGCTTTGAAGTGCATGCCATCAGTGGCAAGGCCGAGGCGGCGGACTACCTGACCGGCATCGGTGCCAGCCAGGTACTGGGCCGCGAAGCATTGGCGACGACCCGGCCGATGGAGTCGGCCCGTTTCGGCGGCGGGCTCGACAACGTCGGCGGGCAGATGCTCACCAGCCTTCTGGCGCAGACCGCACCTTACGGCAACGTTGCCGCAGCGGGCCTGGCCGCCACCGCCGAACTGGACATGACCGTCATGCCTTTCATCATCCGTGGCGTTTCGCTGTTGGGCGTGGCCTCGGCCGGCACCGCCCGCGACGTGCGTGAGCAGGTCTGGCAGCGACTGGGCAGCGACTGGAAGCCGCGCCATCTGGACACCATCTGTACCCGTGAAGTGGGACTGAGTGAACTGCACGACGTTTTCGACACCATGCTGGGTGGCAAGTCCTTCGGCCGTACTCTCGTGAAAATTGATTGATGGCCGTCACGGCGCGCCATGGACATGACGCACAACGCTTCACGTTCATGGCGGGCCGGCACTACACTCGCCCACATCTTGGGGAAACAGGATATTGGGGAAAAACATGGCACGCATCCTGATCGTCGACGACTCACCGTCGCAGCTGATGGGCATCCTGCGCATCGTTGAAAAGCTGGGGCACGAAACCTTTACCGCCACCGACGGCGCGGCCGGGGTGGAAGTGGCCAAGTCGGTGTTGCCCGACCTGATCCTGATGGATGTGGTGATGCCCAACCTCAACGGCTTCCAGGCCACGCGCACGCTACGGCGCGAGGCCACCACCCAGCACATCCCGGTGATTCTGGTGACCACCAAGGACCAGGATACTGATCGCCTGTGGGGCATGCGTCAGGGCGCCAAGGCTTACATCACCAAGCCGTTCAACGAGGAAGAGCTGTCTGAAGTGATCGCCCAGGTGTTCAGCGCCGAAGCACCGCCCGCAGCCTGAGCGGCGCATTGCGGGCACTTGGCCTGGCCGCCAACGCAAACGGCAGACACAAAAAAAGCGGCGCAAGCGCCGCTTTTTCCGTACAACGCCAAGCTGTAATCAGCTGGCCTTGGCCACTGCCTTCTTTGCAACGGCCTTCTTGGCCGGTGCCTTGGCGACGGTCTTCTTGGCGACCGGCGCAGCTGCGCCTACGGCCACCTTGCTCACCGTGTGCGAACGCGAATTGCCATAGCTGGCGTTGAAGCGCTTGCCCTTGGCGGTCTTGCGGTCACCCTTACCCATGTCGTCAACTCCTTGGTTTTGAAATCAGATTGCCCCGTGCTGGCACGGGTTTGGCGAGGCCGCTAGCGCGCCCCCGCGCATGAAGTGGTACAGCCTAGCACGCGACCTCAATGTGCGCAGCTGGCGCTGTGAACGTGGCGGTGATTCAAACGCAGATTCAGCACATGCGCCAACCCCACCAATACGCCGCCCAAGGTCATCACCACGGCGTGAGGTATCTGCGAATGGTGCAGACCGTCATGCAGCAGGCCGGCCCACAGCAGCACCAGGCCCGGCACCAACAATGCCAGCGCCATCAAGGCGCGATGGCGGTAATAGCCCCAGATCAGGCTGGCCAAACCAAGCAGGGTCACAAAGATGACCACCGACGCCTCGACGCTGTCACTCAACCAGAACGACAGCCCCAACGAAGGCGCCACGGCAAGCAACGCCGGCAGCACCGCGCAGTGCACGGCACACAACAGTGAGCCGGTGGCTCCGAAACGGTCGAGGAACTGGCGCAGCGAGGTCGGTAGAGGCATGACTTTCAGCAGGGTCGGCGAAGCGTTATGGAATAATATAACATAATCATCTGCCCGAGCCGAACCCACCTCTCCTCTCTCGCCCCCTCCGTGGTTCAGCACGCCCACCGAGTGATACACAGTAACAACCAGGACACTTATCGATGCACGCATTTCCCCGACGCCTCAACCGCCACCTTCTTTTCGTCGCCCTGACTGCCGCCCTGCCCGGCATGGCCATAGCCGCCGACGACAACAGCATCCCTGGCCAAAGCCACCACCTGACCGAGCTGTCGGCAGTCAAAGTCACCGCTTCCCCGCTGCAGGGGCCAGCCGAATCACTGGCGCGCCCGGTGGACGTACTGGCCGGCGAACGCCTGGACGAGCAGAAAGGCGGCACGCTGGGCGACACCGTCGCCAAGCTGCCTGGCGTGCAGAGCACGTTCTTCGGCCCGGGCGTCGGCCGCCCGATCATCCGTGGCCAGGAAGGCCCGCGCGTGCAGGTGCTGTCCAATGGCGTCGGCAACATGGATGCTTCAACGGTCAGCGCCGACCACGCCACCAGCATCGAGCCGTTTCTGGCCGACCAGATCGAAGTACTGAAAGGCCCGGCCACGCTGCTGTTCGGCAGCGGCGCCATTGGTGGTGCGGTGAACGTGGTGGATGGCCGTATCGCCAGTGAAATCCCCGACCGCCCGCTCAGCGGCCGCGCCGAACTGCGCGGCAACTCAGTCAACAGTGAACGCAGCGGCATGTTCCGCCTGGATGGCGTCAACGGTAACTGGGTGCTGCATGTCGATGGTCTGGTGCGCAATGGTGACGACTATCGAATCCCCGGCTATGCGGTGATTGATGGCCTGGAAGAACATGGCGATCACGACGGCCATGACCATGATCACGCAGATGGCGATGAGCCCCGTCGCGGTCGCTTGGACAACAGCTCCATCCGCACCCGCGCCGGTGGCCTGGGCGCTACGTGGCTGGGCGAAGGTGGCTACTTTGGCGTATCTGCCGGCACCTATCGCAGCAACTACGGCATCCCCAACGGTGCGCATGTGCATGCCGATGATGATCATGGTCATGGGCACGATCACGACCATGACCACGGCGATGAGGAAGAAGGTGACGAGCACGATGTGCGTATCGACATGGTGCAGAACCGCTTCGACATGAAGGCCGGTATCTACAACCCGGTGCCGTTCCTGAAGAACATCAACCTGCGCGCCGGCTACACCGACTACGAACACACCGAGCTGGAAGGCGGCACGCCGTCCACCCGCTTCACCAACCGCGGCGTCGAAACCCGTTTGGAAGCGGTGCAGCAGCAGATCGGCGGCTGGGACGGCGCCTTTGGCTTGCAGGTGAGCAACGGCGATTTCGGCGCCAAGGGCGAAGAAGCTTTCGTGCCTGATACCGGCACCCGCAGCGCCGGCGTGTTTGTGCTGCAGGAAAAGCAGTTCGGGCCGTTCAAGCTGGAACTTGGCGCACGTCACGAGCAGATCAAACTCGACCCGACGGGCGAGTACCAGCGTCGCAAGTTCGACGCGACCAACCTGTCGGCTGCCGGTATCTGGAAGCTCAATGATTCGGTTGACCTGCGCTTTGGCCTGGACAGCTCCGAGCGCGCGCCCACCAACGAAGAGCTGTACGCCGCCGGTGCACACATCGCGACACGCTCGCTGGAAATCGGCGATGCCAACCTGAAAACCGAGCGCGGGCAGCGCGCGGAACTCGGCATCCACACCCATAGCGATCGTTTGGATTTCTCGGCAGCCATCTACCAGACCAAGTTCAAGGACTTCATCTATCTGGCGGACACCGGCGTGGTCGAATCGCTGCCGGTACGCCTGTGGACGCAACAGGACGCCACCTTCAAGGGCGCTGAGGCCGAGGCCACCGTGCACATGTTTGAAGGCAATGCCGGCGACTGGGATCTGCGCGTGTTTGGTGACTATGTGAAGGCCGAACTGGATGGCAGCGGCAGCCGCACCGCCAAGCTCACCGTGCCGCATGGCGACCACAACCACAACTACACCGTGGAACTGGCCAACGGCGGCTACCTGCCGCGCATCGCACCGGCACGCGTGGGTGCTGACCTGCGCTGGTCGCGTGATGGCTGGCGTGCCTCGGTAGGCGCCGTGCGTTACAGCAGCCAGAAGGATGTCGCGCAGAACGAGGAAGCCAGCGCGGGCTACACGTTGGTGGACGCACATGTGGCCTACCGCTGGGATCGCAATGGCAGCAACAGCTACGAAATGTTCCTGGACGGCAGCAACCTGACCAATCGCCAAGCCCGCCCGCACACCTCGCTGCTGCGCGACTACTCGCCGCTGCCCGGCCGTGGCGTGGCGTTCGGCATCCGTGCGTGGTTCTGAGCGGCTGATCACACGTTCGTGGTGCAGCGTCAATCTGGCCGTCATCGCACCCGGTGACGGCCAGTGCGCCATCAAGAACAGCTTCCCGTGCACTACACCCAGCCCTTCAGCCGCTCGCGGACGAAGGGCTTTTTCATGCCCGGCTCATCACTCAGCCAATCTGCCCGATCCGCCCAGCCCTTCCGCACATGCTGCGCCAGCGTTCCAAGCTCGGCATGCAAGATAGGTGCATATGCACCTATAATGCGATCCGTCAGTTTCCGGAAGCCATGATGGACGCCCCCAGCCCCTGCACCTGCTTTCAACTGCGCCGCGCGGCACGCCAGGTGTCGCAGGTTTACGACCAGCACCTGGCCGCTGCCGATATCAGCCTCAATGCCTATTCGATACTGCGACGCGCCCGCCAGCCGCGCCCACTTGGCGAACTGGCCGAAGCGTTGGGCATGGACCGCACCACGCTCAGCCGCAACCTCAAGCCGTTGATCGAGGCCGGCCTGTTGAGCACGCAGCCCGGCGATGATCCGCGTCAACGCCAGGTGCATATCACCGCAGCGGGCAAACGACGTCTGCAGAAGGCGCAACCGCTTTGGCAGAAGGCGCAGGATGAAATTCAAGCGCGCTTTGGGGAGCGGCAGATGAGCGAATTGAACCGGCGCCTCGAAGCACTGAGCAACACGCTGCAGACGGACCCAACCGCATGAGCCCGACTCCGTTGTCACGCACACCGTGGGGCCTATTGTTGGCAGCATCGGCCATCCTGATGGTGACAATGGGCGTGCGACAGACCAGCGGCTTGTTGATCGAGCCGCTCAACAGCGCCACCGGCCTGGGCATCGCGCAGATCAGTTTTTCCCTGGCTATCGGTCAGTTTGTCTGGGGCGCGGTGCAACCGTTGTTCGGGGCGATGGCCGACCAGCGCGGGCCGCTGCCGGTTCTGGTCGGCGGTGGCGTATTGCTGGCGGTGGGCCTTGTCGTGGCAACGCTGGCCCCCACGATGTGGGGCCTCAATGTGAGCTTTGGCCTGCTGATGGCCGCCGGTGCCGGCGCTGGTAGTTTCTCCGTACTGATCGGCGCCACCGCATGGCGCATCCCCGCACAGAAGCGCTCGATGGCCGCAGGCCTCATCAACGCCGGCGGCTCGTTGGGACAATTTCTTTTTGCTCCTCTGGTGCAGCTGCTGCTCAGTGCATTCGGCTGGGTCAAAGCCCTCTATGCGCTGGCCGCCATCGTGCTGTTGTCACTGCCATTGGCTTGGCCACTGCGCAGGCGGGCACCACGCCACCTTGATGCCGCCGACGGCGAGGCCCTGCGCCCGCAACTGCAACGCGCTCTCCGTGATCGCAGCTACTGGTGCCTGCATGTGGGTTTTTTCACCTGCGGCCTGCACATCGCGTTTCTGGTGACGCATCTGCCCAATGAAGTGGCCCTGTGCGGGCTATCGCCTACTGTGTCTTCGGTTTCCATCGCACTGATTGGCCTATTCAACATTGCCGGCAGCCTGATTGTCGGCGCACTGGGTGAACGCTTCCGCATGAAGTGGTTGTTGTTCTGGATGTACCTGAGCCGCGTGGTGTTCATCGCGCTGTACCTGGTTTCGCCGCCAACACCCACCACGTTCTATGTGTTCGCCGCTGCATTGGGATTCACCTGGCTGGCAACGGTGCCGCCGACGGCGGGATTGGTGGGCAAGCTGTTTGGGCCACGCCACATGGGCACGCTGTTCGGCCTGACGTTGCTGTCCCACCAGGTTGGCGGCTTCTTCGGCGCGTGGCTCGGCGGCATCGCGCTGGAGTACGGCGGTGACTACACGTGGATGTGGTACGGCGACATGGCGCTGGCGGCGGTCGCCGCGTTGATGAACCTGCCCATCCGCGAGGCGCCGGTAAGCCGCCCCCTCGCCACAAACTGAACGTCAACGCCGGCGGAAACCAGCCTTGGAGCCACGGCGCATTGAAACCGGACAATTGTGTCCGGATAATATGCACCATGTCCTCGATACGCTCCGATGCCGCTGCGCGCCGCGCCCTGCTGCTGGACGCCGCTGACGCGGTGTTCCGCGAACACGGCATCACTGCCCCGCTGGAACTCATCGTTGAACGTGCCGGCGTGGGCCGTGCCACGCTGTACCGCAACTTCCCCGACCGCACCGCATTGATGGAAGCGTTGTTGCAGCGGACCATCCAGCAGATCCAAGTGCATCTGCAGGAACTGGGTGACCGCGACGACGCCGTGTTCGAGCTGATCGAAGGCATGGCACAGCGCATCGTGCATTCCCCGGCATTGGCCGACTACTGGCGCGCGGTGGATCGGGACAATCCCGCAATTCACAAGGCCCGCCAATACGCGCTGCAGCTGATGGAGCCGGCACTGCACCGCGCCAAAGCCGCTGGGCTGTGCCGCGATGATCTGCAGTTGGCCGACCTTTCGTTGATCTCCGGCATGCTCGGCGCCGCCCTGCGCGGACGCACCGCAGATGATCGCGCCGCCCTCGCACGGCGTGCGATTGAATTGCTCCGTCCCGGGCTGAGCGCCGCGGCCACAACGGAACGCAGATGAAGCCACTCAAGCCCATTCCAGACTGGGAGGAGCACGAAAAACCCACCCTGCCCGGTTCGGCCTCGATGCCCTGGCACCCGCCGCATCGGCGCATGGCCTACGCCGCTGTGGCCGTGTTGGTAGCGATCACCGGCGGCCTGGGCAATGCGCTGATCAGCGCCAACCTGCCGTGGATAACCGGGCAGATGGGGCTGCAGGCCAGCGAGGCCAACTGGTTGGTGGCGGCATATCTGATGGTCAACGTCAGTGCCAACCTGTTGGTGTTCAAGTTCCGCCAGGAATACGGCATCCGTCTGTTCGCTGAAATAGGGCTGGGCACCTACGCTGTGCTGGCCGTGCTGCATTTGTTTGTCGGCACCAACACCACCACCTTGCTGGTGCGCGCCGGCAGTGGCTTTGCCGGTGCGGCCTGTACCACCTTGGGCACGCTGTACATGCTGCAGGCACTGCCCCGCCGCTACGTGGGCAACCTGCTGGTGATCGGCATGGGCCTGTCGCAGTTGGCAATGCCGCTTGCCTGGCTGCTCTCGCCCAGCCTGCTTGACCATGGCGAATGGCAGAACCTGTATCTGTTTGAAGCCGGGCTGGCGCTATGTGCCTTTGCCGCTGTGGTGGTGTTGAAGCTGCCGCCGGGCATCCAGATCAAAGTGTTCGAGCGCAAGGATTTCCTCACCTTCGCATTGCTGGCGCCGGGCCTTGCTTTGCTGGTGGTGGTGCTGAGCCAAGGCTATCTGCATTGGTGGTTTGATTCGCCGTGGCTGGGCTGGGCGTTGGCGGCGGCGGTGGTGCTGATCACCGCAGGGCTGTGCATCGAGCACCAGCGCCGCAGCCCACTGCTGCAGGTACGTTGGCTAATGGGGCCAGTGATGCTGCGCTTCATCGTGGGCGCGTTTCTGATCCGCTTCCTGACCAACGAACAGTCCTACGGCATGGTCACCATGATGCGCACGCTGGGCATGGGGCCCGACCAGATGGCACCGTTGTTTGCGGTGATCCTGCTCGGCGTGCTGGTCGGCATCGCCGCCGGTGCGCTGACCTTCGGGCCGAAGGCGCTCATCCCGCAGCTGCTGACGTCCATCATCCTGCTGGGCAGCGCCGCGTTCCTTGATCAACACCGCACCAGCATGGACCGGCCGATGGATTTCGCGCTCAGCCAGTTTCTGGCGGCGGTGGGCAGCGGCATGTTCATGGGGCCGCTGATGCTGATGGGCATCCGCCAGGCGATGGCGCGCGGGTTGGACTACATCGTGTCCTTCATCGTGGTGCTGTCGTTGACGCAGAGTTTTGGCAGCCTGGCCGGCTCGGCATTGCTGAGCAGCTACCAGCTGCATCGCGAACATGTGTATTCCGCCGACCTGGTCAGCCAGCTCAACCCCGCCGATCCGCAGGTGGCACGCCGACTGCAGCTGCAGCAACAAGGCTACGCCCGCATCATCACCGACCCGGTGCAACTCAAGGTGCAGGCCACTGCGGCGCTTGCAGCCAGTGCCAAACGCGAAGCCAACGTCCGCGCTTTCAACGATGTCTTCGCCCTGAGCGGCTGGGTGGCCATCTGCTTCCTGAGTTGGCTGTTGCTGGAAGTGACACTACGCAACCCACGCGTGAAACAGGTGATCCGGCCCCTCCGCGCCGGCACCACGAACAACCAGGCAAAAACATGAGCAACAACACACAGACCGCCGCTGCCACACCGCCACCTGCGCAGGTGTCCAAGTACAACCGCCCCAGCCGCACCGCGGTCGTGGTGATGATCATCGTCGCCCTGCTGGGGCTGACGCTGATCCTGCGCGCGTGGCAATTGTGGCCGTTCAACAGCCCTTACGTGCATACCGACAACGCTTATGTGCGCGGCCAGGTCACGGTGCTGGCGCCGCAGGTCAACGGCTATGTCACCGATGTGCTGGTGAAGGATTTCGACTTCGTCAAACAGGGCCAGCCGCTGTTGCATATTGATGCGCGCATCTATCAGCAGCATGTCCAACAGGCTGAAGCGAGCCTGGCCGATGCACAGGCGCAGCTGGCCAACTCCGACCAGAGCCAAGCGCAGAACCGCGCGCAGATCGCCTCGGCACAGGCCACGCTTGCGGCAGGGCGTGCGCAACAACATCAGAGCCAGGCCGAACTTCGCCGCTACGAGCAACTGGCCGCCCAGCAACTTGTGTCCAACAGTGACCGCGACAAGCTGCGCGCCAGCGTGCAGTCGTCCAATGCAGGCGTGGCGCAATCGCAGGCCTCCATCCGCATCGCCGAAGAAAACCTCACCGCCACGCAGGTAGCGCGACGTGGGCTGGAAGCCAAGGTCGCCAACGCCGAGGCCGCGCTGAAGCTTGCGCAGATAGATCTGGACAACACCGTCATCAAAGCGCCGCGCGACGGCCAGGTGTCCGAAGCCAGCGTTCGCCAAGGCCAGTACGTCACCGCCGGCAGCCAGCTGCTGTTTCTGGTGCCAGACACTCTTTGGGTGGTGGCCAATTACAAGGAAGGCCAGACCTGGAAGATGGCGATCGGTCAACCCGCGACCTTCAGTGTGGACGCCTTCCAGGGCCAGAAGCTGACCGGCCATGTCGAGCAGATCGCACCGGCCACCGGCTCGGAGTTTTCGGTATTGAAGCCGGACAACGCCAGCGGCAACTTCACCAAGGTGGTGCAGCGCCTGCCCATCCGCATAAGCATTGATGCCGGCCAAGCCCTCGCTGCGCGCCTGCGCCCGGGCATGTCGGTGGTGGTGGAAGTAGATACCGCCGCCGCGGCGCAGAACGAACCTACCAGGTAAGCCTGCGCAGAACGCCGCATCCAAGCCAGTTCCAAGTCAGCCGCCGCATTTAGTGCGCTGCGTTGCGGCAGCACGTGCACATCCGGTTCCGCGCAACTGCGTTAGGCTTGCGCATCGCCCAATGGGCCCGGAGAAAAAGCGATGCGACTCCCCCTCACCGTTTCGATCCTGGCGGCCTTGATGACCACCGCTGCCAACGCTACGCCACACGCGGACACGCTTTATTCCGGCGGGCCCATCATCACCATGAACGACAAGCAGCCACAGGCGGAAGCCGTGGTGGTGCGCGATGGCAACATCGCTTTCGTCGGCAAACGCAACGCGGCGCTGCGCTTCAGCCCCAGCGCTCAGCAGGTGGACCTGCAAGGCCACACGCTGACACCCGGCTTCATTGATGCGCACGGGCACATCTCCGGCGTTGGTCTGCAGGCGTTGTCGGCCAACCTGTTGCCGGCACCCGATGGCGAAGGCAACTCGATCCCCGCACTGCAGAAAATCATGCGCGAGTTCCGCGCCAACAGCGCGGTGCCCGGTGGCTACAAAGTGCTTATCGGGTTCGGATATGACGATTCGCAACTGGCGGAAAAACGCCACCCGACCCGTACCGAACTGGATGCCATCGCCACCGACATCCCGATCATCCTGATGCATCAATCCGGCCACTTGGGCAGCTACAACAGCAAGGCGCTGGAGATGGCCGGCATCACCGCCGACACGCCCAACCCCGAAGGTGGCGTGATCCGCCGGGAGCCAGGCACATCCATTCCCGACGGCGTACTGGAAGAAAGCGCGCATAACCTTGCGCTGGCCAAACTGATGCCGGTAATGACGCTTGAACAGGCCATGGCCATGCTTGAAGCCGGCCAGGCGCTTTACATGAAATTCGGCTACACCACCGCACAGGACGCCAAGACCGATGCCGGCACGCTGGCCATGCTTCCCTTGGCGGGCAAAGCCGGCAAGTTGAAGATTGATGTGGTGTCTTATCCCGACATCCAGGTAGCGCTTACCGACCCGGCAATGCACGGCCCGTACTACGGCTTGAAGTACACCGACCACTTCCGCATCGGCGGCGTGAAAATCAGTCTGGATGGCTCACCGCAAGGCAAAACCGCGTGGTTGAGCCAGCCTTACTACAAAGTTCCGGAGGGGGAAAAACCCGATTACGCGGGCTACCCGGCGTTCCCCGACGCACAGGTCAACGCATTGCTCGACAAGGCGTGGGAAAACGGTTGGCAGGTGCAGGCGCATGCCAACGGCGACGCTGCCATCGACCAGCTCATCCACGCCGTGGCCGCTGCCGAAGCCGCACATCCGGACAATCACCTGATGCCGATCTTGATTCACGGGCAGACCCTGCGCCGTGACCAGATCGACCCGATCCGCAAGCTGGGCATCTTTCCGTCACTGTTCCCCATGCACACGTATTACTGGGGCGACTGGCATCGCGAATCCGTACTGGGCCCGGAGCGTGCGGAGAACATTTCGCCCACCGGCTGGGTACTGGCTGCGGGCATGAAGTTCACCTCGCACCACGATGCGCCGGTGGTGTTTCCGGACGCCATGCGCGTGCTGGATGCCACCGTCAACCGCACCACCCGCAGCGGCCATGTATTGGGCCCCGCGCAACGGGTGACACCGGAGCAGGCGCTGAAATCCATCACCTTGTGGGCCGCCGAACAATATGCCGAACAGGCCAGCAAAGGCTCGCTGGAAGTCGGCAAGCGCGCCGACATGGTGGTGCTGTCCGACAACCCGTTGACCATCGCCCGACCACAACTGCATACGATCAAGGTGCTGCAGACCATCAAGGATGGTGACGTGGTGTATCGCGCGAATGACTAACATTGCGTTGGCCCTCACCCGCATGCGGGGTGAAAGCAACGGCCTGCGAACCACCGGCTCACGGCCCATCAAACCGTCTTGCCTCAATGCAGGGGCCGGGGCGCGGAACCGGGGTTGAAACCAAGGCCGCAGTCCAAGCATCAGAAAACAAAAAGGCCGCTCATCTGCGGCCTTTTTCATTCCCCCATGACGCAATGCCTCAGCCCGCGCAGCTCGCACACAAACCATGCACTTCAAGCGTCTGCGCCTGCGGTTTGAAGCCGAGCTCCTTGGCGCGGGCTTCCAGCTGGCGGACGATGTCGCGGTCTTCCAGTTCCACTGCGCTATGGCAGCGGTCGCAGATCAGAAACGGTACCGAGTGCTGGTTGCTGCTGGGGTGGTGGCAGGCGACGAACGAATTGACCGACGCCAATTTGTGTACGAAGCCATTGGCCATCAGAAAATCCAGCGCGCGGTACACCGTGGGCGGCGCATCGGCGCCCACGCCCTTGCCTTCGCGCACCCACTCCAGCAGTTCGTAGGCTTTGACCGGCTTTCCTGCCTCGGCGATCAGGCGTAGCACGTTGGCGCGGATGGGCGTCAGCCGCAGCCCGCGCTCACGGCACACCCGTTCGACCACCGCGACAAAATCCGCCGCGTCGTCGACGTGGTGATGTGGGGCGGTGCAGGAGTGCGATTCGGTCATAACCACCTCGAAAGATCAGGCCTTGGCTACCTTGATGAGTGCGGCGTCGATGCGTTTCAAGGCCTCGTCGCGGCCCGCCAGGTAGACGGTATGGGAAATGTCAGGGCTCACTTGGGTGCCGGTGATGGCCACGCGCAGCGGCTGGGCGACCTTGCCCATGCCCATTTCCAGCGCAGCGGCGGTGTCGTGCAATGCCACGCCAACGGCTTCGGCGCTCCACTGCGGCAGCGCCGCCAGCAGCTCGCGTGCCTTGCCCAGTGGCGCATCGGCACCAACCTTGAAGTGCTTGGCCACAGCCGCTTCGTCGTACTCGGTCAGCGGCGTGTACCAGACCACCGCCTTCTCGGCCATTTCCTTCAACGTCTGTACGCGCTCGCGCAGTGCGATGACCACGTCGATTGCCGCCGGGCCGTTGTTCACGTCCAGACCCAGCTTTTCCAGTTGGTACACCAGTTGCGGGGCAATGGACTCCGGCGTTTCGGTCTTCAGGAAGTGCTGGTTCACCCAGCCCAACTTGGCCATGTCCAGACGCGCGGCCTTGGAGTTGCAGTTGGTCACGTCGAACAGGTCGATCAGTTCCTGACGGGTGAAGATTTCCTGGTCACCGTGCGACCAACCCAAACGGGCCAGATAGCTCAACAGCGCTTCGGGCAGATAGCCGGCGTCCTTGTACTGCATGACGTCAGCCGCACCAGTGCGCTTGGACAACTTGGCGCCCTGCTCGTCCAGGATCATCGGCATGTGGCCGAACTTCGGCACCGGGGCGCCGATGGCTTCATACAGATTGATCTGGCGCGGGGTGTTGTTGATGTGGTCGTCACCGCGGATGACCTCGTTGATCTGCATGTCCCAATCGTCCACCACCACCGCGAAGTTGTAGGTGGGGTAGCCGTCCGGGCGGAAGATGACCATGTCGTCCAGCTCGCTGTTGGCGATCTCGATGTTGCCTTTGATCAGGTCATCAAACAGCACCGTGCCTTCCAGCGGATTCTTGAAACGGATGACGCGGTTGGCATCGTCCTTGTACGGCAGCTTCAGCTCACGCGCGGCGCCGTTGTAGCGCGGCTTTTCCTGCTTGGCCATGGCGGCCTCGCGCATGGCGTCCAGCTCTTCTTTGGTTTCGTAGGCGTAGTACGCCTTGCCGTCAGCGACCAACTGCTCGGCCACTTCCTTGTAACGGGCGACGCGCTGGGTCTGGTAGATCGGGCCTTCGTCGTAGCCCAGGCCCAGCCATTCCATCGCCTCCAGAATCGCGTCGATGGCGCCCTGGGTGCTGCGCTCGCGGTCGGTGTCTTCGATGCGCAGCACGAACTCACCGCCACGGTGACGGGCTTCCAGCCAGCAGTACAGCGCAGTGCGGGCGCCGCCAATGTGCAGGTAGCCGGTGGGACTGGGGGCGAAACGAGTGCGAACGGTCATGACAGGCGCAGAAGTTGGAATCGCGGCATTTTACCTCTTCCCCCCGTCCCCTGCCCGGCGGGCCGGCGCCACGCCGATGCCACCGGACAAGGCACAATGCGGCTTTGCGCGGCCAATCAGCATGAACGATCTGTTCACCCCCACATCCCCCGCCGCCGGCATCCACGTCGGCATCGGCGACTGGGTGTACGCGCCGTGGCGCGGCGGCATGTTCTATCCAACCGGGTTGGTACAGCGCCGCGAGCTGGAGTTCGCCAGCCGCCAGCTGACCAGCATCGAGATCAACGGCACCTACTACGGCACGCAGAAACCAGCGGTGTATGCCGGCTGGCGCGATGCCACGCCGGAGGGCTTCGTATTCTCGGCCAAGGCACCCAAGCGCATCGTCACTGCGCGCAGGCTGTCGGCCACGGGCGGGCAGATCGAGGACTTCATCGACGGCATCAGCCACCTGGGCGACCGGCTTGGCCCGCTGCTGTGGCAGTTCGATTCCGGGCGCTCGCTGGACCGCGATGACGTGGCGGGTTTTCTTTCCTTGTTGCCCGCTCAGGTGAACGGCCGCCGCCAGCGGCATGCGCTGGAAATCCGCGACCCTGCGTTTCTGCATGCGGAAACCGTGGCACTTGCCCGGCAACACAACGTAGCACTGGTCTACACCGACTCGCCCGAGCACCCCAACGCGGCCGACCTGAGCAGCGATTTTGTCTATGCGCGGTTGATGCACAGCCGCGACGAACACCTCACCGGTTACCCACCCGCCGAACTGGCGCAGTGGAACCAGCGTGCCCATGCATGGCGTAACGGTGAAGACCCACAGGACCTGCCGCACGTTGCGACCGCCGCCGCGCCCCATACGCCACGCGAGGTCTTCATCTACTTCATCAGTGCCGCCAAGCATCGCAATCCCGCCGCCGCACGCGAACTGCTGCGCCTTTGGGGGCAAACCTGAAGCAATCGCTACGGCGATGAACGGGCGTTTCAGCGACAATTCCCGCATGTCGACACCTGATACCCGCAAAGCCCTGCTTCAAATCCATTTCTGTGTCCTGCTGTGGGGCATCACCGCCATCCTCGGCAAGCTCATCACCCTGCCCGCGCTGCCCTTGGTGTGGTGGCGCATGTTGCTGGTGGTCGTGATGCTGGCACTGCTGCCGCGCGTGTGGCGCGGGCTGTCCGCACTCACGCCGAAGCTGGCCATGGGCTATGCCGCTGTCGGCGCATTGGTCGCGCTGCACTGGCTCACCTTTTATGGCTCCGTGAAGCTGGCCAATGCCTCGGTTGCGGCCACCTGCATTGCCTTGGCACCGGTGTTCACCTCGGTGATCGAACCGTGGATCGCGCGGCGGCCTTTCCAGCTGAAGGAACTCGCCTTGGCCATCGTGGTGTTGCCCGGCGTGGCCCTGGTGGTGGGCGGCGTACCCGACGGCATGCGCCTGGGTGTCGCCGTCGGTGCCGCCTCCGCCTTTCTGGTGGCGTTGTTTGGTTCACTCAACAAACGCCTGGTCAGCCATGCCGACCCCCTCACCGTCACCGCCGTGGAATTGGGTGCCGGCACGCTGACGTTGACCTTGTTGGCGCCAGCCCTGCCGCTGTTGTTGCCGGCCTTGGCCAGCGACCTATGGGTGCTACCCAACCTGCACGACGGCATGTTGCTGCTGGTGCTATCTGGGCTGTGCACGTTGCTGCCGTTCGCGCTGGCACTGGTGGCCCTGCGTCATCTCAGCGCTTACACCGTGCAGCTGGTGACCAATCTGGAGCCGGTCTACGCCATCGTGCTGGCGGCACTTTTCCTGAGCGAGCAGCACGAGCTGACGCCGCGGTTCTATCTGGGCGTGGCCATCATTCTGGGCGGTGTTTTCCTGCACCCGCTGCTCAACCGCACTCGGCGTCGAACGGCAGCCATCTAGGCGCGTGGTTTGAACGCCACGCGCTTGCTGCTCAATCCGCCACCACCACGCGGTCACGGCCCTGGTGCTTGGCCTGGTAAAGCGCCGCATCGGCGCGGCGCAGTGTGTCCTGCGGCGTGTCGCCAGAGCGGTGCGCAGCCAGACCAATACTCAAGGTGATAGGCAGCCCTACCGGCAACATGCTCACCGATTCGCGCAGGTAGTGGCATTGCAGCTCGGCCTGATTCAACGGAGTTTCCGGCATCAGGATCACAAACTCCTCGCCACCGATGCGGGCCGCCATGCCGCGTGCGGCAAACTGCGAGCGCAGTGCATTGGCAAGTTCGGTAAGCACCCGGTCGCCTTCATCGTGCCCATGAATGTCGTTGACCATCTTGAAGTGGTCGATATCAACGATGGCCACTGCAGGCGTCACCTCGGCGCTGCGTTCAATCGCATCGGAAAGCGCTGCGGCCAAGGCGCGTCGATTCGGCAGACCGGTCAACGGATCGGTGCGGGTCTGTTCCGACAGCTCCAGGTTCGTCTGTTCAAGCTGCTGGTAGTACTCGGCCAGGCGCGCCTCGTACCAGTCGTGCTCTGCCTGATGGTGGTCGATCTGCCGCCGAAGCACCCGCATTTCCAGCAGATTGCTCACTTGCCGCGACAAGGCGGCCAGCGCTTCGGCCTGCGGGCCATTGAGCCGCCGGGGAGTTGAATCGAACACGCACAGCGAGCCCAGCGACTGGCCGTCACTGCTCAGCAGCGGTGCGCCTGCGTAGAAGCGGATGTGGGGCTCCCCCAACACCGACGGATTACCCGAAAACCGGGCGTCCTGGCGGGCGTCTTCCACCACGGTGAGCTGCAGCGGATGCAGGATGGTGTGAGCACAGAACGCCTCGTCCCGGGGCGTCTGCTCGGCCTCCAGCCCCTGCAGCGCCTTGAACCATTGCCGGTCGCGATCAATCAAGGTCACCGCGCCCATCTGCGTCCCGCACAACGTGCGGGCGATGGTCACCAAGTCATCAAACGCCGGCTCGCGGTCAGTATCGAGAATGCGATAGCGCTGCAGCGCAGCCAGACGTGCCGCTTCGTTGACGGGCTTTGGCGGTTTGATCATTGCGCAGCTCCCGGGTCCGGCGAGGTTCCTCGCCTTCTCACACGCGGGAGAGTCTAGCCTCACCGCGCGCAAGGCGCGGTGAGGCAGTCACACTTCACCATTCACGCTGTTGCGGCAGCAGGCCGCGCAGTTCCTGCTCGCTGAGGTTGCGCCACTGGCCGGGCTTGAGCGCGCCGATCTTGACGTTGTCGATACGCACGCGGCGCAACTGGGTGACGCGGAAGCCGAACTCGCTGGCCATCATGCGGATCTGCCGGTTCAAGCCCTGCTCCAGGATGATGCGGAAGCCGAACTTGGCAATACGCGAGGTGCGGCACGGCAGCGTCATCTGGTTGTGGATGCGCACGCCACGGGCCATGCCGCGCAGGAATTCATCGGTGACCGGCTTGTTCACCGCCACCAGGTATTCCTTCTGGTGGCCGTTTTCGGCGCGCAGAATCTGGTTGACGATGTCGCCGTTGCTGGTCATCAGGATCAGCCCTTCGGACTCTTTATCCAAACGGCCAATCGGGAAAATACGCTGCTCGTGGCCGACAAAGTCAACGATGTTTCCCTTGACCGCGCTTTCAGTGGTGCAGGTAACGCCCACCGGTTTGTTCAGGACGATGTAGACGTGTTTGCGGCCGGTGCTTTTCTGCACGGTACGCGAACGCAGCGGCTGGCCGTCCACCCGTACTTCGTCGCCCTCGCCCACCACCGCGCCGGTGCCGGCGGCGATGCCGTTGACGGTGACGCGGCGCTCGCCGATCAACCGGTCGGCCTCGCGGCGGGAACAGAAGCCGGTTTCGGCAATGTGCTTGTTGAGTCGAATTGTCATCGGGCAATTATCCGCCATCGCCCTCGGGCCGAACAGCGCGCGGCGCGTTCAGCCGGCCAATGGCGCATCGCGCGCATCCACCACGCGGTTACGGCCGCCACGTTTTGCCCGGTACATGGCGTTGTCGGCACGGCGCAGCAGCGCAGCGACATCATCGTCGGGCTGCAGTTCGGCCAGGCCGATGCTGGAACTCACCACCAGCCCCTCATGCCCCAGGTCGCTGGCCTGCTGTCCCACACGTTCGCGCAGCTGCTCCAACCGGGGCAGCGCAACGTCGGCGCTGCTGCCGGGCAGCAGGATCAGGAACTCCTCACCGCCCATGCGGATGACGTCGTTGCGGTTGCGTACGCCCGATTCCAGCGTCCGCGCCACCGACACCAGCACCTGATCGCCCACGTCGTGACCGTAGCGGTCGTTGATCTGCTTGAACAGGTCGATATCCAGAAAGCCAATGGACAGCGGCTGCCCGTGCAGGCGGGTTTCCAGCAGGTACTGTTCCAGCTGGCGCAGGCCGGCACGCCGATTGGGCAGGCCGGTCAAGGTATCGGTATCAGCAAGCTGGCGCATTTCGTCACGCTGTTTGCGCAGAACACCCAAGCTGCGGTTGAGCGAGTAGGCCGACATCATCAGGAACCAGGTCACCGCGACCTGCACGGCCTCGACCCGGTACTCGACCATCAGCCTGCTGCCTGCAGCGTCGGCCAGCATCAGCAGCAGCAAGGGGACCACCGCCACCATGCCATCCACCACGTGGTAATGGCCACGGCGCAACGACACAAAGCCTGCGACCAGAGCCAGCACACACGCCAGTGCGAACACGCTGTCCAATGCGTTGGCGGTGAACGCCAGCAGGTAACGGGGCATGAAGGGCGTCAACAACGCCACCGCCACCATTACCGCTGCCACCCAGACCATGACAGCGCGCGAACTGCGCATCACTCGGCGGCCGCCGCACAGGCGCCACAACATCCAGATCATCACCCCGTAGCTCAGCGCGGTAACGGCCACCATCCAGACCGGCGCGGCGCGGCCCAGCGGCAACCACGGCCACGGGTAGCCACTGAGTCCACTGAGGATGGACTGCCAAACCACCAGCAACCCGCACACAAAGGTGTAGGTGAGAAAGTCCCGGCCACCGGTGGTGAAAAAGCCCATCAAGGCAGACAGCGCCAGCGCCAAGGCAATGGCGATGCAGGCCGTGCGAACCAGCAGCCGGGCAGTATCGACCTGCTGTACCGGACTGGGCGCCCCCAGCCGCACGGTGGGAATCCAGCGCGCTTTGAGCGGCTGCTCCCACGCCACAAGAATCGGATCGAGATTGCCCTCAGGCGGCACCAGCACCATGCCGATGCCCGCACGGAACCGCGAATCACGGGTGCGCGCATCCTGCATATGGCCACACACCTGGCGCTCACCGTGGGTAATCATCACCTCGCCGGCGAACACGTTGAACACATCCACCGCCTGCGGTGCACCGGGCCAGCCACCGGCCGGCGGCTGCACTTGGATGACGTTGCCCAACCGCGCGAGGATTTCCGGGGTGCACGTCCGCACCGGTGCCTGCTGGTCGGTCGCCTTGCCCAGCAACAGATAGTCACGGTCGACCTCCAGCACCTGCGCAAAGCCGGCCAGCGGCCACAGCAACGCCAACAGCAACGCCAGCACCCCTACCGCCCAGCTGCGATCACCCTGCCGTTCCGTTGCCCCCCCGCCGTCAGCCATGACTTTCCTTATGCGCCCCCCGATGCAATTGCGCGGATTATCGCAACATCACGGTGATGACGATATGTGAAGGCGCGCATGTTGTTCAGCGCCGGCAATAACTTGGCTCTTCCCGACGCGTGCCCGAAACTGAACTTCCTGCGCCGTTCGCGTGCCGGGCCCTTATGGGCCGGGGTTTGGCAACGCCCTGCATCCCGCAGGCGCCGTTGAAGGAGCTTCAGGCGCGCAAAAAAAAACAACCCCGCATACGCGGGGTTGTTTACTCAGCTAGGTTGCAGCAACCCTTAGAAGTTGCGCGGACCGCGCGGCTTGAAGCCGTCACGACGCGGGTGCGTTGCCGGTGCACCCGGGCGCAGCCCCGGACGACCGCCCGGCTTGTTCTTGTCGAAACGCGGCTTGGACGGGGCCGGAGAATCGAGGTTCTCGCCTTCCTCAACACGGCGCATCTGCAACTGCTGGCCGGACACCCACACCTTCTTCAGGTGCTGCAGGACGTCGCTGGGCATATCAGCCGGCAGATCCAGCACCGAGTGACCGTCATGGATGTCGATGCGGCCGATGTAACGGCTTTCCAGGCCTGCCTCGTTGGCGATGGCACCGACGATGTTGGCCGGCTTCACGCCGTGGGTGTGGCCCACTTCGATGCGGTAGGTTTCCATGCCGGCATCCGGCGCACTGCGCGGTGCCATTTCGCGGCGCGGACGCTCGCCAAACTCACCTTCGCCACGCGGTGGACGCGGTGCGCGCTCGCCGTCCTGACGCGGGCCACGCTCAAAACGCGGCTCGAAGCGTGCCGGGCGTTCACCACGGTCGTCACGACCACGCGAGAAACCACCATCACGATCACCACGCTGCGCACGTTCCGGACGCTCATTGAACGACGACGGCTGGCGCTCACGCACCTGCGTGCTCAGCAGGAACGGCGAATCGCCCTGCAGCAGCTTGGCCAACGCAGCGGCCACTTCAACGGCCGGCACGTTGTTTTCGGCCTCGAAACGCTGCACCAGGTCACGGTAGAAGTCCGTACCGCCGCTGGCCAGGGTCTGGCTGATGCGCTCCATGAACTTGCTGACGCGGGTGTCATTGACCGCGTCCACGCTCGGCAGCTGCATTTCTTCGATCGGCTGGCGCGTGGCCCGCTCAATCTGGCGCAGCATGCCCTTTTCACGCGGGGTGACGAACAGGATCGCGTCACCGCTGCGGCCAGCACGGCCGGTACGGCCAATGCGGTGCACATAGCTTTCGGTGTCGTACGGAATGTCGTAGTTCAGCACGTGGCTGATGCGCTCCACGTCCAGGCCGCGCGCAGCCACGTCGGTGGCGACGAGGATGTCGAGCTTGCCTTCCTTCAGCTGGCCGATGGTGCGCTCACGCTGGGCCTGCTGCATGTCGCCGTTGATGGCGGCCGCGGACAGACCGCGTGCCTGCAGCTTGCCGGCCAGCTCTTCGGTGGCGGCCTTGGTGCGCGCGAAGATGATCATCGCGTCGAAAGGCTCCACTTCCAGGATGCGGGTCAACGCATCGAGCTTGTGCATGCCGCTCACCCACCAGTAACGCTGGCGGATGTTGGCCGAGGTGGTGGTCTTGGAGGCAATGGTCACTTCCACCGGGTCACGCAGGTAGGTCTGCGCGATGCGGCGGATCTGCTGCGGCATGGTGGCCGAGAACAAGGCCACCTGGCGCTGTTCCGGCAGCTTCTTGAGCACGGCTTCGACGTCGTCGATGAAGCCCATGCGCAGCATTTCGTCGGCTTCGTCCAGCACCAGGGTCTTGAGCTCGGACAGATCCAGCGTGCCGCGGTTGAGGTGATCGATCACGCGGCCCGGGGTACCCACCACCACGTGCACGCCGCGGCGCAGGGCCGACAGCTGCTGGCCGTAGGGCTGGCCGCCGTAAACCGGCAGCACACGGAAACCGGGCATGGACACCGAATAGCTCTGGAACGCCTCGGCCACCTGGATGGCCAGCTCACGGGTCGGGGCCAACACCAGCACCTGCGGCTTGGTGGCGGACAGGTCGATGTTGGACAGCACTGGCAGCGCGAAGGCACCGGTCTTGCCGGTACCGGTCTGCGCCTGGCCAAGCACGTCGCGACCTTCCAGCATGGCGGGAATGGTGGCGGCCTGGATGGGTGACGGCGACTCGTAGCCAACAGCGGCTACGGCTTTCATCACAGGCTCTGATAGGCCGAGATCTGCAAACAGCAGCGGCGCGGGGGATTCTTGGGACATGGGAACTCCGGGGGCACCGCCGCGAACGGGCGGGCGAAAAGACGCATATTGTGCGCCCAGAAACCCCTTGCTGTCGCGTGGGGGCCGAGTATCCGTTCAGCTGGCGACCACAGGCCAGCCGTTGGAGCGCCCCTCAGGCGACCCATTGGCGCACAATAGCGCCCGATTTCCCCCCTGTGAAGACCATGCAGCAGATTGATTTTGAACTTGACCGTGAATACGTGGAGCTGAAGCAGCTGCTGAAACTGGCCGACCTGGTCACCAGCGGCGGCGAAGCCAAGATGATCATCAGCGAAGGCCAGGTGACCGTCGATGGCGAAGTCGAACTGCGCAAAGCCTGCAAAATCCGCGCCGGCCAGCAGGTGGTGCTGGGCGACGTGCAGATCCGCGTGCTGGCTGCTGCGGAATAAGCCAGCCCATTGCCGGAAGCGTTGAGCGCCGGCTGCAGGAGCACTGAAGGCTCCGCAGCACTGCGCTCACCCCGTTTGCCAGCGCCCGCTCAGGCGCTGCGCTGGGTCAGGTGCCCGGCAATCAATTTCCTGAACGGAACAACGCCGTGCGCCGCCCGCAATGCCGCTCCACGCAGCAGCCGGGCCGGTAGGCGGCTGTCGTTGTACAGCGCGGCAATGGCATTGGTGGCCTCGTACAGCGGTCGCGTCGCCAGCCGATGCCCACGCTCGTAGCGCGCCAACAACGCTGCCGCGCCGATATCGCCGCCCTGCCCTGCTGCCTCGTTGATCAACTGCGCCAGCCGCTGCTGGCTCTGCAGACCAAAATTGAAACCGTGCGCGGTGACCGGGTGCATGCCTACTGCTGCATCACCCACCAATGCATAGCGGTGGCCGACAAACCGGTGCGCGTACACACCCACCAGCGGATAGACATGCCGCGTGCCTACCGGCTGCATGTCGCCCAAGCGGCGGTCAAAGAATCCGGTGACGGTGCGCCCGAACTGCGCCTCCTCCATCGCCGCCAGTTCCTGGATCTGTTGCGGCGGTAGGGTGATCACCGCCGAGGCCTGATTGCCCGGCAGCGGCAGCATGGCCAAGGTGCGGCCGTAGCCGAACCATTCCCATGCTTCGTTGCGATGCGAGCGCTCGCACTGCAGGCGGCACACCATCATCGACTTGCCGAAATCCCGCATCTGCGCGCCTATGCCCATCATCCGCCGGGTGGCCGAGAAGCGGCTGTCGGCAGCCACGACAAGGCGTGCACTGAGGCAGCGGCCATCGGACAAGGTGACGGTGTTGTCCCCGTTGTCAGTTTCGATGGCGGTGACCGAGGTGCCATCCAGCACCTCCAGGTTTGCCTGCCCCTGCACGGACTCCCATGCGGCGCGACGGATGAGGTGATTGGGCACCAACCAGCCAAGCTGATCCACGTTCTCGCGCTCGGCTGCAAAGCCCAAGGCAAATGGCGAGGTGCCATTCATTACGCGGGCGCTGCGCAGGGGCGAGATTTCCGCCGGATCAATGCGCTGCCACAGCCCCATTGCCTGCATGAGGTGATGCGATGCATGGGTGAGTGCGATCTCGCGCCCGTCGAAAGCCGGCTCGGCCAACACGGCAGCGGGCTGCGGTTCAACCACCGCCACCGACAAACCATTGCCCGCCAAGCTGCGGATCAAGCTCAACCCGGCCGGGCCGGCGCCCACCACCAGTACATCCACCTTGCGCATTTCACACTCCGCCACGGTACTGGGGAGCAAGCCTAAACAGCCGGATGTAAAGAAACATTGATCTGGATCAGGTGCAGGGCAAACGGCTGGCAGGAGCGTGACGCCAGAGTGGCTGAAACGACAACGGGCGCCTTTCGGCGCCCGCGGCTTACGTTCTGCGTACCGCCCTTCAGTTGGTGGCCGCGCGCAGGCTATACCCCGATGCCCGCCAGACCTTGTCTTCGTCCAAACGGAAGGACACCAGCTCGCGTACCGGCTGGGCGTTGTTGGCAAACCGGGTGGGGAAACTGATATTGGTGTAGATGCCTTCAGGCACCGCTGCGCCGGCCTGGTACTGCACGCGGGTAATGGAGGGCTTGCCGCGCGAAACCAAGGCGCCAAGTCTGCCGCGATCGGCACTGATGCTGCTGACAAACTGCTCGCGCGTCACCGCCTTGCGGGCCACTGCCGAGGCACCCTCCCAGACCTGCGCGGCTTGGTTTTCATCCACCAGTTGCGTCACCCGCCGGGCGGCGAGTGTCATTTCTTCATCCTGCTTGTCCAACTGTGCCTGCTGCGCCGCGCTCACGGCGGGGGCTGCACGCGCCGCGCCCGAAGTTGCCGCCGGTGCCGCTGCAGCCGGAGCCGCTGCGGGAGCCGGGGTCTGTGCCGTCACCGCTGCGGCCGGCACGCTCAGGGACAACACCATCATCAAGACACGACTGCAACGCATAGCCCTCTCCCAAGACGCATTTCAGTTGAATGGAACCGTCATCCAACCACGAAACACGGTTGGCCGCACATCACCGGCTTTCAGTGACGCGACGAAGGTACGGCCGTCACTGTGCTGGCCGGCGCAATGACGGCGGCATCCACCGCCGGGACGGCCACCGGCTCGGGCACCAGCAGCGCGGTGTCGATTTCCGACAGCGGGCTTTCATCCGGGCAGACCTCGTCCGGGAAGCCGAAGCGCTCCTTCAGGGTCTGGCCACAGCCGGTGACAGTTTCCAGATCGACGCCTTCCACCTTGCACTCCCGGTCGAAGGCGATCAGGAAGGCATCCTTGCGGCGCACGAAATCGTCGCCGCATTTACGCATCTGCTTGATCCGCTCCAGGTCGTCCTGCACGGCATTGGTGCCGTCCAGGCCGAACTGTTTGAGCTCATCGCCGGTCAACAGGCGCAGGCTGCGGTTGGGTACGGTCATCATCAGATCGGCCACACCCACTGCCACGCCGTTGCGCTGCAGGTAGTCCTTCACGTTGTCGTAGACCTCGTGCAGCTCTTTGTTCAACTCCGCGCGAGAGGTTGCGGTGGAGCTGATGCGCATCATCCGGTGAATGCCCACTTTGCCGGAGATCAGGCGGTTGTCGCCGGCAGCCAGCACGAACACGCAGGCGCTGTGGCAGATGGAGCCTTCGCGCACCCAGATGGTCCAGCCGGACTCACCAATGCTGTCACCGGCCACGATCGCCGCTTCGACCTGGCCGCCGCTGGAATCCAGATCAAGAATGCGGCGGCGGATCTTCATTGCATCGGCCACCACTGCCAGCCGCGACACCAAGGCCGTGAAGGACGGGTTGATCTTGCCGGCATAACGCACGCGCACCAGGCCGCGCTCCTCGCACGGGGCCAATGCGGCATCCACGGAGGCGCGGTCCAATGCTTCCAGCTCGATACCGTCACCGGCCTCGCCTGCGTAATCGGTGTCACAGCTGATCCATGCCTTGCCGTTTTCCAGCATCACCTCCGGCCATTCCCGGCCCTTGGCCGGCAGTACCGGCGTAGCCGGCGCTGGCGCATCGGCGGCGTTGATCGAGACCATGTGGTCACCATCGGCGGCCGAAGCCACCGCGGGATCGGCCGCCGGCTTGGCCACAGGCGCCTGACGATTGCAGGCCAACAGCCCGAGACACAACAACGGTGACCACCAGAATCTGGGCAACATGGGCAGCAATGCGTTCCGTACAACGGCGCAGCGCGCGCCGGAAGGCACACAGTCTAGTGCCGATGGCAGGGCGCACTGCAATCCCTGCTAAACAACAGACCGTCACGCGCATTGATGTCCGGAATTGACCAGTACCGCGCCGGCAACCGGCCTAGACTGTGCCCATGCACACCGCCTCCATGCCCACCCACGACCAATGCGAACAGGCCCGACTGGCCCGCGACGCGCGTTTCGATGGGCTGTTTTTCACCGCGGTGCGCTCCACCGGCATCTATTGCCGGCCGGTGTGCCCGGCACCGCCGCCGCGCCCGAAGAATGTCAGCTACTACCCCAGCGCCGCCGCGGCATCTGCCGCCGGCTACCGGCCATGCCTGCGCTGCCGCCCGGAGCTGTCACCGGACGACGCCAGCCTGCTGCAGGACCACACCCTGCACCGCGCATTGGCGCTGCTCAACGAGGGCATTCTTCAGGACCAATCAGCCACGGCGCTGGCAACGGCGATGGGCCTGAGCGCGCGCCAGCTGCAGCGGCTGTTCGTGGCCCGGCTCGGCGCCACGCCCGCACAACTGCACTCCACCCGGCGCCTGTTGCTGGCCAAACAGCTGCTGACCGAAACCGCGCTACCGGTCACCCATATCGCCCTGGCGGCTGGCTTCAACAGCCTGCGCCGCTTCAACAGTGCGTTCCTGGCCGGCTGCGGCATGCCGCCCAGCGCGCTGCGTCGGCAACGTGGCGCGGTCAACGGTGGCGAGCCGGTGCTGCGGTTGGCGTACCGGCCACCCTTGGATTTCGCGGCGATGCTGGCGTTCCTGCGCAAGCGTTCGTTGCCGGGTATTGAATGCATCAATGACGACAGCTACCAACGGGTGATTGTCGCCAACGGCAGCGCCAGTCTGATCCGCGTCACCGCCGACCCCAAACGCCCGGAGCTGCGTCTGCAGCTGGGCACCACTGACCCGCGTGCCATTCCCGCCATCGTTGCGCGGGTACGGCGCGTGTTCGACCTGGATGCGGACCTGGCCACCGTGCATGCCAGCCTCCAGCACGAGCCGCTGCTGGCACGCGGCATCGCCCAGCGCCCGGGCCTGCGCATCCCCGGCGGTTGGGACGGTTTTGAGGTCGCCGCGCGCGCCGTGCTGGGCCAGCAGGTCAGCGTGGCAGCGGCCACCACGTTGGCGCGGCGCCTGGTGGAGCGCTTCGGTGAGCACCTGCCCGGCATGCCGGAGGGTTTGGACCGTCAGTTCCCCGCCCCGGCGACGCTGGTGGAAGCCCCGCTGGAGTCCATCGGCCTGCCACGTACCCGCGCCGCCACGTTGCGCGCGGTTGCACTGGCCTGCGCCGAAGGCCGCCTAGATTTCAGCCGCGCACAGACGCTGGAACAGTTCATCCAACAGGCCGTCGCCCTGCCCGGCATCGGCCCGTGGACCGCGCATTACATGGCGCTGCGGGCGATGGGCATGCCCGATGCGTTCCCCGCTGGCGACCTGGTGCTGCAGCAGGTGCTGGGCCAAGGCCAGCGGCTGAGCGAACGCGCCACCGAGGCCCGCTCGCAGGCGTGGCGCCCGTGGCGTGCCTACGCCGTACTGCATTTGTGGCACCTGTCCGCAGAACCCTCCGAACCTACTCAGGAGCCGTGACATGACCCTCTATTACGACCGCTTCGACACCCCCATCGGCCCGCTCACCGTCGCCGTCGACGACAACGGTGTGCGCCACATCCTGTTTGCTGAAAACCGCCACGATGCCAAAGGCCGCGAGCACTGGCAGCGCGATGCCGATGCCGTGGCCGAACCCCGCCGGCAATTGCTGGAATACCTGCAGGGCAAGCGCCGCCAGTTCGATCTGGTGCTGGCACCGGCAGGCACCGACTTCCAACTGGATGTTTGGCAGATGCTGGCGAAGATTCCGTTTGGCGCCACCTGGAGCTACCGCGAGCTTGCCGAACGTATCGGCAAGCCCACCGCCACCCGCGCCGTGGGCGCCGCCAATGGCCGCAATCCGCTGCCCATCGTGCTGCCGTGCCACCGGGTGATCGGCCACAACGGTGCAATGACCGGCTTTGGCGGCGGCCTGCCAACCAAGGTGGCGCTACTGAAACTCGAAGGCGTGCGTGTTGACGAGCCGGTGCCTCAGCTTTTTTCCTGAGTGCGTCGAGCACGTATCCGGTGTGACCCTTCTTTACCAAACGGCTTGCCTTCTGCCCTCTCCGGCTTGCGTGCGCCGGGTTGCTGCCCGTTCGGCTCGTGCACCGGCCCGCTCCCGCATCTGCAAGCCCCTAAAGTCGTATTAGCCGTGTCATCCGACGCCTCTATCATGTACGGATGATTTCACTTCGCCTCATGTCCATTGCACTGGCCAGTGCACTGCTCGTCGCCTGCGCCTCTTCCCCCGCCCCGAAAGCCCCGCCTGCCACGCCGGCCACCGTCTTGCTGCTGTCCATCGACGGCCTGCGCGCGGACATGCTCGACAGCGGCAACAGCCCCAATCTGTCGCGGCTGGCGCGCGAAGGCGTGCGCTCGGCCGGCATGCGGCCGTCGTATCCATCGCTGACCTTCCCCAATCACTACACCCTGGTCACCGGCCTTCGCCCGGACCACCACGGCGTGGTCCACAACAGCATGTGGGCTGATGAGCTGGGCAATTTCCGCGTTGGCGACATCCACGCCGTGCGCAATGCAAGCTGGTGGGAACAGGGCGAGCCCATCTGGGTGAGCGTTGAAAAAGCCGGCTACAAGAGCGCTACCTGGTCCTGGCCGGGCAGCGAGGCGCCCATCCATGGGCTGCAGGCGCAACAGCGCCATCCCTATGACGAAAGCGTGGCGCTGCCCGAACGCATGCAACTGGTGCTGTCGTGGCTGCAGGGCGCACCGGATGCCGTCAAACCGCGCCTGGTCGCCGCCTACATGGAGCAGGTGGACAAGGCCGGTCACAAGTACGGCCCGGACTCTCCCGAATATGCGGCGGCACTGCGCCAGGTGGATGCAGCCATTGGCCTGCTGATCGACGGCATGGCGGCGGACGGTTCGCTGGACAACACCAACATCATCGTCGTCTCCGACCACGGCATGGCCACAGTGAAGCAGGATCAGGTCATCACGCCCGACGACATGGTGCCGCCGCAGATAGCGCGCGTGGTTTCCATCGGCCAATCCATCGGCTTCACGCCGCAACCGGGCAAGCAGGCCGAGGCTGAAAAAGCCCTGCTCGGCCGCCACGCCCATTACCAATGCTGGAACAAAGCCCAACTGCCCACACGTTGGCACTACGGGCACAACCCGCGCGTGCCGGCGATTGTCTGCCAGATGGACGAAGGCTGGGATGTACTGACGCCGCAGATGCTGGCCAAACGCGCACCGGGCAACAGCGGTTCACACGGTTACGACCCGGCACTGCCGTCGATGCAGGCGGTATTCGTGGCCCGAGGCCCGGCGTTCGCGCAGGGCAAGCAACTGACCACCTTCGACAACGTCGACGTGTACCCGCTGCTGACCCGGCTGATCGGCATCACCGGCCAGCCCAATGACGGTGACCCGAAAGCCCTGGAACAGGCACTGCGCACGCCGGGCAAGTAGAGCCCAAGCGCTGCCCGCTCGAGGCCCTCTCCCGTTTTACGGGAGAGGGGTTGGGGTGAGGGCGCTTTAAAATGCAAAAAAGCCAAACGCCCCCATCCGCCCCTACAGGGCACCTTCCCCCGCAAACGGGAGAAGGGGTGGTTCATGCGCGACACAAGATAACCAGCAGCCGCAGCGCGGCGTGGCCTTCCATACGTCAAGGCTCAAGCTCAAGCGCAGGTGCACTTACCCTCAAACCGTCTCGCCGAACGCCTTGGCCAATTCGCGATACGCCTCGTGCTGGGCCTCGTTTTCCGGCACCGGCGCGATGACTTCCAGCTCGACAATCTGGTCGCCGGCAGCCGGCTTGCCCGGCAAACCACGACCACGCAGGCGCAGCTTGCGGCCGCTGTCCGAATCGGCCGGCACCTTCAGCTCCACCGGGCCGCCCAGCGTGGGCACGCTGATGCTGGTGCCCAGCGCGGCCTGCCACGGGGTCACCTGCAGCGTGTACAGAATGTTCAGGCCGTCCACCTCGAACTGCGGGTGCGCGGCGTATTCCACTTCCAACATCAGGTTGCCGCCCGCGCTGCCCTGCCCGGTCAAACGGATCACCTGCCCGGGGCGAATGCCCTGGGGCACACGCACGTCCAACTGGCGGCCGTCCACGGTGATACGCAAGGTATCGCCGTTATAGGCGGCCTCCAGCGGCACCGACAACTTGGCGCGGGTGTCGCGCATCGGCTGCGGCCCGGCGCTGCCGCCAAACCCGTTACGGCCCCGTGCGCCGCCCGCAGCACCGGCACCGCCGCGCTGACGCGCAAACAGGCTTTCGAAGAAATCGCTGAAACCACCGCCAGCGCCGCCACCGCCGCCGAACACTTCCTCGAAGTCAAAGCCCTGGCCGCCGCCAAACCCCGGCGGCGCCTGGAACTCTTCGCCCGGGCGATAGCCTTGCGCGCGCAGCTGGTCGTAAGCCTTGCGCTTGGCGGGGTCACGCAGTGCCTCATAGGCCTCGTTGACGCCCTTGAACTTTTCCTCGGCACCGGCTTCTTTGCTGACGTCCGGGTGGTACTTGCGTGCCAACCGTCGATAAGCCGTTTTGATCTCCGCATCGCCGGCGGTGGGCTCCACGCCCAGCGTTGCGTAGTAATCCTTGAATTCCATCCTTACACCTCTGCAAAAAAGTCAGGCCCGCCACCTCTCGGTAACGGGCCGTCATGCAACCGGCAACCGCCGTGGCGCCATTCTAACGGGCCACGGCGGTCATGCTGGTGGAAAGATGCTCACACCACTCAGGCATTGCCTGCCTGTTCCACCTGGATACGCCGGGGCGCGGCCTCGCTGCGCTTGGGGATGCGGATTTCCAGCACGCCGTTGTGGCTGCGGGCAACAATGCCGTCCGCGTCAGCGGTATCAGGCAGGGTGAAGCGGCGATTGAAGGCGCCGTGGCCCCGCTCACTGCGCGAAAACAACTGGCCCTCGGCAGCGCTGGCAGCCGCGCGCTCACCCTTGATCGTCAACACGCCCTTGTCCATCTGTACGTCGATGGCGGACGGTTCCACCCCGGGAAGATCGGCCAGCAACACAAACTGCGATGCCTCTTCGCGGATATCCACGGCCGGCGCCCAGCCCTCGCGGGAGAGCGCAGGCGTTTCCAACAACGGGGCCAGCAAGTGGCGGATCTCGGACTGCGTCGGCCACTGGCGATAACGTACGATGCTCATCATGTCCTCCTGCATAGGGGCTTGGCAGACCACGATGGCGCTGCCGTTTCATGACCACGAAGTGTTGTGTGAAGACCGCCTTTTCAAGCTGTTGACGCTGCGCTTCCATGCCATCACTAAACTGCAATTCAGTATTGGAGTCCGCAATGTCCATTCAAGTTGGCGATCGTGTTCCGGAAGTCACCCTCAAGCGCCTGCGCGAAGGCCTTGAAACAGTTGACACCTACGCGCTGTTCGACGGGCGCAAGGCCGTGCTGTTCGCCGTCCCGGGTGCATTCACCCCGACCTGTTCCGCACGCCACCTGCCTGGCTATGTGGAGCACTTCAATGATTTCCGCAGCCGTGGCATCGAGGTGTTCTGCATGGCGGTCAACGATCCGTTCGTGATGCAGGCCTGGGCCAAGAGCCAGTCGGTGCCCGATGGCCTGCAGATGCTGTCCGATGGCAACGGTGAATTCACCCGTGCCTTGGGGCTTGAAATGGACGCCAGCAGTTCCGGCATGGGCATCCGTTCGCGCCGTTTTGCGCTGTATGTGGAAGACGGCATCGTGCGCGGCTGCTTCATCGAAGAGCCCGGAAAGTTTGAAGTGTCTTCGGCCGAATACGTGCTGGAGCATCTGCCCAACTAGTTTCCCCAACAGAAGGAATGGCCAGCCATGAGCAAGCAGCCCGCCGCCAAGAAGATGTCGCCCAGCCCTCAGCCTGCAGGCATCAGTGATCGCAGTACCTTGCGTGCAAACGCGCGCAAAGGCATTGAAGATGGCGCGGTAACGCCCAGCTACAGTGCCGATCGCAAGGCGGTGATCAAGCTGCTCAACGATGCGCTGGCCACCGAATGGGTGTGCGTGCTGCGCTACTACCGGCACTACTACATGGCCAAGGGCATGCTCGCCGATTCGGTGAAGGCCGAGTTCCTGGAGCACGCGCAACAGGAGCAGGCGCACGCCGGCCTGCTTGCGGAGCGCATCGTGCAGTTGGGCGGTGAGCCGGACCTCAACCCGGACACCCTCACCGCGCGCGCGCATGCCGAATACAAAGAAGGCAGCGACCTGCGCGACATGGTCCGCGAGAACCTCATCGCCGAGCGCATCGCCATCGACAGCTACCGCGAAATGATCAATTTCGTCGGCGACAAGGACACCACCACCAAGCGCATTCTTGAACAGATTCTTGCGCAGGAAGAAGAACACGCCGACGACTTCGCCGACCTGCTGGAAGGGTGGATCGGCGAGTAATCGGCCACAACGTCAGGCGCTGCGCACACTGCCAGCGCCTGCATTGTTCAACCTTGCGCGGTGCGGCTCACTCGACCACGCGGAAACGCACCCGCGTCCACGCGCCCTCTTCCGACAGCGCGGTGAGTGTGTGCTCGCCCGGCACATCAAACTCGCGGGTGAAGGTGCGCGTACCGCGGGTCTGCGCTATCCAACGCCCATCCAGCAGCCATTCGATGGACGCCTCGCTGCCCAGGGCGCGCAACTGCAGACGCGGGCCGTGCGTGGCGCCCGGCGGCCGCGCCAGTGAGGCTTTGTCGTTGAGCCCTTCGATGTGCAGCACGGTGTCCGATTGCCGCCCGTCATCAGGGCAGTCCGGCGCCAACGGCGGCAGCTGTTGCGCCTGCCGTTGCGCGGACGACAACCACGGCGATGCCAAGGCCGGCCACCGCGCGACTTCGCGATCCTGCCGCGTTTCATGCCCTTCGCAACCGGCCGAAAGCCGCTGGCCGGTCTTTGCATCCACTTGGAAACGCACCCTGCCCGCCTGCCATACGCGCGCCTCACGCTCGGGGAAAGTGGGTGGCACCACACCATCCAACACCATCGCCGGGAAGCGCCGCTCGCACATGGACGCAGGTGTCTGCTCGGCGGCGATGCCCAGCGGCCAACAGATATCCACCTCCGTCACGCTGGCCGGCACCGCACCCGCGGCGGCGTCACCGGCCTGACGCGGCAGGCTGTCGATCACCTCGAACATCAGCGGCAACGCGGTAACCGCGCCGTACTGCCCCGGCAACGGCGTTCCATCGGGCCGGCCCACCCACACACCCACGGTGTAGTGCCGCGTGCTGCCAATCGCCCAGGCATCGCGGTAGCCGTAGCTGGTGCCGGTCTTCCAGGCCACATGCGGGCGGCTGCCGGTATCGAACGTGCCCACGCCATAACCTGGTCGCGGATTGGATTCCAGAATGTCGCGCACGATCCACGCCGCGCCTTCGGACATCATCCGTCGTTCGATGCGCGGGTCCTGTGGTGTGTAACGCACGCGGCCGGCAATACCACCACGGTTGAGCGCGGCGAATGCGCCCACCAACCCTTCCAGCTGTGCGCCGGTGCCGCCCAAGATCACTGCCAGATTGGGCTTGGCGCCGTGCGGAAATTTCAGGCTGACGCCGGCATTGGCCAGCCGCGCGGTGAAGCGCGCCGGGCCCACACGATCGAGCAGATCCACCACCGGCACGTTCAACGACAGGCGCAACGCACTGGCCGCACCAATCGGCCCGTTGAATGCCGCGTCAAAGTTGCCGGGCCGGTAGCCACCAAAACTCTGCGGCGCATCCATCAGCAGGCTTTCCGAATGGATCAAGCCATCATCCAGTGCCATGCCATACAGAAACGGCTTGAGCGTGGAACCGGGCGAGCGCCACGCCTGCACCATATCAACGTGGCCAAGCCGCGCCTTGTCGCCGAAGGCCACCGAGCCGACATAGGCGCGTGCTTCCAGCGTGGTGTTGTCCATCACCAGCAATGCTGCCGAAGTGCGCTCGGGCAGTTGCGAGAAATACGATGAAACACGCTCTTCCAACGTGCGCTGCAGGCCGCTGTCGAGTGTGGTTTCAATATGCGCCGCGCGCGGCTGTTGGCTGCGTAGCCGCTGCGCCAGCAACGCCGCATGGAGAGGCTGTTTCAGTGACCGCGCCACCACCGCTTCAATACGCGCGTCTTCCACATCGCCGGCCGACCACACGCCCAGCTCGGCCATGCGCGCCAGCACCTTGTCACGCGCACGCTGCGCGGCCTGCGGATGACGGTCGGGCCGCAAACGACTGGGCGACTGCGGCAGCACGGCAAGCAGTGCGGCTTCCGCCTGCGACAGGTGTGCGGCAGATTTGCCCAGGTAGGCCCAACTTGCCGCTTCAACGCCTTCGATGGTGCCGCCATACGGCGCACGTTCCAGATACAGATCCAGAATCTCGCGCTTGCTCAGATGCACTTCCAGCTGCACCGCACGCAGCAATTGTTTGAGCTTGCCCCACGGCGTGCGCGTATGCGGATCAAGAATGCGCGCTACCTGCATGGTCAGCGTGGAGCCACCGGAGACAATCCGCCGCTCGAATATCCATTGCTTGCCCGCACGCAACAACGCCCACGGATTGATGCCGGGGTGCCGCCAGAACCAACGGTCTTCGTAGGTCAGCAGGGCCTGCAGATACAACGGCGACACGGTCTTGGCATCCGCCGGATAACGCCACACACCTTCGGTATCGGCAAAGGCCCGCAGCGGCGTGCCGTCGCTGGCCACCACCAAGGTGCTGGTGTCGCGCGATTTGGGCAAGGGCAGTGGAAAGGCGACATCCAGAATCAACAGCAATGCCAGCATGGCGGCAATGCCCCAACGGAGCAGGCGCCAGAAACGCGGTGTGAGACGCGCGCGGAGAGGACGGAACTTCGCAGACGTTCGCGTGCGCACCGTTGAATCACTCACTGCGTTTCCCTCTCACCCATCGCATCGCCCAACCCATTCACAACACTCCGCATTCGCTCAGACCAGAAGCAGAAAGCGCGCGGCCCGATCTTCTGGCCGCGCGCTCCTACTCAACACGCTCTACAACTCCCTGGCGTCAGGGCTGCACCACCGTGATCGTGGTCGGGTTGGACCGGCCCACGCCACGCAGGTCCGGCCGATACATATCCTCGGCCAAGGGCGGCGGTACGGTATACGTGCCTGGCGTCACCGCGCGCACCAGATAGAACACATGCGCCTTGTTGCCGCGCGACAGGTTCAGTGCTGCCACATAGCGGTCATCACGGAACTCCTCGTGCTTGACGTCAGCGGCGCGCGAACGGTCGCTGATCTCAACGCCGTCCACCACTACGTCGGCCCACTGTTTGGCATCGCCCAGGTTGAAGTTCTCGATTTCCAGCCCGGCAGGCAACAGATCGGTCAACAAGGCGTCGGGCATCGACCTGTCAGCGGTGACGCTCAAGCGCACGATCAACGCCTCGCCTTCCTTCAACGGGCGCGGCGTCCATGGCTTTCCGTCGGTGCCATACCAACTGCGTTCGATGCCGATATGGGTGTTGTCCGGTGCCGGCGCCTGGCGCGGAACGCCTGCCACTTCCAGGCTGGCGAACATCGGCGCTTCACCCTGCGGCGAGAAACGCACGCCCTGCGCCAGCTGCGCCATGTCGAACACACGCGCGAACGCCTTGCGCCCGGCGATGCTCTCCGTTGCCTCACCCACCACCAGCTCGCCGGACACCAGTTTCTTCTGGTTGGCCATCAAGGCCTTGCCCAGGCGCGCAAGCGCAACCTGCTCCTGCGTGCTCAGCCACAACCAGCCGCTGTTGCGACGTGCATCCAGCTCGCGGCCGACCTCCATCACGCGTGCGTCGTATTCGGGCTTGGCCAGGCCGCGCTCGTGCAGCAACGCGATCATCAACGCGCCATCGCGCAAGCTGCTGCCGTAATCACCGAAGTAGCTCGGGCGGTCCTTGCCTGCCTTGGCGAAGCCGGCCGCAATCGCCGCCTGGCCGCGCTTGCTGTCGCCCTGCAGCGACAAACCCATGCCCAGATGCACCAATGACAAACCAGTCACCGCCTTGCTGCGCTCGTTGTCCCACAGCGTGCGCAGCGTGCCCAGCGGTGCCCGGTTGACGCGCGCCAGCACGTAGCCGGAATACGCTTGGTTGGCGAACTTCAGCGAATCACGGCTGTCGCTGCCGTAGAACTGGTTGCCGCCACTGAGCAGGTCTTCGCTGATGCGGTTCAATGCCTTCTGCAGCACGTTGTCCGGCACCGCGAAGCCCGCGTCCTTGGCGTCGAGCAGGAACTCGGCGATGTACGGGGTCAACGCGGGATTGATGTAGTCATCGTCGCCCCACATCGAGAAGTTGCCGTTGGCCACCTGCATCGACGCCAACCGCCCGAACGCGCCTTCCATGCGTTCATTGCGCGCTTTGGCATCCAGACCATCGGCACCGAGCATGGCCGAGGTGGCCTGATCCAGCATCAGCGCCGCATAGCCCTTGCTGGTGGTCTGCTCAGCGCAGCCATACGGATAGTTCAACGCGCCCTGCAATGCCGAGGCGAACGGAATCGGCGGCAACGCACTCACCAACATCCGCGCATTGACCGAGCCGGCCATCAGGCCGCTGGCGAAATTGCTGTCCAGCGTGACCGGCGCCAACGGGTCCAGCGTGCGGGTCTGCGCGCGCAGTACCTGCGGCCACGCCGCGCGCACCGGCAGGTCGTAACGGCGGTCCACCTTGAAACCGTTGCCGTCCACCCGCACCCGCACCTTGGCCACGCTGTAGCCCTCCTGCGCGCTCAGCGGGAAGCTCAGCGTGCTCTTGGCGTCTGCCGCCAGCTGCACCGTGCGGGTGGATTCACCGATGCCCAGCGGGCCTTCACCGTCCACGCGCACCGCAAACTCACCCGGCTTGCCGGTGAAGTTCTGCACATCCAGCGTGACCGTGCTGCGGTCACCGGGCGCCAGTACGCGCGGCATGCTGGCCTCGGCCAGAATCGGCGCGCGCACCAGCGTTTCAACATCGCGGTTGCCGTAACGGTCGGCGGTGTAGACCATCGCCGACACCCGCAAGGTGCCGTTGAAGTCAGGCACCTGCAGATTCACGCGGGCATTGCCCTTGGCATCCAGTGCCACCGGCCCGGAGAACAGGTCCACCGTCTGCACCCGCGCGGTGGGGCGCTTGGCCTGCGGCAACGCGGCCAACGCCATGTCACCACCAAACTTCAATTTGCCACTGTTGCCTTCGAAGCTCTCGATGACGCGGCCGTAGATGTCATACGCATCCACACCCAAACGCCGCTGCGCGAAGAAATGCGCCGGCGCATCCGGCACCGGGAAGCGGGTGATGTTGAGGATGCCCACGTCCACCGCAGACACGGTGACATGCGCCTGCTTGCCGGCCAGTTCGGGCGCGCTCACCGTCACTGCCATCGGCTGCTCCGGGCGCATCTGCTTGGGCGCGATCAGCCCCACCGCGATGCGGCGGTCGCTGCGATCCATCGGCACATGCACCACGCCCACCGCGCGGGCGGGCGTGATCTTGCTCGGCGCACTGCCGCCACGGAACACCAGCGCGGTGACATACACATCGTGCCGCTCCCAGTCCTTGGTGACCGGAATTTCAAACGTGCTGCCCGGCTTGACCTCGATATCCTGCACATAAAGCATGCGGTCGCTTTCAACCATCAACAGGCCACGGCCAGCATGCGGCGGGGTGAGTGTCACTTTCAGCGTGTCGCCTTCGCGATACGCGGTCTTGTCCAGTGCCACCTTGACCTTGTCAGGGCGTGCGTCCAGGCCACGGTTGTCGTCGTTCCAGCTCCAGCCGGCGCGGAATGGATAACGCGTGGTCAGGCCGGTCGTGGGATCGAACACGTCCACGCGGTACTCGCCCCACTCCACCGGGAAATCGAACTTGGCGGAGGTGGCACCGGCGTCGAGCGTGCGGGTTTCCTTGTTCTCGAAGCGGCGGGTGTAGTCGTAATCCCAACGGTTGTCGTTATAGCTCCAGTGGTAATCGCGCAGCTCGCGTACCAGCGTGACCTTCAGGCCTGTGGCCGGCTGCGGCCTGCCCTGCGCATCCACGCGCATCAGCTCGAAGCGCGCATTGGAATTGGCATCAGCGCCATCGGTGTCGCTGAACAACGGACGCACGCCCACCAGTGCCTGCGCCGGCCACACCACGCGCTTGAGCGTGCGGGTAACGGTACGCCCACCGGTTTCATACACACTGCCAGACAGCAGTGCGGCAACAGTGGTGTTCTTGCCGGCATCGGCCGGCAGCGCCACATCCTGACGCAGCTTGCCATCTGCCGGCATTGTGGTGTCGATCACGTCATTGGCTTCGCGCGGCAGCTGCACCGTGGGGTCGCCGAAGAACCAGCCCGGCATGGATTCCACCGGGTGCTGCTCCACTGCCACCGCCAGGCGCGCGGTGAAGCGGTTGCCGTCTGCCGGCGCGCCGTATAGATAGGCCGCATTGGCCTGCAGCTTCAGCGGCTCACCCGGCTTGATGGTTTTCTGCGTGCTGTCCAGGTCCAGCTTCATGCGCTCGGGCAGAAACTCCTCGATGCGCAGCGTCATGCCCTGCACGGCTTCCTTGCTGCCGGGGTCGGTACGGAACTCCACCTGCCAACGGCCGGTAGGCGCCTCCACCGGAATGGTCTGCTCGAATGAGAGATAGCCGCCCTCGCCCGGTTGCAGGCGCGTCTCGCGGAAAGTTTTACCGTCCGGCTGCTTGAGCCGCAGGAACACCGGCTGGCCGCCCTTGTCCGGCCCGGCCAGGGTCTTGCCGTCGTTGTCGCGCAGCAGTGCCGACACGCGCACGGTTTCGCCCGGGCGGTACAGGTCACGCCCGGACCAGGCAAACACATCGAAGCCCGCATTCTGGCGCCCAGCCACGGCAAATTCGCTCAGGTCCAACGCCGGCTGATTGAACGGCAGCATGGTGGTGTCGCCACCCAGCGTTGCCACCAGCACGTGCATGGCGTCCAAGGTGTAGTTCAACAACGCGTTGCCGTTGGCATCGGTCTGGCCACGCAGCACCACTTCACCCTTGCTGTCGATGACCTTCAGCTCCACCTTCTTGGAAGGTGCGCCACTGGCCAGCGATGCGGTGTGGACAAACAGCTTGTCCTTGTAGGCGCGTGTATGCAGGCCGATATCGCTGACCGTGAAAAACGCGGTATCGTACTCGCTGTCAAAACTGCCGGCGCGCTTCATCACCGCGAAGTACAGGCCGGGTTGCTGCAGCTCCTTCACTTCCTGGATGGGCAGGTAGGTCAGCACGCGCTCGTTCTTTTTACCGCCCAGCACGAACCGGTTCACGTACACCGGTTCGGCCAGCTTCGACATCGGCGTTTTTTCGCTGTACTCACTCTCCAATTCCCAACTGCCGCGACGGCCGCCGCGCTGGTACTGGCTGAAGAAGGCAGGCAGCTCGCTGTCGCGCACACGCAGGAACTCGACATCCACTTCCGGCACGTTCACCGATACCACCGGCAGGCCACGGCTGTCCTTGGACGGCAGCACACTGCCCTGCGAGGCAAAGCCCACCGCAGGATCCAGCTCGCCGGTAAATACCTTCTGCCGCACCTCGGTACCCAGCCGGTTGCCGTCGGCTGCCAGCAGGTCGGCCGAGATGATCAGCGTGTATTCCTTCGCCGCTTCCACATAGGGATAGCGCAGGGTCTTGCCGTCATCGGACAGCGACCAGCTGCTTTCCTCGGTGCCGACCTTTTCCTCAAAGCGCAGCAGCTTGTCGAAATCCTGCGTGCCTACCAGTGGCCGCGAGAACTCCACCGCCAGCGCAAGCCCATCGCCACGCTGTTGATCGGGCCAGGCGCGCAACAGCGCAAAGCCTTTGACCTCCTCCTGCTTGGCCACGATGGCCTCGCCACTGGCGCCGGGCAGCTGCCCGGTTTCATTCCGTTTGCATCCGGCAATCAGGGCCAGCGCCGCAAAAGCGACCGCTGTCCACCGCATACGCACCGACGTCCTGTATTCCATGGTGTCCTCCAGCAGATGGCGCGGAGTATACCCAGCCAAGCGTAAACACCTTGCGCAGGTACTGGCTTGCAGACGATTTCCAATCGTCCACTTCCGTGCAGCGTCACCGCACTGCCGGCCGGAACGCAGGCAATAAAAAACGCCGGTGCAGGCACCGGCGTTTTTCTTCAACTCAACTGGCGTGCGCGAATTACTTGACGCTGACCAGCTTGATTTCGAACTGCACAGCCACGTTCGGCGGGAACGGGGTACGCGGGTCGGCACCGTAGGCCTTCTCCGGCGGCAGGGTGACTTCCCACTTGGCGCCGGCCGGCATCTGCAGCAGGGTTTCGCGCATGGCAGCCATTTCGACTTCGCTGAGCTTGATCGACGGAATCGACTGGGCCGGACGCGCTTCGGTCGGACGCTGGCCGTACGGGAACGGGCCGGCAACTTCCAGGGCAACGGTGCTGGCCTGGGTCGGCTTGGCGCCGTTACCGGCTTCGATCACGCGGTACTGCACGCCATCAGCCAGGCTCTGCACGCCAGCCTTGGCCTTGTTGGCAGCCAGGAACTGGTCGCTACGGGTTTTGTTTTCACCAGCAGCCTTTTCGTACTCAGCCTTGGCAGCCTGGGCACGGCCCTGCTCGCGGCGCTGGAACGCTTCAACGGCCGGCTTGAGCTGGTCAGCGGTGATGGCCGGCTGCTTCTTGGCGTAGGCGTCCTGCAGGCCCTTCACCACCGAAGCGATGTCCAGCTGCTCACCACGACCGGTGAGTTCGGCAAGGTTGTTGCCGTAGTCGTAACCAAAGTAATAGCTCAGCTTGCCCTTCTCGGACGAGACGTCCTGGGCGAATGCGGTGCCGGTCAGGGCCAGAGCGGCCACGGCGACCGCGATAGAACGCAACTTCATCAAACAGTTCTCCAGGAAGGGTGTCTCAGGGGCAACCATGCCGCATGAGGCGACGGGTTAGGATAGCCGCCACAAAGGCTGTCCGCCACTGACGACGCAAGCTCAGACACGCATCGCCGGGGAATAGTTCCAACATCACTTTTTTTTAACTTTTTCAGGAGTCCAACGGCATGTCCGAAGCACCGGTTTCAATCAGCACCCGCGACGGCATCCGCACTCTTACGGTACAGCGCCCGGAAAAGCTCAACGCATTGAATCAACAGACATTGGAAGCACTGGACGCGGCCTTTGCGCAGGCCAGCCAGGCCCAAGACGTGCGGGTGGTGGTGCTGACCGGGGCCGGTCCCAAGGCCTTCGTGGCCGGGGCCGACATTGCCGAGATGAACGGGCTGACCCCGGTTCAGGGGCGTGACTTTTCGCTGATCGGCCAGCGTCTGATGCGCCGGATCGAGCGCCTGAACAAGCCGGTGATCGCCATGGTCAATGGTTTTGCGCTGGGCGGCGGCATGGAGCTGGCCATGGCCTGCCACCTGCGCATTGCCGCTGACAGCGCCAAAGTGGGCCAGCCGGAGATCAACCTTGGCCTGCTGCCCGGCTTCGGCGGCACCCAACGCCTGCTGCGCCTGGCCGGCCGCGCCGCTGCGCTGGAACTGTGCTTGCTGGGTGCACCGATCAGCGCTGCCCGTGCCGAGCAGCTTGGCTTGGTCAACCGCGTGGTGCCGGCCGCCGAGCTGGAAGCGGAAACCCTCAAGATCGCCACGCAGCTGGCCAACGCCGCACCGCTGGCACTGCGCGGCATTCTGGATGCGATCAACGTGGGCGGTGAGTGCGGCATTGAAGAAGGCCTGGAGTACGAAAGCGCGCAGTTCGGCCTGGCGTTCTCCACCGACGACATGCGTGAAGGCACCAGCGCCTTCCTGGAACGCCGCAAGCCGGAATTCAAGAACCGCTGAGTCACCGCCGATGTCTGCCGCTACCGCTTCACCACAGGCTCTATTGCAGCTGGTCATGGATGACGACCTGGACGCCGCCGTGCGTGCCGGGTTGATGGACTATGCCGCGCAGCCCGGCAACAACGCGCTGCCGCCGTCCCAGTCACAGCGGTTGCTTGATGCACAGCAGCGACTGCGCACCGCCTGGGCCGCACGCGAGCGCCACCGCGCCCGCGATGCACGTTTGGCACGCCGTGCCGCCGAACGCGAGGCACGCCGCGCGCCGCCACCGGCAGCGGACAGCAAGCCCGCCCTGCCCTCGGCAGCGGCCGCCATCCTTGCCCGTGCAAAAGCACGCGCAGCCGAGAAGCCATCCTCATGACTGCCGCAACCAGCAGAAAAACCGCAGCAAAAAAAGTTGCGGTGAACAAACCCGTCGCCAAGAAAACGGCCGTCGTTACAAAAAAAGCCGCAGCGCCACGCAGCAGCAAGCGTATGAGCCGCGATGAAGTGCGCGAGATGTTCACGCGCCTGCGTGAGCTCAACCCGCACCCCAAAACCGAGCTGGAATACAGCTCGCCGTTCGAGCTGCTGGTTGCGGTCGCATTGTCCGCACAGGCCACCGACGTGGGCGTCAACAAAGCCACGCGCAAGTTGTTCCCGGTGGCCAACACCGCGCAGGCCATTCTTGCGCTGGGCGAAGAAGGGCTGAAGCCGTACATCGCCACCATCGGCCTGTTCAACGCCAAGGCCAAGAACGTGATCGCCGCCTGCGCGATGCTTGTGGAGAAATACAACGGTGAGGTTCCGGCCGACCGCGCCGCCCTGGAGGCCCTGCCCGGCGTCGGCCGCAAAACCGCCAACGTGGTGCTCAATACCGCCTTCGGCCAACCGACCATGGCGGTGGACACGCACATCTTCCGCGTCGGCAACCGTACCGGGTTGGCCCCGGGCAAAGATGTGCGCGCGGTGGAAGATGGCCTGGTCAAAGCCATTCCCGAAGAGTTTCTGCTGGATGCGCACCACTGGTTGATCCTGCACGGCCGCTACGTGTGCAAGGCACGCAAACCGGATTGCCCGCAGTGCGTGATCCGCGACCTGTGCCACTTCAAGGACAAGACTGCCGACTGAGGCGGCGGCCTTCTTCCTTGATGGCCGCATACACTGGATGCGCTGCCCGTTGATGCCGAATCCGCAGCAGCGCCTCAGCCACCAACTTCCCCTCAGGGTGTCGCGATGCTTTTTGCCTCCGCCTTTGAATGACTCCCGCCACCACGCCACCAGCACGCGAAGCAGACGATCGCAATCCCTCTGGCCTGAGGTATGGGCAACGATGTCACGTTGCAGGCTTGGCAGGTTCTTCGGACACCTTTTTGAATCAATGGCGTGAAGCATGTTTTTCCTGCTCTCCAGGCACGCTTCATTCGCCCGGATCCACGCGCGACCGGGACTGCTCCCATGCGGTGGTGGTGATTCCTTCCGCCTTTCTGAAGCACCTGCAAAAAGAGGACGCCGACAGAAAGCCGGAGGACTCCGCGACATGCTCCATTGATGCCGCAACTCCACACGCAGCTGCTTGGCACTTTCCATCCGGATATGAGTTAGATAAGGCTTGCAGCAGCGCACGGGAATGCGCAGACGTCCTTCAGGTTCTTTCCGCAGCACGGCGCCCCCAAGGCATGTGGGCGCCACCGCCCCTGCTGCGTCGTGCCCCGACTAGCCCTGGTAACGCAGGTGGATCAGGGGATAAGGCCGCCCCTGTGAATCCACTTCCGAACGTCCGGTTTCGACGAACCCCATTCTTTGATAAAAACCAACTGCTTGCGCGTTCTGCAGGTTGACGTCCGTCGTCAATGGCCCATGTTGCGACAACCCATGGTGCAGCAACTGGCGGCCGATACCGGTCCCGCGTACGTCGGGATCGATGAAGAGCGCCTCCATGTGCGTTCCATCGATGAGCATGAAGCCATGGGGCTTATCGGCTTCGTCGACAGCAACAGTCACTGGCGCATGGGGCAGGAAACCACACACTTCAGCGTCAATTGCCTTTCGGTCTTCGGGACTCAGAAAATGATGAGTGGCATCCACGGAGCGCCGCCAGAGATCAACGAGAGCTTCACCATCTTCAGGACGTGATGTGCGGAGTATGTACATGGCAACCTTCAAAACCTTTCAGACAAGCGGGAATTATGACGATTCTCACCTGCCAAATCGTCTGCTGCACTCAAGCGGCACGTCCGGCTTGAGTGCATGGCCCTGCATTCAGTAGTGGGCACCAGATCGCTCCTGCAGCTTCTGCAACCCGCCTCCTACACGTGGACTTCGTGCGGCGCGCGTACATTTCTGCTCGATGATCATCCCCAGCGGCAACCACGTCGAGTTGTTGAAGAACTCCATCACTGACAGCGGGCTCAAACCGCACCGCAGGGCGAAGACCGCTTGAGCGGCGCCCGTAGATGCAATTCGGCCTCAGGTCCGCTGAAGCCGGCTGAAGAAGCCGGTGAATGACCCGGCTCCGTGTCTGCGGTGAAGACCATTGCAGGCACCTCCCGCCGGAAACCGGACCTCCTTTTTTGGGGGTGCATGACGCCCTATCGCCACCACCAACAGCAGCGGGCGACATCGTCGTGCGGAGACAATCATCACGCGGCCAGAGCAGGCCGCTCGACCCAACGTTTGCAGCAACGCTCGGCTTCCTGCGTTTCCGTTACCCTGTGCTCGTTCTGCAACGAGGCCAGCCGTGGATTCCTTCAACCTGATGCGCGCTTTTCGACGAATCGTCGAACGCGGTGGCTTGGCGCGGGCAGCCGAAGACCTCGGCATGTCGGCGGCGGGGCTGAGCAAACAGTTACGGATGCTGGAGGCTCACCTCGGGGTGGTGTTGCTGCAACGTACCACCCGGCGCATGAGCCTGACTGATACCGGCAAAGCGTATTACGCAGAATGCTGCCGCCTGCTGGACGAACTTGAGGCACTGGAAAGCGGTATCGCCGATCAGCGCGGTGAGATCAGCGGCCGCCTGCGTGTCAATGCGCCGCTGTCGTTCGCACTGAATACGCTGTCTCCACTGCTGCCGCGTTTCCTCGCCCAACATCCGCAGCTTGCGCTGGACCTGGTGATGGAAGATCGGCTGGTCGATACGGTAGGTGAAGGCTTCGATGTATCCCTGCGTCTGCGCGCGGAGCTGGATGACTCCACACTGGTCGCACGCCGGCTGGCATCGCTGCAGCAGGTACTGTGCGCGGCACCGGCTTATCTGCAGCAGCATCCTGCCCCTGCGACGGTGGAGCAGCTGGGTGATCACGCTCTGCTGGCCTACAGCCTGTCCGACTCGCCTGGCAGCTGGCCGCTGCAGGGCCCGGATGGCAGCGTCACAGTGACCCGGCCGGCGCGGGTCAGTGCCAACAACAGCCTATTGCTGCGCGACCTGCTGGTGGCTGGCTTGGGCATTGGCGCGTTGCCTTCGTTCCTGGCGGCGCCCGCGCTCGCCAACGGTCAGCTGCAACAGGTACTGGCAGACCATCGTTATCCGCCGCGCTTCGTCTACGCGGTCTATCCCACTCAACGCCACCTGCAACGCAAGGTCCGTGCCTTCATTGATTTCCTGCACGAAGTACTGCCTCAGTCCGACGGCCTGGATTGCTGACGCCCAGCGAAAACTGAGCTGCCCGGAAGCAGCTGTTTCGCTTCCCGGGCGCTGCCTAACCTGTGTTCTCCCCCGCTGAACCAGGTCATGCAATGTCACTCCCGTCTCCACCGCCGGCATCACGCGTGTGCCGCCTCTCCACCGCACTCGGCCTGCTGTTGGCCACGGTCTCACCATTGGCCGTCGCGCACCAGAGCCCATCACCCGAACAGGTGCCCTCCGGCCAACAGGTAGGTATCAGTCCCTGGGGCCCCACGGATGAAATCGGCCGGCTCAATCTGATCACCGAAGCATCGCGTGCGGCGATCCTTTCGCGGGTCAGCGGCGGCAAGGTCTACGATCTGGCCACCGACTACTACGTGGGCATGCCCAGCTGGCAGGATGCGGGTGACCCGCACTACCAGTTCTGGATGACCCACACGCCGCAGGGCACTGTGATCGACGACCCGATGGGCGTTGGCGCAGCAATGAACACCACGCGCAGCTACACCGGCACTGCATTCTCGATGTACAGCCACACCGGCACGCATATTGACGCGCTCAATCACTTCGGCATCCACGGCCGCATCTGGAATGGCTTCGAGGCCAGCAAGCACCTGGGCGACCGTGGCTGGAAGGTCACCGGCATCGAGAAATTCCCGCCATTGGTGGCGCGAGGCGTGCTGATCGACGTTGCCGGTGCCAAGGGGGTGGACATGCTGCCGGACAGCTACCGGGTCACCCGCCAGGACCTGAAGGATGCGCTGCACAGGCAGAACGTCGGCCTTCAGGAGGGCGATATCGTGCTGATCCGCACCGGCCGCATGCAACTGTTCAACCAGCCCAAGGCGTACATGGCCAACCCGCCGGGAATGAGCCTGGATGCGGCGCGTTTTCTGGTGGAGGACGGCGGTGCGATCGTGGTGGGCGCCGACAATCTGAGCTTCGAGACCTTCCCCTCGGAAGTATCTGACGACTACGTGCCGCTGCACACCTACCTGCTGGCCCAACAGGGCGCACCGATCATTGAGCTGATTGCCTTGGACGAACTGGCCCGCGACAAGGTCTATGAATTCGCCTTCATCGGTGGGCCGCTGAAGATCCGTGGCGGTGATGCGGCACCGCTGCGCCCGGTGGCGCTACCGGTGCGTTGATAGTCTGATCGGCGGTACCGGCTGATGCTCGGTACCGCTGGACGAGGTGGATGTTCTCCCTGCGCGCGTCTGGCAGAAACCGGACTGCGTGAGGGCCGACTCACGCGCCAGCGGACATCGAAATCCATGGACACCAAAGATGGGGTTGGCTGCCCTTCTTCACCGGCGCACGCGATGCGCATGGGGAACAACACCAGAGCGTCTTCGGCCACCAGCATGCGTGGCCGGCCTTGGCGGCTCAATCAGTCCTGGTACGTGTACTGGCTGACTTCGCCATCGCGCCACACCACCCTTGTCTGCAACCCTTGCGGGCCGCGGGTGGCACCTGTTTGTTCCAGGAGCTCGGGCCGATCACTGACCAGGCAAAGTTTCTCGAAAGCATTCACCCAGCCGCAGTTGCGCAGCACGTCATTGCCAAGCTGCAGTGCCGGCGGTGCTTCGCTCAACAGACCCAGTTCAAGCAAGGCTTGAGCCCGCCCAAGGGCTTCGGCACTCCCCCAAAGATTGTTCATGCCGCCCGAATAGATCAACCACTCATCATTCTCATCGCCAACCATCGCTTCAAGAGCTTCGGTGATGGCGTGCTCGAAGTGGATCAGGTTCCCCACCCCCTGATCCACAGCTTGGGAAAACCTTTCCCAACCGGCGTGCCAGGTGAAAGGCAGGATCACATCACTCTCCAGGTCGTGGGCGGGCAAGCTCACTTCGCTCCCCCAACCAGCGAGGGCACGCGGCTGCGCAGACCCCATCGACTTCAACAGCAACGCCTGCAGATCATCCTCCGCACCCAGCAGTTGGCTGAAGTCGACCGAGCGCTGGCCCGTTCCTTCTACCGCTTCGGAAGCGGTTCCCAAGAGGTGCCGCATGATGGCTTGCGGGCTGCTGAAGAAAAGCACGGTGGGAGACGCCAGGCCCTGATGCGCATATGACCTCTCGATGGCTTGCTGGCAAAACGCCCTGTCCATGGGTTCGGTATTCAAGGCCGCGTCCTGGATCTGACGCGTCACGCCTTTCAACACTTTTTTCTGCTGGGCATCAAGCGCCGCAGGCAGCTGGTCCTTGCTCACGAATTCCCCCTGGTTCTCTTCATCGTATTTGCTGCGGGCCAATTCTAATCCCCGTACCTGGAGATCCGCAGATTTTGCTCAACATGTTCCATCGAACTCACCCTGACGCCCCGTTGGCATAGCAAGCGACACTCTGCCCCAGCACGGAGACATTCAAGAATTACCCGGTGACTACGGGATTCATGGAAAAGCGTCCCTCCAGATTGCCTTCGACCCTTCAAGGCCATGCAATCAACGCTAGTGGATATTCGGCCCCTCAATCTGATCTTCCAGCCAGCCCTGCACCTGCGGAAGCAACGCAACAACCGAGCTGGCCAGCGCATCGTATGCCTGCTGATTGTCGCCAAACCCCTTGAAGCTGAAACCATGAAAGTCTCTTCGCTCCGTCGTATCTATCAAGCGCTTACGAACTGATGATTCGGTATCAAATACATTGGAGGGCGCATCGCCTGACCCGGGGTCAACCCAGCCGCTGGCAACCCGGCTGAACTCAAGGATGAAGCTGCCGCCATACTTCCAGTATTGAATTGACAGAAAGTCACGATGATCGCCGCAGCTGCGTTCAAAATTGGCCACGCCGCTCCCGGTAAAGCCCAGCCGCTTTATGGCTGGCAACAGAATCCGTTTCACCGAACTGGCCATCCGCTGACCTTCTGACTTCATGACACCCCCTCTTTCTTGATAACAGTAATGCTGCAAGCCACTGGCCGGCCCACACCCCGAATCCGCCCATTCTCCATCAGCGCTCTCAGCCTGTAACCGGTTGGGAGCCGTCTTTTTGTCGTCAGCCCTACAGCCCGGCAAGCCACCCAACAGCGACGCCCCGCCGAATTGAATCGGCCTGTTGCCACCAACGCGCATGCAGGGTGCCAAGTTCGGTTGGCCCATCGCGCGCACCGTGAACCTGTCATTTCAATGACCTGGCGGCGCCCAACCAGCCATCACCGACTGCCATCTACACGACACCTGCCGGTAACAGCGGCCGTGCCCAATACGCCTGTACAGGCGGGGCGTCGAAAAAGTTGGTCGCTGAACTGTCACATTTACGCAATCTTTACGCCCTAGCCTTCGCAGCATCCTCAACCTGCCTGCAAGGCCATCCACTCATGAAACTGCATCGCCAACTCCTCACTGCAGCCGTTGCGGCGGCGCTGTTTGTCCCGGCCGCACACGCTGAAGTCGCCATCGACGTCATCGGCGGCTCTGAAATCACCTTTGAAGGCCTGGTGCAGGCTGACGGCAACTGGTTCGACAACGACAAGGCCGACCTCAACGGCACCGCCAAGAACGGCAAGGACAGCGAGTTCGAACTGCGCCGCGCCGAGCTGGTGCTCAAGGGCAAGGGCCCGGGCAACGTGGAATGGGTGGTCGGCTACGACGCCAAGGCCGACAAGTTCCTGGACACCAACCTGAAGTACAAGCTGGGCGGCAACAGCAGCCACTTCCTGCAGGCCGGCCAGTTCAAGCAGCCCAACAGCCTGGAAGAGCTGTCCAGCACCAAGAACAACGACTTCATCTCCAAGGCCACGGTCACCAACACCTATGCCGTGGCCCGCCGCCTCGGTGTCGGCTATGGCATCGGTGAAAGCAACTGGTCGCTCAACGCCTCGGTCTTCGGCCGTGAGCTGACCCGCGACCTGGCCCACGGCAGCGGTTACGGCCTGCGCGGCACGTTTGCCCCGATCAACGAGAAGGGCAATTTCCTGCACCTGGGCCTGAGCTACGCCGACTACGACACCGATGCGGACACCCTGCGCCTGCGTGCACGCCCGAACGCTGACCTGGCCACCGTGCGCCTGGTCGACACCGGCGACATGAAGGACAGCGATCGCATCAGCACCATCGGCGCCGAGGCCATGTACGTGCAGGGCCCGTTCAAGGCACAGGCCGAGTACTTCAACGCCAAGGTCAAGCGCTATGACCATGACAACTACACCAGCGATGGTTTCTATGTCAGCGGCGTGTGGAACGTCACCGGCGAGACCTGGAGCTACAAGGGCGGCACCCCGGGCCTGGGCCTGCCGAACGAGCCGGGCCGTGGCATGTGGCAGCTGGCCGCTCGCTTCGACCATATCGATCTGAACGACGGTGGCCTGCGCGCACCGGCCGTGGTCGGCGGTGCTCCGCTGGTGGACGGCGTGCTGGGCGGCAAGATGGACATCTGGACTGTGGGCGCCAACTGGTACTGGCGCTCCAACTTCAAGGCGTCGATGAACTACGTGATGGTAGACAGCAAGAAGTACAGCTCCAGCGCACGCGGCTATGTCAGCGACAAGCCGAACATTCTGGAAGCACGCCTGCAGTTCTTCTGGTAAGCCAAGGCTTCCGGTAACACCACGAACGCCCCGTCAGGGGCGTTCGTCGTTTGGGGGGCATGCGCGCTGCGCGGCAGCACACGGCACCCGCTTTGCAAGGCATTGAGCACGGCAGGACGCGCTATCCTCGCGCCCTGCTCCTCAATGGTTGGCCCCATGCGCCCTGCTCTGCTGCTTCTGTTGTTCGCCCTCCCCTTCACCAGCGTTGCACAGGACTGCGGCCAGGACAGCGAGCAGCGCATTCTCCGCGCCTACCAGCAGCGACAGGCCGGCGAGCTGCCCGTGCGCAGCGGCTTTACCGTCGCGGCCAACCAAGGCGCATGCCGGGTGTGGCCGGCCGATACCGCACTTACGCTGATGGCCGTGCCAGTGCTGGCCGATACACCGGATGGCGGTGCCGACCAGGATGGCGACCTCGATCTGCTGGTCGTCGACAGCGCCACATTGCGCCCACGCGCCACCCTGCGCCTTGCCAACGAAATAAGCAGCGATGCCATTCGCTTTGATCGTGTGAGCCTGGATACGGCCCGCTACCAACTGTCCACCGATACGCGCGCGTTTGGCGTACGCACACAGCGCAGCAACTCCTCGCAGCCCAATCCGTTCAATGACACACAACTGCAATTGTTTGCGTTGAACGGCAATGCATTGGAAGCGGTCACCGAACGCATGGTGGTCGCCCATTTCAATGGCGAATGGGACACCCGCTGCAGCGGCGATTTCATCGACATCAAGCGCACCCTGGAACTCAGCCCGCCCCCTGCGCAGGGCTTTGCACAGATGCATGTACGCGAGCGTTACACCACCACGCGCAATGTTGAAGATGCCAATGGCAACTGCGTGGACGACAAAAAACAGCAGCCCATCCGCAGTTATCAACTGCGCCCGCAAGGCCGCCATTACCCGCTGCCGGACGCGCTGAAAGCCACCTTCTGAGCGTGGCTGCGGCTGTCACCGCAACGTCATGTGACAGTCGCTGCAGTGTCATCAAATCGTTATGCAATAGGCGCCGGGCGGAACCACCGCACCTCTACTCTCAGGAGCCTTTTGTGATCCACGCCATCAAGTCGCGCGCCGCCGTTGCCATCCTCGCTGCGTCGTCCGTGTTTGCCGCCAACGCCGCTGACGTTACCGGCGCCGGCGCGTCCTTCATTTACCCGGTCATGTCCAAATGGTCGGCGGACTACAACACCGCCACCGGCAAGAAGGTGAACTACCAGTCCATCGGCTCGGGCGGCGGCATTGCCCAGATCAAGGCCAATACCGTGGACTTCGGCTCCTCCGATGCGCCGTTGCGCCCGGAAGAACTGTCCGCTTCGGGCCTGGTGCAGTTTCCGTCGGTCATCGGCGGCGTGGTACCGGTGCTCAACGTGGCAGGCGTGGAAGCCGGTGCGATGAAGCTCGACGGCCCGACCCTGGCCAACATCTTCCTGGGCAAGATCACCAAGTGGAATGACCCGGCCATCGTCGCGCTCAACGCCGGCCTGGCACTGCCGGACACCAAGATCACCGTCGTGCACCGCTCCGACGGTTCGGGCACCACCTTCAACTTCGTCAACTACCTGTCCAAGGTCAACAACGACTGGAAGACCAGCGTGGGCGAAGGCACCAGCGTCCAGTGGCCGGTGGGCATCGGCGGCAAGGGCAACGAAGGCGTAGCCGCTTACGTCAAGCAGATCAGGGGCTCGATCGGCTATGTCGAGTTCTCCTACGCACTGCAGAACCGCCTGACCTTCTCGCGCATGAAGAACGCCGCCGGCACCTTCGTGCAGCCGCGTGACGAGAGCTTCTCGGCCGCTGCCGCCAGCGCCGATTGGGCCAATGCACGCGACTTCTACCTGGTGATGACCAACGCCCCGGGTGAGCAGGCATGGCCGATCACCGCCACCAACTTCATCCTGATGCGCAAGCAGCCCAAGACCGCCGAAGGTGCCAAGTCCACGCTTGAGTACTTCCGCTGGATCTACGCCAATGGCGATGCGCAGGCGCGTCAGCTGGATTACGTGCCGCTGCCCGATCCGTTGGTCCGCCAGATCGAGACCTACTGGCAGCAGAACCTGGCTTACTAAGCCGCGCTCGCTCTCTCCACCTCGTCTTGATTGGGCGCGGATCACACGATCCGCGCCTTTTTTTGTAGAGACAGCTGTTTCAGCGGCGCCGCCCGCTGTCATGCGAGAGATGACGCCAGCCCTCCCCACACCCGCCTTCGTGACCATTTCCGGCAATCCGCGAACAACCTAAGTCACTGCTTTTACAGCGGTTTCGAGATTTCTTTTGCAATGTAATCAGGCTGTAACAAAAACATCATTTCATAGCGCCATCCGCTGGCACGGCCAGCAATTCCCCGCTATGGAGTGACCCATGAAGTTGCACACGACCGGTCTTGCCGCCCTTTCGCTGGCCATTGCCCTGGGCCTGTCGGCCTGCGGCGGCGCCGGCAACCAAGCTGCTTCCACCCCGGAAAATGCCGCTGCCGGTGCACCGGCCGCCGGTGACAAGCTGACCGCCGAAATCTCCGGTGCCGGCGCGTCCTTCATCTTCCCGCTGGTTTCCAAGTGGTCGGCCGACTACAACGCCGCAACCGGCGCCAAGATCAACTACCAGTCCATCGGTTCGGGCGGCGGCATTGCCCAGATCAAGGCAGGCACCGTGGACTTTGGTTCCTCGGACAAGCCGCTCTCCACCGAAGAACTGGCGCAGGCTGGCCTGGGCCAGTTCCCGTCGGCCATCGGCGGCGTGGTGCCGGTGGTGAACATCGAAGGCCTGCAGCCGGGTCAGCTGCGTCTGAGCGGCACCCTGCTGGCGGACATCTTCCTGGGCAAGATCAAGCAGTGGAATGACAAGGCCATCGCCGACGCCAACCCGGGCGTGGCGCTGCCCGATGCCAAGATCACCCTGGTGCACCGCTCCGACGGTTCGGGCACCACCTTCAACTTCTCCAACTACCTGTCCAAGGTGAGTGGCGAGTGGAAGGACAAGGTCGGCGAAGGCACCTCCGTGCAGTGGCCGGACGGTGTGGGCGGCAAGGGCAACGAAGGCGTGGCCTCGTACGTGCAGCAGATCAAGGGTTCGATCGGCTACGTCGAGCTGGCCTACGCACTGCAGAACAACATGCCGTATGCCTCCATGCAGAACGCCGCCGGCAGCTGGGTGCAGCCGACCGCTGAAACCTTTGCCGCCGCCGCTGCCAGCGCAGACTGGGCCAACGCCAAGGACTTCAACCTGGTCATCACCAACGCCCCGGGCGCCAACGCGTGGCCGATCACCGCCACCAACTTCATGCTGATGCACAAGCAGCCGAAGGACGCCAAGCGCAGCGCCGACACCCTTGCCTTCTTCAAGTGGGCTTTCGAGAACGGCCAGACGCAGGCCAACGAACTGCACTACGTGCCGCTGCCGGCCGAGCTGGTCACGCAGATCGAAGGCTATTGGGCTGCTGAGTTCAAGTGATGCAATGACGCGGATGCGCCCGCTGGCGCATCCGCCTTTGTCATTGCGTTCCACCCGCGCTGCAGGGGTCGTCCTTGCCTTTGATGTTGCTGCTGCTTCTTGACTCAAAAGCAAGCGAAGAAGCAATAGCAAAAAATAAAAGCAAGAGCGATTCCCGCCTTCGTGGCAATGACGGATTCACTTGTATCTGAGCTCTGAAACTCCCCGCTCTGGCGGGAAGCGATTTTCCAACGGGCCCATGTCCTCCATGACAAATGTCCGGCCATGTCGATTCCTCCCCATGACACCTGTCCTGGGTCTGAAACACCGCCTCCCCCTTGGGCCAACGCCGCTGCCATGAATGCCATTGCGCCGTCTCTCGCTTCGCCCAGCTCGCGTGATCTACGCGACGCCCGCAACGACCGGCTGTTCCGCTGGTTTCTGATCGCCACGGTGATCTTCGTGCTGGTTGCCTTGGCCAGTGCCGCGCTCTCCATGCTGTGGGGTGGCCGCCATGCTCTGCAGGAGCAGGGCCTGAGCTTCTTCTATTCCTCCGACTGGAATCCGGTCGAGAACAAATTTGGTGCGTTGGCCCCGATCTACGGCACCATCGTCACCGCGTTGATCGCCATGTTGATCGCAGTACCGGTCAGCTTCGGTATTGCCTTCTTCCTTACCGAGGTCGCACCGCGCTGGCTGCGTGGCCCCATTGGTACCGCAATCGAACTGCTGGCAGGCATTCCGTCAATCATCTACGGCATGTGGGGCCTGTTCGTGCTGGTGCCGGTGATGACCGAATACGTCACGCCGTTCCTCAATGAAACACTCGGCCAACTGCCGGTCATCGGTGTTGTTTTCCAGGGCCCGCCACTCGGCATCGGCATGCTGACCGCCGGCTTCGTGCTGGCGATCATGGTCATCCCGTTCATCTCCTCGGTGATGCGTGAGGTGTTCCTCACCGTGCCCACCCGCCTGAAGGAATCGGCCTACGCGCTGGGTTCAACCAAATGGGAAGTGAGCTGGGACATCGTGCTGCCCTACACCCGCTCGGCCGTCATCGGCGGCGTGTTCCTGGGCCTGGGCCGCGCACTGGGTGAAACCATGGCGGTGGCCTTCGTGATCGGCAACAGCGTGCGCTTGACGCCGTCGCTGCTGGAGCCCGGCACCACCATTGCCGCGTTGATCGCCAACGATTTCGGCGAGGCCACCGAAACCTACCGCTCGGCACTGCTGCTGCTCGGCTTCGTGCTGTTCATCGTCACCTTCGTGGTACTGGCCATCGCCCGCCTGATGCTGATGCGTCTGGCCCGCAAGGAGGGCAACTGATGTCAACCGCCTCGATGAAATCCACCCAGTCGCTGTATCTGCGTCGCCGCATCGTCAACATCGTTGCGTTGACGATGGGTTGCGCCACGGCGCTGTTCGGCTTGATCTTCCTCGGCTGGATTCTGTGGACGCTGCTGTCCAAGGGCCTGCCGGGCATCAACCTCAATCTCTTCACCAAGATGACACCGCCACCGATGCAGGAAGGCGGCCTGCTCAACGCCTTCTTCGGCAGCGCGGTGATGTGCGCCCTGGCCATCGCCATCGGCACGCCGCTGGGCGTGGCCGCCGGCACCTGGCTGGCCGAGTACGGCAATGCACGCAAGGCCGGCACGGTGGTGCGCTTCGTCAATGACATCCTGCTGTCAGCCCCGTCGATCGTGCTGGGCCTGTTCGTCTACACGCTGTATGTGATGCAGACCGGCGGCCAGTTCTCCGCGTTTGCCGGTGCGTTGTCGCTGGCCTTCATCGTGCTGCCGGTGGTGATCCGCACCACCGACGAAATGCTGCGACTGGTGCCGGTGCAGATGCGCGAAGCCGCATTGGCACTGGGTGTGCCGCAGTGGAAGGTCATCATGCAGGTGCTGTACCGCAGTGCCATGGCCGGCATCGTCACCGGCATCCTGCTGGCGTTGGCCCGCATCTCCGGCGAGACCGCGCCGCTGCTGTTCACCGCCTTCGGCAACCAGTACTGGAACAGCAATGTGTTCCAACCGATGGCTTCGGTGCCGGTGGTGATGAACCAGTTCGCCGGCAGCCCCTACGAATCGTGGCAGGTACTGGCTTGGGCCGGCGCACTCGTGCTGACCGTGTTCGTGCTGCTGGTAAGCCTCTCCGCGCGCGGCCTGCTGCTGCGCAACCGAATCTCAAACGACTGATCCCATGGACCATGCCATGAACGACCTCACCAACGCCGTGCCGATGCAGCGCATCAATGTGCCCACCTCGCAGCAGGGGCTGCTGGCACCGGCGCCGGTCAAACTTGCTGCTCGCGGACTGGACTTCTATTACGACAAGTTCCACGCGCTCAAGAGCATCAACCTGGAAATTCCGGAAAAGCGCGTGACCGCGCTGATCGGCCCCTCCGGCTGCGGCAAATCCACGCTGCTGCGCATCTTCAACCGCATCTATGCGCTGTACCCGAAGCTGGAAGCGCGCGGCGAAGTGATCCTGGACGGCGAGAACATTTTGTCGCCCAAGTATCCGATGAACCGCCTGCGCTCCAAGGTGGGCATGGTGTTCCAGAAGCCGGTGCCGTTCCCGATGACCATCTTCGAGAACGTGGCCTATGGCATCCGTCACCACGAAAAACTGTCCAAGGCCGAGATGATCGTGCGTGTGGAACAGGCGCTGCGTCAGGGCGCGCTGTGGGACGAGGTCAAGGACAAGCTCAACCAGAGCGCGCTGGGTCTGTCCGGTGGTCAACAGCAGCGTCTGTGCATTGCCCGCGCGGTGGCCCTGCGCCCGGACGTGCTGCTGCTGGACGAGCCGACCTCGGCGCTGGATCCCATCTCCACCAGCCGCATCGAGCAGTTGATCGAAGAGCTGAAGAACGACTACACCATCGCCATCGTCACCCACAACATGCAGCAGGCTGCGCGTGTTTCGGACTACACCGCCTTCATGTACCTGGGCGACCTGATCGAACACGACCGCACTGAAGTGATCTTCTCCAATCCGTCCAAGCAGCAGACCGAGGACTACATCACCGGCCGCTTCGGCTGATACGTGATGCGGGAAAGCGCGCACAACGCGCCTCCCGGTTCGGCTTCGAGTCCCGTTTCCACCCCACCTTCCAGTGAGCTTTCCATGAATCTCCCCAACGACCACATCGTCAAGAGCTACGACGAAGAGCAGCAGCGTCTGGTGGCCGAAATCCTGCGCATGGGTGAGATGTCCGTCGCCCAGCTTGAAGCGGCGCTGGATGTGATCGAACGCCGCGACGAAAAAGCAGCGCAGCGCATCATCGCCAACGACGATGCCATCGACCAGCTTGAGCAGCAGATCAGCCATGACGTGATGCGACTGGCGCTGCGGGGGCCGATGGCCCGCGACCTGCGCGAGATCCTTGCCGGCCTGCGTATTCCCGCCGACATCGAACGCATTGGTGACTACGCTGCCAACGTCGCCAAGCGCTCCATCGCCCTGGCAACGGTGCCACCGCTGCCGCAGATCCAGGGCGTGCGCGCGCTGGGCCGGCTGGCCGCCATCCAGGTGCGTGCGGCAATGGATGCGTACCGCAACAACGATGTGGAAGCCGCGCTCAAACTGCGTCAGGACGACGCCCGCCTGGACGCGCAGTACACCGCGCTGTTCCGCGAGCTGCTCACCTACATGATGGAAGACCCGCGCAACATCACCCCGTGCACGCACCTGCTGTTCATGGCCAAGAACCTTGAGCGCATCGGCGACCACGCCACCAACATCGCCGAGAACGTCTGGTTCCTGGTCAAGGGTGAAGAGGCGCTGCCGCCGCGCGAAAAGCGCGATGAAACCAGCAGCCTGGATCACACCTGAGCCGCACCATCGCGTTGGATGTCCCGCACTTCAGAACACCACCTGACAGGCCCGCAAGGGCCTGTTTAGGTTCCTGCCTGGGCAAGGTTCCCGCGCTGACATACGGCGCACGGCCTGCCCGTTGCTGCATGTACATCTTTCAACCCACTTGCTTGCTAAGCTCCGGTCTCCCCCCGGCCCCTTCCGCACCGGAGACACCCGCATGCACAGCATCCGCAAGCCCGTTTCGCTCGCCCTCGGCGCCGCCCTGATCGGTGGTTTGGCCGCCCCCGCCTTCGCAATGACCGACCTCGCCCAAGGCTACGCACTGGGTGCCAGCGCACAGACACCGCCGACCACCGAGACTCCCGCCCGCACCGACGCCACACAGACCACTGCCGCCGACGCCAAGCAGAAGGCCGAGGGCAAATGTGGCGAAGGCAAGTGCGGTGGCGAACACAAGGACGCGCCGGCCCGCACCGACGATGCCAAGGCCGCTGACAGCAAGGCCAGCGACGCCAGCAAATCCCACGCCGAAGGCAAATGCGGCGAGGGCAAGTGTGGCGGCAACCACTGACACCACTGACACCACTGACCGCAGCCTGCGCCTGCCTGCACCGGCAAGCGCAGGCCTCGGTCTTCGCCGCTCGTTGTTGAGCGCGCTGCGGTCGGCAGAGACGGGCGCGTTTGATTTCCTCGAATGCGCACCAGACAACTGGTTGGGCGTCGGCGGCACGCTGGGCGACGCGCTTCAGGAGCTGTCGCAGCGCCATCCCCTCACCTGCCATGGCCTGTCGTTGTCATTGGGCGGTCCGGCGCCGCTGGATGTGGAGTTTCTCCAGCGCATCCGTCACTTCCTCGACCACCATCGCGTTGCGCTGTACAGCGAGCACCTGAGCTGGTGCAGCGACGATGGTCATCTTTACGAACTGCTGCCGCTGCCCTTCACCGAGGAAGCCGTGCATCACGTGGCCGCACGCATCCGCCAGACGCAGGACATTCTTGGACGGCGCATCGCCGTGGAAAACGCCTCGTACTACGCCGTACCTGCCGCTGATATGGACGAGGCAACGTTCATCAATGCGGTGCTGGAAGAAGCCGATTGCGACCTGCTGCTGGACATCAACAATGTTCATGTCAACGCCATCAATCACCGCTACGACGCCCTTGCGTTCCTTGCCAGGTTGCCTTCAACGCGCATTGCCAGTTATCACATCGCCGGCCATCACGATGAAGCCGATGACCTGAAGATCGACACCCACGGCATGCCGGTCAAAGAAGATGTCTGGTCGCTGTTGGCCACCGCGCATACGTTGCATGGCGTGCGTCCCACGCTGCTGGAACGTGATTTCAATTTCCCGCCATTGAGCGAGTTGCTGGAAGAAATCGCACGCATTCGTGCACTGCAGCAGGCAGCTGATGGACGCAAGGCGCGTGCACATGGCTGAAAACCTGCAACAGCTGCAGATGCGTTTTGCCGCACACCTGCGCGACCCTGCGCAACACGCCGCGCCCGGCCACATCCCCGATGCGCGTATGCAGGTGTATCGCGAACTGTATTTCAACAACATCCAAAGCCTGCTGGCCGCCAACTTTCCGGTGATCAAGCGCACGCTGGGCGACGCGCGTTGGCTGCCACGGGTGCGTGCATTCTGCCGCGACCACCGCGCGCATACGCCGTTGTTCACCGAGATAGGCCAGGAGTTCATCCACTTTCTGGATGCCGCGCCAGACGATGCCGGCACGCCTTGGCTGTTGGAGCTTGCCCATTACGAATGGATGGAGCTGGCACTGCAGATCAGTGACACGCCGCTGCCGGCACATGATCCTCACGGCGACGTTGTCGATGGCACACCGCTTTGCTCACCCTGGTGCCGCGCACTGGCCTACCAGTGGCCGGTGCACCGCATCGGCCCGGACCACCAACCCTCGCAGATGCCACCGCAACCTACCCTGTTGCTTGCACGGAGGATGGCCGATGGCAGCATCGCCTTCTCCGAGCTGTCACCGTTGCTGTACCGGTTGCTAGAACGGCTGGAACAGGAGCCGGCGCTGAGCGGACGCCAGCAGTTGCAGGCATTGGCTGCCGAGGCCGGCGCATTGCCCGATGAAGAATTCATCACCAACGGTGCGTTGATGTTGCGCCAACTGCGTGAGCGGGGCTGCCTGCTAGGCACGACGCCCGGCCCATAGGGCCACGCAGACTCCAGCCAGGGCCCGCCCGCGCCGCGTCAATCCACACCCCCTTAGCCGTTACGCGGAGGAAGGAGCAAGCCGGCCAGCACTGCAGCCGACGCGACCGCTTGACCCGCTCTGCTACCCTATTGCGATGAACGAACACGTCGAAGCCGCCACCCCGCGCCCCACTTTCACGCCCATGGCGCAACGCTTTCGCGGCTTTCTGCCGGTAGTGGTGGACGTGGAAACCGGTGGTTTTGACTGCAACCGGCATGCATTGCTGGAGATCGCCGCCATCCCCGTGGAGATGGACGACAACGGCCTGCTGTACCCCGGCCAGACCGCCAGCGCCCACGTCATTCCCGCCGAAGGCACCGAAATTGATCCCAAATCGCTGGAGGTGACCGGCATCGTGCTTGATCACCCGTTCCGGCTGGCCAAGCCAGAGCGCGAGGCGTTGGAGCACGTATTCGTGCCGGTGCGCGCTGCGATGAAGAAGTACAACTGCCAGCGCGCCATCCTGGTGGGGCACAACGCGCATTTCGACCTGAACTTCGTCAATGCCACTGTCAACCGCAGTGGTCACAAGCGCAATCCGTTCCACCCTTTCAGCGTGTTCGACACGGTGACCCTGGCCGGCGTGGCTTACGGCCAGACGGTGCTGGCACGTGCCGTGCAGGCGGCAGGTTTCCCTTGGGATGCGAGCGAGGCGCACAGCGCGGTGTATGACACCGAACAAACCGCACGCCTGTTCTGCAAGATCGTCAACGCTTGGCCAACCTCGCCGCTGGCGTGAGCCTCACGCCACGCAGGTACGGGCACGCCCGTCCTGTTTGGCCTGCGTCAGCGCCCGTTTGGCACGTTGATAGAACAGCACCGGCGCCTGGTCGTCACCCAACTGCACCGCACCCGCGCTGAAGGTGACCGCGATATCGCCTTCGCGATGGCCGCCCCATTGGCCGTATTGACCAAACAACCGCTGCAACCGCTGGCACACGCGCTCTGCCTCGGCCAGCGCAGTGTTGCTCAACAGCACCGCGAACTCCTTGTTGCCCAAACGCGCGGCCATGTCCGATGCACGCAGGCTGCTGCGCAGCAGCTCACCCACTTCGCACAACACCAGGTCGCCCGTTGCGCGCGACCAGGTGTCGTTGATCTGCTTGAGGTGGTCAATGCTCATCACCACCAGACTCAACTGCCTGCCCTCGCGCCGCGCCGATGCCATCTCGCGCAGCAGCGCGTCGTCGAACGCGCGCCGGTTGGGCAAGCCACTGAGGTCATCTTCGTGCGCCAGTTGCGCGAAGGCTTCGGCCTGCTCATGCAGGCGTTGTTCCAGAGCGGCCTTTTCCTGCTCCAGCGCCTGCAGGCGCGCGTCGCTGTTCCCGGCCTGCTGTACCTGCTGCAGTGTGCGCAGCTGGCCGCGCTGGCGCAGCAGTTGGTACGCGCACAGCGCCAGAGCAATCAGTAGCAGCCCGCATACGCCGGCCAGCACACCCGGCGTCATCACCGTCGCAAGCACCGCTGCCGGCACGGTCATCGTCCGAGCCGCAGCCGGGCCGGCGATCCCGCCGCACAGGCTGATGCCCATCAACACTTTTGCCACAGCCGTGCGGGTTCCCGATGCCGGAATCGCGTTCATTGCCATCGCTCAAAGCCCCCTGAAGTGGGCTGATACTAGCAAAGCTTTCGGGTGTTTCAGCTGTGCCTGTCGCGCTGCCCGGCCGCCCATTGCGGGCTGTCCCAACGCACCACGGCTTCCAGGCCACCTTCGGGGTGATTGCGCAGCACCAGGGTGGCGCCATCCTTCTCCGCCAGAGCACGGGCAATGGTCAAGCCCAAGCCGGCGCCGCCGGTTTCGCGCGACCGCGATGTCTCCAGCCGCAGGAACGGGGTGAACACCGCTTCCAGCGCGTCATCGGCCAAGCCGGGGCCGTTGTCGCGCACGATCACTTCCACCGCATCGCCCTCGCAGCGGGCGCTGACCTGCGCGCTGCGTCCGTATTTAACCGCGTTATCGACAAGGTTGGCGAACAGCCGGCGCATGGCCAATGGCCGCAACATCAGCACCGCGCCACAGCCCTGCGCCAACACCGCGTCATGGCCGGATTCGGCCGCATCCTCGGCCACGCTTTCCAGCAGTGAGTCCAGATCAAGTGCTGCGCGCTGCTCGGCACTCTCGGCGCTGCGCGCCAACTCCAATCCTTCGCGGATCAATGCCTGCATCGCTGCCAGGTCACCAATCAAGCGCTCGCGCAGCACGTCGTCGGCAACGTTTTCCAGGCGCAGGCGCAGCCGCGTTAGCGGCGTCTGCAGGTCGTGGGTGATGGCCGCCAACATCTGCGTGCGCTCACCCAGATGGCGCTGTAGACGTCGCTGCATGGCATTGAAGGCCTGCGCGGCACGCTGCACTTCCAAGGGTCCTGTCACCGGCAGCGGCTCGCGCTGCAGATCCTGCCCCAGCTGGGTGGCGTGCGTGGCCAGACGCTGCAAGGGCGAACTTGCGATGCGTGCCACCACGTAAGCCAATGCACCAATGGCCAACACCAGCAACGACAGGAACCACGGATCAAATGCCGAACCGGTGCGCTGCATGATGGCCGGGTACTCCAACGCGAGTCGCAGCGGCGTGCCGTCGCTCAGCTGCAACTCCACCAGCCGGCAACGCGGCGGCGTGAACGACGGATCGCGCTCACGCGCTGGCCGGGTGCGCGGCCCCCTTTCCGGTGGCGGCAGGAATTCTGGCAGCGGTGGCAGACACGCACGAAAACTGCTGGCACGCACCCGCGCATTGGCGACCACACCACCACGTGCAGCCAGCACCTCCATCAAGGCCCGGTCTTCATCGCCAATGCGGAACTCGCCCTTCACCTCACGCACGCTCGGGCCACCCACAGCCAATAGCCGTGTGCGCAGCTCGGGGTTGCCATCAATCAGATTGACGAAGCCCTGCAGACGGTCGGCGATACGCGCCAGATTCTGTCGCTCGAATTCCTGCTGCCGGCGCGACTCGGCCAGCAACGTCGCGCCGATCGCCGCCACCATCATGCCCACCAGCAGAATGACGAACAGGCGCCCCGCCATCGACGACAGGAACCGGCGCAGGCGTGTCATTCCAGCGCTACCGCACTGGCAAACACATAGCCTTCGTTGCGCACGGTTTTGATCAGGCCATCGCTACCGCCGCCGTCACCCAGCTTCTGCCGCAGGCGGCTGACCTGCAGGTCGATGGCGCGGTCCTGCGATTCGTAGCTGCGGCCGGTACTCAGCGCCACCAGCTGTTCGCGCGACAACACTTTGTTGGCATGCGCGACAAACACGCGCAGCAAGCGGAATTCCGCCCCGGAGAGCATCACCACGCGCCCGGCAGGGTCCACCAGATGCCGATGTTCCAGGTCGAACACCCAATCAGAAAACGCAGCGCGTCGTATCGCCAAAGGTTCCAGATTGGCCGGCAATGCTTCTGTCCTGCGCAGCACATTGCGGATGCGCGCCAACAGTTCGCGCGGCTCGAAGGGCTTTGCCAGGTAATCATCGGCGCCCATTTCAAGCCCCAGCACGCGGTCGATGGGTTCGCTGCGTGCGGTCAGCATGATCACCGGGGTGCTGGAGCGCGCGCGGATGTCGCGGCACAACGACAGGCCATCTTCGCGCGGCAGATTGAGGTCCAGCACGATCAGGTCGATATGCTCGCGCGCCAATACCTGCCGCATCTGTTGACCATCACCGGCCGTGCTCACGGCATAGCCGGCCCGTCCCAGCTGTTCGGCCAGCAGGCTGCGGATGTCGCTGTCGTCGTCTACCACCAACAAGCGGTGCATGTTCTGTACGTCCGTCATGGCGCCATGATCCATGCTAGCGGATGAACATGCGTGATCGCGCATGTATCGCTGCGTATCAACGGTATTGACTGATACACGGTGATACACGCCGCCCCGGCGCGGACACAAAACGACATAGAGCGAGCATTGAGCGCCCGTCGCGGCCTGTACACACTGGCATTGACGCCGCGGCCTGCGGCCCGCCATGAGTGCCCCACCATCGTGAAGCTGCTGCCCTCCTCCCGCCGTAACCGCCTGCTGCTTGCCATCGCCGCCCTTGCTTTGATCGCCGGTGGCGCGGCGTGGGCCCTGCGCAAACCCGCCGCACCGTCGATGGCCACCTCGCCGGTTACCCGCGGCAACCTGGAACAGACCGTCGATGCCACCGGCGTGATTGACGCCTACAAGCTGGTCAGTGTTGGCGCGCAGGCGTCGGGCCAGATCAAGCGGCTGACGGTGCAGTTGGGCGATGTGGTCAAACAGGGCGACCTGATTGCCGAGATTGATTCGGTAACCCAGGAAAACAGCCTGAAAAACGCACAGGCCGCGCTGGAGAACATCCGCGCCCAGCGCGCGGTGCAGACCGCCTCGCTGAAAGAATCGGAACTGGCATTCGCCCGACAGAAGGAGATGCTGGCTGCCGAGGCCACCTCGCGCTCGGAGTACGAATCGGCCGAAGCCAACCTGGCCAGCACCCGCGCGCAGATCCGCGCACTGGACGCGCAGATCCGCCAGCGCGAAACCGAACTGGGCACCGCCCAGGCCAACCTGGGCTACACCCGCATCACCGCGCCCATCGACGGCACCGTGGTGGCGGTGGTTGCCGAAGAAGGCCGCACCGTGAATGCCAATCAATCGGCGCCGACCATCGTCAAGCTGGCGCGGCTGGACCTGGTCACCGTCAACGCGGAAATCTCCGAGGCCGATGTGGTCAAGGTCAAACCCGGCATGCCGGTGTACTTCACCATTCTGGGCAACCCGGACCACCGCTATGAGGCCAAGCTGCGCACAGTGAACCCGGCGCCGGCGTCGATCAGCACCGACAGCACCAGTTCCAGCAGTTCGTCCTCGTCCAGCTCAAGCACGGCGGTGTATTACAACGCGCTGTTTGATGTGGAGAACCCGGACGGCACGCTGCGCATCGACATGACCGCGCAGGTGTCGGTGATGTTGGCGCAGGCCACTGACGCGTTGCTGATCCCCACCGTCGCGCTCGGCCCCAAGGTAGCCGAAGGTGCAGGCCCCGCCGCCGCCGGCACCCAGCGTGCCCCGCGCAGCAAGACGGAAGCACAGCGCCCGCAACGGCGTCAGCCTGACGCCGCTGCACTGGCCAAGAGCAGCAGCTACATGGTGCGCGTGGTCGGCAAGGACGGGCAGCCGGAGCCGCGCAAGATCAAGGTCGGTTTGAACAATGGCTCCAACGTCGAAGTGACCGAAGGCCTGAGCGAAGGTGAGCTGGTCGTGGTCGGCGAAGTCAGTGCCGGCGACAAGGCCAACGCGCGCAGCGGCCAGCGCAGCCCGATGGGCCCGATGATGGGCGGGCCACGTCGATGAGCCAACCGCTGCTGCAACTACGCGAGCTACGCCGCGAGTTTCCGGCCGGCGAAGAAACCATCGCCGTGCTCAAAGACGTCAACCTCGACATCCATGCCGGTGAAATGGTGGCCATCGTCGGTCAGTCCGGCTCGGGCAAATCGACGCTGATGAACATTCTGGGCTGCCTAGACCGCCCCACCGTCGGCTCGTACCGTGTGGCCGGCCGCGAGACCGGCAACATGCAGCCCGATGAGCTGGCCGAACTGCGCCGCGAACATTTCGGCTTCATCTTCCAGCGCTATCACCTGCTGGGTGATCTGGATGCACGTGGCAACGTGGAAGTGCCTGCCATCTATGCCGGCACGCCATCGGATGCGCGTCGTGCCCGCGCCGAGGGCCTGCTTGCACGGCTGGGGTTGTCCGACCGCATGGGGCACAAGCCGGGCCAGTTGTCCGGCGGCCAGCAGCAGCGCGTGTCCATCGCCCGTGCGCTGATGAACGGTGGCGAGGTGATCCTGGCCGATGAACCCACCGGTGCGCTGGACAGTGCCTCCGGCGAGGACGTGATGAAAATCCTCGGTGAGCTGCATGCTGAAGGCCACACCATCATCATCGTCACCCACGACATGCATGTGGCCGAACATGCGCAACGCATCATCGAGATCCGCGATGGTGTGATCATCGCCGACCGCCACAACGACAAGGTGCCGGCGCTGATCAGGCAGGACCGCCCCGCCCCGTTAAAAACCGGCGGTAGCGCGTTCCAGGCGGCGCGAGATCGTTTTGTCGAAGCGTTCCGCATGGCCTTGCTGGCGATGAACGCACACCGCCTGCGCACCTTCCTGACCATGCTCGGCATCATCATCGGCATCGCTTCGGTGGTGTCGGTGGTGGCGATGGGCAACGGCTCGCAGCAGGAGATTCTGAAAAACATCTCGGCGCTGGGCACCAACACCATCGACGTCTATCCCGGTCGTGGCTTCGGCGACATGCGCTCAGGCCGCGTGCAGACGCTCAAGGCCAGCGATGCCGATGCCTTGGCCGCGCAGAGCTACATCGACAGCGCCACGCCCAGTGTGTCCAGCTCGGTTACCGCGCGCGTGGGCAACAAAGCCGCAAGCGCGCAGGTCAGCGGCATCGGCGAGCAATACTTCCGGGTAAAGGGCATGACGCTGGTGTCGGGCCGCTACTTCGACCAAAGCGAGGTGAAGAGCCTGGCCCAGGTCGTGCTCATCGACGAAAACACCCAGACGCAGTTGTTCGGCAGCGACGACCCGCTTGGCCGGGTGGTACTGCTGGGCAATGTGCCGGCGCGTGTGATTGGCGTGGCCAAGCGGCAATCCATGGGCTTTGGTGGCAGCACCAGCCTCAATGTGTGGGCGCCGTACACCACGGTGATGTCGCGCATGCTCGGGCAGAGCTACATCAGCGGCATCACGGTGCGGGTCAAGGACGACACGCCGATGGATGCGGCGCAGGCGGCCATCACCAAGCTGCTCACCCTGCGCCATGGCACCGAGGACTTCTTCCTCAGCAACACCGCCGAGATCCGCGAGACCATCGCCTCCACCACCAAGACGATGACCCTGCTGATCGGCGCGATTGCCGCCATCGCACTGGTGGTGGGCGGTATCGGCGTGATGAACATCATGCTGGTGTCGGTGACCGAGCGTACCCGCGAGATCGGCGTGCGCATGGCCGTGGGCGCGCGGCAAAGTGACATCCGCCAGCAGTTCCTGATCGAGGCGGTGCTGGTGTGCCTGCTGGGCGGTGTGCTCGGCATTGTGATGGCGCTGTCTATCGGCTGGGCGTTCAAGACCTTCGGCGCCAGTTTCACGCTGCTTTTTTCCACCGGCTCAATCATCGCCGCCTTCGCCTGTTCGACCCTGATCGGCGTGGCGTTTGGTTTCCTGCCGGCCCGCAATGCCGCACAGCTCGACCCCGTGGAGGCGTTGGCCCGCGAATGAACAAGACCATGATCCGTTCCCCATTGCAGATGTTCCGCCCCCTGCTGCTCACCAGCGCACTGACCGCACTGTTGGCTGGTTGTGCCACCACCCCCAGCGCTGATCCTGCGGCGCAGCTGCAGGTTGCCGCGCAGTACGGCCGTGGTGATGCCATCGCCAATGCGCCTGCGCAGGCTGCTCAACGCAACCTCACCGCACCGCCTGCCGACGTGCGCGCCGATGCGTGGTGGCAGGGCTTTGCCGATCCGCGACTGGATCAGTTGATCGAACGCGTGCTCGACAGCAACACCGACATGGCCTCGGCCGGGTTGAAGATGGAACGCGCGCGCGTTCAAGCCGGGTTGGCCGGGCTGGATCTGTGGCCGCAGGCGTCGGGTTCGGCAAGTGCCAATGGCAGCCGCAGCATCGACAGCGGCGACGACTGGTCACGCAACCATAGCGCCAGCGTGTCGCTGGGTTGGGAGCTGGACCTGTGGGGCAAGCTGCGAGGCCAGCGCGACATCGCCCGCTGGGAAGCGCAGGCCACCGCGCAGGATCTGCAGAGCACGGTGCTGAGCCTGATTGGCCAGAGCTGCGAGCTGTACTGGCAGCTGGGCTACCTCAATCAATCCATCGCCACCGGCCAGTCCAACCTGGAACGGCTGGAACGCACCGCCTCGCTGGTGCAGACCCAGTTTGATGCCGGTGCGGTATCGCGCCTTGAAGTGCGCCAGGCACGGCAGAACATCGAAAGCCAACGGGCTGCCAAAGCGCAGCTGGAACAGCAGCGTGTCGAAACCCGCAACGCATTGACCGTGCTGCTGGACGGTCAACCGTGGCCGCAGGCCAACGAGCCGCAGAATCTGGATGTCGCCCACAGCCCGGACATCGCCGAAGGCCTGCCGGCCGAACTGTTGGCGCGCCGGCCGGACCTGCGCGCAGCCGAACTTCGACTGCAGCAGTCACTGGCCAGCATCAAGGTCACTGCCACCAGCTACTACCCGAGCCTGAGTCTGAGCGGCAGTGTCGGTAGCTCCAGTCCATCATTGGGCAATGTGCTGAGTAACCCGGTGGCAACGCTGGGCGCCGGCCTGAGCCTGCCGTTCCTGAAATTCCGGCAGATGCAGCTGGACATCGATTCGGCTGACCTGTCGTATCAGATTGCCGCCAACGATTTCCGCCGCACGCTGTACACCGCGCTGTCGGAAGTGGACAACGCGCTGTCGGCACGCACGCGGTTGGCCGAGCAGGTGGCCTCGGCGCAGGCGTCCTATGACGAAGCCGTGGAGATCGCCCGCCTGTATGAAGTGCGTTACCGCGCCGGTGCCACCGATCTGCGGACGTGGCTGGAAGCGCAGCAGACGCGCCGCAATGCCGAGTTGTCGCTGGCGCAGGTCAAGCGCAGCCAGTTGGTCAACGATGTGACGCTGTACAAGGCGTTGGGTGGTGGCGCTTAACCGCGGTGATGGCCGGGTCCCTTCTCCCTCACGCGGGTGAAGGGATTTCGGCGTGCATTTTCAGCGCTGCTGCAGGCAACTCAGGGCTGCAACAACCCGCGCCTGCTAGCGCTTGAGTGGCGCGATTCCATGCCGCTGCAGCACCTCGCGCACGCGGTCCAATGGAATGGCCTCCACGGTCTGACCATTGCCGCTCACGGTGGTCGCCATGAACAACGCGTTGTAGATGGACTCTTCCACCGCATCCACACCAGCCTGGAACACCGCGCTCATCGACTCGTTGGCCAGCTCGGTGGTCTGCAGTTGCGGTGCGTCGAACGTGCGCCGCACCGAGTCGGCGGTGGAGAACGCCAGCACGTAGTCACCGCTGCCGTTGGAGGCGGAACTGCCGGTACGCCCCAGCCCCATCATTCCGCGTGATGCCAAGCGGCGCAGGTTGCGGTCGGACAGCGGCGCATCGGTGGCGATGACGATGATGATCGAACCATCACCCCGGTCATCGGCCAGCCCGCGCGTATTGCCCTGCCGCGCAACCGCATTCTGGAACGCATAGCGGTCCAGCTCACGGCCAACCGGTGCACCTGCCACCTGCAGCACACCGCCGAAATTGGCCTGCACCAGCACGCCTACCGTCCAGCCGCCGAGGCTTTCGGGCAGCTTGCGTGACGAGGTGCCGATTCCGCCTTTCCAACCAAATGCGACGGTACCGGTGCCAGCGCCCACGCTGCCTTCCTGCACCGGCCCGCTCTGCGCGGTGTCCAACGCACGGCGCACGGCATCGGCGGTCACCGGCCGTGCACGGATGTCATTGAGCCCACCATCGTTGGTCTCGCCCACCACCACATTCAACGAGCGCACCTGCTGCATGTCCGGCTTGGACAGCATCCACTCGGCCATGGCGTCGGCCGCCTTCCACACGCACAGCGTGCAGGTCAGCAACACAGGGGTTTCCAACTCGCCCAGTTCGTTGACCTGGGTGCTGCCGACAAACTTGCCGAAGCCATTGCCCACATGCAGCGCCGCTGGCACGCGCGAACGGTAGACATTGCCCGCGTGCGGCAGGATCGCGGTGACGCCGGTGCGTACCGTGTCGCCTTCCATCAGCGTCACCTGGCCCACACGCACGCCGGCCACATCGGTGATGGCGTTGTACTTGCCCGGCGCGAAAATGCCCGGCGCGACACCGAGGTCACGCGCGTGTACACGCGGCGCCTCCGTTGCAGAGGCGCCCAAGGCGCATAGCCCCAGCAGCGCCACACTCAATCTGGAAAAGAGACGATGCGGCGTGTGGAGCATGCGGATTCCTTACAGTCGTTGGCGGACGGCTTCGAACAGGGCCACACCCGTGGCCACGGAGACATTCAGGCTTTCAACATCGCCCGGCATGGGGATGCGCACCAGCTGGTCGCAGGTTTCGCGGGTGAGGCGGCGCATGCCATCGGCTTCACCGCCCATCACCAGGGCCACGTTGCCGCGCAGGTCGAGCTTGTGAATGGTGGTGTCCGATTCACCGGCCAGGCCATACACCCACACGCCCAGCTTCTGCATGTCCTTGATGCAGCGGACCAGGTTGGTCACCGACACCACCGGAATGCTGTCGGCCGCACCGGCGCTGACCTTGCGCACCGTGGCATTCACCGGCGCGCTCTTGTCCTTGGGAATCACCACGGCGGTGACGCCAGCGGCGGCGGCACTGCGCAGGCAGGCGCCCAGGTTGTGCGGGTCCTGCACTTCGTCCAGCACCAGCACCAGGGCCTTGCCTTCAGCGGCTTCGATCAGGCCCTGCAGTTCGTTTTCGTCCCACAGCTTGGGCGCGGCATAGCGAGCCACCACGCCCTGATGGCGCACCTGACCGGCGACGCCGCCCAACGCTTGGGCGTTGACCTTGCGCACGTCGATGCCTTTCCGCAGGGCTTCTTCTTCAATTTCGACCAGACGCGGGTTTTTGGCACCGGCCTCGATCAGTACTTCGCGAACGTTCTCCGGGTCCTTCTCAATCGAAGAAGCCACGGCATTGACGCCGACGATCCATTGGTTTTGCTTGCTCATGGGCGTCACATGGGGGGGAATTTGGGGGGCAATGGTACTACTGGGGAGTGAGTGCGGAGGAGTGAGGGCTGGGTAACGCCCGCAGGGGCAACCTCACGGTTGCGCACTGCTCACTGCCCTTCACTCACTCCTGGCCGCCGCTTAGGGCGGCACTCAGTACTTCTTTTTCTCGCGCTTGGCCGGCTTGCCGCGCTCGGGCAGCGGCGCCACTTCGCTGACCTCGCCGTCCTTCTGCACCAGCCGGAAGTCGATCTTGCGTTCTTCCATGCTGGCCTTGAGCACCAGCACGCGTACCCGGTCGCCCAGGCGGAACTCGTTGCCACGACGGTCGCCGGCCAGCGTTTTGCGGATCGGGTCGAACTGGTAATAGTCGTGCGGCAGCTGGGTGACGTGGACCAACCCGTTGACCTTGGATTCGTCCAGCTCCACAAACAGGCCGAAGCTGGTCACACCGCTGATCACGCCATCGAACTGGCCACCCACGTGTTTTTCCATCCACGCAGCGCGGAAGCGCTCATCCACCTCGCGCTCGGCCTCATCGGCACGGCGCTCGCGCTCGGAGCATTGCAGCGCCAGTGCGGCCATTTCGCGCGGGGTGTAGGTGTATTTTTCACGCGGCGCGCCGGTCAACGCGTACTTGATGGCACGGTGCACCAGCAAATCCGGGTAACGGCGGATCGGCGAGGTGAAGTGTGCATACGCCTCCAACGCCAGACCGAAGTGGCCGTTGTTGTCCGGCGAATACACCGCCAGCGACTGGCTGCGCAGCAGCACCGATTCCAGCAAGGCCGAATCCGGGCGCTCGCGCACCTTCTTCAACAGCTTGGTGTAGTCGCCCGGCTGCACCTTGCTCCATGCCGGCAGGCTCAGCTTGAACTCCTTGAGGAACTCCAGCAGGTCGGCGAACTTGGACTCCGGTGGCCGCTCATGCACGCGGAACGGTGCCGGGATGTGCGTGGACAACAGATAACGTGCGGCCTCGACATTGGCCGCGATCATGCATTCTTCGATCAGCTTGTGCGCGTCGTTGCGCACCATCATGCCGGCCTGGGTCACTTCGCCCCGGTTATCCAGCACAAAACGCACTTCCGAAGATTCAAACTCAATGGCGCCACGGCGTTCGCGCGCCTTGGCCAGCACGCGATACAGCTGGTGCAGGCTCTGGATCTGCGGCAACAGCGGGCCGATGAACGCCTTGGCGTCGGCATCGTCCTCGCCCACCGCATTCCACACCTGCGTGTAGGTCAGGCGCGCGTGCGAGTTCATCACCGCTTCGTAGAAGCGCGACTTGCTGACCACACCATCGCGCCCCACCTGCATGTCGCAGACAAAGCACATGCGGTCTTCCTTCGGCCGCAGCGAGCAGATGCCGTTGGACAAGGTCTCCGGCAGCATCGGCACCACAAAACCGGGGAAATACACCGACGTCGCGCGGCGCTGTGCTTCGTCATCCAGCGGCGTGCCGGGACGCACATAGTTGGACACGTCGGCGATGGCCACCACCAGACGGAAGCCGTCCTGGTTGGGCTCGCAATACACCGCGTCATCGAAATCCTTGGCGTCCTCGCCATCGATGGTCACCAGTGGCATGGAACGCAGATCCACGCGCGAGCCGATCATCGCCGGCTCCACCGTCATCGGGATGGCGGTGGCTTCGTCCAGCACTTCTGGCGGGAACTCATACGGCAGCTCGTGGCCGTGGATGGCGGTTTCCACCACCAGTGACGGCGTCAGCTTGTCGCCCAGCACGGCAATGATCTTGCCGATGGGCGGGCGGCGCGAATCCGGTGCGTGGGTCAGCTCGCACACCACCAGCTGCCCGTCCTTGGCGCCATTGGTGGCGTCACCGGGAATCTGGATGTTGCGCTGGATGCGCTTGTCGTCGGGCACCACGTAATAGATGCCGGCCTCCACGCTGAAGTTGCCGATCATGCGGTTGACGCCGCGCTCCAGCACCCGCGCGATGCTGCCTTCGCGGCGGCCACGGCGGTCGATGCCGGTGACGTTGGCCAGCGCGCGGTCACCGTGCATCACTTTGCGCATTTCATACGGCGACAGGAACAGATCGTCACCGCCCTCGTCCGGGCGCAGGAAGCCGAAGCCTTCCTTGTTGGCGATCACCACGCCGGGGATCAGGCTCAGCGCCAACACCGGCGCGAAGCCGCCACGGCGGTTCTGCACCAGTTGGCCGTCGCGAACCATCGCGCCCAGGCGCTTGGACAGCGCGTCGGCACGGTCCGGCTCGGTCAGGCCCAGCTGCGCACCAATTTCCTCAAGGTTCTGCGGGCCTTCGCAGCGTTCCAGCAGCTGCAGAATGGCCTCGCGGCTGGCAATGGGCTGCGCGTAACGCTCTGCCTCGCGCGATGCGTAAGGGTCGTCAATCGCCACCGACGGGCCTGGTTTGCGCCGGCCACGCACGAAACTCTGCGGTGCGGAGGATGCGGTCTTCTGGGGTTTGCCTCGGCCGGGCTTGGCGGGGCCCGTCAGGCTCTCCGGCATCCACGGCGGCATTTTTGCGGTTTTGCGGGCTTTGCCCGGGGCCTTGTCCGGCTTGGCGCCGGCGGCGGACTTGTGGGCCTTTCCGGCCCCAGTGGTCTTTTTGTTTTTCATCGACCGCCATGGTACCTGCTGAACCGTGTACGCAGTGCGCACGCCGGGCTGGCAACGACAATGTGAAAAAACGTTGACAAACTCCGCCCGGCTGGCCAAACTCGCCGGCCTGAAGTGCCCAGGTGGCGGAATTGGTAGACGCACTAGCTTCAGGTGCTAGCGGGGGCAACTCCGTGGAGGTTCGAGTCCTCTTCTGGGCACCACTCTTGATCAGACCCGCGCAAGCGGGTCTTTTCATTTCTGCCGCAGCCTCCTGCCGGCCCGCTTCACGAAAGTATTGACGCGATGAAAATCGCCCTGCATAATCCCGCTCCTGAGTCGCCCAGATGGCGGAATTGGTAGACGCACTAGCTTCAGGTGCTAGCGGGGGCAACTTCGTGGAGGTTCGAGTCCTCTTCTGGGCACCATGACTCAAGAATGAAAGAACCCGCGCAAGCGGGTTTTTTCATGTCTGCGGTTTGGCAACACGCCAACGCATTACAGCGACAGCATTGGCCGCACCAGCATCTGCAGGCCCAGCAGCAACAGAAACACCAACAGACATTGGCGGAACCGCGCCGGGCTGATCCGCGACCGGATCTTCTGCCCCAGCCACATACCCGCAAGTGCAGGCGGCAATGCCAGCAGCGACAGCCGCAATGCATCGCCCGCAAACGCGCCCTGCTGCCACAAGCCGGCTGCCAGCGCCAACGTGGACACCGTGAAGGAAAGGCCCAACGCCTGCACCAGCGCATCGCGCTCGATCTGCAGGGATTGCAGCCACGGCACCGCAGGCATCACGAATACACCGGTCACAGCGGTAATCACGCCCGTGACCGCGCCCACCAGCGGCGAAAGCCATTTCTCCATTCCCGCTGTCACCCGCAGCGCCGGCACCCGCAGCGCGTAAAGCGCGTAGGACACCAGTGCACCGCCCAAGGCCATGCTGGACCAGCGCACATCCACCTGCGCCAGCAACCCCACCCCGGCCAGCGTGCCACCGACAATGGCCAGCATCATCGGCCACAACCGCCGGACAACGGCCTGCAGGTGCTGGCCGCAGAACAGCTGCCAGGTATTGGTCACCAGCGACGGCAATACCAGCAACGCCGCCGCTGCACTGGGCGACATTGCGGTGCCCAACAACGCCATGGCAACGGTGGGTAGGCCCATGCCGGTAACGCCTTTCACTGTGCCGGCAAGCAGGAAGGTGCCGGCAAGCAATGCGGCAAACACAAGAGAGTCATTCATGCCGGCATTGGAGCTGTGCCACCGCACCGCCACAATGCGGATGTTCCGTGCTACCCTTCGGCTCATCCGAAGGCGCAATCGGAGAATGCGCATGCGACTGGACTTGGCCGACCTGCGTTTGTTCCTGTGCGTGGTGGAGGCAGGCAGCATCACCGGCGGCGCCGCACGGGCGCATCTTGCCCTGGCCTCGGCCAGCGAACGCCTGCGCGCCATCGAAGCCGATGCCGGCGTGATGCTGCTGCAACGTCACCCGCGCGGCGTGCAACCCACTGAAGCCGGCGATGCCTTGGCCCATCATGCGCGGGCGATCCTGCAGCAGCAGTCGCGGCTGCGCGACGAGCTGCAGGACTTCGCCCTCGGCGCGCGCGGCACGCTGCGCCTGTATGCCAACACCGCCGCGTTGACCAACTTCCTGCCGCCCCGGCTTGCGCCGTGGCTGGCCGAGCGCCCCAAGCTGCGGGTGGAGCTGAAAGAACGCACCAGCATTGAGATCGTCCACGCGGTGAACAGCGGCCTGGCCGAAGCCGGCATCGTCAGCGATGCGGTGGCGGCTGACGGCCTGCAGCTGCAGCCGGTGGCGAAGGATCACCTGGTGCTGATCGTCCCGGCCATGCATCGCCTGGCGCAGCACACCGCCATCGCCTTTGCCGATGCACTGGCCGAACCGTTCATCGCACTGACCGATGGCAACGCCCTGCAGGATCACATCAACGCGCACGCCCGCGCGGCCGGCCGTCCATTGGCACCGCGCATCCACATGAAAACCTTTGAAGGGCTGTGCACGATGGTCGGCCACGGCATCGGCGTTGCGGTGGTGCCACAACTGCAGGCGCAACGTTATCGGCGCACGCATGGCTACCAGACCGTGGCATTGCGCGATGACTGGGCGCAGCGCCACCTGTGCCTGTGTTTTGCCCACTGGAAGACGCTCTCCACCGCCATGCGCAGCCTGCTGCTGCACCTGGGTGCCACCGCGCCAATCCGTTGATGTCCCGCCGCCGCGTGCCGCATGACAAAGAACATCGCCGGCATCACCGAAAACCTGTTGACACATCCGGCGTTCTCACACAGAATTCGCCCCCTGAGTCGCCCAGGTGGCGGAATTGGTAGACGCACTAGCTTCAGGTGCTAGCGGGGGCAACTTCGTGGAGGTTCGAGTCCTCTTCTGGGCACCATGACTCAAGAATGAAACAGCCCGCGCAAGCGGGCTTTTTCATGCCTGCGTTGTGGCAATGCAGGCGGCAACCCGCACCGTCAGCGCACAATCGGCAGATAGAAAAAGACGCACCGGAGTGCGTCTTTTCTGTTTGGGCCGAGCGTTCTCAGTGACCGCCTGCGGATGCAGCACCCGCGCCCGCACCAAAGGGCGGCTTGGCCATCCAGACAAACACGATGATGCCCAGGAACACCCAGCCCAGCAGCAGGAAGATGTCGTTGAAGCCCATCTGCGAGGCCTGGTGCACGATCATGTTGTCCAGCACCGCCGCGCCATGCTGCAGGTCGCCCTGCCCCATCGAGGTGATCTGGTCCTGCATGCCCGGGTCGTACAGCGAGATGTGCTCGGTCAGCCCGGCGTGATGCTGCTGGGTGCGTCGCGCCCACAACCACGTTGTCAGCGATGCCGCAAAGCTGCCGCCCAAGGTACGCAGGAATGTAGCCAGGCCAGAGCCCGCCGCCACTTCACGGCCGTCCAGGTCCGACAGCAGAATCTGCAGCACCGGCATGAAGAACAACGCCACGCCCATGCCCATCAACAGCTGCACGCCGGCCACATGCGCGAAGTTCACCTGCAGGTTGAAACCCGAGCGCATGAAGCAGGTGATCGACAGCACGAGGAAGGCCAGCGTCGCCAGAATGCGCATGTCGAACTTATGCCCGAACTTGCCCAGCATGGGAGCCAGCAGAATCGGCAGGAAGCCCAGCGGCGCCGTCGCCAGGCCTGCCCAGATGGCGGTGTAGCCCATGTCGCGCTGCAACCACTGCGGGATCATCAACGCCACCGCAAAGAACGCTGCATAGCCCACGATCATCGCCAAGGTACCGGCGCGGAAATTGCGATGGCGCAGCAACCGCAGGTCAACGATGGGGTCTTTGTCGGTGAGCTCCCATATCAGGAACACCGCCAGCGACACCACCGAGATGCAGGTCAACACGACGATCTTGGTCGAGCTGAACCAGTCTTCCTCGTTGCCCAGGTCCAGCAGCAGCTGCAGGCAGCCAACACCGATCACCAGGGTGACCAGGCCCACGTAATCCATCTTGGGTTTTTCGACCTGTTCAACGCGATGCCGCAACTGGCCGCCGACGATCACTGCGGCAATCACGCCCAGCGGCACGTTGATGAGGAAGATCCATTCCCAGCTGTAGTTGTCGGTGATCCAACCGCCGAGGATGGGCCCGGCGATGGGCGCCACCACGGTGATCATGGCCAACAACGCCAGCGCCTGCGCGCGCTTCTCACGCGGGTAGATGGATACCAGCAGCGACTGGGTGATGGGGTACATCGGGCCGGCCACAAAACCCTGCAGCGCGCGCGACACCACCAGCATGCCCATGCTCTGCGCGATGCCACACAACAACGAGGCGATGGAGAACGCAATCGTCGCCCAGATGAAAAGTTTGACCTCACCAAAGCGCCGGCTCAGCCAGCCGGTGAGCGGCAATGCAATTGCGGTGCTGACCGCGAACGAGGTGATGACCCACGTTGCCTGCTGCGAACTGGCGCCGAGGTTGCCGGCGATGGTGGGCAGCGACACGTTGGCAATGGTGGTGTCGAGCACCTGCATGAACGAGGCCAGCGCCAGGCCGGCCGTGCACAGGGCAAGATTGGCCGGCCCAGCACCAACCGCAGGCGCGGCGGGTGCAGTGGGAGCTTGAGCGGACATGGTGACCTCAGCTGGCGCGTGCCGACGACGGCAGATTGCCCTGGATGATGGTGTGGATCAGCGTGTCGGCATCCTGCAGCTGGCGCGCATAGACCTCGGTGCCGTACACCGTGCCCTTGGCCGTATCGACCGGCAGCACCGTGCCCTTCTGGTCATGCAGGTTCACATCGGCCTTCATCGACAGACCAATGCGCAGCGGGTGCTCGTCCAACTGTTTGGCATCAATGGCGATGCGCACCGGCACGCGCTGCACGATCTTGATCCAGTTGCCGCTGGCGTTCTGCGCCGGCAGCAGCGAGAACGCCGAGCCGGTGCCCAGACCGAGGCTGACAATGTGGCCCTTGTAGGTGACATCACCGCCGTACAGATCCGAGCGCAGCTCCACTTCCTGGCCCAGTCGCATGTGGCGCAACTGGGTTTCCTTGAAGTTGGCTTCCACCCACATCTGCTCGGTCGGCACCACGGCCATCAATGCAGCGCCGGGTTGCACGCGTTGGCCCACCTGCACCGAGCGACGTGCGACGTAGCCGCTGACCGGCGCAACGATGCCGGCGCGGGCGTGGTTGAGATACGCCTGACGCAATTGGGCCGCAGCGGCCTGCACGTCGGGCTGGGTCGCGATGACGGTGTCATCGACCAGCGCGCGGTTGCGCTCCACGGTCTCGCGTGAACCGGCGACGGAGGCTTCAGCCGCTGCCAGTTCGTCGCGCGCATGGGCCAGCTCTTCGTTGGAAATGGCGCCGGTGGCGGCCAGATCGCGACGACGTGCAAAGTCATCGCGGGCACGCTTGAGGGTGACCTGCCGTGCGTTGAGTTCCGCCTGCGCACCTTCAACGCTGCGGTACATGCCGCGCACCTGACGCACCGTGCGGGCCAGATTGGCCTGCGCCTGCTGCATGGCCACTTCGGTATCGGCCGGGTCCAACTGCACCAGCAACTGGCCCTGCTCCACCTTCATGCCGTCATCAGCGGCGATGGCCACCACGGTGCCGGCGATCAACGGCGTGATCTGCACCTGATTACCGGCCACGTAGGCGTCATCGGTGTCTTCAGCCCAACGGCCAAGCAGGTAATACCAAGCAACAAACGCGGCAAGCAGAATCACCACGATCAGGAACAGGCCACGCAGCAGTTTGCCGCGACGGCTGGGTGCGGCAGTCACCGCTTCGGGGGAGGAGGTCTGGCTCATGGGGGTTCTCAGGAATTCTTGTTGTTGGTTTCAACGGCGACCGGCAATGCGTTGTCGGCTGGCTGGAAGCCACCGCCCAGCGCCGCGCTCAAGCGCACGCTGGACAACAGCCGCTGCGACTGCAGGTTGCTCAGGCGGTGCTGGGCCTGCAGCAGCAGGTCCTGGGTGCTGAGCACGTCGAGGTAGTTGCCGATGCCGGCGCGGTAGCGCTGCAGGGCGAGGTCGTTGGCCGCCTGTGCGGTGGTCATGGCCTGTTGCTGGGTTTCCACCTGCGTGGCCAGCGAGCGCACCGCGTTGACCTGGTCGGCCACCTCACGCAGCGCGTCCACCACCGCGCGGTTGTAGCTGGACACCGCGAGGTCGTAATCGGCATCACGGCCGGCCAGGCCAGCGCGCAGACGACCGCCGTCAAAAATGGGCAGGCTCAGTGCCGGTGCCAGGATGCCGAAGGTGGAGCCGCTTTCCAGCAGGCTGCCCAGGTCCTTGGACACCACGCCGCCCAGTGCGGTGAGGTTGAGGCTGGGATAGAAGCGCGCTTTGGCCGCATCAATCTGGCGCCCCGCCGCCTCTACTCGCCAGCGTGCCGCCACGATGTCCGGGCGACGGCCCAGCAGTTCGCTGGGCAACACGCCGGGCAACTGCAGCGCCAGTGGATTGAGCGGCTGCGGCCGGGTGATCTGCTGGCCCCGGTCCGGCCCTTGCCCCAGCAAGGCAGCCAAGGCGTTGCGGGCGGCATCAATCTGCTGCTGCGCGGCCAACTGCTGCTGGCGGGCGACCGGCAACCGGGCTTCGGCCTGACGCACCTGCAGGTCGCTGTCGATACCGGCGCTACGACGCTGGCGGGTGAGCTGCAGGGTTTTGTCGGCGCGCGCCAGTTCGTCATCGGCTACCTGCTGCAGTTCCCAGGCGTGGGACAGTTCCAGATAGGCTTGGACGATGCCTGCGGACAGATCCAGGCGCGCGGCCTGTGCATCCACCGTGGCGGCGTGATTACTGTCCACCGCCGCTTCCCAGGCAGCGCGCTTGCCGCCCCACAGGTCAACGCCGTAGCTGAAGTTCAACACCGCCTGCGTGCTGCCGGCATAGTGGCCGCCCGCCTCATCGCCAAGCATGGATTCGGGCAGCCGCATGCCGGTGTAACCCGGCGACACCGACAGGCTGGGCAGGCGGTCGGCGTGCGCGCCGGCTACCTGCGCCTGCGCTTGGCGCAGCCGCGCATCGGCGATATCCAGCGAAGGGCTGTTGCGCAGCCCTTCCTCGACCAAGGCATCGAGCTGGGCGTCACCCAGTGCGCGCCACCAATCACTGCTGGGGAAGCCGGTGGCACTGAGTGCCGTGCCGGTGAGCGTGCTGCCGGCCTGCAGGCTGTCCACATCCAACAGGCGCGCCTGTGGCTGCAGACCACGGCTGCTGGCGCAGGCGGCCAATGCCAAGGTGAGTACGGTCAGCGCCAAGGTGCGGCCATGGCGGCGGGAGAGTTTCAGATCAGGGGGAGTTTTCATGACGTCATCAGGGAATCGCGGACTCGGAACAACAGGGACATCAACTGCTCGCGCTCGACAGGGCTCAGGTCACGCAACGCGTCATCCATCACCGCATCGCCACGTTGTTTCAGCCGCAGCCACAGCGCACGGCCTTCGTCGGTGACCACAATCTGCAGGGCACGGCGGTCGCTGGCATGCGCCTCGCGCCGCACGCAGCCCAGCGATTCGAGCTTGTCCAACAGGCGGGTTACCGCACTGGGCACCTGGTCCAGGGCTTGGGCAAGCTGATTGGCGGTACACGGCGCCTTGTGCACCAGCACCTTGAGGCCGACGTAGTGGCTGAAGCCCAGGCCAAGGTTTTCTTCGGCCATGGACGCATCGAGCTGACGGGCCAGGCCGTCGCGCACCTGGCGCAACAGCAGGCCGAAGCTGGGGGGGAAAGGGGAATTGGCACAGATCATGGGCGGCAGTTTGTTCCAAATAAAATATTTCTCAATGAAAATATTCGATCTGGCATCAAATGCTGTGTTGCAGCAATGGGCTGGTCGGCGAGCGCTACTGTAATTAGGCTTTCATTTGGCCCGGTAATACAATCAGGCCAATGAATGACACTTTTGGGCCAAGCGCAGATGCGTGGTAACTCCGGCGGTCCCGCGTACTCCCGCCCTGCTCCTGCGGGCTTTGACCTGCAGTTGCCCGCTAATCTGCTGCGCCAGACCGAGCAGGACTGGTTTGAGCGTGAAGACGGCCCACCGGTGTTCGGCTTCCGTTTTGACAGCCCGCAGGGCCTGGCCCGCGAAGTGGACTGGCACCGGCATGCCCGGGCCCAGCTGATCTGTGTTGAACGCGGCCTGCTGACTACCCGTACCCAGCACGGCGCCTGGTCGCTGCCGGCGGGCTCTGGCGGCTGGATGCCGGCCACCGAGCTGCACACCGTAACGATTGATGGCCCGCTGCGCGGCTGGGGCATGGCCATCGCCCCTTCGGTCTGCAGCGGCCTGCCCGAAGATCCCTGCGTGATCGGCATCTCCCGGCTGCTGCACGCGCTGGCCGAGCGCCTGTGCGACGGCAGCCAGACGCCCGAGCCGTCCCGCCACCATCACCTGCTGCAGGTGCTGCTGGATGAAATCCGCGATGCTCCGCGCCAGCGCATGCACCTGCCCATGCCCAACGACCGGCGCCTGCTGCGTATTGCCTCGCAATTGCTGGCCGAGCCGGCCGACAACCGCAGCCTGGCCGACTGGGCCCAGTGGGCCGGCCTGTCAGCGCGCAGCCTGACCCGTCACTTCCGCGACGAGACCACTTTGAGCTTCGCCCAGTGGCGCCAGCAGGCCCGCCTGGCCGACGCCCTGCGCCAGCTCAACGAAGGCCGCAGCGTGTCCGACATCGCCCATACGCTGGGCTTCAGCAGCCCCAGCGCCTTCGTCATCGTGTTCAGGCGCCACTTCGGAATACCCCCCGGGCGCTACCAGAACCGGGCCGGGCAAGGGCTGGATACGCTGCTTGACCCCATCCGTGGCTTGGCATCCCCGCCGCCATCCGGATAATCGGCAGGCTGGAAGCCGGCAGACACGCCGCGGCTTCACGTTTACAGGTAGCACCACCCGCAATGACCGACCTTGTACGCCAAGCCTTCCACGGCTTCGAGCAGCAACCGCTGCGCGAGTACGCCGAACGCGCCTATCTCGACTACTCCATGTATGTGGTGCTGGATCGCGCCCTGCCGTTCATCGGCGACGGTCTCAAGCCGGTGCAGCGCCGCATCATCTATTCGATGAGCGAACTGGGGCTCAGCGCCTCGGCCAAGCCCAAGAAATCCGCGCGCACCGTCGGTGACGTGATCGGTAAATACCACCCGCACGGCGACAGCCCGTGTTACGAGGCGCTGGTGCTGATGGCGCAGCCGTTCTCGTACCGCTATCCGCTGATCGAGGGCCAGGGCAACTTCGGCTCCACCGACGATCCCAAGTCGTTCGCGGCCATGCGCTACACCGAATCCAAGCTCTCCCCCATCGCCGAAGTGCTGCTGGGCGAGCTGGGCCAGGGCACGGTGGACTGGACCGCCAACTTCGACGGCACGCTGGAAGAACCCAGCTGGATGCCGGCGCGCCTGCCGCACCTGCTGCTCAACGGCACCACCGGTATTGCCGTGGGCATGGCCACCGACGTTCCGCCGCACAACCTCAACGAAATCGTCAGCGCGCTGCTGCGCCTGATCGATGAGCCCAACGCCTCCATCGCCGAACTGTGCGAGCACGTGAAGGGCCCGGACTACCCGACCACCGCCGAGATCATCACTCCCCCGGCGGACCTGCGGAACATCTACGAGACCGGCTACGGCAGCGTCCGCGCGCGCGCCACCTTCGTCAAGGAAGCCAACAACATCGTGATCACCGCGCTGCCGCACCAGGTGTCGCCGTCCAAGGTGATCGAGCAGATTGCCGCGCAGATGCGTGCCAAGAAGCTGCCGTGGCTGGAAGACATCCGCGACGAGTCGGACCATGCCAACCCGGTGCGCGTGGTGCTGATGCCGCGTTCCAACCGCGTGGATGCCGAGCAGTTGATGGGCCACCTGTTCGCCACCACCGACCTTGAGCGTAGCTACCGCGTCAACCTCAACGTCATTGGTCTGGACGGCCGGCCGCAGGTCAAGAACCTGAAGATGCTGCTGGAAGAGTGGCTGCGTTTCCGTCAGGACACCGTCACCCGCCGCCTGAACCACCGCCTGCAGAAGGTCGAGCGCCGCCTGCACCTGTTGGAAGGCCTGCTGGTTGCATTCCTCAACCTGGATGAAGTGATCCACATCATCCGTACCGAGGACGATGCCAAAGCCGCATTGATCGCCCGCTTTGAACTGAGCGAGGACCAGGCCGACTACATCCTTGATACCAAGCTGAAGCAGCTTGCCCGCCTGGAAGAAATGAAAATCCGTGGCGAGCAGGACGAGCTGGCCAAGGAGCGCGACAAGATTCTGTCCATCCTGCAGAGCAGCGCCAAGCTGCGTAAGTTGGTCCGCGACGAACTGCAGGCCGATGCCAAGAAGTTTGGCGACGAGCGCCGCTCGCCGTTGGTACAGCGTGGTGCCGCACAGGCCATCGACGAAACCGAACTGGTCGCCAGCGAGCCGATGACCGTGGTGCTGTCGGAGAAGGGCTGGGTACGTGCCGCCAAGGGCCACGATGTCGACGGCGCTACCTTGTCCTACCGCGACGGCGACAGCCTGTTGGCCGCAACGCGCACACGCAGCACCCAGCAGGTTGCGTTCCTCGACAGCGATGGCCGCGCCTACTCCACGCCGGTGCACACCCTGCCCTCGGCGCGCGGTAATGGCGAGCCGCTGACCGGTCGCTTCTCACCGGCATCGGGCACCTCGTTCGTCACCCTCGCCAGCGGCGACAACAACAGCCGCTTCGTGTTGGCGTCTTCGCACGGCTACGGTTTCGTCACACGCTTCGAAAATCTGGTGGGCCGCAACAAGGCCGGCAAGGCCATGCTCAACCTGAGCACCGGCTCGGCCGTGTTGACGCCGTCCACGGTTACCAACGTCGAGACCGACCGCATCGTCGCCGTCACCAGCGCCGGCAACATGCTCGCCATCCCGGCCAGCGAGTTGCCCGAGCTGGACAAGGGCAAGGGCAACAAGATCATCGAAATCCCCAAGGCCAAGCTCTCCACCGAGCGCGTGGTGGCGGTGGTGGCAGTGAGCCCGGGCAACACGCTTCTGGTCCGCAGCGGCCAGCGCACGATGAACCTGTCGTTCAAGGATCTGGAAACCTACCTGGGCACGCGCGCCACACGCGGGCATCTGTTGCCGCGTGGCTGGCAGAAGGTGGAAGGCCTGGAAGTCCAGTAATCACCTTCCGGCCGCAAGCGTGATGCGGCAGAAGATGGAAGCTCGACAATCCAGTAGAGGGAACCAAGGCCGGGTGCTCAGCATCCGGCCTTTTCCTTTTCCCAGCAGCACAGCCGTTCTGCAACTGTCACCATGCAACCTGCAATGCCCGACCGACAACGTGACTCTGGAGAACCCCATGCATTCCGATTTTTGGCTGCAACGCTGGCAGGATGGCCAGATCGGCTTCCACCGCAGCGATGTGATGCCGCTGCTGCAGAAGCATTGGCCATCGCTTGAACTGCCCACCGGCAGCCGCGTGCTGGTACCGCTGTGCGGCAAAACCCTGGACATGCATTGGCTGGCCGCACAGGGCCATCGCGTGTTGGGCGTGGAGCTTTCGGCGTTGGCGGTGGAGCAGTTCTTCAGCGAAGCCGGCCTCACCCCGCAACGCCACCGCACTGCGTTTGGCGAGCACTACAGCGCCGGCCCCATCGAGATCATCTGCGGCGATGCGTTTGCGCTGGACGAAGCCGTGTTGGCCGACATTGCTGGTGTCTACGACCGCGCCGCGTTGATTGCCTTGCCGCCGCCATTGCGCCAGCAGTATCGCGACACGCTGTATGCGCGTCTGCCACAGGGCTGCCGTGGCGTGTTGATCACACTGGAATATCCGCAGGATGAAAAGCAGGGCCCACCGTTTTCGGTGGACCAGGCCGATGTCGAACAACTGTTCACCGCACCGTGGCAAACCACCTTGCTGGAACGGCGCGACATTCTTGACCAGCAACCGGACTTCCGCGCACAGGGCGTGAGCGCATTGTCGACGGCGGTGTATCAGCTGCGGAACGGTTGAGAGCGGCTTTACTACTCAGAAGCGAAGCATAGAAGCTTGCCCTCACCCCAACCCCTCTCCCGCTTGCGGGTGAGGGGCTTGGAAGCAGCAGCCTGAGCGAACTTGAGCCCCTCTCCCGCAAGCGGGAGAGGGGTTGGGGTGAGGGCAGCTTTGGCTTTGGCTTCCGCCTCGGCCGCAAACAAAAAGGGCGGCCTGAGCCGCCCTCTTCCAACTTGATCAATGCGCCGCGGTTCCCTTGGCAGCCATCTTGCTGGTCTGGTACAGCTCCAGACCAATCCGCTTGATCAGGCTCAACTGCTGCTCCAGCCACCAGGCGTGGTCCTCTTCGGTGTCACGCAGCTGCGCGATCAGAATGTCGCGGCTGACGTAATCGCCCTGCGCTTCGCACAGTTTCACACCAGCAGCCAGATTGGCGCGCACCTGGTATTCCACCTGCAGATCCTTCTCCAGCATTTCCATCACGGTCACGCCCGGCTCGAAACCGTGCGGACGCATGTCCGGGTTGCCGCCCAGGAACAGGATGCGCCGAAGCAGCGCGTCGGCGTGCTCGGTCTCCTCTTCCATCTCATGGCCAATGCGCTCGTACAGCGCCAGCAGGCCCTGATCCTCGTAACGACGGGAATGGATGAAGTACTGGTCACGCGCCGCCAATTCGCCGCGCAGCAGCTCTTTCAAGCATTCAATGACTTCGGGTTTGCCCTGCATGGGGTGCTCCTGATGGTTCGCAATGCGCATAGGGTGCCCCATCCGGCGCGGCAATGATCTAATCGGAATCACTTTCACTTGCGATTCCACCTGCGGGGCCTTGCCTGCCTTGGCAGCGCGGACGCCAGCAACGTCGCCGTCGGCAAAACGCCGTCTTCACAACCTGTCTACAATCGGCCGCAGTGACCGCTACCGGGGGTAGGCCTGTGCTGCATTGGCTGCTGCGTGTGCTGGGGATCGTGCTGGGGCTACTGCTGTTGTTGCTGTTCGTCATCTGGATGCTGCTGCGTGGCAGCCTGGCCCAGCTGGATGGGGAGCTGGCCTTGCCGGGCTTGTCCGCACCGGTCAGCATCGACCGCGACGCCAATGGCGTGCTCACCGTGGATGCCGCAAACGAAGCCGACATGGCCCGTGCGTTGGGCTATGTCCATGCGCAGGAACGCTTCTTCGAGATGGACCTGATGCGGCGCTCGGCCGCCGGCGAGCTGTCCGAACTGTTCGGTGCCGATGCCCTGCCCTTGGATCGCAGAATGCGCACGCACCGGCTGCGCGCGCGCACCATCGAGAATCTGGATACCGCGCTGGGCAGCAAGCGCACGGTGCTGCAGGCCTACCGCGACGGCGTCAATGCGGGGCTGGCATCACTGTCGGTTCGTCCTTGGCCCTACCTGCTGCTGCGTCAGCAACCGCGCCCCTGGGAACTGGAGGATTCCGTACTCACCGGGCTGGCGATGTATGGCGACCTGCAGGACCCCAGCAACAGCCGTGAATTGGCATTGGCGCGCATAAAGGAAGTCGTACCGCCCGCGCTGTATGCGCTGCTGTCGCATGACGGCAGCGAATGGGATGCACCGCTGTTCGGCCAGGCGCGCGGCAACGCGACCTTGCCGGATGCAGCCACGTTGAACCTGCGCACGCCTGGTCCGCAGGAAAGCGAAACTGCCACCTTTGCCGCATTCCCCCCCACGTGGCGCGCGCGTGGTTTTGATCCGTCGCCCGAGGCGGGCGAGTACTTCCCCGGCAGCAACAATTTCGCCGTTGCCGGGGCACTCACTGCCGATGGCCGCGCGATCATCGCCGACGACATGCACCTGGGTCTGCGTGCGCCCAACATCTGGTTCCGCGCGCGTCTGCGCTATACCGAGCCCACCGCGCCGGAAGGCAAGGTGGACGTAAGCGGCTTCACCCTACCCGGCTTGCCGGCGGTGATTGTCGGCAGCAACACGCGCGTGGCGTGGGGCTTCACCAACAGCTACATCGATACCGCCGACTACGCATGGCTGCCGGCAGGTACGCCACTGCAAACCCATAACGAGACCCTCGCCATTGCCGGCGGCACATCCGAAACCCTACTCGTGCGTGAAAGCAGCTGGGGCCCGGTGACCGCAGAAAATGCAGATGGCAGCCTGCTCGCATTGCGCTGGGTCGGCCAACTGCAAGGTGCGGTGAAGCTTGAGTTTGCCGATATGGCCAAGGCCGCCGACCTTGACGCGGCACTGGCTGTCGCAGACCGCTCCGGCATTCCCGCGCAGAACCTGCTGGTGGCGGATCGCAAAGGGCGCATTGCCTGGCGCCTGATCGGAGCAAGGCCCGACCGCATCGGCAGCTGCAGCATCGGTGGCATTGCCAACTCGTCACAGTTGCCCACGCAAGCCGAAGCAACCGCCCCCTGTCTGCCATGGTCCGTGCGCAGTGACAACGCGCCTTCTCTGATCGACCCCGCAGACCATCGGCTCTGGACCGCCAACGGCCGCGTGCTCGATGGCGAAGCATTGACGCTTGCAGGCGACGGTGGCTACGACTTCGGTGCACGTGCCAAGCAGATCCGCGATGGCTTGTTCGCACGTGAACGCTTCACCGAGCGCGACCTGCTCGCCATCCAGCTGGATGATCGTGCGTTGTTGATGGAACGTTGGTGGAAGCTGATGCGACAGACACTGGAACACAATGATGATCCAGCGTTGAAGCGTCTGGAAGCAGCCACCCGTGAATGGCAGGGCCGCGCCAGCGTTGATTCGGTGAGCTATCGGCTGGCACGCGGCTTCCGTGGCATCACCCTGGATACCGTGCAGGCGGCACTGCTGGCACCGGCAAAAGAAAAGCTCGGCGAGCAGTTTGTGGAACCCAATCTGCCGCAGCTGGAAGGCGTCGTGTGGCCATTGCTGACCGAGCGCCCCACCCACTTGTTGCCCAACCAGTTCGACAGCTGGGATGCGTTGCTGGTGGACAGCGCACAACAACTGGAACGTGATCTCGCCGCACAAGGGCCCGACCTGGGTCAACGCAACTGGGGCGAGCGCAACACCGCCGCCATCTGCCATCCGGTTTCGCGTGCATTGCCGGCGCTGTTCAAGCGCTGGCTGTGCATGCCGCGCGAACCCTTACCCGGTGACAACAACATGCCGCGCGTGCAGGGGCCGGCATTTGGCGCCTCCGAGCGCATGGTGGTGTCACCCGGTCACGAAGAAGACGGGATCGTGCACATGCCGGGCGGGCAAAGCGGTCATCCGCTGTCACCGTTCTGGGCAGCCGGCCACGACGACTGGGTACAGGGAAAGCCCAGCCCCTTCCTGCCAGGCGCCGCAGAACACACGCTCATCTTGCAGCCACGCTGAATGCGACGGGCATGCCACATCAATGGCATGCCCGGTTCAACGCATCATCAATGTTCAACGTAGCCGATGTACCTAAACCGTGAGTAGCGCCGATGTGGCGACTCAGAACGAATCGCCCGGCACCCGCACCCAACCTTCCATCAGGATGCGCGCACTGCGGCTCATCACCGCCTTGGTCACCGTCCACTGGCCTTCGACCAATGCCACCGCCGCCCCCACGCGCAACGTGCCGGAGGGATGACCGAAACGCACGGCATCGCGTTCGCCACCACCGGCAGCAAGGTTCACCAACGTGCCCGGCACCGCTGCTGCCGTTGCAATGGCCACCGACGCCGTACCCATCATCGCGTGATGCAGCTTGCCCATCGACATGGCGCGCACGTTGAGGTCGATATCACCCGTCTTGATCTGCTTGCCGCTGCTGGAAACGTAATCAGCTGCCGGTGCCACGAATGCCACCTTCGGCGTGTGCTGGCGCTTGAGCGCTTCTTCCGGCGTCTTGATCAAGCCCATGCGCAACGCACCGGCAACGCGGATGGCTTCAAGCTTGACCAGTGCAGCCTTGTCTTCGTTGATGGCCGGCTGCAGTTCGGCGCCGGTGTAGCCGATGTCGGCCGCGTTGACGAACACCGTGGGAATGCCGGCGGTGATCATCGTCGCCTGCAGCGTACCCACATCCGGCACCTCAAGCGCATCCACCAGGTTGCCGGTGGGGAACATCGCACCCCCGCCCTCGCCTTCGCCTTCATCGGCCGGATCAATGAACTCCAGCACGATTTCCGCCGCCGGGAAGGTCACACCATCCAGCTCGAAATTGCCGGTTTCCTGCACCTGGCCATTACTGACCGGCACGTGGGCCAGGATGGTCTTGTTGATGTTGGCCTGCCAGATGCGCACCACGCAGATACCGTTGTGCGGCACGCGCGCGGCATCCACATAACCGGCATGCAGGGCGAATGCACCGGCGCCGGTGGACAGGTTGCCGCAGTTGCCCGACCAATCCACGAAGTCGGTGTCGATCGACACCTGCCCGTAGAGATAGTCCACATCGTGATCGGGCTGGCTGCTCGGCGAGATGATCACGCACTTGCTGGTGCTGGACGTCGCCCCGCCCATGCCGTCGGTGTGCTTGGCATAAGGGTCCGGCGAGCCGATCACCCGCTGCAGCAAGCGGTCACGCGCCACGCCCGGCTGCTGTGCGCTGGCTGGCAGGTCTTCCAGACGGAAGAACACGCCTTTGGACGTGCCACCGCGTAGGTAGGTGGCGGGGATGCGAATCTGCGGAAGGACGCTCATGACGGAACACTCGTGGAAGAGGAAGGAAAGGAAATCAGGCTAGGGAGGCCCGGTGCTGCCGGCGTGCGCGCGCCTGTGGCCCGCGCTGCCAGCGGAACAGCCATAGGACGGCCAGCTTGGTGCTTGCACTGACCACGGCCAGCAGCAGCAACGGCCAGCCCAAGCGCAGGCCCATCGCAAAGGCGAAGACGATCGTGGAAAGATCCATAAGCAGGATCAGCTGGCTCATCCGCAGAGACACGCCACCGGTATGCCCGTTGCGCCAGATCAGCAGGATCTGGTGCGCATAGCCCTGTGCCAGCAACGCGGTGATCACCACGATCATGGCGGTGGCTAACACCCGGCCCGGATCGGCATGACGCTCCCCCCAAAGCAGCCCTGCCAGGGCGGCGAACAGCAGCAGGCACGTCGCCACCAGGCTGATCAGCGACGCGGGGTTGCGCCGGTCGCGCCAGATCTCGACCAGGATCAACAGCACCAGCGCCGAGGCCAGCAACCGCGGCCAGACGATGAAGTGATTGAACGGCGTGATGCTGTAGCCGTACACGAAGAACGAAAGGTAGGCCAAGAAGCTGACCGTGAACTGGTTGAGCGACACCACCGCCGTGATCGCGTCGTCCGCCCCCACCCGCCGGCGCCGCGCCCGCAGCAGCCGCAACTGCGCGGCCACACCGACCAAGCTGAGCAGGATGAAACCGGTATTGATGCCGCCTGCGACCGTGTAGAAGCCCACTGCAGCCCTCCCGGGGCGCTTACCCGTTGCCATCCGCATCCTGCCGCAGCCGGCGATACCGCCGCAGCAGACGCTGCTCGCATTCCGCGCCGACGCGACAAAGCCGGCAGCACGCCATGCACTTATTGCCGACCGCTCAGGTCACCTGCGCACCTTCAAGAAAATCCTGCGCGAAGCGCTGCAGCACGCCACCGGCTTCGTAGATGGCAACTTCCTCGTCCGAATCCAAGCGGCAGGTCACCGGCACTTTCAGCACTTCGCCATTGCGCCGCTCGATGACCAATGACAGATCCGCACGCGGTGTGCGCAGGCCCTGCACGTCGTAGGTTTCGGTGCCGTCCAGAGCCAGCGTGATGCGATTGGTGCCCGGCTTGAACTCCAGCGGCAGCACGCCCATGCCGATCAGGTTGGTGCGGTGGATGCGCTCGAAGCCTTCGGCGGCGATCGCTTCCACACCGGCCAGACGCACGCCCTTGGCGGCCCAGTCACGCGAGCTGCCCTGGCCGTAATCGGCACCGGCAATGATGATCAACGGTTGCTTGCGCTCCATGTAGGTTTCAATCGCCTCCCACATGCGCATGACCTTGCCTTCCGGCTCCACGCGCGCCAGCGAGCCCTGCTTCACGCTGCCGTCTTCGTTGCGCACCATTTCGTTGAACAACTTGGGGTTGGCAAACGTGGCGCGCTGCGCGGTGAGGTGATCGCCGCGGTGCGTTGCGTAGGAGTTGAAGTCTTCTTCCGGCAGGCCCATTTTTGCCAGGTATTCACCGGCAGCGCTGGACAGCAGAATCGCGTTGGACGGCGACAGATGGTCGGTGGTGATGTTGTCCGGCAACACCGCCAGCGGGCGCATGCCCTTGAGCGTGCGTTCACCGGCCAATGCGCCCTCCCAATACGGCGGGCGGCGGATGTAGGTGCTCTGCGGACGCCAGTCGTACAGCGGACTCACCTGCGCGCCATGTTCCACACGCACGTTGAACATGGGGTTGTAGACGCTGCGGAACTGCTCGGGTTTGACCGAGGCCTTCACCACCGCGTCAATTTCCGCATCGCTCGGCCAGATATCTTTCAGCCGCACGTCGTTGCCTTCGGCATCCACGCCCAGCACATCTTTTTCGATATCAAAACGCACGGTACCGGCAATGGCATAGGCAATCACCAACGGCGGCGACGCGAGGAACGCCTGTTTGGCATACGGATGGATGCGGCCATCAAAATTGCGATTGCCCGACAGCACAGCGGTCGAATACAGATCGCGGTCGATGATCTCCTGCTGGATCACCGGGTCCAGCGCGCCACTCATGCCGTTGCAGGTGGTGCAGGCGAACGCCACGATACCGAAGCCCAACTGCTCCAGCTCCGGCAACAGACCCGCTTCTTCCAGGTACAGCTGCACAGCCTTGGAACCCGGTGCGAGCGATGATTTCACCCACGGCTTGCGAACCAGACCACGTGCGTTGGCGTTGCGTGCAAGCAGGCCAGCGGCAATCACGTTGCGCGGGTTGGAGGTATTGGTGCAGCTGGTAATGGCAGCGATGATCACCGCGCCATCAGGCATCAAGCCCTGTGCTTCTTCGGCCTTGCCAGCTTCGAGTTTGGCTTCGTCGGCAATGCCACGCGCGACCAGGTCCGACACCGGCAGACGCTTGTGCGGATTGCTGGGGCCGGCCATGTTGCGGACCACGCTGGACAGATCAAATTCCAGCACGCGCTCGTATTGCGCGGTGGTCAATGCATCAGCCCACAAGCCGGTAGTGCGTGCGTAGTTTTCAACCAATGCCAGCTGCGATTCTTCGCGACCGGTGAGGCGCAGGTAGTCGATGGTCTGTTCGTCGATGTAGAACATCGCCGCCGTGGCGCCGTATTCGGGGCACATGTTGGAGATGGTGGCGCGGTCACCAATGGTCAGTGCCGAGGCGCCTTCGCCAAAGAACTCCAGGAACGCCCCCACCACACGTTCCTTGCGCAGGAACTCGGTGATTGCCAGCACCACGTCGGTGGCGGTGATGTTGGGCTGCGGTTTGCCGGTGAGCTTGACGCCGATGATGTCTGGCAGGCGCATCCACGACGCGCGGCCCAGCATCACGTTCTCCGCTTCCAAACCACCCACACCGATGGCGATAACGCCCAGCGCATCCACGTGCGGGGTGTGGCTGTCGGTGCCCACGCAGGTATCGGGGAAGGCCACGCCATCCTGCACGTAGACCACCGGCGACATTTTCTCCAGATTGATCTGGTGCATGATGCCGTTGCCCGGCGGAATCACATCGACATTCTTGAAGGCCAGCTTGGTCCAGTCGATGAAGTGGAAGCGGTCTTCGTTGCGACGGTCTTCGATGGCGCGGTTCTTGGTGAACGCATCCGGGTCATAGCCGCCGCATTCCACCGCCAGCGAGTGGTCCACAATCAACTGCACCGGCACCACCGGGTTGACCTTGGCCGGGTCACCGCCCTTGTCGGCAATGGCATCACGCAGGCCGGCCAGATCAACAAGTGCGGTCTGGCCGAGGATGTCGTGGCAGACCACGCGCGCGGGGAACCATGGAAAATCCAGGTCGCGCTTGCGTTCAATCAGCTGCCTGAGCGAATCGGTGAGGGTGGACGGCGAGCAGCGGCGCACCAGGTTTTCGGCCAGCACGCGCGAGGTATACGGCAGCGTGGCGTAGGCGCCGGGTTGAATGGCATCGACGGCGGCGCGTGCGTCGAAGTAGTCCAACGTGGTGCCGGGGAGATGCTTGCGGTAATCGGTATTCATGGCTGGCCTGTGAGGGTCTGGGCTTGCTGGTGCTGCGGTGGATTGCTGCGCAGATGCCTGTGATTGCAGCAATCCCACAGCAACACATGGAACGTGGGATTTCCCTTCTCCCGCCTGCGGGGGAAGGTGCCCGGAGGGCGGATGGGGGGAGCTCTTGCTCTTGCTTGAACTTCTGCTTTGCTTCGCTTTTTTCTACGAGCTGGAAGCGTGCTGCATGTGCTGGAAGCTTCCCCTCACCCCAACCCCTCTCCCGCTGGCGGGAGAGGGGCTTTGGTCTTCCGCCTGCGGGAGGTTTGCCGCTAGCGTTACGCGCGCTTGTCCAACGGCACAAAGGCCTGATCTTCCGGGCCGGTGTAGTTGGCGCTCGGGCGGATGATCTTGCCGTCGATGCGCTGTTCGATGATGTGCGCGCTCCAACCTGCGGTGCGCGCAATCACGAACAGCGGGGTGAACATGGCAGTCGGCACGCCCATCATGTGGTAGCTGACGGCGCTGAACCAATCCAGGTTCGGGAACATCTTCTTGATGTCCCACATCACCGTCTCAAGACGCTCGGCGATGTCATACATCTTCATGTTTTCCTGCTCGGCCGACAGTTCGCGCGAGACGTCCTTGATCACGCTGTTGCGCGGATCGGACACGGTGTAAACCGGGTGACCAAAGCCAATGACCACTTCCTTGCGCTCCACGCGCGCCTTGATGTCAGCCTCGGCTTCGTCCGGGGTTTCGTAGCGCTTCTGCACTTCGAAGGCCACTTCATTGGCGCCACCGTGCTTGGGCCCGCGCAGTGCGCCGATGCCGCCGGTGATGGCGCTGTACATGTCGCTGCCGGTGCCGGCGATGACGCGGCAGGCAAACGTGGAGGCGTTGAATTCGTGCTCGGCGTACAGGATCAGGCTGGTGTGCATCGCCTTGACCCACGACTCACGCGGCTGCTCGCCGTGCAGCAGGTGCAGGAAGTGGCCGCCGATGGAGTCATCGTCGGTTTCCACGTCGATGACCTTGCCGTTGTGGCTCCAGTGGTACCAGTACAGCAGCATCGAGCCGAGGCAGGCCATAAGCTTGTCGGCAATGTCGCGTGCGCCCGGATGATTGTGGTCATCCTTCTCCGGCGACACGCAGCCCATCACCGACACGCCGGTGCGCATCACGTCCATCGGGTGCGCCGACGGCGGCAGCTCTTCCAGCGCCGCCTTCACCGCAGCCGGGATGCCACGCAGTGCTTTCAGCTTGGCCTTGTAGGCGCGCAGTTCAGCCTTGTTGGGCAGCTTACCGTGCACCAGCAGGTGCGCGATTTCCTCGAACTCGCTGGTGCGAGCCAGATCCAGAATGTCGTAGCCACGGTAATGCAGATCGTTGCCACTACGGCCAACGGTGCACAGCGCAGTGTTGCCAGCAGCGGTGCCGGACAGGGCGACGGACTTCTTCGGCTTGAACGCCGGTGCGGCGGTGGATTCAGACATGGTGTGAACCTCGATCAGTTTTTTCAAAGCCCCTCTCCCGCACGCGGGAGAGGGGTTGGGGTGAGGGCAGCCTTGTGGGCAGCTCTTTACTTCTTCGCAGCGAACGTCTTGTCCAGGCTGCGCTCGAATTCGTGATAGCCGATGCGGTCATACAGCTCCTCGCGGGTCTGCATGCTGTCCACCACATTACGCTGATGGCCGTCACGGCGAATGGCTTCGTAGACGTTCTCAGCGGCCTTGTTGGCCGCACGGAATGCCGACAGCGGAAACAGTTGGATCGCCACGCCAGAAGCGGCCAGCTCATCGCGACTGAACAGCGGCGTGGCGCCGAACTCGGTGATGTTGGCCAGCAACGGCACCTTCACCGCATCGGCAAAACGCTTGTACGTTTCCAGGTCATATGCGGCCTCGGCAAAGATGCCGTCGGCGCCGGCTTCAACGCAGGCGATGGCGCGCTCGATGGCCGCATCCACGCCTTCCATCTGGATGGCGTCGGTGCGTGCGATCAGGAAGAAATCCGGGTCGGTCTTGGCATCAGCGGCGGCTTTCACGCGGTCAACCATTTCGCTCTGGGTCACGATTTCCTTGCCCGGACGATGACCGCAGCGCTTGGCACCCACCTGGTCTTCGATATGGCAGGCACCGGCGCCAGCCTTGATCAATGACTTCACGGTGCGGGCGATGTTGAACGCGCTCGGGCCGAAGCCGGTGTCGATGTCCACCAGCAGCGGCAGGTCGCAGACATCGGAGATGCGGCGCACGTCGATCAACACATCTTCCAGCGTATTGATGCCCAGGTCCGGCAAGCCCAGCGAGCCCGCTGCGACACCGCCGCCAGACAGATAAATGGCGCGGTAGCCGGCACGCTTGGCCAGCAGAGCGTGATTGGCGTTGATCGCACCGATGACCTGCAGCGGCGATTCGGCAGCCAGTGCAGCGCGGAACGCGGCGCCTGCGGAAATGTGACTCATGGGTGGCTCCTGTCTTGGCGGCGGCCGGGGTGCCATTCCGCGATGGCGCTCAATCTGTCACCATCCAACGCATTGATCAATCTTGATTCAACCAATCAACCTATTTGCCACCATGCCCAATCACGCCGATCCCGAGTTGATCCCTGCCAGCGAAGCCTGTGCCCTGCTCGGCATCAGCACCGCCACGCTGTATGCCTATGTCAGCCGGGGACAGCTGAGTTCTCGGCCGGGCGCGGATTCGCGCAGCCGGGTGTACCTGCGCGCCGAGGTGGAACGGCTGGCACAGCGCAAACAGGCCGGTCGCGGCGCAGCCCGGGGCGCGGCGCAAAGTCTGGATCGCGGCCTGCCGGTGCTGGAAACGCGCATCTCGCTGATCCGCCCCGACGCGCCGTATTACCGCGGCCGCTCGGCGGTGGCCGCCGCGCAGGCCGGCGCCACGCTGGAGGACATTGCGCGGCTGTTGTGGGAATGCGATGAACAGGATCCCTTTGCGGCATCCCCGCCGCCGCACTGGCCACAGCGGGTTGCGACGTTGGCGCTGGACAATGCACTGCCGCCGCTGGAACGCACCATGGCCTGCATTCCGTTGCTGGCGCTGGAGCAACGCCAATCGCTCAATGCCGCCGCGCCGGTCCGGCGCGAAGTGGCGGCCACGTTGCTGCGACAGAACGCCGCATTGCTGGTCGGCATTCAACCCGATGCGCGCCCGGTACACAGCCTGCTTGCCGAGACCTGGCGCCCTGGCGACGCCGATTTTTCAGACATCATCCGCGCAGCCCTGGTGCTGTGTGCCGACCACGAGTTGAACGTGTCCGCCTTTGCCGCGCGCGTGGTCGCCTCCACCGGGGCGCATCTGCATGCCACGGTGAGCGCGGGCTTGGCTGCACTGTCCGGCCCGCGTCATGGCGGCGCCACCGCACGCGCGCATGCGCTGTTGTTGGACGCACAGGCCAGCGGCGTGCCGGCGGCGTTCATCGCCGAGCGTTGGCGGCGTGGTGACGAACTGCCCGGCTTCAACCACCTGCTTTATCCCGAAGGCGACCCACGCGGCGCCGAAATACTGCGCATGCTGCGCGAACGGCACAGCAACAACGCGCGCATGCAGCACGTTGAAACCGTCTTGGCGGCAACGCTCGACAACAGCGGCCAACATCCCAACATCGACGGCCTGCTCGCGGCCATCTGCCATGTCTACACCCTGCCCGCCGCACACGCGTTGGTGATGTTTGCCACCGCGCGCCTCACCGGCTGGCTGGCACATGCGTTGGAACAACAAGCCTTGGGCACGCTGATCCGCCCGCGTGCGCGTTATACCGGCTTGGCATCGGGCCGACCGCTATAGCCTGCGAGGTATGCGCCCAGTTCATGGCTGGGCCTGATTTTTTGCATTGGTGCCGGTGCGGGAGCATCCATAAACTCCTGCGTTTACCGGGAGAGCTACCGATGACGAAATCACCTGCATTGTCGAAGTTCGCGGTCCGCCGCCGGCCGACGGGGCTCGCCCGCCTCCTCGTCGCCTTCGCCGCCACCGCAGCCTTGACCGCCTGCCAACCGGGATTACGCAGAACGATCCCAACATCGAGCGCAGCAGCACCACCGCGCGCCGACGACACGGCCGCCGCAGCCCCACCAGCCTGCCCTGCCGACGCGACAGTGATGGAAGGCTGGAACCAGCGCGCGCCACCGCGACACATCTTCGGCAACACCTGGTATGTCGGCACCTGCGGCCTGACCGCCCTGCTGGTGACCTCGGACCACGGCCATGTCCTGCTGGACGGCGCCACCGAAGCCGCCGGCCCGCTGATCGAAGCGAACATCCGCGCGCTCGGCTTCGACCCGAAGGACGTGAAATACCTGCTGAACTCGCACGAGCACTACGACCACGCCGCCGGTCTGGCCTACCTGCAGGGCGTCACCAATGCTCCCCTGCTGGCGCGCGGGCCCGCCGTTGCCACCCTGCGCAGTGGCAAGAGCGGCCGCGACGACCCGCAACAGCTCGAACCGCATTCGGCCTTCCCGCCTGTACCCAGAGTGGAAGCCATCGACGATGGCGGCACGGTCCACGTCGGCCCGCTGGCGTTGACCGCCCATGCGACGCCCGGCCACACGCCCGGTGGCACCAGTTGGACCTGGCGCTCCTGCGAGGGGGCACGCTGCCTGGACATGGCCTATACCGACAGCACCAGCGCGATTTCCGACCACGAATACCGCTACCGCGAGCATCCCACGATGCTCGCGGCGTTCCAGCGTGGGCTGGACACAATTGCCGCGCTTCCCTGCGACATCCAGATCGCTCCGCATCCGCTGGCGGCGGACCTGTTCGCCCGCCTGCAGAACACCCCCGGCAAACCGCTGGTCGATGCCGGCGCCTGCGGACGCTATGCCCGGACCGGTCGCGCCAATCTGGAAAAAAGGCTGGGTGATGAGGCCAGCGGCCTGAAACCGTGATGCAACTCCGGCCGGGTGAACCGGTATCTGTTTACCCGGCCGGAAGCGCCGCCCCTGCGCGACATCGTACGGATCGCTAATCCCGCACGAGCGCCTGCTTTTTTGACCATGCTTGGACGATGGCCGCGATCGCTCGCACTCCGTCGGTCAACGCCGCGGGACCGGGCTGCAGGATCAGCGGTGATTTGATCTCGTGCAGTTCGCCATCACGCACCGCGTTGATGGCATCCCAACCCGGCCGCGCGGCCACGCGTTCGGGGCGGAATTTCTTGCCACACCACGAGCCGATGATGATGTCCGGGTTGCGCGCGATCACCGGGTCGCCATTGGCAAGAATGCGCGCTTTGGCCAGCGGCTCGCAGGACAGCTCGGGGAATACATCATCACCACCGGCCAGCGTCACCAGCTCGGCGCCCCATTGGATGCCAGTGATGATCGGCTCGTCCCATTCCTCGACATACACGCGCGGCCGCTGCGGCAGCAATGCCGCCTGCGCGGCGATGGCTTCCAGCCCGCGCTGCAGTTCATCGGCATAGGCATTGGCATGCTCGGCCACGCCGACCAAACCGCCGAGCCGGCGAATGTAGTCAAGAATGCCGGCCACGCTGCGGTGGTTGGCAATCCACACTTCCACCCCGTTGCGGATCAGCTCGGCCGCGATGTCGGCCTGGATGTCTGAAAACCCAATGGCCAGATCCGGCTTGAGCTTGAGAATCTCGCCCACTTTGGCGCTGGTGAAAGCGCTGACCTTGGGCTTGTCACGACGTGCCTGCGGGGGCCGTACGGTGAAGCCGCTGATGCCGACGATGCGGTCCTGCTCGCCCAAGGCGTACAGGGTTTCGGTAGGTTCTTCGGTCAAACAGACAATGCGACGCGGGCCGATCATGGGGCGGCAAACTCCGTGCTATCAACGAACACCGCCGGGGTGTTCCAAGGGTGATGCGCGGCGATGCCCTGCTCAAGCAGACGCTGCAGACGCACCGCATCACGTGGAATGCAGAACTCCAAACGGACGCTGGGCTCATGCACCAGTTGGCCTGTGTCGCCAACAACACTCCTTGCGCCGGCCTGCACCTGGAACTGCTCGTAACCCGGCGCCGACTCCCACATGCCGTGCGAGTAGCCGCCGGCAGCCAGATCATCCACCGCCAGAATGCCCTGCTTGAGCGCCTGCAGATGCGCAGGCGGCACGAACACGGTGATGCGGTAGACCGGGTGAAGTGTCATCACCGCACCCTGCATGCCGGCCACAACGGCGTGCTGCTACTCATGGATACAGCAACTGCTTGCTCCAACTACCGGCAGCATCGGCGTCGTAGCACCAACGCTCGTGCAGGCGGAAGTTGGCGCCGTACCAGAACTCGATGCGACGCGGCACCACGCGCACGCCGCTCCAACCTTCCGGTCGCGGCACATCGCGGCCTTCAAAGCGCGCCTCGAAACTGGCCAGACGCTGCTCGAACTCCTCGCGCGAGGCCAGCGGCTGCGATTGTGCGGACGCCCACGCACCCACCTGGCTCATACGCGGACGCGAGGCGAAATACGCATCGGCTTCAGCGTTTGAAACCAACTGCGCCTCACCTTCAATCCGCACCTGGATGCCGGCTTCGCGCAGGCTGCGCCACAGGAACAGCAGTGCCACATGGTGATTGGCTTCCAGCTCGCGGCCTTTGCGGCTGTCCAGATGCGTGTAGAAGACAAACCCGCGCGCATCGAATGCCTTCAGCAGCACGGTACGCGCCGAGGGCCGGCCATCAAGGTCAACAGTAGCCACGGTCATTGCCGTGGCGTCGATTTCGTTACCGGCTTTTGCCTCCTCAAACAACGAGGCGAATGTCGAAAGCGCTTCTGCGTAAAGATCAGTCATGGTTCCAGTTCAGACAGCACGGGATTGGGCTATTGTGGCGCCATGTCCTCCGTTCCGCACAGTTTTTCCCCCCGACGTTTTTCGCAGGCGCTGGTGAACCAGGCCTTGGACGATGCGCTGGCAAGCAGCGCGTCCACACCGGTACTGGCCATCAGCGGCGTGCAGGGCAGCGGCAAATCCACCTTGGCGGCGCAGGTCGTTGAACTGGCGCGTTCGCGCGGCCTGTCCGCTGCGGCACTGTCCATCGACGACACCTACCTCACCCGCGCTCAGCGCCAACGCCTGGCCGACCGCATCCATCCGCTGCTGGCCACACGTGGCCCGCCGGGCACGCACGACATGCCATTGGCGCTGTCCACCTTGGACGCAGCTAAAGCCGGGCAATCGTTCCCGCTTCCGCGCTTTGACAAGCTGGCCGACGAACGCGTGCCCGAGCTGCAGTGGGCGCAGATCGAACAACCCTTGGACCTGTTGGTATTTGAAGGCTGGTTCCTGGGCACCCCGGCCGAAGCCGACGACGCGCTGCAGCGGCCATTGAATGCGCTGGAACGCGAAGCCGATGCCGACGGCACGTGGCGGCGCTGGTGCAACCAGGCATTGGCCGAGGACTACCCGGCGCTATGGCAGCGCTTTGACCGGCTCTGGTTTCTGCAGCCACCCGGTTTTGCCGTGGTACCGCAGTGGCGCTGGCAGCAGGAACAGGCGCTGCAGCAGGCCTCGCCCGGCCGTACCAGCATGAGCCGGTCGCAACTGGAGCGCTTCGTGCAGTTCTACGAGCGCATCAGCCGCCAGGCACTGCGCACCTTGCCCGACATTGCCGACCGCACCATCGCGCTGGATGCACAACGGCGGCCGCTGCCGGCATGAAGCCGCTGCAGGGGCAAGCTGGCCAGTGACGCTGACAGGCAAAGCCGCCATCAGCGTCACCGCGCATGCCGCCCCTACAGCGTCCGGTGTCGCGGTTACTGCACCAGGAAGGTTATCCGCAGGTTCACCCGCCACTCGGTGATGTTGCCGTCGCCGTCAGTGACCACCTTGGTTTCATTGACCCAAGCGCCTTGAATGCCCTTGACGGTCTCGGCCACTTTTTTCATTCCGGTGCGTACCGCATCCTCGACGCTGGTCTTGGAAGACGCGCTGACTTCAATGATTTTCGCCACTGCCATGTCCGACTCCTTGGTTGCACCACGAACCATTTCGTGGAGTCTGCGAGCTTGGCTGCTACCGTGTTAACGCACTGACATGAGGTGCTAGCATCACCTGACGATGAATCCCGCCCCCAATCTCATCCTGGTCGGCCCCATGGGCGCCGGTAAAACCTGCATCGGCCGGCGCTTGGCCGAGCGCTTCGGGCTGGTGTTTGTCGATGCTGACCAAGCCATCGTCGATGACGTGGGTTCCAGCATCCCCACCCTTTTCGAAAACGTTGGCGAGGCGGGCTTCCGCGCGCATGAAAAACGCGTCATGGCCACGCTGCTGGCACAGCACGGCCAGTTGATCTCCACCGGCGGTGGCTCGGTACTGGATGCCGACAACCGCCACAGCATGCGCACGCGCGGTTTTGTGGTCTACCTGCGGGTCAGCGTGCAGTCGCAGCTGCAGCGTCTGCACCGCGACAAAACCCGGCCGTTGCTGCTGCGCGAGGACCGCGAGCAGGTGCTGCACGCCATGGCCGAACTGCGCGACCCGCTGTACCGCGAAGTGGCCGACCTGACCATCGACACCGATCTTTACTCCCCCGCCGACACCACCGCACAGCTGGTGATGCGCATCGCCGCGCAATGGCAGATTCCGGAACGTTCCGCATGACCGCATCCCCCCGTACCGTCGCCGTGGGCGGCGAGGTTCCTTACCAGATCCACATTGGCGCCGGGCTGTTGTCCGAAGCCGAACGCTTGACCGACGCCATCCGTGGCCGTCACGTTCTGCTGCTCAGCGATGACAACGTCGCCCCGCTGTATCTGGCACGCGTGCAGCAGGCACTGCAGGACGCACGACCGGAGCTGAAAATCAGCCACCACATCATTCCTGCGGGTGAAGCTTCCAAAACCCTGGACAACTTCAGCGGCGCCATCAACGCACTGGCCCGCTTGGGCGCCACCCGTGACGCCTGCGTGCTGGCACTGGGCGGCGGTGTGGTCGGTGACCTGGCCGGTTTTGCCGCCGCCTGCTGGATGCGCGGCGTGGACTGCGTGCAACTGCCCACCAGCCTGTTGGCGATGGTGGACTCCTCGGTGGGTGGCAAGACCGCGGTGGACATCCCGCAAGGCAAGAATCTGGTCGGCGCCTTCCATCCGCCGCGCGCAGTGATTGCCGACACCGCCGTGCTGCGCACCCTGCCGGTACGCGAGTTGCGTGCCGGGCTGGCCGAAGTGATCAAGTACGGCGCCATCCGCGACCCGCTGTTTTTCCAGTGGCTGCAGGCCGAACGCGGCGCACTGCTGGCCGGCGACGACGCGGCATTGGCGCAGGCCATTGCCCGCAGCTGCGAGCACAAGGCAGAGATCGTTGAACGCGATCCATTGGAAAAGGGTGAGCGCGCCCTGCTCAACCTTGGCCACACCTTTGGCCACGCCATCGAGACCGCGCAGGGCTACGGCGCGCCGGGCAACGACAACCTCAACCATGGCGAAGCCGTGGCCGTTGGCATGGTGCTGGCCGCGCGCTTGTCAGCCGCCCTGGGCATGGCCGATGCCGCCGATACCGACACCCTGCGCGCGCTGCTGCTGGCCTACGGCCTGCCGGTGGCCATCCCCGCCGGGCTGGAACCCGAAACCCTGCTCGCCCACATGCGCCTGGACAAGAAGAACATCGCCGGCCGCCTCCGGTTGGTGCTGTGGCGTGGGATCGGCAAGGCCGAAGTGGTGCCCGATGTCGATGAGGCCGCGGTGCTGGAGATTCTGCGGCGGGGCTGAGTCGCAGCAGTGAGCGGGCGGAACCGAGAAGTGAGCAGGAGCCACTTCGACGGCGGTTTTCCTCACTCTCCGCTCAGCTTCACTCATGCCTGCCCGGGGCGTAACGGCTACAATCGCCGCCATGCGCGTCCTACTGCAACAGCCGCCCAGCGGCAACGAAGCCCCCCGCTATGTACAGCTCACCCTGGTGCCGGATCTGCTCGGCGGCTGGGAGCTGCAGCGTGAAAGCGGCCAGATCGGCGGCCGTGTGCAGTTGCGCCGGGAGCTGTTCCTGCAGCAAGAGGAAGCCCAGCAGGCCTTCGAGAAAGGCCGTGACGCGCAGATCAAACGCGGCTTCCAGGTGATGTTCACCAGCGGCCTGCAACAACCCTGATCGGCCCCATCCTGGCCGCACGACGCGGCCGGCGCCGTTCCCCGTCTAGGAGTTCTTCGTGACCAGCCCACTTCGCAACGACCGCTTCCTGCGCGCCCTGCGCCGCGAGCCCGTGGACTGCACCCCCGTCTGGCTGATGCGCCAGGCCGGCCGTTATCTGCCGGAATACCGCGCCACCCGCGCCCGCGCTGGCAGCTTCCTGGGCATGGCCAAGCACCCGGAAGTGGCGTGTGAGGTCACCCTGCAGCCGCTGGAGCGCTTCGATCTGGACGCGGCCATCCTGTTTTCGGACATCCTCACCGTGCCCGACGCGATGGGCCTGGGCCTGTACTTCGTCGATGGCGAAGGCCCCAAGTTCAAGCACCCGATCCGTGACGTCGCTGCCGTGGACAAGCTGGCCGTGCCGGACATGGAAACCGAGCTGGGCTATGTGATGGACGCGGTGCGCCTGATCCGTCGCGAGCTGGACGGCAAGGTGCCGCTGATCGGTTTCTCCGGCAGCCCGTGGACGCTGGCCTGCTACATGATCGAAGGCGGCGGCAGCAAGGATTTCGCCCGCATCAAGGCCATGGCGCTGAACGAACCCAAGGCGCTGCACAAGCTGCTGGACGTGGTGACCGATGCGGTCATCGCCTACCTGTCAGCGCAGCGCGCGGCCGGTGCGCAGGCACTGCAGGTGTTCGACACCTGGGGCGGCGTGCTGGGCCCGGCCATGTACCGTGAGTTCTCGCTGCGCTATCTCTCGCGCATCTCCGCCGAGCTGAAGCGTGGCGAAGGCGCCGAGCGCACCCCGCTGATCCTGTTCGGCAAGGGCACCGGCCAATATGTGTCCGAACTGGCGGCCAGTGGTGCCGAAGGCGTTGGCGTGGACTGGACCATCAGCCTGGAAGATGCGGCCCGTGCCGCTGGCGGCCGCGTCGCCCTGCAGGGCAACCTGGACCCGACCACGCTGTACGGCTCGCCTGACGCCATCACCCGCGAGGTGGGCAAGGTGCTGGAGAGCTACGCCGCCGGCAATGGCGGCTCGCCGGAAGGGCATATCTTCAACCTCGGCCACGGCATGTCGCCGGACATGAATCCCGACCACGTCGCGGTGCTGGTCGACGCGGTACACCGCCTCAGCCGCCGCTGAGTACAAGCTGCCGGGTGAGCGCCTCGCCTCGCCCGGCATTGGCACACATTGCCAACGTGCCACCCATCGCGATGCTTTGCGGTGAGTGCAGATGACGGCGCACGCGGCGGCTGATCTGCGCAGCGCCTGCACATTCAAGAGAGGACAATAGCGGCCTGCCCTAGCGCGAAGCTCTCTGATGCCGCTGCCCGTTTCCAGCCCGCCTGCCAGCAACACCCACAAGCCGCTGTTATGGCTGGTGTCGTTGGCCATCTTCATGCAGATGCTGGATTCGACCATCGTCAACACCGCATTGCCGGCGATGGCGCGCAGTCTGGGTGAGAGCCCGCTGCAGATGCAGTCGGTGGTTTTCAGTTATGCGTTGGCGGTGGCCACGTTCATCCCGGCCTCGGGCTGGATTGCTGACCGCTTCGGTACGCGCCGCACTTTTTTTGCCGCGATCATTCTGTTCACGCTGGGGTCGCTGGCCTGTGCGTTGTCGCCCACGCTGCAATGGTTGGTGGCCTCGCGCGTGCTGCAGGGTATTGGCGGCGCGATGCTGCTGCCGGTCGGGCGCTTGGCGGTGATGCGCACGGTGCCGCGCGATCAGTTCCTGGCCGCGATGAGTTTCATCGCCATCCCCGCGCTGATCGGCCCCTTGCTGGGCCCGACGATGGGCGGCTGGCTGGTAGAAGTGGCGTCTTGGCATTGGATCTTTCTGATCAACCTGCCGATCGGTTTGATTGGGCTGATTGCCGCGGTGCGGATCATGCCCGACCACTATGCGCAGCGGAAACACCGCTTCGATCTTGCCGGCTATCTGATGCTGGCCTTCGGCATGGTGGCGTTGTCGTTGGCGCTGGATGGCGTGTCCGTGGTCGGCTCGGCGCAGGCACTGGTGATTCTGCTGGCGGTGATCGGCATTGCCGCATTGGCCGGCTATTGGCTGCATGCGGCCAACAGCCGCGAGCCGTTGTTCTCGCTGACGCTGTTTCATGTTGCCAGTTTCCGCATCGGCATTCTTGGCAACCTTTTTTCGCGCATCGGCAGTGGCGCCATGCCGTTGTTGATACCGCTGCTGCTGCAGGTGGGCATGGGCATGAGCCCGATGACCGCCGGCATGATGATGATCCCCGTAGCGCTGGCTGGCATGGCCGCCAAACGTGCGGCGGTGAGTCTGGTGATGCGCTTTGGTTACCGCCGCATCCTGATGATCAACACCGTCTGTGTGGGCCTGGCGATGGCCAGCTTTGCCCTGATCAGCACGCAGCAGCCGCTATGGCTGCAACTGGTGCAACTGGCGATTTTTGGTGCGGTGAACTCGATGCAGTTCACCGTCATGAATACCGTGACCCTGCGCGACCTGGACATGGACCAGGCCAGCAGCGGCAACAGCCTGTTGTCGATGGTGATGATGCTGGCAACCGGCTTTGGTGCCGCCACCGCCGGCAGCCTGCTCGCCACCTTCGGCACGCACCTGGTAGGCCACGGTGCCACCGCCGCGCTGCATGCAACCTTCGTCTGCGTGGGCGCCATCACCCTGAGTTCGACCCTGGTGTTCTGGCAATTGCCCGACAGCCGCCCCCATCCGCGCGCGGTGGAGGAAGTGGCCGAATAAGCAGTGCCAGCGATCACACTGACACTGCAACTGCCTGTTTGCGCCTTTCGGAAATCCGCTTCAATCCGCGCCTGCAACGTGACTCAACTGCGCGGCGGCAAACCCTGTTCGCGACGCTGCTTTGCATCAAGCACGCCTGCGATGGCCTCCAGCAGCAGCTGCGCGGTTACCGGCTTGCGCAGGAAATCATCGAACCCGGCCTTGCGCGCCTGCGGTTCGGCTTCGGTATCCGAGCGTGCGGTCACTGCTATCAGCGGCATGTCATAGCCCATTGTCCGCAGCTGCAGGGCCAGCCCAAAACCATCGATTCCCGGCAGGTCCAGATCCAGCAAGGCCACATCGAACGATGTGTTGGACACTTCCGCCAACGCGGCCAAACCATGTGCCGCGTGCACCACCGTGTGGCCGTGCACTTCAAGCAGGCCACGGATCACCGCAGCGATGGTGGCGTCGTCTTCCACCAGCAATATCTGCAGCGGTGCCAGCGTACTCCACGATGCAGCGCCGCTGCCGTCAGCGGCCGTCTCCGCTGCCAGTTCCCAGCTCAGCGGCAACCTGACCTTGAAGCAGCTGCCCTTGCCCAACGTGCTTTCCACATCAATGGTGCCGCCCATGGCCACGGCCAGCTCATGGCAGATGGCCAGGCCCAGCCCGCTGCCGCCATAGCGTGCAGCGGTGCGTGCACCATCAGCCTGTTCAAAACGGCGGAACAGACGTTTGCGCTGTTCGGCGCTGATACCCGGGCCCGTGTCACAGACATCAAAGCCGATACCGCGGCCTTCCGCGTCAGCCTGGATGCGCAGGCCCACCGCACCCTCGCTGGTGAACTTGATGGCGTTGCCTACCAGGTTGAGCAGGATCTGCCGCAGGCGCAGTACGTCGCCATCAACACGCGTGCGTGGCGGCGCGGTGTTTTCCAGATTGAAGGCGAGCCCACGCCGTTGTGCCAGCGGCTCCATCAGCCCGCGCACGTCGTCCAACAACTGCTGCAGGTCGAACGGCTGCGCCTGCAGTTCCAGACGGCCGGCTTCAATCCGCGCGAGATCCAGCGCGTCGTTGACCAGCCGCAACAGATGCTCACCGGCACGACGGATGGCCTGCGTATAACCGCGTTGACGTTCGTCCAGCTCCGAGGCCAGCAACAATTCGCTCATGCCCAACACACCGGTCATGGGCGTGCGCACTTCATGGCCCAGCGTGGCCAGGAAACGGGTTTTTGCCAGCGATGCCTGTTCGGCAAGTTCATGCTTGTGGCGGGCCAACTGCCATTCGTGACGACGGCGTAGGCGGCGCTGGTACAGCCACGCGCCCCAGAACACCAGCGCAACACTCAAGGCGGTAAGCCCGACCAGGCCGCCGGCACTTCGCCACCACGGCGGCTGCACACGGAAGCTCAGGATTCTGGCGCGCGACCAGACGTTGTCCGACGTCGCCGCCTGTACCTCCAACTGGTAGCGCCCTGCCGGCAAACGCGAAAACACACGCTCACCGGAGCCGCCGACCTCCACCCAGTCAGTGTCATAACCGGCCAGCCGGAAACGGTAGGTGTTGGTTGCCGAGTCGGCGAAGGACAGCAGCCGCGCAACGATGCGCAGGTCACGGTCGCTTTCGTGGATGACCATCGACGCTTCGTGGGTGAGATCTTCCTCACCATCACCGTGACGCACGCTCACCCGTTCAATCACCAGCGGCGGCTGTCGGGTGGACGGCTTGAGCAGCGCCGGGTCGAACAGCACCACACCGTCGGGCGTGCCGCCTGCCAATTGGCCGCTGCGCGCCTGCACCAGGGTGCGCCGCCGGAACTCCTGCCCGGGTAGTCCATCGTGCACGCCGTACAGGCGCACCGAGCGGCTGGCCGGATCCATGCGGATCAGGCCGCGCGGACTTATCGCCCACGCCACGCCCTGTGCATCCACCACCACGCCGCTGGGCACCAGCATCGGGAAACCACGATCACCGCCCACGCTGTCCAGCAGCGACATCTGCCGCCCGTCCCACAGGTAACTCTCCATGCGCCCCAGCGTGCCGACCCAGACCACGCCGCTGTCGGTGAGGGTGAACGCCGATATGCGCCCGGAGGGCGCCCCCGGCACCGGCACAAAACGCCCCTGCTGCGGCTGCCATGCCAGCAGACCGGAGCCGGTGCCCAGCCACAGGTTGTCGAGCGGGCCGCACTTCATGTCCTCCACCGGGCTGGCCGGCAACCCCGCCTGCCCTTGCAGTATCTGCAGCAGCACCCGTCCTTCGGCGTCACGCTGCTGCATGCCGCCTTCTTCCGAGTACACCCAGATACGGCCGCCGTCGCAGCTGCGGATGATGTCGGCATCGCCCAGCATCGCCGCATCGTTATGGTCACCGCTGCGCCAGCGGCGCACGCTCTTGTCGGCCGGGGTGTAACGCACCAGCTCATCCAGGCTGCCGATCCACACCTGGCCCTTGGAGTCCTCCTCCATGGATTGCGGCCAATTGTTGCCGTTGACCTTTTCCAGGTGATGCCGCACCTCGCCAGTTGCGGGGTCAAACCAATCCAACGCGCCGCGGGTACCCACCACCCAGATGCCGCCGGAGGCCGACGCCGCCAGCGCCATCGCATACGGATTACGCAGCGAGTCCGGGTCGTCCTGATGCCGCGACAACACCGAAAACTGGCGCCAGCTCGGCGGCAGGTGCCACAAGCCGGCGTTGGTGCTGGCAAACCACAGCCCGCCTTCGCGGTCTTCGTAGGCGCTGGTCCAGTTTGGCTTGACCAGCCCCCGCTCCTGCATGCTGTACAGCGGCACGTTGCGCATTGCGCCACTGCGGATGCGGCCCAGCCCGTCCAGCGTGTCCAGCCAATAACTGCCGTCGGCGGAGAACTCCAGCATGTTGAACACATCCTGCGCACCCGCCCCCAGCCACGACGGGCGCTCAAAACGGCCATCGGGCTGGCGCACCACCAGCCCGGCGTTGGTGGCTATCCACAGCCGTTCCTGACGGTCCACCTTCAGCCCGTTGATGCGCTCGGAAGGCAGCACGTTTTCGCCCACGCGCTGGAAACCGCTGCCGGTCCAACGTGCCAGGCCGCCTTTGGTCCCCACCCATAGGCTGCCATCGGCCATCGTCACCAGGTGGGTGACCGCAGCGGAAGGCAAGCTGTCCCGGTCGCCTTCGACGGGCATGAAGCGCCGCACCTTTCCGTCGGCAGCCAACTGGTACAAACCGCCGGTAGCGGTGCCGAACCACACGCTGCCATCAGGCGTGGAAGCGATGGCCCACACGGTGTTGCTGCTGATCTGCGGGAAATGTTGTTTGTCGTAGAAGCGGAACGTGCGACGGTCGGCACTCAGCATCACCAGGCCGGCGCTGTGGGTGCCTATCCACAGACGGTTGGCCGCATCCACATGCAGGCTCCAGACCTGGTTGTCGCGCAGCCCGTCCTCGGCCCGCCAGATGCGGTAGTTGCGGCCGTCGTAACGGGCAAGGCCGTCACGCGTGCCCAGCCACAGGTAGCCGGTCTGGTCTTCGGCAAAGGCGTTGATGTTGCTGGAAGGCAGGCCGTCGGCCACGGTGAGCTGGCGCGGCTGTGGTGTCGCCGGCACTTCTGCCCGCGCCCCGGGCACCCACATCAGCAGGCAGGCCAACACGCCGCCAAGGCATCCCCTGATCAAGCGCCACGCTCCTGCGCGCTGGCAGCAGCTGCGTTCACTGGGCTCGAGGCGTCGCGTTTACGCGCAAGCACCTGCGCAATGGCACTCATCAAGATCTGGCCGGTCAAGGGCTTGCGCAGGAAGCCGTCCATGCCCGCTTCCAGTGCCAAGCGTTCGGCCTCGGCATCCGAGCGTGCGGTGACGGCAATCAGCGGGAACTCATGGCCCCAGCCACGCAGCTGCCGGGCCAATGCCATGCCGTCCAACGCGGGTAGATCCAGATCAAGCAGGCCGACATCAAACGCTGCGCCGGCCACCTCGGTCAACGCCGCCAACCCGTGCGGTGCATGCACCACGCTGTGCCCACGTGCGCTGAGCAGGCCACTGATGACCTGCGCCACGGTGGCGTCGTCCTCGACCAACAGCACATTCAATGACTGGTCGATCGTCGGCTCCACGCCTTCGGCTACGGCGGCCTGCTCGACAACCGCCTCCCAGGGCAATGGCAGATCCACGAAGAAGCGCGTGCCGGCACCCAACCGGCTTTCCAGACGGATGCCACCGCCCATGGCGCTGGCCAGTTCCTGGCAGATGGCCAGGCCCAGCCCGCTGCCGCCGTAACGCGAGGCGGTACGCGGCCCCTCGGCCTGTTCGAAACGATGGAACAGGCGCGCCTGCTGGTCTTCGTTGATACCGGGGCCGGTGTCGCTCACCACCAACTCGATGCCACTGTTGTCCGGCCGCAACCTCACCGTCAGGCCCACTGCGCCCTGCTCGGTGAACTTGATCGCATTGCTCAACAGGTTCATCACAATCTGCCGCAACCGCATTGCATCACCCTGCACACGCACCGGCGTTGCCAGCGGCTCGCCGCGCTCGAACCGCAGCCCCCGGCGCTCGGCCATCGGTGCCATCAAAGAGACCACGTCATCCAACACTCTCCCCAGATCGAAGGGCTGGATTTCAAGCTCCAACTTGCCCGACTCGATGCGTGCCAGATCCAGCGCATCGTTGACCAGCCGCAACAGATGCGTGCCGGCCTGCTGGATGGCGCCGGCGTAACGCTGTTGACGGGGATCAAGATCGGTATCGAGCAACAGTTCACTCATGCCCAGCACACCGGTCATCGGCGTGCGTACCTCGTGCCCCAAGGTGGCCAGGAAGCGGGTTTTGGCCAACGATGCCTGTTCTGCCAATTCGTGTTTGTGCATGGCCAGCTGCCATTCGCTACGGCGTTGCACGCGGCGGCGATACGCCAGCACCACTACCGTAGCCAGCAATAGCGCCAGCAGCACATAGCCCGCAATGGCCCAGGCGCTACGCCACCATGGCGGCGTTACTTCAATGGTCATCGACTGCGACGGCGTCCACATGCCCTCGGCCACCGCGCCCTGTATTTCCATGAGATGGCTGCCCGACGGCAGACGCGACAGAATGCGCTCGCCGTCGCTGCCCAACTCCACCCAATTCTGATCGTAGCCTTCAATACGGAAACGGAAGTGATGGCTTTGCGGGTCCGCAAACGACAGCAGCCGCGCGGTGACACGCAGGTCGCGATCGGCCGGGCCCAGTTGAATCACATCACCAACCAGGCTCTGCTCCTGCACCGCATCGTCGCGCCGTACATGCACCGCGTTGATCACCAACTTGGACACAGCGGGTGCGGCAATCACCGCATCCGGATTGAAGCCCAGCAGACCGCTGGCCGACACCGCCAGTGCATTGCCACAGCCGCTGTGTGCCGGTGGCCGGCTGGTGAATTCACCATCCGGCAGTCCGTCGTCTTCATTGAGCATGCGCACCCGCGCACCGTGCGGCTGCCACCACAACAGGCCACGCGGCGTGGTGGCCCACAACTGGCCCGAACAGCCCAACACCAGCCCCCCCAGTGACACCGCCGGCACGCCCTCGGCAGCGCCCAGGCTGCGCTTCAGGACAAAACCTTGGCCCTGTGGCTGATAGAACTCCAGCACGCCTTCGCGACCCACCCACGCACTGCCGTCGGCGGCAAACACGATGTCGTACACCATGCCCTCGCCGATGCCCGGCACCGGTGCGAAGCGGTCATTTTCAAACCGCAGCACACCGCCACCGCCGGCGGTCCACACACGTCCGGCGGCATCCACGTACAGCTGCTCGACCAGCTTCTTCGGCAGGCCCGGTGTGGCCCCGGCCGGGTAATCGGCCAGCAGGCGGCCATCGGCGGCACGGTGCTGCAGGCCATGGTTGATGATCGACAGCCACACGCTGCCGTCCGGCGCCAGCCGCATCAGGTCCGCGCGGTGCTGCGGATCGTCGCCGACCCCCAGGTCAATCCGCTGGAAGCGGCCATCACCGGGCCGGTACAGGCCCACGCTACCGGCGCGCCCCACCCATACCTGCCCGTCACGACCGCGCAGTACCGACCAGTTGCTGCCCTTGCCCAGCTGCGCATCACTGAGCATCAGCGACAGGCGACCTTGGCTGTCGAGCCGGTGCACGCCATGGCCGCCCGCAATCAGGAAACCGTCGCCATCCACTGCGGCGTTGAGCAGGTACAGGCTTTCCAACGGCTGCCCGTCGAGTTGGTAATGCGTGGAGAAGCGTGTCCAATCCGGCCGCAGATAGGCCAGCCCTTGGGTCAGCATCGCCATCCATACACCGCCTTCGTGATCCTGCAGCAGGTCAAGCACACCACTGCGCGTGGTCAGGAAGCTGCTGCCCTGGTCGCCGTCCAGCAACCGCAGGTTCTTGGCATCACCGCGATACAGGCCGCTGCCGCTTCCCATCCAGTAACCGCCATCGCGGTCGTGCAGCACCATCGCCGCGCGCGCCTGCTGTGCCTGCGGCCACGGCGCCGGCAGCACGGTGCCGTCGTCCAGCACCCGGAACAACCCCTCGTCAGTTCCCGCCCACAAGCCACCATCACGGTCACCGCTGAGCCGGATGACATCGCGGCCTGCCAGCAACGGCGAGGTAATACGGGTGAAGTGACCCTCGGCCGCGTCCCAGCGCGCCAAGCCTGACGCTGTACCCACCCAGACCACCTTGCCACCATCACTGGCCAGCAGTGCATAAATGGTGTCGTCGGGCAGGCTGTGCGGATCATCGGGATGATGCTGGTACTGGCTGACGCGGCCATCTGCATGCAGGCGGCAGATGCCGCTACCGCTGGTGCCCACCAGCAGATCGGTCCCACTGCTGGCCAACGCCCATACCTGCTGCGGGCAGGTCTTTTCAAGAAGGGCAAACCGGCGGAAATGCTGGCGGTCGGTGTCCAACATGGCCAGTCCGGCGCCGTTGATGCCCAGCCACAGCCGGTCCTGCGCATCAATGGTCATCACTTCCAGCGCGTTGCCCGGCAGCGAGCCCGGGCGCTGCGGATCGTGCCGCCACACCTGCAGTTCCTTGCCGTCGTAACGGGCCAGGCCATCGTCGGTGGCTGCCCAGACATAACCCTGGCGGTCCTGCGCCAGGGCCAGCACCATCCGTGAAGGCAAGCCCTCGGTGGCCCCCAAACGACGCAAACGCGGTGTTTCGGCCAAGTCAGAAGCCATGCTCCAACACGGCCAGACCGCCAACAGCAGCATGACCACCAGACGGGTACAGTCCAACATCCACTTCATCAGCGTCCGGCACTCCCTGCACTGCTGTTCAATCGCCCGGCACATGCGCGCAATACGCCACAAGCCCCTCGTAAGCCGCTGACTTTAGCGCCCGCCGGAACATCGGGCAAAGCCACGCACCCGTTCATCCGATGCAGCCAGGTAACAAACCGTTGCGCAATATGGCGACAACGACGGGCCTGCATCCGCCTAGAATCCCTTGCATTGCACCCTTGGGGCAGAAAACTTGCTGCGACTCCTCCTGTTATTGACCTGCACCCTGCTGCCGCTGGCAGCCAGCGCCGCGCCCGACCGCTACCGGTTGGACCCGGTACACACACGTGTGCTGTTTGCCATTGAACATGCCGGGTTCTCGCAGGCATTGGGCACGGTGTCGGGCAGCGAGGGCGTGCTGCTGTTCGACCCGGACGACTGGTCCAGCGCGCAGTTGGACGTGGTGGTTCCCATCGCCCGGCTGGACCTGGGTGATGAGAAATGGAACCAGGCCACCCTCGCCCGCAATCTGTTGGATGGCGAACGCTTCCCGCAGGCGCATTTCGTCTCCCACCGGGTCGAAGCCATTGATGCCCAGCATGCGCGTGTTTTTGGCCAACTGAGCTTGCGCGGCGTCAGCCATGAAGTGGTGCTCGACGTCACCCTCAATGCCGTCAAGCGCCACCCGTTGCCACCGTTCCGCCGCACCGCCGGTTTTTCAGCGAGGGCCACGCTGAGCCGCAGCGACTTCGGCATGGACGCGTGGAAGTCGGTCATCGGCGACCGCGTCGAGCTGCGTATCGAAGCCGAGGCGGTGCGCGATGGCAATGCAGAAGCCCCCACCGTCTCCGACCCTCCATCCACACCCGTTGACGACGCATTGCAGGACGCGGCCGATGCCGCCCTGAAACTTGAACAAGGAAACCATCCATGAGCCTGAAGAACACTCCCGCACGCTGGGGCAGCGTCAGCAAATCCCTGCACTGGTTGATCGCGGTGTTGATCCTGGCCTTGGGCATCGTCGGCCTGATCATGGGCGAGTTCCCCAAAACGCCGAAGTACTTCTGGATCTACACGATGCACAAGTCCATCGGCATCACCGTGCTGGTGCTGGTGGTGGTGCGCCTGGTGTGGCGTTTGTATGCCGGCGCACCGGACGCCGTACCCGGCACGCCAAGCTGGCAGGAACGCATCGCCTCGGCCACGCATTGGCTGCTGTACGTGATGATGTTCGCCATACCGCTGTCCGGCTGGGTGTACGACTCGGCCAGCGGACTGCGCCCGTTCAAGCTGTTCGGCCTGTTCGACATGCCCAAGCTGGTCGCCCCCAGCGACGCCATCAGCCAGGTGTCCCACAACATTCACGAATGGGGCTTCTGGGCCCTGATTCTGATGGTGCTGGCACATGCCGGCGCCGCGTTCTATCACCACATTCATCAGCGTGATGCCACCCTTGTCCGCATACTGCCGCAAGGCTGGCTTACCACCCCACAGAAGGAATCGGCATGAACATCAAACTCACCTCCCCCGCTGCCGTCGCCGCAGCGCTCGCCGGCATGCTGGCCACCGCGCCGGTGCTGGCAGCCGACTATGTGCAGGCACCGGGCGCAGGCTCGATCCTGGTGTTTGCCACCAAGTACGACGGCGAAGTGTTCACGGGCACCTTCCCGGACTTCAAGACCCAACTCAGCTTTGACCCGGCAGATCCGGCCGCCGCCAAACTCGACGTCACCATTCCATTGGCCACCGCCAAGAGCGGCAACAGCGACCGTGACTCCACCCTGCTCGGCGCCGATTTCTTCAACGTCGCCTCGTTCGCGCAGGCACGTTACACCGCCAATGGCTTCCGCGCGTTGGGCAACAACCAGTTCGTTGCCGACGGCACGCTGGACCTGCATGGCGTCAGCAAGCCGGTCAGCCTCACCCTCACTTGGGCACCGGGTACGCAGCCGGTGCTGACCGGCAAGGCCACCGTGAAGCGCCTGGACTTTGGCGTGGGCGCCGGTGATTGGGCCGACACCAAAACCATCCCCAACGAAACGGCGATCAGCACCATCGTCAAGTTCAACGCCAAGTAAGCACGCAACGAACAGACGCCCGGCCTTCCTCGGATGGCCGGGCGTTTTCGTTGCCGTCACACACTACATTTGATCTGCGCGCGTCAGCGCCCGCGCAACAAACGATGCAGCAACATGCCGCCGATCATTGCCGGCACAAACCACAGTGCTTCGGACGACAACACGCCCAGCCCCACCAGTGCCGGGCCAGGGCAATAACCCGCCAGGCCCCAGCCAATGCCAAACAGCGCCGCGCCTAGCAGCAACGGCCGGTCGATGACGCGCAGCTCCGACACCTGAAAACGCTCGGCAAACACAGGGTGTGGCCGGCGTAGCACAAAGCGGAACAACACCAGCGTGGTCAGCACCGCGCCGCCGAGTACAAACAGCAATGCCGGATCGAACTCACCTGCCACATCCAGAAAGCCGAGGATGCGCATCGGATCGGTCATCCCCGACACCGCCAAACCCAAACCGAACAACGCGCCGGACAACAGCGCCGCTGAAGTGATCTTCATGCTGCTCATGCCACATGCCTCACCAGATAGGTCGTCACTATCGCGGCCGCCATGAAGGTCAGCACTGCCGCCAACGAACGCGGCGACAACCGCCCCAGGCCACACACGCCATGACCACTGGTGCAGCCATTGCCCATGCGCGTACCAAACCCGACCAACACGCCCGCGATCACCAGCAGCACCGGTGAAAAGCCCTGCCGTGGCACATACGCGCCCGGCACCCACCACAACCATGCCGCACCAGCACCGATCAAACCCAGCACAAACGCGATGCGCCAAACCACCTCACCCCGACGCGGCATCAGCACGCCGCCAACAATGCCGCTGATACCCGCGATGCGCCCGGTCAACCACAACAGCAACGTTGCGGCCATACCAATCAACACGCCACCGGCCAAGGCGCTCATCCAGCCATTCATTGCGCGTCGTGCCCCATCTTGTTCAACGGCAGGCGGAAATAACGGATGCCGTTGGCATCCGGCTCCGGCAGACGGCCACCGCGAATATTGACCTGCAACGCGGGCAGGATCAGCCGTGGCACTGGCAGGGTGGCATCGCGTTGCAGCCGCATCTGTACGAACGCGGCCTCGTCGGTGCCGTTCTTCAGATGCACGTTGTCCAGCTTCTGCTCGGCAATACTGGTCTGCGGTTGCGCCTCGCGCTTGCTGCCTGGGTAGTCGTGGCACAGGAAGATGCGCGTGGTTTCCGGCAGCGCCAGGATCTTCTGGATCGAGGCAAACAGGCAATGCGCGTCACCGCCCGGGAAGTCCGTGCGCGCAGTGCCGGTGTCCACCGCAAATACCGTGTCACCAATGAACGCCGCGTCGCCGATCACATAGGTCAAGCTGTCATCGGTATGCCCCGGCGTGGCAATCACCTGCACCTGCATCGGCCCGATGTTCAACTGGTCGCCCTCGACCAGCAGCCGGTCGAACTGACGGCCGTCGGCAACGAACTCATCGCCCAACCCGAACAGCGTTTTGAAACGCTGCTGCACCTGGATGATGCCCCGCCCGATCGCCACTGGCGCATGCAGCGTATCGGCCAGATACCCCGCTGCACTGAGATGATCGGCGTGTGCATGGGTTTCCAGAATCCACTCCACCTTCAGGCGCCGTTCGCTCACGAACGCGAGCACCGCATCGGCCGAGGTGGTGGCTGTGCGTGCGCCAGCGGCCTCGTAATCCAGCAACGGATCAATGATCGCCGCCGCACCGTCCACATCGTCATACACCACATACGTGAACGTGCCGGTGTCTTTATCGAAGAAGGCTTCAACCCGAGGGCTGCACGTTGAATTCCGGCTCATGAAAACCTGCCACTTTGTAATTTAGACTTTTCTAAACTATATTGGCCGCCAGCAAATCACAAGCCCCGGGCCAACACCTACGCATGAATGCGACCGATTTGGATCTTGAGCAGATGCAGGCCCATGCCGAACAGGCAGCGCAGCTGCTCAAGTCACTCGCCCACCCGGCGCGCCTGCGCGTGCTGTGCCAATTGGTGGAAGGCGAAGCCTCGGTCGGCGAACTGCAGGCGCGCGTCGGCTTGTCGATGTCGGCACTGTCACAGCACCTTGCGGTGATGCGCGAGGCCGCGCTGGTCAGCACCCGCCGCGAAGCACAGACCATTTACTACGCCTTGGCCGACAGCCCCGCGCTGGGCGTGATGCATGCGCTGCATGAGGCCTACTGCGGCAAGCAGAAACGCAGACGCCGGTGATGCCGTCGCTGTCGCCGGGCGACGTCAGAACCAGCCAATTGCCACCTCACTGCAGTGGTGCCTGAGCCACCGTGCGCGCTGCCAGCAAGCGATCCAGGATGGATTTCAATGCTAAGGGCCGTACCGGCTTCTGCAGCAGCGTCAATCCCTGCTCCAGCACTTCGCGGCGTGTAGCCAAGCTGTCATCGGCGCTGATGATCAACGTTGGCCGCGCGCCAAAACGTTCGGCCAAACGCAGTTGCAAGGCCGTGCCGGTATCGCCCTCATCAAGGTTGTAATCGAACAACCACAACACCGCAGGTTGCCGCTCCATCGCCGCAAACGCCTCGGCATCGCCGGACGCTTCAGCCACTGCATAGCCCCAGCCCCGCAGCAATCCCGCCAGTGCATTCAACGCAGCAGGGTCGTTGTCCACCACCAGCACCGGCACTGCATTCACTGCACCGACGGCTTTGCCCAACGTCACCACAGCCATCGGCGCAACCGCCGAGGCAACCGATACCGAGAACACCGTGCCCCTGCCCTTGTCACTGCGCAGCGCCAACGGCGCATGCAGCAAGCCGGCGATGCGGTCTGCGATCGCCAAGCCAAGGCCCAGCCCTTGCCCGCTGCTGTCCTCGCCACGACGGAACTCCTCGAAGATTCTGCGCTGCTCACTTTTTGCGATGCCGGGGCCGGTGTCGTGTACCTCGATGCGAACGCGGCCATTATCGCGACGCACACCAAACAGCACGCCACCGTGCGTGGTGTAACGCACCGCGTTGGCCAGAAAATTCTGCAGCACGCGCCGCAGCAGTTGCGGGTCACTGTTCACCCACACGCGGCTGGGCACGTAATGGAACGCCAACCCGCGTGCGGCCGCCAATGCACGGAACTCCGACGCCAGCGGATCCAATACCTCCGCCAATGGCAGATCGCGCGGCTGCGGCACCAGGCCACCGGCTTCCAGGCGCGACATATCGAACAGGCCGGTCAACAGATCGGTAGTCGAATCCAATGCACCACGTATCTGCACGATGGCCTGTTGCTGCTGCGTGGATTCCACCTGCTGCGCCAATGTATCGGTGAACAGATGCGCCGCGTGCACCGGCTGCAGCAGGTCATGCCCTACTGCCGCAAGAAAGCGGCTCTTGGCATCATTGGCACGCTCGGCCTCACGTTTGGCGGACTCCAGCAACGCCGTGCGCTCACCCACGCGCTGCTCCAGGGTTTCGTTGCTGCGCTTGAGCTCGCGCTCGCTGCGCCGGAACGCGGTGACATCGGTGAATGTCGCCACAAAACCACCGCCCGGCATCGGGTTGCCACGGATTTCAACAATGCTGCCGTCCGGGAAAACGCGCTCGGTGAGATGCGGCGTACCTGCACGCATGAATGCCAATCGGCGATCCACCGCACGTTCGTCATCGCCACGTTGCGGCATCGCCCGCAAGGACCAGCGGGTCAGGTCAACAATCGGCCGGCCCACCTGCAGCAACGCATCGGGAAAACCGAACATGCGCGCATATGGCCGGTTCCATGCCACCAGCCGCTGCTCGCGGTCGATCACGCTGATGCCCTGGCTCATGTTCTGCAGCGCCGCCTGCAATACCTGCTGGCTGAAACGCAGATCCTGCGATGCCTCGCTGACGATGGCAGCCACCGTCGCCAGTTCGCTGCCTTCGCGTCGCGCCGCATCCAGTAGAAGCCTTGCCGATGCGGCACCAAGTACCGCAGACAATTCACGTTCCAGCTGCGCTTCAATCAATGCCGGCACCGGGCCGTTGCGCGGCGCATCGGCCAGCAACCGTTCCACTTTCTCGAATGGCAGAAAGCGCCGGCCGGCATTACGCAACGTGTCGGCATCCAGGTTGCGGCTGGTGCGGTCCGGCGTATCACGGCGCCATACCATGGCCAGCAATGTCACCGCCGTACCGACGAACAGGCTGGCACCCACCGCACGCCCCAGCGGTGTCCAACCGGTCAAGCCAAACAAACCCTGTGGCGCCAACCATTGCCAACCAAACGGGCCGTTCAATACCCAGCCCGGCGCCTGCCCGTCACCACTCAACAGCGACGGCAGCAGCAACACCCACGCCCAGGTCGCAAAGCCAGCCAACACGCCTGCAATGGCCGCGCGCGGCGGCGTCTGCGGCCGCCATATCGCAAACGCCAACACCGGCACCAGCGTGGCCAATGCCGAGAACGAAACCGCACCGATATCGGCCAGCACATTGCCGCCGCCGATCAAACGGCTGTAGGCCCAAGCCAGCAGCATGATCACGCAGATGCCGACGCGCCGCAGCCACACCAACTCGCGCCGGTGATCACCACCGCCGGCGCGTGCCCAGGCACCCCGCACCAGGCCGGGCGCAAACCAATGGTTGCCGATCATCAGACTCAACGTCAGCGTACTCACCACCACCATGCCGGTGGCCGCGCTCAAGCCGCCCAGAAAGGCGAACAGGGCAATGCCTTCGTGGCCTGCGGAAAACGGCAACGCCAAGGTGTACATGTCTGAAGGCACACTGTTGCCGAGCAGCGCGGTACCTGCACGGGCCAACGGCAGGATCGGCAGCGCGATCAACAGCAGATACAGCGGAAACAGCCAGCGCGCGGTGCGCACATCGGCCGGATCACGACATTCCACAACGCCCACGTGAAACTGATGCGGCAGCAGAAACATCGCCAGCCCGCCCAACAACACCAGCGGTATGAAACCGCCAGCCGGTGCATCGGCCGGCGGCGCAGGGATGGCCGGCAGGCTGTCCAAGCCAAACCAGACAAACGCGCCCAGCGCCAACATCGCGCACAGCTTGAATACCGATTCCACCGCCATTGCCAGCACCAGCCCACGGTTGTGTTCTGACACATCGGCCTTGCGTGCACCAAACAACATCGCGAACAACGCCATCGCCAGCGCTACATACAACGCGCTGTCATGCCACAGTGAGCCACCTTGGCCTGCATCCACCGCGCGCGAGGTGATCATGCCGAAGCTCATCGCCACCGCTTTCAACTGCAGCGCGATGTAGGGGATCAAGCCCAACGCAGCGACCAGCGTCACCGTCGCCGCCAGCCATGCATCGCGTCCCAGCCGCGCCGCGATCAGGTCCGCCAGCGACGTGGCATTGGTTTCACGCGCAAGGCGCACCAGCCGCACCATCACTCCCACGGACAAGGCGTAGAACAGAATCGCACCGACAAAGGTGGGCGGCAGCGGCCAGCCGTAACGTGCGGCCTGGGTGACCGTGCCGTAGAAGGTCCATGAGGTGCAATGCACCGCCAGCGAGAGTGCGTAGACGTGTCGCCAGTGCCGCGCGAATGCGGTCGGCCGGCGCTCGCCGTACAGCGCCGCACCAAACATCAGCGCCAACCAGGCCACCCCCGCCAGCGCCACCGTCACCAGACTCAACATGTAGTTAGGTTCCCCACAGACTGATGGGCAGGATACGGAGTAAGTGCGCGGCGTTGAAGGGATGAAAACTTGCAGAAGGAGCAGTGACGATGACGGCGGCGAATGCGATTACGGCACGTGATGCGGCTTGAAGCCCCTCTCCCTCTGGGAGAGGGGTTGGGGTGAGGGTGCGGTGCCTGATCCATTGATCCATGACTGCTCACTTCATGGCGGATGTGCAGTGCACAGTCATTTTCCCGCGCACTGGCGCATGACCAGCCCACGCCGAAAGGTCCTGGCGAAGATCACCCGCAAAAACTGCCCTCACCCCCAACCCCTCTCCCGTGAACGAGAGAGGGGCTTCAAACCAGAGCCAGAGCAACGGCAACGGCCAAAAGCCAAGGCCAAATGCAACAGCGGCAGCAAAGCCGAAGGCAATCCCGATCCCATACGCAGGAACCCTTCTCCGCCAAGCGGAAAAGGGTTCCTTTGACTTCCTGTCAGCGGACTGTCGCCGGCCGTTTCATCAGAAGTTGTAACGCACCGACACATACCAGTTGCGCGGCAGGCCGTAATACGCGGTCTGGATGTTGCCCACGCTGGCAAACTCCTGGCCTTCGGTCTTGTATTCCTTGTCGGTCAGGTTGCGCACTCCGGCGCGCAGCTGCCACGACATCTGCGGCGAATCCCACACCCCGTAGGCGCCCAGCAAGGTGTAAGCGTCCTGGCTCAGCACGTCACGGTTGTCCACCGACAACCAGGTGTCACCGCGATACGACACATCGCCACCCACGGTGAGGTTGCCCTTGTCACCCAGCGAGAACACATGCTGCAACGCCACGCGGGCGGTCCAGTCCGGCGAGAACGGCACGTGCTGGTGGTTCACGTTCGGATCAAAACCCGGGTAGGACGGATCAAGGCGGAAGTCCTCGAAGCTGTCGTACTTGGCATCCATCCAACCCAACTGCGCACTCAATGTGGTGGCCTCACCCAGCAGCGCGCTGCCTTCCAGCTCGATGCCCTTGATGTTGAGCTTGGCCGCATTCAACACCGGGAACGTGCCCACGTCCTGCGACACACGCGCCTGGAAATCGCTGTAATTGCTGTAGAACGCCGCCGCGCTGCCCCGGAAACGACGGTCGGCCGAGCTGCCCTTCAGGCCCAGCTCGTAGGTCCACACGTACTCGGGATCGAACTTGGCGTGCTGGGTGTCATACACCGTGTTGGCACGGCCATTGAAACCGCCGGATTTGAAACCACGGTTTGCCGACAGATAGCCCATCAGGTTTTCATTGAAGGCTTTCTGCAAGCTGACCGACGGCGTCACCGCGGTCCAGGAAGCCTTCGCATCGAACGCAACCGTCTCGTTCAAGCCGGTGAACGGTGCGCCCCAGAAGGTGCTGGTGGTGCGGTCGTACTCTTTCTTGTCCTTGGTCCAACGCACGCCCGCCGCCAAGGTCCAGGTCGGCACGAACTCCCAGTTGAGGTGGGCAAACGCCGCGGTGCTGGTGGTGGTCAGGTCATCGTCAATGGTGCGCAGGAACGGGATGCCATTGCCCAGCATCGAGAACAGGTCGTCGGCATAGGCTTCCTGGTACGACGGCACATTCTCCTTCATGTAGTACGCGCCAAAGGTGGCATGCACATTGGAGCCGTTGTCGTAATGCAGCTGAAATTCCTGGCTCTTCTGGTTCTGGTCAATCGCAACCAGAACATCGCCCAGCTCATACTCGGATGCATCAATGTCGATGTAAGACTCGGTTTTGAGCTTGCGGTACGAGCTGATGCTCTTCAGCGTGAACTGCTCATTGATATCCCATGCCATCGACAGCGACACGCCGGAGTGCTTCAGATACTGGCCTTCACCGTTCTCAAACGACGTGCGTGCGCGACGGTTCCATTCACCGATTTCGCCTGGCTGCAGCACGATCACACCTGCAGGCGCCAGACTGGTCTGACGTAGATCCGCCATCGGCCGGCCCAGCGTCAAGCCGGCATCCTGCTTGGTGGTATCCAGCGACAGCACCGCACTGAAATTGTCGGTGGGCTTGTAGGCCAGCTTCAGGCGCAGCGCCTCGGTGTCGTCGTCGTTGTAGTGCTTGCCGGTGGCGGCATCCTTCACGTAGCCATCGTTGGTGATCTTGGCACCGGCAATGCTGCCGGCCAAAGTGTCCGACAACTGGCCCGACACATAGAAGCGGCCTTCCAGGCGACCGTAGTCACCGGCAGTCACTTCCACCGCGCCACCGTCGTTGTCGAACGGATTCTTGGTGGTCAGCTTGATTGCGCCACCGGTGGAATTCTTGCCATACAGCGTGCCCTGCGGGCCGCGCAGCACTTCCAGCTGCTGGATGTCGAACAGCGAGAACAGCGCGCCGTTGATGCGCGAGTAGTACACGTCATCGACATACATGCCCACGCCCGGATCGAACGTCTGCAGCGCGTCGGGCTGGCCAATGCCGCGAATGAACACGTTGACACTGTTGGACGAACCACGGCCCTGCGCGATGTTCATGTTCGGCACCGCACCCTGCAGGCCTTCCACGGTCGAGGCCTGCAGATCTTTCAGCTGCTCCTCACCGAAAGCGCTCACCGCCACCGGCACATCCAGGATGGACTCGGTGCGGCGACGTGCGGTGACGGTGATTTCATCCAGCTGTGTTGCCTGCGTGCCAGCGGGCACGGCCTGCTGCTCCTGGGCCTGCACGAATGCGGCCGGCGCCAACAGAATGCCGCCGATGGCCATGCTCAGATACTTGCGCTTCATTGGTCTCCCTCCTCCCGGGTATGACGTAGCGGCAACAAGATGCCGCCATGCAGCGCACGTTAACGACGTGTCAGGCGGCCGCGTATCGTCCCTTCGTACAGTGGGCCGCTCCCCTCCACATCCTGATACTCGGCAGCAACGTAATGGCCGGAGCGCCGTGGATGTCGTTTCTGATCGTATTGGCGGCCCTGTGCTTCCTGATGTTTGTGGCCTACCGCGGCTACAGCGTGATTCTGTTCGCGCCGGTCGCGGCCTTGGGCGCGGTGCTGCTGACCGACCCCACGCTGGTGCAGCCGATGTTCACCGGCCTGTTCATGGACAAGATGGTCGGCTTCCTGAAGCTGTACTTCCCGGTATTCGTGCTGGGCGCGGTGTTCGGCAAGCTGATCGAGATCTCGGGTTTCTCCAAATCCATCGTCAGCGCCACCATCAAACTGGTCGGCGCCCAACGCGCGATGCTGTCCATCGTGCTGGTCTGCGCGCTGCTCACTTACGGCGGCGTGTCGCTGTTTGTGGTGGTGTTTGCGGTCTACCCGTTCGCTGCAGAGCTGTTCCGCCAGAGCAACATCCCCAAGCGTCTGATCCCCGGCACCATCGCACTGGGTGCCTTCACCTTCACCATGGATGCGCTGCCGGGCACGCCGCAGATCCAGAACATCATCCCCTCCTCGTTCTTCGGCACCACCGGCTGGGCCGCCCCGTGGCTGGGCGTGATCGGCACGGTGGTGATCCTGGTATTGGGAATGAGCTACCTGGAATGGCGTCGCCGCGCGGCCATCGCCAAGGGTGAAGGCTACGCCGGCAGCGGCGAAGAACTGCGCAACGAGCCGGAAGTTTTTCACGGCGACAAACTCGCTCCCCCACTGGTGGCGATCCTGCCGCTGCTGCTGGTGGGTGTAGCCAACTTCCTGCTGACACGATGGATTCCCGGTTTTTACGGTGAAACACAATCCTTCGTGCCCGCCGTGATCGGCAACCCCGCGCCGGTGGTGCAGGAAGTATCCAAGATGGCGGCCATCTGGGCGGTACAGGGCGCCTTGCTGCTGGGCATCCTCAGCGTCATCGCCTTCGCCTGGAAACCCGTGGTCGCGGCCTTCGCCGAGGGCACCAAATCGGCCATCGGCGGCGCCATGCTGGCTTCGATGAATACCGCCTCGGAGTATGGCTTCGGTGCGGTCATCGCCGCCCTGCCCGGCTTTCTGGTCGTGGCCAATGCACTGGGCTCCATCCCCAATCCGCTGGTCAACGAAGCCGTTTCGGTCACCGCAATGGCCGGCATCACCGGCTCGGCCTCGGGCGGCATGAGCATCGCACTGGCAGCGATGGCCGAGAGTTTCATCGCCAATGCGCAGGCCGCAGGCATCCCGATGGAAGTGCTGCACCGCGTCGCATCAATGGCCTCCGGCGGCATGGATACCTTGCCGCATAACGGCGCGGTGATCACCGTACTGGCGGTCACCGGCCTCACCCATCGTCAGTCGTACAAGGACATTTTCGCCATCACCATCATCAAAACCCTGGCGGTGTTCGCGATCATCGGCGTGTACTACGCCACCGGACTGGTTTGATCCCCATGCAGGCCACCGCACTGCGAAGCTCGAACCCGCAACACAAGAGCGGGGAGGCACGTTGAAATGAATATTTCTCGGGCAGTGGCCAACGTCCACACTGGAGTTGGCCCGGGCTAAGCCTGAGTCAAACCCTCATTCCCACGAAGCCGGGAATCGCTCTGTGCCAGATACGTCTCGAACCATGACTGATGCTAGGGCGGCAGTTGCATCAAGCCGGACATCTGTCAGACCGTCATTCCCGCGAAGGCGGGAGTCGCTCTGAGCCGGCGATGTCTCGGACCGTGAATGACACACACGTCTAAGGTGCGTGAGGCAAAACACGTGTCAGACCGTCATTCCCGCGCAGGCAGGAGTCGCTCTGTGCCAGATACTTCTCGAACCATGACTGATGCGAGAGCGGCAGTTGCATCAAGCCGGACATCTGTCAGACCGTCATTCCAGCGAAGGCGGGAATCGCTCTGAGCCGGCGATGTCTCGGACCGTGAATGACGCATACGTGGAAGGTGCCCGGAGCAAAACAGGTGCCAGACCATTCTCCTCAATAGGTAAGAATCGCCTGAGCCTGAGCCTGGGCTTGGTTTTTGGCTTTGCTGCTGTGGCGGGAATGACATGGCGCAGGCAACAAGGATTCAAGCGGAAGGCAACGAGCGATTCCCGCCAGCGCGGAACGACGGCGATAGCTTGGCCAGAAAGCCAAAACTGTTTCGCCAGCAGCTTCCAAGCGCCAGATGCACAAAGGCCCGGGTTTCCCCGGGCCTTTGTTTGCCTCCATACGGGAGACAAAGAATCACCCGCCAGCACGTCAATGTGCTGGCGGGTGACCGTACTTCCTTGTTGGCATCCTGCCAGTCCCCAGCATCCTGCTCTTGGTGGGTCCCTTGTGTGTCCCGCCATCCTGGCGTTTCACAAATTTCGATTCCTTCCGACTCAGCGCCTTTCGATCGGCTTGGCCGCCACCGTCCCGGTGGCTGTCTTGGCGGGGGCTGATCCTGCCCGCACTTCGATATGGTCACGATTCCGTTCGACCGTGTTCAATCCGATACCCTTCACCAGTGCCAGTTCCTCGACACTCTTGAATGGCCCGTTTGCCTGTCGATGATCAATGATTGCCTGCGCCTTGGAAGGCCCGACATTCACCATCACCCGATCCAGCTCCGCCGCGGAGGCGGTGTTGATATCGACCTTGTCCGTGGCATACGCCGATACGGTCAACACCAACGCCAGAACCAATGACTTCAGCGTCACGGTGAAAAGCTTCATCTACACTCCTTGTGGCTTGGGTTGGTAAGCCGGCGTCCTCGCCGGTCAAACCAGTGTTCCGCGCCACATGAACACAGACTATCCGTCACGCATCGCTCACACAGCCAGCAAACACCCCTACCCCTTGTAGGGAAATTCCTACAAAGGCGGTTCTTCGAGCGAGCGGCGTAGAATGGTTGCACCTGACATTGCTATCGGAGATCCAGATGGACAGCGCCAAGATCGGCCAATTTCTGAGCGACAAGTGGGACAACGACATCGTCCCGCAACTGGTCGATTACATCCGTATCCCCAACAAGTCGCCGATGTTCGACGCCAATTGGGTCGCAAACGGCTACATGGATCAGGCAGTAACCCTGATGGAAACTTGGGCCAAGGCACAGAATATCCCCGGCCTGCAGGTTGAAGTGGTGCGCCTGGAAGGCCGTACTCCGCTGATTTTCCTGGAAATCCCGGCCACCGGCCCGGAAACCGGCACCGATACCGTGCTGCTCTACGGCCACCTGGACAAGCAGCCGGAAATGACCGGCTGGGACGACGATCTGGGCCCGTGGATTCCGGTGCTGCGCGACGAAAAACTCTACGGCCGTGGTGGCGCAGATGACGGTTACGCCATCTTCGGCTCGCTGGCCGCCGTGCTGGCGCTGCAGGAACAAGGCCTGCCGCACGCACGCTGCGTGATCCTGATTGAAGCCTGCGAAGAGTCCGGCTCCTACGACCTGCCCGCTTATGTCGACCACTTGGCCGACCGCATCGGCAAGCCGTCGCTGGTGGTGTGCCTGGATTCGGGCTGCGCCAACTACGACCAGCTGTGGTGCACCACCTCGCTGCGCGGCCTGACCGGCGGCAACTTCACGGTGAAGGTGCTCAACGAAGGCGTGCACTCCGGTGATGCGTCCGGTGTGGTGCCGTCCAGCTTCCGTCTGCTGCGCCAGCTGCTGTCGCGCATCGAGGACGAAAACACCGGCCGCATTCTGCTGGAAGGCCTGCACAGCGAGATCCCGGCCGAGCGCCTGGACCAGGCCAAGCGTGCCGCCGAAGTGGTTGATACCGCCATCTTCGACAAATTCCCGCTGGTTGACGGCCTTGAGCCGATGAACCCCGACCTGACCGAGCTGGTGCTCAACCGCACCTGGCGCCCGGCCTTGTCGGTGACCGGCATCGGTGGCATGCCGCCGCTGGAATCGGCCGGCAACGTGCTGCGCCCGGAAACCTCGGTGAAGCTGTCGCTGCGCCTGCCGCCGACCGCAAACGGCAAGGCCTGCGGCGAGCTGCTGAAGGAAGCGCTGCTGCGTGATCCGCCGAATGGCGCCCACGTCAGCCTGGATCTGGAAAAGGCCTCCACCGGTTGGAACGCACCGGCCATGGCCCCGTGGCTGGAGAAATCCATCGGCGACGCCAGCCAGGCGTTCTTCGGCAAGCCGGCCATGTACATGGGCGAAGGCGGCTCGATCCCGTTCATGGGCATGCTGGGCGAGAAGTTCCCGGGCGCGCAGTTCATGATCACCGGCGTACTTGGCCCGCACTCCAATGCCCACGGCCCGAACGAGTTCCTGCACATCCCGATGGGCAAGCGTGTGACCTCGTGCGTGTCCAAGGTGCTGTTTGACCACCACGCCGCCAGCCTGCGCGGTGAAACCAGCGGCTCGCCGGTGGCTGCCGACAGCGGCACCCGCCACGGTGGCCACGGCTGCTGCTGATCGACTGGCCCGCGATCACGTCACCAACGCGGCGGATCGCAGCCCGGCGATGAGGCCTTAATGACGGACGCAGCCTGGCCTTGCTAGGCTGCGTCTTTCTTTATGGCGGACGGACACATGAGCGGACTGTTTGGCAGTGACAGCTGGCTGTACATCATCCTGATCGGTTTCTTCGTCGGCTTGCTGGGCCGCTTTTTCATGCCCGGCAACAACCGCATGGGCTGCCTGCTGACCATCGTGCTTGGCGTGGCTGGCGCGGTATTTGCCGGTTGGTTTGGCCGTGAAATGGGCTGGTACAGCGCCGGAGAACCGGCCGGCTTTATCGGCGCCATCATCGGTGCGATCGCCATCCTTGGCCTGCTGCGATTGATCAGCGGCAAACGCTGACTTTTCCTTTCCCCTGTGCGCCTTGCGGCGCGGCGTTGATGTATCTGTCCATGAATGATCCTGCTTCCGATCCGCTGCGCGCCGAACAACGTCGCCAGTGGGCCTGCCATGCACTCGGCGATGCCGCCACTCAACTTGATCGCGCATCGGTGGATGCCGGCTTCCGCAGCTACTGGCGCACCACCAGCGCGCGCGGCAGCCACATCGTCATGGACTCACCACCCGGGCTGGAAGATGTGCGGCCGTGGCTGCGCATGCACGACCTGCTGGAACCCAACGGCGTGCGCGTACCACAGGTGCTGGCGCGTGATGTCGAAAATGGCTTTCTGCTGCTGGAAGACCTGGGCGGCCCGACGCTGGCCCGGCATATCAATGACGACAACGCGGACGCGTGGTTCGACGCTGCCTTCGCGCAGTTGATCCAACTGCAGTTGATCCCGGTCCCCGAGGGCATGGGCGCATTTGGCGAAGCCCTGCTGCAGCGTGATGCCGGTTTGTTCGACGAATGGTTTCTGCAGCATCACCTCGGCCTGAGCCTGGATTGCGGCGAAGTCGAAGGCCTGCAGCTGGTACAGCGGCGCTTGATGGACAACGCCCTGAACCAACCACAGGTGCTTACCCATCGCGATTTCATGCCGCGCAATCTGATGCCGATTGAGGGTGGCCCGGCTGTATTGGATTTCCAGGATCTGGTGCGCGGCCCGATTGCCTATGATCCGGTGAGTCTGTTCAAGGACGCGTTCCTGAGTTGGCCGTTGGAGCGCGTGGACCGCTGGCTTGCGCGTTATCACGCGCAGGCGCTGGCGGCGGGTCTGCCGGTACGTCCTTGGCCGCAGTTCCTGCGCGACGCCGATTGGATGGGCGTGCAGCGTCACCTGAAAATTCTTGGCCTGTTCGTGCGCCTGCGCGATCGCGATGGCAAGGGCCATTACTTCGACGATGCGCCACGCTTCATCCGCTATCTGGATGAAGTACTGCCGCGCCATCCAGAACTTGCACCGCTGCTTGACCTGCTGGAACGCCGTATCAAACCGGCCATGGCCGCGAAGGTGGCCGCGTGAAAGCACTGATCTTCGCGGCGGGGCTGGGCGAGCGCATGCGCCCGCTCACCGACCACACACCAAAACCATTGTTGTCGGTTGCCGGCAAACCATTGATCGAATGGCATCTGCAACGTTTGGCCGCGCTCGGCATCGCCGAGGTGGTGATCAACACCAGTTGGTTGGCCGATCAGTTCCCGCAGCAGCTGGGCGATGGCAGCCGCTGGGGCCTGCGCCTTCACTTCATCCACGAAGGTCCGGTGCCGCTGGAAACCGGCGGCGGCATGTTCAATGCGCTCGCGTTGTTGGGCGAGGCGCCGTTCATTGCGGTCAATGGCGATATCTGGAGCGATTTCGATTTCGCGCTGCTGCCCGCGCAGCCCGCCGGCCACGCGCATCTGGTGCTGGTGGACAACCCCGAGCATCACCCGCACGGTGATTTCATCCTGGGCCGTGAAGGTCAACTGCGCGATGAAGGCGACGCATCACGCCTTACGTTCTCGGGCATCGGCGTCTATCACCCTGCGTTGCTGCAAGGCTGGCAGGCAGTGATCGGCGATGCCGAAGGCAGCGCGCAGATGCCGCCGCGCTTCAAACTTGCACCGCTGCTGCGTGCGGCGATGGCACGCAATGCGGTCAGTGGCCAGCATCACGCCGGGCGGTGGACCGATGTGGGTACGCCGCAACGGTTACAACAACTGGATGCGCAACTGCGCGACATCGGCGGCTGATTGCCACCGCGCGCGGCCGCTGCTCAGCTGCCGAGTTCGCCGCTTTCCAGCACACGCTTGAGGAACGGCACGGTGATGCGGCGCTTGGCCGCCAGCGATTCGCGGTCCAGCCTTTCCAACAAGGCGACCAGCCCGCTCAGATCACGACCGGTGCGGGTGAGCAACCAGTCCAGCGTCACGTCGTCCATCACCAGGCCTCGACGCACCGCGCGTTCGCGTAGTACCGCACCACGGCCTTCGTCGTCGAGCGGATCGAGCATGATCCGGCCGCATTGCGACAAGCGCGAGCGCAGATCAGGCAGCACCAGGCCCAGGGCATCCGGCGTGCAGCGCGCGGTGTACAGCAAGGTCACATCGGCGGCACGCGCGCGGTTGTGGAACTCAAACAGGGTGACTTCCTGCTCGCGACGCCCGGCGACGTATTCCAGGCCATCCAGCGCGACCATGTCGTGGCCTTCCAGCGCTTCCAGTGCCTCGCTCAAACGCGCACCGGCAGCCTGCAACGGCAGATACGCCGGCCGACGACCGGCCTGCAATGCAGCCGCGCAGGTGGCCAGCGACAAATGTGTTTTACCCGTGCCGCCAGCGCCGGCAAGGAATATCCAATCGTGGCTGCTGCCAACGGCAAGCGCGCGCAACTGGGCCAGCGCGCCATCAGGCGCGCCGATAAAGGTTTCAAATCGTTGGTCTGGCGGATAACGCAAGGCCAAGGGCAACTGCGGCACACTCACTTGGGTTCAACGTCCTTCAATACAATTGCCATGTCTGCCGGTGGCGTGGTGCGTGCATCCAGCACGATCGTCGGCCCATGCCCCGCATACAACTCACTCTGGCGATAGCGCTCGTGCGCATAGCGCAACAATACGTTGATCACTGCCGCTGCGGGCAGCGCCAGCAACATTCCCAGAAAACCAAACAGCTGGCCGCCGGCCATCACCGCAAAAATCACCGCAACCGGATGCAGGCCGATTTTGTCACCGACGATGCGGGGGGTGAGCACATAACTTTCCAGCAACTGGCCTACTGTGAACACCACACCGACCAACAGCAACAGCTTCAGGTCAAAGCCCTGCGACTGCACCAACGCAGCCAACACCGCCATCACCACACCGGTGGTCGCGCCAAGATACGGAATGAAGCTGATCAGCCCTGCGATCAGGCCGATCAACAGGCCCAGGTTGAGGCCCACCATGCTCAGGCCTGCGGCATACACCACGCCCAGCGCGATCATCACCACGATCTGCCCGCGAATGAAGGCACCCAGCACATCGTTGGATTCACGCGCCAACCGCGACACGGTGGTGATGTGGTTGCGCGGGATCATCGACGCCACGCGTTCAACCAGCTTGTCCCAATCACGCAGGAAGTAGTAAGCCAGAATCGGCAGCAACGCCAGGTTGACCACCCAGCCCACCATCGCAAAGCCCGAGCGCGAGACGTAACCGAAGAACGTGGTGGCCACACCGCCGGCCTGCTGCCAATGGCTGCGCACCCAATCAATGAGGCGCTCCGGCTCCAACCAGCTCATCAGCTCGAAGCCGCTTTTCTGCTCGATCCACGGTACCGCGGTGCCCAGCAGCCACTGCTGTGCCTGCGGCAATGCGTTCACCAGCGTGGTGATCTGGCGCTCGATCATCGGCACCAGAATCAGCAGTGCCAGTGTTATCAGCAGCGACATCAGCACGAACACCAGCACCACGGCAGTGTTGCGCGAGCGGCCACGGGCCTCCAGCCAATCCACCACCGGGTCGCCCAGCCACGCCAGCATCAGCGCGACCACGAACGGTGTCAGGATCGGCGCCAGCAGCCACGTCACCCACATGCCGAATGCCACCACGGCCACCCACTTCAGGCGGCGCAGGAACAGCGCGATTTCCGCTTCCGGGGCCACGCCACTCATTGGATGCGGTACTCGGCGCGGCTGCTTTCCACCACCTCGGTGGTGCTGTCATCACCCTCGGTGCGGACCGGCTGCAGCGCGTTGCTCTGTCCCAGCATGCGGTTGAAGCCCGGCAAGCCGCTCATCAGATCCACGTCCAGCTCCAGGCGGCCCGCCGTAGCCTGTACCGGCCGCATCGCCTTCACCACCGGATTGTTCTGCAGCGCGGCGGCCAAGCGCAGGTAGTCGTCCGCACTATCCACACCGCTGACCACGATGCGGTACGTACCAGCAGCGCCACTGACCGGCACCTTGGCGTAACGGCGCACCAGCGCGTCTGCCGCGCCATCGGCGCCGGCGGCCATCGCGCGGCGTGCATCACCGTCGCGGGTAGTCCACTTGGACAGCTCACGGCCGTTATCGACAAACACCCAATCAGCCTGCCAGCCACCGGCCTTGCCGCGATAGAGCTTGCCCACCAGTTGCATCGGCGGAGAGTAACGGGCCGAAGTGCGGGCTACCGCAGCGGTGTCCAGACGCCAGATCGCGCCGGCCATGGCCTGCTCGGCCGCACCGCCGGTGGGTAGACCCAAGCGGAAACCGCGCTCGATGGCCCGGTCAAGCAACGGCCGGGCGGCAGCCGATTGCTGGACGCTGACCAACCGAGGACCGCTGCCATCGTCAATAGCCAACCAGACCACCGGCTTGGGACGCGGCTGCGGCCAGACCGGCAGGCCCAGCGCAGCAGCAAGCCCGTCCACGTCATCCTGGCGGAAGCGCGCCACCAGCACGGTGCGGTAGCTGGGCGCGCCACTGGCACCCACACTCTGGTCCTGGCGGTAGTCGTAACCGGCCACCATGTCCTTGGCCCCGCGCAGCGCCTGCGCCACGCCGGGGCGGCTCACCGCACCGCGATCGCCGGAGAGCTTGCCCAGTACCGTGCCCAGCGCGCGCGCCAAGGCGCCCGGGCGATCGGCATCGCTCTGGCTGTTGACCGGCACTTCGGCCTCGTAGGTGCCACTGGCGCTGGCGACATCGCCTTCGGTGCGTACGCCGGACTGCGCCTGTGCCAAGGAAACGGGCACGCAAAGCGCCAAAAACAGGATTGTGGCCAGGCTGCGACGCATTGAAAATTCCATTGCTCGGTGGTTCCAGAGGGAATTGTTGCCCGAATGGGGCCTTAGCGCCAACGGGGCCTGTTAAAATGCCGCGTTCACCCCGCCAGTGCAGCCGCCCGTGACCAGCTCCCCGACCTCTGCGAACTCTCCCCTGACCTACCGTGACGCCGGTGTCGACATCGACGCGGGCAACGAACTGGTCGAGCGTATCAAGCCGCTGGTAAAGCGCAGCTTCCGCCCTGAAGTCATGGGCGGGCTGGGTGGCTTCGGTGCGTTGTTTGACCTCTCCAACAAGTACCGCGAGCCGGTACTGGTATCCGGCACCGACGGCGTCGGCACCAAGCTGAAGCTTGCACAACAGCTGGGCCGCCACGACACCATCGGCATCGATCTGGTGGCCATGTGCGTCAACGACGTGCTGGTGCAGGGCGCCGAGCCGCTGTTCTTCCTGGATTATTTCGCCACCGGCAAGCTCGACATCGACACCGCTGCGGCCGTGGTCGGCGGCATCGCCAATGGCTGCACCGAGGCCGGTTGCGCGCTGATCGGCGGCGAAACCGCTGAAATGCCCGACATGTATGCCCCGGGCGAATACGACCTGGCCGGCTTCACCGTCGCTGGCGTCGAAAAAAGCGAACTCAAGGACGGCTCGGCCGTGCAGCAGGGCGACGTGCTGATCGGCATCGCATCTTCCGGCCCGCACTCCAACGGTTACTCGCTGGTGCGCCGCATCTATGAGCGCGCCGGCAGCCCGGCCGACCTGGTGCTGGACGACGGCGTGAAGCTGGTGGATGCGCTCATGGCGCCCACCCGCCTGTACGTCAAGCCGATCCTGTCGCTGCTCAAGGCGCATGGTGCCGCCATCCACGGCATGGCCCATGTCACCGGCGGCGGCCTGACCGAAAACATCATCCGCGTGGTGCCCGAAGGCCTGGGCCTGACCATCGATGCCAGCAGCTGGACGCTGCCGCTGGTGTTCCAGTGGCTGCAGCGCGAAGGCAATGTGGCCAACAGCGAGATGTGGCGCACCTTCAACTGCGGCATCGGCTTTGTGCTGCTGGTGCCGGCCGACCAGGTTGCCACCATCAACACCGCGCTGGATGAGTTGCAACTGGCGCATTGGCAGATCGGCGAAGTGGTGCCGGCTGCAGGTGACGAACGCGTCCACATCGGCTGAGTACCCCAGCCCCATGTCGACCGTGAAGAAAGCCGCCTTCATCGGCGTGCTTGCCGTGTTCCTGGCCACCTGGATCAAACCCCTGTGGCCGCTGGAACAGACGCTGCACAGCACCCTCACCGTGATCGGCCTGGCCGCGCTGTGGTGGGTAGACCGGCGCTGGCGGCTGGGCAACGGTGCGTTTGCCGCCATCTGCGGCTTCATCGCCATCCACTGCATCGCGGCGCGCTGGCTGTATTCCAACGTGCCTTATGACGCGTGGCTGCAGGCAACGGTCGGCTGGTCGCCGGATGCCGCCTTCGGTTGGCAGCGCAATCACTTCGACCGGCTGATCCACTTTCTGTACGGCGTGTGCTTCACCCCGGCGCTGGTGCAGCTGGCGCGTCATGCCTGGCCGGCGCTGCGTATCGGCCAGACATTCACCCTGGCGGTGATGGTGATCATGTGCTCCAGCCTGGTGTACGAATGGTTCGAGTGGGGCATCGCGCTGCTGCTGTCACCGGACGCCGCCGAGGCCTACAACGGCCAACAGGGCGACATGTGGGACGCGCATGCCGACATGCTGCTGGCTACCGTTGGCAGCCTGCTGGTGTGGCCGCTGGCCCGCCGGATCACCACACGATGAACGCCCCCGCCCGCATCGCCGTGCTGGCCTCCGGCCGTGGCAGCAACCTGCAATGCCTGCTTGACGGCATTGCCGGCGGTCAGCTCCATGCCGAGATCGCCGGCGTTTTCTCCGATAAACCCAACGCCGCCGCGCTGGACAAAGTACCGGTCGCCTTGCGCTGGGCACGTTCCCCCAAGGATTACGCCAGCCGCGATGCGTTCGATGTCGCGCTGGGCGATGCGGTCAATGCGTGTACCCCGGACTGGGTCATCTGCGCCGGCTACATGCGCATTCTGGGCGCGGACTTCGTGCAACGCTTCAGCGGCCGGCTGGTCAACATCCATCCTTCGCTGCTGCCACTGCACAAAGGCCTGCACACCCATGCACGCGCCATCGAGGCCGGCCACGCCGAACACGGCGCCAGCGTGCATTTTGTCGTGCCCGAGCTGGACGCCGGCGCAGTGATCGCCCAAGCGCGGGTACCAGTGATGTCCAGCGACACTGCCGACACCTTGGCCGAGCGCGTGCTGGGCATCGAACACCCCTTGCTGCTGGCCAGCGCGCAGCTGCTGGTGTCCGGGCGCGTAACTGAACAGGACGGCACGATAAAACTGGATGGTCAGTCCCTGCTCAGCCCGCTGCGCCTAGATTCCGCCGGAACGCTGTCAGGTTGATCCTCATAGTCGGTCGACCTGCGTGCTGGCATGATCCCCTTCCCTTCAGTCAACCGACACGCATGACCTACGCGCCTTTCAAATTGCTGGTGCTGACAACCCTGCTGACAACGGCAGGCTCCCATGCACAGGAAGCTGCCGCACCAGCCCCAGCCCCGGCGATGGTGGCGCTTTCGGCGATGGAGTGGACACCACCAGTACTGGAACCCTTCGTCGCCACCTACGAAGCCTCCTATAAAGGCAAGCTGGCCGGCGACGCCACCATGCGCGTGGTCCACAACGAGGGTGCGCAGTGGCGTGTGGACATGGCGGTGCGCGGCAAGCACGGCTTTGCCAGCGTGCTGGGGTTGAACATCGAGCAGAGCACGGTGTTCAACAACGAGGGCGGCATCTACACGCCACTGAGCCAGAGCACGGTAAAAAAAGCCTTGTTCATGGGCAAGAAGGTCACCGGCACCTATGACTGGCAGGCCGGTACCGCGCAGTGGCAGGGCGACCTGAAGAAAGAGCGCCGCCAACCTATCGCACTGCAGCGCGGCGACCAGAGCGCACTGCTGCTCAATCTGTCGCTGATGCGTGACGCCCGCCCCGGCCAAGCCCTGAGCTACCGCTATGTGGATGTCGGCCGGGTGCGTCAATACGAATACCGCGCCGCCGATGCCACTGAAAACGTACAGGTCGGCGAGCTGAGCTACGACGCCCTGCGCGTTTACCGGGTCAACGGCGGTAATGATGAAACGATCCTGTGGATCGCAAATGGCGTGCCCACCCCGGTGCGTATCCTGCAGCGCAAGGACGGCGAGGACGAAATCGACCTGCGCCTGATGGAATATCAAGGAGCCTGAACATGAAGCACTTTCTTTCCCCCCTTCGCTTGGTCGCTGCCGCTGCGCTGGCCTTGGCAAGCCTGCCGGCGCTCGCGCTGCAACCGTTCACCGCCAACTACCAGGCCAGCTACATGGGTATGCAGGCCAATGGCGTGATGACGCTGGCCAACGAAGGCGCCGACCGCTGGCGCTACAGCATGCAGATCAAAAACCCGATGGCCGACCTGAGCCAGAGCACTGTGTTCGACGAACACGAAGGCAAGCTGCGCCCGCTCAGCAGCCACGACCGCTCGGTGCTGCTGATCAAGCGCAAGCAGGTGGACGCGCGCTATGACTGGGCCAGCAACCAGGCTACCTGGACCGGCGACGTGAAGGCCGACCGCAGTGGTCCGATCCGCCTGCGCAACGGCGATGTGGATGCCCTGCTGCTCAACCTGGCCATCGCCCGCGATCTGGCCGCCGGCAGGCCGCTGACCTACCGCATGGTGGACGATGGCCGCATCAAGCCGATGACCTACCGCGTCATCGGCAAGGAAAACGTCACCGTCGCCGGTAAGACCGAAGAGGCCACCAAGGTCTCGCGCGTGGACGGTAACAAAGAGCAGATCGCTTGGATCGTGCCCGGCATGCCGGTGCCGGCCCGCCTGCTGCAACGAGAAAACGGCACCGACGCGCTGGACCTGACCTTGAAGTCGATCAACTGATCACAGCCAAACGCTCAGCCGTGAAGACACGCGCGCGATTGATGCGCGCCTGTTGAGCGAAGCCAGGCAGCTCGACCAACGTACCGTAGATGACAAAAAGCCCGGCGATTGCCGGGCTTTTTGTTGGGCGCAACGCTGAAGGATTACTTCGCGCCGTCCTCTTTCTTGAACACCGTTTTGCAGTCGCGGCGGAACTCTTCGCCGTTGCTGCGCCAGACAAAGCTGCGGCAATGGCGATTGCCTTCTTCGATGTCGTCCACCTTTACCGCGTAGAAGGCCTGGAACAATTCTTCGCGACTGACCTGGCCATCGCCATTCCAGTCCATCTGTTCCTTTTCCACGCCACGGGTGATGGCCACGCCGCTGTACCAGCCCCAGCCCAACCAGGCCATGGCAAGCAGCACCAATACCAACAGTGCCCTACGACGCGGGGTGAAACGGCCTTTGAGAATCATGACTCGCGCCGAATGCTGGCGCCCAGCGCACCGAGCTTCTCCTCGATGTTCTCGTAGCCGCGATCAAGGTGATAAATGCGGTCGATGACGGTGTCGCCTTGGGCCACCAGCCCAGCCAGGATCAGCGATGCCGAAGCGCGCAGGTCGGTCGCCATCACCGGCGCGCCGGTCAGCCGGTCGCTGCCACGGCAGATTGCGGTACGGCCTTCAATCTGCACATCCGCGCCCAAACGCTGCAGCTCCTGCACGTGCATGAAGCGGTTTTCAAAGATGGTCTCGTTGATCACGCCCACGCCATCGGCCACGCAGTTCAATGCCATGAACTGTGCCTGCATGTCGGTGGGGAACGCCGGGTACGGCGCGGTTGTCAGATTGACCGCCTTCGGCCGCTTGCCGTGCATGTCCACGGTGATGGTGTCTTCGGTGGTTTCCACCGTCGCACCGGCTTCCACCAGTTTGGCCAGCACCGCGTCCATGGTGTCCGGGCGGGCATTGCGGGCGACAACACGACCACCGGTCATCGCAGCGGCCACCAGGAAGGTGCCGGTTTCGATGCGGTCGGCCAGCACCGCGTGACGGCCACCGTTCAAACGTTCAACGCCTTCGATCACCAACCGCGCGGTGCCGATGCCTTCGATCTTGGCGCCCAGTGCGATCAGGCAATGCGCCAGATCCGACACTTCCGGTTCCATCGCCGCGTTGTCCAGAACCGTGGTGCCGTCAGCCAGCACCGCTGCCATCAACACGTTTTCGGTGCCGGTGACGCTGACCATGTCAAAGGTGAAGTGCCCACCCTTCAGGCGACCATCAACGTGCGCCTTGATGAAGCCGCTTTCCACCGTGATGTGCGCACCCAGCGCCTGCAGGCCCTTGATGTGCTGGTCCACCGGACGCGAGCCGATGGCGCAGCCGCCGGGCAGCGACACTTCGGCCTGGCCATATTTGGCCAACAGCGGGCCCAGCACCAGGATCGAGGCGCGCATGGTCTTTACCAGCTCATACGGCGCAACGTGCTGGTTGACGCTGCGCGGGTCCACCACGATGGCGCTGCCGCGCGACAGCGTGCCTTGGTCGATGGTGACCTTTGCGCCCAGCTCGCCCAGCAGCTTCACGGTGGTGATCACATCGTGCAGATGCGGCACGTTGGTGATTTCCACCGGCGCGTCGGCCAGCAGAGTGGCGCACAGGATCGGCAGGACGGCGTTTTTGGCGCCGGAGATATACACCTCACCGTTCAGCGTTTTGCCGCCGGTGACTACGATTTTTGCCATGGATGAAGACCGGAAATAAGGGAAATAAGGGGGCGCCGGCTCAGCCGGCTTCACCCGGAGTAACGGTTTTCAGCGCCAGCGCGTGGATTGCGCCGCCCATCAGGTCACCCAGCGTCGCATAGACCATGCGGTGGCGGGCCAGCGGCATCTTGCCGGCAAATGCTTCGCAGACAACCGTTGCCTCGAAATGCACGCCGTCTTCACCCTGCACGTCGGCACGGGCACCGGGCAGGCCGGTTTCGATCAGATTTCGGATGGTCTCGGCGTCCAAAGCGCTTTCCTAATAAAATGAACGCCCATTCTACTATTCCGAGTGGCGCCCGCATGGCTGCTTCTTCGCTTTCCCTGGATACGCTGCGTGATGCCGACCTGGTATCCAGCGGTCACCGCGTGTTTCAGATCGAATCCGCCGAGCTGGACCGGGTGGGCAACCGCATCGGCGCCGAGTTCGCTGCCGCCTGCCGCCTGGTGCTGGCCTCGCGCGGCCGCGTGGTCACCACCGGCATGGGCAAATCGGGGCATATCGCGCGCAAAATCGCCGCAACGCTGGCCTCCACCGGCACCCCGTCGTTCTACGTTCACCCCGGTGAAGCCGGCCACGGCGACCTGGGCATGATCACCGAGGACGACGTGGTGCTGGCGCTGTCGTATTCCGGCGAGTCGGACGAAGTGCTGATGCTGCTGCCGGTGTTCAAGCGCCAGGGCAACCTGCTGATCTCCATGACCGGCAAGCCGGAATCCAGCCTGGCCAAGGCCGCCGACGTGCACCTGGACGTGAACGTGGACCACGAAGCCTGCCCGCTGGCGTTGGCGCCCACCTCCAGCACCACCGCCTCGCTGGCAATGGGCGATGCGCTGGCGGTGGCCCTGCTGGACGCGCGCGGCTTCACCGCCGACGACTTTGCCCGCTCGCACCCGGCCGGCAGCCTTGGCCGGCGCCTGCTGCTGCACATCACCGACGTGATGCACGGCGGCGATGACCTGCCCGCCGTACGTGAAGACGCCAGCCTCAGCCAAGCGTTGATGGAAATGAGCCGCAAGCGCTTGGGCATGACCTCGGTGGTCGATGCCGACGGCCGTCTGGTCGGGCTGTTCACCGATGGTGACCTGCGCCGCGCACTGGATACCGACGTGGACGTGCGCACCGCCGGCATCGCTCAGGTGATGACCCGCAACCCGCGCACCATCGGTGCCGATCAGTTGGCGGTGGAGGCTGCACGCCTGCTGGAGAAGCACCAGATCAACGGCCTGATCGTGGTGGATGGCGACAATCACCCGGTCGGCGCCCTGAACATTCATGACCTGTTGCGGGCAAAAGTGGTCTAAAGCCCGCACAATCACTGTCCCGACTCCCTTCCGGCCCGCAACGGATACTGCCTGCAGATGCCTTACTCCCCGCTCGACCTATTCCCCGCCCCGCTGCATGCCATTGCCGCCAACATCCGGCTGGCTTGCTTCGACGTGGACGGCACGCTGACCGACGGGCGTCTGTTCTACGACCACGCCGGCAACGAGAGCAAGGCGTATTACGTGCAGGACGGGCTGGGCTTGAAGCTGCTGCAGCAGCACGGCATCCACCCGGTGCTGATCACCGCCCGCAACAGCCTGTCGGCGCAGAAGCGTGGCGCGGACCTGGGCATCGACACCCAGATCGCCGTGGGCGACAAGCTGTCCAGCGTGCGTGCGCTGTGCGATCAACTCGGCATCGGTCTGGACCAGGTCGCGTTCATGGGCGATGACCTGCCGGACCTGGCGCCGCTGTGCAACGTAGGCCTGGCCGTGGCACCCGCCGATGCGCACCCGTGGATTGCCGAGCGCGTGCACTGGCAGACCCGCGCCGAAGGCGGCCGTGGCGCAGCGCGCGAACTGTGCGACGTGCTGCTGGCGGCACAAGGCAAGCTCGACGCCGTACTGGCAAGGTACTCTCGATGAATTGGCGCACCGTCCTTGGGCTGGGCCTGTTGTTTGCCGCACTGGCCAGTGGCTGGTCTGCATGGCGCCATCGCCCCAGCAATGCACCGCATGTGGTTGAGCAAGGCAGCACCGATTTCGTGTTGAAAGATTTCGAGATCACCACGTTGGACAAGGAAGGCAAAGAGTCGATGACGCTTCGCGCGCCGTCGATGGAGCGCAGCCGCGCCGATCAAACCTCCAACATCACCACCCCGCTGTTCCTGCTGCCCGATGCCGCCGGCAACCAGTGGGAGCTGCGTGCCGAGACCGGCTGGGTCAGCGCCAAAGGCGAGGAGCTGCGCCTGCGCGGCAACGTCTCCGGCGACAGCCCGAAAGACGGCAAAACGCCGCCGACTACGTTCCGTACTGATGCGCTGGATGTCTTCCCCGATCGCAATCTGGCGCACACAGCTGCAAGCGTCACGCTGACCCGCCCAGGCCTTCAGCAGACTGGCGTCGGCTTCGAGGCCGACCTGAAGTCCCAGCAGTATTCCCTCCTTTCCCAGGTCAAGACCCGCTATGAACCCAATGCTGCCCGCCAGGCTCGCTAAGCTCGCGCCGACCCTCCTGCTCGCCACCCTACTCATTCCTGCGCTGGCATGGGGCAAGGCGGCGGACCGCAATCAGCCGATGTCCATCGACGCCGGTGGCCAGTCCGGCGCGCTCAACGGCGCAGGCAAGACCGTGCTGTCCGGCGGCGTGATCATCATCCAAGGCACGCTGGAACTGCGCTCAAACGACGCCGAGCTGTATATGGCCGACGGTGAGATCGTGCGTGCGGTATTTACCGGCAAACAGGCCCACATGAAGCAACAGCTGGATGACGGCACCTGGATGAACGCCACGTCAGATCGCATCGACTACGACATCCCGTCAGACACCTTGACGCTTACCGGCAACTACAAAGTCGAATCCGAGCGCGGCTCCAATGCAGGCCAACGCATGGTTTACAACATGCGTAGTGGTGATATGCAGAGCGGCGGCGACGGCACCCGCGTGCGCACCGTCATCCAGCCCAAGAACAAAGCACCGGCTGCCGCAGGAGACAAAAAGTAATGCTCGTCGCCCAAGGCCTGCGCAAACGCTACAAGAGCCGCGAAGTCGTCAAGGATTTCGGGCTCACTCTCGATGCCGGTGAAGTCGTTGGCCTGCTCGGCCCCAATGGCGCCGGCAAAACCACCTGCTTCTACATGATCGTCGGGCTGGTGGCAGCCGATGCCGGCAGCATCGTGCTCGACGGCCAGGACATCACCGCCGACCCGATGTATTCGCGCGCAAAGCTTGGCGTGGGTTATCTGCCGCAGGAGCCATCGGTGTTCCGCAAGCTGAGCGTGGCCGACAACATCCGCCTGGTGTTGGAACTGCGCGATGACCTGGACGCACAAGGCCGCGAGCGCGAGTTGTCCTCGCTGCTGGACGAACTGCAGATCAGCCACGTTGCCGACCAACTCGGCGCCAGCCTTTCCGGCGGTGAGCGTCGCCGTTGCGAAATTGCCCGCGCATTGGCCGCCAAACCGCGTCTGATTCTGCTGGACGAACCATTTGCCGGTGTCGATCCGATTTCGGTCGGCGAGATCCAACGCATCGTCACCCACCTCAAAAAACGCGGCATTGGTGTGTTGATCACCGACCACAATGTGCGCGAGACCTTGGGAATCTGCGACCGGGCGTATATCCTCGCCGAGGGCAGCGTCCTTGCGCAGGGGGCACCGGAAGAGCTGCTGGCCAACACCGACGTCCGCCGCGTCTACCTCGGAGACGCTTTCACCCTCTGAGCGCGCGGCACAGCGTCAGGCCCTTCCACGTACGGAAACAGGCATGAAAGCTCGGCTGCAGACATCGATGGGACAAAGTCTGGTGATGACGCCGCAGTTGCGTCAGGCCATTCGCTTGTTGCAGATGTCCAGCACCGAGCTGGAACTTGAGCTGGTGGAAGCGGTGGAAACCAATCCACTGCTGGAATGGGCCGACAACACCGATGGCGGCGGCGATGACGACGCGCCGGCCAGCAGCGACGACAGCCCGGTTGATCCCGCGCAAGGTGACATCAACAGCGAGGGCGCCGATTGGGAGCCCGACGATGCGGACTGGAGCAGCGGCCGCAGCGGCTCGTTCGATGACGATGGCGAAGACAACCCACGCGAACAGGCGGCAGACCCGGAAACACTGGCCGACCATCTGCTGTGGCAACTGCACCTTACACATCTGAGCAAGGCCGACCGCGCCATTGGCGTGGCGTTGATCGACGCTCTGGATGAAGACGGCTATCTGCGCGAGCCGTTCTCTGTCATCGCGCAGACATTGCGCCCGGAAGTGGTCGCCGAGGACGATGAAATTCTTGCCGTGCTGCGGCAGATTCAACGTTTCGATCCTGCCGGTGTAGGCGCCCGCTCGTTGGGCGAATGCCTGTCCCTGCAGTTGGACACCCTGCCCGCCGACAGCGAAGGCCTGGCCCTTGCCCGAAGCATCGCGTTGGGCCCGCTGGAGCGCCTGCCACGCGCAGGCATCCCCGGCATCGCGCAGGAACTGAAACAACCCGTCGCCGCCGTCGAGCAGGCCGTGCAACTGCTGCGCTCTCTCGACCCGCGCCCGGGCAAGCAACTGGGTGAACTGGCCACCGACACCTATGTGGTGCCCGATTGCGTGATCTGGCGACAACGCGGCATCTGGCGCTGCGCGCTGGCCGGCCACGCCGGGCCCAAGGTGGTCATCCATCGCGGCTACGAGCAGTTGATCCGGCGCTGTGGCGAGGCCGATGCCAGCTACCTGCGCGGTCATCTGCAGGAAGCACGCTGGCTGCTCAAAAGCCTGGAAGCGCGCGGCGAGACGCTGCTGCGCGTGGTCAACAGCCTGTTGCACCATCAGGCCGGCTTTCTGGAATTCGGCGAGCAGGCTCTGCGTCCGTTGACGCTGCGTGAAATTGCCGGCGAACTTGATCTTCACGAGTCGACAATCTCGCGTGCCATTTCACGCAAGTACGTGCGTACTCCCCGTGGCACCCTGCCGCTGCGCGCTTTCTTTGCCTCCGGCATCGATACCGAGGGTGGCGGTGAAGCGTCCAGCACCGCCATCCAGTCGATGATCCGCAAGCTGATCGACGCAGAAAACCCGAGAAAACCGCTTTCTGACGCCAAGCTGGCTGAGCTGCTCAAAAGCGGTGGAATACCGGTGGCGCGACGCACCGTAGCGAAGTATCGTGAGGCCATGAACATCGGTGCCTCCCACGAACGCGTCCGTATCATCTGAAGCATTCGCTGGCTTGGCACCGGGTTCATTAGGCAACCCCGAACCACAGGAGGAATCCGATGCGTATCGAGACGTATGGCCAGCAGATCGAAGTAACACCCGCCCTGAAGGAGTACGTGGAAACAAAGCTGGAGCGGGTAGGACGACACGTCGACCAGCACTGCGAAATACGGGTGCAGCTGTCCACTCGCAAGCCTGACTTCCTCGTTGTCGCCACGGTGAATCTACCCGGGCGCACGCTGCACGCAGACGCCGCAGCATCCACCATGTACGCGGCCATCGACATCCTGGCCGACAAGCTGGACCGGCTGGTCATCAAGCACAAGGAAAAGCATCTTCCCCACGCATCGCATGCTCTGCGCGACAATGGCGCCCAGACGCCCTGACCTGCAGCAACCATGCCGTTGACCGACCTTATGGCGGCCGTGAGTACCCAGGTACTTGCGGCCGCCGACCGTGACACCACCCTGCTCGCCGCTTCGCGACTGCTCGCCTGTCGTGAAGCGGGGGCGGACAGCCTTTTTGCCAGCCTGCGCGAACGTGAGCGCGTGGGCAGCACCGCCATCGGCCATGGCATCGCCATCCCGCATGGCCGCTCAGCCAGCCTGCAACAACCGCGCGGCGCGCTGCTGCGACTGCAGACACCCGTGGACTTTGGCGGCGATGAGCCCGTTGACCTGGTCTTCGCCATGGCCGTGCCCGAGCACTACACCCATCAACACCTGATGCTGCTGTCCGAGTTGGCGGAGATGTTCTCCGATGCCGACATCCGCCAGGCACTGCGCGATGCGCCCGATGCGCAGGCGCTGCAGCACATCATCAATGACCCGCAGCAGGCATCCCGCGGATGAATACCAGCATCACTGCACAGGAATTATTCGACCAGCAGCGCGAAAAGCTGGAGCTGCGCTGGGTCGCGGGCCATCAAGGTGCACAGCGCGAGCTGGAGGCCGGCAATACCGTGTCCCGCCGCCCTTCGCTGGCCGGTTACCTCAACACCATCTACCCCAACAAAGTGCAGATTCTTGGCACCGAGGAACTGACCTGGCTGGACTCGCTGGATTCACGCCAACGCTGGGAAGTCATCGAGCGCATCATCCAGGCGCGGCCGTTGGCCCTGGTCATCACCAAGAGCCACGGCTGCCCGGAAGACTTCCGCGCCGCCGCCGATGAATCACAGACGCCCCTGTGGGTATCGCCCAAGCGCGGCCACGAGCTGCTCAACCACCTGAGCTACCACCTGGCCCGCACCCTGGCCCCCCGCGTCACCCTGCACGGCGTTTTCATGGAGATCTATTCCATCGGCGTGCTGGTTACCGGCGAGGCCGGCTCGGGCAAGAGCGAGTTGGCGCTGGAACTGCTGTCGCGCGGGCACCGGCTGGTGGCCGACGACGCACCGGAGTTCACCCAGATCGCCCCTGATGTCCTGGACGGCACCTGCCCGGAGCTGCTGCAGGACCTGCTGGAAGTCCGCGGGCTGGGCGTGCTCAATGTGCGGCAGATGTTTGGTGACACCGCTGTAAAGAAGAACAAGTACCTTCGCCTCATCGTCCACCTGACCAAGCCGATGACCGAGCCCACTTCTTACGGTTACGAGCGTCTCACCGGCGATTCCGGCAAGCGCCATGTGCTGGATCTGGATGTACCGCTCATCACCCTGCCGGTGATGCCCGGCCGCAACCTGGCCGTGCTGACCGAGGCCGCCACACGTCTGCACATCCTGCGCACCAAGGGCATCGACCCGGCAGCGATGTTCATCGCCCGCCACAGCAACCTGTTGGAACAACGCAGCCAATGAACGCCACACCGTCCCCGCTGCTGGTGATCGTCAGCGGCCTGTCCGGTTCGGGCAAATCGGTCGCACTGAAAACCTTCGAGGATCTGGACTACTACTGTTCGGACAACATCCCGGTGAACCTGCTGCCGGAATTCGTGCGCGACGTCCTCGGCGGGCCAACGGAAAACAGCCCGAGGCGCCTGGCGGTCGGCATCGATGTGCGTGGCCGCAGCGACCTCAGCCAGTTGGCACAGTGGCGAAAAACCGCACTGGACCACAGCATCGACGCGCGCCTGCTGTTTTTTGAAGCCGACGACGACACCCTGCTCGCCCGCTACGCCGACACCCGTCGCCGCCATCCGCTGAGTCACCTTGGCCTGTCACTGCCGGAAGCCATTGCCCGCGAGCGCGAGCTCACCGCGCCGCTGCGCCGCCAAGCCGATGCCATCATCGACACCACCAAACTCAACGTGCACCAGCTGCGCCGCCGGGTCATCACCGAGTTCGCGCTGAGCCAGGAAAGCAACCTGTCGTTGTTGTTTGAATCTTTCGCCTACAAGCGCGGTGTGCCAGCCGAAGCCGATTTTGTATTTGACGCACGCGTGCTGCCCAACCCGCACTGGGAGCCGGAGCTGCGCTCACTGACCGGCCGCGACCGGGAGGTGCGTGAGCACCTGGACGCACAGCCGGACGTAGTGCGCTATGTCGCCCAGCTGGAAGACCTGCTCGACACCTGGCTGCCCAAGCTGGGCAGCGAGACCCGCAGTTATGTGACGGTGGCATTTGGCTGTACCGGCGGCAAACACCGCTCGGTCTACCTGGCAGAGCGCCTCGCCCGCCACGCCCGTGAACAGGGCTGGCAGGATGTGGCCACGTTCCACCGCGAGCAGGATTAGCGCGCCGCTCACACGGTACGGCGGCCGCGATTTCAAGGGGCCGCGAGGTGGTACACAGAAGACACGTTTTCGGCGCTATCGCGGACTCAGCCTGACCTGTTAACGTTCAGTCATGACCTGCGGCATTCTTCTTGTGACTCACCCCGGCGTTGGCACTTCCTTGTTGGACGTGGCAACCACTCTCCTGCGTCAACTGCCTCTGAAAACCGAGGCCTTTGAAGTCCCCTTCGACGCTGATCTGGACGCACTGCTGCCAGAAGCATCGGCCGCCATGCGGCGGGTGGAAGGTGAAGACGGCGTACTGGTCCTGACCGACCTGTACGGCGCCAGCCCCAGTAACCTTGCCAACCAGTTGGCGAGACTGGGAACACCGGCCCGGCGTGTGTCGGGGCTGAGTCTGGCGATGTTGCTGCGGGTAATGAATTATCCGGAACAGGGATTGGACCAACTGCCCGCCACTGCGGCGGCGGGCGCACGCAATGGAGTCATCATCGACGATGCTTGAACAAGAACTCACCGTATCCAACCGTTTGGGCCTGCACGCCCGCGCCACTGCAAAGCTGGTGCAGGTGCTGTCGGGTTTCCGCGCCAATGCCACGCTGGTGGCCAAGGGCCGCGAGGTCAATGCCAAAAGCATCATGGGTGTGATGCTGCTGGCGGCCGCGCAGGGTACCCCGGTCACCGTCCGTGTTGATGGCGAGGACGAAGCCGCCGCACTGGAAGCCGTTACTGCCCTGTTTGAGCGTCGTTTCGACGAGGACAGTTGATGGCGCCCGGCGCGCACGCACTGAGCGGTCGCACCACGAGTCTGCAGCCGTGACCCGGCTGCAGGGGCTGCCTGCATCCCGCGGAACCGCGCTCGGCCGCGCCCGCGTGCGCCTGCCGATGGTGCATGAAACCGGCGACAAGAAAATCGTCGCCAGCGCGGTGGAACAGGAACTGCAACGGCTGCACCGCGCCACCGACGCGGCACGCGCGGAAATGCGCGAGCTACGCACCCGCCTGCAGGGCGCCCTGCCCGCCGAGGTTGGCGAGTTTCTCGACCTGCACGCCATGCTGTTGGACGACCCCGAGCTGCTGAGCGCGCTGGACGAGTTGATCCGCAGCAAGCGCTACAGCGCCAGCTATGCCCTGCGCATCCAACGTGACCGCTTGGCGCAGGTGTTCCAGGGCATGGAAGATGCCTATCTGAAAAGCCGGCTGGATGATCTGGACCACGTCATCGGCCGCATCCAGTCCTTCCTGCACAAACGCGCTACCGGGGTGAAAGGCCTGGCCGGGGAAATCCTGGTCTGCGAAAACGTCGCGCCTTCGGAACTGGCCCAGCTGCAGTCGCAGGGCGTGGTTGGCATCATCAGCAGTGCCGGCAGCGTGCTTTCGCACAGCGCCATCCTGGCGCGCAGCCTGCACATGCCGCTGGTGGTGGGCGCCAACGCCGTGTTGAACAAGGTCAATGATGGCGATGTGGTGATCCTGGACGGCGCCAGCGGTGAGGTCGTCATTGAGCCGGGACCGGCTGACCTGCGGCAGTACCGCCTGCGTCAACGCGAGCTTGCACGTGAGCAGCGCGAACTTGGCCGCCTGCGCGGCAAGCCCACGCGCACCGTGGATGATGCCGAGATCACCCTGCTGGCCAATGCCGAATCGCAGGATGACGTTGCCCAGGCACATGCACTGGGTGCACGCGGGCTGGGCCTGTACCGCACCGAATTCCTGTTCCTGCAACGCAACCAGCTGCCGGACGAGGAAGAACAGTTCCGCGCCTATCGCGACACCGTGCTGGGCATGATCGGCCTGCCGGTCACCATCCGCACCTTGGACCTGGGCGCCGACAAGGCCGACCGCACTGGCTTGGTGGTCAGCAGCGAGGAAAACCCCGCGCTCGGCCTGCGCGGCGTGCGTCTGTCGCTGGCCCACCCAAAAGTATCTGACACCCAACTGCGCGCCATCCTGCGTGCCTCCGGCTATGGCCCGGTGCGCATTCTGGTGCCGATGGTCAGTGGCCGCGAGGAAATCATGGCCGTCCGGCGGCGTTTGTCGCGTTTGGCAGCCCTGCTGCGCAACGAAGGCCATGAAGTTGCGGAGAACATCCCGGTCGGGGCGATGATTGAAGTGCCGGCCGCAGCCATCGCACTGGAGAGCTTCATCGACCAGGTGGATTTTCTCTCCATCGGCACCAACGACCTGGTGCAGTACCTGCTGGCAGCGGACCGCAACAACGAGGCCGTAGCCGACCTGTATTCACCGCTGCACCCGGCGGTGCTGCGCCTGTTGTGGCAGGTGATTGAAACCGCAAATCGTCATGACACGCCGGTGGCGGTCTGCGGCGAAATCGCCGGTGATGCGCATATGGCGCCCATGCTGCTGGCACTGGGGCTGACCGAGTTCAGCCTGCACCCGGCCACGCTGCTGGAAGTCCGCCGCGCCATCCGCCAGGTCAATCTGGCCGAACTGCGGGCACAAGCCCCGCAACTGCTGGCCGCGCGCGACCGCCGCGGTATCGAACGCTGGATCAGCGGCAACGCGGGCAATTGATCCGCGCAGCGTTGAAAAGCAGTGCAACTGCCATGTATTGCACGCGATAATGACGGGCTGAACACCGCCGATGCTGCATCCTGTCCCGGATAGCGGCCTTTTGATTTCCGGGAGTTGTGCATGGCCGAAGCGGTACGCCACGACAAGACGGCACGACAGCTGCGTCTGCTTTCCGACGCGCTCGACAGCGGCCGGCTGGGCCCGGTGCGCCGCTTGGTCAACACGCTCTCGCCGGCGGAGATCGGCAACCTGCTCGAATCGCTGCCGCCCGGCAAGCGCGAGGTGGTGTGGGGGCTGGTGGATGCCGAGGACGACGGCGAGGTGCTGGTGCATGTCGGTGACGACGTGCGCGAAAGCCTGCTGGCAGACATGGACCCGGACGAAATCATCGCCGCGGTCGAAGACCTGGACATCGATGACCTGGCCGACCTGGTCGAGGATCTGCCCGACACCGTCATCGACGAAGTGCTCAAGTCGATGGACCGCGAGAACCGCGAGCGGCTGGAGCAGGTGCTGTCGTACCCGGAGGACACCGCCGGCCGTTTGATGAATCCGGACGTGGTCACCGTGCGCGCCGACGTCAATGTGGATGTGGTGCTGCGTTACCTGCGCCTGCGCGGTGAACTGCCCGACCACACCGATCACCTGTTCGTGGTCAGCCGCCGCCATCAATACCTGGGCCGGTTGTCGCTGGCCTCGCTGGTGACCCACGAGGACACCACGCCGATCAACCGGCTGATTGACGACGAGCAGCCGGCCATCGACGTGGGCGAAAGCGCCGACGAGGTTGCCCGCCAGTTCTCCGACCATGACTGGGTGTCAGCCCCGGTGGTGGACGACAACAACATTCTGATCGGCCGCATCACCATCGATGACGTGGTGGACATCATCCGTGGCCAGGCCGAGCACCAGGCTCTGGGCGCGGCCGGTCTGGACGAGGACGAGGACCTGTTCAGCCCGGTGTGGCGCGCGATGCGCCGCCGCCTGATGTGGCTGTCGGTGAACCTGTGCACCGCCTTCCTGGCCTCCAGCGTGGTGGGCCACTTTGAAGGCACCATCGACAAGCTGGTGGCGTTGGCGGTGTTGATGCCGATCGTCGCCGGCCTGGGCGGCAACGCCGGCACCCAGGTACTGGCGCTGATGGTGCGCGGCCTGGCGCTGGGCCAGGTGGGTGCCTCCAATGCCCGCACCCTGCTATGGAAAGAGCTGCGCGTCGCTCTGCTCAACGGCCTGTTGCTGGGCACCGTGCTGGGCCTGATCGTGCTGGCGTGGTTCCACACGCCGGGCCTGTCGATCGTGATCGGCGTGGCGTTGACGCTGAACCTGCTATTGGCCGCTGCTGCGGGCGTACTGGTGCCGTTGACGCTCAAACGGCTGGGCTTCGACCCGGCCTTGGCCAGCGGTATCTTCCTGACCGCCGTAACCGACTCGATGGGCTTCTTCACCTTCCTGGGCTTGGCCACGCTGGTTCTTCTGAACTGAGGCGGACACCGCCCAACCGCGCCAGCGGCTGGTGCATTCCGCGGTTCAACCGGCCATCTCCAGCAACAAACAACCGGCCGCCGGACGCTTCAGGAAGCTGATGGATGTCAAGGCGCGCTGGCAGCCATGCGCGCATGATGCGCCCATGCAACCGCCCCTTTCACACCCCGGCATCGCCCTGAGCAATCTGGCACGTGCGCCGCACCGGCTGATGTTCTTCATCGGCGCCAGCAATGTGTTGCTTGCAATGGCGTGGTGGGCGCTGTGGCTGCTGAGTGCGCGCTGGCCACTGCTGACGATGCCCGCCACTTCGATCTATGCCGGTTGGCTGCATGCATTCGTCATGCAGTACCTGGTGCTGCCGAGTTTCATCTTCGGCTTTCTGCTTACCGTGTTCCCGCGCTGGATGGGCCTGCCCGAGCTTGCCCGGCGCCAGTATCTGCCGGTGGGCGTCGGCCTTATCGGCGGCCAACTATTGCTGCTGCTTGGCGCCGCCGGTTTGCCGTGGGGCCTCCACGCCGGCCTGGCCTTGTCACTGCTGGGCTGGAGCATCGGCCTGTGGCGCTTGTTGCGGCTGCTGTCGGTCGAACGCGGCCGCACCTGGCATGCGCGCTCCTGCATGGCGGCACTGCTACTGGGCTATATCGGCCTGTGTGCGTTCATCGCCTTTGCGGCCGGCGCTGATCCGGGCTGGGCGATGCTGGGCATCAAGCTGGGCGGGTTCGGCATGCTGTTGCCGATCTACGTCACGGTGGCGCACCGCATGTTTCCGTTCTTTGCCGGCAATGCGGTGAGCGGCTATGTGCCGTGGCGGCCGTTGTGGTGGCTGGCGGCGTTCTGGGTATTCATCGCGCTGCATCTGTTGCTGGAACTCAATCATCAAACGATGTGGCTATGGCTGGCCGACCTGCCGCTGTTGCTGCTCAGTGGCGTGGCGTTGTGGCGCTGGTGGCCGCGCGGGGCCATGCCCGGCCTGCTGCGCGTGCTGTTCATCGGCCTGGCGTGGTTACCGGTGAGCTTGGCGCTGTATGTGGTGCAGAGCCTGGCCGAATTGTTGAGCGGCCAGATGATCCTCGGCCGTGGCCCGGCGCATGCCCTTTTCATCGGCCTGTTCGGCAGCCTGTTGGTGGCGATGGTCACCCGCGTCACGCAAGGCCATTCGGGCCGCCCGCTGCAGATGCCGGCGGTGGCGTGGTTTGCCTTCATTGCCGTGCAGGTGGTGGCGGTGATGCGGGTGGTGGCAGAAATCGCCCCGGATGCGGGCGCATGGCAGGCACTGAGCGCAGTTGCCTGGCTCGTCGCGTTCTCGCCGTGGGTGGCACGCATTGGCCGCATTTATCTGCTGCCCCGCCAAGATGGCCGCGACGGCTGAGCGTGCGCGGCAAGCGGCGTATACACTCCGCTACCCCGCTGCAGGTGCCGCAACCATGACCACCACCGTCAACGACTACTACCAGCCCGGCTGGCGCGAACAGATCCATCCCTGCCCGGCCTGCGAATGGAAGGGCGATTCACGGCAGATGGAAATGGAGCTGCACGACGAGCAGACCGAATACAGCTGCCCGCAGTGCGAGTTCCCGGTATTGATCGTGCAGCACCCCGACCTTGCGCAGGTGCAGGCAGCGGCCGACGCCGGCAATGAAGAAGCGCAGCAGCAGCTGGCGATTCTGGCGATGGCGCCGCGCAGTCAAACATAAAGACGGCGCCGTAGTCCGCGATTGAAACTACCGCTTTGCTGCAGCCGCCTCGCGCTGACCAAAGCCAACCCAGCCCCGGTGCGTCAGCTACCCGGGGCCCGGGAAAGCGTGAAGCCGCCTTCAATGAAGCCGCCTTCAACCGGGCGGATCAGCCCAGCAGCGTTTCCAGCACGGCCATGCGCACGGCCACGCCGTTGGCGACCTGGCGCAGCACCCACGACTGCGGGCCATCGGCCACTTCGTCGGTGACTTCCACGCCGCGATTGATCGGGCCCGGATGCAACACCGCTGCGTCCTTACCCGCGCGCTTCAGCCGCTCGTTGGTGAGCCCGTACTGCGCGTGGTACTGCTCCAGCGACGGCACCAGACCTTCTTCCATGCGCTCGCGCTGCAGGCGCAGCATCATCAGCGCGTCAGCGCCTTCGAGCATGGCGTCGAAATCCTCACCCACGATGCAGCCGTCAACGACGTCGTCGTCCGGCAGCAGCGATTGCGGGCCACAGACGCGGATTTCGCCCACGCCCAAGGTGCGCATGGCGTACAGATCGGTACGGGCCACGCGCGAGTGCTTCACGTCGCCGACGATCACCACTTTCAGTTTGGAGAAATCGCTGCCCTTGGCCTGGCGCAAGGTGAGCATGTCCAGCAGGCCCTGGGTGGGATGCGCGCTGCGGCCGTCACCGGCATTGATCAACGCGGTGCCTTCGCCCGCCGCTGCCGCCAGCCCAGCCACCGCGCCGTCGTCAGGATGGCGCACCACGAACCCGCGCACGCCCATCGCTTCCAGATTGCGCAGCGTGTCACAGGCGGTTTCCCCCTTGCGCGTGGACGAGGTGGACGCGTCGAAATTCAGTACATCGGCGCCCAGCCGTTGCGCCGCCAGCTGGAACGAGCTGCGGGTGCGGGTGGACGGTTCAAAGAACAGCGTGCAGACCGCGGTGCCGGCCAGCACCGCGCGCTTGTTGCTGATGCGGCCAACGGCGGCATCGCGGATCTGGCCAGCGCGGTCCAGCAACTGCAGCAAGGTCTCACGGGGCAACCCTTCCAGGGTCAGCAGGTGGCGTAGGCGTCCTTGGTCATCCAGTTGCGGAGCAGTCATGGCGGAGTCTTCGTGAGTCAGGAAATAGGGGTGGCGTCGTGCGGTGCGGACAACCAACGCTCGATGATGACCGCTGCGGCCACGGCGTCGAGGTTGGCGGCATCACGGCGGCGCTTGCGGCCTTCAGCACGTTCAACCGCAAACCGGCGCGCGGCTTCCACCGAGCTGGAGCGTTCGTCGACCAGCAACACCGGCACTTTGTAGCGCTGCTGCAACTGCCGGGCAAAGGCATGCGCGCGCTTGCGGTTGGGCTGGTCTTCGCCTTCAAGGGTGAGCGGATCGCCAACGATCATGCCCTGCGGCCGCCATTCTTTATGCAGGCGGTCCAGTGCGGCCCAGTCCGGGCCGTTGGCATGTACATCAACCACGGCAATGGCACGTGCGCCCACACCAAATGCGCTGCCGATGGCCACCCCAATGCGGCGCGAGCCGACATCAAAACCAAGCACGGTGCTGTCGGTGGAAAGCGGGGCCTGCTCAAGCATGGCCGCTGTATCCGGCCAGGTGGAACATATCCACGCCAATGCGCGCGGCAGCCGACTGCCAGCGATCAACCAGTGGCGTGTTGAACAACAGAGCGGCGTCGGCGGGAACGGTCAGCCAGCTGTTCTCGGCCAGCTCCTGCTCCAACTGCCCCGCACCCCAGCCGGCGCAGCCCAGCGTGACCAGGGCATTGCGTGGGCCGTGGCCGCGCGCCATGGCTTCAAGAATGTCGCGCGAGGTGGTCAGGAACAGGCCGTCGGCAACAGCCAGGCTGGAATCCCAGGCGCTGGCGTCGTCGTGAATGACAAAACCGCGCCCGGTATGCACCGGGCCGCCCGTGAGCACCGGCACCGCACGCAGATCGGCGTTGTCGCAGTCGATCTCCATCTGCTCGAAGACATCGCCCAGCGTGTACTCCGAGGCATGGTTGACGATTACGCCCATGGCGCCGTCGTCGTCGTGCTGGCAGATCAGCGCGACGCTGCGTGCGAACAGAGATTCATCCAGTGACGGCAAGGCGACCAGCAGATGGTTGGCAAGTGGCGGTGACAAGGCAGACATGCCGCCATTCTAACGTTTACCCGCCGCCGGGTCGTGACCGGCGATACTTCACCACAGCCTGACTACACGACGCCCCGATGCCCACCTATTGCGATATCGCCCCCGGCCACCCGGTTCATGCCAGCTACCACGCCAACGAGTACGGCTTTCCGCAGCGCGATGAGCGTGAGTTGTTCGAGCGGCTGCTGTTGGAGATCAACCAGGCCGGGCTGAGCTGGGAGACCATCCTGCGCAAGCGTGAAGGCTTCCGCGCTGCCTACAGCGGTTTTGACGTGGATGCGGTCGCCGCCTACGGCGATGCTGATATCGCCCGGCTGATGGCCGACGCCAACATCATCCGCAACCGGCTCAAGGTACTGGCGGCCATTCACAACGCACAGGTCATCCAGCAGCTGCGCGCCTCGCATGGCAGCTTCGTGGCGTGGCTGGATGCCCAGCACCCGCTGAGCAAGCCGGAGTGGGTGAAGCTGTTCAAGAAAACCTTTCGCTTCACCGGCGGTGAAATCACCGGCGAGTTTCTGATGAGCCTGGGTTACCTGCCCGGCGCGCATCAGGAAAGCTGCCCGGTGCACGCGCAGCTGGCAAAGCTGGGGCCGGCGTGGATGAAGCGGTAAGGTTTGCGGCAATCCACCAGCGCCGGTTCAGGCCTTCAAACGTTGGCTTGCCGCAAAAAAAAGCCGGCCCTCTTACCACAGGCCGGCCCTTGTTCACTGCGCTGATCGGTTGACTCAGCGGACCTCGGCAATCTCCACGCCATCCAGCCCCTGCGACAGGGTCTTGGCATCGCCGCCCTGCGCCAGCTTGATGCGCAGGCGCACCTCGTTCTGCGAGTCGGCATAACGCAGCGCGTCGTCGTAGCTGATCTCGCCGGCCTGGTACAGCTCGAACAGGCTCTGATCGAAGGTCTTCATGCCCAGCTGCACGGAATCCTTCATCACTTCCTTGAGCTTGTGGATTTCGCCTTCGCGGATGTAATCCTGGATCAGCGGCGTGCCCAGCATGATTTCCATGGCCGCGCGACGGCTCTTGCCGTCCGGGGCCGGTATCAGCTGCTGCGCCACCACGCCCTTGAGGTTCAGCGACAGATCCATCAGCAACTGCCCACGGCGGTCTTCCGGGAAGAAGTTGATGATGCGGTCCATCGCCTGGTTGGCGTTGTTGGCGTGCAGCGTTGCCAGCACCAGGTGGCCGGTTTCGGCGAAGGCGATGGCATGGTCCATGCCTTCGCGGGTGCGGATTTCGCCAATCATGATCACGTCCGGCGCCTGCCGCAGCGTGTTCTTCAGCGCCGCTTCCCAGCTGTCGGTATCAATGCCCACTTCGCGCTGGGTAATGATGCAGCCTTCGTGCTTGTGCACGAATTCGATCGGGTCTTCGATGGTGATGATGTGGCCAGTCGAATTCTGGTTGCGGTAGCCGATCATCGCCGCCAGCGAGGTGGATTTACCGGTACCGGTGGCGCCGACAAACAGGATGATGCCGCGCTTGGTCATGGCCAGCGTCTTGATCACCGGCGGCAGGCTCAGCTCTTCCACGGTGGGAATGCGCGTTTCAATACGGCGCAGCACCATGCCCACCTGGTTGCGCTGGTAGAAACAGCTGACGCGGAAGCGGCCCACGCCAGACAGGCCGATGGCGAAGTTGCACTCGTGGGTTTTTTCAAACTCCTCGCGCTGGGCCGGCGTCATCACGTTGAGCACCATGTCGCGCGACTGCTGCGGCGTCAAAGGCGTCTGCGTGATCGGCGAGATCTTGCCGTTGACCTTCATCGACGGCGGCATGCCGGCGGTGATGAAAAGGTCCGACGCCTTCTGGTGCGCCATCAATTTGAGGAAGGAGGTGAAATCAATGCTGCTCATGGGATGTTCCCTCGGAACCCGAATTAGGAAAACGAAAAACAGGACGTCGTTGAAAGCGAGCCGGAAAACAGGCCCGGGAACGGCCATGCCGCTCCCGATGCCCTGCATCCCCTTCCCTGCTTATTCGAACTGCTTCTTGTCCTTGGCGTATTCCTTGGCCTGGTTGCGCGTGATCAGGCTGCGCTTGACCAGGTCCTGCAGATTCTGGTCCAGGGTCTGCATGCCCACCTGCTGACCGGTCTGGATCGACGAATACATCTGCGCCACCTTGTCCTCGCGGATCAGGTTGCGGATGGCCGGCGTGGCCACCATGATTTCGTGCGAAGCAATACGGCCACCGCCCACTTTCTTCAGCAGTGCCTGCGAGATGACCGCACGCAGCGACTCGGACAACATCGAGCGCACCATCGGCTTTTCGCCGGCCGGGAACACGTCGATGATTCGGTCGATGGTCTTGGCCGCCGAGCTGGTGTGCAGCGTACCGAACACCAGGTGGCCGGTTTCTGCAGCGGTCAACGCCAGGCGGATGGTTTCCAGGTCACGCAGTTCGCCGACCAGGATGATGTCCGGGTCTTCACGCAGTGCCGAGCGCAGCGCCTCATTGAAGCCGTGCGTGTCGCGGTGCACTTCGCGCTGGTTGATCAGGCACTTCTGCGAGGTGTGCACGAATTCGATCGGGTCCTCAACGGTGAGGATGTGGCCGTATTCGTTCTTGTTGATGTGGTCGATCATCGCCGCCAGCGTGGTCGACTTGCCCGAGCCGGTCGGGCCGGTGACCAGGATCAGGCCCTGCGGCTGTTCGATCAGCTGGCGGAAGATGGGCGGGCAGCCCAGGTCTTCCAGCGTCAACACTTCCGAGGGAATGGTACGGAACACCGCACCGGCACCACGGTTCTGGTTGAACGCGTTGACTCGGAAGCGCGCCAGCGAGGGAATCTCGAACGAGAAATCGACCTCGAGGAATTCTTCGTAATCGCGCCGCTGCTTGTCAGACATGATGTCGTACACCAGCGCATGCACTTGTTTGTGGTCCAGCGCCGGGATGTTGATGCGGCGGACGTCACCGTCCACGCGGATCATCGGCGGCAAGCCGGCAGAAAGGTGGAGGTCCGAGGCCTTGTTCTTGACCGAGAACGCCAAAAGTTCAGCGATATCCATACGCCGCTATGTCCCCTGCGTTGCGTGTATCTGGAAGGTGTTTCCCCTACGAGGCAGTATAGCCCTCCCACGTAAGATCCTGCGCACGCTCCCCACCGCTTCCGGGCCCCGGCTGGCGGCCCGCTCCCGGGACGGGTCGTGCGCGGACCCAGCCGAGACTTGTACCGTTGCAGACCATGCCACTGGCCACCCTCAAACACCAGATTGCCGCCGCAGCCGGCCCGCACCGGCAGGTCTGCCTGCTGGCGGTTTCCAAGCTACAGCCGGCCTCGGCCATTGCCGCCCTGGCCGCACAAGGACAACGCGCATTCGGTGAAAACTATGTGCAGGAGGCCGCCGACAAGGTCCAGGCGCTGGCCGCGCTGGGCCTGGAATGGCACCTCATCGGCCACCTGCAGTCCAACAAGGCCGATGTCGCCGCGCGCATCTTCGACTGGGTGCAGACCGTGGACCGCGACAAGCTGGTCACCGCACTGGCCCGCCACCGCCCGGCCGAACTGCCGCCGCTCAACGTGCTGATCCAGGTCAACATTGACGATGAGGACAGCAAGCACGGCTGCCAGCCGGCGCAGGTCGATGCCTTGGCCGAGGCCATCGCTGGCCAGCAGCGTCTGCGCCTGCGCGGCTTGATGGCCATTCCGGCTCCCTTCCCGGAGGCCGAAAAGCGGCTGGCCGCATTCAACCGCATGCACGCGCTGTTCGCCGGGCTGCGCACGCGCCATGCCCAGGTGGATACTCTCTCAATGGGCATGAGCAGCGACCATGCCGACGCCATTGCTGCCGGCTCAACCATGGTGCGTGTCGGCACCGCCCTGTTCGGCCAGCGCCCTACTCCCTGATTGTCGAGGCTCCGTTCAATGACTGCTTCCGCTTCCACCGCACTTCCCGATACCGATATCGCCTTCATCGGCGGCGGCAACATGGCCCGCAGCCTCATCGCCGGGCTGGTGCGGCGCGGCATGCCGGCCACACGCATCCATGTAGCCGAGCCGGTGGCCGCGTTGCGCGAGGCGCTGGCGGCGGACTTCGGCGTGCAGACCCACAACGATGCGGCCGAAGCTGTTGGCAACGCCGGGCTGTGGTTGATGGCGGTCAAGCCGCAGGTGATGCGCGAGGTCTGCGCGTCGCTGGCCTCCATCGCCACACGGCAGCAGCCGGTGGTGGTTTCCATTGCGGCGGGCATTACCGGCACCCAACTGGAGCGCTGGCTGGGCGGCGAGCAGAACATCGTCCGCGCCATGCCCAACACCCCGGCCCTGCTCGGTGCCGGTGTCACCGGCCTGTACGCCAACACCCGCGTGACTGCCGCACAGCGCGCGCAGGCCGAGCAGGTGCTGGCCAGCGCCGGGCGCACCGTGTGGATTGCCGACGAGGCGCAGATGGATGCGGTGACCGCCGTCTCCGGCAGCGGCCCGGCCTACATCTTTCTGCTGGCCGAGGCGATGGAAGCCGCCGCGCTGGAACAAGGCCTGCCCGCCGACGCCGCCCGCACGCTGGTGCTGGATACCGTGCTCGGTGCCGCGCGCATGCTCACCGAAGCCGGCGAAGCCCCGGCCGAGCTGCGCCGCCGCGTCACCTCGCCCGGTGGCACCACCCAGGCAGCGATTGAAACCTTTCAGGCCGGCGGCTTTGAGGCCCTCACCGCCAAGGCCATCGACGCGGCCGCACGCCGTGGCAAAGCATTGTCCGCCGCCAACGATTGACCGGGAGAGACCCATGCGTCGTGCCGCCCCGTTGTTGCTGTCGCTTGTGTTGCTGTCACTGAGCGCCTGTTCCGGCCAACAGGCACCGCGCGTGGTCACCCCCTCGCAAGGGCACGCCAGCCAAGCCGACTTCGGTGCGCTTCGCGTGTACTACAACCTGCTGCCGACGCTGGCCATGAACGAAAGCGTCGCGCGCAGCTACGGCGTGCAGCGCGATGCAGGCCAGGCCTTGCTGGTGGTGGCGCTGCGCCAACGTAACGGTGCTGAAGACCAACCCGTGGACGGCACGGTTACCGCCACGGCCACCGATCTCTCCGGCCGCCAACAGCAGGTGGTTCTGCGCACGGTGAAAACCGGCGCGTACACCGACCATGTCGGCAGCGTGCAGATCAGCGACCACGACACGCTGCGCTTTGCGGTGCAGGTAGCCGCAGCCGGAGGCACCGGCACGCTGCGGTTTGAGCGCGGCTTCTGAGTGATCGGCAGCCACCCGCACTCAGGGCGTAAATCATTCCGCGCCGGGGTTGCCTAAACGCTGCGGCCCGTCACCGCGCTGACCCAACGCATCATCAGGGTTACTCAAGCGACAGCGGCGCAGCGATAAACAGCCGCAGCCGATGCAATCGGTGAACTGCTCCTTCAACTGCTGCAGTTGCGTGATGCGCTGTTCAAGCTCATCCCGCCACGACGCTGACAGCCGCGCCCAATCCGCGCGGGTGGGCGTGCGTGAGTCAGGCAACGTCGCAAAGGCTGTCGCCACCGCCTCCAGTGGAATGCCCACACGCTGCGCGATGCGGATTGCCGCCAGCCGCCGCAGCACATCGCGGCGATAGCGGCGCTGGTTGCCTGCCGTGCGCAGACTGTGGATCAAGCCTTTGCGCTCATAGAAATGCAACGCCGATACGCTGACACCGCTGCGCTGCGCCACCTCGCCTACTGTCAGTTCACCGGCGACCATCTGCTTGACCTGAACCATTGTTGAGGTTGCATGCTACGCGCCTTCGCCGTAACGGCTGCAAACGGCGCCCTACCTGCAACGGAATTACCATGTCGTCCCACTCCACAGCCTCACCCGCCGCGGTGCCCATTACCGATCCCAGCCGCATCTCCATTCTGTCGCCCAAGTACCGCGCCACGACGCTGGGCATGGTGGCGCTGGTGGCGTTGTTCGCCTTCGAAGCCCTTGCCGTAGCCACGGCAATGCCCACCGTCGCCCGCGAACTGGACGGCCTCAAGCTCTACGCGCTGGCCTTTGGTGGAACCCTGGCCACCAGCGTGATCGGCATGCCGCTGTCCGGGCGATGGAGCGACCGCAGCGGCCCAGCCGGCCCGTTGTGGAGCGGGCTGGGCTGCTTTCTGGTGGGCCTGCTGGTGGCTGGCCTGGCGGCCAGCATGCCGGTGCTGGTGATCGGCCGCCTGCTGCAGGGCCTGGGCGCTGGTGCGCTGATCGTCGCGCTGTACGTCATGGCCGGCCGGGTGTTTCCCGAAGCACTGCGGCCGAAGGTATTCGCCGCATTTGCGGCCGGGTGGGTGGTGCCTTCGTTGATCGGCCCGGCATTGAGTGGCTTGATCGTGCAGCACGTGGGCTGGCGCTGGGTGTTCCTCGGCGTCCCCCTCCTGGCTGTGCCCGCCGCTTTGATGTTGCGCCCGGCACTGCGCCGCATCGCCACTGAAGCGCCGACTACCGCTGAACCTGCCACCCCAGCACCGGCAGAACCCTCGCCGGTGCCGTGGGCGATAGGCGCGGCCAGTGGCGCACTGCTGCTTTATATCGGCGGCCAGTATCACGACATCAAAGCGCTGGCGCTGCTGTTACCGGCCATGGCGCTGTTGGTTCTGTGCAGCTGGAAACTTCTGCCGCCCGGCACGTTGCGGTTGCAACGTGGCTTGCCCAGCGTGATCGCACTACGCGGCATGATCGGCGCGGCGTTCTTTGGCTGCGAGGCATTTCTGCCGCTACTGTTGTCGCGCGAACGTGGGCTATCCCCATTGATGGCAGGCGTGATCCTGAGCCTGGGCGCGCTGGGCTGGAGCGCCGGCTCCTTGTTCCAGGGCCATCAACGCCAAGGCATCAGTCGCCCGCATCTATTGCAGGCCGGCACGGCCATGACCGCTGCCGGCGTGGCACTGACCACCTTGGTGGTTGCCAACGTGCCGATCTGGATGGTGCTGATCGGCTGGACGCTCACCGGCATCGGCATGGGCCTGACCTACCCAAGCCTGTCGGTACTCACGTTGTCGCTGTCGCCCCTTGAGCGGCAAGGCGCCAACAGCTCGGCGCTGCAGTTGAGTGAAGCCATCGCCGTGGCCGCGACGCTGGCGGTGGGTGGCTCGTTGTTTGCGGCACTGTTGGAGTATTCGGTGCTGGCGGGTTACCTGGTCAACTTCTGCATCGCGCTGTTGCTGGCCCTGCTGGCCTGCGTGATCACCCGCCGCACCCAAGCCTGACTCGGGCTTGGCTGCGCACGTCCATAAAACAAAGGCGAAGCGCGCAGAGGCTCACACTTTGCGATGAAGACAATCGCACAGGACAACAAATGTCCGGTTGAGCACCGATAGCGGATAAAATTGTCAGCCCAACTTGCATTGCCCGATTTCAGGCCCCTGCGGCGCATGCCGCAGCCGCCGAACCAACATCATGCAGCCCCCCTCAGCACCTTCGCTTTCCCTTGGCTCCCCGCTGCTGAAGATAGAAAACTGGGGCATGCGTCGTGGCCGACACACCATTCTGGCGGCGATTGATCTCACGCTGGATGGCCCGGGCATCACCGTTGTGATGGGCCCCGGTGGCACGGGCAAATCCTCGTTGCTACACGCGCTGTCGGGTCAGCGCAGCGCGCATGCTGAGCAGTGGGGCCAACTGCTTTACCAAGGGCAGCCGTTGGCGCTTGCCGCACAGCCACCGGTGTTGGTGCATCAACAGCCGCGCCAGCTGGGTTTCAGCGTGCAGGAAAATCTAAGCGCTGCCCTGCGCGAACACTACAGCGGCAGCCAACAGGAACTACGCGAAGAAATCAGCGCGCGCCTGCTTGCATTGGGCGCAGACGCGCTGCTGGCGCAGCTGCAGCAGCGTGTCATTGACCTGCCGCGTGGCCTCGCACGACAACTGGCCATCGTGCGCGCCGCCTTCAGCGGCAGCCCGCTGCTGCTGATCGACGAACCCACCAGTGAATTGGACGCCAGCGACGCCGAGGCCGTGCTGGCCCTGATCGAACGCTTGGGCAACACGCACGCTTGTCTGGTCACCCTGCATCATCAGGGTCAGGCACGCCGCATCGCCGCGCGCGCGATTCTGCTGGCCGGTGGCTATGTGCAGGTGGATGCCGCCGCCGATGCGTTCTTCGCAAACCCCATGCAGCACCCTGTGTTGGCGCAGTTCCTGCGTACCGGCAGCTGTCATGTGCCCGCGCCGGATGCGCGTATCGAAGAGTTGGCCGATGACGTCATTGCGCCAACGCCCATCAACACGCAACAGACTGCTGCGGCTCCTTCCGTAGTCGCTGCACGACCTGTACCCGCGCCGGTTGCGCTGCCCGCTACGCCCTCGCGACGTGGCCCCAACGGATTCCACTGGCTGCAACCCGGCAAACTTGCCGGCTGCCCGATGCCCGGCGTGGTGTTCGCTGCCGATCACGATCTGGCGCTGTTGCGTGGCATGGGCATCACGGTGCTGGTCAATCTCACCGAAACCGCCATGCCCGCCGCGCTGCTGGAACGCCACGGCATGCGCAGCTATCACCTGGGCATTCCCGACCGCGGCGCGCCGCCACTGCTGTGGGCCAAGCTGCTGCTGGCCAAGATCGAGGTGATGCTGCGCGACGGCGATGTTGTCGCCGTGCATTGCCTTGCAGGCCTTGGCCGCACCGGCATGGTGTTGGCTGCGTGGTTGATCCGCGAAGGCTTGAACGCCGATGAAGCCCTGCGCCGGTTGCGCACCATTGAGCCCGGCTTTGTTCAATCGCTGGAGCAGGAAGCCCTGCTGCATGCGCTGGAAGAAAACCTGCTGATCCGCGCAGGCTGATTCCCCTCTTTCATTGCACCGTGCCGCCGTGCGCGGCACGCCTCTCTTCCTCCCCCAGGAAAACCATCATGTCTCTTGACAGCACCTTGCAGCAATCCGTCACCTCCGTTCCCGAATGCCTGGCCGCCGGCTATGTCGATATCAGCTCCGGCATGTTGTTGTCGGTCCGCACCGTGGATTCGCACCCGCGCGAAGTATTGGATCTGGTCGCCGCCGCCACCGCCGACCTGTACCAAGGCCCCAACATCCGCAGCATCGAGCAGATGTTCCGCCGTGCGCGTGGCCTGCAGGAGCAGGAAGGCGCGCATTACTTCCAGGAAATCATCGTCAACAGCGAAAACCTGATCCACATCTTCATGCGCGGCAAGTTGTACCCGGATTACGTGATGGTGTTTGTCTGCCGCCGCACCGCCAACCTGGGTATGGCGCTCACCCGCTCACGCATGGCGATGCCGCTGATCGAAGCGTCCATCTGAAAACAAAACCCCGTAAGCAGCGCCATGCTGTTTACGGGGTTTTCGTATATGCAGCGGTGCTGATGCATCGTACTGATGCAAACCGTGTCTGCCGGCATCAACTGCAGGGCGACATCCGTTCAATCCAGCTTGTTCACTTCGCGCAGATCCTCACGCAGGATGCGTCGCACTTCCAGCACCGCCTCCGGGGTTTCCTGCACGCTGTGCCCGGAGATGATGACCTTCTCCGACAACGCGCCATCCAGGTGCGAGCTCCAGTAAGGCACCAGACCATCATCCGAGTCAGCCGTCGGCACGGTGGCCTTGCTGTTGGCGATGATGGAGTGGTACTTCAATCCCGGCGCCATCGGTAGCTTCGAGGACACCTCGACAAAAGGGTCCGTCGCTTTCAGGTTGTCGATGCTGGTAGTGATGCGTGGCTCTTTGGGCTTGTTGCCAGCTTCGTCGGGGTTCTGCAACGCAAGGAACACGTCGCCAAACTTGCCCAGGATGGTCAGCGGCAGGCGCACCAATTTGCCTATCAGGCGGCCCAAACGGTTGCTGGCTGCGTCGGTGCCCTTGTGCGGCGAGGCGATGAAAATCGCCCGCTCCACGTTCGGTTGCGGCGTGAAATGCAGCAACGGCGACAACCGGCTTTGCACCCGCTGCAGGCGTTCGCCCTGCAGGTTGAAACGCGTCACTGCATCGTCCCAGAGCACCTCACCGGAGTTGCTCAACATCAGCCTTGCAATGACGCCGCCCATGCTGTGGCCAATGAACACCATGTCCTTGGATGCCTGCGCCGTACCCTGGGGATCGAAGTGTTTCAGCGTACCGTTGAACGCGTTGCTCACCGTGTAGCGGTTCAGCGCAATCGGCGCGTTGGTGGGGTAGTACACCGACCACACCTGGTAGTTCTTGTGCATCTCCGGGTCACCCATGATCTCGTTGGCCATGTTCACCCACGCTTCTGGGCTGCTGGCCAAGCCATGCAGCATGAAGATGATGCGGCGGTCCGGGTCGTAGGGCTGCATCAGATAGATATGCGGCTCGCGGATGCCTTCGCCACGGCCAAACAAGGTGCGCAGCGACTGGCCGGCAAAGCCCGACTGCGCCAACCACACACCATAGGCGGCAGTGAAATTACCGGCCAGGGGCACCTGCTGCCCCTGCAGAGTGACACTACTGGTGCTGTCCGGCCAATATGCTTCCAGGCGGATTTCCCGCGTCGCCAGCACTTCGGCCAAGGTGTTGCCACCGAAGTTCAGCAGCACCGTCGTGTTGTAGGCCGGCATCTCGCTGAAAAGCGGCAGCGCCGGTGTTTCAGCAACCGTGCCTTCGCCACCTTCCACCGGCACCGGCACGGTCAGCGGGGCGTTCTCCATCACCAGCACCAGCTCGGCACCAAAACCGTCACGTCGGTACGTGCTGCGCAGCCCAGCAAAACTTACCGACGATGCAGACACCAATTGCTTGGGCAGGCTCATCGGCGGCAGTTGTTCAAAATTGTTTCTGATTGTCCAGCGGTCCACCTGTACCGGCGCGGTGAAATCCTGGCCTTCCATCGCCAGCGCGCGCGAGCGTTGGAAAACAACGGATGCTGCCTGCTCGGCCGCATAGTTGTAGTAATCGCGCACCTGCGTCAGCCGGTCTTCCAACGCGCGCTCGGCCGGTGTGCGGCCACTGAAGAACAAATACGCATAGGAGTAACGCGCGGTTTCCAACCAGGCGTCCAGCGCATTGGCCGGAAGATCACGCTCCTGGCCCAGCTTTGCCTTGGGCGTGAGCGCCAAGGCTTCCTCCAGCCACAATTCAGCCAAGGTGGAGAGCCGTTGCTCGGCCTGCAGGCCCTCAACCGTTGCTACGGTGTTGCGGCAGGCCGGCAGGTCTTTGCTGCACGCCGATGCGGTCAAGCCGATCACCGACAACGACTCCTGCGACAGCGCGCTCAACTTGCCGTTGTTGAGAATGTCGCTGCGCTTGAGCGTGACCTGGTCAACCGTGGCCACCTGCTTCATCTTGACCATGGCACAGCCACTGGACAGCAGCAGCGCCACGGCAGCAATCATCGGCAACAGCCGGCGCATCCATGCAGATGTCGAACTCACGGGTCGCTTCCTTTCTCATCAATGCCGGGTACACCTTCGCGTATCTGGCGGGAAAAATCCGGCGCATCATCGGCGCGCAGCGCACGCGGGTTAATGTAGCCGCGCTGTTGCAACGTCGCGTAGGGCACACCCGGCGTCAGGCCACCCAAGTCCTCGACATACTCGGCCAGGTAGCCCGACAGCAGCAGGCGGTAGTCCAACGGCAGGCCCGGCACGATGCCGCGCACCAGCTCAAACACCACCGTGGTGCAGTTGCTGGTCAAGGTGTTGTAGAAGCGCGGCTCACGCTCCAGCTGTTTCGCGCGGTCCACATAGAACCGCAGCAGCTCGCGCATTTTCTCCTGGCTCAACCCATGCAGCCGATACAGATAGACATCCTCGCCGCGCACGTTGCTGCGCACACGCACGATGTCGCGTTCATCCGAGGCCACCAGCACCGCCTCGAACTTACGGAAAAAACCGCCCAGCGCCGAGAACGATTCGCCCTTTTCCTTGCGGATTTCCAGCGAAAACACCAACTGCCGGCCGTCCGCAAAACCAAACGACACCAACGTGTGTGCAATGGCCGGCCCCATCCAGTAGGACAGAATCATGTCCACCGACTGTACCTGCGACAGATCGTACTCACGCGGCTGCCAGCGCACGTCGTAATCCTCTTTGGTGCGCCATTGGAAATCGCGCACGTTGTCGACCAACAGACGGTCACCTTCAATACGGGCACGCAACGGCTGGGCGACATCGTCAGCCCACACACGCTCCTGCTGCGGCTTGATGGTGGCCCACCAGATCAACATCACCGCAAACAGCGCGGCAAACACCGCCAGCGAATGCCAACGCCGCACCGGCCCAAAGCCAGCGCGGATCGCCCAGATACTGGGTACACACCACACCAGCATCGCCACAATCTTGGCCACCACATTGCCGGGGAACTGGAACCACAGCGCAAAGCCGCCCCACACGCCCACCGCCAGACACAGCAATGCGAGCAACACGCGCCCTATTGCCCGCAACACGCCCCGCACGCGACGCATCCCTTCCTTTGCCACATCAACCTCCGAACCACTGGACGGACAGCCGGCCTTTCCGTCATTGCCAGGGCCAGCCGCGGCCCCGCGCAAAGATACCCTGCCGGGCATGGAAATCAGAGTGAAACAGCAGGAAACGGGACCAGGCGGTTATATGGCAGAGAGGTTGTTGGGGCGATTGCCCGATTTGGGGGTATTGGGATTGGTAAGGAGTTCGCCTTCCGATGCATGCGATCTCATTTCTTCGCGCATCCGCATTTGGAAATACGGGCCCCTCGGGGTCGAGGAGCAACCACGGCCAAGCCACGTCCCCCTACCAAGAAAGCCAACGTTTCGGGCGCTACATTGAAAGATCCGGCGCGCTTCAAAGATCGCAAAGAACCAGCCAACCCCAATCCTATCGGCGCGCCCTACAGGGGAATGACACCTGCACAGGTGAAAGTCTGGAACGAATGCGCCGAAAACATGCCCTGGCTCAACGCCTCGCATCGCCTGCTGTTGTGCCAAGTGAGCATCTTGGCCGCAAGAATGGAAACGGACCAAGAAGTTGGCGTGTCAGCGATGCACGCGCTCACCACGATGCTGTCCAAGCTCGGGGCCACTTCCATGGATGAATCCAAGGTCGATCACCCACAGGGCGAAGAGGATCAAGACGAGCGCTTCTTTCACTAAGCCCCATCAGCTCAGCCAGATCGCTACCACAGCCTCACAGGCGGCGCGGAGGCTCATGCAGCTACCAGCGGTGCGGGAGGCCATCGGGGCCCACCCAACGAGCCTGGAGACTGCCGCAGTGCAGGCCGGCCAGCAGCAGCGCCACGCTCAACTCAAAATGGCGGTGATGGAGCAGCTCCATACCAAGACCATGGCCGGAATGCGAGTGCGCAGATCCGTTTCCTGGCGGGCTCCCGGGATGCCCGACGCGTCGCTGTCAACAGGTAGCCCCAACCAAGGCGATAAGCCACGATCACCCAGATTGCTTGGCTCCACAAAGGGGCAGCAGGATTGCTGCGGGCGCTGCCGCGCTTCATGCTTCCCTCCGACACCCGGAGATAAAGCATGGAATTCGGATTGGCCGGCTGTTACGCAATGAAGCCTGAAGTGCAGGCTGCTTGGGTTCAAGCCATTGGCAGCATCGCTGCAATTCTCATCGCAATCGCGATCCCTGCAGCCCAGCACTTCATCACCATGCGTGGCACAAGACGCGAAAGAGCCGACCGCGCACGAAGTCTTGGACTGCTGCTTCTACCCCACATCAAAAGCTTTGCTGCCAAGAACGAAAAAATCTGGTCCGAAGAGCACCAGATGACAATGTGGAAAATCTGAGCGAAAACTCCTGTATCGCCAGGTCGGAGACAATGCGCGCGCTTGTTATTCCAGATGAAATCATTGCTTTCGTAGACAAGCTTCACGAGCTTGGACCGGCAGCTGAAGGAATCCAACGCGCGATCTTCAGCGTGGTTGCTGCAAATGAGCTGGTGACACTCAAGGTGATTGATGGTAGGTGCGCATCCGGATTCGCCGCAGGCCTTCCGTCCCACCTTATTTGGGATAAGACGAGGTTCTATGACCTTATGTGGAACGCACTCGGCGGACTTATCGAATCCCAGAATCGGATCGAAGCACTCTTCAAACAGCAAGCTCGTCCCTCGACTTCTTGAGAGAAACCGCTGCGTCAAGCAATCCTCCAACGCGTCCCGACCATCTCCCACAAATCTGCGCGCAACTGCGCTGAACCCAGCGCCGCAGGTCAGTGCCTTCCACTGAGCAATCCAGAGGCCTTATGCAGGACCACTTGACTTCGAGCTCTACCGGCTTTCGCCGCGTGGTGATGCTGCTCAATGCAGGCCGGCCGGCTTCGGACGGACCAAGACCGCGCTCGTGTTCGACAACGGCACCACTGTGCTCGACGCACCCGATGGCGGCGAGATCCGCATCCGCAATTATGACGAAGACGACGTGCTGCTGCCGCACCTAAGATAACCCAATTCCAAGGCAGAGCCGATTCGATTGGCCGATGCGGGTGTGACCGGCAACAGAAAGCCCCGCTACGGAGTGGCGGGAGGTGGCTTCATCGCCTCAACACTTCCCTGAACGGGAGAAGATGTTGACATCTAAAAAACATGTGACAATGGGCGACCGGTAGCAGACCGCCCTGACCGGCTCATGGCACTTATGGCCTACAAAGACCGAAAGACTGCGCAGATCGCAGCCCGCATCCTCTCCATAGGGGACGGCACCCTCAATATTGTGAAGCTCATGAAGCTTCTCTACCTTGTGGATCGTGAGGCATTGAGCTCCGTGCATCGCCCTCTTACAGGCGACCGCATGGTGTCGATGCCTCATGGGCCCGTATTGTCTCGCACGTATGAGGCCTGCCAAGGGGTTGGAAACGGCGCCGCTGGTGGATGGAACAGCTGGATCGCTGATCGCGCAAACCATTTAATCAGTCTTCGCGAAGGCGTCACCGCGAACAGGGAAGCGCTGGATGAGCTTTCCGATCTGGATATCGCGATGATCGACAAAGTCTGGAACCAGTTCGGCGGAATGAATAAATGGGACTTAGTGGCTTATACCCATAACCATTGTGCAGAATGGGTCGATCCCTGCGGTTCATCAGCAAAAATTGATTACGAGACAGTTCTGCGTGCTGTAGGAAAGTCTGACGACCAAGCTCGAGAAATTGCTCGCGAGATCGAAGCAGAAAACTTTTTGGACGCCACTTTCGCAAGGATCTAGCGGTGCCGTTTCCATATCCTAAAGCCACCGTGCTCATGGCTTCTGGGCCGGCACATGATCCAGATCGAAAGCACCTTTTTATCGTCCTAACGGAAGCACTTGGAGATCCCCCGGAGGTTCTCTTAGTCAGCCTCAGTTCCGTACCGACGAACTACCAGCACGATTGCTCCTGTGAGCTTCAACCTGGCGACCACAGCTTCATCACCCACCCCTCTTTCATCCGGTTTGACTTGGCGCGGATTGAACCCGCGCAAAAGTTGATTGATGGAGTTGATCGACAGGTTTTCTCTGTTCGTGAGCCAATCAGCGAAGAGGTCTATCAGCGGATCTGCACCGGATTGAGGCAATCACCCGGTAGCTCATTGAGAGTGAAGAACTTCCTACAGTGGCATGTAAATCTAGTGTAATTCCTGTGTAACCATGTCGGAAAAACCCGGCATTACACGGGCAAAGACGGAAACGCCAAGTTTCCTCCAGATGCACAACCCCCCCTGGAATAAGCGGGGGGGGGGGTATATTTTCTAGCAACTAGCGGAAAGCCTGCTGGAGGGGATTATGAGTCCTTTGGCCACCTGTGAGTGGCTCCGCCACTTGGCAGCTCGACGCCTTCGATCAGTAGTCGATCATTGATCTGGCAAACTCGTGCCCTCGACGGACTGCCTCATCGCAGGCGGGCCAACTGTGGTCGCTGTCCGACTGGGGATCCAGGCCATCCACGAGCACGTCAACTGTGAAGGCAGCACCATCCCAATCCAGCACTCGAATCTCATACGACCTTCCAGCGTGCTCGCCGAACTCGCTCCTGCTCGTCGTTTTGCTCTTCATGGTTCACTGCCCCCTAACGGCCTTCAACCAGAGCCTACTACATGAACGGGAATGGCGTATCAGCGCGCCGGCACAGCCTGGTGCCCAATAAAAAGGGAGCGCTCCGAAGTTTTGTAGGAGCGTTGCAGGACAACAAAAAACCGGCTTTCGCCGGTTCTTCTGCAACACTTTGATTTATATGGTGGGCGGTACAAGGTTCGAACTTGTGACCCTTGCCGTGTGAAGGCAATGCTCTACCGCTGAGCTAACCGCCCGTGTTGCGAGCCGCTCATTATAGGGGCCTGAGCGGGCGCGTCAACGGTTTTCACAAAAATCTTCACATCGTCTGAGTGGGCTTGTCCGCGCCGGTGGTGCCGGCCAGCAGGGTCTCGATTTTGTTACGGACGGCCTCACCATCGGCACCGTCGGCAAGCTGTACGCCGATGCCGGCCTGGCGGTTGCCCTGCGCGCCCAGCGGCGTCACCCAGACCACCTTGCCGGCTACCGGCAGGCGCTCGCTGGAGTCCGGCAGCGTCAGCAGCAGGAACACCTCGTCGCCGAGGAAATAGCGTTTGGGGGTGGGCACGAAAACGCCGCCGTTCTTCACAAACGGCATGTAGGCGCTGAACAGCGCCGCCTTGTCCTTGACCGCCAATGACAGGATGCCTTGGCGGGCGTTTGTCGCACTCATCGAATAGTCCCCTTGGATTGCACTGAATTGGCCGCGTTCCAGGCCAGCAGCAGCTCCACCACGGCAAGGTCGGCGCGCACGGTGGTGCGCAGCAGGTCGCGGGTGCGATTGGCGGCGTCAAACCAGGCAGCCAGCTTGTTCAATCGCGCCGGATCGGTCAAGCCGTCGGCAGCCTTTTTCAATGCCAGGTCGGCGGCGTGACGCAGCCGCAGGTCGGCATGTTCGTCACCGGTCCAGCGCTGCGCCAGTTCCACGCTGCCCAGCTTGCCGGCAACCAGCTGTTCCAGCTCACTGGCCACCTGCCGGCGCAGGCTCATGCCTTCGCCCTGCAGCCAGGTGTCGGCCAAGGCCGGGTGGCCGCGCGTGGCATCCAGCGCTTCGCGTGCCACGCCTTCGGTGTAGCCACGCGTCTGAAGCCAGGCCAGTGCCTCCTCGCGCGGCGGCAGGCGGAATTCCAAGCGCTGGCAGCGGCTGCGGATGGTCTGCGGCAAACGCGCCGGGTCGGCGCTGAGCAACCACAAATAGCGGCCTGGTGACGGCTCTTCCAACGTTTTGAGCAGGGCATTGCACGCGGCGCGGTTGATGGCATCTGCGGGGTCAACAATGACCACCTGCGCCACGCCGTACTGCGGGGTGAGCGCAAGCTTCTGCGAAATTTCACGCACCTGCTCGATCACGATTTCCGTGCGCAGCTTGTCGCCGCTTTTGTTCGGAATGAACGAGGTCAGCTGCAGATCCGGATGGGTGCCGGCGGCGATCAGCTGCGCGTTGCGCTGCCGCCCCGCCGCCTCCACGCCGTGGTTCAACACGTGCGCGGCCAGCTTCAATGCGACCGCGCGCTTACCCATGCCGGCCGGCCCGCAGATCAACAGGCCGTGGCCCAACCGGCCCGCGTCCAGTGCGGCCACGGTCTGGTCGTAAGCGCGCTGCTGCCAGGGTGCGAAGGCGTCACTCATGCAGGCCTCCCGCTTGTTGACCGGTGGCGTTGATCATTGCGTTGCTGCCTCGCTTCGGTTTGCACGCAGCCGTTGCAGATATTGCGCGACGGCGGCGTTGTGCTCGGCCAGCGAGGACGAAAACACATGCGCACCGCTGCCATCACCTACCGCAACGAAATACAGCGCATTACCTGCTGCCGGATGTGCCGTGGCCTGCAGCGCATCGCGGCCCGGCATGGCGATCGGCGTCGGCGTCAGGCCGCTGCGCGTGTAGGTGTTGTAGGGCGTGTCGGTGGTGAGGTGCGTCCTGCGGATATTGCCGTCGTAGGCGCTGCCGATGCCATAGATGACGGTGGGGTCGGTCTGCAGGCGCATGCCCATCTTCAACCGGCGCATGAACACGCCGGCAATCTGCGGACGCTCGCTGGCCAGCCCGGTTTCTTTTTCGATGATGGAAGCCAGGATCAGCAGTTCATACGGCGAGGTAAAGGGCAGATCGTCCGCGCGCGATTCCCAGGCCGCGGCGAGTTCTTTTTCCATCGCAGCGTGGGCGCGCTTGAGTACGTCCAGGTCACTATCGCCACGCTGGTAGATGTAGGTCTCCGGCAGGAAACGCCCTTCCGGGTGCTGCTCGGCAAAGCCCAGCGCAGCCATCAGCTCGCTGTCGCTCATGTCGGTGGTTTTGTGCTGCAGCGGCTGTGCGCGGTTGAGCGCGGCGCGCAGTTGGCGGATGTTCCAGCCTTCCACGATGGTTACGCGGTACTGCAGCACCTTGCCTTGGCGCATGTTGCGCAACAGCTGCAGCGGCGTGAGCGCAGGTTCCAATGTGTACTCGCCCACTTTCAGCTTGCCAGCCGCGTCCATCTGACGCGCCAGCATCTGCCATTGCAGATCGCTGCCTTCATCAATGCCGGCAGCGCGCAGCTTGCCCAGCACGGTGCTGAAGGAATCGCCGGGCGCTACGGTGACACTGGCTTCAGTGGGAGTGACCGGCGTGACGGCAAAACGCCCCTGCTTTTGCCACAGCAAGGCCGCAGCGGCACCGGCCAACGCCACCAGCAACACCAGAATGGCCAGAACCACCAGACATCCACGCTTGGCACCCGCCATGGTCACCCCGTTCAGAACAAACCGGTGCGCAGGATACCGCGCCAGCCGTCGTGCCGACCAAGCAGGCCGTTCATTGTTGCGGCTCCAGCGCCCGCAGCAGGCCGCGTGCCTTGGCCCGGGTTTCGTCCAGCTCCTTGGCCGGGTCCGAATCCACCACAATGCCGGCGCCGGTACGGAAAGCAGCAGTAGAGCCCTGCACTTCGGCAGTGCGGATCAAAATGTTCAGGTCCATGTCGCCATCGCGGTTCAACCAGCCGAAGGCGCCGGTGTAGGCGCCGCGCGCGGTCTGTTCCAGCTCGGCAATGATTTCCATGCAGCGCACCTTGGGGCAGCCGGTGATGGTGCCGCCCGGGAACGTGGCGGCAATCACCTCGCCCGGCGTCACGCCCGGCCGCAGCCGTGCGCGCACATTGCTGACGATGTGATGGACGTGGGCGTAGCTTTCCACGGTCATCAGCTCGTCCACTTCCACGCTGCCGGGCGCAGCGATGCGGCCCAGGTCGTTGCGTTCAAGGTCGATCAGCATGACGTGCTCGGCGCGTTCTTTCGGGTGGCCGACCAGCTCTTGAATGCGCGCAGCATCATCGTCACCGGCAAAGCGCGGGCGGGTACCGGCGATGGGCCGGGTCTGCACCACGTCGCCGGCCACCGACACCAACCGCTCCGGCGAGGAACTCACCACCGCGCGCCCGGCTGCAGTGAACAAACCCGCAAATGGCGCTGGGTTGGCGGTGCGCAGGCGTGCGTACAACGCTTCCGGCGACAACGGGGCATCAAACTGCGCCTGCCAACGTCGCGACAGATTCACCTGGAACACGTCACCGGCGTGCAGGTAATCAATCACCTGGCGCACGCCATCGGTGAAGCGCGCGCCATCGTCTTCGTCTATCGCCTGCGGCGGCTGCCAATGCGGCATTGCCGGCAACTGAGCGGCATCGCTCAAATCGCACTGAAGCTGTGACAGCAGCTGTGCGCTGTCGTCCTCGGCGATGGCAATGCAGCGCCCGCTATCGCGTTCGCGCAGCACAGCAGCAGGGCAACGCAAGGCAATGGCGGCCGGCAGGCCATCGGTACGTTGAGGGAGATTCAATATCGGCTCGATCTGCCCAGCCAATTCGTAGTCGAGCAGCAAGGCCCAGCCGCCACGGAATGGGATGTCCGATTCCAGCGGGTTGCGATCCAGCCGCAGCGCCTGCCAATCGCGGTCCAGCGCGGTGAGGAAGTCCCCTTCGACTGCGGCGCCGTCTTCGCGTTGCAGCGTGCCGTCCGCGTTCAACAACAGTTGAGCGCCGCCTGCGATCAGCAGCATGTCCCACTGCCCCAGCTTGCCGGCAGCGGTGGATTCCAGCAGAACCGGATAGCGATGCGGTGCAAGCCGATGCAGCGCCAGCAGGTCGGTGTCGGCGTGCAGGGGGAGGATGTGCATCGTGGGCCCGAAATGTCAGAAATGCAGGCTGTTCCCTTCTCCCGCCTGCGGGAGAAGGTGCCCGAAGGGTGGATGAGGGGAGCTTTTAAAGCTTTTGGAGCTTTAAAGCTGCCCTCACCCCAACCCCTCTCCCGCAGGCGGGAGAGGGGCTTTGAGCAAAGCATTGAGCAAAAGCGTCAAGCACAAGCTTCAAGCAACACAGCAAGCAGCAGCTCCAAGCAACGCAACGGGCAGAAGCTTCAAGCCACGCCGCAAAGCCGCGTTAGATCCGCTTGAACACCAGCGTGCCGTTGGTGCCGCCAAAGCCGAAGCCGTTGGACATCACCACATCCACATGCGCCTTGCGGGCCACATTGGGCACGTAATCCAAATCGCAGCCGTCGCTGGGGTCTTCCAGGTTGATCGTCGGCGGGATGATGCCCGTCTCCAATGCCTTGACCGAGAAGATGGCCTCCACGCCGCCGGCAGCGCCAAGCAGGTGACCGGTCATCGACTTGGTGGAGCTCACCAGCAGCTTGTAAGCGTGCTCGCCGAAGGCGGTCTTCATCGCCATGGTTTCGCCCAGGTCGCCCAGCGGCGTCGAGGTGCCGTGTGCGTTGAGGTAACCCACCTGCTCCGGGGTGACGCCGGCGTCTTTCATGGCCGCCACCATGCAACGTGCGGCGCCTTCACCGTTCTCGCTCGGCGCGGTCATGTGGTACGCGTCGGAGCTGGCGCCAAAGCCGGCCAGTTCGCAGTAGATCTTCGCGCCACGCGCCTTGGCGTGCTCGTACTCTTCCAGAATCAGGATGCCCGCGCCGTCGCCCAGCACGAAGCCGTCGCGCCCCTTGTCCCACGGCCGCGAGGCCTTGGTCGGGTCGTCGTTGCGGGTGGACATGGCCTTCATCGCGCAGAAGCCGCCCAGCGCCGTCGGTGAAGAACCGCGCTCGGCGCCACCGGCCACCATCACGTCGGCATCGCCGTACTGGATCATGCGCATCGCCGTACCGATGGAATGGTTGGACGTGGCGCACGCCGACACCGCCGAGAACGACGGCCCCTTCAGGCCAGCGATGATGCTCAGCTGGCCCGGCAGCATGTTGATGATGGTTTTGGGCACGTAGAAGGGCGAGATCTTCCTGCCCTCGTGGAACTCGATGGTCTGTTCCTCAATGCCCAACAGGCCACCGATGCCGGCGCCGACGATGGCGCCAATGCGCTCGGCGTTGGCCTCGGTGATTTCCAGGCCCGAGTCGTGCAGCGCCATGAAGGCGGCACCCAGGCCGTAATGGATGAACGGGTCCATCTTCTTGGCATCCTTGCCACTGACCCTGAACTTGCCGAACAACGGGTTGTCGGCGGTGATGTCGAAATCCTTGACCTCACCTGCAATTTTGGTGGTGAAACGCTCCAGATAATTATCTGCAACGCTCGTCAGCGGGCCAATGCCCGAGCGGCCATTGATGATGCCTTCCCAGCTGCTGGCAAGGTCATTGCCCAGCGGTGACACCATGCCCATGCCGGTTACGACGACGCGACGACTCATTGCGGATTCTCCCGGCCCCGTTCACGGGGGTTGAAGCGGTGAAAAGCACAGGGCCGCATCTGCGGCCCCATGGATTTGCAACGCGGCTGGTGATTCACGCCGGCCGCGTCCTGTCAGGCGTGAATCAAGCCTTGACGTGTGCCTTGACGTAGTCGATGGCAGCCTGGACGGTGCCGATCTTCTCAGCCTCTTCGTCCGGGATTTCGCACTCGAACTCTTCTTCCAGCGCCATCACCAGCTCAACGGTGTCCAGCGAGTCGGCACCCAGGTCATCGACGAACGATGCGCTGGTGGTGACTTCTTCTTCCTTGACGCCAAGCTGCTCGACAACAATCTTCTTGACGCGTTCTTCGATGGTGCTCATTGGATATCGCTCCAGATGGAGTAGTGGTTCAAAAGACGCCATCACGTGGTGATGGCCGTGGGATAGTGTAGTGGAAAGCGCCGTGCCCATGCATTCTGACAAAAAGCGACGGCGATCAACCACTTGGGTGCAATCCCTGCACCACACGCTTACGGCATGTACAGGCCGCCGTTCACGTGAAGGGTTTCACCGGTGATGTAACTGGCCGCTGGGCTGGCCAGGAAGCTCACCGCGTGGGCGATATCTGCCGGTTCGCCGAGGCGGCCCAGCGCGATCTGGCCGAGCATCGCCGCCTTGGCGTCCTCGGGCAGATCCTTGGTCATGTCGGTGTCGATGAAGCCCGGCGCGACCACATTGACGGTTACACCGCGGCTGCCGATTTCCTTGGCCAGCGACTTGGAGAACGCAATGATACCGGCCTTGGCAGCGGCGTAATTGGCCTGCCCTGCGTTGCCGGTCACACCGATCACCGAGGCGATGTTGATGATGCGGCCCTTGCGCGCCTTCATCATGCCGCGCATCACCGCCTTGGAGGTGCGGTAAACGCTGGTCAGGTTGGTATCAAGGATGGCCTGCCAGTCCTCGTCCTTCATGCGCATCAGCAGGTTGTCGCGGGTGATGCCGGCGTTGTTGACCAGAATGGTGATGGCACCGAATTCCTTGCTCACCGCGTCGATCAGCGCATCCACCGCGCCCGGCTCGGTCACATTCAGCGCGCGACCGTGGCCGCCCTGCGCTGCCAGACGCTGGCCGATGGCGGCGGCGCCCGATTCGGTGGTCGCCGTGCCGATCACCGTGGCGCCCTGGGCGGCCAACTGGTCGGCAATGGCGGCACCGATGCCACGGCTGGCGCCGGTGACAAGCGCGATTTCACCCTGCAATGGCTTGCTCATTCGGTTTCCTCAATGCTGCGAGGCCGTCGCTGGACGGCTCTCGATCATGGCCGGGTGCGGACTGCACCCACGGCCGGTTGAATTACTTGGCCCACTCTTCCAACGCACCGGCAAAATCAGCCGGGGTGGCGAGCGAACGCCCTTCAATATTCTTGTCGATGCGCTTGATCAGGCCCGTCAGCACCTTGCCCGGGCCACATTCGGCCACGCGGCTGATGCCCTGCCCGGCCAGCGCCTGCACGCAGCCGGTCCACTGCACCGGCAGGTACAACTGCTGCACCAGCGCCTGGCGAATCGCATCCACGCCTTCATGCACCTTGGCATCCACGTTCTGCACCACCGGCAACTGCGGTGCGCGCCAATCCAGGCCGGCCATGACTTCGGCCAGGCGATTGGCAGCTTCGCGCATCAGCGGCGTATGCGACGGCACGCTGACGGCCAGCTTCACGGCCTTGCGCACGCCCTTTTCCGCCAACAGCGCCAATGCGCGGTCCACTGCAGCAGCGTCGCCACCGATGACAATCTGGCCCGGCGAGTTGAAGTTGGCCGGCACCACGACCTGGCTGCCTGCGGCTTCGGCGCAGACTTCCAGCACTACAGCGTCCTCAGCGCCCAGCACCGCCGCCATTGCGCCAACGCCGGCCGGAGCCGCGTCCTGCATCAGTTGGCCACGCAGGCGCACCAGGTGGGCGCCGTCACGCAGGGTCAGTGCGCCGGCAGCCACCAGCGCGGTGTATTCACCCAGGCTGTGACCGGCCAGCACGGCCGGCTTGGCCCCGCCCTGCGCATTCCACAGCCGCCATACCGCAATGCTCGCCGCCAGCAACGCCGGCTGGGTGAACTCGGTACGGTTGAGCTGTTCCTCCGGACCGCCCTGCGACAGCGCCCAGAGGTCAACGCCAGCGCCTTCCGACGCCTCAGCGAAGGTCTCACGGACCTGCGGATGCAGCTCGGACAGTTCAGCCAGCATCCCCAGAGACTGGGAACCTTGGCCGGGGAACACAAAAGCGAGTCGGGAATCAGTCACGCGGTCATCTGCTGCACGAATCGAAGCGGGGCATGATAAGCGTGAAAGCCCCGGCGCGTCTGTACTGCCGCGTATGCAAAGCGGCAGCCACCGGCTTAGACCAGCAGGTCAAACAGGTCCAACTCGCCGTCACCCAGCCAGTCCAGTGACAGCAACACCAACGTGACGAAGACGAAGCTGGTGGCCGAGTGCACAACCAGGATGGCATGCGCCAAGGCACGCCCCGATTTTCCCGCACGCTGCAGCAGCCGGGCCAGCCGCTGCAGACGGCCGGTCACCTGATGGGCGTGATCGACCACTGGCCGCTCTACGTCCTCCATGGCATCGGCCAACATCGTTTTCAGCACTTCAGGACGGTCGTCGTAATACTTGACCACGCCATACCCGAACATCAGCCAGTCGCGGGCTTGGGCCTGCGGCAGATCCATCACTTCCAGCGGATCTTCCTCGAAGTCGATGAACCCTATCCGGCCCTCGTCCCAGGTCATGTTGCGCGGCACGGGCTGCCCCAGATAGGCACCTTCGCGGTGAGCTGCGGCTATGGCGTCGATGGCAGCAGCCACCAGCCGGTCGCGGCCAGCGGCATCGGCCTCGCGCAGGCAGGTATTGAAAGAAACACCGGTATGTTCCAGCACCAACGCCGTCCTGCTCTGGCCCAGCACTTCGGGGACATGAACACCCTGCGCCTTGAGCTCGGTCAGACGACGCGCTTCTATTTCACGCGCCTGGGCACCGCCCCGATGCGGCGGCGGCCGCAGGGCATGCAGATGAAATCGATGGGCTACAAAGTTGAGCAGGCCGAGGGCGAATGCCCGGCTGCTTTCACCGTAAAACTTCAGCCATGCGCGCTGCCCTTCAATGATGATGGGTTCAGCCATGACGACACCTCCTGGCACCAACGGCCTGCTGGCCGCACCGGACGCCTCATGCGCCCGGTTACATGTGCCAAATCAATAACGCAACAACGCCGAACCCCAAGTGAAGCCGCCACCAAAGGCTTCCAGCAGCAACAGTTGGCCACGCTCGACACGGCCGGAGCGGATGGCCGCATCCAAAGCCAAGGGTACAGAGCCAGCCGAGGTATTGCCGTGCTTGTCCACGGTCACCACCACCTGATCCATCGACATGTCCAAGCGCTTGGCCGTGGCTTCGATGATGCGCAGGTTGGCCTGGTGCGGGATCAACCAATCCAGATCGGACTTGTCAAAACCGTTGGCCTGCAAGGCTTCATCCACGACCGAGTCCAGCGCCTTGACGGCGTACTTGAACACGTCGTTGCCCTTCATGTTGATCTTGCCGGGCTTGTCGAAACCGACCGACACGCCGACCGGATCCCACAACAACTCCTTCTTGCTGCCATCGGCATGCAGGTGGGTGCTGAGGATGCCCATCTCTTCGTCGGCCTTGAGCACGACGGCGCCCGCGCCATCGCCGAACAACACGCACGTGGTGCGGTCGGTCCAGTCAACGATACGGGTGAGGGTTTCCGCGCCGATCACCAGCACATGCTTGGCGTCACCGCAGCGGATGAATTTGTCGGCCACGCTCAGGGCAAACAGAAAGCCCGAACATGCCGCATTGACGTCAAACGCCGCCGAGCCGGTCGCGCCAAGGCGCGCCTGGATCAGACAGGCGGTAGACGGAAAAATGAGATCAGGCGTGGTGGTACCCACGATGATCATGTCCAGCTGCGAGGCATCGATGCCAGCCGCCTCCAGCGCGAGCACCGCGGCGTTGTAGCCAAGATCGCTGGTGGTCTGCTCATCAGCAGCGATATGCCGCTCACGGATACCCGTTCGCGACTCAATCCACTCTTCGGTCGTGTCTACGATCTTGGTGAGATCGCTGTTGGTCAACACTTTCTCGGGCAAGTAACTACCAGTGCCCGCGATCCTCGAGTAGATCCGCTTGCTCATGCTGTTTCCTATTGCGCGAAACCGCCCTAAGGCGGCCCCGGAAGAATCGGTGAAACGGCCGCCACGCGAACGTAGCGGCCGTCACGAATCAATCTTCTTCGACGGTCGAGGACGACTTGGTCGTGATCACCTTCTTGCCGCGGTAGAAACCGTCAGCAGTGATGTGGTGACGCAGATGCACTTCACCGGTGGTCGGATCGGTGGACAGCTGCTTTGCGCTCAGGGCGTCGTGCGCACGGCGCTGGCCGCGGCGGGACGGGGTAACACGGGATTTCTGCACAGCCATGGGATTGCTCCAAACTCGGTTCGTTTGCTTCGTCGTTTAATTGCACGGGACGCCAGCGTCCAGCACTACTCTCGCTTTCGCCGCGACCGCCGACGATAACCGGCCGCTATTGTTTCTTCAGCGCCGCCAATGCCGCGAACGGATTGACCTTGCTTTGTTCCTCTTCGGTGACCGGCCAGTCGCGTTCGACCGCCTCGCCACCCGGTGCCAGCGCCACTACCGGCACGGCCAACACCAATTCGTCCTCGACCATTTCCAGCGGTTGCAGGTTGCCGTCTTCGGGCACCAGCAGCGCTTCGTAATCGGGCGGCAGCGCCGATTCCTCGTCTTCGTCGCGGATCAACCCCAGCCGTTGCTTCATCGACACCGGCAGCAGAAAACGCTGCATGCTGCGCTGGCAGATCAACGGCAGGGCCGTTTCGATGGTCAACTCGACATAGGCAACCTGCAGGATGTCGTCGCGACCGAATTCCAGCGCATAAGTGCACTGCCCTTCGGTGTCGGCAACAAGGCCTTGCAGGCGGGTAAATACGGACAAAGGCACCTGGCCGTCGAAGCACCTGCGTGCTGCGACCATCCGCCAAGCATCCAGCAATTCGGGCACGTTCGCGGACATAAGCTGCAGAATGTTAAGGAGTAGCCCCGCCGCTGTCAAACCCAATTGGCCAGCCAACGTTGTCTCGGGGGCCGGACGGCAGCAGACTGCTACGCCCGGACCCGCATTTTCCCACATGACCGACCTGATCCTCGCCTCCACGTCCCGATATCGGGCCGAATTGTTGTCCCGGCTACGGCTGCCGTTCAGTTCGGTGGCGCCATTGGTGGATGAAACCCCTCTTTCTGGTGAAACGCCGGCCGCTTTGGCCCAGCGCCTGGCCAAGGCCAAAGCACTGGTCGTGGCCCAGCAAATGCCCGGCAGCTGGGTGATCGGCTCGGACCAGGTCGGCGAAGTGGACGGCGCGCCGCTGGGCAAGCCCGGCACCCACGAAGCCGCCTGTGCTCAGTTGGCGGCGATGTCCGGCCAGGAGATCCGTTTTCACACGGCCATCTGCCTGAGCAATGGCAGTGAACACCTGCAGGCGATGGACATCACCCGAGTCCAGTTCCGCACGCTGGGCAGCGCTGAAATCGCGCGTTATGTGGACGCCGAACAGCCGCTGGACTGCGCCGGCAGCTTCAAATGCGAGGGCTTGGGGATCAGCCTGTTCGAGGCGATCCACAGCAGCGACCCCACCGCACTGGTGGGCTTGCCGTTGATCCAACTTGCGGCGCTGCTACGACAGGCCGGCCATCCATTGCCTTGAAGCATGATTACGCGCGCCGCAAAGCCCCGGCGCGTGCTTGGCCTCAAAACAGCTGCAGTCCGACTCAGCGCTCAACCATGATCGGCTGCTCAAGCCACTGCTCAACGCTGCCATCGGTGCCGTACAGGCGCAGGCCCAGCCAATGCTTGCCTGGCGCGAGCTGACTGACATCCACCTGACCGTCGAAGCCCACGTTCGGATGAAGCGGATCGTTGGTGCCCGGCCACGCCGCACGGATATCGAACGCGCGGCCATACACCGCATCGCCCACGCTGCGACCGTCCAGCAACAACTCCACGCGCGAAAGCCCCACGCCGTCCTTGAAGGCCCAGCCGCTCACGTCCAGCTTGCCGGCGACAACGGCACCAGCAGCCGGCGTATCCAGCCACGCCATGGCCGGCAGAACGCATGCCCCTGCCTGCTTCTGCGCCGGCAAACGGAACAGCAGAAAACGCTGGAAACCGTGGTCCAGCGACACCACGCGCGGCGGTGGCAACGGGCCAACCAGTTCGCATACCTGCTGGTAGCGCATGAACAGATCGCGATAACGCGGATCACTCGGCGCCAGTACCAACAGTTGCGGCCCGTTGCGCTCGCCCTTGCTCAGCAGCCCCCACAACGCCAGTTGCGCGGTGCGGCCATGGTGATCATTAAGCGCGTTGGGCAGCACGTTTATGGCCGGATCGTTGAGCCTGAAGCCCAATTCCGAACCGACCTTGAAGCTGTCCGCCAGCACCGTGGTGTCAGCCGGCATTTCCGCCAACTCTTCGCGTACCGCCTCAGCCAGTGGCTGCCAACCGGCAAAGTTGCGGGGGTAATACTTGCTGCCGGCCATCTGCTCGCGCAGCGCCGGCACCGACACCACCACGTAGTAGCCCAGCGCGCAGAACAGGCCAGCAGCAACCGTCACCCAGACGCAACGACGCCAGAACCGCGACCAGCGGTTGAGCAGCAGCGGCACGCAGACAAGCAGCGCCAAATAGCCCGGCAGCGGCCAATGAAAGCTGACGCGCTCCACATCGGTGAAAAAACCCAGCACGAAGATCAGCAGCGTCGAGGTGGCCCCAACCAGTGCGAAGTAGCGCCACTGCACATGATGAAACCCGCCCTGCACCTTGCGCAGGCCACTGACCGCCACCGCCGCCATTGCCACGAACACCAGCGGCGTGACCAGCAGCGGCTGGATCAACAGAAAGCGCAGCCCCTCGCCATGGAACGCCCACGGGTGGCGCTCCATCACCTGGAATTTAAGGCCCGCGTCCTGGTTGCCCAGGTTCCAGGCCAACAGCGGCAACCAGGCAAAGATGCCCACCGCCAACGCCATCCACACGCGCGGATCACGCAGCACCCGCCGGCCTTCCGGCAGCAGCATCAACGCGATGAAACCCATACCGATGACACCGATGAAGCGGTAATGGCTCAGCGCACCAATCGCCAACCCCAGCGCCAACAGCAGCGCGCCGCCAGCATCGACATTGCGCAGCAGGCGCGCACCGGCATCCAGACACAGCACCGCAGCCAGCGCCATGGGCACATCCGGCACAGCAAGAATGCCCAGCGTGGCGGACAGCGGCATCAGCAGCGTCAACGCGCCGGCCTGCCACCCCACGCGACCACCAAACCAACGCGCGGTGATGCTGGCCACCAGCCACGGCAGCAATGCACCGATCAACAGAAACGGCAGGCGCACACCGAGGCGATGGTCGCCGGCGATCTCCACGCCCAGGCGCGTCAACCACGCCGTCAGGCCGGGCAGATCGGAATACGCGGCAGCCAGATGCTGGCCTTCCTGCCAGTAAAAAGCTTCGTCCACGAACAGCGGCAACTGTGAAGCAACCAGCACCTTGACCGTTGTAATCAACGCCCACAGCACAAGAAACGTAATGTAGGCGCGTTGCTCACCCCGAATTGCCACTTACACTCCCCTGAACTTTGGAATAAGAGACAACCATGACCGTGGTGCCTGCCGGAATGCTAACCGATGTCACGTTGCAGTCTCTGCAGAACGCGCAGGAGCAGGTTAATTCCCTGTTGCTGGGCAAGGCGCAGGAGGTGCGGCTGGCCTTTGTCGCACTGCTGTCCGGAGGACATCTGCTGATCGAGGATCTGCCCGGCTTGGGCAAGACCACGCTGGCGCACGCCATGGCGTCCAGCCTCGGCCTGCAGTTCCAGCGCGTGCAGTTCACCTCCGACCTGCTGCCGGCCGATGTGCTTGGCATCTCAATCTATGAAGGGCACAGCCGCAGCTTCCAGTTCCACCCGGGACCGGTGTTCTGCAACGTACTGCTGGCCGATGAAATCAACCGCGCACCGCCGCGCACGCAGAGTGCCCTGCTCGAAGCGATGGCCGAACAGCAGGTGACGCTCGATGGCGTGACCCACGCATTACCGGACCCGTTCTTCGTCATTGCCACACAGAACCCGGTGGATATGTCCGGCACGTTCCCGCTACCCGATTCGCAGCTGGATCGCTTCTTGCTGCGGCTCACGCTGGGCTACCCCAATGCCGAGGCCGAACGTGCGCTGCTCAGTGGCAGTAGTCGCCGCAAGTTGATCGCGCGCGCCGTGCCGTGCCTGTCCGACCAGGACATCGTCGCGCTGCGTGAGGCGGTGGAACAGGTGCATACCAGCGACGCACTCATTGATTACGTGCAGGCACTGCTTACCCGCAGCCGCCAGCATCCGGGAGTGAAGGTTGGCCTGTCGCCGCGCGCCGGCATCGCACTGCTGCGTGCGGCCAAAGCACATGCCTTGCTGCTGGGCAGGAAGCATGTGGTGCCCGAGGACGTGCAAGCGCTGTTCATTGCGGTGGCAGGCCACCGCTTGATGGCAGAAGCAGAGTCTTCCTCCGGCCCGGTGCTGGCGCGCGCCATCCTGCACAGCGTCCGGGTCGACTGAGTGATCGGCCGATTGCGACAACAGCTGCAGAAGCTGCAATGGCTGGCGCGCCCGCGCCAGCCCGAGGCAGTGCCGGTGCAGTTGGACCGCCACCGCATCTACGTGTTGCCAACCGGCTTTGGCCTGTTCCTGGCCGCGCTGCTGGCGACCATGCTGCTGGGCGCGTTGAACTACAACAACAACCCGGCACTGCTGCTGGCCTTGGCACTGGCCGCCACTACATTGGCCAGTGCGGTGTATGCGCACCTGCAGCTCTCCGGTATCCGCCTTGAAGCGCTGTCGGCCGAGCCGGTGCCGGCGGGTGCGCCGATTCAACTGCGGCTGGCGCTGGCGCGCACAGGCAGTCGCCCACATCGCGCGTTGCAGTTGTCGCACGGCGATGCGCACACCGTGGTGAACCTGGTCGCCGGCAATCAAGTTGAAGCCGATCTCATGCTGCCCACACATGTGCGCGGCTGGCTGGATATCTCGCGCATCCGCATCACGACCACCCAACCGCTGGGACTGGTGCGTGCCTGGTCGTGGTTCTGGCCTGACGCACCGTTGCTGGTCTACCCCGCGCCCGAGGTCAACGCACCGCCGTTGCCCGACACCGGTACCACCTCCACACGCACCCGCGTGCATCCCATGGGCGATGAGCTGCAGCAGCTGCGCGCCTATCGCAAAGGCGATGCGCTGCGCACGATTGCGTGGAAGCACTCCGCGCGCCGCGATGGCCTGCTGGTACGCGAATACGAGCGCCCCGTCGGTTCGGAGCTGGTGCTGGATTGGCAGCAGCTGCACGCCCTTCCCTACGAACGCCGCATCGCCCGCTTGGCGCGCTGGGTGGACGATGCCGAGCGCGAAGGCCGTCGCTATCAGCTGCGCCTGCCCGGCAACCCCGCATTCGGCCCCGCCCTCGGTGATGCACATCGCCACCTGTGTCTACGCGCACTCGCCTTGTTGCCGCCCGCATGAGTACTTCTTCTCCGTCCTTGGGCAGTCACGCACGCGGCTGGGTATTGCTGACCACCGCGCTCTCCCTGTTGCCCTTGATGCTGCAGTTGCCGGGCGTGCTGGCCGGCGTATTCGGCGCCACCGCACTGATCGTGGCCGGCCTGTCGTGGCGGCGCCCGGTTCCCTTGCTGCTGCGCCTGCTGTTGATCGCCACCATGCTGGTCAGCATCTACTGGCAGATGGGCGCCAACCCCGGCCGCGATACCGGTTGCGCCCTGCTGGCGGCGATGCTGGCGATCAAATCCAGCGAGCTGCGCACACTGCGCGACGCACGCAGCCTGCTGGGCTTTGCCCTGTTCGCCCCGTTTGCCGCCTTCCTGCTCGACCAAGGGCCGGTCACCTTGCTGCTGGCAACCGCAGCGGTCATCTGCGCGCTGCTGGCACTGCAGCGGCTGGCAGATGACGCCGCAGGCGTCACCGCGCTACCACCCGCCGCGCAGTTACGCACCGTGGGCAAGCTGATGCTGCTCGCGCTGCCTTTGGCCTTGTCTGCGTTCTGGCTGGTGCCGCGCCTGGGCAGCCCGCTATGGGGCATTCCCGACCGTGTGGTCAGCCGCCCCGGCCTGTCCGACCGCATGGAGCCCGGCGCCTGGATCGACCTCATGGCCGACGACAGCCCGGCCCTGCGCGCGCAGTTCTTCGGCCCGGTGCCTGCCCCGGACCAACGCTACTGGCGTGGCCCGATACTGACACGCTTCGACGGCCGCAGCTGGACCCGCTTGGACAGCCAGCGCCGCCTTGCCCCGCCCACGTTTGAAGCCGGCACAGCGCGCTGGGATTATCTGATCGAATATGAAGCCACCGACGACCGCCAACTCGTCGCGCTGGACCTCCCGCTGGCCGCACCGGCCGACAGCCAGTTGGATGCCGACTACAGCCTCAGCAGCAACCGGCCGCTGAGCGCGCTGACCCGCTGGCGCATGCAATCGGCGCCACCGCGCGGCTACCAATCACAACTGCCAGAGCGTCTGCATCGGCAGACCTTGCAACTGCCCACAGGCTTCAACCCGCGCACGCTGGCACTGGCCAAACAGTGGCGCGCGGACGCGGGCCAGGACGATGCCGCCATCGTGCAGCGCAGCCTGGACTGGATTCACCGCGAATTCGCCTACACCCTGTCCACACCGCTGGCCGGCCGCCACAGCGCGGATGAATTTCTGTTCGACCAGAAAGAAGGCTTCTGCGAACACTTCAGCTCGGCCTTTGTCGTACTGATGCGCGGCGCCGGCATTCCTGCGCGCGTGGTCACCGGCTATGCCGGCGGCGTGCGCAACCGTTATGGCGACTACTGGGTGGTGCGCAAAATGGACGCCCACGCGTGGGCCGAAGTCTGGCTGGCCGGGCGCGGCTGGGTGCGCGTGGACCCCACCGCCGCCGTTGCCCCCGAGCGTATCTACGACACGCTGGAAGACCGCCTGGGCCAAGGCAACGCAGGCGGGCTGGACCTGGCTGGCCGCTGGGACAGCCTCAAGCAGTTCGGCGACTGGATGCGTCGTGGCTGGAACACCGCTTTTCTGTCATTTGATGCCAGCCGCCAGCAGCAGCTGCTCCGTCCCTTCGGCATCGACCGGCTGTCGCCTTCGCAGTTGATCGCACTGTTTGCCGGCTTTGCGGTACTCGCCCTGGGCCTGATGGCCTGGCTGCTGGCGCGCGGCGAACGCCAGCGTGACCCACTGCTGCGGGCCTGGCACCGGCTCGACCGCCGCTACGCCCGGCTCGGCCTGGGCCGCGAACCCCACGAATCGGCCAACGATTGGGCCCGGCGCGTGGAACTAAACCACCCTGACAGCGGTCTCTTGTCGCTCAGTCAGCGTTTCACCGACGCCAGATACGCTGGCGCCCTGTTCGATCACGTTTCATTATTGGCTGACCTGCGCAGGCATCGCCCGAGACCCGGAGCACGACCATGAACACCCGCATTCTCATTACCCTTGCCGCCACCTTGACGCTGGCTGCCTGTGCCACCGCCCCCAAGCCGCTGCAGGGACAGTTCAGCCCGGTCTCGCCGCGCGATTCGGTTGCGCAGAAGCAGACCGGCACGCCGGTACGCTGGGGCGGCCGCATCATTGAAACCATCCCCGCCCAAGGCGAAACCTGCTTTCAGATGCTGGCCCGCCCGCTCAACGGCAGCGGCCGCCCGAGCAACACCTCCTCCGATACCAGCGATGGCCGCTTCATTGCCTGCCGCGCCGGCTTCTACGACCCGGCGGTGTTCGAGCCCGGCCGCGACGTGACCTTCATCGGCCGCGTGGATGGCTTCCAGACCACCAAAATCGGCGAATACGACTACCCGTTGCCCAAGATGGCCGCTGACGTGGTTTATCTGTGGCCGATGCAGCGCGAAGTGGACGTGGTTCCGGTCTACCCGTACGGCCCGTGGGGCCCGGCATGGGGTCCAGGCCCGGGCTGGGGCTGGGGCTGGCGCAGTGGCTGGTGGTAAGCCCACGTAACGCATGACAGAACGCCGCCTTCGGGCGGCGTTTTTGTTTGCAGCAGCCGCACAACAAAAAACGCCACCGGAAGGTGGCGTTTTGTCCGCATCGACCACTACGTTTACGCCGCGCCGAAGTGCCCCAACGCTGCGCCCGCCAGCAGATGCAGGTGGATATGGAACACGGTCTGCCCGGCGTCTTCGCGGCAGTTCATCACGATGCGGTAGCCGTTCTGCGCCAGCCCCTGCTGCCGTGCGTATTCGGCCGCAGCCAAGGCCAGCTTGCCGATCAGGTGCGCCTGCGAAGGCTGCAGATCGTCCAGCGTGGGGATGACTTCATTCTTCGGAATGAAAAGCACATGCACCGGCGCCTGCGGAGCGATGTCCTTGAAGCCCAGCACATCCTCGTCTTCGTAGACGATGGTGGCGGGAATCTCGCGGCGGATGATCTTGCCGAAAATCGTGTCGGTCATGCGACGGCTCACTGGGGAATCGGCCTACAGCTTACCGCCCCGGCAGCGGCTATTCGCTGATTTCGCTGCGGCTGCCAAAGGCGTGCGACAAGGTGCCGCGGTCCACGTACTCCAACTCGCCGCCCAACGGCAGCCCTTGCGCCAGGCGGCTGGGCCGCACCTTGTTGCGGCGGGCCAGCTGCGCCAGGTAATGCGCGGTGGCCTCGCCTTCCACGGTGGAATTGGTGGCGATGATCAGCTCGGTCACTTCGCCCTGGGCCAAGCGCGCTTCCAGCTTGTCCAGGCCCAACTCGCGCGGGCCAATTCCGTCCAGCGGCGACAAGCGCCCCTGCAGCACGTAATACACACCGCGATAGCTGGTGGCGTGTTCAATGGCCAAGCGGTCAGCCGGGGATTCGATCACGCACAGCATCTGCCGCTCGCGGCTGGCGCTGGCGCACACCGGGCATACCTCGGTTTCGCTGAAATCCCGGCATTGCGCGCAGTGGCCGATTTTTTCGATGGCCTCGGCCAACACCTCGGACAAACGTTGACCGCCATCGCGGGCACGTTCCAGCACGTGGTAGGCCATGCGTTGCGCCGTTTTCTGGCCGACGCCCGGCAACACACGGAACGCTTCGATCAGTTGTTCCAGCAGCGGCAGGCTCATCGCATTGGGCTCTTCATCAAAACAAGCGCGCGAAGCCCGGGGGCTTCGCGTCGCGGGTAACACAGGCGCCGGGCAAGGCCGGCGCCCGCAGCATCAGAACGGCAGCTTCATGCCCGGCGGCAACTTCATGCCGGCCGTAGCCGAGCCCATGCGGCTCTGCGATTCGGTGTCGATCTTGTTGGCCGCATCGTTGAACGCGGCGGCGATCAGGTCTTCCACCATTTCCTGGTCGGACAGCACCGAGGGATCAATGCGCACCTTGCGGCACTCTTTGGTGCCACTCAGGGTCACGGTGACCATGCCGCCACCGGAGCTGCCGGTGACTTCCAACTTGGCGATTTCTTCCTGGGCCTTCTGCAGGTTTTCCTGCATTTTTTGGGCCTGCTGCATCATCTGGGCGATATTGCCGCGCATGGTTGCTTACTCTTTGAATGGACGGATGGAATCGGCGACAACCCGGGCGCCCTGCTGGATCAGCTGCTGCACCTGCGGGTCGGCCATGAAAACGGCTTCGGCCGCATCTTGTTGCTCACCGCGCTGACGGTCAGCGCGCTCGTGCAACGTCTCGGCCTGGACGTTGCCGGTTTCAATCACAATTTTGGGCGTCGTGCCCAGCGCCTGCGACAAGGCTTGCGCCAACGCACCCAGCGCGCGCTCGGACTGCAGGTATTCAAAACCCGGCAACAAGCCCAAGCGCAGCACGCCATGCTGGTAGCTGACAAATGCACAATTGGCGGCCAGCTCACGCGAGGGACCTGACAGACCGCTGTCATCCACCAGATCCAACCATTGCTCGGCGCTTTCCAACGCGCGCGTGGCGGCCACAGGCTTGCTCGGCTCGATAGCGATACCGGCGGGGCGTGCAGGTGCAGGCGCGGCCACAACGGGCGGTGCGGAACGTATGGGCTCGGCCTTGATCGGCTCAACCTCGCGTTCCGGTTCGTCCGCCATTTCCATCGCCATGGCTTCATCGCGTGCGGTGTCTTCGGCCGCTTCCACCGCCCAAGGCGGCAGATCGTCGGCAGCAGCGCGCGGCTTTTCAACAGCGGCAACGGGTGCCGGTGCTGGCCGTTGCGCCGCGACTTCAGCAACAGGTGCAGCCACTTCAAGGGCGGGTGCTTGCGGCGGCGCGACAGCCACCGGCACGGGCTCGGCAGGCTTGGCAATCGGCGCCGGAGCACTTGCTGCAGCGGCAACGCCGCCACCGGAAGCGACCGGTGCAACACCACCAGCGCCCATGCCCTGGCCCGAACCTTCCGGCACCGCAGGCACGGCACCTGATGGACGGAACGCCAACATGCGCAGCACGGTCATTTCAAAACCCGCACGCGGGCTGGGCGCAAGATGCAGGTCACGACGGCCGCCGAGCGCCATCTGATACCAGAGCTGCACCACTTCCGGGCGCAAACGCTGTGCGAAGGCGACCGAATCAATGCCTTCACCCGGCACTACCGCGCCTGGCACCAACTGCTGCACCTGGATGCGATGCAGGCCTTCGGCCAGCGCGTCCAGCACGCCGCTCCAATCCGGCGAGAATTCCGCCAGCATGGCAACCACCTGCAACAAGCGGCTGCCATCGCCTTCGGCCAAGGCATCAAGCATGGCCGACACCTGCGTGCGGTCCACCGTGCCCAGCATCGCGCGCACCACATCATCGCGCAGCGCGCCGCCGGCATAGGCAATGGACTGGTCCAGCAGCGATAAACCGTCACGCAGCGAGCCATCGGCCGCACGCGCCAGCTGCACGATGGCGCTGTCGTCGAACTCGATTTCCTCGGCGGTCATGATCCGCTTCATCTGCCCCTGTATCTGCTCCTCATCCAACCGCTTGAGGTTGAACTGCAGACAGCGGCTGAGCACGGTGACCGGCAGTTTCTGCGGATCGGTGGTGGCCAGCAGGAACTTCACATGCTCCGGCGGCTCTTCCAGCGTCTTGAGCAGCGCATTGAACGCGGCCTTGGACAGCATGTGCACTTCGTCGATCAGGTAGACCTTGTACTTGCCGCGCGAGGGCATGTACTGGGCGTTCTCGATGACCTCTCGCACATCATCCACACCGGTGTTGGACGCGGCGTCGATTTCCAGCAGGTCGATATAACGGCCGGCATCAATGTCCAGACAGGCCCGGCACTGACCACACGGGTCGGCGCTGGTGCCCTGCTCGCAGTTCAGCGATTTGGCAAAGATGCGGGCAATGGTGGTCTTACCAACCCCGCGGGTACCGGTAAACAGAAAGGCATGGTGGACGCGGCCACTGTCCAGCGCATTGCTGAGCGCACGGACCACGTGTTCCTGGCCCACCAGCTCGGCAAAACGCTTCGGACGCCACTTGCGGGCAAGGACGAGATAGGACATCAGGCAACCGTCTTCATCTGAGCCCCCATTGTGCCATGGCCCCACCCCTCCGCCAGCACCCATTCACGGGGTGCTTGTGGCAACGCACCAAGCCCTATAGAATTTGCGCCCCTGCTGCGGTGTTCCACCAGCGGCAGGATCCGGAGAGGTGTCCGAGTGGTTGAAGGAGCACGCCTGGAAAGTGTGTAAGCGTCTAAACCGCGCTTCGGGGGTTCGAATCCCCCTCTCTCCGCCAGATTCAAGAAAAAGCCACCCTTCGGGGTGGCTTTTTCGTTTGGTCAGCCAACGCATGGGGTTGTGCAAAGCCCCGTTGGGGTGCGGCGACTTCGCAGGAGCTGATCCATGGCACCGAAAGCGCAATTCATCGGCGACGGCCTTTACGGCATTGGACGCTACGATTTGGAAAGAGAACCCTCCTGGGCTCGTCCGGCGATAGCCAAAAACGCTCATGCCGTCCCAGGCACCCAAACTGAGAGAAAGCGCGCAATCCCGCCAAGCTCCCTGCATCACTCTCCAGTCCCATGCTAATTTCCAGCATTAGACCGATCCAAAAGGTGCGGGATGAAGAAGCTTGGCGCGACCCTGTTGGTGCTTGCAGCAGCCGTAGGAACCTCCGCCGCAATGCCTTCTTCGGCGTTGGCGGCACCTTCCACCGTCACCGTCAACGAGACGGCCTACGCTGCGGTTAATCCCTTCATCGGTACCGGTGGCGAAGGCCATACGTATCCGGGTGCGACGGTTCCTTACGGCATGATCCAGCTTTCACCCGATACCCGTATCCAGTCGCGTAAAGATGGCTATGGCTGGGCGGCGGGCTATCGCCATGACGACAGCACCATCGTCGGTTTCTCGCACACGCATTTTTCCGGCACCGGTCATTCAGATCTGGGCGACCTGCTGCTGATGCCAACTACCGGCGAGCTGAAGCTGGAGCGCGGCGATCCCGATCAACCGTTGAGCGGTTACACCTCGCACTTCCGCCATGCCACCGAGAGTGCGCAGCCAGGCTATTACGCGGTCACGCTGGATGATTACAACGTGCGCGCGGAGCTCACCGCCAGTGCGCGCGTGGGCATGCACCGTTACACCTTCCCTGCCGGCAAGCCGGCGCATGTGGTGCTGGACCTGCGCACCAGCATGTATGACTACCCCGGGAAAATTCTGTGGTCGCGCGTGCGGGTACGTGCCGATGGCACGGTCACCGGCTTCCGCGAAACGCGTGGTTGGGCGCCCGGCCGCCAGCTGTATTTCGCCATGCGTTTTTCACAGCCGATCAGCGGGCACCAACTGCACAACACCGAGCAGGACATCAGCTACAAGGGCTTCCCGCCGCCCGGGGAGAATAATCCCGAGCAGCGCGCGCAGATTGAAGGTCGCCAGCTTGTCGCCGCGTTCGATGTCGTGCCGACTGCAGGCAAACCGCTGCTGGTGAAGGTCGCCATTTCGCCGGTGAGCGAAGACAACGCCATCGCCAATCTGGAAGCGGAAGCACCTGACTGGGATTTCGATGGCATGCGCAGTGCTGCGAAACAGCAGTGGAGCGAGGCGCTGGGCGCGGTGGATGTGCAGGGCAGCGAGCCACAGCGCACCAGCTTTTACACCGCGCTTTATCACACGCTGCTTGGCCCCACCTTGTTCATGGACAGCGATGGGCGCTATCGCGGCCCGGACAATGCCGTGCATCAGGCCAAGGGCTGGACCCACTATTCCACCTTCTCGCTGTGGGACACCTATCGCGCGCTGCACCCCTTGGCCACGCTGGTACAACCGCCTCAACGCACCAACGATTTCGTCAATTCGCTGCTCGCTTCACGCCGCGAAAGCGCGCATGGCATGTTGCCGGTGTGGTCATTCCACGGCCTGGAAACGTGGTGCATGATCGGCTACCACGCCGTACCGGTCATCGCCGATGCCTACATGAAGGGAATTCGCGGTTACGACACCAACGAAGCCTTGCAGGCCATGGTGGCCAGCGCCAACTACGGCCCCTACGACGGCATCACTCAATACCGCGAATTGGGTTATGTACCCATTGATGAGGAAGGCGAGGCAGCCAGCAAGACGCTCGAATACGCCTACGACGACTGGACCATCGCGCAGGTAGCGCAGGCGATGGGCAAGACCGATGTCGCCGCCGAATTCACCCAACGTGCGGCCAACTGGAAGCATGCATTCGACCCTGCCACCGGCTTCATGCGCGCACGCAAGCGTGATGGCAGCTTCCGCGAGCCGTTCGATCCCAGCATCAGCGGCTACGGCAGTGACTACACCGAAGGCAATGCATGGCAGTACTCGTGGTATGTGCCGCAGGATGTTGCCGGCCTCGCCGCTGCGCATGGTGGCAGCGACAAACTCATGGCACGGTTGGATGCAGTGTTCGAGGCCAAGGTGGATCCGTCGATCTTCGCGCACATGGAGGACATCACCGGCCTGATCGGTTGGTACGCGCATGGCAACGAACCCAGCCATCACGTCGCCTACCTCTATGCACATGCCGGGCAGCCGTGGCGCACGCAGGCGCGACTGAAGCAGATCATGGGTACGCAGTACGCCGCGCGCGTCGATGGCCTGGCCGGCAACGATGACCTCGGGCAGATGTCGGCCTGGTATGTGTTCACCGCATTGGGCTTCTATCCCGTCACGCCGGGCAGCAACCAATACATCATCGGCCGCCCGTTCCTGCCGCATGCCACCTTGAACCTGCCCAATGGCAAGCGTTTCAGCATCGTCGCCGACGGGCTGGATGACGCACACGCCTATGTGGGCCGCGTCACCCTCAACGGCTCGCCGCTGGATCGCGCCTACCTGACCCACGAAGAAATTCTTGCCGGCGGCGAACTGCACTTCACCATGCAGGCAGAGCCCAACCGGGAATGGGCCACGGATGCGGCAAAGCGACCGTATTCAATGTCGCAATAGCGCGGTATTGCAGTGCGCCCAGCGTCATGCGCTACATTCACGCCCATGACGCTGCGCCCTTATTCCCCCGCCGATGCTTCCGACTGCCTGTCGGTATTCGACAGCAACGTGCCCAACTACTTTGCAAGTTGCGAGCGCGCTGACTTCCAGCGGTTTCTTAATGACCTGGCGATTCAATATACCTATCAGGTCATTGAAGAAAGCGGGCGGGTAATCGCTTGCGGCGGCCTCTCGATCGACGCTGCTGGCGTGGCCGGGTTCTGCTGGGGAATGGTGTTGCGTGCCCGTCATCGGCAAGGGCTTGGGCGGCAACTCGCTGTTGCGCGTTTGCAGCAGGCATTTCAACACCCCGGCATCAAGCGCATCGAACTGAGCACCAGCCAGCACACCCAGGCCTTTTATCAACGCTTGGGGTTCAGCGTGTCCCGGGTCGTGCCCAATGGACACGGCCCGGGCCTGGACGCGGTGGAAATGACGATGCCGGTGAACGACATCGACACCGCACTCAGCTGCTCGACACCTTCATCAGCACCAAGCCGCTGACGATGAGCACCGCTGCGGCGATACGCATTGCGCTGACGTGCTCGCCCAGGAAGAAGATGCCAATCAAAAATGCGCCCACCGCGCCGATGCCGGTCCAGATGGTGTACGCGGTGCCCAACGGCAGGGTGCGCATGGCCACGGCCAACAGCCAGAAGCTGGCGATCATGCCGACGATGGTGATGATGCTGGGCACCAAGCGGGTGAAGCCGTGGGACTGCTTCATCGCCAATGCCCAGACGATTTCCAGCAAACCCGCGATCAACAGATAAATCCAAGCCATGAAAGCCTCCTTGAGGGGGCCAGGCCGTCCTGGATGCGTTCCCGCGCTGGGGGAGGTCGTCCTCCGATAGGCCGGCATTCTAGCTAATGGGGCCGCCATTGGCCTGCCGCAGCCATTGGCGGGTTACATACAGTTCAAGCCGCACATTGCTGGCCGTACAACACGTGCATACGCTACAATCGCCGCACACGACAGGATCTGCTCCCGTTTGTGTCCGGTCTGTGATCCGCGGCGGCTGATGAATTCATCGCCCCTTGATTCCCCAGATTGAGAATGGCCGCGCACTGCGCGGCCAAACCGTCTCTATGGTGGCCCCGTCGGCCCCTCGCGACGCTAGGTCGAAAATCCCGCCAGGGCCGGAAGGCAGCAACGGTATCGATCGACGCGGGCGCCGAGGTCAGCCGGCGGGGTCGCCACCTTTTTGGCTTCCTGGAAAACAATTCCGCCGTTTGGGCGGTGGCCTTGCGTGGCTGTCGCTTGGTCACGCGGGGCGTACCCGGGCTGGATCGATTCCGCGTGCGGTTGGCTTCGTAATGATGCGTTGAGCACTTGCAACCCAAGTCCGGCCTGCCCTCACCCCAACCCCTCTCCCGCCAGCGGGAGAGGGGCTTGGATATCGTTTTCTGTGAGCTGCTGATGCGCTGCAGATGCGCCATGCAACTCTGCGACGTTTGCCGCCGCTACATCCGCCGCCTGCCGCTCAGCCTTCAAACGGTTGCGCACATGCCGCGGTGGGCTCGGCCAATGCAACGCATTCACCCGGCATTGCCACGCGGTGGCCACGCGCACGCAGCGCTTGGCCGTCGGCAGCGCTTGCGTAGTGATAGAGCATCATCCGCGCCTGCGTTGCTGCATCGTATTCGCGCTCAAGATCATCCACGCCGGTGTGCGATGGATTGCCGTGCAGGCCGCAATCATGTGCGATCAGCTCGTTGTCATTGGCGTAGCGCGCCAACATCTCGGGAATGGGCCGGGTATCGCCACTCCAGGTCAACGCCCCCTGAAGCCGCAGGCCATAAGCGGTTTCCGGCCAATGGTGACGCACCGGGAATACTTCCAAGCGCACGCCTTCATGCCAGAACGCATCGCCAACGACGATCAGCTGGAACGCATCCCAGAAGTTGGCGCCACCTTCGGCCAGCACGTTCGGGTAGTCGGCAACGCGCCGGTGCAGCAGCGGCACCACCGTGGCCGGCACGTACAGCCGCACCTTGCCGCGCCGCTGCGGGTTGAAGAAAGCATCCACGAACAAGCGCTCGAAACCGGCCACATGATCGAGGTGGATATGCGTGACAAACACCGCATCGGGCAGCGCACCGTATTGCGCACGGTAGGCGGTGAGCCCTTCGCCACCGCAATCGATGGTCAACCACGGTGCGCCATCGCGCTCGATCACCGACATCGGCGAGCCCAGTTCGACCGCCGACGCATTGCCGACGCCCAGAAAACGCAGTGCCCAGTTCATTACGTGCCTCGGTTCCAGGCCAGATCGTAGGCACGACGCAGGCGTGCGAAATCTTTTTCGACATCCTCACGGCTGCGTTCGCCACGCAGCTTCAGCAGCGAGCGCAGCAAGCGCTTGAGGTTGCGCTCGCGCCAGCGCGTTGCTGGAATGCGCAACACGCCGCGGTCGAAATCAATCAACCAGCCATGGCCCGTGGCATCGAACAGGATGTTGTGTGCATTGAGATCGGCATGGTCCAACCCGGCGCGGTGAAAGCGGGCGATCAGCCGGCCTGTCTCTTCCCACGGGGCGCCACGGCCGGTGACCAGCGCGCGGTCGGCCAGCGAACGGACGTTCTCCAGCCGCTCCATCAGGATGGCCGCGCGGTAGGTCATGCCGTCGCGCATATAGAACGCGGCCAGCGGACGCGGCACCGGCAGTTTGAATTCAATGAGTTTGCGCATGAGCCGGAACTCGGCAAAGCTGCGCGCGCGGTCGGGGCCATGCCACAGGTAGCGGTCGCGGCTGAGCTTGGCCGCCACACCGCCGCGCAGGTAGTGCCGCAGCACGCATTGGCCAAACGGCGCATCGATGAACCAAGCGCCGCCACGGCCGCCCTCACCCACCGGGCGCGCTTTGCCGTCCCACTGCGCGGGCGAGAACAGCCCCGGGTCGGCTTGCCGCAAGCGCTGGCGGTCGAACAGAATGGCGCCGTATCCACGTCCTTCGCGGCACGGCGTCAAAGCTTCATTGGCGTCGAATGCGACCATTCTCAGCGAGTCTAACAACACATGCCTGCATCGTCCTCCCCACTGTGCCTCTTACGCCTCTCGGCACTGGGAGATGTGACCCATGCCGTACCGCTGGTCCACACCCTGCAGGCCGCGCGGCCGGGGCTTGAGCTGCATTGGGTGATCGACAGAGCCGGGCACAAGCTGCTCGACGGCCTACCCGGCGTCACCTTCCATGTCTACGACAAGAAGACCGGCGTAGCCGGCATGCGCGCGCTGCGTGGCGAACTCCCCGACGCACCGTTTGATGCACTGCTACAGATGCAGGTGGCCTTTCGCGCCAATGTGCTGTCTGCCTTCATCCCGGCGCGGCGCCGCATCGGCTACGACAAGGCCCGCTCCAAAGACCTGCATGGGCTCTTCATCAACGAGCGCATCCCCGACCGGCCCGGCATCCATGTGCTGGATGCCATCGGCAGCTTCTGCGAGCCGCTGGGCATGAAGCAGACCGAGGTCCGCTGGAACCTGGCCACACCGCCGGAGGCCCACGAATGGGCTGCCGCGCAGTGGCCCGACGACGGCCGTCCGGTGCTGATGATCTCGCCCTGCTCCAGCCATCAACGCCGCAACTGGTACGCCGACCGCTATGCGGCGCTGGCCGATCACGCCGCCGCGCAAGGCTGGCGGGTGGTGCTGTGCGGTGGCCGCAGCGAGTTGGAGCGCAGCACCAGCGACGCCATCATCAGCGCAATGCAGCACCCGGTGCTGGATCTGGTCGGCAAAGACACTCTCAAACAACTGCCGGCACTACTGGCCCGTGCCTCGCTGCTGGTCACGCCCGATTCCGGGCCGATGCACATTGCCAACGCGGTCGGCACCAAGGTGCTGGGGCTGCATGCGGCCAGCAACCCGGAACGCAGCGGCCCTTACTCGGATCGGCGCTATTGCGTGGATCGTTATGACGACGCGGCCCGTCGTTACCTGCAGAAGCCGGCCAGCCAATTGAAATGGGGCACCAAGATCGAATTCGACGATGTGATGTCGCTGATCACCGTGGACGACGGCATCGCCGCATTCGAGCGTTACCGCGCCGATCACCCGCGCTGAGCGCGGTGCCCGTTCAACGCAAAAGGCCGCTCAATGAGCGGCCTTTTCTCTTCACAGCAGATGCGCTGATTCAACCGGCGCGGTAGTCCTGATACGACTTCTCTTCCACATAGCTGGAACCCAGCGCCAGATTGATGGCCTTCTTGATGCGCGCACGCTCATCGTTCTGGATGTAGACACTGCGCGCCAGCTGCACGAAAGCATCATCGAAGGCCTGCGCCTTCTCTTTCAGGCGGATGTCGTCCTCGATGTCCCACAGCCGCTCGTTCACCGCCTTCAGATCATTGCGCAGCGCGGTGATGTCTTGGGCAGCGGCCGGGTGTGCAGCCCAGGTGCGGTCCAGCGCCGACAGCTCATTGCGCACATTAGCCAGCTTTGCGGCATCACTCATGCGCTCGGATTTGATCTGCAGGATGGAGATCTTGTCGAGCAGCTCGCCAAAGGACACGGGGACAAGGATTTCGGACATGGGGAGCACCTGGAAAACGTGGCGGACAGTTTAGCCGCTGGGGACGCTTCAGCTACCCAAGGATGAAATCCGCCAGCGCGATCACATACAGCTGCTGCCGACCAACTCGACGAGCAAATGCCCGCCCTGCGGCGGCCCCACGAAAAAAGCCGCCCGGAGGCGGCTTTTTTCAGTATCTGGCGGAGAGGGGGGGATTCGAACCCCCGAGGCGCTATAAACGCCTGCCTGATTTCGAGTCAGGTACATTCAACCGCTCTGCCACCTCTCCAGATGGTCCCCGGCGAACCGGGGTGCGAATGATAAGGGGCATTTGCAATGCCCACAAGCGCTTTTTCACAACCGCGCCCGAAGACGCCACAGCGGTGGGCTTTACCGCAGCAGGACAAGGCCACCACAGCGCTTGCCGTCCCTGTCCATGAACGCGATGATGCGTTGCCCTCCCGCAGAACCCTGGCCCATCCGGGCATACATGATCGAATTCGGACATCTCAGCCACGTCGGCCTGCGCCGCCAACTCAATGAAGACACCTACTACGGTGACGGGGAGTTGAGCCTATGGCTGGTTGCAGACGGCATGGGCGGCCACGCGTGTGGCGAAGTTGCCAGTGCTTTGGCCCGGGAAACCATTGTCCGGGAGATCCGCAACGGCACCGCGCTGGCCCAGGCCATCCGCATCGCCGATGAAGAAATCATCCGCACCTCGCGCCGGCGCAATGACAGCCTGCCGATGGGCACCACCGTGGTCGCCGCCCGCGTCCAGGGCAATCGCTTTGAAGTGGCGTGGGTGGGCGACAGCCGCGCCTATCTATGGCGTGATGGCAAGCTGGCCCAGCTCAGCCAGGACCACAGTTATGTGCAGGAGCTGATCGCACAAGGCAACCTCACCGCCGAACAGGCACGCGCGCACCCGCACCGCAATGTGGTCACCCAGGCCCTGGGCGTCACCGACCCCGCGCACCTCAACGTCGCCACGATGACCGGTGAACTGCGCCCGGGCATGCAGCTGTTGTTATGCAGCGATGGCCTGACCGAAGAGGTGGACGACAATAGTCTGTCCGAGGCACTGGCCCATGCCGACTGCAGCGCGCAGGAATGCGTGGATGCACTGATTGCCGCCGCACTCGATGGCGGCGGCTCGGACAACGTCACCGCCATCCTCGTCCGCTGCCACTGAGGCAGCGGATTCAAAGACGCCTCAGGCCGATTCAGGCGCCGGCAGGCGCTCGCCGTCCCACCAGGCGTGGCCGCCCTTTTTGCGTAGCTTGGCCAACCTGGCTTCGTGCGCTTCCTGCTCCGACGCCGTCACCACCACACGCGGCCGCGGCAACAGCACCGAGGCATCAAAGGCCTGCACGTTGCCGGCTGCATTGGCTTGGCTCGTCTCCGGTTGGCCGAAGCCGATTTCCTCCTGCCCCGAGGTGAGTGCGATATAGACATCGGCCAGGATCTGCGCATCGAGCAAGCCACCGTGCAGTTGGCGATGGGTGTTGTCCACGCCCAAGCGCCGGCACAGCGCATCCAACGAATTGCGCTGGCCCGGGAAGCGCTCGCGCGCCATCGCCAGGGTGTCGGTCACCGTCACCCGCTCGGACAAGCGGCCCCGGCCCAACAGAGCCATCTCGTTTTCGAGGAAGCCCATGTCGAACGACGCGTTGTGGATGATCAGCTCGGCCCCATCCACATAGGCCAGGAACTCATCGACCACTTCTTCAAAGCGCGGCTTGTCGGCCAGGAACTCCAGGGTCAGCCCGGTGACTTCCTGCGCGCCCTGTTCAAACTCGCAGTCGGGCTTGAGGTAACGGTGGAAATTGCTGCCACTGGGGCGACGCTCCAGCAGTTCCACACAGCCGATTTCGACCACGCGGTTGCCCTTCTTCCACTCCAGACCGGTGGTTTCGGTATCAAGAACGATCTGACGCATGGTTTACCTCAGTTGCTTGCGGCGCCTGCGCGCGCACGGATGGCTGCATCGCGGGCCAGCTGGTCCACCCGCTCGTTGTCCGGATTACCGGCATGGCCCTTCACCCAGCGCCAGTCGATGGTATGACGCCCGGTCGCCGCGTGCAGGCGCTCCCACAGATCACGGTTCTTGACCGGGTCGCCACCGGAGGTCTTCCAGTTGCGTCGCACCCAGCCCGGCATCCACTCGGTAATGCCCTGCCGCACATACTGCGAATCGGTGGAAAGCACGATCTCACACGGCTCGCTGAGCGTTTCCAGCCCGGCGATGGCTGCCATCAGCTCCATCCGGTTGTTGGTGGTGTGCTCCTCACCGCCGGTGACTTCGCGCTCATGCCCTTTGTAACGCAGCAGCGCTGCCCAGCCACCCGGGCCCGGGTTGCCGAGGCAGGCGCCGTCGGTATGTATCTCAATTGACTTCATGTTGTTCCGTTGCTGATTCAGGTCGCCATCGGCCGGCGCCAGCCCACTTGGCTGGCTTTCATCGGCCCGATGAGCGCCTCGGTTCTTTTTTCTGCTTCCAGCACGCACAAGGCGCGCAATGCCGGCAGGTTGTTGCCCGCTGCCACGCCGGACGCACTCCATAGCGGTCCATGCCGTTCGATCGACTGGCAACGCAACCCCTGCCGCTTCATCAGCACGCGGGTGCGCGCCACCGACGCCGGCCGCGCGCCCTGCCATTGCCAATGCGCCCGGTAAGGGCTGTAGCGGTTGAGCATGGTCATCCATAACCGCCCGCCCGGCATCAGTACCCGCGCACATTCGGCCAGCAGCACGTCCAAGTCGGCCGGTGCTGCGTGTTGAATGACGATGGCGTTGACGGCCTCACCCGGCAGCGGCAGCGGTAATCCGCAGCGCAGCTCACCGTGCCAACCGGTGCCTTGCGCCGCTTGATGCAGACGTATGCCACGCCCCGCAGGCACCTGCTCCGGCAGCCAGGCCGCGCTGGGCGCCAACCATAACCAGGGCTGCGCAGGCACGCTACGCAGCCGGCCCAGCAGGTGCTGGTGCTCCCAATCCCGGATCGTTCGCGCAGCAGGCATCTCAAACCATGGCGAGACTGGCGCTTGACGGGGGGATGGGACGGCAGGCATTTTTTAATTCTATGCGACTGACCGCCCTGCCTGCATTTCAGGACAATTACATTTGGGCGCTGCAAACGCCCGATGAGCGCACGATATTCATCGACCCCGGCCAAGCCGGCCCGGTGTTTGAAGCCGCTGCGCAAGGCATGCAGCCCACGGCCGTGCTGCTCACCCATCACCACGACGACCACATCGGCGGCGTGGCGGAACTGCGTGAGCGTTGGCCGCGACTACGCGTGTTCGCCCCCGTGGATGAACGCATCGCTCTGGATTGTGAACGGGTGGGCGATGGCGACCGGGTACAATCCTCCGGCTTCGATTTCGAGGTGATGGCGGTTCCCGGCCACACCCGGAGCCATATCGCTTATCTCGGCCACGACCATTTGTTCTGTGGCGACATGCTGTTCAGCCTGGGCTGTGGACGCATGTTCGAAGGTACGCCCGCCCAGATGCTGGCCTCGCTCAAGCGAATGGCTGCCCTGCCCCCGGAGACCCTGGTCTGCTGTGGGCATGAATACACGCTGGCCAATGCCGTGTTCGCGCGGCATGTCGACCCCACCAACGCGGCATTGCAACGCCGCCAAAAGGAAGTTCAGGACATGCGCAGCCGTTCCCGTCCTACCGTTCCGGCCCTATTGGCCAGTGAACTGCAATGCAATCCATTTCTGCGTACCGCCGATGCTCACATCCGCGACGCAATCACCGCACGGCTTGGGCATGCGCCCGCCGATGAGGTGGAAGTCTTCGCCGAATTGCGGCGGTGGAAAGACGGTTTTCGCGCGTGACGCGGGGCCCTCTCAGTCTGGCGTTGGGCATGTTGCTCGGCCTCAGCAGCGCCTCCAGCGCCCAGGCTCTGCCCGCCAGCGCCGGCCTGACCCAGAACATCGCATCGCTCGGCGCGCTACCGGTTGACCCGGAGTCGCTGCCACCGGCCACCACCCGCAACGGCCGCGAGATTTTCGTCAACTTCCGCGAGGGCTTGGCCGCACCGCAGTGCGATGCCGAGGCAACCAGCCCCCGCTGGCGCAAACATTTCGCCCATGCGCCGGCCCGCTTGGGCAATATCGAAGACGACGCCCTGCCGCTGTTCGGCTATGTGGTCGACGAGCTGCGCGCCGCCGGCCTGCCGACCGAGTTCGCATTGATTCCCTTCGTCGAGAGCGGCTACCGCCCCGGCGCCCGCAATGCCAGCGGCCCGGCCGGGCTGTGGCAGTTCATCGCCACCACCGCCCGCAACCACCGCGTGCCGATGGAAAAAGGCTACGACGGCCGCCTGTCAGCGGTGGATTCCACCCGCGCGGCGGTGCGTTACCTCAAAACCCTGCACGGCATGTTTGCCGGTGACTGGCAGCTGGCGGTGATGGCCTACAACGCGGGCGAGTACCGCATCCTGCAGGCGCTGCGCCGTGGCGGCATGAACGCCCAGAACGCCCGCGCCGCCGAGCTGCCCGGCTTGTCGCCCATCACCTACGCCTACGTCGAGAAGCTGCACGCGCTGGCCTGTGTACTTGAGCAGGCCGAGAACCAGCCCGACCTGATGGCTGCGCTCAACCGCCCGGTGCCCATCCTCAAGGGGCACACGCTGCCGGCCAACACCTCGCTGGCCAGCTGGTCCACACAGAATGCGCTGGACCCCTCCCGCATCGCACGCCTCAACCCGGCGGTGACCGGCGCACGCGCCGGCAGCCGCGTTCTGGCCCCGGTCCTGATTGGCGGCGCCACCGAGCCTGCCAGCGAGCCCTTGGTGACCTTGGCCGAAAGCACGCCCGCACCTGCGACCTCAAGCCAAGCCAAGCCAGCGCCCACCCGGGCCCGCACCGTCGCCTCTACCAGCAGCGGCGCACGCCGCCATACCGTCCGCAGCGGCGAATCTGCATGGACGATTGCGCGCCGTTACGGCATTTCGGCCAAGACGTTGCTGTCATTCAACAACCTCGAAGCCAGCGCGATACTCCGCCCCGGCATGGTGCTGCGGTATGAAGACGGGCGCTGAGCGCACCGTCCTGCAGGTACAACACAACGCGCAGCGGGATATCTGATTCTGCTCACCAAAGAAAACGCCGCGATCCCGAATGGAATCGCGGCGTTTTTCTGTTCAACGTTCGATTGTTGAGCCAACTCTGCCTATCGAGCCGGTTCTACAACAGCACCACGCGTCGAAGTCTGCGCTGTTGAAAGCGCGGAACTTCCGAGCAATCCAAGCCGATCGCCGAGCTGAGTGAGCGGCAACATGGTTGGCGTCGTCTCTGGGCTCACTTGCGAAAGCTTCCCCCTCTCCCCAACCCCTCTCCCACCAGGGGAGAGGGGCTTTAAAACACAGCTGCAAAGATTGCCTTGGCGTGCGACATACAGAACTCCTCTTGCACTGCGAAAGAGCGGATCTATAGCAGCAGCTGCGGCAACCGCTCCAACGCTCGGCGCACTGAGCCATTTCCCTGCAAAGAAGAGGGGCTTTATAGCGCAGCTACAAAAACCGTTTCAATGCGCGGCGCACGGAGCCCCTCTTCCCGCAGATGGCAGGGGAGTTAAAGCGCAGCTGCAAAAACTGCTTCAACGCACAGCGTACTGAGCCCCTCTCCCCTGGCGGGAGAGGGGTTGGGGAGAGGGGGCTTCAAATTCTCCAGGGCATCCTCTGCCCCCGACAGGGCTCACCGCTCACCCAACCAAAGCAGAGGCGCGAGTTCATGGGTGCAGAAGCCCCTATTGCGATGGTGTAGACGGTAAAGCCTCGGCCTTGAAGCCCCAAACACAACACAGGCCGGTAACACCGCAACCAGTACCAACGACACCCACTCAGCCACCGCCCACCAAACAGAAACATCCGCTCAACAAAAAGCCCGGCACGTGGCCGGGCTTCTCGCGTCACTCTGCTTCAGCAGCTCAGAGCTGGGATTCCTGCACCTGCACCTTGAAGTGCTTGCGCATGCCATCCACGTACGCCTTGGCAGCAGCAGCGCCATCAATCTGGCTGAGCTGCTGCTTGAGCATGGTCTGTTGCTCCTCCGGCACTTCGGCGATGTTGCCCGGAGTCACCTTGGTCACCGCGAACACGGCATAACGGCCGTCCTCCATCGCCACCTTGCCGTAGCTGGGCTTGTCAGCGGCTGCCGGCGGTGCAGCGGCAAACGCCGCCTGGTTGGCAACGGCCGACGGCATCGGCGCACCACGCGGCAGGCCCGGGACCGGCAACACCTGCAGTTTTTCAGCCGGTGCCAGCGCCTGCAGCGTCTGGCCTTCCTTCAACTTGGCCAGCAACGCGTCAGCCGCCTTGCTCTGCGCTTCCTTGGTGCGATTGGCGCGGATGGCAGCAATTACCTGCTCACGTGCCTGCGCCAGCGGAATGGCCTGCTCCGGCGTATGCGAGGTAACGCGGATCACCACACTGTGGTTCGGCGCGATCTCGATCGGGTCACTCACCGTACCGTCTTCCACCAATGCGTCGGAGAAGGCGGCCTTCAACACCGCCGGACTGGTGGCAATGCCATTGGCGGTTGCATGCGTGAACGGGCCCAGCGTCTGCACGGGCAGGCCCACTTCCTTGGCAGCCGGCTCCAGCGCGGTCGGGTTCTTGTTGATCTGGTCAACCAGACGGCCGCTCAGGTCATTGAACGCACGCTCGGTGTCTGCCTGCAGCTGCTCGGCGGCCAGTTGGTCACGCACGTCCTCGAACGAGCGGCCTTCGCCGCCCTTGATCTCGCGCAGCTGCAGCACGTGGTAGCCGAACTCGGTCTTGATCGGGCCGGCAACCTCACCGGCCTTCATCGCAAACAGCGCGTCTTCGAACGGCTTGACCATCACCCCCTTCTGCACCCAACCCAAATCGCCGCCGCCGGCCTTGGAGCCGGTGTCGTCCGAATTGGCCTTGGCCAGCGCGGCAAAATCCGCACCCGGCGCCTTGGCATCCGCAGCCAGCTTGGCAGCCTTGGCCTCAGCCGCCTTCTGCGATGCTTCATCGCTACCGGCAGAAACCAGGATGTGCGAAGCCAATCGCTCATCGGCGCTGACGAAGCGGGCCTTCTCTTCTTCATAACGCTTACGCAGCGTGGCCTCGTCGGCTGCCGCAGCCGCCGGCATGCTGGCGGCATTGAGTTCGACGTACTCAATGGACACCGTTTCCGGCTGCAGGAAGTCCTTCGGATGCGCCTCGTACCACTGCTTGATGTCGGCATCACTGACCGGCGCGGTATCGGCTTCTGCCACCGGCAGCAGCGCGAATTCCACGTCACGCGTTTCACCCAGCAGCTTCAACAGACGCTCGGCTTCACCCTTGGTGGTGAAACCAGACTGCGCCAGCGCGGTGGGAATGATCGACTGCTGCAGGCTGGTACGCACCAGCTGTTCGAACATGGCCGGCGTACGCGGCGGCATGCTCTGTGCAAGCGCCATCCGGTACTGATCCGGGTCGAACTTACCATCGCGCTGGAAGGCGGTAATACCGTTGATGTAGTCACGCACCGCCGCATCACCAATGACGATGTGCGCCTCATCGGCAGCCAGGCGGACAACCTGCTCATCAATCAACTGGTCCAGCACAACGCGCTTGTTTTCGGTGCTCTCAAATTCGCGCGGGTCGAAATTGTCGCCCTGCTCTTCGCGGGCACTCATGCGTGCCTGTTCAAAGCGCGTGCGGAATTCATCCACGCTTACTTCGTGATGGCTCCACAGGAAGGACATCGGCCACCACGACGGTGCCGAGCGCCACCATGACGGCGGCGCCGATACTTTGGCCACGTTCTGCGAACCGACACCACCGAGGTAGCTGTTGTCGATCACGAACAGGAACGGAATCATCAGCAGGCCCATGATCACCGTAACGATCCAGCCTGAGGTCTTGTCGCGAAGTTTCTGCAGCATGGGAAAAATCAGGGCCTATTGGCGAGCCGGGCAGTGTAACCCGCTTCCCGCCCCAGTCCCAACACAGCCAGCGCTGTGCCCGGCCCAAAGAAAAAGCCCCCGGCTTGCGCCGAGGGCTTTTGAGACAACTGGCGGAGCGGACGGGACTCGAACCCGCGACCTCCGGCGTGACAGGCCAGCATTCTAACCAACTGAACTACCGCTCCGAGTTTTGACTCGTCCACCCCCGGCTTAAACCGACGATGCGCATCCCGAAGGACGACTGGATAAATGGCGGAGCGGACGGGACTCGAACCCGCGACCTCCGGCGTGACAGGCCAGCATTCTAACCAACTGAACTACCGCTCCGCATTTAACCTGGTTTGTTTTCCATCACCCGAGGGCTTTAGAAAACAACGCCCCCGATTGCTCAGGGGCGTGTATGAAGTGGCGGAGCGGACGGGACTCGAACCCGCGACCTCCGGCGTGACAGGCCAGCATTCTAACCAACTGAACTACCGCTCCACTTCTAACGCTTTTACTAGTGATGCTTGGTGGGTGCTGAGGGTTTCGAACCCCCGACCCTCTCCGTGTAAGGGAGACGCTCTACCGCTGAGCTAAGCACCCCTGGTGAGCCGCTTAGTTTACAGCGTCCTTCAGGGCTTTACCAGCCTTGAATGCAGGATTTTTCGCAGCGGCGATCTTGATCTCTTCGCCGGTCTTCGGGTTACGGCCGGTGCGCTCTGCGCGCTCGCGAACCTGGAACGTACCGAAGCCAACCAGAGTCACCGTCTCACCCTTCTTCAGGGCCTTGGTGATCTCGGCGATGACTGCGTCAACCGCACGGCCAGCTTCAGCCTTGGACAGGTCAGCAGCGCCGGCAACGCCGTCAATCAATTCGGTCTTGTTCATTCTGTAAAACTCCCTTTGCGGTACATCCGCGGAATAGTTTGGGTGGTCACCGCACGTCTTTGGAAGGACAACGATGACCGGAAGATCATGCAAACACGTCACCGATGAAACAGCAGGTACGTGAGTCGCACTTTTATACCAGCGCCCCCCTACCCGCGCAAGCTGAAAAGCCAGCAATGACGCGGGTTTCAAGGCTTTTTGCATTCACACTTCAGTGCTTGACGCGCGTCGCCGGAGCTGCCTTGGGCTTCCCACGCGTTGCCACACGCTGCGCGCTCTTGCGTGCCTTCTTCGGCGCCAGCGGTGACTCCAGTGCGATATCCAGCACTTCGTCGATCCACTTCACCGGCACGATTTTCAGGTCGCGCGTGACATTGGCCGGAATGTCGACCAGATCCTTGCGGTTCTCTTCGGGGATGACCACGGTGCGAATGCCACCGCGCAGCGCGGCCAGCAGTTTTTCCTTCAGGCCACCAATCGCAGTGACACGGCCACGCAAGGTGATTTCACCGGTCATCGCGACCTCGGCCTTGATCGGCACCTTGGTCAAGGTGGACACCAGCGAAGTCACCATCGCGATACCCGCACTCGGGCCATCCTTCGGCGTGGCGCCATCGGGCACATGCAGGTGCACGTCGTGCTTCTGCAGGAAGTCCACGTCGATGCCAAGGGTTTCCGCACGCGAGCGCACCACCGACAACGCGGCGGTCGCCGATTCCTTCATCACATTGCCCAGCTGGCCGGTCAGCGTCACCGCGCCCTTGCCCGGGATCAACGTGGACTCAACCTGCAGCAGTTCGCCACCGACTTCCGTCCACGCCAAACCGGTGACCAGGCCGATCTCGTTTTCTTCCTCGGCACGGCCGAAGTCGAAGCGGCGCACGCCCAGATACTTGTCCAGATTCTTGGCATCAACCACCACCAGCGCCTTGGGCTTCTTGGCGGTTTTCTTGACGGCCTTCTTGACCGGCTGTGGGCCGGCCAACGCAAGTTCCTTGACCACCTTGCGGCAGATCTTGGCGACTTCGCGCTCCAGATTACGCACGCCCGATTCACGCGTGTAATAACGCACGATGTCGCGGATGGCGTCTTCCTCGATGACCAGTTCGTCGGCCTTCAATCCGTTGGCCTTGAGCTGCTTGGCCGCCAGATAACGCGTGGCGATGTTGAGCTTCTCGTCCTCGGTGTAGCCGGGGATGCGGATCACTTCCATGCGGTCCAGCAGCGGGCCGGGGATGTTCAGCGAATTGGACGTCGCCACGAACATCACTTCGCTCAGGTCCAGGTCCACTTCCAGGTAGTGATCGTTGAACGCGTTGTTCTGCTCGGGGTCGAGCACTTCCAGCAGAGCCGACGACGGATCGCCACGGAAATCCATCGACATCTTGTCGATTTCATCCAGCACGAACAGCGGGTTCTTGCTGCCGACCTTGTTGAGGTTCTGCACGATGCGGCCCGGCATCGAACCCACATAGGTACGACGGTGGCCACGGATCTCAGCCTCGTCACGCACGCCGCCCAGCGACATGCGCACGAACTTGCGGTTGGTGGCCTTGGCGATGGACTGACCCAACGAGGTCTTGCCCACGCCCGGCGGCCCGACCAGGCAAAGAATCGGCCCCTTCATCTGCTTCACGCGCGACTGCACCGCCAGGTATTCAAGGATGCGGTCCTTGACCTTGTCCAAGCCGTAATGATCGGCATCCAGCGTGTCCTGCGCGACCTTCAGGTCCTTGCGCACCTTGGTGCGCTTTTTCCACGGCACGCCCAGCAGCCAATCCAGATAGTTGCGTACCACAGCAGCTTCGGCCGACATCGGCGACATCTGCTTGAGCTTGTTGAGCTCGGCCTTGGCCTTGGTTTCCACGGCCTTCGGCATACCAGCTTCGGCAATCTTGCGGGCCAACTCGTCCAACTCACCCGGCGCATCATCCAGGTCACCCAGCTCTTTCTGGATGGCCTTCATCTGCTCGTTGAGGTAGTACTCGCGCTGGCTCTTTTCCATCTGCGATTTGACGCGGCCGCGGATGCGTTTTTCCAGCTGCTGCACGTCAATTTCGCCATCGACAAGACCCACCAGCATTTCCAGCCGGTCACCGACCAGCAGCGTTTCCAGCAGCTTCTGCTTGTCGGCCAAACGTACGCCGATATGGGCGGAGATGGTGTCGGCCAGACGCGCCGGCTCTTCGATACCCGCCAGCGTCTGCAGCAACTCTGGCGGCAGCTTGCGGTTGGTTTTGACGTACTGCTCGAACAGCGACATCAGCGAGCGGGCAATGGCCTCGATCTCGCGCGCTTCGCGCGGGTCGTTCGATTCGATTTCGGTACCGTGGCCCTGCAGCGCGCCGTCCTGCTCATAGACCTTGTCCACGCTCACACGCGACAGGCCTTCGACCAGCACCTTGATGGTGCCGTCAGGCAGCTTCAGCAACTGCAGCACTTGGGCCAACGTACCGACCGTGTACAGATCGTCGGCCGCTGGGTCGTCGGTCTCGGCCGACTTCTGGGCGACCAGCAGGATGCGCTTGTCCGCTTCCATGGCGCGTTCCAGCGCCTGCATGGACTTGTCACGTCCCACGAACAAGGGGATGACCATGTGCGGGAACACCACCACATCGCGTAGTGGCAGGACCGGCAGGTCGAGAACTTCGAGTTGGGACTTGGCCATGGGGGCGAGCTCCGCTGGTATCAGGAAAGGCCAAATAAAAAAGCCGATGGCCCCGTTATGGGGCCATCGGCGAGGTGTTGCAAGAGGCTTTGCAAGCTGAACGTGAACAGGCAATCACCAATTCACGCCCGCCGCTGCCGGGCTCAGTCGCCCGAAGCGGCCTTGGCCGGTGCCGGCGGTGTTTCGTAGATGATGTACGGCTCGGATTTGTTCTCGATGACCGACTCATCCACCACCACCTTGCTCACGTTTTCCTGTGACGGCAGGTCGTACATGGTGTCCAACAGTACCGATTCAACGATGGTACGCAGGCCACGGGCGCCGGTCTTGCGCTTGAGCGCCTTCTTGGCGATGGCCGACAGCGCGTCCGGACGGAACTCCAGCTCCACGCCTTCCATGTCAAACAGCTTCTTGAACTGCTTGGTGATGGCGTTTTTCGGCTCGGTCAGAATCTGGATCAGCGCCGGCTCGTCCAGCTCTTCCAGCGTTGCCACCACCGGCAGGCGGCCGACGAACTCGGGAATCAGGCCGAACTTGATCAGATCTTCCGGCTCAACCTCGGCCAGTACCTTGCCCACTTCCTGCTTGCGCTCGGCGCTCTTCACCTTGGCACCAAAGCCAATGCTGCTGGTGTCCGACGAACGCTGCTGGATCACCTTGTCCAGGCCGGCAAACGCACCGCCACAGATGAACAGGATGTTCTTGGTGTCCACCTGCAGGAATTCCTGCTGCGGGTGCTTGCGGCCACCCTGCGGCGGCACGCTGGCCACCGTGCCTTCGATCAGCTTCAACAGTGCCTGCTGCACGCCTTCGCCGGACACGTCACGGGTGATCGACGGGTTCTCACTCTTGCGCGAGATCTTGTCGATTTCATCGATATAGACGATGCCCTGCTGCGCCTTCTCGACGTCGTAGTCGCACTTCTGCAGCAGCTTCTGGATGATGTTTTCCACATCCTCACCCACGTAACCGGCCTCGGTCAGCGTGGTGGCATCGGCCATGGTGAACGGCACGTTGAGCAGGCGCGCCAGCGTTTCGGCCAGCAGCGTCTTGCCCGAACCGGTCGGACCGACCAGCAGGATGTTGGACTTGGACAGCTCGACGTCGTCGCTCTTCTGACGGCTCTCGATGCGCTTGTAATGGTTGTACACCGCAACGGCCAGCGTGCGCTTGGCGCGGTTCTGACCAATCACGTACTGGTCCAGCACCTCGAGGATCTCGCGCGGCTTGGGCAGCGAACTGCGTGCCGACTGCGCCTTTTCCTCAAGCTCCTCACGGATGATGTCGTTGCACAGCTCCACGCATTCATCACAGATGAACACGCTCGGCCCCGCGATCAGCTTGCGTACCTCATGCTGACTCTTGCCGCAGAACGAGCAGTACAGAATCTTGCCGCTGCTGTCCCCGGTACGACCTTGCCGGTCTTCGCTCATGCTTCGCTTACCCAGTTGCTCCCCCTCTGACCAAGGGGGTCGAATTTGAGAATAGCACAGGGCCGGAGGGACATCAGTCCCGTGCCGACCCTGCAAAAAATGCCGATTTTCCGGCTACTTACACCGTCAAGACGGCTGGATGGACTCTTCCGGACGCCGCTCCAGCACCTGGTCGACCAGGCCGTAAGCCACCGCATCGGCCGCGCTCTTGAAGTTGTCACGCTCGGTGTCGCGCGCGATGGTCTCCAGCGGCTGACCGGTGTGCTTGGCCATCACCTCATTCAGGCGCGAACGCAGGGTGAGGATTTCACGGGCATGGATGTCGATATCCGTGGCCTGGCCCTGGAAGCCACCCAGCGGCTGATGGATCATCACCCGCGAATTGGGAAGCGCATAACGCTTCCCGGGGGCACCAGCAGTGAGCAGCAGCGCGCCCATCGAAGCGGCCTGACCGATGCAGGTCGTGCTCACGTCCGGCTTGATGTACTGCATGGTGTCGTAGATGGCCATGCCGGCCGTCACCACGCCACCGGGCGAGTTGATGTAGATGTTGATGTCCTTTTCCGGGTTTTCCGATTCAAGGAACAGCAACTGCGCCACCACCAGGTTCGCGACGTGGTCGTCAATCGGACCGACCAGGAAAATCACGCGCTCTTTGAGCAGGCGCGAATAGATGTCGTAGGCGCGCTCGCCGCGGCTGGTCTGTTCGACCACCATCGGAACCATGTTCAATGCTTTGGTTCGGTTGTCCATTTCGTGAGGCACCTGTTCTGGGGAGGACACACCCCGCGCCGAAGCGCGGGGACGTAACGCCCGCCGATTACTGGCGGATGGCTTCCTGGAACGACAACGCCTGCTCGGTGTGCTGGGCACGCTCGGCGATCCAGTCGATGACCTGCTCTTCCATCACACGGTTCTGCAGGCCAGACATGAGCTGGGGGTCGTTGCGGTACATCTCAATGACCTGCTCCGGCTCTTCGTAGGTGGAGGCGATCAGGCGCATGGTTTCGTTCAGGCGCTTGGGGTCCAGACGCAGCTCGTTCTTGCGGGCCACTTCACCGACCAGCAGGCCCACCAGCACGCGCTTGGCAGCAGCGTCCTTGAAGCCTTCATGCGCATCGGCCGGGACATCGCCCGGGTTGCCGCCCTGGCGACGGATGGCGTCCACCTGCTGGGCCAGCATCGAACGGGCTTCGTTCTCGACCAGACGCGGCGGCAGCTCCACCGACGAGTAAGCAGCGATCAGCTGCTCGCCGACTTCGCGACGCAGGCGGTTCATCAGCGCACCCTTGAGCTCACGCTCCAGGTTGGAACGGATGTCGGCGCGGAACTGCTCCACATCACCATTCTTGACGCCGAAGCTCTTGATGAAAGCGGTGTCCACTGCCGGCATGTCCTGCTCGGACACCTCGGTGACCTTGACCGATACCTTGACCGACTTGCCAGCCAGGGCCGGCACACGCCAGTCAGCCGGGAACTCGACATCCAGGGTCTTTTCTTCACCCTTGGCCATACCAACCAGGCCCTGCTCGATCTGCTCGAACATCATGCCCTGGCCGATGATGATGGTGCCCTGCTCGGCGCCTTCGGCCGGCAGACGCTCTTCGCCTGCCTGGGACCAGGTTTCCAGGCCAACCAGGTCGCCTTCCTGCGCGCCACGCGCAACCGGCTTCCAGGTACGACGCTGCTGGCGCAGGTTTTCGATCATCTGGTCGATGTCGGCATCGCTGATTTCAGCGGTGTGACGCACGACGGTCAGCTTGGTGACGTCGACATCGCCGAAGTCCGGGATCAGCTCGACGGTAGCCACGAAGTCGAATTCGCCTTCGCCAGCCTTGTCGATACGCGGGTTGCCAGCAATGCGCAGCTCGTGCTCGCGCAGGGCGGCATCAAAGGTTTCACGCAGCAGACCGTCCATTGCCTCGGCGCGCACCTGCGGGCCAAAACGCTGCTCGATCACCTTGGCCGGCACCTTGCCCGGGCGGAAACCCTTGATGCGTGCGGTACGCGAGATTTCGCCCAGACGACCATTGATGTGGCTCTGCAGACGCTCTTGCGGCAGTGAGAAGCTCAGGCGGCGTTCCAGATTGCCGGTGGATTCGATCGAAGCTTGCATGTGGACTCCTGCCACCGGAGGCATCTGCCCCGGCACGATGTGATGGTTGAAACGGTTGTGAGTAAGCGGGTCTGCGCCGCAGCCCTTTAGTTTGGCCGATATCGCCCGTCACCGCCAGCAGTGGCGGGTACACAATGATGACGGGGAGCGCCCAGCAGGGGCAGACAAGACCGGGCAATGGTGCGAAAGGGGGGACTCGAACCCCCACGCCTTGCGGCACTGGAACCTAAATCCAGGGCGTCTACCAATTCCGCCACTTTCGCAAAGCCGGTTCAGACCGCCATTGTTGCAGGCAAGCCCGCAAAGCGGAAGCCAACACCACGGCGGATAAAGAAAAGCCACCGGATTGCTCCGATGGCTTCAAACTGGTGGGCTGTCAAGGATTCGAACCTTGGACCTATTGATTAAGAGTCAACTGCTCTACCAACTGAGCTAACAGCCCTGAAACTTCAGGTGCGGATTCTACACCGCGAGGTGATTTCCACACCAGCCCAAAACACCGGGCTTACATAAAAAGGAAAAGCCACCAGCGTGAGCTGATGGCTTTTCTTGATTTGGTGGGCTGTCAAGGATTCGAACCTTGGACCTATTGATTAAGAGTCAACTGCTCTACCAACTGAGCTAACAGCCCTGAAAATCAGGGTGCGAATCTTACCGCAACCTTCTTTTTTTTGAAACCCCGGATTTGACTCCGTTGTTTCTTTTGTTCAGTGGGGTGGCTGAGGGGATTCGAACCCCCGACCGCCGGAATCACAATCCGGAACTCTAACCAGCTGAGCTACAGCCACCACTGAAAAACAACTTGCCTACCGCTTGCACCAATTGGCGCGCCCGACAGGAATCGAACCTGTAACCGCCGGCTTAGAAGGCCGGTGCTCTATCCAGTTGAGCTACGGGCGCTCTGAACCGGATTGTCGCAATCCAACGCGCATTGAGTGCATCGGATGGTCGGGGTAGAGGGATTCGAACCCCCGACATCCTGCTCCCAAAGCAGGCGCGCTACCAGACTGCGCTATACCCCGGCGGTGAATCTCTCGGGTTACCCCGCGAAGTCGGCTATTGTCTGGATTCCGGCCGTTTCTGTCAACGATAATTTTCACTTTGATGGATGCAGGTATGCTTTTGCACTGTATCCCCCACCAATCAGCCATGGAGCACGGCATGCGCAGCGGCAATCCAGCCCTTTCCGAATCTACCTTCCTTGATCTTGGCAGCGGCAGCGTGGTCTCACGCGGCGCCGATGCGATGACCATCAACGGCACCGTCAACAAGACCAGCATCCTGTTGCTGCTGGCGGTGCTGACGGCGACGTTTGCCTGGAACAACACACTCACCGACACCGGCGAGCTGGCCGCTTCCGGCCGCCTGTACCTGTGGGGCGGCATGATCGTCGGCTTCATCCTGTCGCTGGTGACGATCTTCAAGAAGACCTGGGCGCCGGTCAGCGCACCGCTATATGCACTGGCGGAAGGCTTTTTCCTGGGCTCGATTTCGGCCATCTACGAAGCACGCTTCGACGGCATTGTGTTCCAGGCGGTGATCCTGACCTTCGGCACGCTGTTTGCGCTGCTGTTTGCGTACCGCAGTGGGCTGATCAAAGCCACCGAGAACTTCAAGCTGGGCGTGGTGGCAGCAACCGGTGGTATCGCGCTGGTGTACCTGGCGACCATCGTGCTGGGCTTTTTCAACATCAACATTCCCTTCATCCACGATTCGGGCCTGATCGGCATCGGCTTCAGCCTGTTCGTGGTGGTGATCGCGGCGCTGAACCTGGTGCTGGATTTCGATTTCATCGAAAGCGGCGTGGAAGCCGGCGCGCCGAAGTACATGGAGTGGTATGGCGCATTCGGCCTGATGGTCACGCTGGTGTGGCTGTACATCGAGTTCCTGCGCCTGCTGTCAAAGTTGCAGTCGCGCAACTGACGCAAACGCAGCACGCAAGACACGAAGGGCGCCGCACGGCGCCCTTCTGCTTTTGCAGCGCGCGACATCACCGCAACGGCATCGCACGCGCCTGCGCAATGAGCACAACATTGCGGCACGTCATTCTTGCCCCACATGCAGCGATGCGATGCCTTTACTTTATCGGCATCAACGGGAAGACACGCTGCCAGCCTCAAGACTCCCCCTGCGACAACGCACAAACAAAAACGGAGCGCTTGCGCGCTCCGTTTCAGTTGACACCTGGTACTACCAGCGTAATCAGACGCGGCTGGCGATGGCTTCAGCGAAGCTCATGGTGGTGCCGTTGCCGCCCAGGTCGCCGGTCAGCGAATCCTTGGCTTCCATCGTGGCGACGATGGCCTTGCGCAGGCGCTCGGCATTTTCCGGCTGACCGACGTGGTCCAGCATCTGCGCGGCGCCCAGCATCAGCGCAACCGGGTTGGCCTTGCCCTGCCCTGCGATATCCGGCGCGGTACCGTGCACGGCTTCGAAGATGGCCGCATCAGCGCCGATGTTGGCACCCGGGGCCAGGCCCAGGCCGCCAACCAGACCAGCACACAGGTCGGAGATGATGTCGCCGAACAGGTTGGTGGTGACGATGATGTCGAACTGTTCCGGACGCATCACCAGCTGCATGCAGGCGTTGTCCACGATCATTTCCTGGAACTCGATCTCCGGGTACTTGGCAGCAACTTCGCGCGCCACGTCCAGGAACAGGCCCGAGGTGGACTTGATGATGTTTGCCTTGTGCACGGCGGTGACCTTCTTGCGGCCAGTGCTCTTGGCCAGCTCGAAGGCGTAACGCACGATGCGCTCGGAGCCCTTGCGGGTGATGCGGGTGCCGGAGAACGCGGTCTCGCCGTCGGCCGACACTTCCTGACCTTCGGCCAGGTAGGCGCCCTCGGTGTTCTCACGCACCGTGATCATGTTGATGTTTTCGTAGCGCGACTTGGTGTTCGGGAACGAAATGGCCGGGCGCACGTTCGCGTACAGGTCGAACTGGCGACGCAGAGCCACGTTGATCGAGCTGAAACCGCCACCGACCGGCGTGGTCAGCGGGCTCTTCAGGGCCACCTTGTTCTTGGTGATGGACTCCAGCGTGGACGCCGGGATCAGCTCACCGTGCTTTTCCAGCGCGGCCAGGCCTGCGTCGGCGAACTCGTACTGCAGCCCGGTGCCGAGCTTGTCGAGCACGAACAGGGTTGCGTCCATGATTTCCGGGCCGATGCCATCGCCACGGATGACGGTGATTGTCTGCGTCATTTTCTTGGTATTCCGAACAGGGAGGAGAGAAAGCGCCCGTCCGGCCGGCTGCCCGGATACCGGCGCGCTTGAAACAGTTTCAACTGTCAATTATGCCTGATCCGGGCTTCTTCCCCCAACCCGACAAAGGTCTGGGTTCAGCCGTGGTCGTGCCCGACCGGGGCCTGGGCCGTGCCGCTTTCCAGCTGGTCAAGGAAGTCCACGGCCCGGCGCAGGTGCGGAATGACGATCGAACCGCCCACCACCAGCCCGACCGAGAACGTCTCGAAGAACTCTTCCCGGCTGACTCCGGCCTGCTTGCACTGGGCGACGTGGTAGCTGATGCAGTCATCACAGCGCAGCACCATCGAGGCGACCAGGCCAAGCAGCTCCTTGGTCTTCACATCCAGCGCACCGGCCTGGTAGGTCTGGGTGTCGAGCGCGAAAAAGCGCCGGACCACCTGATTGGGCTCGGCCAGGATGCGCTGGTTCATGCGCTGGCGGAATTCGGTGAACTCCGCCAGGCGGTCGTTGTCGGCCTGCCCGCTCACGCGCCCTGCCCGGCCAACAACGGCTCCAGCTTGCCCTCACGGTGCAGCGCCATCATGTCGTCATAGCCGCCCACATGGACGTCGCCGACAAAAATCTGCGGCACGCTGGTACGGCGGGTGCTGGCCATCATTTTTTCGCGCGCGACCGGATCAAGGTCGATACGCACCTCGGTCCAGGACTGGCCTTTGCTCTTCAGGAAATTCTTGGCCGCCACGCAGTACGGGCACACCGCGGTGGAGTAGATGGTGATCTCCGGCGTACCGGTGGTGCCACTGGTTTCGTTGCTCACAAAGAAACTCCTGACTGGAAACAATGTCTGTATATGGTAGCGGCCGACAGCTTTTTCGACGCCACCCGCGGAACACTGCGGATTAACCTGTGCTTCACATCCCCACCGGGGTTCCCCGTCATCCTCCGCCCAGCCTTTTCGGAGCCACCGCTTGCGCACGCTTCTGCTCGCCACCGCCGTCACCCTGGCCCTGGCCGTCCCGCCATCCTTCGCTGACGACACCAAGCTGCCCGACATTGGATCGTCGGCCGGTGAACTGCTGACCCCGGCACGTCAGGCCGAGTACGGCGGCATGATGCTGCGCGAGCTGCGCAACTACGGTTACCTGCTGGACGACCCGCTGGTGAACGACTGGCTCGGCACCATGGGCACGCGTCTGGGCTCCAACAGCGCCCAGCCGCAGCAGAAGTACACCTTCTTCATGATGAAGGACCGCCAGATCAACGCCTTCGCCACGCTGGGCGGCTATATCGGCATGAACGCCGGGCTGGTGCTGACCGCCGAGCGCGAGGACGAGGTTGCGGCGGTGCTGTCCCACGAAATTGCCCACGTCACCCAGCAGCATGTGCTCCGCGGTGTGGAACGGGCCCAGCGCGACCAGATCCCGATCCTGCTGGGCATGCTGGCGGCGGTGGTAGCGGCCCAGCAGGCCGGCAGCAACTCCTCCGGTGACGCGACCATGGCGGCCATCACCTCCGGCATGGGTCTGATGCAGCAGCGCCAGATCAACTACACCCGCTCCAACGAATCGGAAGCCGACCGCCTGGGCATCCGCACACTGGCCCGCAGCGGCTACGACGTGGACGCGATGGCCGGCTTCTTCGAGCGCATGTCCGCGGCGATGCGCGGCAACCAAGGCGGCTATTCAACCCCGGATTTCCTGCGCACCCACCCGGTCAACATCACCCGCATCAGCGAGGCCAAGGCCCGCGCCGACCAGATGAAGAAAGACACGGTGCTGCTGACCACGCAAACCCCCACCGGGGTGCGTCAGGAGCGCGTCAACCCATCCGAGCCCGACGCCAGCCGCGACCCGCTCGGCAGCCAGGGCAACCCGCTGCTGCCTGCCGGGCTGCAGCTGAGCCTGCCCGATGCCGGCCTGCCGCGCGGAACAACTGGCTTGTTTGACTGGGCCCGCGAGCGCCTGCGCGTGCTCAGCGCACCCACCCCGTCGGAGCTGGTGCGCGAGTATGAAAACCTCAAGCGCAGCCAGAAGGACGGCCTGACCGACCCGCAACGTTACGGCGTGGCAATTGCCCGCCTGCGCGACGGCGGCGTCGCCACCGCCCTGGCCCTGCAGGACCTGCAGCTGTTGCAATCGGAGTACCCGGACAACCTGTGGGTCGCGCTGGCGCTGGGCGAGGCGGAATCCCGCAGCGGCAAGCACAGCGACGCCAACCGACGTTTCGATGCCCTGCTCAAACGCCTGCCACAAAGCCGGCCGGTGGCGCTGACCTACGCCGGCGTACTCAATGAACAAGGCGGTGAGGAGGCCGGCAAGCGCGCCCAAGCCATGCTGCGGCCGCTGCTGGTCAAAAGCAGCGACGACCCGGTATTGCAGAGCACGTTTGCCCGCGCCAGCGAACTGGCCGGCGACGCCCCCCGCGCCAGTGAGGCCTACGCCGAGGCCGCCTATCTCAATGGCCGCCCGGAACAGGCGTTGATTCAATTCGAGGCGCTGCTCAAACGCCCCGGCCTGGATTACGTGAGCCGCGCACGGGTGAATGCCCGGATCGAAACCATCATGCCGGCCGTACTGGAGATGCGCCGCCTCGGCATTCGTGACCCGGAAATGTCACGCAACTGAGCCCTTCCTGCACGGCCGGCAACGTTATCGCCGGCCGGTGTCACAAACCCGTCATCAAACCGTAGTCTACTGGGCGCATCCCCCGCTTGATGGGCTTAACGGTAGCCACGACGTGCTCAAACGCATCCTGATTGTCGATGACGAACCCGCGATCCGTGACATGGTCGCCTTCGCCCTGCGTAAGGGCGAATACGAGCCGGTGCATGCCGGCGACGCACTGGAGGCACAGACCGCCATTGCCGACCGCGTGCCGGACATGATCCTGCTGGATTGGATGCTGCCCGGCACCAGCGGCCTGGAGCTTGCCCGGCGCTGGCGCAAAGATGCGCTGACCCGCGACGTGCCGATCATCATGCTCACCGCCCGTGGCGAAGAGAACGACCGCGTCGGTGGGTTGGAAGCGGGCGTGGACGATTATGTGGTCAAGCCGTTTTCCGCGCGCGAACTGTTGGCGCGCATCCGCGCCGTACTGCGTCGCACCCGCGACGATGACGAAGACGGCAGCGTTGCTGTTGGCAGCATCCGTATCGATGGCGCCGCGCACCGCGTGTTTGCCGGCGACGTGCCCGTGCCGATCGGCCCCACCGAATACCGCCTGCTGCATTTCTTCATGACCCACCCTGAGCGCGTCTACACACGCTCGCAACTGCTCGACCACGTATGGGGCGGCAGCGTGTATGTGGAAGAGCGCACCATCGACGTGCACATCCGCCGCCTGCGAAAAACGCTGGAGCCGTTTGCCGCCGAAGACATGGTGCAGACCGTGCGCGGTGCCGGCTATCGGTTCTCCGCTTCCACCTGAGCCGGCCTGCTTGTCTGCAGGCTTGATGCTATAACCCAGGTTCCTCCCGCTGGCCCCACCTGCAATACCCGAGAGTGCAATGCCCCGTAAATTCCGATCTGCCTGGTTGAAAACACTGGCCACCGTGGCTGTGCTGTTGCTGCTGGCCGGGCTGTCGGGATGGCTGATCGGGCACCCGGCGTTGAGCGTGGCAATCGCCGCACTGGCGATACTGGCGTGGCATTACTGGCGGCTGCGGAAAGTACTGCTTCGGCTTACCGCGCGCCAACGCTGGGAGACGTCCGACGGCACCGGCGTGTGGAATGAACTGGATCGCCTGTTGTATCGCAATCAACAGGAAATGCGCACGCGCAAGCGGCGCCTGATCGACATGCTGCGCAGCTACCGCGCCGCCGCCGCCGCACTGCCCGATGCGGTGGTGGTGGTGGACCGCAACACCCAGCGCGTGCAGTGGTTCAACGAAGCAGCCACCAGCCTGCTCGGCCTGCAACACCCAGCCGACATGGAAGCGCCATTGGTCGAACGCCTGCAGCCACTGCCGCTTGCACATTGGCTGGCCGGTGGCCGCAATGCAGAGCCCATCCTTGATGCAAGTTCGCCGGTGGATGCAGGCATCCGCCTGCATATACGGCTGATCCCGTACTCTGACCATCATTGGCTGCTGGTGGCGCGCGATGTCACCAAGCTGCTGCATCTGGAACAGGTACGACGTGACTTCGTGGCCAACGTCTCGCACGAACTGCGTACGCCGTTGACCGTCGTCCACGGATACCTGGACATGATGGAGCCGGAGGATTTCCCCGATACCGGCCCGATGTTGACCGAAATGCGCAAGCAGTCGCAGCGCATGGCGCAGTTGGTTGAAGACCTGCTCACCTTGTCGCGGCTGGAATCGCAGCAGCACACCGAGCTGGAAACGGTGCCGATGACCTCCATGCTCGCCTCGCTGCGTCGCGAAGCCGAAGCGCACAGCCAAGGCCGTCACACCATCACGGTGGAAGACAACGCGGGCGTGGACCTGGCCGGTTCCAACAAGGAACTGCACAGCGCGTTCTCCAACCTGCTGACCAATGCCGTGCGCTACACGCCCGCTGGCGGCCACATCACCCTCACGTTCAACCGCGAAGGCGAAGGTGCCGCGCTTTCGGTGACCGACACCGGTTACGGCATCCCGGCCAATCATCTGCCGCGCCTCACCGAACGCTTCTACCGCGTGTCCAGCAGCCGCTCGCGCGAAAGCGGCGGCACCGGTCTGGGGCTGTCCATCGTCAAGCACATTCTTGGCCTGCACCAGGCGCGCCTGGACATCCGTAGCGAAGTGGGCAAAGGCAGCACCTTTGCCTGCCACTTCGACGCCGAACACGTACGTCCGCGCAGCTCCACCTCCACGACCGCACCCACGGAAGACTCCCCGGCATGAACCCTCCCGCCCCTGCACCTGCCGTCATCGCTCCCGACCCGCTGCGTGACCCGGCGCTGTACATCAACCGGGAACTGTCGCAACTGGACTTCAACTTCCGCGTGCTGGCACAGGCGATGGACGAACAGGTGCCGTTGCTCGAACGCCTGCGCTTCCTGTGCATCTCCTGCACCAATCTGGATGAATTCTTCGAGATCCGCGCTGCAGCGGTGCGCCATGCGCAGGAGTTCGGCCTGCCGCCAGCACCGGACGGCATGAGCCCGCAGGCCATCCTCACCGCCATCCACGACCGCGCCGCCGAACTGGTGGACAACCAATACCGTTGCTGGAATGACGTGCTGCGCCCGGCATTGGCGGATGCCGGTGTCGGCATCCTTGCGCAGAAGGCATGGACGGCGCGCCAGCGCCGCTGGCTGCGCGCGTACTTCCGCAACGAGATCATGCCGGTGCTGTCGCCGCTGGGGTTGGACCCGTCGCATCCGTTCCCGAAGATCCTCAACAAATCACTGAACATCGTTGTCGTGCTGAAGGGCACCGATGCGTTTGGCCGCACCGGTCACCTGGCGCTGGTACGCGCGCCGCGCTCGCTGCCGCGCATCATCCAGCTGCCGGAGTCGCTCGGCGGCTCACAGAATTTCGTGCTGCTGTCGGCGGTGCTGTCGACCTTTGTCGATGAGCTGTTCCCTGGCATGGAAGTGCAAGGCGCCTACCAGTTCCGCGTCACCCGCAACTCCGAGTTGGTGGTGGATGAGGAGGAAGTGGAAAACCTGGCGCTGGCGCTGCGCGATGAGTTGGTGGACCGTGGCTATCGCCCCGCTGTGCGCCTGGAAATCGCGCACGATTGCCCCAAGCCGATCATGCAGACGCTGCTGCAGAATTTTGGCTTGTACGAAAACGCGGCGTACCGCATCAATGGCCCGGTCAACCTCAACCGTGTGATCCAGGTGTACGACCTGCTGCAGCGGCCAGACCTTAAATACCCGCCGATGGTGCCGCGCGTGCTCAAGACGCCTGAGGGCATCTTCGAGATGGCCGCGCGTCGCGACATCCTGATGCACCACCCGTTTGATTCGTTCAGCACCGTGCTTGAGCTGATCCGCGAAGCCGCGGTGGACCCGAACGTGCTGGCCATCAAGCAGACGCTTTACCGCACCGGCAAAGACTCCGGCATTGTCGAAGCGCTGATCCTCGCCGCGCGCAACGGCAAGGACGTGACGGTGGTGGTCGAGCTGCGCGCGCGCTTTGACGAAGAAGCCAACCTCGGCCTGGCTGACCGCCTGCAGGATGCAGGCGTGCAGGTGGTGTACGGCGTGGTCGGCTTCAAGACGCACGCCAAAATGCTGCTGATCGTGCGCCGCGAAGGCCGCAAGCTGCGCCGTTACGTGCACTTGGGCACCGGCAACTACCACAGCGGCACCGCACGCGCGTACACCGACCTGAGCTTGATCACTGCCGATGCCGACATCGGCAATGACGTGCATCTGTTGTTCCAGCAGCTGTCCGGCCTGGCACCCAAGATGAAACTCAAATGCCTGCTGCAGTCACCTTTCACGCTGCATCCGGGGTTGATCAAGCGCATTGAGCGCGAGACCAAGCTGGCATTGGCTGGCAAGCCCGGCCGCATCATCGCCAAGATGAACGCCCTCAACGAGGCGCAGGTGATCCGCGCGCTGTATGCGGCCTCGCAGGCAGGCGTGCAGATTGATCTGATCGTGCGCGGCGCCTGCACCCTGCGCCCGGGCGTGGAAGGTGTGTCGGATAACATCCGCGTGCGCTCGATCGTTGGCCGTTTTCTGGAGCACAGCCGCGTCTATTGGTTCGGCAACAACGGCGCGCCGGAGCTGTATTGCGCCAGCGCCGACTGGCTGGAACGCAACCTGCTGCGCCGGGTGGAGACCTGCTTCCCCATCTTGGACAACGACCTGGCCCGCCGCATCTATCGCGACGTACTGCAGAACTATCTGGACGACAACCTCAACGCCTGGGAACTGCAGGCTGATGGGCGCTATCAGCAATGCGAGCCTGCGCCCGGCCAACCGCCGCACTCCGCGCAGCAGACCCTGCTGTCGGGTTTGTAAGCGCCCGCCGCCCCTCTCACTGCCTCCAGCGAGAGGGGCAGCTTGGCCGTCGCGGTGCTGCCGGTCGCTCGCCGTCAGCCACCCCTCTCATGCCCGCGCAGGCATCCGCCGCAGGCGCGCTGCGCCATGCCGCCTGGCCCGCCCAGGGTTGCTCACATAGCACTCACAAATCCGGGGTGACGCGGCCCCCCGGCCTTCGGCTACCATTCCGCAATGCCTCAGTCCTCCATGACTCCCCCCCCCTTGCAGGACGGCGATCTACTTGCCGCCATCGACCTGGGCTCCAATAGTTTCCACATGGTCATCGCGCGCTATCTGCTCGGGCAGTTGCGGGTGGTTGATCGCCTCCGCGAGACCGTGCGCATGGCCGATGGCCTGGATGGCAAGGGCGGCCTGTCGTCAGAAGCCCGCCAGCGCGCGCTGGAATGCCTGGCCCGCTTTGGCCAGCGCATCCGCAACATCCCGCCGTACCGCGTGCGCGCCCTGGCCACCAACACCGTGCGCCAGCTGCGCTCGCCGCTGTCGTTCCTGATGCCGGCCGAAACCGCCTTGGGCCACGCCATTGAAGTGGTGAGCGGGCGCGAAGAAGCGCGCTTGATTTACCTCGGTGTTGCCCATGCGCAGCCACCCAAGCCAGACCAGCACCGGCTGGTGATCGACATTGGCGGTGGCTCCACCGAGTTCATCATCGGCCGTGGCATGCAGACGCTGGAACGCGAGAGCCTGCAGGCCGGCTGCATTGCCAGCACGCGCCGTTTCTTTCCCGGCGGCAAGCTCAGCAAGAAGCGTTGGAAAGATGCACTGACTGAAATCGGTGCCGAGTTCCAGCCGTTCGCCAACAAGTACAAAGCGCTGGGCTGGCAGGAAGCACTGGGTTCGTCCGGCACGCACAAGGCCATCAGCGAAATCTGTGCGGCGATGAAACTGAGCAAAGGCGCCATCACCGCCGAGGCATTGCCGCAGTTGCGCGAAGAGCTGCTGCGCGCCAAGCAGATTGATGACATCAACCTGCCGACGCTGTCGAGCGAGCGGCGGCCGATCATTGCCGGTGGTGTGCTGGTGCTGGAAGCCGCGTTCCAAGCCTTGGGCCTGCAGAAGCTGCTGGTCAGCAAGGCGGCGATGCGTGAAGGCATTCTCTACGACATCATGGGCCGTGCAAGCGACAACGATCCGCGTGACGAATCGGTGGTCGCGCTGACCCGGCGCTATGCCATCGACGAGGTACAGGCGCAGCGTGTGGAAGCCACCGCGCAGCGCCTGTTCGAGCAGGTCGCCGACAGCTGGAAACTGGATTCGGACGATGCCCGCATGCTCGGCTGGGCCGCACGCCTGCATGAGTTGGGGCTGATGATCGCGCACAGCGGTTATCACACCCACGGCAGCTATGTACTGGAACATTCGGATATCGCAGGTTTCTCGCGACAGGAACAGCAGATGCTGGCGGCGCTGATCCGCACGCACCGGCGCGGCATCCCCAAGAGTGCGTTTGAAGCCCTGCCCGACCGCCTGCTGCTGCCCGCCAAGCGCACGGCTGCGCTGCTGCGACTGGCGGTGCTGTTGCACCGTGCACACGAGTCCGATCCGATCCCTACGCTGGAGCTTTCCGTCGACGGCAACACGCTGTCGCTGGTGTTGTCCAAGAACTTCATCGATGCCCGCCCGCTGCTGCGCGCTGATCTGGTCGGTGAAGCGGAAAGCATGCCCGGCCTGGGCATCAGCTTTCGTCCATTCGTGACCTGATTGAAAGATCACAGCCGCAGCGAACGCATCACATCGCCATTCGCATCGAACACAAAGGCGTGAGTTCAACTCGCGCCTTTGTGCATTGTGGCCTGTCCATCAGCACATCAGCGGGTTACCGCGCATGCAAAGCACTGCATCAACTACCTGACGGACACCCACTACGGCAGGTTCAATGCGGGCTGGGCCGCCACCACTGTCGGCAAGAACGTTTTCCGTTCAACCAGCGATGCCAATCAGGTTCCCACTACCGGCATCGGCAGCAGCTTCCGCATCCGTTCCTATCTGGTGCTGGGCTGGGAGCTGCGGAACCTCGGCGTGAGCTGGGCCGTGCGCACCCTGATACCGGCGCACACGCAACTACAAGGAGTGCGGTGCGGTGACCTTCCACGACGCGCAGATCCGCTACAAGTTACCGTGGGATGCCACTGTTTCCGTCGGCGCCAACAACGTGTTTCAGAAGGAAGGCCTGCTGATGTACAGCAGACTGAGCTCGGCGTTTTCGTACTACGGCGGCCATGACATCGGGCGTTTCATGTACATGAAATATCAACAGCGTTTCTGATCGGCCCTCTCCGCCGATGCAGGAAGGCAGCCAAGGCCTGGACGGGCCGTGGCTTTTTCCCGTCATCCAGCGCACCGCGTTGCGGCCCGGTCACAAAGGCGTCAGAACGGCGTAATCATTGCTTCATGACCGCCGCGCATCCTTCCGGAAAACCGGGAGGCCGCCATGCGCTATGCCATCGTCACCGAGACCTATCCGCCGGAGATCAACGGCGTCGCTCTGACCGTACAGAGCCTGGAACAGGGATTGCGCCGACGCGGGCATGAAGTGGACCTGGTCCGCCCCCGCCAGTCACACGACAACGCAGCCGCGCACGAAACACTGGTGCGCGGCGCCGCCCTGCCCCGCTATCCCGGCCTGCGCTTCGGCCTGCCCGCACCACAACGTCTCACCCGCCAATGGCAGCAGCACCGGCCAGACGCCATCTACATCGCCACCGAAGGCCCGCTGGGCTGGTCGGCAATGCGCACCGCGCGGCGGCTGGGCATTCCGGTGGCCTCGGGCCTGCATACCCGCTTTGACGAATACCTGCCCGACTACGGCGCGGCATGGCTGCAGGCCGCAGCGCTGGGCTGGATGCGGCGCTTCCACAACCAGGCCGATGCCACCTTGGTGCCCACCAACGAGCTGCGCCAGTTCCTGCAGGACAACGGCTTTACCCGGGCACATCAGTTGGCGCGGGCAGTGGATGCCAGCCAGTTCGACCCCTCCCGTCGCGATGCGGCCCTGCGTGCGGAATGGGGCGTCGAAGGTGCCGGCCTGGTGGTGATGCACGTCGGCCGTATCGCGGCGGAAAAGAATCTTGGCCTGGCGGTGAAGGCCTTCCGCCGCATCCAGCAGATACGCCCGAAGGCCCGCTTCGTCTGGGTGGGCGATGGCCCGCTGCGCGAGAAGCTGGCGTACGAAAACCCCGACTTCATCTTCTGCGGCGTCCAGCGTGGCGAGGCCCTGGCCCGCCATTTCGCCAGCGGGGATCTGTTTCTGTTCCCCAGCCGCAGCGAAACGTTCGGCAACGTCACGCTGGAGTCCATGGCCAGCGGCTTGGCAACGGTGGCCTTCAACTACGGTGCAGCGCGCGAACACCTGCACAGCGGCCACAGCGGCGTTGCAGTGGAGAACGACGAAACCTTCGTTGCTGCGGCCGTGCAGTTGGCCGGTGACAATGAAATGCGCGCCACGCTCGGCGCCAACGCCAGCCGTGCCATGCAGCGTCTGCATCCGGAAAAGGTCGTTGCCGAATTCGAGGCGTTGCTGGACGAACTGGCCACCCGGAGACGCGCTCATGCCATTGCTGCCGCCTGAAGGTATTGCCGCCCGCGAAGCACGCTGGTGCCGTCGCGCAAATCATTACGGCCGCCGTCGCGGCATCCGCATCGCGTTCTCGGCCCTGAGCCGACTCGGTGACGGAGTGTTCTGGTACATGCTGATGGGCGCACTGGTACTGGCTGACGGCCTGGATGGCCTGCAGGCATCCATCCACATGGCGGCTACCGGTGCGGTCGCATTGACCCTGTACAAAGGACTCAAACGCTGGACACGGCGGCCCCGCCCGTTTGCCGCCGATCTGCGCATCCGTGCCTGGGTGGCGCCGCTGGATGAATACAGCTTCCCCTCCGGCCACACCTTGCACGCGGTGTCGTTCACCGTGGTGGCGCTGGCGTATTACCCATGGCTGGCGCCGCTGCTGGTGCCATTCACCGCGGGCGTGGCGATGTCGCGGGTAGTGCTTGGCTTGCATTACCCCAGCGATGTGCTGGCCGCCACCGGTATCGGCCTGTTGCTGGGCACCGCCTCGCTGCAGCTGTGGCCACTGGCTTTGTAATCTGGCCCTACAATGCGGGGCATGACCACGCTGTTCATCTCCGATCTGCATCTGGACCCCAGCCGTCCAGCCATCACCGAGCTGTTCCTCCAGTTCCTGCGCGACGAAGCACGCCAGGCCGAGGCGCTGTACATCCTGGGCGATCTGTTTGAAGCCTGGATCGGTGACGACACGCCCTCCAGCGCTGCCGATGCCGTCGCCAAGGCGCTGCGCCAAGTACATGACGCCGGCGTGCCGGTGTACTTCATCCGTGGCAACCGCGATTTTCTGGTGGGCAACGATTACGCCGCCCGCGCCGGCATGCGCATCCTGCCCGACCCCTCGGTGATCGAGTTGTACGGCAAGCCGGTGCTGCTGCAGCACGGCGACCTGCTGTGCACCGACGATGTGGCCTACCAGGCCTTTCGCGCGCAGACGCGCGACCCGGCGTTCATTGCGCAGTTCCTGTCACAGCCGTTGGAAGCCCGCATCGCCTTCGCCCAGAAAGCGCGTGCGGCCAGCCAGGCGCGGCAAATGGAAATGAAACAGGACGATCGCGGTCAGTTCGAGACCGTCACCGATGTGGCCCCTGACGAAGTGCTGGCCACGTTCCAGCGCTACGGCATCGACACCATGATCCACGGTCACACCCATCGCCCGGCCATCCACACCGTGCAGGCCGGCGAGCACAGCTGCACCCGCATTGTGTTGGGCGACTGGTACGAGCAAGGCTCGGTGCTGCGCGTGGATGCCGATGGTTTCCGTCTGGAAGCCCTGCAGGGCTGAGTCACCGCTTCAATCAGCAAGGCTTCAACGACAAAGGCCGGGACATGCTCCCGGCCTTTGCTGTTAGTTCCCTCTCAGCGGTAATGCTGAGATTTTCCAAGGGGCGGTGCGCTCAGGTCAGGGCGCTTCCACGGCCACCGACGGGTCACGTGCACAACCCTTGAACGTATCTTTGCCAAGCACGAACTCAGCGGTGAACGGTTGACTCAGGTCTGACATGCCATCGGAGCACTCACCGTGCTTGATGGTGATTTTGAATGCCGCATCACCCTCACCACCCTGCACCGTCAGCGCGCCGTCAACCAGTTCGCGCTTGCCTTCCAACAGGTGTGGCGCATCCATGGTTTCCGGCGTGGTGTAAGAAAGCTTGCCGTCTTCCACACGCACGCCCCAGAACGGCTCGGTGCCCGAGGCCTGAAGGACAGCAGGGAACTCGCTGGACACAACCGCGGCCGGCTGTTCGGCCACTGCCGGCTCGGCTGCCGCTTCGGGTGCAGCAGGCGCCGGCTGTTTGCAGCCCGCCAATGCCATCAACAAGGCCATCCCGATGTACATCTTCTTCATGAAACGCTCCTCTATTTCCCTATGAACGGTAAGCACCGGTGTATATGCCCCCGGTGAATTTGATCCCACATCCATCACACGCGCGGGTCTGTGATCTCCACCGTGATGTAACGCTCGCGTGCACCACGGGCGATGCGGCAGGCCACAGCGATATCCTGACCACCGGCACGGATGAAGCCATCGACGTACAACGTATTGCCGCGATCGTGATACGAGGCGCGCCATTGATAGGTGGGAATGTCCTTGGCCACATAACGCGCTTCCACCTCCTGCCGACACAACGGCACCAGTTCACTGGCCTGCTCGACCGTGCGCTCGTCAGCGGGGTTATCTGCCGCGGCAAGCAACGGCGACAGCGCAAGAACAGCAATCAGGCAACGCAGCATGGCGGACACTCCTGTGTACTGGACCCGATGGTGCGATGCTGTGCAGGGCACGTCAATCAGACCGAACGCCATCAGCGGAATTGTTCAGCAGTTCGACCGCACGCCGTGTGGCGCACCTGCTGATCTGCGGCAATCCGCTTCAGCCGGCCTGTTCGACCAGGTCCGCCAACTCGTCCTCATCGAAACCGGCCAACAGGCGCGCCTCGACATTGAACGGGCCACGCAGGTAACCGCCGGCGTATTCGCGCAGCAGTTCCTTGAAGCGGGTACGCGGATCGACCGCTGCACGTTCGCAATACCAGCGGTACCAACGCGAACCCGCTGCAACGTGGGCGACTTCTTCGCGCAGAATCACTTCCAGCACATCGGCGGTGGCTTCATCGCCCAGCGAACGCAGCTTGGTGATCATGGCCGGGGTGACATCAAGGCCACGGGCTTCCAACACGCGCGGCACCAGCCCCATGCGGGCCAAACCGTCGTGCGCGGTCCGCTCACACATGTCCCAGAGATTGTTGTGTGCGGGGAAATCGGCGTAGTCGTGGCCATAGCTCAACAACCGCTCGCGCAGCAGCATGAAGTGCCGCGCCTCGTCGTCGGCACAGCTCACCCAATCGGAATAAAAACTGGCCGGCAACCCACGGAAGCGATACACCGCATCCCAGGCCAGGTCGATGGCATTGAGTTCGATATGGGCGATGGCGTGAATGAACACCGCGCGCCCTTCTGGCGAACCAAAACCACGCCGCGCCAGATCGCGTGGATGCACCAGCACCAACTGCGCGGGGCGACCAGGCGTGCGGATGGGCTCGGGCTCGGGGGCGTGCGCCGGCAGCTTCAATGCGCCTGCACGGTAGCGTGCGGCGTAGTGCTGGGTGAGCGCTACTTTCTCAAGCGGATCGGAAGCGGCCATGCAGCGGCAGGCGGCATCAAGCAGCGAGAAACCCTCTGCCTCGTGCGGCGGAAAGGGCGTAGTGGCAGACGTTGTCACTTGTGCGTGTGGTGTTGTCATGGGCACTCCGGCATTGCCGCTGCGTTCTTCCCTTCACCCCAACCCCCCCGCTTCGCGCCCCGGCCCTTGCGCTGACGCAAGGGCGTTGGATGGGCAGCGGAGCGGTGGTCCGCGGGCGGCCCCTCTCACTCCGTAAACGGGAGAGGGGCTTAGACAAAGCGGATCAGGCGATTTTCTGGTTGATCACTTTGTACGTGTGGTGTTGCTATGGGCAGTTCGACATTGCTATTTCGCTCCGCCCTCACCCCTCTCCCGCAGACGGGAGAAGGGCTTAAGCGGTTTACGCGCTTTGCTGGCCGATCAGGCGCGGCGCAGCTTCTTGGCTTCGTCCGAGCGCAGTTGCTGGATGCGCTCGAAGTAACCCGGCTCGATGCCGGTGACGTACTTGCCATTGAAGCAGGACGAGTCGAATTCCTTCACGTCCGGGTTGCCTTCGCGCACGGCGACTTCCAGGTCTTCCAGATCCTGGTAGACCAACCAGTCGCAGCCCAGATGCTTCTCGATTTCCTCGACAGTGCGGTTGTGCGCGACCAGCTCTTCCGCGGCCGGCATGTCGATACCGTAGATGTTGGGGTAACGCACCGGCGGCGCAGCGCTGGCCAGGTACACCTTGCGCGCACCGGCGTCGCGCGCCATCTGCACGATCTGCTGGCTGGTGGTGCCACGCACGATCGAGTCATCCACCAGCAGCACCACGCGGTTGCGGAATTCCAGGTGGATGGGGTTGAGCTTGCGGCGTACCGATTTCTGTCGCTCACCCTGGCCCGGCATGATGAAAGTGCGGCCGACGTAACGGTTTTTGACGAAGCCTTCGCGGTACTTCACGCCCAGCACGTTGGACATTTCCAACGCCGCATCGCGCGAGGTGTCCGGGATCGGGATGATGGTGTCGATGTCGTGGTCCGGACGCAGGCGCAGGATCTTCTCGCCCAGCTTCTGGCCCATGCGCATGCGCGCCTTGTGCACCGACACGTTGTCCATCATCGAATCCGGACGTGCGAAATACACGTACTCGAAGATGCACGGCGTCTGCTGCGTGTTGGCGGCACACACTTCGGTGAACAGCTCGCCACGCTCGGTGATGACCACCGCTTCGCCCGGCGCGACATCGCGCACGCGCTCGAAGCCCAGTACATCCAGCGCCACGGATTCAGACGCCACGATGTACTCGTCGCCTTCCACGTGCTTGCGCTTGCCCAGCACCAACGGACGGATGCCATGCGGGTCACGGAATGCCACCAGGCCCAGGCCCAGCACCACGCTGACCACCGCGTAGCCGCCCTTGCAGCGGCGGTGCACACCGGCCACGGCGCGGATGGCCGCTTCCGGGGTGAGCATGCCCTGCGCGTCCATCTCGTAGGCAAACACGTTCAACAGCACTTCGCTGTCCGAATCGGTATTGATGTTGCGGCGGTCCGCCTCGAACACCTGGCGACGCAGCGCCTCGGTGTTGATCAGGTTGCCGTTGTGCGCCAGGGCAATGCCGTAGGGCGAATTGACGTAGAACGGCTGCGCCTCGTCGGTGCCTTCCGAACCTGCGGTGGGGTAACGCACATGGGCGATGCCGATGCGGCCCTGCAGCAGCGCCATGCGCCGCTCATCAAACACATCACGCACCAGGCCGTTGGCCTTTTCCACACGCAGACGCGTGCCGTTGGCGGTGGCGATGCCTGCGGCATCCTGGCCGCGATGCTGGAGGACGGTCAGGCCGTCATAAAGCTGCCCGGCGACGTTCTGGTTGCCGACGATTCCGACGATGCCACACATGTTGCGCGATCTCCGCTGGGCGCAGGCGCCCGGTTAACGTGAAGGTGGCCGTGCCTGGCCGCGTACCTCGACCCGGATGGGATCGGGTTGACCCGGGCGCACCTGCGCCGGGTCGATATTGGAGGGCAACGCCCTCGTCGGGTCCGCTGATGGGCCTGCATCCGGGTGCGGCAGCGGCTCATTGGCTGAGCCTGCATCCACTCCCGTCGGCGGCCATCTATTGCCCGCGTCTGCTTCGTTCGGTCCGGCATTATCGCCTGTGAGTACCGACTTCCCCAAGTCCATCAGCGCCATTTCGCGCAACTCAGGCAACTCGGGCACCTGCGGCAACTTGCTGCGCAGCCAGTTCACCGAGGGCTGCAGCCACGGCAGCACCGCCGACTGGCGCCATGACTGCTCCTCAGTCATCGAGGTGAAACCCATCAGCAAAGCCGCCAGCACTGCCAGCAGTACGCCGCGCACGGCTCCCAGACAAAGCCCCAACAGGCGGTCGGGGCCTTTCAGCAGTACGGTGGAATTGACCACGCCGCGCAGCATCCAGCTGACCAGCGCCATGGCGAGCAGGCCGCCAATGAAGGCCAGCACGTAGCCGGCGACATATTCACCGGTGGAGGGCGGCACGCCGGCGGACAGCAGCAGCGCCGCCCGCTCGCCAAAACGAAACGCGACCCAGCCTGCTACCACCCATGAGGCCACGCCCAACACCGTGGCCAGCAGGCCACGGATCAGACCGAACACGGCCGACAGGGCAATGATGCCCAGCAGAATCAGATCAACCACGGCGTGCTCGCTGTGAACACGCCGCCAGATGATGGCCGCTCAACGCGCTGTCTTGGGGCTGCATCAAGGATGCGGACGCACCATGCCGGCGATGCCGACCTTGGCGGCCACTTGCGCCTTGAGCTGCTCGGCCTCGGCACGGTTGGCCACTGGCCCGATGCGGACGCGGTTGAGCACGCCGTTGTCGGTACGCACCTGCTCGACGAAGGCGCTGAAACCGGCCGCGCGGGCACGGTCACGCAGGGCGTTGGCATCGGCCGCTTGGCCAAACGCGCCCAGCTGCACGGCAAAGCCAACATTGCTGGCAGCCGGCGCCGCCGGAGTGCGCACTTCCGGCTTGGCTTCCGGCTTGGCCGCAGGCGTCGCTGCCACTGGCTTGGGAGCCTCGGGCTTGGGCGTGGGTTTGGGAGCTTCCGGCCTCGGCGCAGCGGCCACTGGCTTGGCCGGCTCCGGCGGCAGGGCTTCAGTGCGCACCGGCGCGGTGGGCGCTGCAGCGCTGGCGGTGCTTGGCGCCGGGGTCGCGGCGACGGCTGCCGGCGTTTCGGCGTTGGCATCGAGCACCACCACCTGCGCGTTGACGTCGTTGCGAACTTTGCCGGCTTCCAGCCGCACCAGTTCAGCCTGCGCGCGGTCCACATAAGGACCAATGCGCACGCGCCACGCCGGGCGGCCGTTGATGGTGTCGGCCTGGCGGAAGCCCGGCAGGTTGGATTTCTTCAGATGCGCAATCACCGCATCGGCATCGGCCTCACTGGCATAGGCGCCAAAGTTGACCGCGTAGTTGCCGGCAGCTGCCGACGGCGGCAAGGCGCTGCCCGGTTGTGCAGCCGCCGGATTCGAAGCATCCGGTTGCGTGGCGGGCATGCCCAGCGCACCTGCGGCCGAGGCGGACGGCGCCACGAGCGGAAGTTCGCGGGTTTCAAACTGGCCATCGCCGGGCGCGGCGGGCGCGCTCAACGGCACGTCCTGCGTGCCGCTGTCCGGGGCCGGCCCTTTGACGAGCATGGGCAGGAAAATAACGGCCAACGCCACCAGAACGATGGCACCAATCAGTCGCTGTTTCAGAGAAGTATCCACAGATGGCTTACGAGCGGCGTGGCGGAATGCCCAGGCGATTATAGGCGTGGTGCCCGATGTACGTTTTCAGCCGGCTGAACGAAGCGCTGGCAGCGCCTCGGCAACGGTATGGAACGAACCGAATACCAGCACCCGGTCGCCCTGCCCGGCCTGTGCCAGCGCGGCCTGCAATGCGGCGTTCACGGTATCGGCAAGTTCGGCGCCATGCGCTTGGGTGTCCTTCAAGCGGTCGCGCAGCTGCGCGGCGGTCTGCCCGCGCGCGCCTTCCAGCCCGGCCAGATACCACGCATCCACCTGCGCCTGCAGCGCCTGCACCACGCCGGGCGCATCTTTGTCGACCAAGGCTGCGTACACCGCGAACGTGCGGCCGGTTACCGGCTTGGCCTGCAGCGCGGCCGCCAAGGCGCCGGCTGCCTGCGGGTTGTGGCCGACGTCGAGCAGCACTTCAACGCCCTCGTGCTGGAACGACTGCAGCCGGCCCACCACCTGCGCATCGGCCACTCCCTGCGCCCACGCAGCCTCGGGCACCGGCTTGTCCAGCGCGCGCAACGCGGCGATGGCTGCGGCGGCATTGGTGCGCTGGATAGGCGCCCACAAGGCCGGCTGCGGCAGTTCGATACGGAACGACACATCGCGCCAGCTCCAGTGCTGCGCGTCGATCGGCTCGGCGAAGAAATCGCTGCCGCCACGGATGGCATTGGCGCCCAGCACATAGGCGCGACGCAGCACGCTCGACGGCGGGTCGGTCTCGCCCAGAATCACCGGCTTCCAGCCGCGGATGATGCCGGCCTTCTCTTCACCGATGGCCTCGCGGTCGCTGCCCAGCCAATCGGCATGGTCAATGTCCACCGTGGTGATCACCGACACGTCAGCGTCAATGATGTTGACGGCATCCAGTCGCCCGCCCAGCCCCACTTCAAGCACTGCAAGGTCCAGACCGGCCTGCTGGAAGATCCACAACGCGCACAACGTGCCGTATTCGAAATAGGTGAGCGGCGTGTCGCCACGCGCGTCTTCCACCGCATTGAAACCGGCCACCAACGTGGCGTCATCGGCGTCCACGCCATCAATGCGCACGCGCTCGTTGTAGCGCAGCAGATGCGGCGAGGTGTACGCGCCCACCTTCCAGCCGGCAGCGCGCGCGATGGATTCGATGAAGGCCACCGTCGAGCCTTTGCCGTTGGTACCGCCGACCACGATGGTGTGTTCGCCCGGCTTCCCCAACTGCAGGCGCGCCGCTACTTCGCGCACGCGGTCCAGCCCCATCGCGATGGCCTGCGGGTGCTGCTGTTCAATATGGGTGAGCCACTGCTCAAGCGTGGCGGGACGGACGGAAGACATGCGAAGGCTCTCTGGATCAAGGTGCCGGCCCGTGTGGGCAGCAGCGCGTTGCGCGCGGGAAAGGCGCACATGATACAGCGGCGCCGGGGGCAGCCCGGAACCTTGCCATGCAGGCAGAGCAGATGTCGCAACGCCCGGTTTGAACGGAATGCGGGAACGGACGTAGCGGGGGAACTCAGCCGCGCTCACGCCCTTGCGTCAGCACTTGCTCGCCACCCTCTCCTTCGCACCTGATTAGCCCAGCGCATTCATTCCATCTGACTTCGTTGCCCTCACCCCAACCCCTCTCCCGCAAGCGGGAGAGGGGCTCTCAGCTGAGACTCGACGCTAATCAGGTCCTCCGCCGCACGAAAGAGAGGGCGCGGTGCCGGTTACAGCGCGCGGTGCTTGGCTTCGCCGAAGAACGGCGTGTGGTGCGCGCAGTCGTTAAGACGCACGACCTCCAGGTGTTCGATATCCGGCCCTTCCAGCAGATTGAGCGTGGTCGGCGCCTGGCGGAAGGTCCACAGCTTGGCGATCGGCAGGCCCAGCACTTTGCACAGGATTACCCGATTGACGGCGTCGTGGGCGACCACCAGCAAGGTGTCTTCCTCGCCCAGGCCTTCAGCGGCCTTGGCCAGGCCGCGCCAGCTGCGGTCCAGCACCTGACGCAGCGATTCGCCGCCCGGCATCAGCACGGTGTCGGGCTCTTCGCGCCAGGCATGCAGGCGGGCCGGATCTTTGTCGTGGATTTCACTGGCGAGCAGGCCTTCCCATTCACCGTGGGCAATTTCCTGCAGGTCCGGTTCGGTCAGCAGCATGGCTTGGCGGGTGCTGCCCAGCGCGGCCTTGGCAGTGGCTTGGGCACGGCTCAACGGCGAGGCGACGGCGCGGGTGATCTGCACGTCTGCCAGCCGCTCACCCAAGGCCTTGGCCTGGGCTTCGCCAACTGGCGAAAGAGGAATGTCGATCTGGCCCTGGTAGCGGCCTTCGGCGTTCCACGGCGTTTCGCCGTGACGGGCAAGCAGGATGCGCATGCAGCATTTCCGTTGAGTGGGGGAGCCGCCGGTTGCATACGGCGGACCGGCATCATAGCCCGGCCATGCGGCCAAGCCGTCCACGGTTTCCTTCGATACGGTTCCGGCTGCCGCTTCATCAGGTATCACCCCTCCCGGATTGAAGCCACAACCGCAACAGGCAACCGCACCAATGGCACGGTTACCGGCCCAGCGCAGGCGTTACCATGGCCGCTCCCTACCGGTGGCACGGTGTGACGTCCGCACGACGGCCAGCAACTTCCAGGCCCCACACGCGGCATGAGCAACCCCACCCCTTCTGCAAAGCGCCCCACGCTGAAACTCTGGAACCGACGCCGCGACCCGTGGGCTGCGGCGCTGATCAGTGCGTTGGTGCATCTGATGATGCTGCTGATGCTGCTGTACTCCAATCCGCCGGTGGTTTCCTCGCCGGAAGGCGCCTCCGGTGGTGGCCGGGTCAAGGTGGATTTCCTGGGCGAGGCTCCGCCGTCCACACAGCCGCAGCAGGTGCAGCCGCAGGACAAGCCCAAGCAGACCCCGCGCACGCAACCCAAGCCCGCCAAGCAGCGCCGCAGCGAAGACCGCAAACCGGTGCCCGAAGCCCGTTACATCGAGCCGCCCAGCGAACCGGAACAGGAAGAAAGCCAGACACAGGCACAGACGCCGGCCACACAGCCAGCGGCAGCCAGCCCTTCGGAAACCACGCCGCGCCGTCCACAGACCTGGACCGGACGCCCGCCCGGTTCGCTGGACAGAACCACCAGCCAGCAAGACCAGGGCCGCACGATGGGCCAAGGCAACGACAGCGGCCGGCGCGTGGACCGCAGCGCTGGCGCGCCGGCCATGGAAGTGGGCGGCTACCAGATCATCTATGACCTGCTCAGCGAGGAAAAACTGCGCGCATGGATGGAAGGGGCCAAGGAAGTTGATGGCAAGAAGGAGCTCTCCATCCCGCTGCCTGGCACTACCTGGCTGATGGTCTGCCCGGCCGAAGTGGCACTGCGCCGCGGCTCCAGCAAGTGCCGCATGCTGCAGGCCGGTTCACCGGAACTGCAGGACATCGGCGACGCCCGCCAGTTCGTCATCGTCATGTACGTCTACCGCTATGGCGAGCTGCTGTGGCGTGGGCCGGGGCCGTACCGGTAAGAGCGGGCAGTGACTGCAGAGAAGCCCGGAGTGAATGCACCGCAGTGAGGCAACGCAGGTGCATGCACGCTGTTGCCAATCCAAGTACCCCGCAGGCAAAAGCCCGGCACCCGGGTTTCTCTCCACAATTCGCGCTTCATCACGCCTCTGGCCGCAAAGAAAAACCCCGGGCAGTTTCCTGCCCGGGGTTTCCATTTACCTGACGCAGCCGCTTACTTCGAGGCGGCGTCCATTTCCTTCAGCAGCTGCGGTGCCGGCGCCACTTCCTGCATGATCCAACGCATGTAGCGCTCGTCCACCGAGATCATGCGGGTCATCACCGGGTCGAACACCCAGTTGCTGGCGACCGATTCCCAGATGCCGTCAAACGCCAGGCCAACCAGACGGCCGTGTGCGTCCAGCACCGGCGAGCCGGAGTTGCCGCCGGTGATGTCCAGGTCGGACAGGAAGTTCACCGGCACACTGCCAATGCGCGAATCTTCCAGGCCGCCATAACGCTTGGCCTTGACCGCATCAATCAGCGCCTTCGGCGAATCGAACGGATCGGCGCCGGTTTCCTTGGCGACAATGCCCTCCAGATCGGTGAAGGCCGGCTGCACCTTGCCGTCCAGGCCGGTGTAGCCCTTCACGTTGCCGAAGGTGATGCGCAGCGACAGGTTGGCGTCCGGGTAAACGAACTCGCCCTGGGTCTTTTTGTAATCAGCAATGGCCTGCAGGAACAGCGGACGCGCCACCAGCTCCTCGCCCATGCGCAGCTTGCGCTGGTGTTCCAGCTCCAGCAGCGCCGGCATCACTGCCACGGCGTACTGGATGGCCGGGTCGGTGCTGGCCTCGAACGCAGCCTTGTCGGCGTTGAGCCACTTCAGGCGCTCGTCCAGATTGCCCAGCTTGGAGCCGTCCAGACGCGTCACCGCCGCATCCACCGCTGCGGCATTGCTGCCACCCAGCCAGCTGTCGAACGCCGGCAGGCGCTGCGCGGCCGGCAGGCCCACATACTGCTGCAGCCAGTACTGCTGGAACTGGCGATCCATGGCCGCCACATAACGGCGATCCATCTGCTTCAGGCCACCTTCGATGGCCGGCAGATCACGCTCCTGGTAGCCCTCTTCGCGCTGCGCGTCCGGCTTGGCCTTTTCAATCGCCAAGCGGTACAGGCGCACGGCGGTGCCGAGGGTACCGGTGCGGTTGAGCATGCCCAGGTCCAGATCGCGGGCCTGGTTGGCACGCGCCTGCTGGCCCAGTGCCTGCAGCTGTGCAAACGCGTCCAGCGCCGGCTTGCCGGCCGCACCCTGGCTGCGCAGCCATTCCAGCACGGCGGTTTCTTCGCGCTGCTTGTGGGCCAGTACGTTGTTGCGTTTGAAGCCGTCCAGCTGACCGTCGTAGTTCTTGCTGGTGTTGTTCCAGCCGGCCATGTTGGCGGCGTACTTCACCGCGATGTCCTTGTTGTCCTTGCTGGCGGCTTCAACCAGGGCAATCTGGTCCTTGTACGCCTTGGCAATGGTGGGGTACGTCCAGTTGGCGGTGTTCTCGAACTCGCTGACCAGCGCGTAGCGGTCGGTGCGGCCCGGGTAACCGGCCACCATCACAAAGTCACCCTCGCCCAGCGGCTGGTTGGCCAGCTTCAGCCAATGCTTGGGCTGGTAGGGCACGTTGTCGGCGGCAAACGCGGCCGGCTTGCCGTCCTTGCCCACGTAGGCACGGTAGAACGAGAAGTCACCGGTGTGGCGCGGCCACATCCAGTTGTCGATGTCGCCACCAAACTTGCCAACGCTGCCCGGGGGCGCGTACGCCAGGCGCACGTCCTTGATTTCCATGTTCTTGAACAGGCGGTAGGTGTTGCCGCCAGAGAAGCTGTACAGCGTGCAGCTGTAGGCGTCGTCGGTTTCGCACTGGGCGATGGCCTGCTTCTCGAACGCTTCCAGCGCCTCGGTGCGCTTGAGCGGATCGTTGCCGGCGCCGGCGATGGCGGCCTTGGCCTGGGCGGTGACGTCGGTGATGTCGTCCAGCACGTAGATGCGGGCGTTCGGGCCGGCGCTCAGTTCGTCCTTGTAGGTCGGCGCGTTGAAGCCGTCCTTGATCAGGTTCTTTTCGGCCGTGGAGTTCAGCTGGATGGCGCCGTAGGCACAGTGGTGGTTGGTGACCACCAGGCCCTGCGGCGAGACGAAGCTGGCGGTGCAGCCGCCCAGCGCAACCACCGCGCCCATCGGGTCACCGGTGAGGTTGGCCAGCTGCTGCGGATCCAGCTGCAGGCCGGCCTTCTTCAGCGGGCCGGCAATCTCCGGCAACTGCTGCGGCACCCACATGCCCTCGGCAGCTTGGGCGGTCTGCGCCAGGCCCAACCCGGCAACGATGGAAAAAGCGAGAAGATTCAGACGCATGGACCAGCCTCTGGAAAAGGGAATCGTGGATTGTAGCGGTTGTAACCGTCGCCCTCCCCTGCCATCGGTCAGTACGGGGCGGTTACGGCTGAAAGCTTATAATCGCCGTCTTTCTCACACTGCGGTTTTCCTGCAATGACACAGAACATGATGCGTGCGCTGGTAAAGCGCGAAGCGACCAAGGGCATCTGGATGGAAGAGGTGCCGGTGCCCACGCCCGGCCCGAACCAAGTGCTGATCAAGCTGGAAAAGACCGCCATCTGTGGCACCGACCTGCACATCTACCTGTGGGACGAGTGGAGCCAGCGCACCATCAAGCCGGGCCTGACCATCGGCCACGAGTTCGTCGGCCGCATCGCCGAAATCGGCCCGGGCGTGACCGGTTATGAAATCGGCCAGCGCGTGTCGGCCGAAGGCCACATCGTCTGCGGCCATTGCCGTAACTGCCGTGGCGGCCGCCCGCACCTGTGCCCCAACACCGTGGGCATCGGCGTCAACGTCAACGGCGCCTTCGCCGAATACATGGTGATGCCGGCCAGCAACCTGTGGCCGATCCCGGACCAGATCCCGTCCGAGCTGGCCGCGTTCTTCGACCCTTACGGCAACGCCGCGCACTGCGCGCTGGAGTTCGACGTGATCGGCGAGGACGTGCTGATCACCGGCGCCGGCCCGATCGGCATCATTGCCGCCGGCATCTGCAAGCACATCGGCGCCCGCAACGTGGTGGTCACCGACGTCAATGATTTCCGCCTGAAGCTGGCCGCCGACATGGGCGCCACCCGCGTGGTCAACGTCGCCAACCAGTCGCTGAAGGAAGTGATGAAAGAGCTGCACATGGAAGGCTTCGACGTGGGCCTGGAAATGAGCGGCAACCCGCGCGCCTTCAACGACATGCTCGACTGCATGTACCACGGCGGCAAGATCGCCATGCTCGGCATCATGCCCAAGGGCGCTGGTTGCGACTGGGACAAGATCATCTTCAAGGGCCTCACCGTGCAGGGCATCTACGGCCGCAAGATGTACGAGACCTGGTACAAGATGACCCAGCTGGTGCTGTCCGGCTTCCCACTGGGCAAGGTGATGACCCACCAGTTGCCGGTGGACCGCTTCCAGGAAGGTTTCGACCTGATGGAACAAGGCAAGGCCGGCAAGGTCGTGCTGAGCTGGTACTGAGCCTCAGGCAAAATCCATAGGTAGTGCCGGCCCAGGGTCGGCACTACGGAAAAGGCTCATCCATCATGGGTAGGTCGGCATAAAAAAAGGCGCCATTCGGCGCCTTTTTTCATCCCATCAAACGCCGATCAGGGCACGTCCACCGAAACGGTGAACACCACGCCCGGCTTGTAGGTGTCCGACTCGCGGCGCAGCGACGGTGCGTCCGAGCCGAAGGTGTCGTAGTAACCCAAGGTAGCGGTGGCCGGGCCAAAGGCCTTGGATACCGAGATCGAGCCGTCGTAGTAATCCGAACGGCGCGGCCACTCGTTGGCCTCTTCCTTGATCGTCGTGTAGCCGGCCGTAGCGCCCAACGAGAAGCCGCTGTCGCCGAAGTCGTAGCTGGCTTCCAGACCGGTGTAGGTCTGCTTGGCGCCGGTGTTGCTGTAGTCGTTGGCGTAGCCGAGCAGGCCGCTGACGGTCACCGGGCCGGTCCAGGTCACGCGGGCCAGGTATTCGTTGTAGTCGATGTCGCCGTAGCCGGCGGAGGCGCTGGTGTAGGTGTAGCGGTTGACGCCCAGGTCCAGGTTCCAGCTGTCGCTGAGGTCCTTGCTCCAGCCGATGTTGTAATCGACTTCGAAGTTCGGGCCGCCTTCGCCGAAATCAACGTTGGAGCCCCACACGGTGGCGTAGATGCCAAACGGCGCGGTGTAGGTGACGCCGGTCTGGAAAGCGGGCTCGTTGTCGGTCTGCGACACGCCACGGAACACGTAATCGGTGGTCACCCCGAAGGTGGCACTGAACGGCGAGGTCGACTCTTCGCTTTCCTGGGCGCTGACGGCGAAGGGAACGGACAACAGGGCGGCGCAGGCAACGGCGACAAGACGCTTGTTGTGCATCATGCGGATCTCCAGAAGTGGGGGAAGACAGGACCGGCTCGGCGTCCGGTTCACGAATTTTTAACCGCAATGATATTGCAACGCAACATCCGCGTCCCCTCTTTTCCGTATTCAGCCTTGTGCTGCTGCAAATACGCCGTACCGACGCGCCCCCAAGCGGATGGACTCACCGATGGCATAGGCCGGGCTGCCGGCCGGCAGCTCCACTTCCACCTCGGTGGCCACCCCTTCCAGTTTCGCCCTCAGCCGCTGGCGGGGCCCGCTGCGCTGAACTGAGCCGACAGTCGCCGGCCAGTCACCGCTGGCACCAACCACCAGATCCTCCGGACGCACGAAAACCTCCAGCCTCTGGGCCTCCGGCACCGCCCCACTGCGCGGCCACAGCACACCGGCCACCTCCAGCGTTTCGTCGTGCAGTCGTGCAGGCAGCCGGTTGGCCTCACCGACGAAGCCATAGACGAACGGCGATGCCGGCTGGTCATACACCTCGCCCGGCGTGCCTACCTGCTCGATACGGCCACGATTGAGAATGGCGACGCGGTCGGCCAGCTCCAAGGCTTCTTCCTGATCATGGGTGACGAACACCGTGGTCAGGCCGGTACGGTCATGCAGCTCACGCAGCCAACGGCGCAGGTCACGGCGCACCTGTGCATCCAACGCGCCAAACGGCTCGTCCAGCAGCAGCACGCGCGGCTCAATGGCCAGTGCGCGTGCCAGCGCCACGCGCTGACGCTGGCCACCGGAGAGCTGCGTGGGGTAGCGCGCACCCAGCCCGTCCAGCTGTACCAACGACAGCAGTTCATCGACCCGCGCATCAATGCGTGCCTTTGGCCAGCGCGCCGCACCACGCCGCACTTCCAACCCGAAGGCGATGTTGCTGCGCACGTCCAGATGTTTGAACAACGCGTAATGCTGGAACACAAAGCCGGCGCGTCGGGCCTGCACGCTCAGGCTGGTGGCGTCTTCGCCATCAAACAGAATGCGGCCCTGCTCGGGGTGCTCCAGCCCAGCAATGGCACGCAGCAAGGTGGTTTTGCCCGAACCCGAAGGCCCTAACAGCGCCAGCAGTTCACCGCTGCGGATATCCAGGCTGACGCCATCGAGAGCGGCGAACGTGCCGAAGCGCTTGCCCAATTGTTGAATGCGGATGTTCATGATTTCACCTCAGTGGCGATGCGCGGCGGCCAGCGATTGGCCGTGGCGCCATTCCAGGAATGTCTTGACCACCAGCGTCAGCAACGCGGTGATGGCCAGCAGCGATGCGCAGGCAAAGGCCGCGCTGTAGGCGTACTCGTTGTAGAGAATTTCCACATGCAGCGGCAGCGTGTTGGTGCGCCCACGGATGTGCCCGGACACCACCGACACCGCGCCGAATTCGCCCATCGCCCGCGCGCTGCATAACAGCACGCCATACAACAGCCCCCAGCGGATGTTGGGCAGCGTCACCTTCCAGAACATCTGCCACGCGTTGGCACCCAGCGTGAGCGCGGCCAGTTCTTCATCGCTGCCCTGCTGCTCCATCAACGGCATCAGCTCGCGCGCAATGAACGGAAACGTGACAAACACCGTCGCCAGCACAATGCCGGGGATGGCGAACACGATGCGCGGCAGCTGCAGCAGTGTTTCGCCCAATACCGGCAGGTGCACGCGCACGCCCTCTTCGATGAACGGCCACAGCCAACCATCGCGCCCGAACAGCAGGATGAACACCAGGCCCGCTACCACCGGCGACACCGAAAACGGGAGGTCGATCAAGGTCACCAGCCAGCGTTTGCCCGGGAAGTTGTGTTTGCTCACCACCCACGCCGCCGCCACACCGAAAATGAGATTCAGCGGCACCACAATCGCGGTGACGATCAAGGTCAGCTTCACCGCTGACAACGCATCCGGCTCACTGATCGCCACCCAGAACGCCTGCACACCGCCGCGTAATGCTTCAACAAACACCAGCAACAGCGGCAGCAACAGGAACGACAACAGAAAGCCCAACGCGCCCAGGATCAGCAGCACCTGCACCCATCCCGGCTCGCTGGTTACCTGCTGCTGTCGCGCGCGCGCAACCCGGCCCTGCTCACTGTGCACCGGCAACTCCGACACCATCTCGTTCATCGTGCCCCCCGACGCTGCAACCACGCCTGCAGACTGTTGACCAGCAGCAGCACCGCGAATGACAACAGCAGCATCGCGCCGGCAATGGCAGTGGCGCCGGCGTAATCAAACTCTTCCAATCGAATGGTGATCAGCAGCGGTGCGATCTCGGTAACGTTGGGCAAGTTGCCGGCAATGAAGATCACCGAACCGTACTCGCCTACACCGCGCGCAAAGGCCAACGCAAAGCCGGTCAACATGGCCGGCCACAAGGTCGGCACCATCACCCGTGCAATCGTCTGAAAGCGCGTGGCACCGAGCGTTGCGGAGGCTTCTTCCAGCTCGCGCTCGGCCTCGGCCAGCACCGGTTGCACGATGCGTACCACAAACGGCAGGCCCACAAACACCAGCGCAACCACGATGCCCAGCGGTGTATAAGCGATCTTCAGCCCCAACGGCTCCAACCAACGCCCCAGCCAGCCCTGCCCGCCATACAGCGCGGTCAACGCGATACCCGCCACTGCAGTGGGCAAGGCGAACGGCAGGTCGATCATGGCGTCGAACAGGCGCCGGCCCGGGAACCGATAACGCACGAACACCCATGCCACCCAGGTGCCCATCACCGTGTTGAACGCGGCCGCTGCAAACGCAGTGCCAAAGCTCAAACGCAGCGCGGCGAGCACACGCGGCTCGCTCCATATCTGCCACACACCGGCCGGGCCCAGCCCTGCGGCTTTGAGAAACACGCCCGCCAGCGGAATCAACACGATCAGGCCCAGCCAGAACAAGGTGATGCCCATACCCAAACCAAAGCCGGGCAGAACCCGGCGTTGGCGCCGCATGCGCGGCAGTAACACGTCAGCGTTTGTACTCACGGATTACTTGCTCGCTTGAATCTGGTCGAAAATTCCGCCGTCGGCGAAATGCTCGGACTGCGCCTTTTCCCAAGACCCGAACGCCTGGCGGATGGTGACCAGCTGCACCTGCGGGAAGCGGGCGACGTCTGCACGGTCGGCATACTCGGGGTTGCGCGGGCGGTAGTAATGACGCGCAGCAATGCGCTGGCCCTCCGGCGAGTACAGATACTGCAGATAGGCCTGCGCCACCTCGCGCGTGCCGTGACGGTCCACATTGCGGTCCACCAACGCCACCGAAGGCTCGGCCAGAATCGACTGGCGCGGCACCACGATCTCAAACTTGTCCGGGCCCAGTTCCTCCTGCGCCAGAAACGCCTCGTTCTCCCACGCCAACAGCACATCGCCGATGCCACGCTGCACGAAGGTGGTGGTGGCGCCGCGCGCACCGGTATCGAGCACCGGTACGTTGCGGAACAGCGCGCGCATGTAGTTCAACACCTTGTCGCGATCGCCTTTGAAAATGTGGTCGGCATAAGCCCACGCGGCGAGATAGTTCCAGCGCGCGCCGCCGGAGGTTTTGGGGTTGGGCGTCACCACCGACACGCCGCTGCGCAGCAGGTCGGGCCAGTCGCGGATGGCTTTCGGGTTGCCCTTGCGCACCAGGAACACGATGGTCGAGGTGTACGGCGCACTGTTGTCCGGCAGGCGGCTTTCCCAGTTTTCCGGCAACAGTTTGGCCCGCTCGGCAATGGCGTCCACGTCATAGGCCAGTGCCAGCGTCACCACATCGGCCTCGATGCCATCAATCACCGCACGCGCCTGTTTGCCCGAGCCACCGTGCGAGGTTTCGATGGCGACATTGCCGCCTTTGGTTTCCTTCCAGTGTTTGGCAAACGCCGCGTTGAAATCGCGGTACAGCTCGCGGGTGGGGTCGTAGGACACATTGAGCAGTTGGAAGTCACGTGCGAACGCTGTGCCCGCACTCAGCGTCAGGAGAAACGCGAGCGCTGCAATGCCGGCACGGGAAATAAGCGAATTTTTCATGAAGGCTCTCCGTCAGAAGGAAACTTGCAGGCGCGAGAAAACGGCTTTTTCGTTCGGTAGCCGGGTGCCGCCGCCAGCAGCATCAAAGCTGCTCTGCAGATAATTGGTGGCCAGTTTCAGATTGGGGGTCAGATACCAGTTGGCGCCCAAGGTCCAAGAGCGGACGCTTGATGCGGAGACGGTTGGATCGGCATAGAACGGGAAGGCCGCATCATCGATATCCAGCCGGCCGTAACGCGCGGTCAACTCAACTGCGCCCAACCCACCATTGATGCCGAAGGGTCGCGACGGCGTCACCCCGCGATAGCTGGCGTCCTCACCGGTCAACACATAACTGGCCGTGGCCTGCCAGGCGCGATGTTTGAGTTCCTCACGCCGCGCATCACGCGCCACTTCCTGCTGCGAGACGATGTATTCGGCCTGCAGCCCAAAGCCCTTGCGATAGAACCACCCCTGCGGCGACCAGCGCAGCGTGTCGCCATCGGCAAGCACCGCACCGCGATAGCTGAAGAACGTCGCCTGCCCTGGCGTGCGATAACGCGGCAGGAAGTTGGCGCCGCTGCCACGCTTCTGCCCGGCACTGCCGCCTAGACCAAAGCCCAGCCCGGCCCATGCGCTTTCGCTGCCTTTGAACGGCTCAAAGAACACACGGCCGGCGTACTCGAACTCGTCATCTGGATTGCTGCTGACCGCATCGCGGCCATCCACCGCGCCGTTGAACACACCCAAGGCATAACTGAATTTGCCTTTGGCCACTTCGCCCTGCAGCTGTACACCAAGGTCACGATTGGGTGCCAGTTCGCTGGCCAGCGCGCGCTCCACATCCACCAACGCCGAGGACGACTGCAAACGCTCCAGCCCGACCGGCGAGGTGAATTTACCCACCCGCAGCGTGTACGCCGGGTTGAAGCGCAGGTCGGCATAGGCATCGACGATGCTGGCGCTGTCGCCGGCAAATTCAGGCGTAAAGCGATACGCCACCAGCTTGCCGAGCGAGCCTTCCAGCGTTGGCCGCGCAATGCGCAGCAGGAAGGTGTTGTTCTGGTTGCTGTCGCCCACAAACACGCGCGCATCGCCCTGCAGCAGGCCGCGCAGCTTCAACTCGTAATTGCCGTCACCGGATTTGAACGACGCACCTTTCTGATCAATGGTGATCTTGGGCGCGGTCTTGGCGATGGCCGCGCGTTCTTCTTCCTGCAATTCCAGCCGCCGTTCGAGAATGCGCAGGCGCTGGTCCAGCGCCGCAAGACCAGTGCCTTCGGCCGGGGCGTCACCGACGACACCGGCAAGCCGCTCCAGCCGCTGCAAACGCTCCTGCAGCTGCTCGACACTGAGTTGCTGGGCCTGCACCGGTGACCACGCCCCACACACCAGCCCGGCCAGGCTGAGGGACAACAGCTTCCTGGTCGGCAGGGTGAACGGGGGGCGTTGGGCAGTCATCGTGCAGCTCCTGTGAAGGTCGTTGGAGCGTCGATGCTGCGGGCGCACACCCGGCCGGAGAAATGACTTCGGGCGCGAGGCTTATAGCCATCGCGCATGACGCCAGCAACGAAAACAGGGGACGGCTAAAATCAGGCTTCCTTTCTGCTGCAAGACCCTGCCATGACCGCCATCGCGAACACCTCCCCGCTCACCCGGCACTACGCCGAGGAACTGGACGCCATCCGCGCGCAGGGACTGTTCAAGTCCGAACGCATCATCACCAGCCCGCAGTCGGCCGAGATCACCTTGGACGATGGCCGCACGGTGCTGAACTTCTGCGCCAACAACTACCTGGGTCTGGCCGACCACCCGGACCTGATCCAAGCGGCCAAGGACGCCTTGGACAGCCACGGTTTCGGCATGGCCTCGGTGCGCTTCATCTGCGGTACCCAAGACCTGCACAAACAGCTGGAAAAGCAGATCGCCGCGTTCTTCGGCAAGGACGACACCATCCTGTACGCGGCCTGCTTCGACGCCAACGGCGGCCTGTTCGAGCCGCTGCTGGGCGAGAACGACGCGATCATTTCCGATGCGCTGAACCACGCCTCGATCATCGACGGCGTGCGCCTGTGCAAGGCCAAGCGTTTCCGCTATGCCAACTGCGACATGGCCGACCTTGAAGCGCAGCTGCAGGCCGCCGATGCAGCCGGTTGCAAGACCAAGCTGATCACCACCGACGGCGTGTTCTCGATGGATGGCTTCATCGCGCCGCTGGATGAAATCACCGCGCTGGCCAAGAAGTACAACGCACTGGTGCATATCGACGAATGCCACGCCACCGGCTTCCTCGGCGCCACCGGTCGCGGCTCGGCCGAAGTGAAGGGCGTGCTGGAAAAGATCGACATCATCACCGGCACCTTGGGCAAGGCCATGGGCGGCGCACTGGGCGGCTTCACCTGCGCCAGTGCCGAAGTGATTGAACTGCTGCGTCAGCGCTCGCGCCCGTACCTGTTCTCCAACTCGCTGCCGCCGCACGTGGTGGCTGCCGGCATCAAGGCATTCGAGATGCTGGCTGCCGCCGACGATCTGCGCAGCACGTTGGCCGACAACACCGCGTATTTCCGCGAGAAAATGACCGCCGCCGGTTTCGACGTGAAACCGGGTGTGCACCCGATCAGCCCGGTGATGCTGTACGACGCACCGCTGGCACAGAAGTTTGCCGAGCGCCTGCTGGAAGAAGGCATCTACGCCATCGGCTTCTTCTTCCCGGTGGTGCCCAAGGGCCAAGCCCGCATCCGCACCCAGATCAGCGCCGCACACAGCCGCGCCCATCTGGACCGTGCCATTGATGCCTTCACCCGCATCGGCAGGGAGCTGGGCGTCATCAAGGGCTGACACTGCCCGGACGGAAAACAGAACAGGCGCCCAGTGGGCGCCTGTTCTGTTTCAAAGCCGACGTTCTGATTGCGTACTACCTCACCGTGCAGCTTGTGAGGCACACACCGCTGCCGGTTATGGGGTACAGCGCCGCGCGGCCCGCGAACCGCTTCATGCCAAACAGCAATCCAACAACACCCGCTATCAGTTTTTGCCAGCCTTCACTGTTGGTGTTGCCGCGGGCGCCGGCGCGCCCTTCGCCACACGGATACCGTTGGCCTTCATCCACGCATCGAACTGGTCGGCACTCATCCGGCTTTCGCCTTCCTGCATCAGGAAGCGGTAATTGCCCAACGCGTCCTTCTCGGCGACCGGCGCTTCCACGGTCACGGTGATCGGCTCTTCAACCTTCTTGCTGGCGTGCTTGCCTGTTGAAGAACAGCCCACCAAGGTCACCAGCGACGTCATCGTCAGCGCAATACCTGACACACGAATAAGAGCTTGCATGGCTGCCATCTCGTAAAAACAGAGCGCCAGTCTAAACAATCACTCGAACAAGTACAGCTATTACACTGAATTAATTGAACTAATCAGCCTATTCAGCCGCTCCGAACCGCCCAGCCAAGGCATCCAGCTCTCCCGCACTGAGCTCGCGCCATTGGCCTTTGCCCAGTTCACCCAGCTGCACCGGCCCGATCGCAACCCGCATCAAGCGCAGCACATCCAATCCAAGCATATTCAACAACCGGCGGATGTGACGGTTGCGGCCTTCATCCAGCACCACCTCCAACCAGGCCGTGCGCTCGCCGTGCCGCAGGATCTGTACCGAATACGCTGCCAGGTGCTCGCCGGCATCGTCTACCCCCGTGTGCATGCGTTCCAGCTGTGTGGCATCGGGCACCGCATCCACCTGCACGCGGTAGGTTTTCAGCGGCCCGGTGGCCGGGTCGGTCAGCCGTGCCGCCCATTCCGGATCATTGCTGAAAAACAGCAGGCCTTCGCTGGCCTTGTCCAGGCGCCCCACCGGTGCCATCCAAGGCAATCCGGCGCCATCGAAGCAGTGATAGACGGTGTCGCGGCCGCGCTCGTCCTGCACCGTGGTCACCAGCCCGCGCGGCTTGTTCAAGGCGATGTATAGCCGCCCTGCCGCCGCCAATGCCTGGCCATCCAGCAGCACTTTGTGCCGCCCGGCCAGGATCGGGAACTCCGGGTCACGGATCACCCGTCCATCCACACTGACACGGCCCTCCTGCACACGCCGCGCCGCCTCGCTACGCGAGCACACACCAGCCTTGGACAACACCCTCGCCAACCCGTGGCGCACCTGCTTGCTGCTGTCAGCGGGCTGCAAACGCAAACGCCCGCCGGGTTTAACCGGGCGGGCGTTTGAATGGTATGGCGGTTTGGAGGAAGCCATCGACGATAAAGTGCTCCGGCCGTCTTACTTGACCTCAGTTGCCGGCTGCGCGGCGGGTGCTGCCGCTTCGGCCGGCGCCGGACGCGCCTTGACCACGCGCACACCGCGCGCCTTCATCCAGGCATCAAATTCTTCAGCGGTCATGCGCTTGCCGTTCTGGCTCATGTCAAAACGCCACGGCGTGTTGTCGAACTCAGTCTGCGGCTTGTAGGCCGCCGGATCATTGGCATTGATCGCACCACGGGCCGGGATGGCACTGGCCACGTTGTTGCAGCTCTCCACACGCAGGCGCATCAGCACTCGATCCAGCGACTGCTCTTCGCTGACGCCCGAGCTCAATACGCCCGAGGGCATGCCCAACTGGCCCGGGCGCACATACAGCTCCGAGGCAACCGGTGCGATCACGGTGGCAGGCAGCGGCGCAGCCGGAATGGCATTGGCCGAACAATCCACTGCTGCATGGGCGGCAGGCATGGCAGCCAGCGCGACAAAACCAGCCAGAACGATACGCAGCATTGAATTTCCATTAAGACAGGAGAACGCGGCGAGTGTAGGCAGCCCCCGCATTGCTTTCAACCGTTAAATGCAGGCGTACGGCGAACCATGTGCGCAGGCACAAAAAAACAAGGCCCGGCAGATGCCGGGCCTTGCTGTATCGCAACCGAAACGTCCGATTAGTTCTGGACGTTCAGCTCGGTGCGACGGTTCTTTGCGCGACCTTCCGGGTTGTCCGAACCATCAGCATTGGTGTTCGGAGCAATCGGACGGCTCTCGCCGTAGCCGATCGGGCCCTGCAGACGAGCAGCCGACACACCGTTGGTGGTCAGGTAGTCGTACACAGCCTTGGCGCGACGCTCGGACAGCTTCTGGTTGTAAGCGTCGGTACCCTTGGAATCGGTGTGACCGGCAACTTCAACGCGCAGATCCGGGTAACGCTTCAGGATCTCGGTGGCTTCGCTCAGGATCGACACGGCGTCCGAACGCAGGGTGGCCTTGTCGAAGTCGAAGTTCACGCCCTTCAGATCGATCGAGACCGGCACCGGGCAACCGTCCGGACCGATGGTCTGGCCAGGCTGGGAGTTCGGGCACTTGTCGTCGCAGTTGTTGACGCCGTCACCGTCGTCATCCAGGTCTGCGCAGCTCGGAGCAACCGGAGCCGGAGCCGGCACGGCAGCAACCGGGGCCGGGCCCAGCGGAATCACGACGCCGACCGAGGCCAGCACGTCGCCGAACCAATCCTGCTTCTTGGTGTCGTTGCTGAACTGACGGACGCTCTGGTCGTCGAAGTCAGCGCGGTAGGCCAGCTCGGCACGAACGGCAACGCGCTTTTCGAAGGTGGTCTGCAGACCGACGCCGACCTTGGCAGCCAGGTTGCCGTCCTTACGGTCCAGCAGGTCGCCAGCGGTGGTCAGGTACTCTTCTTCCGACTTCTGGTAGCCCAGGCCTGCCAGCAGGTAGGGGTTCCAGCCGCGGCCTTCCTGGATGAAGTGGCGACGCAGGTCCAGCGAAACGCCGTACTGCGACCAGTTCTGGTCCTGGTTGGCGTCGAAGTTCGGGTTCTGATAGTTCAGCTCACCGTCCAGCGACCAGTTCGGGCTGATGAACTTGCCCAGACCCAGCGTCACGAACGGGGCATCATTGGTGCCGCGGTCGCCGTCCTGGAAGTTGAAACCAGCCGAACCGGTCAGGTACCAACGGTCGTCGAATTCCTGAGCCGAAGCGGCCTGGGCAAAAGCCAGACCGCCCAGCAGTGCGGCGGTAAGGATCTTCTTGTTCATGAAATACAGCTCCTTGTTTCGGGGGTATGAAACCGGTAGAGGCATGGTCCAGCACAGCGATTTCGTCGCGTTCAGAGACGGCCGTTTCCGCACGCCATCAGGGCTGCACATTATGCGCTGGCCCGTGAAGGCGATGTTAACGGTCACATAACAAATCAAGCAACCACCAGACCTCTACATGTCCGGCTGGGCGAACCGTATACAGCTTCATCAAAGGGCGCAAGAGCACGCTATGGCAGGGCTTCCGGTGCATTTGCTGCATTGCGGATGGTTTTCTCACCTAAGCCCCGGAAAACACAGCCGACCTGCCGTTGTTACCGCTAGCTGAACCGTTTGCTGAGTATGATGATTCCGCTCCCCCGCAAACGGAACTTTTCCGCATGAAAGCGATCGGCCTGACGCATTACCTTCCCATAAACGACCCCAATTCATTACTGGACGTAGAACTGGAAACGCCGGCCGCGCCGCGGGGCCAGGACCTTCTTGTTCAGGTTCAGGCAATATCCGTCAATCCGGTGGACACCAAACTGCGCGGCCCCAAGGCCGGCCAGGAAAGCCCGCCGCGCGTGCTGGGTTTTGACGCTGCCGGCACGGTAGTGGCGGTGGGCCCGGAAGTAACGGCATTTGAAGTGGGTGATGAGGTGTATTACGCCGGCGATGTCACCCGCCCCGGCTGCAACGCGCAGCAGCAGCTGGTGGACGAGCGCCTGGTCGGGCGCAAACCCACCACGTTGGATTTTGCCGAAGCCGCCGCGCTGCCACTGACCACACTCACGGCGTGGGAACTGCTGTTTCAGCGCATGCCGTATCAATTGGATGGCAAACGCAACCTCGGCAAGGTGCTGCTGGTGATCGGCGGTGCCGGCGGTGTCGGCTCCATGGCGATCCAGCTGGCCCGTCATGCCGGTTTCACTGTGGTGGCCACGGCCTCACGCGAAGAATCCGTCACCTGGTGCAAGCAGCTGGGCGCAGCGCACGTCATTGATCACCGGCAGCCGCTGGCTCCGCAGTTGCAGGCCCTCGGCATCCAGCAGGTGGATGCGGCTCTCAACCTGGCCAATACCGACCTGTACTGGCAACCGTTGGGTGAGCTGCTGGCACCACAGGGCCATGTCGGCCTGATCGTGGAGCCGGCCGGCGAGCTGCGCATTGGCGATCCCTATAAAGCCAAGTGCATCGGCATCCACTGGGAATTCATGTTCGCGCGGGCGCGCTTCCGCACGCCGGACATGATCGAACAGCACCGCATCCTGACCCGCGCGGCCAGCCTGATTGATGCCGGTGAGTTGCGCACCACGTTGACCCAGCGGCTGGGGCCGATCACCGCTGCCAACCTGCGCCAAGCCCATCAACACGTGGAATCGGGCCGCACCATCGGCAAGCTGGCATTGGAAGGCTGGGGCTGACGCGCCGTAGCCGCTCCTGTTTGACGACATAAGCAACGCGCTCGGCCTAACCGCGCGCGTTGCTTTTCAATCTGCCCTGCGCGCTGTTGCGCACCCTGCCCCCGTACCCGCCATGTTCTCAGCTGCATTTGTCACCCGCCTGCTGCAATTGCTGCTGGGGCTGTTTCTGTATGGCATTGCCTCGTCACTGATGATCCGTGCCGGCATTGGCATCGCACCTTGGGACGTATTGAGCCAGGGCATCTCCCTGCGCAGCGGCTGGTCGTTCGGGCTGGTCACCAACCTGGTGGGCGTGGCGGTGTTGCTGATGTGGCTGCCGATACGGCAGAAACCCGGGCTTGGCACCGTGCTCAATGTGCTGCTCATCGGTCCCAGTGCGCAGCTGGGGTTGTCGATGCTGCCGCCGGTGAGTGGCCTGCTGTGGCAGGTGCTGGTGTTTGCCGCAGGCCTGCTGCTGTTGGCCATTGCCACCGGGCTCTACATCGGCGCCAACTTCGGGCCGGGCCCACGCGATGGCCTGATGACGGGCCTGCATGCGCGTACCGGTTGGGCTATCTGGAAAGTGCGCAGTCTGATTGAAGCCTGTGCATTGGCGCTGGGATGGTGGCTCGGCGGCAATGTCGGGCTGGGCACGCTGGCGTTTGCGATGCTGATCGGCCCGCTGTGTGGCATCACCCTGCCATTGTTCGACCGCCGCGTCAGCGTGCCGTTGCCGGCACGCTGAGCCAGGCCAAATATCAGCGGCGTTTCTGTAGCACCTGCTCGCGGATGTACCAGTCACGCAGCGCCACGCCGGCTGCTGTGCGCTTCACCAAAGCTGCCGACGCGGCATCCGGCGCTTGTCCGTAGACCGCGATATGACGCGGATCGCGCCACGCGTGCAGCTTGGGCGAGGTCAACGGCGACAGCACGCCGGCGCGGGTGTACAGGCGCTCGAACTGCGCCAGCGCATGGCCGCCATCGGTTGGGCGTTCCCACAGATTCCGCCCGGTGGCGAAGTAGCGCTCACCCGGCAGGGCCAATGACACCAGCGTCGGGATCAGATCGCCATGCCCGGCAAAGGCGCTAACATCCGGCCCGTCGCCCACCGGCGCATACGCCGATGGCACCCGCAGATAGCCAAACACGCGGTCCACATCCACCTGCTCGGCCGGCAGGTCGTAGCGGTAATGGGAACGCAGGTTATGGTCACCTGCGGCGGCAACCAAGGTGCGCTCGCCCAGTGGCCCTTGCCGCAGCTGCTGCAGGAAACCACCAAATTCATCGGCCTGATACTGATAGGTTGCCAGCATCCGCCGCAGCTCGTCGCGGTCGTCCAGCGCACGCGGACCCAGACGGCCAGGATCCAGCGGCAGATCCGGGTGCGCGGTGTTCAGCTCGAACGGCGGGTGGTTGGTGGTGGTCAGCAGCACCAGAAACACGCGCTCGCCGCGCGCGTCGGCCTCGGTCAACAGCGCTTGGGCGAAGCGGAACAGATACGCGTCGTACAGCCCCCAATCGGTGCCCTTTGCATCGGCAAAGCGTTTGCGGATGTCACGCGCGTCATACACATCATCAAAGCCCTGCTGCGGCAGCGCCGTGCCCAGCTCGCGCCAATCGCTGCCGCCGCCGTACAGAAACACCGTGCGGTAGCCGGCCCGCTTGAACGGCAATGCCGCCGAGGTATCAAACGCCACGCGCGCGTTGCGGCCGTTGGTCAACGGCGTGATCGGCGTGCCGAGCAGCAGATACTCCAGCGTCGGATGGGTGCCGTTCTGCCCGGCGATGAAATTCTCGAATTGATAGCCGTGCGCCAGCTCACCGCGCAGGCGGCCCAGCAGATCGTTACCCGGCCCATCGGTGTACAGCAGATCCTGGCCGAACGATTCCAGCAGGCCCACCACCACATGTGGCGACTGCGCCAAGCTGCGCGGCTGCCCCGGCGCGACCGGGAACAGTGCCGAACGGATCTGGTCTGGCCCGGCGGAAGGCAAGCCTGCATCGGCTGCCGCCTGCTCCACGTTGGCAAAGCCCAACCGGTGCACACCCACCAACGGATCGGTGCCGATGTCGGTCTCCTTGGCACGGATGCGCGCGGCGCGGTACAGCGTCAACGGTGCATTGAGTACCAGCGCGTTGACGAACGGGTCGGCCGATACGGTGACATCGCGTCGCACCAAGGGGAACGTGCCTACCGTGCCGCGCGCCAACAGCAGCAGCAGCAGGCACTGCACGACAAGCAACAGCACCTGTGCCCAGCGCGCAGAACCTGCAGGCCAGCGCGCGCCCAGCCAACGGCCGATACGCGGCACGCTCCAGCCCAGCAACCCACCGCACAGCAGCAACCCCAGCACGCCCGGGATGACCGGGTAATCGTCCCAGACCGTTTCAAGAATCGCGCTGGTGTCGTCCTCGAACATGCCGAACACGATGGGATCGAAACGCGTCTTATAGAACGCGTAATAGAAGTGTTCGCAGACAGACAGCAACACGAACAGCAACAGCAGCGCCACCAGCAGCCACTGCGCCCCGCGCACGGCCAGCTCGCGACGCCCACTCAGCCAGACCGGCGCAGTCAGCAGCCCGGTCAGCAGCGCGCAGATCGCACCGACCACCAGGTCATAGCGGGCACCCTGCAACAGCGCCGGCCACAGCAGCTCGCTACCTCGCGAAGCACCGGCATAGGCCACCCACATCCACAGGCGCGCAACCGCGCCCAAGAAGACCACCCCCGTCACCAGCATCCACAAACGCGGCAAAAGGCGCTGAGCGTGGGCCGGTGAAAACGCAACATTCATGACATCCATCCCTGACAACAACACACCGCCCGTCGGCGCGGGCGCGAATTGTAATCGGCCCGTCATGCCCCGTCTTTAGCGGCCTGATCAAGCGGAGGATTGAGAAAGCACCGCCTTGCCCCTCAGAATGGGCGCACTCCGTACGCAAGCGTATCCATCATGACGCCAGCCACCGCCAACGCCTTCCCGCACCTGTTCGCCCCGCTGGACCTGGGCTTCACCCAGCTCCGCAACCGCATCCTGATGGGGTCAATGCATACCGGGCTGGAAGACCATGTCCGCGACTTCCCCAAGCTGGCCGCCTATTTCGGCGAGCGGGCCGAAGGGGGCGCGGCGCTGTTGGTCACCGGCGGCTTCTCGCCGAACGTGGTGGGCTGGCTGGCGCCGTTTGGCAGCAAGCTGTCCTGGCCGTGGGAGGTGGGCCGGCACCGGCAGGTGACCGCCGCGGTGCACAGCCATGGCGCCAAGATCTGCATGCAGCTGCTGCACGCCGGCCGCTATGCCTATCACCCGTTGCAGGTGGCGCCGTCCAAGCTGAAGGCGCCGATCAACCCGTTCACACCGCGTGCGCTTTCCGCACGCGGTGTGGCCCGACATATAAGTGACTACGCCCGCGCCGCAACGTTGGCACGTGATGCCGGCTATGACGGCGTTGAGGTGATGGGCTCGGAAGGCTATCTGATCAACGAGTTCATCGCACCGCGCACCAACAAACGTACCGACGCCTGGGGCGGTGACGCGGCCAAGCGCATGCGCTTTGCGGTGGAAATCGTGCGCCGCATCCGCGAGGCCTGCGGCCCGGATTTCATCATCATCTACCGGTTGTCGCTGCTGGACCTGGTGGATGACGGCAGCAACTGGGAAGAAATTCTGATGCAGGCCAAGGCCATCGAAGCGGCCGGCGCCACCCTCATCAACTCCGGCATCGGCTGGCACGAAGCACGCGTGCCGACCATCGCCACCTCCGTGCCGCGTGCGGCCTTCACCGGCGTCACCGCCAAGCTGCGGCCGCATGTGAGCGTGCCGGTGATCGCGGTGAACCGCATCAACATGCCGGACGTCGCCGAGCGCGTGTTGGCCCAAGGCCACGCCGACATGGTGTCGCTGGCGCGGCCGCTGCTGGCCGATCCACAATGGCCAGCCAAAGCCCGCGCCGGGAAACCCGAGACCATCAACACCTGCATCGCCTGCAACCAGGCATGCCTGGACCACATCTTCGTCAACAAGCGCGCCACCTGCCTGGTCAATCCGCGCGCCGCGCACGAAACCGAACTGAACTACCTGCCCGTCACTGCCGCCAAGCGCGTGGCCGTGGTCGGCGCAGGCCCTGCCGGGCTGGCCTGCGCCACAGTGGCAGCCGAGCGTGGCCACGCGGTCACTTTGTTTGATGCGGCCAGCGAAATCGGCGGCCAGTTCAACGTGGCCAAGCGCATCCCCGGCAAGGAGGAGTTCCACGAGACACTGCGTTACTTCCGCCATCGCCTGGCCGATACCGGCGTGGACGTGCGGCTGGATACCCGCGCCGACGTCGCCAGCCTGGCCGGCTACGACGAAGTGGTGATCGCCACCGGCATTTCACCGCGCAAGGTCAACTTCCCCGGTGCCGATCACCCGATGGTGGTGAATTACCTGGACGTGCTGCTGGGCCGGGTGAAGGCTGCGGAGAAGGTGGCGGTAATCGGTGCCGGCGGCATCGGCTTCGACGTGGGTGAGTTCCTGGTGCATGAAGGCCCTTCCCCCGCGCTGGACCCGGCCCGCTGGATGAGCGAATGGGGCGTGGACCCGACCTTTGAAAAACGCGGCGCGCTGGTCAAAGCACAACCCGAAGCCCCCGCCAGAAAGGTCTGGCTGCTGCAGCGCAGCCCGGGCAAACCCGGCGCCAAACTGGGCAAAACCACCGGCTGGATTCACCGCGCCACCCTCAAAGCCAAAGCCGTGACCATGCTCGGCGGCGTGGAGTACCTGGGCGTGGACGACAACGGCCTGCGCATCCGCATTGACGGCCAGGAGCAGCTGCTCGACGTCGGCAATGTGGTGGTCTGCGCAGGCCAGGAACCGCAACGCGAACTGGCCGATGCGCTGCTCGCCGCCGGCCGCAACGTCCACATCATCGGCGGCGCCGATGTCGCGGCCGAGCTGGATGCAAAGCGTGCCATTGACCAAGGCAGCCGGCTGGCCGCAACGCTTTGAAGTCAAGGGGGTCGGCACATAACGTGCCGACCCTATGCGTAGAAAAAACGGCAAAGAACGCCGTTTCATGCACCCCGCTGCAGCGGCCCCGACCAACGGCTCGCGGGGCGCCAGCACAGGGCCGCAAAATCCGCCCTCAGCGTGATGAACAGCTCACTTTCACGTGCTACTGACCCCGCCTGCCCCAAGCTGCGCCGGTTGCAACAAAGCTGAATGTCAAGAATCCCCATTCAGGATGGGTTTTGGGTGCGCCCCCTACCTTGCGCCCTCTTCTGCTCACCCCCCAGTTCTGGTGAGCAAGGCGCAGCCCTCCCCCAATCTCATTGAGGGCTGCCCACGGGGCGGCCCCGATGCCATGCCGCCTCCCCATAACGCCAAGTCGCAGTCGGCCGTTCCACCTCTTGTGGAGCAGGCGCACTGCGGCCTACACGGAGCAAGGAGATTTATGAAACTGGCCTGGATTCTCTGGCTGTCGCAGATGTTGCCGCAGCCGGCCGCCGATTCACTGTGCTTGAGCACCACCGTTTACCTGGAAGCCCGCGACCAGACCCTGCGCGGTCAGCAGGCAGTTGCCGAAGTCGCCCTGCGGCGGCTGGACAGCGGCCTCTGGGGCAACTCGATGTGCCAGGTGGTGACTGCCCGCAAGCAGTTCGCCCCGACCCTGGTCTCGCCGGGCACCCAACTGCGCAACAACGACGCTTGGGCCGAAGCTGTGGACGTGGCGTTTGCCGCCGAGCGCAACTGGGCATTGCCGGTCGAGCAGCGCAAGGAGATCGTGCCGGGTGCCAGCCACTTCGCCGCGTTGTCCATCGCAAGCCCCAGCTGGCGCAACGCCTATCAGGTGGCGACCATCGGCGGGCATACGTTCTTCAAGGTGCAGTCGCTGAAGCCGCGCGCTTCCTGAGCCGCGCGCCGGACGTACCTGCCGCCACACCACGCAACGTGCCTTGTGGCGATAATGCGGGAGTGTCTCCACTCCCGAGGTATCTGATGAAGCTCTACACCAAGCCCGGCGCCTGTTCGCTGGCGGACCATATTGCGTTGATCTGGTCCGGCCTGCCCTTTGAAGTGCAGATCGTGGACATGGCGACCATGAAGTCGCCCGAGTACCTGGCCATGAATCCGGCTGGCGCGGTGCCGGTGCTCGAAGACGATGGCTGGGTGCTCACCCAGAACGCCGCCATCCTGCATTACATCTGCGACAAAGCCCCGGCCGCTGGCCTGGACGGCGGCAGCGACGCCCGCACCCGCGCCGAAGTGAACCGCTGGCTGTCGTTCGTCAATGCTGACCTGCACCCGGTGTACTACCCGATCTTCGGTTCGACCAAGTACCTGGAAGACGAAGCCGTCATTGCCCGCACCCAGCAGAATTCGCGCGACAAGCTCAAAGCGCTGTATCAGCGCCTGAACGATCGCCTGGCGCAGGCGGATTGGCTCGGCGGCACGCCGCGCCCGTCCATCGCCGATGCCTACACCTACGTGACCCTGCGTTGGGCACGCGGCCTGAACATCGACCTGGCCGGCATGGACGCGCTGGATCTCTTCGAGAACGCCATGCAGGCCGACCCGGCCGTGCAGGCCGCGCTGAAGGCTGAAGGCCTGGCATAAGCCACTGCGCGCAGCACAACGCGTCATACACAGGCCGCCCGCACAACCGCAGGCGGCCTGTTTTGTTTGTACGCCTCGTTGATGCACATCACGCGCGCTGCAGATGGCTCAACGCACCGACAACGTGGTGAGCAGCCGTGGCGCCTGGCGATACAGCGCGGGGTAGTGCTGCTTCAACGCTTCCACTTTGGGCAGGTCGTTGATGCGGATGTACAGGGACTCCGGATGCAGCGTGAGGTAGTTCTGGTGATAGCCCTCGGCAACATGGAAAACCTTGCCTCCGTCCACCTGCGTCACCACCGGCGCCTTGAACACACCGCTGCGCTGCAGTTGCGCGATGTAGGCACGCGTCGCGTCCCGTTGTTCTGCCGTATTGGCATACACCGCAGAGCGATACTGCGTGCCATGGTCGGGCCCTTGCCGGTTCAGTTGAGTGGGGTCGTGCACCACCGAGAAGAACACCTGCATCAATTGCCCGTAGCTGACCTGCGTTGGATCGTAGGTCACCTGCACCGCTTCGGCGTGACCCGTGCCGCCGCCGCTCACACGCGCATAGTTGGCGTTGTCCGCGTTGCCACCGATATAGCCGGAGACGGCACTGTCCACCCCTTTGATGTGCTGGAACACGCCCTGCACGCCCCAGAAGCACCCGCCGGCGAAAACCACCTGCGCACGCCTGTTGCCGGGTTGCTGCAGATCGGCAGCGCCGCTCGGCGCGGGAATGTTGATCGATGCCGATGCCGCTGCTGACGCCGCATGCACCGGTCGATCGAGACTGAACACTCCCATTACCAACAAGGCCGCGACCAACACCGCAATACCGCCGGCAACCCAGTTTTCAATGGCAAGTTTCATCGCGGGCCTCCTGCTTTCAACCAAACGTAAAGGCGTAGGCACGCACGCCCGGATCGAGGAATTCGATCTCGAAAGTGCGCTCTTGCACAGCGCCGTTCTGGCGGATCAACTGATAGAGACGGTTGCTGTCCACCTGGCCGTTGCCGTCCTGCGTAACATCGCCGCCGGCAGATGCGCCGGGTGCCTGTCCATCAATACGCACCTTGAAACGCACCGGCTTGCCAGCCTCCTGCGGTGACAGCACCAGGTGCAGATCGCGCGCATGGAAGCGGAACGCAATGCGGCCACCGGCCTGCTGCAGCTGCGCGTCTTCCTCGCCCACGGTCCAACGCCCGTCCAACGCCCAGTGGTTGAGCTTCAATGTGTTCGGCAGGCGGTAGTCCGCTGCACGGTCAACGTACATGCCACCGGGTGATGCGAAGTTCTCCGCGCGTGCACGGCCCAGATACGTCTCCGGCGACTTGAGGTTGTCCATGTCCGCCTCGCGTTCGACACCTTCACGCGCAGCCGGTTGTGCCATCGCAGGCGCGACATCGCCCGGCAATACATTGCCGGCTTCGCGTAATAGCTGGCGGATGATCTGCTCGGACTGCGCATAGTTGCCTTCGCCAAAGTGATGGGCACGGATGCGGCCTTGCGCATCAATGAAGTAATGCGCCGGCCAATAGCGATTGTTGAAGCCGCGCCAGATGGCGAAGTTGTTGTCGATGGCAACCGGATAAGTGACCTTGAGATCGCCAACAGCGCGCTGCACGTTGCGCACATCACGTTCAAACGCGAACTCCGGTGCATGCACGCCAATCACCACCAGCCCGTGATCGCGATAGCGCTCGGCCCACTCGCGCACATGCGGCATCGCACGCAGGCAGTTGATGCAGGAATAGGTCCAGAAATCGACCAGCACCACCTTGCCGCGCAAGCCCTGTGCATCCAGCGGTGGACTGTTGAGCCAGCCGGTGGCACCGGCCAAGGAGGGCAATGTTCCTTCGACCGGCAATGCGGCCGAGGCCGAATCGTCGGCAGCCATCATCATGGGGCCACCCACTGCGGGCGCTTGACCGGGCAGCGCATCCAGCAGGCCCTGCTCAAGCTTGGCCGTGCTCACGGTGGACAGCCGCGTCAGCACGCCGGTGTCCCAACCCAGTGCGATGGCCACCACCGCCAGCAATGCGGCAACGCCAAGACCACGCCGGATCCACTCCCCCGCGCCGAGATGCCGTTTCAACGCAGCGAACACGCGGCCACCCACCCAGAGCACCAGCGCCAACGATGTGACTGCACCCAACGCGTATGCCAGCAGCAGACTGCTGGTGCCGACGTTGGCGCCCTGCAACGCGGCACCGGTGAGGATCAAGCCCAGAATCGGCCCGGCGCACGGTGCCCACAGCAAACCTGTGGCAACGCCGATCAACAACGACGTTCCCACACCGCCACCGCCTTCATCAGCCGATGCATTCAAGCTAACGCCCAACCGCTGCAACGGCGACAACAAGCGGTTCGCAAACGCAGGCCATAGCAGTGCCAGCGCAAACATGGCCATCACCAGCAGCGCGATCCAGCGCCCGACCTGGTTGGCCTGCGCCACCCACTGGCTGCCGACTGCCGCCAGACTGGCCACCACCGCAAACATCAGCGCCATGCCGATCAACAACGGCAGGCCGCTGCGCAGGAACGGGCGGTCCGATCGTGCAAACACGAACGGCAGCACTGGCAGGATGCACGGGCTGAGAAGCGTAAGCACACCACCGAGATAGGCGAGCACAAGCAGAAACATGGGCAATCCTTGTGAAGGTCGGAAGCTGCAGGTTCAGGCCGCGATGAAATTCATGGCCACACCGTTCATGCAATAGCGCAGGCCAGTCGGGCGCGGGCCGTCGTTGAACACATGGCCAAGGTGCCCGCCGCAGCGCCGGCAATGCGCTTCCACCCGCAGCATGCCGAACGTGGTGTCACGTGCTTCGCCTACGGCGTCGTGCAGCGGTGCCCAGAAGCTCGGCCAACCCGTGCCGCTGTCGAACTTGGTCGCCGATGAGAACAGTGGCAACGCGCAGCCGGCACAGGCGAAGGTGCCACGCCGGTGTTCGCTGTTGAGCGGGCTGCTGAACGCCCGCTCGGTGGATTGGCTCCGCAGCACCGCGTACTGCGCCGGGCTGAGTTGCTCACGCCATTGCGCATCGCTGCGCATCACCTCAAACAAGCGGGTGTGGGCCGGTGCCGCCGGCGCCTCATCACTGCAGGCGGTCAGGCCCAGCACGCCGGCCGCAGCCGCCATGCAGCCGATGCCAAGCACATTGCGACGGGTGAGGGACATGGCCGTTCTCCAACCGTGGGACGATGCGGCCATGCTGCGCCCCGGCCGATCAACGAATCCTCACGCAGAGTTAAATTTTTCGTTACACCTTGCGTGCATGCTTGCGCCGACAATGCCCCACCCCTTCCCCGCCGGTCGCGCGTACCGATGAGCAGCGCCAAACGTGTCCTGATCGTCGAGGACGACATCCATATCGCCAACCTGCTGCGCATGCATCTGCGCGACGAAGGCTATGACGTCACCCACGCCGCCACCGGCGACGAGGGCCTGCGCCTGCTCGAAGCCAGCCCATGGAGCGCGCTGGTGCTGGACCTGATGCTGCCCGGCGTGGACGGCCTGGAAATCTGCAAACGCGCACGGGCCATGACGCGCTACACACCCATCATCATCACCAGCGCGCGCGCCAGCGAGGTGCACCGCATCCTCGGCCTGGAACTGGGCGCGGATGATTACCTGGCCAAACCCTTCTCGATGCTGGAGCTGGTCGCACGGGTCAAGGCACTGCTGCGGCGGGTTGAGGCGATGGCGCAGAACGCGCGCATTGATGCCGGTGAAATTGAGGTAGCCGGCATCCGCATCGACCCGGTCGCACGCACCGCGCAGGTGCTCGGCCGCGCAATGGAACTCACGCCACGCGAATTTGACCTCCTGCATTTTTTCGTACGCCATCCCGACCAGGTGTACTCACGCATGAACCTGCTCGATCAGGTGTGGGGCCATCAGCACGATGGCTACGAACACACGGTCAACACGCACATCAACCGGCTGCGCAACAAGATTGAAGTGGACCCGGCCAATCCGCAGTTGATCCAGACCGTATGGGGACGCGGCTACAAGCTGGTCGGCCCCGGCGAGGACAAGGCATGATCCGTTTGACGCTGTCGCAACGCTTGTCGGTGGTGTTCTTCGGCCTGCTGCTGGTGTGCTGCGCGGCACTGGCATGGATACAGATGCGCAGCACCCAGCAGCATGAACTGGAAACCGTGCAACGCCTGTCGCAGGGCTTGGCTGAGCACATCGCGCGCAGCGGTGAGTTGATGGACACGCGCGGCATGCGCGAAGGGAACGTGCGCGCATTGTTCGGCAAGTTGATGGCGGTCAACCCCAGCGTCGAGGTGTACCTGCTTGATGACCGGGGACGCATCCTCGGCCACGATGCCCCCGACGGCCATCTCAAGCGCGACCGCGTTGATCTTGCGCCCATACAGGCGCTGCTGCGCGGCGACCCACTCCCCATTCTGGGCGATGACCCGCGCAGCATCACCGCACGCAAGATATTCAACGCAGCCCCATTATGGGTGCAGGGCCGACAGGCCGGTTACATCTACGTGGTGCTGCTCGGCGAACAACGCGACGCACTCGCGGCCAACATCGCCGCCAACGCCGGCCTGCGTACCGCGTTGTGGTCGCTGGCGATCGTCACCTTGATTGGCTTGTTGGCCGGGGCGGTCGCATTGCGTTGGGTGACGCATCCGCTGCGTCGTTTGACCCGCCGCATTCAATCTTTTGACGTCAACGCCGACAACCCACCACCGCCGATGCCAACGACTCCGCTGCGCCCCGGCGAACGCGACGAGCTGGCCATTCTGCAACACAGCTTCGGGCAGATGTCAGAGCGCATCGGCGAGCAATGGCAGCAGCTGCGGCAGCAGGATCTGCAACGCCGCGAGCTGGTGGCCAATATTTCGCACGACCTGCGCACGCCGCTGTCCTCGCTGCACGGCTATCTGGAAACACTGTCGTTGAAAGATGCCTCGCTCAGTACCGACGAGCGTCAACGTTATTTGTCGATTGCGTTGTCGCAGAGTCGCAAGGTGGGGCAACTTGCACAGGCCTTGTTTGAACTGGCGCGGCTTGAGCATGGCGGCGTGGTGCTGGAACTACAGGCCTTTTCATTGCCCGACCTGGTGCAGGACGTATTCCAGAAACTGGAACTGTCCGCGCAGGCGCGCAGGCAGACGTTGAGCGCTGACATCCCACCGGGCCTGCCTGCGGTGGAAGCCGACCTTGGCTTGATCGAACGCGTGCTCACCAACCTGCTGGACAACGCCATCCGCCACACGCCAGAGGGCGGCCATATCAACGTGACCCTGCGCGCCGCCGACAACGAGGTGCAGGTCAGCGTGCAGGACAGCGGCCCCGGTATCGCACCGGAGCGACGCGCGAACTTGTTCATCACACCGCAGGCACTGGGCAGCCAACGCGCTGACAGCGGTGGGCTGGGGCTGTTGATCGTGCACCGCATTCTGCAACTGCATCACCGTCAGATAGAACTGCTCGACAGCCGCGAGGGCGCACTGTTCGTGTTCTCGCTTGCAACTGCAGCGGGCCGCAGCGGTGGTCGTCGGTCCGGCGGGTGAGCGTGTCAGCCGTTGACCTGCGCATCACAGCATTGGCCAGCATTGGCCCGCGCAGCAGCGCGCATCCGCATTTCAACCAGAGCGGGTGCGTTCCCTAACGCAGCTGGCCAAGCCACCGGACTATTCACCGCCCGGCGGCTCGGTTCTTCAGGCCAACACCAACGCCCGCGTTTCATCCAACCAGCGGCTGGCGAAAGCCGGGCTCTTGGCTTTGCCCAACGCAGTGGCAACCTCCGGCCACAGCTGCTCCAAGCCAAGCGCCGAACGACTGCGCTCGATCTTCAGTTGGATCAGATAGCCCTTCAAACCCAGGTGTTTGCGCACCGATTCAGCCATCCAGTCGCGCAGCTGCTGATAACGCAACGGGTCATCGCCCAACTGCACGGTGACCGGCACGTCCGGCGTGCGTTCAACGCTGCCGCCGACCGCCTCAATCAAGGTCATCGACAACAACTGCGCCAGTACATCGTCCGGCGCGCGCAGCCCCTGCGCCATCTGCAACAACTCGCGCTCGTCACGCTGTCCGTCCACCAGCAGCAACACCGAGCGCAGTGCTGGTGCCAGACGCAGCGCACGGTCCTCCATCTCTCGACGGCCAGCGGCCGTCTTGGCATAGATCAATGCCATTCCCCCTCCCACAGTTATGCATCGCTGATACGGCACGCGTCATTGACCTGGGGCCCCCGCCCCGGATCTGCTTACCTGCACACGTGCCGCCCCCTTGCGATCGCTGCGCCTGTGGCCTGCGCTATTTCCCCAGCGCGCGGCGGATTTCCTCCAGGGCCCCCGGGTCGTCCAAGGTCGACAGATCACCCGGGTCACGCTGCTCCGCCAATGCCTGCAACGAACGCCGCAGCAGCTTACCCGAACGCGTCTTGGGGAGCGCATTCACAATATGGATGTGCGCCGGACGCGCCACCGCGCCCAGTGAACCGGTGACGCGCTGCATCATTTCTGCCGCCAGCACTGGCACCTCCGTCTCGGCCGGCGGTTGCTTGAGCGTGACGAACACCAGCGGCACCTGGCCCTTCAATTCGTCGTGCACGCCAATCACCGCGGCCTCGGCCACACGCGGGTGGCTGGAGATGGCCTCTTCAATTTCGCGTGTGCCAAGCCGGTGCCCCGCCACATTGATCACGTCATCGGTGCGGCCCAGGATGAAGGTGTAACCCTCTTCATCGCGAATGGCCCAATCCAACGAGCTGTACAGCAGTTCGTTGAAGTGACTGAAGTAGCTCTTCAGGAAACGCGCGTCGTCGTTCCACACCGTGCTCATGCAACCGGGCGGCAGCGGCGGCTGGATCACCAGTACCCCCTTCTGCCCGGGCGCGACTTCTTCGCCACTCTGCTCGTCGATGACCTTCATCTTGTAACCAAGATTCGGAAAGCCGGGCGAGCCGAACTTCACCGGCTTCATGTCCAAACCCGGCAACAACGTCAGTGCCGGCCAACCGGTTTCAGTCTGCCAATAGTTGTCGATCACCGGCTTGTGCAGAGCGCTGTTGATCCACTGCGCGGTGGGTTGGTCCAACGGCTCGCCGGCCAGGAAAAGATACTTCAACTCGGACAGATCATGCCGCTCGATGAAGTCGATATCGTGCTTCTTCAACACACGAATGGCGGTTGGCGAAGAGAACATCGTGCGCACGCCGTACTGCTCGCACAACGCCCACCAGATGCCGGCATCCGGATTGATCGGCAGGCCTTCGTACAACAACGACGTGCACCCGCCGATCAGCGGCCCGTACACGTTATAGGAATGGCCTACCGCCCAACCGACATCGGAGGTGGAGAACATCACCTGCCCCGGCGCGCAATCAAACACCGTGCGCATCGACTGCGCCATCGCCACCGCATAACCGCCCACATCGCGCTGCACGCCTTTGGGCTTGCCGGTGGTGCCGGAGGTGTACAGCAGGTAGCTGGGCGCGTTGGACTCCAGCCATTCCACCGGCACTTCGACATCGCCCACCTGCGCACGCAGCGCGGCGTAGTCCTCATCGCGGCCTGCCAGTTTCGGCTCGGCGGCATCCAGCCCGCGCGAAACGATCAACACTTTCGGCGGCGGGGTCTGCGCTTCGGCACAGGCCGCATCCACCATCGCCTTGTAGGGAATCACTTTGCCCGCACGCATGCCGGCATCGGCCGCAATCAGCAGCTTGGGTTGCGCGTCGTCGATACGCAGCGCCAGGTTGTGCGCGGCAAACCCACCAAACACAACAGAGTGCACCGCGCCGATGCGCGCGCAGGCCAGCATCGCGAATACCGCTTCAGCCATGTTGGGCATGTAGATCACCACGCGATCACCACGGCCCACATCGAGCTGCTTGAGTACCGCAGCGAAGGCGTTTACTTCGCGATGCAACTCGCGGTAAGTGATCTCACGGGTAACGTTGGTTTCAGTGGAGATGGCCACGAGTGCGAGCTGGTCGGCACGTTCGGCCAGATGTCGGTCAACCGCGTTGTAGCAGAGGTTGGTTTCGCCCCCGACAAACCAACGCCGGAACGGCGGGTTGGAGTAATCGAGTATCTGCTGCGGCGCGCGGTGCCAATGGATCGCCTTGGCCTCTTCCGCCCAGAACGCCTCAGGCTCCTCGATGGAACGGCGATAGATCTGCTCGTACTGCATGACATCCTCCGGAACCAACCCTGTCTGAGCCGAGGATAGTCCGCTGCTGTCATGGTTCTCCTTTCACCTTTGGTAGTAAGACCAAAGATGAAAGCCAAAAGCCGCCCTCACCCCAACCCCTCTCCCGCAAACGGGAGAGGGGCTTTGAATGCCGCCACTGCGAGGACTGCGTCGGCTCTTAGCGCCTTAGCCCCTCTCCCGTTTACGGNNGAGGGCCGCCCTTGATCTAAAACGGGCACACCGAAACAAACGCCAACGCCTCGTCCGTCAGCGGATGCACAAACCCCAGCCGGCATGCGTGCAGCTGTACCCGTGGCGCAGGTGCTGCGTCGTACAGCACGTCGCCCACAATCGGATGCCCCACGCTGGCCATATGCAGCCGCAGTTGATGCGTGCGGCCGGTCACCGGCTCCAAGGCCACCCGCGTGTGCCGCACAGCCACATCCCGCGCCAACACGCTCCAGCGCGTCAATGCGGGCTTGCCCCGTGCAATATCCACTTTCTGCCGCGGCCGGTTCTCCCAATCGCTGGTCAACGGCAATGCAATCTCGCCGGCGTCAGCATCCATCACCCCCTGCACCACCGCCTCGTAGCGCTTGCTGACCTGCCGCTGTTCGAACTGTGCCGACAACGCCGCCTGCATCACCTTGCCGCGCGCATACACCATCAAACCCGAGGTCACCTGATCCAGGCGGTGCACGGTCAGCACGTCCGGATACAGCGCCTGCAAGCGCGACACAAGGCAGTCTTGCAGCTCAGGCAAACGGCCGGGCACGGACAACATGCCAGCCGGCTTTTCCGCCACCAGCATGGCGTCGTCGATGTAATGCAGCGCAATCGGGTTATCCATATCCATCACGAAAACAGCACATGGCGACAACGCTTACAGGCGCCTCTTTCAAACAAAGCCAGCGCAGCGCACGCACACCAAAAACCACATAAAAAACGGGGAAGCCGAAGCCTCCCCGTTCATTGCATCACGTCACACCGCTGCGGTTACAGCAGGTCGGCAACGCCAGCGCGCTCTTCTTCCAGCTCACCCAGGGTGATGTCGATGTACTTCTTGGAGAAGTCGTCGATCGGCAGGTCCTTGATGATGGTGTACTGGCCGTTCTCGGTGGTCACCGGGAAGCCGAACACCACGCCTTCCGGGATGCCGTAGGAACCGTCGGACGGCACGCCCATCGTCACCCACTTGCCGTTGCTGCCCAGCACCCAGTCATGCACATGGTCGATGGCGGCGTTGGCAGCCGAAGCGGCCGAGGACAGGCCACGGGCGGCGATGATCGCCGCGCCGCGCTTGCCGACGGTCGGAATGAAGGTGTTGGCGTTCCATTCCTGGTCGTTGATCAGCTCGGCCACCGATGCGCCGCCGGTGCTGGCGAAACGGTAGTCCGGGTACATGGTCGGGCTGTGGTTGCCCCACACGGTGAACTTCTCGAAGCTGTCCACCGACTTGCCGGTCTTGGCAGCCAGCTGGCTCAGCGCACGGTTGTGGTCCAGGCGCAGCATGGCGGTGAAGTTCTTCGGGTTCAGGTCCGGCGCCGACTTCATGGCGATGTAGGCATTGGTATTGGCCGGGTTGCCGACCACCAGCACCTTCACGTCGCGCTTGGCGACCGCGTTCAGCGCCTTGCCCTGCACGGTGAAGATCTTGGCGTTTTCCAGCAGCAGGTCCTTACGCTCCATGCCCGGGCCACGCGGACGCGCGCCAACCAGCAGGGCCACGTCGACGTCCTTGAAGGCCACCAGCGGGTCGGCGGTGGTCACCACGCCAGCCAGCAGCGGGAATGCGCAATCTTCCAGCTCCATCACCACGCCCTGCAGCGCGGCCTGGGCCTTTTCGTTGTCGATTTCGAGCAGCTGCAGGATGACCGGCTGGTCCTTGCCGAGCATTTCGCCGGAAGCGATGCGGAACAGCAGGGCGTAACCGATATTGCCGGCAGCGCCGGTCACGGCAACACGTACGGGTGCTTTCATGGGGGTTTCCTCTGCTAAGAAGCGTGTCGTGGGAGTAAAGCCCAGCCACCACTCAAGGCGGTGCCAAGGCCGGAATCAGAAACGGCCACCTGTCAGTCAGGTGGCCGTCGAAAAAATTAGGCGGCGAGGATCTTGTTCCATTCGGCGACGCGGTCGGCCTTGGCGGCCAGCACGGCGTCGGTATCGCCTTCCAGGGTGATCTTGTTCAGCGCGTCGCCCTGCTTGATCTGGTCAACCACATCCAGGCCTTCCAACACCTTGCCAAACACGGTGTGTTTGCCATCGAGCCAATCGGTCTTGATGTGGGTGATGAAGAACTGGCTGCCGTTGGTGTTCGGGCCGGCATTGGCCATGGACAGCACGCCGCGCTCGTGGCGCACGCCGTTCTTGGTTTCGTCTTCAAAACGGTAGCCCGGGCCACCGCGGCCGGAGCCTTCCGGGCAACCGCCCTGGATCATGAAGTCGGCGATCACACGGTGGAAAGCCAGCCCGTCATAGAAGCCGTGCTTGGTCAGGTTGACGAAGTTGGCCACGGTCAGCGGCGCCTTATCGGCGAACAGCTCAACCTTGATCAGGCCGCGGGTGGTGTCGAAATTGGCGATCAGGGACATGGGAATCCTTGTGGGAGAAGACATCTGGCAGTAGCCGCATAGGATACACCTGCCCTCGCCCGGCTGAATCCCCTGCGGTTTGCCCGCTCTGGCGGAGGGCAGCTGAATGGGCGCAAAGCCAATCTGGACAAGGACTTTTCCTGTTGGCGGCACATACCCGTATAATGTTGGACTTCTTTTCCCCATTCACGGCACCGGCTGGCCGTCTTTCGCATGTCCATCGAAAATCTTCGCAACATCGCCATCGTCGCCCACGTCGATCATGGCAAAACCACCCTCGTCGACCAGCTGCTGAAGCAGTCGGGCACGCTGTCCGAGCGCACGGTGCTTACCGAGCGCGTGATGGACAGCAACGACCAGGAAAAAGAACGCGGCATCACCATTCTGGCCAAGAACACGGCCATTACGTGGAATGGCAACCGCATCAACATCGTCGACACCCCCGGACACGCCGACTTCGGCGGCGAAGTGGAGCGCGTGCTGTCGATGGTTGACTCGGTACTGATCCTGGTTGACGCCATGGACGGCCCGATGCCGCAGACCCGCTTCGTAACCCAGAAGGCCTTTGCGATGGGCTTCAAGCCGATCGTGGTGGTCAACAAGGTTGACCGTCCGAGCGCACGTCCGGATTGGGTGATCGACCAGGTGTTCGACCTGTTCGACAAGCTCGGCGCCACCAATGAGCAGCTGGACTTCCCGATCGTCTACGCCTCGGGCCTGAACGGCTATGCTGGCCTGGAAGATACCGTCCGTGACGGCGACATGACCCCGCTGTACGAAGCGATCATGAAGCACGTGCCGGCACCGGAAGTGGACCCGGAAGGTCCGTTCCAGATGCGCATCAGCCAGCTGGACTACAACAACTTTGTCGGCGTGATCGGCATCGGCCGCATCCAGCGCGGCAAGATCAAGAAGAACCAGCAGGTCACCATCATTGACCGCGAAGGCAAGAAGCGTAACGGCAAGGTGCTGCAGGTGCTGGGCTTCATGGGCCTGGAGCGCATCGAGGTCGAGGAAGCACAGGCCGGCGACATCATCGCCATCTCCGGCATCCAGGAGCTGACCATTTCCGACACCGTCTGCGCGGTGGACGCCCCGGAAGCCCTGCCGGCCCTGACCGTCGACGAGCCGACCATCTCGATGACCTTCCAGGTCAACAACTCGCCGTTCGCCGGCAACAAGGACCTGTCCGGTGGCAAGTTCCTGACCAGCCGCCAGCTGAAGGAGCGCCTGGAGCGCGAGACCGTGCACAACGTTGCACTGAAGGTGGAGCAGCTGGAGGACGCCGACAAGTTCCTGGTCTCCGGCCGTGGTGAGCTGCACCTGTCGGTGCTGATCGAAACCATGCGTCGCGAAGGCTACGAGCTGGCCGTGTCCCGCCCGGAAGTGATCATCAAGGAAATCGACGGCCAGATGATGGAGCCGATCGAGCAGCTCGTCGTTGATATCGAAGAGCAGCACCAGGGCGGCGTGATGGAAAAGCTGGGCACCCGCAAGGCGCTGCTGGAAGGCATGGAGCCGGACGGCAAGGGCCGTGTGCGCCTGGATTTCAAAATCCCGGCACGTGGCCTGATCGGCTTCCAGAACGAGTTCAAGACCCTGACCCAGGGTTCGGGCCTGCTGTTCCACGTGTTCGACCATTACGGCCCGAAGGAACAGGGCGCCATCGCCAAGCGCCTGAACGGCGTGATGATCGCCAATGCCCCGGGCGCCACCCCCGCATACTCGCTGGGGCCGCTGCAGGAACGCGGCAAGCTGTTCGCTGCTGAAGGCGATAACGTGTACGAAGGCCAGCTGATCGGTATCCACTCCAAGGACAACGATCTGACCGTCAACGCCATCAAGACCAAGCCGCTGACCAACATGCGCGCTTCCGGCAAGGACGACGCAATCCAGCTGACCCCGGCCATCAAGTTCTCGCTGGAACAGGCACTGGACTTCATTGATGACGACGAGCTGGTCGAAATCACCCCGAAGGAAATCCGCCTGCGCAAGAAGTTCCTGACCGAAAGCGATCGCAAGAAGGCTTCGCGCGGCGGCTGATTGCGTTGACCGGCAATACGCCCTACAACCCGGATCCGCACGCGCATCCGGGTCTGGCAGCCATCGCGCTGCTGGAAGCGGGAAAGGCCATCCTGGCCTTTCTCGCCGCGGCCGGCTTGGAAATTTCCGGGCCCGGCCCGCTTCGCAGCATCATCAACACCCTCATCCTGCGCATCGGCGGCGACCCCGAGAACGGCTCGTTCTCCTCGCTGCTGGGCCTGATCACCCCCGACACCGTCCACCTTGGCGCCGCCGTCCTGGTCGCCTATGGCCTGCTGCGCGCGCTCGAAGCGTGGGGCCTATGGCACGCGCGCGCCTGGGCGTCCTGGCTGGGCTGCATCTCCGCAGCGCTCTACCTGCCACTGGACCTCTACGCCATCGTCAAACACCCCGGCTGGGCCTCATGGCTGCTGCTGGCGGTGAATGTATTGGTCGTCTGGGTACTGGCACGCGACCTGGGCAAGCGCCACCGCAAGCCATAACGCTTCACCATCGTGCCGAGCCATGCCCGGCAGAGGCGTTACCCGCATTGCCACATGCCATGCATGGCTCGGCACTACGGCCAAAGCTGCCAACCCCATCAGCACCACGCATACGGATAGTCCTGCCGGATAGTCCTGCGGGCGCTTGCACAACCCTGCCCTCACCGGACTGTGCGGAAGATAACTAGCCTCGCCTCGCAACCATTCGTCGCGCCTGATCGCGTGACCGTTGTATCTTCCTGAGCGCGACTTCAGCAACTGCAGGCACGCACCAAGCGATCCGGATTGCAGTTGCATCAGCCAGTGCAGAGACCCTGCATCACACCCAGGCAAAGCCGTGACCGATATCTGCACGCTCGCAATGACCAAGCGCCTCGATAACCCCCCGACATTTTCCGGCATCGTAAACAGCGGTACACGCCCAGCGCTTACCGTGGTGATTGAGTGGATGGTGTTGGGCTGCGATACGCGCCCGAGGCGGAATTTGGGACTGGACATCGCCAAAGCGTGAGCCAAGCAATCAAGAACACCCGTCAGCGCTTCACAGCTGCACGTGTAGCACCGAGCCATGCTCAGCATGGGGCATCACCTGTAACGCTCCTGCCGAGCATGGCTCGGCACTACGGCTGGTCGGCGTACTCCCATCGAGTACGCCTCAGCATTACGCGCCCTGTTTGCGCACGATCGCCATCGCAATCTCCAGCGACTGCTCGTAGTTCAAGCGGGGGTCCACGCTGGAGCGGTAAGCGCGCTCCAGATCACGCTCGGTCAACTCACGCGCGCCGCCTGTGCACTCGGTGACATCCTCGCCCGTCAGCTCCAGATGCACGCCACCCAGGCGCGTCCCCGCAGCCGCGTGCAGGTCGAACGACATTTCCACTTCACTGCGGATGTTGTCGAAGCGACGCGTCTTGAACCCATTGCTGGTGCTCTCGGTGTTGCCATGCATCGCATCGCACACCCACAGCACACGGCGCCCATCACGCTTCACCGCATCCAGCAAAGGCGGCAGTTTTTCGGCAATCTGCGCTGCCCCCATGCGATGGATGAAACTCAAGCGGCCTGGCTCGTCATCGGGATTCAGCACGTCGATCAGGCGCAGCAGCTGATCAGGCTGCGCCGACGGGCCCACCTTGATCGCAATCGGGTTACGCACGCCGCGCAGGTATTCCACATGCGCACCATCCAGCGCTGCCGTGCGCATGCCGATCCACGGGTAATGCGTACTCAGATTGAACCAGCCGTGCTGGCGCGGCACCTGGCGCGTCAGGCCCTGCTCGTAATGCAGCAGCAACGCCTCGTGTGAGGTGTAGAAATCCACACGGTTGAGGTTGTGCACCTGCGTGCCGGAGAGCGTCTCCATGAAGCGCACCGCATCGCCGATCGAGGCCACCATTTCCTGGTACTCCTCGGCCAAGGGCGAGTAGCGCATCCAGCTCAGGCTCCAGTACTCAGGGTGATGCAGATCGGCAAAACCACCGTCGATCAGCGCACGCACGAAATTCATGGTCAGCGCCGAGCGCGAATGCGCGGCAATCATGCGCTGCGGGTCGGGCAGGCGCGCCGCCTCGGTGAACTCCGGCGCATTGATCACATCACCGCGATAGCTCGGCAAGGTCACGCCGTCACGTGTTTCGGTATCGGCTGAGCGCGGCTTTGCATACTGGCCAGCAAAGCGGCCCACACGCACCACCGGCATGCGCAGGCCGTGCACCAGCACCAGGCTCATCTGCAACAGCACTTTGAGCCGGTTGGAGATCATGCCGGATTCGCAATCGGCAAAATTCTCCGCGCAATCACCGCCCTGCAGCAGAAAGCGCTTGCCCTCCTGCGCTTCGGCCAGCTGCTGCTTCAGGGCGAAGATCTCCCACGATGTCACCAGCGGCGGTAACTGCCGCAGCTCTGTCAGCGCCGTGTCCAACGCGCCGGCATCCGGGTACGTCGGCATCTGCAACGCCTGCTTGCCGCGCCAACTGTCGGGCGCCCAATTGGAATCCGTGGCGGCCGTGGACAGGGGGGAAGAAACGTTCATACAGATACCGTTGTTCTACAGAGGGAAAAGATCAGTAACGGCGCGACTTGCGCGCGCGCAGGCCGGCATACAAGCCGCCCAGGCCCAGCACCACAAACCACACCAAGCTCCACATCGGCATGCTCAGGCCAAGGAAGGTCCAGTCGATGTTGCCGCAGTCTGCGGTGCCGGTGAGCACCGTGCGGAACACCTCAAACGGTCCCATCGTCTCGCTGAGAAAGCTCAATGGCGGGCCACAGCTGCTGCCCAGGTCTTTCGGCAGCAACTGCACGTAGACATGCCGGCCAGCCACGCCAGCACCAATACCGGCCAACACCAGCGTCAGCACGCCGTACGCGGTACGTCCACCTCGGCTGGCGGGGCCATGCAGTGCGCCCAACAGAAAACCAACGCCCAACGCCGCAAAGGCGATGCGTTGGTAAATGCAGAGCGGGCAAGGCACCAAGCCCATCTGGATCTGGGTGTAAATCGCAAAGGCCAACAGCGCCGCACAAACCACAAAGCCGGCAAAAAACTGGGCGCGAAAGCTCCAACGCAGAGGATTCATCACTACAACCCGATTTAATAATGCGGCAAGAGTAGCAGCCCTTCCCGCAGCTGGCAGCAGCACTTGCAATTGCGACTTTGCATAAGCAAAAAGCCCGACCAAAGGCCGGGCTTCTGCTTCATCCGTTGCACGATGGAAGTACGCGATTACTCAGCGACTTCTTCAGCAACAACAGCCGGACGATCAACCAGCTCAACGTAAGCCATCGGCGCGTTATCGCCGGCGCGGAAGCCGCACTTCAGCAGACGCAGGTAGCCGCCCGGACGGGTGGCGTAGCGCGGGCCCAGGATGGTGAACAGGTTACCTACGGCTTCCTTGTCACGCAGACGGGCGAACGCCAGACGGCGGTTGGCAACCGAATCAACCTTGGCCAGGGTGATCAGCGGCTCGGCAACGCGGCGCAGTTCCTTGGCCTTCGGCAGCGTGGTCTTGATCAGCTCGTGCTTGAACAGCGACGCAGCCATGTTCTTGAACATTGCTTCGCGGTGGGCGCTGGTACGGTTGAACTTGCGGCCCGATTTCTGATGACGCATGGGTTTATTCCTTTGAAATGAATGGTAAGGCGTTGGATTTCTCTGTCGCCATCCTGGCGTTGTTGCACGGACTGCGGATGGTCCTGGCCGCCCCTCCTGGACGACCGGCGCTGCGGCCTGTCAGCCGTCAACGCGGGTACTGCTACAACATTCCCCCGCATGGTTGCCCATGCGGGGGAACAGGTGTTGCTTAACCAAGCATGCCGTGAGCGGCGACACCGGCCGGCGGCCAGTTCTCCAGCTTCATGCCAAGCGACAGGCCACGCTGGGCCAGCACTTCCTTGATCTCGGTCAGCGACTTCTTGCCGAGGTTCGGGGTCTTGAGCAGCTCCACTTCGGTCTTCTGGATCAGATCGCCGATGTAGTAAATGCTCTCAGCCTTCAGGCAGTTGGCCGAACGCACGGTCAACTCCAGGTCGTCGATCGGGCGCAGCAGCACCGGATCCACGCCGTTGTTGGCCGGCTTGGCCGCACCGCGGTCGCGGTGGGTGAAATCGCCGAACACCGACAGCTGATCGCTGAGGATATCGGCCGCAGTGCGGACCGCTTCCTCGGCATCGATCGTGCCGTTGGTTTCGATATCGATGACCAGCTTGTCCAGATCGGTGCGCTGTTCAACACGGGCCGCTTCCACCGAATAGGCGACGCGACGAACCGGCGAGAACGATGCATCCAGAACCAGACGACCGATCGCACGGGTTTCTTCGTCCGGACGACGACGCGCGGCCGCCGGCTGGTAGCCGAAGCCACGCTCGATCTTCAGACGCATGTTGATCGAGGCGTCCTTGGTCAGATGGCAGATCACGTGGTCGCCGTTGATCACTTCGACGTTGTGGTCCAGCTTGATGTCGGCAGCAGTCACGATGCCCGGGCCCTGCTTGGACAGGGAGAGCGTGGCGCTGTCGCCGGTATGCATGCGGATAGCCACGTCCTTGAGGTTGAGCAGGACATCCAGCACGTCCTCCTGCAGGCCTTCAAGCGTGGTGTACTCGTGAAGCACGCCGTCGATCTCGACTTCGGTAATGGCGAAGCCCGGGATGGACGACAGCAGCACGCGACGCAGGGCATTGCCCAACGTATGCCCGTAACCACGCTCCAGCGGTTCGATCACGACCTTGGCGCGGGTGTCGGTAAGGCGTTCGATCTGCGGACCGCGAGGACGCAGAACCTGGTTTGCGGTAACCGTCATGTTGCGGGTTCTCCTGCGAACCTCCGGTGCAACCCGGAGGTTCTCCATTGTGAATTACTTCGAATACAACTCGACGATCAGCGCTTCGTTGATATCCGCAGGCAGGTCCGCACGATCCGGCACAGCCTTGAAGACGCCACTGAACTTCTTCGAATCGACTTCAACCCACGACGGGCTGAGATCGTGCTGCTCGGCAACGACCAGGGCTTCCTGGACGCGCAGCTGCTTGGCAGCCTTTTCCGACAGAGCGATCGCATCGCCAGCCTTGACCTGGTACGAAGCCAGGTTCACCGACTTGCCGTTGACCGTCACACCGCGGTGCGACACCAGCTGACGGGCAGCCGGACGGGTTACAGCGAAGCCCATGCGGTAGACGACGTTGTCCAGACGGGTTTCCAGCAACTGCAGCAGGTTCTCGCCGGTGTTGCCCTTCTTGGTCGAGGCCTTCTTGTAGTAGTTGCGGAACTGACGCTCCAGCAGACCGTAGATACGCTTGACCTTCTGCTTTTCACGCAGCTGGGTAGCGTAGTCGGACAGCTTGCCCTTACGGGCAGTGGCGCCGTGCTGGCCGGGCTTCTGCTCCAGCTTGCACTTTGAGTCCAGCGCACGGGCCGGGCTCTTGAGGGAGAGGTCGGCGCCTTCGCGACGGGCGAGCTTACAGGTAGGACCGATATAACGAGCCATTTCTTATCGCTCCTTTAGACGCGACGCTTCTTCGGCGGACGGCACCCGTTGTGCGGGATTGGCGTCACGTCGATGATGTTGGTGATCTTGTAGCCGACGTTGTTCAACGAACGTACGGCCGACTCACGGCCCGGACCCGGACCCTTGATGCGGACTTCCAGCGACTTCAGTCCGTAATCCAGCGCAGCCTTGCCAGCCTTTTCGGCGGCAACCTGAGCGGCGAACGGAGTCGACTTACGCGAGCCACGGAAACCGGCGCCACCGGAGGTCGCCCAGGACAATGCGTTGCCCTGACGGTCGGTGATGGTCACGATGGTGTTGTTGAACGAAGCGTGGACGTGTGCAACGCCGTCGGTGACGACGCGCTTGATCTTCTTCTTGGTTTTTGCTGCGGGCTTAGCCATTTCTTAGGTCCCTTACTTCCTGATCGCCTTGCGCGGACCCTTACGGGTGCGGGCGTTGGTACGGGTACGCTGGCCACGCAGCGGCAAGCCACGACGGTGACGCAGGCCGCGGTAGCAACCCAGGTCCATCAGGCGCTTGATTGCGATGCCGATTTCACGACGCAGATCGCCCTCGACAATGTACTTGCCGACTTCCAAACGCAGGCGTTCGATTTCCGGCTCCGACAAATCGCGGATCTTGGTGGTCGAAGCAACGCCTGCGACTTCGCAGACCTTCTTCGAACGGGTACGGCCGATGCCGTAAATGCTTTGCAACCCGACCCAGACATGCTTCTGGGCTGGCAGGTTGACGCCTGCAATACGCGCCATGACGCGGTTCTCCAGCTGAGTGATGGCCGAATACGCACCTTGGAGGCGCGCCAATCCGGCAGGATGGATCAAAAATGTGAACTAGCGATACTAACAAGGTCTCGGTTTGCTTTGAAGTCCGCGGAACACAAGGTTCCATGGACCCGGCGTGGGGAGTGTGCCCATGCTCCGGCGCCGGATGTGCCTGGCAGGAAGGTTGCCCTTCGAGCCGCCCGCGCTACTCCCGCGCGGAACAACCACATCGCACCCCCACCCGAAACCGCTGCAGGGGCCGCCCTTCTGATTTGCAGACACGCCCCGGATGCCGGGGCGGTCACTACGCAATTAAGCGCGCAAGTATAACGGGTGAATCAGCCGCGTGCAAAACCACCGCGATTGCCGCCCTTCAGGTTCGCCTTCTTGAGCAGGCTTTCGTACTGGTGCGACATCAGGTGCGCCTGGATCTGCGCAATGAAATCCATCACCACCACCACCACGATCAACAGCGAGGTGCCACCGAAGTAGAACGAGGCATTGAGCTGGGTGCGCATGATTTCCGGCAGCAGACAGACAATGACCAAGTACAACGAACCAGCGGCGGTCAGACGGGTCAGCACGGCGTCGACGTATTCTGCCGTTGCCTTGCCCGGACGGATGCCCGGAATCAGCGCGCCCGACTTCTTCAGGTTGTCAGCGGTTTCCTGCGAGTTGAACACCAGCGCGGTGTAGAAGAACGCAAAACCCGAAATCAACGCGGCAAACACGATCATGTGCAGCGGCTCGCCCGGACCCAGCGCGTTAGCAACTTTCTGCAACCACGTCGCAGAGCTGGCCTGGCCGGACCACATGGCCAGCGTGGCCGGGAACGCCAGGATGCTGGAAGCAAAGATGGCCGGGATCACGCCCGCCATGTTCAACTTCAGCGGCAGGAACGAGGTCTGGTTCATGTACGCATTACGACCACCCTGACGGCGGGCGTAATTGACCGTGATACGACGCTGACCGCGCTCGACGAACACCACGAAATAGGTGAAAGCCAGCACCACCAGCACGATGATCAGCAACGAGATGAAGCTCATGTTGCCGTCACGGTAAGCCTCGACGGTTTGAATCACCGCAGACGGCAGGCCAGCAACAATGCCGGCGAAAATGATCAGCGAAACACCGTTGCCGATGCCACGCTCGGTGACCTGCTCACCCACCCACATCAGGAAGATGGTGCCTGCGGTCAATGCGACCACGGCGGTGAACACGAAAGCCATGCCAGGGTTGTAAACCACGGCTGCACCGCCCGGCGACACCTGGTTCTGCAGCGCGAGCGCAATACTGCCGCCCTGCACTACGGCCAGGAGCACCGCGCCAATGCGCGAATACTGGGTGATCTTGCGACGGCCCGATTCACCTTCCTTCTGCATCGCCTTGAGCGTCGGGAAGATGTGGACAGCCAGCTGCATCACGATGGACGCCGAGATGTACGGCATCACGTTCAACGCAAAAATACTGAAACGGTGCAGGGCGCCGCCCGAGAACATGTTGAACATGTCCACGATTCCGCCGCCCTGCGCCTGCATCAGCGAAAGCATGGCATCGGGATTGACGCCCGGCACCGGCACATAACAGCCGATGCGATAGACGAGCAATGCCCCAAGTACGAACAGAAGACGCTGGCGAAGTTCTGTGAACTTGCCCATCCCGCCCGCGAGGTTACCGATGCCAGCTTGCGCCATGTTCCAGTTACTCCTGTACGCTGCCGCCGGCGGCTTCGATCGCAGCCTTGGCACCAGCAGTTGCCGCAACACCCTTCAGGGTGAATGCCTTGCTCAGCTCGCCCTTCAGGACGATCTTTGCCTTCTTGGCGGTCGACGGGACCAGCTTCGCGGCGCGCAGCGCTGCGAAATCGATCTCACCGGCTTCCAGACGGTCCAGATGGTAGGACAGCACTTCTGCGGTGTCCTTGGCGATCCGGGAGTAGAAGCCGATCTTCGGCAGACGACGCTGCATCGGGGTCTGGCCGCCTTCGAAGCCAGCCTTGATCTTGCCGCCACCCTTACGAGCGAACGAACCCTTGTGGCCGCGGCCGCAGGTCTTGCCCAGGCCGGAGCCGATACCACGACCGACGCGGGTGCGCTCGGTGCGGGCGCCCGGTGCCGGGCTCAGTTCATTAAGACGCAAAGTCATGATCTATTACTCCTCAACCTTGACGAGGTAATGAACCTTGTTGATCAGACCGCGAACCTGCGGGCTATCCTTCAGTTCACGCACGTCGTTGATCTTGTTCAGGCCCAGGGCGCGCACCGACAGGCGGTGAAGCGACTGGGTTCCACGCAGGCCGCGCACCAGGCGCACCTTCACGGTCTTAGCGGACTCAGCCATGGTTGAGATCCTCCACCTTCTTGCCGCGCTTGGCAGCGATACGTGCCGGCGACTGCACGCCAGCCAGACCCTTCAGCGTTGCACGGACCAGGTTGATCGGGTTACGTGAACCCACAGCCTTGGCCAGCACGTTCTTCACGCCAACGGCTTCCAGAACGGCGCGCATTGCACCACCGGCGATGACGCCAGTACCTTCCGAAGCCGGCTGCATGAACACGCGAGCTGCGCCGTGACCATCCTTGACGGTGTGCCACAAGGTGCCGTTGTTCAGGTCAACGCTGATCTGGTTCTTGCGAGCCTGCTCCATCGACTTCTGGATGGCGACCGGCACTTCGCGCGCCTTGCCATAACCAAAACCGACCTTGCCTTCGCCATCGCCGACCACGGTCAGAGCGGTGAAGGTGAACTGGCGACCGCCCTTGACGGTCTTGCTGACGCGGTTGACCGCGACCAGCTTTTCGATCATGCCATCGTCGACTTTCTCTTCGCGATTACGGTCGCGACCCCGTGACTGACGTTCTTCTGCCATGTTGATTCCTTGATTGATTGGATATGTACGGCTCTTGGCCGCTTATGGTTGTGAGTTACCGCGTTGAATCAGTAGTGGCTGCATAAGAACCAGTACCGCCCGGCACTTCCCGTACCGGCAGGTAGGCGGAAAGGGGCACTCGGCCCCTTTCCTTATCTGCTTAGAACTGCAGACCACCCTCACGGGCGGCATCAGCCAGCGCCTTGATGCGACCGTGGTAGCGGTAGCCCGAGCGGTCGAAAGCGACCTTCTCGATACCAGCAGCCTTGGCGCGCTCGGCGATCAGCTTGCCGACCTTGGTGGCAGCGTCGATGTTCTTGCCGCTCTTCAGGCCTTCCTTCACTTCAGCCTGCGCGGTGTTGGCAGCAGCCAGCACGACGGAGCCATCAGCGGTGAAAACCTGTGCGTACAGGTGCTGACCGGTGCGCAGAACCGACAGGCGAGCAACACCCAAAGTACGGATGTGCGAGCGGGTCGACTTGGCGCGACGCAGACGGGCAATGTTCTTGTTCATGATCTTTATCCTCGAAAGCTGAAAACCTAAGAATTAGGCCTTCTTGGCTTCCTTGCGAATGATGACTTCACCGGCGTACTTCACACCCTTGCCCTTATAGGGCTCCGGCGGACGGAAACCGCGGATTTTGGCAGCGGCTTCACCGACGGCCTGCTTGTCCGAACCCTGCACGACGACTTCCGTCTGCGTCGGGGTCGACAGCGTGATGCCTTCCGGCGCCACGAACACGACAGGATGCGAGAAGCCCAGCGACAGGTTCAGGTCCTTGCCCTGCATGGCTGCGCGGTAACCCACGCCCACCAGCTCCAGCTTCTTTTCGAAGCCTTCGGACACGCCCTGCACCATGTTGGCCAGGATCGAACGAACGGTGCCGGTCAGTGCATCGAAGGTGATGTCCTTCGGATTCAGCGTGACGACGCCATTGTCGAGGGTGATTTCTACACCAACGGACTTGTTCAGCGACAGCGAGCCCTTCGGGCCCTTGACGCTCACAACTTCCGGCTGGATGTTCAGTTCAACGCCCTTGGGCAGGTTGATCGGCTTCTTGGCTACACGGGACATAGTGGACTCCTTCCCTTAGGCCACGAAGCACAGGACTTCGCCGCCGACGCCCAACTGGCGCGCCTGCGCATCAGTCATGATGCCCTTGGAGGTGGAAATGATGGCGACGCCCAGGCCATTGAGGACCTTCGGCAGCTCGGACTTACCGCGGTACTGGCGCAGACCCGAACGCGAGAAGCGCTTCAGGGTAGCGATGACCGGCTTGCCCTCGAAGTACTTCAGGACGATTTCGAGCTCGGCCTTGTTGTTTTCCAGCTTGTTGACGCGCAGATCAGCGATATAGCCCTCAGCCTTCAACACCTCGGCGATTGCCACCTTGATCTTGGACGACGGGGCTTTCACCGTCTGCTTGCCAACCGCGGCCGCATTCTTGATGCGTACCAGCAGGTCGGCGATGGGATCAGTCATGCTCATGTAGATACCTTTGAGTGCACCGATATCCGCTTTCGCGAAAATCTTGTGTTTCCTGGGATGGGCCAGGCCCCCTACTCCACCGACCCATTTCGGGCAGGCAAGGAGCGGAATTATACGACAAAGAGTCCGACTTGCGTCGGACTCTTTGAAATTCACCTTCAGGTTGCCCTTCGGGCGCCCCAGCCAGGCTTTTCAACCTGACTGGGAGCTTCTTTCTTACCAGCTGGCCTTGCGCAGGCCCGGCACGTCACCACGCATGGTGGCTTCGCGCAGCTTGTTACGGCCGAGGCCGAACTTGCTGTAGACGCCACGCGGGCGACCGGACAGTTCGCAACGGTTGCGATGGCGGCACGGCGACGAATCGCGCGGCAGCTTCGACAACTTGGTCACGGCATCAGCCTTCTCTTCGTAGCTCGCGTCCACGGAGGACACGATCTTCTTCAGAGCTGCACGCTTCTCAGCGTACTTTTCGGCCAGCTTCTTCCGCTTGATGTCGCGGTTAACCATTGAGGTCTTTGCCATTTCGGTTTCCTTGACGTATCAGTTACGGAACGGGAACTTGAACGCTGCGAGCAGCGCCTTCGCTTCCGCGTCGGTCTTGGCGGTGGTGGTGATGGCGATATCCATACCGCGGATCGCGTCGACGGCGTCGAAGTCGATTTCCGGGAAGATGATCTGTTCCTTCACACCCATGTTGAAGTTGCCACGACCGTCGAACGAACGACCCGACACACCGCGGAAGTCACGCACGCGCGGCAGCGAGATGTTGATCAAACGATCCAGGAACTCAAACATGGTGTCACGACGCAGCGTGACCTTGCAGCCGATCGGCCAACCATCACGGATCTTGAACGAAGCCACCGAAACGCGCGACTTGGTGACCACCGGCTTCTGGCCGGTGATCTTGGTCATGTCGGCGACGGCGTTTTCAAGCACCTTCTTGTTGGTCGCAGCTTCACCAACGCCCATGTTCAAGGTGACCTTGACCAGACGCGGCACTTGCATCGGATTGGTGTAGCCGAACTGCTTGGTCAGCGCCGGCACCACTTCGTCCTTGTAGAACTTTTCGAGACGTGAATTCATCAGGTCATTCCTCAGGCGTCAACCGCCTCACCGCTGGAGCGGAACACACGCAGTTTGCGTCCATCCTCCAGCACCTTGAAACCAACGCGCTCGCCCTTGCCCGTGGCCGGGTTCAGAAGACTCACGTTGGAGATATGGATCGAAGCTTCACGCTCGACCACGCCGCCGGCAACACCTGCCTGCGGGTTCGTCTTGGTGTGGCGCTTGACGATGTTCACGTTGGCGACGACCACACGGTCGCCGTCGACGCGGACGATTTCGCCCTGCTTGCCCTTGTCCTTGCCAGCGGTGACGACGACTTGGTCGCCCTTCTTGATACGGTTAGCCATGATTATCTCCTGGCGCTCACAGAACTTCGGGAGCGAGCGAGACGATCTTCATGAACTTCTCAGAACGAAGTTCACGGGTCACCGGCCCAAAGATGCGGGTACCGATCGGCTCTTGCTTGTTGTTGAGCAGGACCGCGGCGTTGCCGTCGAAACGGATCAGCGAGCCATCGGCGCGACGCACACCCTTACGGGTACGCACCACGACGGCGTCATACACTTCACCCTTCTTGACCTTGCCGCGCGGAATTGCATCCTTGACGGTGACCTTGATGATGTCGCCGATGTGGGCATAACGGCGCTTGGAACCACCCAGCACCTTGATGCACATCAGTTCCTTCGCACCGGAATTATCGGCTGCATCGAGGTAGCTCTGCATCTGGATCATGAGTCAGATCTCCTTATTCAGCCGCACGCGTGATGACTTCCACCACGCGCCAGTTCTTGGTCTTGGACATCGGAGCAATCTCAGTCACGCGAACGACATCACCTTCTTTACAGGTGTTGTCGGCGTCGTGTGCGTGCAGCTTGGACGAGCGCTTGATGTACTTACCGTACAACGGGTGCTTGACCTGGCGCTCCACCAACACGGTGACCGTCTTGTCCATCTTATTGCTGACGACACGGCCTTCGACCGTGCGCAGCGTCTTGCTTGCGTTATTTTCGCTCATAGCAGCCATCCTTACTTCGTGCTGCCGATCAGGTGCTTGACGCGAGCAATCTCGCGACGCACCCGGCGGGTTTCGTGGGTCTTCGGCAGCTGGCCGGTGACCTGCTGCATACGGAGCGAGAACTGCTCCTTACGCAGATCGATCAAGTGGGCCTTGAGATCGTCAGCCGACTTCTCGCGGAGTTGTTTGATGTCCATCAGCGCACCGTCCGGGTTACGAAAGTGGTGGTCACCGAGAGCTTGGCAGCGGCCAGGCGGAACGCCTCGCGTGCCACTTCCTCAGTAACGCCCTCGACTTCATAAATCATGCGGCCCGGCTGGATCTGTGCGACCCAGTACTCCACGCCACCCTTACCAGCACCCATTCGAACTTCGATGGGCTTCTTGGTGATGGGCTTGTCGGGGAACACACGGATCCACATCTTGCCGCCGCGCTTGACGTAGCGGCTGATCGAGCGGCGAGCCGCTTCGATCTGACGCGCGGTCAGCTGGCCGTGAGCAGTAGCCTTCAGGCCGTACTCACCGAAGCTGACAGCATTTGCGCTCCAGCTCAGGCCGTCGTTACGACCCTTGAACATCTTGCGGTATTTGGTTCGCTTGGGTTGCAACATTGCCGTTACCTCGCTTCACGAGCCGGGCGCGACGGACGGTCGCCACGGTCGCCGCGATCGTTACGATCGTTGCGCGGGCTGTCGTCCTGCTTTTCCTGGCCAACCTGGGAGAAATCGAAGACTTCGCCCTTGTAGATCCAAACCTTGATGCCGATGATGCCGTAGGTGGTGCTGGCTTCAGCGAAACCGTAGTCGATGTCGGCGCGCAGGGTGTGCAACGGCACACGGCCTTCGCGGTACCACTCCGAACGGGCAATTTCTGCACCATTCAAGCGGCCACCCACGTTGACCTTGATGCCCAGGGCACCCAGACGCATCGCGTTACCCACCGAGCGCTTCATTGCGCGGCGGAACATGATGCGACGCTCCAACTGCTGCGCGATGGACTCGGCAACCAGCTGTGCGTCCAGCTCCGGCTTGCGCACTTCGGTGACGTTGATGTGCGCCGGGACGCCCATCATTTCGCTCACTTCCTTACGCAGCTTTTCGATGTCCTCACCACGCTTGCCGATCACCACGCCCGGACGGGCGGTGTGGATCGTCACGCGTGCGGTCTTAGCCGGACGCTCGATCAGGATTTTGCTGATGCCGGCCTGTGCAAGCTTCTTGCGCAGCATTTCGCGAACTTTCAGGTCGGCTGCCAGATAACCAGCAAACTCGGCCTTGTTGGCGTACCACTTGGAGTTCCAATCCTTGGAAATACCGAGGCGGATACCAATCGGATGAACTTTATGACCCATGGTCTTTTCCTTTCCGCTTACTTGCCGGCGCCCACAACCACAGTGATGTGGCTGGTGCGCTTGAGGATGCGGGTACCGCGGCCTTTCGCCCGCGCCATGAAACGCTTCAGGGTCGGACCTTCATCAACCATGATGGTCTTGACCTTCAGCTCGTCGACGTCAGCGCCCTGATTGTTTTCGGCATTGGCAATTGCCGACTCCACCACCTTCTTGATCAGGTGGGCAGCCTTCTTATCCGAAAACTTCAGCAGGTTGACCGCACGCTCGGCCGGCAGGCCGCGCACCTGGTCTGCGACCAGGCGTGCTTTCTGCGCAGAGATGCGCGCGGAGCGCAGGATTGCTTTCGCTTCCATTGTCATCTCTCCTTACTTGCCCGACTTCTTGTCGCCACCGTGACCCTTGAAGGTCCGGGTGACGGCAAATTCGCCGAGCTTGTGGCCGACCATGTTCTCGTTGACGAGAACCGGGATGTGGTTCTTGCCGTTATGCACGGCAATGGTGATGCCAACCATTTCTGGCAGGATCATCGAACGGCGCGACCAGGTTTTGATCGGCTTCTTGCTGCCCGCAGCGGCCTCCACCTTCTTGACGAGGTGGTGATCGACGAACGGGCCCTTCTTGAGTGAACGTGCCATGGTCGATTAGCCCCTACGATCGCGGACGATGAACTGCTGAGTGCGCTTGTTATGGCGCGTCTTGTAACCCTTGGTCGGAACACCCCACGGGGTGACCGGATGCGGATTACCCTGGCCGGCCTTGGCCTCACCACCGCCGTGCGGATGGTCAACCGGGTTCATGGCCGCACCGCGAACGGTCGGCTTGACACCGCGCCAACGCTTGGCACCGGCTTTACCCAGCTTCTCGAGGCTGTGCTCGTCGTTACCGACTTCACCGATGGTGGCGCGGCATTCGACCGGCACCTTACGCATTTCACCCGAGCGCAGGCGCAGGGTGGCGTAGATACCTTCACGAGCAACCAGCTGCACCGCTGCACCAGCAGCACGTGCAATCTGAGCACCCTTACCCGGCTTCAGCTCGATCCCGTGGATGGTGGTACCCACCGGGATGTTGCGCAGCGGGAGCGTGTTACCGGTCTTGATCGGCGCGTGAGCACCGGAGATGACCTGGTCACCCGCCTTCAGGCCCTTCGGGGCGATGATATAGCGGCGCTCGCCGTCGACGTAGCACAGCAGGGCGATATGAGCGGTGCGGTTCGGATCGTATTCGATACGTTCCACGCGCGCCGGAATACCTTCCTTGTTGCGCTTGAAGTCGATCAAGCGGTAGTGCTGCTTGTGACCACCACCCACGTGACGGGTAGTGATACGACCGTGGTGGTTACGACCACCGGACTTGCTCTGCGGCTCCAGCAACGCAGCATGCGGCGCGCCTTTGTGCAGATCGGGAGTGACCACGCGCACGGCCGAACGGCGACCGGGGGAAGTGGGCTTAAATTTCATCAATGGCATGGGATGTACCTCAGGCCTTGGCCGTTACATCGATGGACTGGCCATCGGCGAGACGCACATACGCCTTGCGCCAATCGCCGCGACGGCCGGTGCGGTTACGGAAGGACTTGTTCTTGCCCTTGACGTTCAGCACGTTGACCGACTCGACCTTGACGTCGAACAACTGCTCAACCGCGGCCTTTACATCGGCTTTGGTGGCTTCGTTCGAAACTTCGAAGACGTATTGGTTGGAGATTTCCTGCAGGCGCGCGGTCTTTTCAGAGACTCGCGGAGCGCGCAGCACGCTGAAGATTTTTTCGTTGCTGCTCATGCCAGCCACTCCTCGACCTTCTTGACCGCATCAGCGGTGATGACGACCGTGTCGGCACCGACCAGCGACACCGGGTCCAGGCCCTGCACGTCACGCACCTGCACGTAAGGCAGATTGCGGGCCGACAGGTACAGATGCTCGGAAGCCTCTTCGGTGACGATCAGCGGGCGCTTGCCCACTTCCAGGCCAGCCAGCTTTGCGATCAGAGCCTTGGTGTTGGTCGCTTCGACATCAAACGATTCAACGATGGTGAGGCGGCCCTGACGGTTCAGCTCAGACAGGATGGCGCACATGGCGGCGCGATACTGCTTGCGGTTGACCTTCTGATCGAAGCTACGCGGCTTGGCCGCGAAGGTGACACCACCGCCGACGAAGATCGGAGCGGTCAGGGCACCGTGACGAGCGCCACCACCCTTCTGCTTCTTCGACTTCTTGGTGGTACCAGCCACTTCAGAACGTGTCTTCTGTGCCTTGGTGCCGGCGCGAGCGGCGTTGCGATAGGCAACGACGACCTGGTGAACCAGATCTTCGCTGAAATCGCGACCGAACACGGCTTCGGAGACCGAGACCTTATTGTTGCTACCCGTGATAACGAGTTCCATCGTCATCTCTCCTTATGCCTTGCTCGCCGGACGCACGATCACGTCGCCACCAGCTGCGCCAGGCACGGCGCCGCGGATAGCAATCAGACCACGCTCGACGTCGACTTTGACCACTTCCAGGTTCTGCGTGCTCTGCTGCACAGCACCCATGTGGCCGGACATCTTCTTGCCCGGGAAAACGCGACCCGGGGTCTGGCGCTGGCCCAAGGAACCCGGCGCGCGATGCGACAGCGAGTTACCGTGGGTTGCATCGCCCATACGGAAGTTGTAGCGCTTGATGGTGCCCTGGAAGCCCTTACCCTTGGTGACGCCCTGGACGTCTACCGTCTGGCCGACTTCAAAGATATCTGCCTTGATTTCGCCACCGACGGCGAAATCGCCGATCTGTGCGTCTTCAACGCGGAATTCCCACAAGCCACGGCCCGCTTCCACCTTCGCCTTGGCGAAGTGGCCGGCTTCCGGCTTATTGACCAGCGCAGCGCGACGAGCGCCGACGGTCACCTGCACTGCGCTGTAGCCGTCAACTTCAACGGTCTTGATCTGCGCGATGCGGTTCGGGGTTGCTTCAATCAGGGTCACTGGGATGGAGCGGCCATCTTCAGTGAAAACGCGGCTCATGCCAGCCTTGCGGCCCACGAAGCCCAACGAATATTTCTTCGTCATGGTCGTAGTCCTCAGGTCAGCTTGATCTGAACGTCGACGCCGGCAGCCAGTTCGAGCTTCATCAGCGCGTCCACGGTCTTGTCGTTGGGGTCGACGATATCGAGCACGCGCTTATGCGTGCGGGTCTCGTACTGGTCACGCGCGTCTTTGTCGACGTGCGGGGAGACGAGAATGGTGTAACGCTCGATCTTGGTTGGCAACGGGATCGGGCCACGCACTTGCGCGCCGGTCCGCTTGGCCGTTTCAACGATCTCGCTGGCCGAACGGTCGATCAAACGATGATCGAACGCCTTCAACCGAATCCGGATCTTTTGGTCCGCCATGACGGTGTTCCTATAGGTCTAAAGAGCGACAGGCCTGGCCTCTGTGTGTGCCAGACCCCATGAAAACGACGGTCGGCGCGCAAGCACCTCCCGTCAACGAGAATCCCTTCAAAACAGCAAGGCGGCCCGGTTTCCCGGCCCGCCCCAGACACGTGCAAACGCGCAGAAATCACCCCAACTAGCTGAAGTGACCCACGCGACCTGTCCTTGTCTGGCGAATACGAGGTGCGTCCTGCCCCTCCTTTCGCTGGTTGCGAAGCACACGATGAACGTGACCTTCGCGAGTGGTCGTGCATTCTGTCAGCATTTTCTGGTATGTGCAAGCGGGCCCCCAAAGGGGGCCTCCCTGCTTCAGCTGGCGGCCAGCCAAGGCTGGCCTGCAACGCCCGCCCCTGCTTACTCCTGGGCGGCCGCGCCAGCCCTCCCCGCCTGCAGCAGGCTGTTGAACAGCAGCTTGAACGAGGCGTGGGTCTGCGCGCGGAAGCTGATATCGGTACCGAAGAAGGTCAACCGGCCAGCCCCAACGTCTGCCTCAGCCGCCAGCACCCCACCCTGCAGATGCTCCTGACCCCAAGCCCAGCCACTGCGCAGCGGCGTGGCCGACTCGAAGTGCAGCAGCGGGCGGATATCAGCACGGCCGGCCGGCAGATCGAATACCGGCGCATTATCCCAGCGACCATCAGAGAAATACACATCCAGCTGCGCCGGAAGCCCCCAATTCAGCGAGCGCCCCTTGTCAACAGCCACCTGCAGCACGCTGCCGGGGATGTAGTACTCACGCTGACTCAGCGCCACGCGCTCGCCATCAGCACCCGCCTTGCGCAGGTGGCTGCTCAACGGCAACCCGAGCGCAGTCGCCAGACCACTGGACGAACCGGTGGCAACCACATGCCCACCCTGCTGCAGGAACTCACGCAACACCTGCGTGGCGGCATCACCCTCCAACTCACCCAGCAAGCCATGGAACTCAGCAGGAATGGTGGATGCCTGCGGTGAAGCAGAGACGCGGCCCGCCTTACCCTCAATGGCCAATGCCTTGGGCAACGGCAACGCGCCACTGGGCAACAGCAGCACATCAAAGCGCTCACGCAGCTTGCCGGCAAGTATCTGCTGTGGATACACCACGCTGTAATCGAAGCCGAAGTTCTCCAGCACCAGGCGCGTCCAGCCGGACACCATCGAGCCGCCGTAGTGATCCCACAAAGCTATACGGGGCGCATGCAGCGGCACACCCGTGAGTGCCACACCCTCGCCTGCTGCCCTCGCGGTCACGCCGGTTTCATGCAATGCGGCCACCAGCGCATCTCGATTACCCGCCGGCACGTAGTACGCGCCATCCTGCGCGGCCAGGCGCTGTACCGGCACACCGGCTTTCAAGAGGCGATTGACTGCAATGACGGCGTTGTTGACCCGCGCATCCAGCACCCAACCGCTCGCAGACTCCGCCACCGGAACCACTGCAGGCAACTGCAACTGACCGACCGCCAGCGGCTCGAACGGCCCGTCAAAACTTTCCAGTACGCGATCGAAACCAACCCCCATCTGCAGGGCCAATGTCCAGCCAGCCGAATCGTACGGCGCAATCGGCGGCCCACCCGGATACTCGAAATCCTGCGGGTGATCCTGCGGCTCGAACATGTCACGCACATGCGGCCGGAATGCCTGATCCGCGCGCACCACGAACGAGCCCGCCGGATACGCCTTGCCACTCACGTTGAAATCCGCACGCGCACGCAGCACTTCAACACCGCCCAACTGCAACGCATTGACGAACGCAACTGCTGTCGGCAGATCCGCCTGATCGGCAGAAATCACGTAGCCACGCGCATCACGTTGATCCGGACGCTGCAGCAAGGCTGCCACCTGCTCGCGACTCAACTCACTCGACTTGCCTGCCGACGCGGCTTTTGCCTGCTCTGCAGCAGCACTCAACGCCGCCGGACTCACTGTCCAGTTGTCGCTACTGCCGCGCTCGATGGAGTTGCGACCCATGCGGTAGATATTCCACAGCAGCTGCTCGCGGTTGCGCGAGGCGTAATCCAGCAATGCCCAATTCGCCGTGAGGCTGTAGTCGATGGACTGACGGAAATGCCAGGTCTGCGCAGCCACCGGCAATGGCAGGTTACTGTCCGGCAACTGCCGCTCGGGCAGGAAAGGAATCTGCATCGGCGTCGGGTTGCCGGTGATCTCGGTCAGCACGCCGAGCATGTTGTGGAAGTACGGCATGGTGCGCAAGCCACCATTCCACCACGTCGAATACACACTGCCACCCTTGGATACCGCACCCGGCTTGTTTTCCTGCAGGTAACGTAGATTCATCGCCGAACCCAGCGCCTCCAGGCCCACCGGAATCATCGCGTCGATGTTGTAGTTGTACGGATCGCGGTACGGCGGAATCACGATCACCGTGCCCTTGGGCGAAGTCTGGTGATGGTTGTAGACAATCTGCGGATACCAGCGCGTGTACATCGCGCGATTGAGGTTGCGCGTCTCCTGCAAGGCAGCCATGTAGAAATCGCGATTGTTATCGTGACCTGCATACTTCTGGTACAGGCGCGGCGGCTTGTCGAGCACGCGCTTGGACGGCACCGGCTCGCGCATGTACCAGTCCGAGTACAACTCCTGCCCATCCGGATTGGCGTGCACCAGCAACACGATGGTGTCATCAAGAATGCGCCTGGTCTCCGCATCCTTGCGGCTTGCTAGCTGCCACACCGTTTCAATCAGCTGATGCGCGCCGACGGTTTCATTGGCATGCAGGCCACCGTCGATCCACACCACCGCCTTGCCCTGCGCTGCCAGCACACGTGCTGCCGCATCACCATCACGCGCCCGCGCAAGCCGCTCGGAGATGCTGCGATATTCCTCCAGCCGTGCAAGGTTCGCCGGCGAGGACGCAATCAACATCAGCTGCGAGCGGCCCTCCGATGTCTTGCCCAATTCCACCAACTGAAATCTGTCAGAGGTTGCTGCAACCTGGCGGAAATACGCCTCGGTCTGCGTGTAGTTGGCGAGCATGTAGTCATCGCCAATATCAAAACCGAAATGCGCCTTAGGTGACGGCACCGCCGCCTGCGCGACACCCACTCCGACCACCAGCAACAGCACGCCAATCGCGCAGCGCTGCATCACGTTGAGTTGAATCATTCCCCACTCCCTTGCATGTACACCGGCCTGCCGGCGCAACCAATCCACTCATATCCAAGCATCGCCAATGGCCTTGCCCGGCACCTCTAGAAGCATGAGACAGCCAACACGACTTTTCCGCCACTGATCCTGGCCAACGGCCTGATCAAGTCAAATCCATGCACCGCAACCGTACCCGCCAATCCATCTACCGCTGTACTCCCCTAATCAGCCCCCATTGGCGCGCGCAAAAGCCTCCCACCCACCCACACAACCAAGCTATGAAGCAGGCACACAAGACGCCACTCACCCCGAAAAACAGGCACAAAAAAAGGGCGGCCCGTGAGGGCCACCCTTCTTTCAACACCATGCTTCCAGAGGAAGCGCAGTGCTATTAGGCGATGATCTTTGCAACCACG
>DEOB01000010.1:0-132368 GCA_002359895.1 Stenotrophomonas sp. UBA2629
GACTTTAAGCCAGTATGGTTGGTGCCGGTGCCGGTGCCGGTGCCGGTGCCCGTGCAGGGCCGGAGGGGGCCTCGGGCTCGCAAGCTGTAAGGCATAGGGTTCTCAAGCCATGAGCGTGAGTTTTTTAGACGGATGATGAGCTCCGCTCACCATCGATTACCGCTTCGATGTGGTGACCGTCGGGGTCGATGAGAAAGGCTGCGTAGTAGTTTTCGCCATAGTCCGGGCGTAGGCCTGGCTTACCCTTGTCGCTGCCGGCAACGGCGAGCGCGGTGCTGTGGAAACGATCGACCGCGCTCCGGCTTGGTGCACTGAAGGCGAGATGGAAGCCAGGGCTTGCAGCATGTGCGCCTGGATTCACTTTGAGGCAGAGCAGGTCGTTGCCATCTTCGACGCCATAGCCGATTGCGGTGTCGTCTTCGAATACCCGGCGATAGCCCAGCGCGGCGAGTGCGGCGTCGTAGAAGTCACCGCTGTGGGCCAGTTGTCGCACCGGCAATGAGATGTGATGGAGCATATGCGTGATCCGATGGACGATGTTGGGGAGCGCAGAATAGGGCCGGGTGCGTTGTATGTGGCCGACAGCGTCATCACGAATTTGCAGGATGAAGGCGTATCGAGTGCGGAGTTCATGCGCTTTTCAACGCTTCTGCGGGGAGCTGGCCTGGGAAGGAAAGTACTTCGGGCACCCCGGCGTTATGGAGTGATTCGACGGAGATCGCGTGTTGTTCACGCGCCTGTTCGTGGCAGAAGTGGGCAGGTGGATAAAGAAGCGCGGCGTGGAATGGGTGCTGCTTTTTCCTCTTTCGATAGGGCCAGCTTCGCTTGCGCGCGGGATTGCTTCCGTAAAGCTGCATGTGATTCCCGCGGCGATGTGAGGCAAAAGCCACGCAATGGATAAAGAAAAACGGCGCCAATCAGGCGCCGTTTTCTTGTCAACCGATATGGATTACTTCGCCGGTGTGCTGGCTTGATTCTTCATCATCGTGTCGCGATTTGCTTTGAAGGGGTTGCCTTCGTACCAGTTTGGCCAGCTTTCACCCGCGGCCAGCTGGCTGCCGACGCCGTACAGCAGCTCGAGGTCTTCGACGGTGCCGTCCAACTTCCAGGTGGTGGCGTCGTACTCGTCCTTCGGGCCGTGGTAGCGGTCTTTGCCATAGGCTTCTGCGGCGCGCTTGCCGGCTTCGATGCCGCCGTCGAGCAGATCTTCGCCGCCGTCGGCGTAGAGCGCCGGGACGCCTGCCTTGGCGAAGTTGAAGTGGTCGGAGCGGAAGTAGAAGCCGCTCTGCACTGAGCTTTCAGCATGCAGCGTGCGGTTCTGCTTGGCGGCCAACGGCTTGAGGATGTCTTCCAGCTCCGAGCTGCCGAAACCGGTGACGGTCATGTCGCGGGCGCGGCCATTGACCGACATCGCGTCGATGTTGATGACGCCGGCAATCTTGTTGAGCGGGAACGTCGGGTGGTTCACGTAGTACTGCGAACCCAGCAGGCCCGATTCTTCCAGCGTCACCGCAAGGAACACCACCGAGCGTTCCGGCGGGGTGGGCTGGTGTGCCAGTGCATCGGCAACTTCAAGAATGCCGGCCACGCCGGTGGCATTGTCCACCGCACCGTTATAGATGTTGTCGCCTTCTTCGCCCTCGTGTTTGCCCAGGTGATCCCAATGGGCCATGTAGAGAACGGCTTCGTCGGCGCGCTTGGTGCCCGGGAGTACGCCGACCACGTTGCGTGATTTCTTCTCGGCGATGGTGCTCTTCAGATCCAGCGAGAGCTTGGCCTGCAGGGGGACGGGCTTGAAGCCGCGTTTGTTGGCGTCGCGATAGGCCTTTTCCAGATTGAGCCCGGCGTCGGCGAACAACTTGGTTGCCGCTTCGGCGCTCAGCCAGCCCTGAGCCTGCAGACGCGGCTCTTTATCTTCAGCTGCAGGCAGATCGTACTGCGCGCCACCCCAGGAATTCTTCACCACATCCCAGCCGTAGGATGCGCCGGCCGTGTCATGCACGATCAGCGCCGCTGCGGCGCCCTTGCGCGCGGCTTCCTCGAATTTGTACGTCCAGCGGCCGTAGTAGGTCATGCGCTTGCCATCGAACAACTTGGCATCGTCGACATGAAAGCCGGGGTCGTTGACGAACATGACCACGGTTTTGCCCTTCCAATCCTGGCCGGCGTAGTCGTTCCAGTTCTGCTCGGGGGCATCGACACCGTAACCGACAAACACCAGGTCGCTGGCGTCGATCTTGATTTCCGGCTGGCCGCTGCGGGTGCCGATGACCATGTCGGTACCGAACTTCAACTCCTGGCTGGCGTCGCCGCGCTGGATCTTCAGCACGGTGTTCGGGTCGGCCGTGGTTTCGGTCATCGGCACTTCCTGGAACCAGCTGTCGCCGTTGCCCGGCTGCAGGCCGATGCGCTGCATCTGGTCGCGGATGTAGTTGACCGTGAGTTCTTCACCGTTGCTGCCTGGCGCGCGGCCTTCAAATTCATCCGAGGCCAGGTTTTTGACCAGCTCGCCGAAGTCGGCGGCATTGATCGCACTGGCGAAGGTGTGGGCGGGCACCGGGGCGGGTGCCGGCGCGGAGGCAACGGGCGCCTCGGCGTCGCGTTTACAGGCGACCAGTGCCGCACTGGCGGCAAGGCACAACAATAACTTGCGGGGCATGGGAACTCCGAAATGCAGTCGAACCCCGATTCTAGGCCGAAGCGGGGTGCCAGACTCAGTTGGCCGGCGCGGTTTCGGTACTGAAGTGCTGAACCGTTGCGCCAGTGACCGGGCCAATGCGAGCGGAGTCATGCACATAGAGCACAACGTCGCGCTCGAATTGCAACGCGCCTTCAACCACCGCATTCGGGCCAATGATGATGCGCGGCTTGCGCGGCGCCTTGAACGAGATGCCAAAGGATGGGCGCTCCACCTTGATGCCGCCCTTGACCACCGAATCCACGCCGACGGTGATGTCGCCGTTCACGGTTTCGATGTCGCCACCGAGCTGCGTGGCGACCAGGCCGATGCCGCCATTCACTGTGCTGATGTTGCCGCTGATGCGGCTGCCACGGTCAACGAAGATGCTGCCGTTCACGGTTTCCAATCCGCCGGAGAGCACGAGATTGTGGCCCGCGCGGATACCGCCATTGACGGTTTCGATGCTGCGCGCGGTGACGTTGTTTTCAGTGCGAATGCCGCCGTTGACGGTCTCCACGCTGCGCGCGGTCACACCGCTTGCCAGCTGGATGCTGCCATTGACGGTGTCCAGATCGCGGTAGCTGGCACCGGCGGTGGTTTGAATGCTGCCATTGACTTTGCTGATGTCTTCATCAGCCAGTGCCTGCGGTGCAACGGCGGCCAAGGCAAGCACTAGGAGGAATCGTTTCATGGGAATTTCCTGATGGGCATTCCGGGGACAGAAGCCGATGGCACCACGCTTGGTTACAATCCGCACCTGCCTTAAGTCACTGGAAAGCCATTGCGCCAGACTTGCTACCGCCGCCGCCATGACCCGCGCCGGGCGCTGCCGCGCTGGAGCACTGGCTGCCTGTTGGTCCTGGCGTTGGCGGCGGGCCCGTTGTTGGCGCAGAACACGCCGCGCGATGCCGAGAAAAAGCTGCAGCAGCTGCGTGGCGAACTGAAGGGCGTTTCGCAGGAGCGCCGGCAACTGGAAGCCCAGCGCGGCGATGCCCAGCAGCGTCTGCGTGATGCGGACCAGAAGGTGGCCCGCAGCGGCCGCGCGGTGGCTGAATCCGAAGCGGCGGTGCGCCGCGAGCAGCAGACATTGGCGCAGCTGCAGCAGCGCAAGGCTGAACTGGAAAGTGGCCTGTCACGGCAGCGGCAGCAGCTTGCTGCGTTGGTGCGCAGTGCCTATCAGCTGGGCAATCACGCGCCGCTGAAGCTGCTGTTGTCGCAGGACCGGGTTGCCGATGGCAATCGCCAGCTGGCGTATCACCGTTATCTGCAGCGCGAACGTGCCCAGGCCATCACCGCGTTGACGGCCGACCTGCAGACACTCAGCACCACCGAACAGCAGATTGTGGCGCGCAGCCAGGAGCTGGAGCAGGCGCGGGCGCAGCAGCGGCAGCAGGCCGCATTGCTGACGCAGGATCGTCGCCAGCGTGCATCGCTGCTGACCGAACTGGACCAACGCTATCAGGACCGCAGTGAACGTGAGGCGGCGTTAGGCAAGGATGCGAAATCGCTGGAGCGGCTGTTGGCCAACCTGCGTGCGACCGCGGCACGCGCCGAAGCCGAGCGACGTGCGGCTGCCCGTCGCGCTGCGGCCGAACAGGCGCGTCAGAGCGCTGCCAGCACCGGCACAGCGGGGCGCACACCCTCGCGTGGTACGGCCGCAGGCAAGACGCCACCACGGGTGGTGGCCAATGCGCCGGCCCCCCGTGTTGGTGGCTTGGGATGGCCGCTGTCGGGCAATCTGTTGGCCCGTTACGGCGGCCGCCTGCCGGATGGCCGCAACAGCGCCGGTGTGCTGATCGGCGCGCCAGCCGGCAGCACGGTGACGGCGGTGGCCGACGGCACGGTGGTGTTTTCCGACTGGATGACCGGCTACGGCATGATCCTGATCGTTGACCACGGCAACGGCTACATGAGCCTGTACGCACACAACGACGCATTGCTGCGTGACGCTGGTGCCCGCGTGCGCCGTGGCGAGGCGGTGGCCAAGGTCGGCAACTCCGGCGGTCAAGGGGTTACTGCGCTGTACTTCGAGCTGCGCCGTGGTGGCCAGCCGATAGATCCTGCGACCTGGCTGCAGCGGCAGTAGTCTCCGCGCATGTGGCGTGGGTTTTGACAACGCCCCGTGAACGAACCGGCGATGGAGTTATCGCAACAGGATGCAGGCGTTGGCGGGTGGCCGGTTCAACGAGAATTTAGCTGGGCTTCGCGCATAATCGGGGCCAGCACCTTCGACGTGCATTCGTTTTCTCATGGAGTGGTTCATGCGTGTAGCCCGTCTTGTTGCTGCCCTGCTCTTGGTCCTGTCCCCTGCCGTCGCGCTGGCGCAGCGCGCACCGGACAAAGCCCCTGCGGCAGATGATCCCGATACCAAGGAATCGGTGACCTCACGTGTCCCGTTGGATGAAATCCGCCGCTTTGTTGCGGTGTACAACGCGGTACGCGCCGCCTATGTCGACCCGGTGGATGACAAGCAGCTGATGCAGTCGGCGGTGCGTGGCCTGCTGCTGGAACTGGACCCGCACAGCACCTACTTCGACAAGGAAGATGCACAGGCCTTCGATGAGCAGGCCACGGGCGCCTACGAAGGCATCGGCGTGGAGCTGCTGCAGCAGGACAACGTGCTCAAAGTGGTATCCCCGATTGATGACACGCCGGCAACGCGTGCGGGCATCCTCGCTGGTGATCTGATCATTGCCATCGACGGCAAGCCGATCAGCGCCATTGAAGCGATGGAGCCGCTGCGTGGCACCGCCGGCAGCAAGGTGGTGCTGACCATCGAGCGTGGTGAAGGCAAGCCGTTCGACGTCACCGTGGTGCGCGAAACCATCCGCGTCACCAGCGTGCGCAGCAAAATGCTGGAACCCGGTTACGGCTACGTGCGCATCAGCACCTTCCAGGCCGATACCGCCGCTGACTTCCAGAAGCACATCCAGCAGTTGCAGGCGCAGTCCGGCGGCAAGCTGAAGGGTTTGGTGCTGGACCTGCGCAGCAACCCGGGTGGGCTTTTGACAGCCGCCGTACAGGTAGCCGACGACCTGCTCGAAAAGGGCGGCATCGTCAGCACACGCGGGCGCATTTCCATCAGCGACGCCAAGTTCGATGCCACCCCGGGCGATCTTATGAAGGGCGCGCCGGTCATGGTGCTGGTGGATGCCGGCTCGGCCAGTGCGTCGGAAGTGCTGGCCGGCGCTCTGCGCGACAACCAGCGTGCGCGGGTGATCGGCAGCCGCACCTTCGGCAAGGGTTCGGTGCAGACGGTGTTGCCGTTGGATAACGGCGATTCGGTCAAGCTCACCACCGCCCGCTATTACACGCCGAGTGGGCGCTCGATCCAGGCCACCGGCATCCTGCCGGATGTGGAGCTGGCGCCCGAGCCGAATGATGCCCGCAAGGATCTGCCGGCCAGCCTGGTCGATTACAGCGAAGCCAGCCTGCCCGGCCACCTGCGCGGCGACGACGAGGCCACCGCCAGCAAAGCCGGCGTGGTGTTGTCGGGTGAAGGCCCGGTGCAGGCGGCTTTGCGCGAGCTCAAGCAGCCCGGTTCGGTAGCGAACGAAGCCAAGGCCAAGGCCGCAGCGGCAGTCCCGCCCGCTGCGGCAAAGGCAGATGCCGCGAAACCGGAAGCGGCAGCACCTGTTACCGCACAGCCCAAGCCCCTGCCGGCCGAGCCCGTTGCGCCCCCGGCGCAGGTTGAGCCGCCCAGGCCGACGACCGGCGACGGCAAGTAAGACAGAACGGCCCTGCACTGCAGGGCCGCTTCATTTCAGGGACCTTGGTTTTGTCGGGAACAGGTACGGCTTGGATGCACTGATATCGGCGTGGATCGCGCCGTGCAGGAATCGCAGCGCGCAAACGGCCGTTAGAAGCCGTGGCTTTTACGCAACCGCCGCGCGATGGCCGCGCGCACGTACAGGCCGTAAACAATGCCGAACAGGAAACCTGCGACGTGCGCGGACCAGGCCACCATGCCGAAGCTGGGGCCGATGTAGGCAAACACCACCTGCAAGGCCGCCCATGCGCCGATCAACAGGAAAGCGGGCGCCCGGACAAATTCCAGGAACAGGCCCAACGGCAGCACCAGGCCCAGTCGCGCGCCGGGAAACATCGCAAGGTAGGTCCCCATCAATGCGGATACCGCGCCGCTGGCGCCAATGATGGTCCGTTCAGGCGTACCCATCACATACAACGCAGCCAGGTTGGCAGCGGCCCCGCCCAGCAGGAACAACAGCAGCAGCCGCCACGGCCCGAGCATGCGTTCGGCCGGTGGCCCGAAAATCAGCAGAAACACCAGATTCCCGAGCAGGTGCAGCCAATCGGCATGCAGAAACAGCGCGGTGAACAGCCGCAACACGCTGCCGTCCCGAAGCGCGGCCCACCAGTCCTGCGGGTTTCCAAGGCCGGTGGACAGGGCGCCCCAGTCCAGCCACAGCGAGCGCCTCGCCTCATCTGGCCGTGAGATCGACCACAGAAATGCCAGCCAGATGACCACGAACAGCAGTGGCACGGCCCAGCGCAGGCCCGGCTTCTTACGGGAGGGGATGGAAACGAACATGTGGGCAAAGCCTAACCCGGCGCCCGTCAACGGTGGGGTCTGAAGTTTTTTGAAGCCGTTATTGTTTAGTTAAGGTTGCTGCGTAATACTGCATACGGCGTCGTATGTCGGGAGGGGACTCCGGCGCACTTCCTGGAAGCTTCGGCAGCTGGGCGGTGCAGGCGCAAAAACGAACTTCATCGTCTTACGTCTTACGGAGAGAGTTTCCAACATGACTGCTTCCTCATTTGCACGCGTTACCGCTTTGGCTGTCGGCATTGCCGGCGCACTGACGTTTGGCCACGCCCAGGGCGCGGCTTTCCAGCTGAAAGAGAACAGCGCCAAGGGCCTGGGCCGCGCGTTCGCTGGTTCGACCAGCGCGTGGGGTGACGCTTCGGTGATCGCCACCAACCCGGCCTCGATGCGCCTGCTTGACGGCCGTCAGTTCCAGGCCGATGTGAGCGCCATCAGCTTCTCGGCTGATTTCAAGAAGGACAGCGGCCGTTACGTGGGCCCGACCGGTGCGGGTACCGGCATGCCGATCAGCGGTGGCAATGGCGGCGATGCCGGCATGATCGCCCCGGTCCCGGCAGCTTACTTCCATGTGCCGTTCGGCGAAGACGACAAGATGCACTTCGGCCTGTCGCTGACCGCACCGTTCGGTTTCACCACCGAATACGACCGTGACTGGGTTGGCCGCTACCACGGCGTGAAGACCGACCTGAAGGCCATCGACCTGGGCGCCGCGTTCTCCTACGACGTCAACCCGTATGTGTCCTTCGGTGCCAGCGTGTTCGTCGAGCACCTGACCATTGAACTGACCAATGCTGTCGACTTCGGTACGGTTGCTTACGCCGCCACCAACGGCGCCAGCGCCGCTGTGGGCCTGACCCCGGGCAGCGCCGATGGCTTTGCTTCGGTGGAAGGCGACAACAATGCGGTGGGTTACGTGATCGGCGGTACCTTCAGCCCGAGCGAAGACACCAACATCGCGCTGAGCTACCGCTCCAAGGTCGAGCACAAGATCACCGGCGGCAAGGCCAAGTTCAACGTGCCTGCGCTGGCTGCTGCGGCTCTGCAGACCGATGCCCGTGGCATCTTCGTCAACACCAGCGGCAAGGCCACTGTCACGCTGCCGGCATCGGCAACGCTGAGCGTCACTCACCGCGTCAATGACCGTTGGACGGTGATGGGCGACGTGACCCGCACCGCATGGGCCCCGGCCTTTGACAAGGTGGTTGTGGACTTCGCTTCGAACCAGCAGGACAACGCGCTGGAGTTCGGCTACAAGGACACCACCTTCGCCTCGCTGGGTGCCGAGTACAAGCTGTCGGAAACCATCACCCTGCGCGGTGGTGTTGCCTATGACCAGAGCCCGACCACCAACGAGCACCGTGATGTGCGCGTGCCGGACGTGACCCGTAAGTGGGTGTCGCTGGGCCTGGGCTGGACCCCGTCGGAGAAGACCGAGTTCAACTTCGGTTACACCCACCTGTTCACCGACGAGCCGACGATCAACATCACCTCGGTAACCAACAGCACGCTGAAGGGCAAGTACGACGTGGGCGGCGACATCCTGGCTGCTTCGATCAACTACAAGTTCTGATCTGATTTGTAGATAAGTCAGCGTTTCATGCAGAAAGCCCCGCGAAAGCGGGGCTTTCTGTTTGGATGTTCATGGCAGTGACGAACGGTAGAGCACAGCCATGCTGCGCTGGGGCTTTGGCGGTGATGCCGCGTTGCCTCTGTGATGCTGCAGGTCATCTGCGAGGTGGTTTGTGGCGCTTTTGCGGTGCTTATGATCCTGCACCAAAGCCTCTGCCAAGCATGGCTCGGCACTACGGTTGTGTAGCAAAGGGGATTTCCGCAGGGCAAAGAAAAACCCCGCTTTCGCGGGGTTTTCCGTTACTGCTTGAAACTCAAACGATCAGTCGCCCAGCGTCAGCAGCGAGGCGTTGCCGCCGGCGGCGGTGGTGTTCACCGTCACGGTCTTTTCGGTGGCAAAACGCAGCAGGTAGTGCGGGCCGCCGGCCTTGGGACCGGTGCCGGACAGCCCTTGACCGCCGAACGGCTGCACGCCGACCACTGCACCAATCTGGTTGCGGTTGATGTAGACATTGCCCACGTTGACGCGCGAGGCGATGCGGTCAACCGTTTCGTCGATACGCGAATGCACACCCAAGGTAAGGCCGTAGCCGGTGTCGTTGATCTGGTCGATCACCGCATCCAGTTGGTCGGCCTTCCAGCGGATGACGTGCAGCACCGGCCCGAAGATTTCCTTGTGCAGCTGGCCCAGGTCGTTCAACTCGTAGGCGCGTGGTGCGAAGAACGTGCCGTGGGCGGCGTCGGCCGACAGCGGCGCGACGGCGATCAGGCGCGCCTCTTTGTCCATGCGTGCAGCGTGGTCGTTGAGGATCTGCAACGCGTCGGCGTCGATCACCGGGCCGACGTCGGTGGACAGTTCACCCGGGTTGCCGATCTTCAACTCAGCCATTGCGCCGGCCAGCATGCCCATCACCTTGTCGGCGATGTCGTCCTGCACGAACAGCACGCGTGCGGCCGAACAACGCTGGCCTGCGGACGTGAAGGCCGAGCCGATGGCGTCCTTGACCAGCTGCTCCGGCAGCGCCGAGGAGTCGGCGATGAAGGCGTTCTGGCCGCCGGTTTCAGCAATCAGCACACCGATGGCGGCATCGCGTGCGGCCATGGCGCGGTTGATGGCGCGGGCGGTGTCGGTGGAGCCGGTGAAGGCCACGCCGGCCACGCGCGGGTCGGCGGTGAGGGCGGCACCGACGGTGGCGCCGTCGCCCGGCAGGAACTGCAGCACGCCTTCCGGCACGCCGGCGTCGAGCAGCAGCTTCACGGCGTAGTAGCCGATCAGGTTGGTCTGCTCGGCGGGCTTGGCGATGACGCTGTTGCCAGCGGCCAATGCAGCGGCAACCTGGCCCAGGAAGATGGCCAGCGGGAAGTTCCACGGGCTGATGCAGACAAACACGCCACGGCCGTGCAGTTGCAGCTCGTTGCTTTCACCGGTGGGGCTGGGTAGCTTTTCGGCGCTGCTGAACTGCTCGCGTGCCTGCTTGGCGTAGTAACGCAGGAAGTCCACGGCTTCGCGTACTTCGGCCACGCCGTCGGGCAGGCTCTTGCCGGCTTCCTTCACGCACAGCGCCATGAACTCGGCAATGCGGGCTTCCAGCTGATCGGCGGCGTGCTCAAGGATGGCGGCGCGGCTGGCGGCCGGGGTGCGGTTCCAGGCCGGCTGTGCGGCCGCGGCGTTGGCCAGGGCCTTCTGCACGGTGGCGCTGTCGGCAGCCTGCCATTGGCCGACCACTTCGCGGCTGTCGGCCGGGTTGGTGACGGGCAGGGTGGCGCCGGTGATCGTTGCGCCCGGCACCAGCGGTGCGGCCTGCCAGGGCTTGATGGCGGCATTGAGCTGCTCGGCGAGGGCACGCAGGTCGTTGTCGTTGGCGAGGTTGATGCCCATGGAATTGTTCCTGTCGTGGTTCTGGCTGCGCAGCAGGTCAACCGGCAGCGGGATCTTGGGGTGCGGGATGGAGGCGAATGAGGACACCGCTTCAACCGGATCGCGGATCAGGTCGTCGATGGATACGTCTTCGTCGGTGATGCGGTTGACGAAGCTGGAGTTGGCGCCGTTTTCGAGCAGACGACGCACCAGGTACGGCAACAGGTCTTCATGCGAGCCGACCGGCGCATACACGCGGCACGGCACGTTGAGGCGGTCGGCCGGGATCACCTCGGCATACAGGTCATCGCCCATGCCGTGCAGCTTCTGGTGCTCGTACACGCCGCCCTTGGCGATCTGCTTGATCGTGGCGATGGTGGCGGCGTTGTGCGTGGCGAACATCGGGTAGATGGCATCGCTGTGGCCGAACAGGCGCTTGGCGCAGGCAATGTAGGAAACGTCGGTGTTCTGCTTGCGGGTGAACACCGGGTAGCCGGCCAGGCCTTCGATCTGCGCGCGCTTGATTTCCGCATCCCAGTACGCGCCCTTGACCAGGCGTACCTGCAGCTTGTGGCCGATGCGGCGGGCCAGGTCGGCCAGGTAGTCGATCGTGTACGGCGTGCGCTTCTGATACGACTGCACGACGATGCCGAAGCCCTCCCAACCCTTCAACGAAGGATCGCTGACGACACGCTCGATGATGTCCAGCGACAGTTCCAGGCGGTCGGTTTCCTCGGCATCAACGGTGCAGCCGATGCCGTAGGACTTGGCCAGCTGCGCCAGCTCCAGCACGCCGGGCACCAGGTCGTTCAACACGCGCTCGCGCTTGGCGTGCTCGTAGCGCGGGTACAGCGCCGAGAGCTTGATCGAGATGCCGTGCGATGCGGTGACATCGCCGTCTGCTTTGCCGCCACGGGCGATGTTGTCGCTGCCGATGGCGTGGATGGCGCGGCGATAGTCTTCCAGGTAGCGCAGCGCGTCCTTCATGGTCAACGCGCCTTCGCCGAGCATGTCGAAGGAGTAGCGGTAGTTGCTGTTGTCGCCCTTGTGCGAGCGCGACAGCGCTTCGTCGATGGTGCGGCCCATGACGAACTGGTGGCCCATGATCTTCATGGCCTGGCGCACGGCCAGACGGATCACCGGCTCACCGACGCGGCCGATCAGACGCTTGAACGCGCCATGCACGTCACGTTTGGTGGCGTCGGCCAGATCGACCAGGTGGCCGGTCAGCATCAGGCCCCAGGTGGAGGCGTTGACCAGCACCGAATCGGACTGGCCCATGTGCCGTTTCCAGTCGGCTTCGCCGAGCTTGTCGCGGATGAGCTTGTCGGCGGTTTCCTGGTCCGGAATGCGCAGCAGCGCTTCGGCCACGCACATCAGCAGCACGCCTTCCTCGCTGCCGAGGTCGTACTGGCGCATGAAGGCTTCAATGGCGCCCTGGTTCTTGGCGCGTGCGCGCACGCGGCGGACCAGGTCGGCAGCAGTGGCCTGCACCTGTACCTGTTCGTCGGCCGGCAGGCGTGCCTGCTCCAGCAGTTCGCGGACGTGGCGGGTTTCGTCCTTCAGCCAAGCGTCGGTGATGGCCTGACGCAAGGCGGCCGGAGCCGGTGGCAGTTCGGGCGAAAGCAGTGCTTCCGCAGGAGAGGTGACAGCGTTGGATGAGGGTGCGTGCATGCCTTGAGCCACGGTTGAGCAATTTGGCCATTTTAATCCCCGGCGCAGGTTTTCCCAGTCCTTTTTTGGTTGCTTTCAGATTGGCGAAAGCCTTTTGTTGCAGGCGATTCCCGGTAAAACACGACCCCGCTTTTATTTGTGCTGATTCCGTCATTTTTGCCGCCGATGTTGTGCGAAGCAGGGCGAAATTTTGTGTGCGCTGCAGCATCTTGCACATCAATGAATGGATGCTTGCCGGGGTGGTTGAGCGCGGCTACCATCGAGTCGTTTTCCGCGGTACGGACGCGGTTGCGGCTTGATAGAGATTCATCGGCTGGTTTTGCGATGGCTCACATGCGCAGCCGGTGCTGCATCCCCCACGGGCGCTCACCGCCCGGCAGCTTGTCCTGTTGTTTGCGGCGTTGGCAGGGTTGGATGGTGTTGGCGGCGGGCCAGGCTTGGCTGTCCGCAGACGTTCTCTCCCCCGTCTTCGCGTTGGTGCATTGCTTCCTGGTGGCGGGTCGTTGCGTGCAGCGGCTACCACTGGGAAGAGATCCGGGTAGGGCCGGACTGCGTGGATTCATTCCCGCAGCCGGAAGTCCACCGGTGTTCCGGGTCCATCCTCAGGGGTGTGTCTGGTCGCCGGAGAAGAACGGGTCCTGCGGGTTTCCAGCGGCAAGCAGGTGGAGGTGGGGAGTTTCCCCGCGCCTGCCGAACGTCGGAAACCTGCAGTGGCACTTGAAAGCTTGCTCGCAGCCAGCAATGGCTGCAAACCGACGACGTCAAGGGTCTAGGCATGAAGCAAAGCAGCGGGTGGGGCGGGAAGTTGCAGTACGTTTTGATGCTGGCAGCCATGGCGCTGTTGGCGCCGTCGGCATGGGCGCAGTCGGCCGATCCCAAGGCCTGGCAGCTCAACATGGGCAAGGGCGTCACCCATACCGCGCGCATGGCGTGGGAAGCGCACATGGTGGCGTTGTGGGTCTGCGTGGTGATCGGTGTGCTGGTGTTCGGCGCGCTGTTCTACGCCATCTTCAAGTTCCGCAGGTCCAAGGGTGCGGTGGCGGCCAAGTTCAGCCACAACACCAAGGCCGAGGTCATCTGGACCGTCATCCCGATCGTCATCCTGGTGGTGATGGCATGGCCGGCCACGGCCAAGCTGATTGCCATGTACGACACCCGCGATTCGGAAATGACGGTGAAGGTCACCGGCTACCAGTGGATGTGGAAGTACGAATACCTGGGCGAGAACGTCGCCTTCACCAGCCGCTTGGACCGCAAGTCCGACGAGGTCCGCCAGAGCGGTGTGGTGCCCACCATGGCCACCGACCCGAACTATCTGCTGGACGTGGACAACCCGCTGGTGCTGCCGGTCAACACCAAGGTGCGTTTCGTCATCACCTCCGATGACGTGATCCACGCATGGTGGGTGCCTGCACTGGGCTGGAAACAGGACGCGGTGCCGGGCTTCATCAACGAGCGCTGGACCAACATCGAGACCGAAGGCGTCTATCGCGGCCAATGCGCGGAGCTCTGCGGCAAGGACCACGGCTTCATGCCGATCGTGGTCAAGGCCGTGTCCAAAGAAGCGTTCAAAACGTGGCTGGCCTCGCGCAAACCCGCGCCGGCGCCGGAACCTGCTGCGGCGCCCGCTGCTCCCGTCACCGAAACACCGCAACCGGAAGCCACGCCTGCCCCGCAGGCCGGCACCGGCGCCTGATCCCACTGCGTGCCGGCGCAGGCCGGCGCGATGCCTGGAAACTGGATTAACGAGGTGTAGTTGCAATGGCGAATTCCGCAGTGGATCACTCCGATCACCACGGCCATCAACAAGGCTTCTTCGAGCGCTGGTTTTTCTCCACCAACCACAAAGACATCGGCACGCTGTATCTGCTTTTCAGCTTCCTGATGTTCATCGTCGGCGCGGCGATGAGCGTGGTGATCCGTCTGGAACTTGCGCAACCCGGCCTGCAGTTCGTGAAGCCGGAGTTCTTCAACCAGATGACTACCGTGCACGCGCTGGTGATGATCTTCGGTGGCGTTATGCCGGCCTTCGTCGGCTTGGCCAACTGGATGATTCCGCTGCAGATCGGCGCGCCGGACATGGCGCTGCCGCGCATGAACAACTGGTCGTTCTGGCTGCTGCCGGTGGCCTTCACGTTGTTGTTGATGACGCTGTTTCTGCCGGGCGGTGCGCCGGCCGGTGGCTGGACGCTGTATCCGCCGCTGTCGCTGCAGGGTGGCTACAACGTGGCCTTCAGCGTGTTTGCCATCCACGTGGCGGGCATCAGCTCGATCATGGGCGCGATCAACATCATCGCCACCGTGCTCAACATGCGTGCGCCGGGCATTGATCTGTTGAAGATGCCCATCTTCTGCTGGACGTGGTTGATCACCGCGTTCCTGCTGATCGCGGTGATGCCGGTGTTGGCCGGTGCGGTGACCATGCTGCTGACCGACAAATTCTTCGGCACCAGTTTCTTCAATGCCGCCGGTGGCGGTGACCCGGTGATGTACCAGCACATCTTCTGGTTCTTCGGGCACCCGGAGGTCTACATCATGATCCTGCCGGCGTTCGGCGTGGTCAGCGAAGTTCTGCCCACCTTCAGCCGCAAGCCGCTGTTTGGTTATCAGGCGATGGTGTACGCCACCGCCGCCATCGCGTTCCTGTCGTTCATCGTGTGGGCGCACCACATGTTCACGGTGGGCATGCCGTTGGGTGGCGAAATCTACTTCATGTTCGCCACGATGCTGATCTCCATCCCCACCGGGGTGAAGGTGTTCAACTGGGTGAGCACGATGTGGGAGGGCTCGCTCACGTTCGAGACGCCGATGCTGTTCTCCATCTCGTTCGTCATCCTGTTCACCATCGGCGGTTTTTCCGGATTGATGCTGGCCATCGTGCCGGCCGATTTCCAATACCACGACACGTACTTCGTGGTGGCGCATTTCCACTACGTGCTGGTCACCGGCGCGGTGTTGGCGCTGATTGCGGCGGTGTACTACTGGTGGCCCAAGTGGACCGGGCGCATGTACAACGAGTTCTGGGGCAAGGTGCACTTCTGGTGGACGATGGTGTTCGTCAACCTGCTGTTCTTCCCGCAGCACTTCCTCGGCCTGGCCGGCATGCCGCGTCGTATTCCCGATTACAACCCGGTGTTTGCCGACTGGAACCTGGTCAGCTCGATCGGCGCGTTCGGCATGTTCGTCACGCCGTTCATGATGGCGGCGATTCTGTTGTCGTCACTGCGTAACGGCAAGCGTGCCCAAGCGCGTGCGTGGGAAGGGGCAAAGGGCCTGGAGTGGACCATTCCATCGCCGGCACCGGCACACACCTTCACGGTGCCACCGGTGATCAAGCCGGGTGACCTGGCCCATGACGATGTCACCCATTGAGGAGCCGCAGCTGATGCACAACGACAAGCAATGGCAGCCTGAGGAAATGGCACTGCGTCGCCGCCGTTCGCGGCGCACGGCGCTGGTGGTGGGCCTGGTGGCGGTGGCTGTGTATGTCGGTTTCATCCTGTCCGGAGTGCTCGCACATTGAGCACGCCCGCGCCCAAGCCCGCACGCAATGCCGGCATGGTCCGGCTGATCGGCGTGGCGCTGGCGGTGTTCGTGCTGACGTTTTCGTTGGTGCCGCTGTACCGCATTGCCTGCGAGAAAGTGTTTGGCGTGCGCCTGGAGCGCGGTGCCAGCTCGGGCGTAGCCACGCATGCCGGTGATACCAAGCGCACGGTGCGGGTGGAGTTTGATGGAGGCGTCAATTCAAAACTGCCGTGGGCGTTTCATCCCGAAAGATTGACGATGGATGTGGTGCCGGGCGAGTTGAACGAGGCGCTGTACTTTGCGCGCAACGACAGCGAACGCGCGCTGGTAGGCAGCGCGGTGCCGTCGGTGGCGCCGGCCCGCGCATCGGGTTATTTCAACAAGACCGAGTGTTTCTGTTTCACCGCACAGACGCTGCAGGCCGGCGAGCAGCGGGAGATGCCGGTGCGCTTCATCGTTGATCCGGATCTGCCGGCCGACGTGAAGACCATCACCCTGTCCTACACGTTCTACAAGAATGATGTGCTGAGCGAGCAGCTGGCGCCGGCTTCAGCCGCCACCGCTGCGCACGCAGCTCCCTGATCACGGACCCGGAAGCGAGCCATGGCCCATAACACGCCTGATGCCAACGTCTACTTCGTGCCGAGCCATAGCAAATGGCCCTTTGTCGGCTCGATCGCCATGCTGGTGTTGATGGTGGGGGTAGCCAGTTGGCTTAACGACACCAGCTGGGGGCAGTGGACGTTCTTCGCCGGGTTGGCGATGTTGATACTCACCCTGTTCCTCTGGTTCGGCGATGTCATCCGCGAGTCGGTGGCGGGTAATTACAACCGTCAGGTGGATGGCTCGTTCCGGATGGGGATGATCTGGTTCATCTTCTCCGAGGTGATGTTCTTTGCCGCCTTCTTTGGTGCGCTGTTCTACACCCGCAACCTGGGCCTGCCGTGGCTGGGTGGGGAAGGCCAGGGTGGGGCGACCAACGAGCTCCTGTGGGGAGGCTATTCGACAGCGTGGCCGACCAACGGCCCGGCCGATATCGGCGGGGCGTTCCAGACCATTCCGGCCTGGGGCCTGCCCCTGCTCAATACGCTGATCCTGTTGACCTCCGGCATCACGCTGACCATCGCTCACCACGCGCTCAAAGCCGGCAACCGCAAGCAGCTGCTGATATGGCTGGGCGTGACCGTGGTGTTGGGCTGCGTGTTCTTGTTCTTCCAGGCCGAGGAATACATCCACGCCTACAAAGAACTGAACCTGACGATGGGCTCGGGCATTTACGGCTCCACGTTCTTCCTGCTCACCGGCTTCCACGGCGCACATGTGGCGCTGGGTACCATCATGTTGACGGTGATGTGGTTCCGCGCGGCCAAGGGGCACTTCAGCCGGGACAACCACTTCGGCTTTGAAGCCGCAGCGTGGTACTGGCATTTCGTCGACGTGGTGTGGCTGATGCTGTTCCTGTTTGTCTACGTGCTCTGAGTTGGAGCAGGCGACATCAACGCAGCAGCGGCGTTGAGGTGACGACGCGGGTGGCAGGAGCTCACCCGCGAGTGTCGTCGAAAGTCCGGCGACCTTGCGTCAACCGCCCACGCCGTGCGGCTTGATCCAGCCGCTGTAGATGCCTACCGCCACCAACAGGATCAACACCACCGAAAGCACAATGCGCCGCGTCAGCGCGTTGACCGTGCGCTTGGTCTGGCCGCGATCAATCATCAGGTAGTAAAGGCCCGCCCCCAGATTCCAGACGATGACGATCAGAAACGCGATTACCAGCAGGGTCTTCAACGAATCATTCATGCGCGGCTCGATGGGTGGATGGGCAGGGCTATATCACCTGCTTGAGGCCGACTTGTCATGACGCGACAGCACACAGGATTTCTGGGTTGGCTGTTGGCATTGGTGGTGGCCGGTGTGTTCTGCGGTTTCGGCGCCTGGCAACTGCAGCGCATGCATCAGAAGCAGGCCATGTTGGAGCAGGTGCCGGCAAATGGCACGGCGGCAGTGACACTGGATCAGGCCCTGCGCACGCCACAGGCACTGCACTGGTTGCGCGACCGGCTGCAGTTTCTGCCCGGCACGGTGCTGCTGGACAACCAACTGCGTGACGGCCGTGCCGGAGTAAAGGTGTATCAAGCCGCGCGTGCGGTTGAGGGGGCGGCGGTGCTGGTGGACCTGGGTTGGCTGCCACTTCCGGCAGACCGCCAAATGCCAACGGTGGTGCCGCAGCAGGGCGCACAGGTGCTGGAAGGGCTTTGGGCGCCGGCGCCATCGTCGGGGTTGACGCTGGGGCCGCCGCTGAGCGCCACACCGCAAGCGCAGACCTGGTTGGCAACGCGGTTGGAGTTACCCGCCATCGCGCAGCAGCTGGGGTTGCCGCCGGATGGGTTGGCGCCGCGTGTGCTGCGACTGGATCCCGCGTTGTCGCTGGGTTACACGCGTGACCTGGAGCTGCTGCCCAACACCTTGCCGCCTTCCCGGCACCTGGGCTATGCGGTGCAATGGTTCGGCATGGCGCTGGCGGTGCTGGCCATTGCCGGGATACTGCACTGGCGGCGTCGCGCTCGCCGCGCGCGGCAGGGCGGGGGAAATCCGTGACTTCATTGTGGGAATCCGCCCCATCTGCCGCAGCTCCAATCACCGCCGCGCAACCTCTTCACATGGGAAACTGCCACGCATGAATGCCCTTACGCCCGACCAGCTCGCCGTCCGCAACCGTGGCCGTCGGGTGCTTTTGCTGATCTTCGCCATGTTTTTCGGCTCGATGGCATTGGCAGGCATCCTGCGTTTTTCGGGTTGGACGCCGCAGATCAGCCGCAATCACGGTCAGCTGTACGAGCCGGCGATTGATCTGCGTGGCGAGCATCTGCAGCTGGCTGATGGCCAGGCGTATCCGTGGAACCCGGAAGCGCGCATGTGGCGGATCGTGCTCGCCCCCGATGCCAACTGCGCACCAGACTGCGTCACTTTGTCGCAGCAGTTGGACAAGGTGTGGCAGCTGTTCGGCCATAACGCCGATAATGTCGAGATATTGTGGCTGGGTACGCCACCTGCGCAGGTGGCGGCAATGCCGGCACTGAAGGTGATGCAGGCCCAGCCCGCGTTCCGGGCCAAGCTGCCGGGTGTTGACGACCCGGCCGGAACCCCGGTGTATGTGATTGATCCCAATGGCTTTGTGGTGTTGCGCTATGCGCCGGGTTTTGAACCGGGTGGATTGCGGGCCGACCTTTCCAGGCTGTTGAAACTGAAGTGAGTCTCGTTCGATGAATGCCACTGCGCGTCCGGCGCTGTATCGCAATTTCCACCGCCTGGCGTGGTTCGCACTGATCATGACCGCGAGCACGATCATGTTCGGCTCGTTCGTACGGCTGTCCGATGCCGGCCTGAGCTGCCCGGATTGGCCCACCTGCTACGGCCGTGTCACCTGGCCGCAGACGCAGATGGAGGCGGCCCAGCATGTGGCCAGCGAGATCCGTCCGCTGGAGAGCCACAAGGCATGGCGTGAGCAGGTGCACCGCTTCCTGGCCGGTCTGCTGGGCGTGGAAGTGCTGACGCTGGCGCTGCTGGCCGCACGCAGGCGCAAGCACGGCATCGCCCAGATCGTCACCGCATCGGCGCTGGTGGCGTTGGCGATACCGCTGTACATGCGCGGCGAACATGTCGCCTCCAGCGTTTTGGCCATCGGCGGTGAGGCGATTCTGCTGCTGGCCGCGCTGCGCTGGTCCAACATCGATCTGGCCCGCTCTGCGGTGCTGACTTTGGCGGTGGTGGTGTTCCAGGCCCTGCTGGGCATGTGGACGGTGACGTGGCTGCTCAAGCCCATCGTGGTGATGGGGCATCTGCTTGGCGGCATGTTGATGTTCGGCATGCTGGTGTGGATGGCGTGGAAGGCGACCAACCTGCCGATCACCCTGGCCGAAGCACCGCGTCTACGCTGGTGGCTGCGCGGCGGTGTGGCGTTGCTGGTGCTGCAGATTGCGTTGGGCGGCTGGGTCAGTTCCAACTACGCGGCCTTGGCCTGCGGCGGCGGTAGTGCGTCGCTGGACAACTTCCCGCGTTGCGTCAGCCAATGGTGGCCGCAGCAGAACTACACCGAAGGCTTCACCCTGTGGCGTGGCATCGGCGTGGATTACGAAGGTGGCGTGCTGGATGGTGCCTCGCGTATCGCCATCCAGATGGCGCACCGGATGATGGCCATCGTGGTGTCGCTGTATCTGCTGGTGTTGTCGGTGCGCCTGTTCCGCTTGCCGGGCATGCGCGTCTGGGCGACCACGCTGGGCGTGCTGGTGCTGCTGCAGGTCACGCTGGGCGTGCTCAACGTCAAGCTGGCGCTGCCGCTGCTGGTGGCCGTGCTGCACAGCGGCGGTGCGGTGGCCCTGTTGTTTGTACTGGTCACGCTGTTGGCGCGACTGCGCGCTCCGGAGTGATGGCATGAAGACGACGTGGCGTGATTATTGGGACCTGACCAAGCCCAAGGTGGTGGCCTTGATTGTGTTCACCGCGCTGGTGGGCATGTGCCTGGCCATTCCAACGGTGCCGACCACCGCGCAGGCGGTGTCGGGTGTTTTGGGTTTCCTGGGTATCTGGCTGGCCGCCTCGGCGGCGGCGGCAATCAACCAACTATTGGATGCGCGCATCGACGCGCAGATGGCGCGCACGTCATGGCGCCCGCTGGTGGTGGGTAAGGTGTCGCCACGCCAGGTACTGGTGTTTGCCGGCGCGTTGAGCGCGCTGTCGATGACCATCCTGGTGCTTTGGGTGAACGTGATCACCGCGGTGCTCACCTTCGCCTCGCTGATCGGCTATGCGGTCATTTACACCGTGTACCTGAAGCGTGCGACCTCGCAGAACATCGTCATCGGCGGCTTGGCCGGTGCCACACCGCCGCTGTTGGGTTGGGCGGCCGTGACCGGCATGCAGGGCAGCTCCGACTGGGCCTATGCCTCGCTGCTGGTGTTGATCATCTTCATCTGGACGCCGCCGCACTTCTGGGCGCTGGCGATCTTCCGCCGTGCCGACTACGCAAAGGCCGATGTGCCGATGCTGCCGGTCACCCACGGCGTGCCGCATACGCGCAAGCAGATTCTGGCGTACTCGGTGGTGCTGGCAATCGTGACGTTGCTGCCGGTGGCCATTGGCATGAGCGGCATGTTCTACCTGGGCGGCGCCACCGTGCTGAACATCGTGTTCCTCTGGTATGCGTGGAAAATGCAGAACCCGCCGGACGAAATGTTCAACATGAAGATGTTCGGCTACTCCATCGTCTACCTGATGGCGCTGTTCGCCTTCCTGCTGGTGGACCATTGGTTGATGCCTTGGCTGTAAGCGGGGCATCTCGACGCGGCGGTTTGCCCGCCGGGCATTGCGATGTGCATCTGTTGCCGCAGCGGGCCATGCCGCTGCGGCTGTCACGGTTGGGTTAGGTCTTGTCCGCGTTTGCTGCCTGACGTGCATACCGTTGCGCCACCACCGAGCAGACGATCAGCTGGATCTGGTGGTAGATCATGATCGGCAGCACGATGGCGCCGAGGCTGCCGCCGGCAAACAACACTTTGGCGATCGGCACGCCGGTGGCCAGGCTCTTCTTGGAGCCGCAGAACACGATGGGGATCTCGTCGAAACGGCTGAACCCAAGGCGCCGCGCCAACCAGGTGATGCCGGGCATGGCGATGGCCAGCAGCACCACTGCGACCAAGGCCGCAGTAAGCAGCGAGCTGACCGGTGTCTTGGTCCATAGCCCTTCGTTGACCGATTCGCCGAACGCGGCGTAGACCACCAGCAGCACCGTGCCCTGGTCGGTGTAACGCAGCAACGCGCGCTGCTTCTCCACCCACTTGGCAATCCACGGGCGCAGCAGGTGGCCGGCGACGAACGGCACCAGCAGCTGCAGCATGATCGCGCCCACCGCATGCAGCGGGTTGCTCATGCCGCCCTGTGAGCCGGCCAACAGCGTCATCAGCAGCGGTGTCAGGAACACACCGAGGATGCTGGACAACGATGCCGCGCACACTGCCGCCGGGACATTGCCACCGGCCATCGAGGTGAAGGCGATGGACGACTGCACGGTGGACGGCAGCGCGCACAGAAACAACACGCCGATATACAGATCAGGTGTGAGCAAGGTGCCGGACAAGGGTTTGAATGCCAGCCCGACCAGCGGGAACAGCACGAACGTGCAGACCAGGATCACGATATGCAGGCGCCAATGCAGCATGCCGGCAATGATGGATTCACGCGGCAGGCGCGCACCGTGCAGGAAGAACAGCGCGGCGATGGCGAAATCGGTGAAGTGGTCGAAGCCGCGCGCGGCGGCGCCGGTCATCGGTAGCACGCTGGCCAGGACGACGGTGGCCAGCAGGGCGAGGGTGAAGTTGTCCGGTCGCAGTCGCGACCACCAGCGCATCATCGGCAGAAGACTCCTCAAACGTGGGTGGATGGGGGGCGGTCAGGGCTTGTCGGCACCCAAGGCGGCGCGTGCGGCAGGTTCCAATGACGTCATTCCGGCATCGCGGCCCAGCTGCAATGCGGTATCCACGGGCGCGCCTTCAAGCCGTGCATTGATCAGCGACAGCAGCGCGCCGGCGCGATTGCCCGAAGCGCAGTGCAACAGCGTTTTGCCGTCATCCTGCTTGAGCAGGCGTTGCAGTGTGCGCGCGTTGTCGTCGGTGATGCCGCTGGCGCCGGCAATGGGCAGGCGCACATAGCGCAGGCCGAGTTGTTCGGCCAACGCGGCTTCGTCGTAGCCGCGATCTTCATCAGGTTGGCGTAGATCGATGACGGTAGTGACGCCGGCGGCTGCCGCTTCGCGCAGTTGTTGCGCGCTGGGTTGGCCGGCGGTGTAAAGCCCGGCGCGTGGTTGGCGGAAGGCGGGCTCGTTGGCAGAGGCAACGATGGAGAGGGCGAGCAGAAAGAGCAGCGGGAAGGTTCGGTAGACGTTCATCGTGCTTTCCTCGCGCTTCAGCGCATGCCTGCACGGGCCTTGAGCAGCTCGCGCAATTCGTATTTGTCGGTGTCGTCCAGACCCTGCTGGCGCTGTTTGGCCTGCAGTTCATCCAAGCGCTGTTGCAGCAGTTGTTTTTCCAGCTGATTGATCGCGTCCTGCAGCTCCTGGCCCCAGCTGGCTTCGTCGCCGGGCAGGTCCATTGCGGCCAGTTTGTGCAGGGCTGCCTGTTCTTCGCGCTCGTTGTAGTGCTCCAGCAGCGCGCCGGTGCTGATGTCCGGGCGCTGCTCCACCAACTGCAGCAGCTCCACCAGCAGCTCGATGCCGGGCAGGCGCAGGCCGCCGATGGCATGGTGGCCTTCCAGGTTCATCGCCAATGACGGCTGCTGCAGCAGAATGGCGATGGCCGCACGCACCAGGCTGCGTTTGGGCGCAGGCGCCACGTTGCCGCGCATGGGCGGGCGTGCAACGGCAGCCGGCGCCGTTGTTGCGCGGTTACCGATGCCGGTGAGGCGGGCCAGCTCCTGTTTCATCAGGTCGCCAAACGCGCCATCGGGAATCTGCGCCAGCATCGGCTTGGCGTGTTCGGCCAGACGCGCTTTGCCGTCGAGCGTGCCGAGGTTGATCTCGCGGCTGAGTTCGTCAAAGAAAAACTGCGACAGCGGCGTGCCTTGCTTGAGGCGTGCATCAAACGCTTCAGCGCCTTCCTTGCGCACGATGGTGTCGGGGTCTTCGCCGTCGGGCAGGAACAGGAAAAATGCCTGACGTCCGTCCTTCATGCGCGGCAGCACCGATTCCAGTGCGCGCCAGCCCGCACGGCGGCCGGCGGCGTCACCGTCGAAACAGAAGTACACATCCGGCGCGTTGCGGAACAGCAGCTCGGCGTGGTCCGGCGTGGTTGCCGTGCCCAGCGTCGCCACCGCCTGGGTGACGCCAAACTGGAACAGGCTGACCACGTCCATGTAGCCCTCGACCACGATCAACCGCTCGATCTTCTGGTTGGCCTGGCGCACCTGCCACAGGCCGTACAACTCGCGGCCTTTGTGGAACAGTGCGGTCTCCGGCGAGTTGAGGTACTTGGGGCCGTCGTCCTTTTCCATGACCCGGCCGCCGAAGGCGATGACGCGGCCACGGCGGTCGAAGATGGGGAACATCACCCGGTCGCGGAACTTGTCGTAGACGTGGCCGCGGTCGTTCTTGGAAAACAGGCCTACGCGTTCCAGCAGCTTCATGCGCCGCTCGTCCTTGCCCAGCGCGTCCTTCAGTGCGCTGTAGCCGTCGGGCGCGTAGCCGATGGCAAAACGGGCGCGGGTTTCGGCGTCCACGTTGCGGCCATCAAGATAGGCGCGGGCCTTGTCGCTGGCTTCCAGCTGCTTCTGGAAGAAGCGGGTAGCGGCATCCAGCGCCGAGTACTGGTCGCGGCTGTCGTCCTGCTGCTGCGGCGTGCGGCTGTTGGTCTCACGCGGGATTTCCATGCCCGCGCGCTTGGCCAGTTCGTCCACCGCGTCGAGAAATTCGAGGCGGTCGTAGTTCATCAAAAAGCTGATGGCGGTGCCGTGCGCGCCGCAGCCAAAGCAGTGATAGAACTGTTTGGTCGGTGAAACGGTGAACGATGCCGAGCGCTCGTCATGGAACGGGCAGCGTGCGGAATATTCCTTGCCCTGGCGTTTGAGCGGCACGCGTGTGCCCACCACCTCGACAATGTCGGTGCGGGCAAGCAGGTCGTCGATGAACGCGTCGGGAAGTCGGGCCATGCGGCAATGGACAGCGCCGCCGGGTGGGGCGGGGCACAACAAGGATGGACGTGGCAGTGTACTAGCCTGTGCCGTTGCCGGCAGGCTGCAGCGTTGACGTTGAGCGGCAGGTCGCGCTGTTTTGCGTGTGATGTGGGCCGATTGTGCGAGCTGCCCGCATTACGGCGCTATTCCGGCCCGGCCGTCACGCTCGGCAGAGCGGGGGCAGTGCGCGCACGTCGTGCCTGCGCGCGCTCGTCGATGACGGCGGTAATCAAGGCGCCACCAAAGAACACCACGCTGGCGTAGTAGATCCACACCAGCATGATCACCAGCGTGCCCATCGAGCCATACGCGCTGCCGGGCGCGGCATTGGCGATGTACAGGCCAATGGCATAGCGGCCCAGCACGAACAGCAGGGCGGTGATGGCGCCGCCAACAAAGGCCTGCCGCCAGCTGACCGGGCGGTCGGGCAGGTAGTGGTAGAGGAAGGCAAAGCCCAGTGCGTACACCAGCACGGTGGTGACATAGGCCAGTGTGGGCAATGCCGAGGGCAGGTGGGCAAAGATCACCTGCAATGCGGTGGTGGCCACCATCGACACGATCAGCAGAAAGCCCAGAGCCAGCACTACGCCTGCCGAGAACACGCGCTTCTTCAGCCAGCCGACGATGCCCTCGAAACGGCGTGAGTCGGTGCGGAAGATCAGGTTCAACGCCGCCTGCAGTTGGGCGAACACCACGGTGGCGCCCACAAACAACAGCAGCAGGCTCCACAGCCCGGCCAGCGAGCCCAGATCCGGCTGCGCCGAAGCATTGCTGATGACCGTCTGCGCCACCTCGGCCACGCTCTGCCCGGCCAGTGAGGCGATCTGGTCGATCAGCGCCTGTTGCGCCGGCGGATACAGCGAGGCCGTCAGCCACAGCAGCAGAATCAGCAGCGGTGCCAGCGAGAGCAGGGTGTAGAACGCCAGCGAGGCGGACTGGGTCATCACATCGGTTTCGACAAAGCGCCGCACCAGGGCGGCAGGCAGGCTTTGTTGCAGCCGGTCCAGACGTGAGCGCAGAGACGTGGGGATGGGGCCTGGCATGTGGGGGTGCGTTGCCTTTGGAGGTGCGGATGTTACCGGCGTTGTAGCGGGCAGCGGCTTCTGTGCGGGTGAAGAAAGGTGTCGATGCCTGCCGTGCTGCTACAAAGCTGCCACTGGCGCTGCTGCAGATCGTGGTTCACGCGCGGCGCGCCTGTCCGTGCTGCGGGCAGGGCCGGCAATGCCCAAAAACAACCAGGCCCGCGTGTGAGCGGGCCTGATCGCATGCTGCAGAGCGGTATGCGGGAATCAGCCGCCCAATGCCTGCTTGACCAGCTTGGACACCAGGCCCATGTCGGCCTGGCCGGCCAGCTTGGGCTTGAGCACGCCCATCAGCTTGCCCATGTCGGCCGCGCTGGTGGCGCCGGTTTCGGCGATGGCAGCGGTGACGGCAGCCTGGATTTCGGCTTCGCCCATCTTGGCCGGCAGGTAGCGCTCGATCACGACAATCTCGTCGCGTTCGATCACGGCCAGGTCTTCACGGTTGGCCGCCTCAAACTGAGTGACCGAGTCCTTGCGCTGCTTGACCATCTTGTCGAGCACGGCGATCACGTCGGCGTCGCTCAGCTCGATGCGCTCGTCCACTTCACGCTGCTTGATGGCGGCGTTGATCAGGCGGATGACGCCCAGGGAGTGCTTGTCGCCGGCCTTCATGGCGGCCTTCATGTCATCGGTCAGCTGTTGCTTCATGCTCATGGATCACCTCGTGTCGGGATCAGATTGCGGTTGGAACGATGGATTCAGATACGACGGGAACGCAAAAAGCCGGCGACGCTTGCGCGTGCCGGCTTCCACTCCAGTACGGAAGGCCGAAACCCTCCGTTCAGGAGTCACGTCCGATCAGTACAGGCGCTGACGCTTGGTGACGTCGCGCGAGGAACGACGCAGCTGGCGCTTGACGGCAGCAGCGGCCTTGCGCTTACGTTCCTGGGTCGGCTTTTCGTAGAACTCGCGCTTGCGGGTTTCGGCCAGCACGCCGGCCTTTTCGCAAGTGCGCTTGAAGCGGCGGAGAGCAAACTCGAAGGGCTCGTTCTCGCGGACTTTAACGCTGGGCATGGAATCTCCGGGACACAATGAAACCGGGTCACGCCCGGCGAGCCGCGCATTATAGTCCCTTTGAAAATGGGTGCAAGCCCCCCGGGGTTTGATCGGGGCGTGGAGAGGTTCACAATGGCCCCCATGAAAGTTCTCGGCATTGAATCATCCTGTGATGAGACCGGCGTAGCGGTCTATGACACGGCGCTTTCCGGCGCCCAAGCCCTGCGTGCCCATGCGGTGTACAGCCAGATTGCGCTGCACGCTGAATACGGCGGCGTGGTGCCGGAGTTGGCCAGTCGCGACCACGTCCGCAAGACATTGCCGCTGATCCGGCAGACGCTGGATGAGGCGGGCATCGCCATTTCCGAGATCGAAGGCGTGGCTTATACGGCCGGCCCCGGCTTGGTGGGGGCGTTGTTGGTGGGCGCAGGCGTGGCGCGCTCGCTGGCCTGGGGCCTGGATGTGCCGGCCATTGCCGTGCACCACATGGAAGGCCACCTGCTGGCACCGCTGATGGAGGATGACCCGCCGGAGCCGCCGTTTGTGGCACTGCTGGTGTCTGGCGGCCACACGCAGTTGATCGCGGTGGAGGCGATTGGCAAGTATCGCTTGCTGGGCGAGACGCTGGACGACGCCGCCGGTGAGGCCTTCGACAAGACCGCAAAGATGATGGGCCTGCCGTATCCGGGTGGCCCGCAGCTGGCCAAGCTGGCCGAGATCGGCACCCCGGGGCGGTTCAAGTTCACCCGGCCCATGACCGACCGCCCGGGCCTGGATTTCAGTTTCTCCGGGCTCAAGACCCAAGTGCTGATGGCCTGGCGCGACAGCGACCAGAGCGATCAGACCCGCGCCGATATCGCCCGTGGCTTTGAAGATGCGGTGGTCGATACGCTGGCCATCAAATGTGGCCGCGCGCTGGATGCGGCCGGTTGCGATGTATTGGTGGTGGCCGGCGGTGTGGGTGCCAACAAGCGCCTGCGTGCCAAGCTGCAGGAAGCGGCGCAGCGCCGTGGCGGCCGGGTGTGTTTCCCGCGTCCGGAGCTGTGTACCGACAACGGCGCGATGATCGCCTTTGCCGGCGCACTGCGCTTGCAGGCGGGCCAGCACAGCCCGGCCGAGGTCAAGGTCACCCCGCGCTGGGACATGGCCACGCTGCCGCCGTTGCAGGGCTGATTGGGTGTGCCTGTGGTGCGATGTGCACGGCAGGCTCAGCAACGGGCCGGTACCATGTCGCTTCATTTACAGCGACGGATGCAATGGACAAGGTATTCATCGAAGGGCTGGAAATCGACGCCCTGATCGGCATCTACGAATGGGAACGACGTATCCGCCAGACGCTGGTGTTTGACCTGGAAATGGGCTTCGACAACCGCAAGCCGGCGGCCACCGACGACATCGCCCACACCCTCAACTACAAAGCCGTAAGCAAGCGCTTGATGGAGTTCGTGCGTGCCTCCGACTTCGGTCTGGTGGAAACGCTGGCCGAGCGGTGTGCACAGATCGTGCTGGACGAATTCAACGTGCAGTGGCTGCGCCTGAAGCTGAGCAAGCCTGGCGCAGTGCGTGGCGCGCGTGCGGTAGGCGTGATCATCGAGCGCGAACGCGCTGCCGTGTGACCCCCTGTCCTGAACCTGTCCGGTGGCCGCGCAGGCCGCCGCCCACAGGGGCGTGCGCGGCGCTTGAGCGCTGGCCGTCACGCGTGGAGGGACATCCAAACAAAAGGAACAAGAACTGATGGCGGTAATGGGAATCCGTTGGCTGGACCAGCTGGAAAACGTGCTTGCGCCGTACCCGATGGCCTATCCGGCTGTGGTGCTGGCTGCACTGGTGCTGGTGGCATGGCTGGCCAACTTTGTCACCAAGCGCATTCTGCTGCGCGGCCTGAAGGGCCTGATCGAACGCTTCTCCGGCCCGGGCCACAATGCCCGGCAGCCGTTGCGGGTGATCTCGCGGCTGTCCAACATCGTGCCGTCGGTGGTGCTTGCCGCCGGTGTCAGCGTGGTGCCGGAGCTGCCGCCAGGGTTGGTCACCGGGTTGAAGGCGCTGTGTCATGCATGGACCGTGCTGACCATCGCTATGGCCATTTCGCACGCGCTGGATGCGTTCAATGATTTCTACGAGCGCCGCGCCGACGCCCGCAACAAGCCGATCAAGGGTTACCTGCAGGTCGCCAAGATCGTGGTGTTCGTGGTGGCCGGGCTGTCGATCGTGGCCACGCTGGTGGGCGTGGAACCGCTGCACCTGATCACCGGCTTGGGCGCGGCCACGGCGGTGTTCATGCTGGTTTTCCAGGACACTATTCTGTCGCTGGTGGCCAGCGTGCAGATCAGCGGCGATGGCCGCGTGCGCATCGGCGACTGGATCGAGATGCCCAGCCAGAACGCCGACGGCGATGTGATTGATATCGCCCTGCATACCGTTACGGTGCAGAACTGGGACAAGACCGTCACCACCATTCCGACCAAGAAGCTGGTGACCGAGTCGTTCAAGAACTGGCGCGGCATGCAGGAGTCGGGCGGGCGGCGGATCAAGCGTTCGATCTACCTGGACCAGCACAGCGTGCGCTTCGTTGACACGCAGGGCTTGGCGCGGCTGAGCCAGTTTGCGCTGCTTGATGACTACCTGGCCGGCAAGCAGCAGGAGTTGGAACAGTGGAACGCACAGGTGGCGCAGGCGCACCCGGAGCCGGTAAATGCGCGCCGGCTGACCAACCTGGGCACGTTCCGTGCGTATGTGGAGCGCTACCTGCGCAGCCACGCCGGCATCCATCAGGACATGACCCTGATGGTGCGGCAGATGGCGCCCACGCCGCAGGGCCTGCCGCTGGAGATCTACTGCTTCACCGCATCCACGGCATGGGGCGAGTACGAGACGGTCCAGTCCGACGTGTTCGATCACCTGCTGGCGATCCTGCCGGAGTTCGGCCTGAACGTGTTCCAGGAATCCAGCGACGCCATGCTGATGCGCATGCGCGACACCGGCGCTGTTACCGCGGATTGAGACTGTACTGCCGGGCCAATCATTGGCCCGGCATTTCACTGGCATGGCGCTAGAATCCCCGCCTTGCAAACGTTTTCATTGAAGGATGGCCGGTGGCTTCAGACCGCATTGAATCGCTGATCGCCCGCATGACCGTCGAAGAGAAGGTCGGCCAGCTGGGTGTTTTCGCCGACATGGTTCGACCGTTCGCGCCAGACGTGAACCCGGACGCCAACATGCGCAACGCCGAGCAGGTGCTGGAACAGGTGCGCGCCGGTCGGGTGGGGTCGCTGTTCAACGGGGTCGGCGCGGAGGCGGGGCGCCGCATCCAGCAGGTGGCGGTGGAAGAGAGCCGGCTGGGTATCCCGGTGATTCTGGCGGCCGATGTCATTCATGGCATGCGCACCGTGTTCCCGATTCCACTGGGCGAAGCCGCCAGCTTCGAACCGGAGCTGGCGCGACGTACCGCGCGTGCCACCGCCATTGAAGCGACCGCTGCCGGCATCCACTGGACCTACGCCCCGGCGGTGGATATCGCCCGTGACCAGCGCTGGGGGCGCGGTGCCGAAGGGGCTGGCGAGGATGTGGTGCTGGGCACCGCGTTTGCCGTAGCCCGAGTGCGTGGTTTTCAAGGCGATGACCTCAAAGCCGAAGACGCGCTGCTGTCCACGCCCAAGCATTTTGCCGCTTACGGTGCGGTGGCCGCCGGCATGGAATACGCGCAGGTGGATATCGCACCGCAGACCCTGCGCGACACGCATCTGCCACCGTTCAAGGCTGCGTTGGAGGCCGGTGCATTGGCGCTGATGAGCGCGTTCAACGACATCAACGGTGTGCCTGCCAGTGCCAACCGCGCGCTGCTTACCGGGCTGCTGCGTGATGAGTGGAAATTCGATGGCGTGGTCGTTTCGGACTACACCGCCGACATGGAGCTGATCGCACACGGTTATGCCGCCGATGAAGTGGATGCCACGCGCAAGGCGTTTCTCGCGGGCTTGGATCTCAGCATGCAGAGCGGCTTCTACGGCGAGCATCTGCCGGGCCTGGTGGACAGCGGCGAGGTGCCGATGGCGGTGCTGGATGCCTCGGTGCGGCGCATCCTGCAGCTGAAAGAAGCCATCGGCCTGTTTGAAGATCCGTACCGCTCGCTGGACCCGGCACGCGAAGCCGATCAATCGCACATCGCCGCGCATGATGCCTTGTCGCGCGATGCGGCGCGGCGTTCGATCGTGCTGCTGAAGAACGAGGCCGCGGTGCTGCCGCTGAAAAAACACGGGCAGAAAATCGCGCTGATCGGCCCGTTTGTGCAGGACCGCGACAACATCGAAGGCTGCTGGACGTTGTTCGGCGACAAGGCGCGTTACGTGACGCTGGAAGCGGGCGTGCGTGCGGCGATGGACGACGAGGCGCTGTTGGAGATCGTGCCCGGCTGCGCGTTGGAAGCGCCATTGGATGGCGGTATTGATGCGGCTGTTGCCGCCGCACAGCGCGCCGATGTGGTGGTGCTGGCACTGGGAGAGCCGCAGCGTTACACCGGCGAGGCACAGTCGCGCGTGGAGCTGAGCTTGCCGGCCGCGCAGCAGGCCTTGGCCGAAGCGGTAGCCGCCACCGGCACGCCGGTTGTGGTGCTGCTGCGCAATGGGCGCGCGCTTGCGTTGCAGGGCGCAGTGCGCAATGCACAGGCCATCGCGGTGACGTGGTATCTCGGCACGCAGACCGGCCCCGCCGTGGCCGATGTGTTGTTTGGTGATTACAGCCCGTCAGCGCGGTTGCCGGTGAGTTTCCCGTTGGCGTCGGGGCAGCAGCCGTTTTTCTACAACCACCCGCGTAGTGGTCGTCCGGAACTGCCAGGCATCACCGAGTTCAAATCACGTTGGCGCGAGATTCCCAACGCGGCGCTGTATGCCTTCGGGCACGGTATCGGCTACACCACGTTCGACTATGCGCCGACGCAGTTGAGCGCGCCGCAGATGGAGTGGAACGGCGAGCTGGTCATCAGCGCCACCCTTACCAATACCGGCAGCGTGACCGGCGAGGAAGTGGTGCAGCTGTATGTGCACGACCGTGTCGCCAGCCGCGTGCGGCCGGTGCGCGAGCTGAAGGATTTCCGCAAGATTTCTTTGGCACCCGGCCAGTCGCAGCAGGTGCAGTTCGTGTTGAACTGTGAGCAGTTGGCGTTCACCGGCGTTGATGGGGTGTCACGTGCCGAACCAGGCCTGTTCGACGTGTGGGTGTGTGCATCGTCGGCCAATGGTGAGCCGGTGAGCTTTGAGCTGCTGGCGCCGTAATACGCGGTAAAGCGCCGCTGGCGATGCGCACTGCGTCTGCAGGCTGTAAATGAAAACGGGTGACAGTTGACACATTGAAGCGGCGGATCGTCATGCGATTCTTGCGCCATTCAATGGAGAGACGTAATGGCCGCACCGTTGCCTGTGTATCTGCCGTGGTTGATGACTGCCGGTTTTGGTTGGCTGTACTACCGGCGCATCCGTCGTCACTTCGGTTGGCAGCCGTGGCGGCCGGTGCGCAACATCGTGCGCATTGTGCTGCTGTCGGTGCTGGGCCTGTTGCTGGGCTGGGGCGCGATGTACCTGCAGCACGCCGCGCCAGGCATGCTGATGGGGGCGGCAGCGGGTATCGCATTGGGCCTGTTCGGCCTGAAGCACACCCACGTCAGCCTGCGTGATGGCAGGCCCGGCTATACGCCCAACCCGTGGATTGGTGGTGTGCTGTCGGTGGTGCTGGTCGGGCGGTTGGCCTGGCGCTGGTATGGCGGCGCTTTCAGCCAAAGCATGACCCAGGGCGGTGGCAACATCAGCCCGCTGACGATGGGGCTGGTGGCGGCGCTGCTCAGTTATGGGCTGGTGCAGGCCATCGGTTTGAGCGTGCAGCTGCGCGAGCACTGAGGTGGTGCGATGCAGGAGCGGCGTTCACCGCTCCTGCAGATTCAAACGTTGAATCAGCCGGCTTTCGACGTCAGCTTCAGCAGGCGACCATCGCTGCCGTCTTCCAGCAGCCACAGTGCGCCGTCCGGGCCTTGTTCCACTTCGCGGATGCGGTTGCCCATGTCGAAGCGCTCGGCCTCGCGTGCCTTGTCGCCATCAAATGCCACGCGCACCAGCGATTTGGAGGACAGCCCGCCAATGAAGCCGCTGCCCTGCCACTGCCGGAACTGCGTGCCGCTGTAGATGATGAAGCCGGCCGGCGAGATCACCTGGCACCAGGTCACCACCGGTGCGATGAACTCCGGGCGCGTGTCGTGATCGGGAATCGGGCGGCCGTCGTAGTGGTCGCCGTTGGAGACGATGGGGTAGCCGTAATTGCCACCGCGCTGGATCAGATTCAACTCGTCACCGCCCTTGGGGCCCATTTCGTGTTCCCACAATTTGCCGTTGGCATCAAACGCCAGGCCCAGCACGCTGCGGTGGCCGAGCGACCACACCTGGTCGGCCGGCGAGCCCTGTGCGACGAACGGGTTGTCGCCCGGAATGCTGCCGTCCTCATTGAGGCGGATGATCTTGCCCAGGTTGGTGGTCATGTCCTGTGCGGGGTCGAACTTCTGCCGCTCGCTGGAGCTGATCCACAACTTGCCATCCGGGCCGAAGGCCATGCGGTGGCCGTAGTGGCCGCGACCGCTGACCTTGGGCGTCTGCCTCCAGATCACCTGCGCGTCGGTCAGCTGCCCGCCACCGGTGGCGTCGAGTACCAGCTTGGCGCGCGCCACGGCCGCACCGCGCGTGTCGCCTTCACCTTCTTCGGCATAGCTGTAATAGACCAGGCCATTGCTGGCGAACTGTGGATGCACGATCACATCGCCCAAACCACCTTGGCCGCCATAAGCCACCGCAGGCACGCCAGTGATCTGGCCGCGTTTGCCGCTGGCGGGGTCGAAATGAATCAGCTTGCCGGCCTTCTCGGTGATGAGCAGGCTGCCATCGGGCAGGAAGGTCATCGCCCACGGCTCGTTGAAGCGGCCGGCTTCGGTGGTGGTGAATGGCCACTGCGCCTGCTTGACCGCCGCTTCTGCAGCGGGGTCTGCCGGATCGGCAGCGCAGGAGGTGGTGAACAGCGCTGGGGTCAGCGCCAGCGCCATGCTGAGCAGGAGGGGACGTGCCATGGGTATCTCCAGATGCAGGGAAGCGATGTCAAAGTGGTTTTTTACAGCATGCCGGTCAGATTTGCTGGCGATATGGGGTAGGACTGCCCGCGGCAATCACCTACCGTGGCCGGTCGGGTGCCCATAGACGGTGCCTTCAACTCCATCGGAAGGAAATAGTGATGAACAAACAGGTGAATCGACCGTCAGCAGCCTTCATTGCTGCATCGTGGTGCGCACTCATGCTGGGCTCGGCGTCCTACCTCATCGGCCTGTTCAATGCCGGCATGCAGCTCAACGAAAAGGGCTATTACCTGGCCCTGCTGTTGTTTGGCCTGTTTGCGGCGGTGTCATTGCAGAAGAGCGTGCGCGACCGCGTGGAAGGCGTGCCGGTGAGTGGCCTGTATTACTCGTTGGCATGGTTTGCGTTGTTGTCGGCGCTGCTGTTGCTGGTGATCGGCCTGTGGAATGCAACGCTGGCGCTCAGCGAAAAGGGCTTCTACGGCATGGCTTATGCGCTGGCGCTGTTTGGTGCCGTGGCCGTGCAGAAAAACACGCGTGACCTGATAGCCGCCGATGCGGCGTACCGGCAAAGCCCGCAGCCGTTGCCGCCATTGCCGACAGCGCTGTCGCAGGACTAAACAGCTGGCGGTAGCGCTGGAAAAAGAAGGGCGGGAGCACAGCTCCCGCCCTTCTGCATTTCACGCGGTTGGATCGCGTCAGCTTTCTGCTGGGCTGTCCGGCTCGGCACTTGCGCGCATGCGCCTGGCAACGATGCCGGTTGCGGTGACACCGCCGGTGGCATTGCCGATGGTGCAGAACACATCGGGAATCGTGTCCACCGCCAGCAGCACGCCCAGCGGTTCCACCGGCAAGCCCAGGCTCTGCGTGATCGGCATGTTGTTGGTCATGAAGTTGGCCTGGCCCGGCAAGCCGGTCGAGCCCATGCTGATGGCCGCCGCCAACAACACCGCCACCGCGTACTGCGAGGCGTGCACGTCCATGCCGTACAGCCACGCGATGAAACTGGCTACTGCGATGTACTGCGCAGGGCTGGTGATGCGGAACAGCGACACCGCCATCGGCAACACCAGCGAGGTCAATGCGGCCGGGTAGCCCAGCCGGTTGCGCGCGCTGTCGATCATGGCCGGCAATGAGGCCAGCGAGGACTGCGTGCTGCCGGCAATCACCTGCACCGGTACCAAGGCGGGCGCAAAGCGACGCAGCGGCTCGCCTGCGGCAACGCGGGCCACCACGTACAGCAGCAGCGTGATCAGGATGTAGATCACGCACATCAGCACGATGTAATAGCCCAATACACCCAGCACGCTCATGCCGACCTCGGCGCAGACCACCAGCACCAGCGCGAACACGCCCACCGGTGCGGCCCACAGTACCCAACGCACGATGGTGATCATGGTGTCGGCAATGATACGGATGATGTCCAGGATGCGGTCGCGGCGTTCAGCCTCCTGGCGGCTCAGTGCAAAGCCGAAGAACATCGCAAACACCACCAGCGGCAGCATCGCTGCGGACGCTGCCGCGGAGATGGCATTGCTGGGGATCAGCGAGCTGATCCACTGCGCGGCGCTCAATGGTGTGGCGGGCGCGGTAGGTGAGCGCAGTGCCTCGCGGAAGGTCTGGATGGTGTCCGCATCACGCGGCAGCAGGTTCAGCAGGGCCGGTGTGGTGACCGCCGCAAACGCGGCCGAGCCCACCAGCAACACCAGGAATACGATGATCGCATTGCGCGCGGTACGCCCCGACGCCGCCGCATTGCTGGCCGTATTGACGCCGACGATCACCAACGCGGTGACCAGCGGCACCACCGTCATCTGCAGTGCATTGAGCCAGAGCCGTCCGATGGGGCGCACCACGTCGGCCACCTTCAGCGCCAAGGCCTGGTCATACGCGGTAAGTGACAGGCCCACCACTGCAGCGATCACCAGCGCGATAAGCACTTTGACCGGGGCCGACAGTGTGAAGCGTGATGCAGAGGTGCGGTCGCTCATGGGCAGGTGTACTTACCGTAGGAGTGAAGAAGGGGCGGGCATTGTCGCCAAGGATGGCTCACCGTGCACTGCCGGTGAGCGCTGGCAATTGCCAATCACCTTGCAGGCGCGTGTATTCCGCATCGGGCAACAACACAAACAGCGGCTTGGCAGCGGGGGTGAGCCAGGCCAGCAGATCGGACATCTGTTGCGGCTCCATCGCCGTGCAGCCTGCGGTGGCCTCGCCCGGCGTGCGCCACAGGTGCGCAAAAATACAGCTGCCCTGACCAGGCACGGCATTGGGGTTGTGAGCAATGACAAAGCCTTCGCGGTAACGGCGGTCGCCTGCGTTGTGCAGATCCAGCCGCATCGCCTCGGTGGAGCCCTTCACCGCATCCGTGCCTACCTGCGCCGCATCGACGATGCGGTTGTACAGCGGCGACGCCGGGACATCCATGCAGTAGCTGCTGGCCAGCATGGGCTGGTAAGGCAGCGCGCTGCTGATGTGTTCGGCGTAGCCGAACGCCGGGCCAATGTTGAAAATGCCGGCCGGGCTGCGGCCGTCGCCTTCGTGTTTCTGCGGGCCGCCGTTCTGCTTTGGATGCAGGCCGATGCCCCACGCGCTACCGGTGCGGCCCAGTGCCACGTTGAAGCCCTCCCCGTGCATTTGCCAGCCGTTATCGGTGCGCTCGAACGCCTGCAGCCGGCCCGAAGGCGTATCCCACGAAGGCGCAGTGACCACGATAAGTTGCCGTGCATCCTGCAATGGCGTAGCCGTCGCCGCCATGCTGGTTGGCGCAATCAGCACGCACAGATAAGCCAGTGGTGAAAGAAGACGCCGAGGGGGGATGCGAAAGCGTGTGGGCATGGCAGCGGCTCCGGCGAATCAGTTGTCGATCAAATGCTGGATGCGTTCCTGGTTCAACGCCAACTGCCGTTGCCGGTCGGGATTGGACTGGCACAGCAGCACGAACACGAAATCCAGAAGGTACTGCAGCGAGCAACGGTACAGCAGTTGCGCGATGGGTGGCTGCGGATCGTGCGCGCAGATGGCCAGCGAGGCATCTGCATGCGCACGCAGCGGATTGGCGGTGTGGCGGGTAATGGAGACCACCTTGCCGCCGACTTCCTGAAACTGACGCGACAGCTGCCACAACTGCGGCAATTTGCCGAACTCGGAGAACACCAGCAGCACATCGCCGGGGCGCGCGGCGGAGAGGTTGGCGGTCATCAGAATGGGATCGGCGTGCTGCACGGTGAGAATGCCCAGCAGCGACAGACGCATGGCGAATTCGCGCGCGTACAGGCCGTCATCACCCAGGCCATAGATGAACACCTTGGGCGCGTTGTCGAGCAGCGCGATCACTGCTTCCACATCGGCCTGTGGGTTGGCGACCATGGTTTCTTCTTCAGCGGCGACCTTGGCGCGGCGCAGTGTTTCTGCGGCCTGCAGATAACCGCCGGGTTGTTGTTCCGGCGGCCAATCGGTGGTGTCGCCGTTGCCGGCCAATGCGACGGCCGCGCCGACCGAGTACTTCAGATCGGGGTAGCCCTTGAAGCCGAGCTTCTGGCTGAATTTGACCACGCTGGATTGGCTGATGCCCAAGGCATTGGCCAGTTGTTGCGAGGAGTAATCGCGCAGCAGGTGGGCGTTGTCGAGGATGAAATCGGCAATGCGCCGTTCGATGGCCGACATCTGTTCGCGTTCTGATCGGATTTTCAGCAGAGGTGGCATGGGCGGGCTGTCGGTGGTCCGTTGGCGACTCTAAGGGATTGTGGGCGGTTGTGGTGCGTGTGGGATTGCTGTTGTTGCTTCATGCGCCAGCAACAGAAAGGCAGGAGCAAGGGCTTTCGCCCCCCTTCGGGGTGCGAGCACACCTTTCTTTGCTTGTGCAAAGAAACGTGGCCCAAAGAAAGCACACCCTGCCTCCGCGCCCACGTCGCTGCGCGTCGCGGGTGCACTGCGCCAATGGGATTTTTCGACGCGACATCCGTGTCGCGTCGAAAAACGACGCACATCCCTGTGCGCCGCCCTGCGGGTTTTTCCCATCGGCTCCGTCGCTGCGGAAGGGGACCCGGTGGAGCAAAGCAACTGCCAAAGCCAAAGCCAAACAGCTGCACCTCTCCACAACACTTCTCTTGGCTTTGCCAAAGCAGGGGAGGGGAGAGCTGCTGCTTTTCGATGGGTTGCTGTCGCTATTACACGAAACAAAACAGCACCTGTGTTGGCAGGTGCTGCGTCTGATCTTCCGGCAAACGTCGACCAAGCAACAACAACCGCGCTCACGCAGATTGCTGTCGCCATGCCGGTCACAGCTTGATCATCTCCAGGCCACGCACTTCCACGATGCCCAGGCCCGGCGCGTCGGTGATGCTGATCTCCGATTCGTTGAAGATCACGCCGCCCTCCACCGGGTTGAACTGGCTCAGCGACGGGCCATCCAGGTCCACCTTGGTGATCACACCCGCCTTGGCCGCCGCCAGGTGCACCGCAGCGGCCACGCTGATGCTCGACTCCAACATGCAGCCGATCATGCACGGCACGCCGTACAGCGAAGCGATGTCGGCAATCTTGATGGCGTTGGAAAGGCCGCCGGTCTTCATCAACTTGATGTTGATGATGTCCGCCGCGCCCTGCTGAATCAGGTCGAACACCTGGTTCGGGCTGAACACACTTTCATCGGCCATCACCGGCGTGTTGACCCGCTCGGTCACGTACTTCATGCCGGCGATGTCGGCGGCCTTCACCGGCTGTTCCAGCAGTTCCAGAATGACGCCTGCGTTTTCCAGCTCCCGCATTGCATAGACCGCCTGTTTTGCGGTCCAGCCCTGGTTGGCGTCCAGGCGCAGTAACGCGCGGCCCTCGACGGCGGCGTGAATCGCCTTGACCCGCTCGATGTCCAGGCCGATGTCCTTGCCCACCTTGATCTTCAACGACTCAAAGCCGCGATCCAGTGCCGACAGCGAATCAGCCACCATCTTGTCGATGTAATCCACGCTGATGGTGATGTCGGTGGTGATCACCGGATCGCCGCCGCCGAGCATCTGGTAGAGCGGTGCCCCGTGCAGCTGCGCCCACAGATCGTAGACCGCGATTTCCACCGCCGCCTTGGCGCTGGTGTTGCGCTCCAGTGAGGATTGGATGAGCCCGCAGATGCGGTTGAGGTTGGCGATGTCCTCACCCACCAAGCGCGGCTTGATGAAGGTGTTGATGGCTTCGATGATCGAGCCATGCGTGTCACCGGTGATCACTGCCGTCGGCGGCGCCTCGCCGTAGCCGGTATGGCCGCTGTCGGTGCGGATAAGCACCACCACGTCTTCCACCGTTTCCACGGTGCGCAGTGCGGTTTTGAACGGGGTTTTCAGGGGCACGCGCAGCATGCCAAGTTCAATGTCGGTGATCTTCATTTGGTCGCTTGTGGGCGGATGCGCTGGATGTTGGTCATGCGGTCGATATAGCGGGCGGTGTCGCTGGCCATCATCGGCTGCAGCGGGGTCACCGACACACCATTGAGCGCGGCGTGTACGCGGGTACCGCTGGCATCGAACCAGCTGCCACCGGAGGTGTCGTGGATCACCCAGGTCATGCCATTGGCTTCACCCAGCATCATCATCACGTGGCCGGGGATATAGATCAGGTCGCCGACCTGCAGATTGGCGATGGCCGCATCCCGCTTGGCGGTGCTGTCCTTGTCGCTGAAGGCAATGCGGTCCAGCGCGGGGCTCACAGCCTGCGCGCTGGTATTGCGCGGCAGCAGTACACCGAAGCTGCGGTAGATTTCCGAGACAAAGCCACTGCAGTCGCGCGTGTCGTAGGAGTGGCCCCAGCCGTAACGTTCCCCCAGAAATTTGAAGGCCTGGGTGATCAGGTTGGCCTGCGTGAGCGGCAGGTAGTCGGCGGCAGTGTCCTGCGAGCGCGGCAGCAGTGCCGGCACCAGCGCCAGACTGCCGTCGTCATTGCGCACCGGCAGTTGGATGACATGGCTGGCGTGTGCCTGCTGGCCGTTGACCGTCTTCATCGCTGGCCAGTCGCTGAGCACTGGCACGCGCACGCCCATTTCCAGCTGAAGATCCGACACGCGCGGTTCTTCCGGGGTGTGCACGGTGCGTGCGGTGGCGCCGGTGATCACGCGGTGTGCGTCGGCCTTGCCGTAGCCGAATACCTGGTCGGCACTGCCGATGCCCACAAAGCGCTTTTCCATCCACGCGGCATAACGCTCGCTGGCGATGAACACCCACTTGCCATCGGCACTTTCGTGCAGCACGGCGACCGCGTCCCCGGGGAACAAGGCCGATTCCTGGAAGCGGTCGATGTCGGTGTCGCCCTGGCTGCTGAATACCCGCAGCTCGGTGGGGAAGGCGCGCAATGCCGCGCGGTGCACCACCAGCCCGTACTGCACCGGGCGGCTGGCGGGAATGGCGGACAGCGCCAGGTTGTCGGTGACCGCCTGCAGCTGGGCCGCGCTGACCTGCTTGCCCTCTACGTCGTACAGGGCGCGGGTGGGCGGCTTGGAGATGCTGGTGATCTGCTCGCGGACCCATACCTGCGGCAGTAGCGCGGGCAATGTGTGCAGGTCGATGATGGAGGCGTCGAGCTGGCGCATGCGCGCGTTCTGCGCGTCGATACCGGCGCGGTCCAGGATCACCGCATCGGGGTTGGGCAGCTGCGCGATCCAATGCTGCGGCGCGAGGAAACCTTCTTCCAGCCCGATGATGCCGGCGTACGTCGGCGCGGCGGCCGGCAGCGGCGGCGGCAGGGCCATCGCCGGCCCGCTGCACAGGGCCACGGCCAGGATGAGGGCCCGCGACAGCGGGGCAAGACGTCGGCGCCGGACTGGCGACGGGATGGCGTTCATTAGGACTCCCCTCTGAGATGCTTCGGAATACTTATTCCTTTCGCCATCGAAAGCAAGAATAAATTATTGACCCGCTACCGGGTGCGTGTTACACAGCGACTACCACCCCCGCACCTTCAGGATGTGTCGCCGTGGCTTCAATCGCCGATTCTGCCCCCTTTACCCGAGTGCCGTTTGCCCGCAGGGCGGCCGCGTCCATTCTGGGGATGGCGATTGCCTGCAGCCTGCAGGCGGCGGAAGCGCCGTCCACGCCGCTGCCGGAACTGGAAGCCCGCATCGACCGTGGCGACTTTGCCGGCGCACAGGCGCAGATCGACAAAGCCCTCGCCGCGCCGGGTACAGATGCGCAGCACCGCGACGCCTATGCGTTCCAGCAGGAACGCATGCGGCGCATGCGTCTGGACTTCACTCTGGACGAGGCGCAGGCCAAGGCCGCGGTACGCAGGTCCATTCCGGATCTGCGTGATGAAGAATTCAAGGCGTGGGACGACGCCGGCCTGATCGAGCACCTGGACATCGACGGGCAGCGCAGGTGGTTCAAGCGCGCGCCGTCCAACCTGTTCCTGCTCAGCCCCCAGGCGGCCGCACGCCGTGCGCCGGACAAGCAGACGTCCAGGCCCGGGCCGTATGAACGACTGGGCCCGCATCATGTCGCGGTCATCCAGGCATCCCAGCAGAGCGGACTGAACAGCCTGCGCCCCAACCGCATCCGCGTCACCCAATCCATCACGGTGGATGCCGACACGGTGCCCGCCGGTGAAACCGTACGCGCGTGGATTCCGTACCCGCGCGCAATTGCCGGACAACAGGAAAACATCCAGTGGCTGGGCAGCGTGCCGCAGGGCGCGCAGGTAGCGCCGGAAGAAACACTGCAGCGCACCGCTTACCTGGAACGCAAAGCGGTAGCCGGCACACCCACCGAGTTTTCGGTGAGCTATGAAGTCACCATCTCCGCGCGCCGCTTCATCATCGACCCGGACACCGTGTTACCCACGCCTGCGGACCCGGCCTTGGCGCCGTTCCTGGCCGCACGCGCACCGCATGTGGTGTTCACCCCGGCGCTGCGTGAGTTCTCGCGCAGGGTGGTGGGTAACGAGACCAATCCCTATCGGGTGGCCAAAAAATTGTTCGATGCGGTGGACAGCATCCCGTGGGGCGGTGCGCGCGAGTATTCCACCATCAGCAACATCTCCGATTACGCGTTGCATGCCGGCCATGCGGACTGTGGCCAGCAGACGTTGTTGTTGATCTCGTTGCTGCGTTTGAACGGCATCCCGGCGCGTTGGCAGTCGGGCATGGTCTATTCGGACAACGAGGTGGGTTACAACAACCTGCATGACTGGGGCGCGATGTATCTGGCGCCCTATGGCTGGGTGCCCATGGACGTGAGCACAGGTGCGCTGGCCAGCACGGAGCCGGCCGAGCGCGATTTCTACTTCGGCGGGCTTGATGCTTACCGGATCACATTCAACGACGACTACTCACGCGCGCTGGTGCCTGCAAAGCAGCACTTCCGCTCGGAGACCGTTGATCTGCAACGTGGCGAAGTGGAGTGGTCCGGGGGGAACCTCTACTTCGACCAATGGCAATACGACTTCCAGACACAGGTCTTGCCGCCTTTGGGTGAGTAACCGACTTTTCCAACGTGTAGTTCCAATATCTGCAGGAGAGAGCAGGGGATGAACAAGAAAATGTTGAAGCGTGCGGCGTTGACCGTCGCACTGGGTGCCTGCCTTGGCGTGATGGCGCCAAGCGTGATGGCACAAAGCGCCAGCGGTGCCATCGCAGGCCGCGCCAGTTCCGGTGACCAGATCACCATCGTCAACAAGGCGACGGGTTTGACCCGCAGCGTTACTGTCGGCAGCGATGGTTCCTACCGTCTGAGCCAGTTGCCGGTGGGTGATTACAGCCTGCAGGTGAAGCGTGACGGGCAGACCGACAAAGAGCCGGTCGCGGTCAATGTGTCGCTGGGTGGTACCACGACAGTCAACCTCGGGGGCGGCGGTGATGGCGGTGCGGTGACTCTGGATTCGGTGCAGGTGGTGGGCTCCAAGATCGTCAACCGCGTTGATGTCTACTCCACTGAGTCTTCGTTCAACGTCAATCGCGAAGAACTGGCACGCATGCCAGTGCCTCAGGATCTGTCGTCGGTGGCTTTGCTGGCCCCCGGCGTCATCGCGGGCAACTCGTCTTTTGGTGGCATCTCGTTCGGCGGCTCCTCTGTGGCCGAGAACTCGATCTTCATCAATGGTCTGAACGTCACGGATTTCTACAAGCGTCAAAGCTTTTCAAGCGCGCCATTTGCGTTCTTTGAAGAGTTCCAGATCAAGACCGGTGGTTACTCGGCTGAATTTGGCCGTTCCACTGGCGGTGTGATCAATGCGGTCAGCCGCTCGGGTAGCAATGAAATCGAAGGCGGTGTCTCGGTAACCTTCGAGCCGTCAGCGTTCCGCTCGAAAGCTGACGATCACTACTATGCAGATGGCCGCGTCAATGCCCTAGCCAGTCACGACACCAGCAGCTTCATGAAGACCAACGGCTGGGCGTCTGGTCCACTTATCAAGGACAGGCTGTTCCTGTTTGCGATGTATGAGCAGCGCGACAGCAAGTCCGGCAACACCAATGCCGCAGGCAACAGCTGGACCAAGCGCGAGTCGAACAACGGCTTCTGGGGCACCAAGCTGGATTGGAACATCAACGACAACCACCTTCTGGAGTTGATGGCGTTCTCGGACGAGGGTGATGTTGATTCCGAAATCTATACCTACAACTTCGCCAGTTCCAAAATCGGTAGCGGTGCGCCGAGTCAGTCCACCGCTTCCAGCGGCGGCACCAGCGGCTCGGTGACCTATACCGGCCATTTCGGTGACAACTTCACCGCCAAGGCGATGTACGGCATCAACCGTAGCAGCAGCTACAACCGCTCGCCGGCAGATGGCCCCTGCGATTTTGTTACCTATGAGAACGCAAGCTACGGTGCAACGTACCGTGCGATGGGAAGCCCGGTGCTGGGCTGCCACCCGGGCGGCACCATCGTCAATCACGAAGACGAGCGTATCGCCAAGCGATTGGATTTCGAGTGGGTGCTGGGTGACCACCAGCTGCGTTTTGGCTGGGATCACGAGCTGATGACCACCGACCGCAAGACGGTTTACCCGGGGCCGACCCGCAAGTACTACACCGCGTATGGCACCAAACCTGGCAATCTGCTGGATAACGGTGCGGTGGTTCCGGGTGGGGTGGATGCCATCCTGCGTGCGCGTGAGCGTGCCGATGGTGGCGTGTTCGACATCAAAGCCAGTGCCTTCTATCTCGAGGACAACTGGAGCGTCACACCGAACCTGATGCTGAATCTCGGTGTACGCATGGACAACTTCGAGAACATGACCACGGTCGGGACCACCTTCACCAAGCAGGACAATCTGTTCTCGCCGCGTCTGGGTTTCTCGTGGGACATGAAGGGTGACGGCAGCACCAAATTGTTCGGTAACCTCGGTCGCTACTACATGCCGATCCCGAGCATCCTGAGCTACAACTTCGCAGGTGGTCTGCTCGACGAGTACACCTATTACGCGCTGGATGGCTGGCGTCAGGAAACCAATCCGGTCACCGGTACGCCGTACATGGCTCCGATCGTCGGTGCACAGATTGGGCCGGTCGATCAGTCGCAGAACATCGTCGTGCAGGATCTGCGCCAGAGCGTGGATCGTGACCTGGACGCTGTCTACCAGGACGAAGCGATCCTTGGCTTCCAGTCCATGATCAACCAGGCATGGTCGTGGGGCGTCACCGGTACATACCGGCGTATGCCCAATGCAATGGATGACATGCGCATCAACGCGCTGTGCGGTAAGCGGCATGGCAATTTGTGGCCGATCGCCAATCCGGGTGACAAGTTGACCCTGTGGGGTACCAAGGCGCAAGGGTGTGCGGAAGACGGCTGGGTCACGATCGATACCTCCAAGGAGGGTTACATCAAGGCCGGCAGCGAAGAGATTGTCGGTTACTCCAAGCCCAAGCGTACCTACAAGTCGATCGAGGTCCAGATCGATCGTGCGTGGGATGACAAGTGGGCGTTCAACGCGTCCTACCTGTGGTCCAAGTCATCGGGCAACCACGAAGGTCCTGTCAACTCGGATACCAACTACGCTGATACCGGCATGGTCCAGCACTGGGATCACCCGGCCAACAACCAGCGTTATGGCGATCTGTTCAACGATCACCGCCATCAGATCAAGTTGCGTGCCAGCTACAAGCTCAATGACATGTGGTCGTTCGGCAGTACGTTTACCGCGCTTTCCGGTGGCCCCATTACTGCGTTTGGTGTGACCTGGCCTGACGAGAATACCGCTGTGGCCAGCTATACCAGTACTGGCAGCGGTGGCGGCACCGGCTGGTTGTGCGTAGATAAGTGTGCTGGTGCATGGCAGGACCGCGTGTACCGTTATTCACCGCGCGGTGATTTCGGGCGCATGCCGTGGACCTACAACCTCGGTGCCACCGTCACGTGGACACTGCCGGTTGAAGGGATTGACCTGAAGGCAAGCTTGTCGATCTACAACCTGATCAATACACAGGAAGTGATCAACGTGGCTGCTCGCTATGAAGGGCAGCCCGGCGTCATGAGGGACACCTTTGGCACCGGCACCCGTTGGCAGGCACCGCGTTATGCACAGCTGATGGTCAACTGGAACTTCTGATGTAGTTTGCAAGGACGGCCCGCTTCGGCGGGCCGTTCGCTTTTGTGGAGAGCAGTGACGATGCGATTGAAATTGTTGTTGGCTGCCGTTTTCGCGATGTCAACCAACCCGGCGCTTGCTTCCAGCGCAGACGACGCGAGGATGGACGCGCTGGTCGACCAGGCAGTGCAGCGTTATCAGCTGCCCGGCATTGCGGTGGGCGTGATTGAGGATGGCAAGATCGTCCGTCGCATCACCCGTGGTGAACTGGCGGTGGGCGAAGGCAAGGCGGTCGATGCGGACTCGTTGTTCAAGATCGCCTCCAACACCAAGGCGATGACGGCGGCGGTGATCGCGCGGTTGGTGCAGGCGGGCACGCTGCGCTGGGATGATCCGGTGACCCAGCATCTGCCGCAGTTCCGCATGTACGACCCGTGGGTGACGCGCAACATGCAGGTACGCGACCTGTTGATCCACAACAGTGGTCTGGGCTTGGGTGCTGGCGATCTGATGCTGTGGCCCGAGCCGAACCACTTTGACCGCAATGACATCATCGCCGGGCTGGCGCATCTGAAGCCGACCGGCAGTTTCCGTTCTGACTACGCCTACGACAATCTGTTGTACGTGGTGGCCGGCGAAGTAGCGGCAGCGGCAGCAGGCAAGCCTTACTCGATGCTGGTGCGGCAGGAAATTTTCGAGCCGCTGGGTATGCAACGTTGCCAAGTGGGCGAATGGACGCCTTCGGCGGTTGGCAATGTGGCGCGCCCGCATTACCGCAAAGGTGCGCAGAACATCGCCGCTGTAGCCGATGCGGCGCGTGTGGACGACTTCCCGTCAATGGCTGCCGGTGGCGTGCAATGCAGTGTCAACGACATGCTGCGCTGGATGCAGGTGTTGCTTGATCCACAGCAGGCACCGGGCTGGTTGAATGAAGTGCAACGCCGTGCGTTGTGGACCGCGCACATGCCCATGCCGATCAGCCAGCGCCTGCGCGGTTGGGACAACACGCACTTTCTGGCCTATGGCTACGGTTGGCGCCTGTCCGACATGGATGGGCAATGGAAGGTGGCGCACACCGGCACGCTGTCGGGCATGTATTCCTCCTTGGCGTTGTTGCCCGATACAAAAAATGGCGTGGTGATTCTGATCAACGGCGAGGCCGAGGATGCGCGCACTGCGTTGATGCAGGCCATGCTCAAACGTTACACCGCACCGGCCGCCAACCACGACGTGCTGTATTACGCACAGCGCATTGATCAAGCCGCCGCGCAGCGACGTAGCGCTGGCCACGTGCGCCCAGCCATGCCCAACCGTGAGCAGGTGAAGGAAGACGCAGCAAGCGACCATACTGGCGTCTGGCGTGATGCGTGGTTTGGCGAAGTGCGTCTTTGTCCACAAGAGGGCCGGCTGCGCTTTACCTCCCTCAAATCACCACAGATGCGCGGCACGGTGATGAGCAGCGGCCAGCGCTGGTTTGTTGCATGGGATGCGCAGGGCGAAGATGCCGAGGCATGGCTGGATTTCTCCGGCGATGCCAAGCAACCTGTCATGCGCATGCAGGCCATCGACCCGGAGATCGACTTCAGCTATGACTACCAGGATCTGGAATTCCAACGTGTTGGCGATTGCCCGTAACGCGACGCTGGTCGCTGCGTTCATGGCCGGCGCAGGTAACGCGATGGCGGTGGACGTGTCGCCGGCCACCACGCCCGCACAGGCCGACCTGGTGGATGTCACCACGCTGGCGTCGGGCTTTGTTCTGGATATCCGCTATGCGGGCACGGACAACTTCACCGGGCGCGTGGTGCCCGGTTACGAAGCGCCGCGCTGTTATCTGTTGCAACCGGTGGCACAGGCGCTGGCCCGCGTGCAGAACACATTGCGCACACAGGGTTACGCGCTGCAGGTGTTTGACTGCTACCGGCCTGCGCATTCGGTGAAATCATTTGTGGCATGGGCGCATGACCTGAGCGACCAGCAGGCCAAGGCGCGCTACTACCCCAATGTGGACAAGACCCGGCTGCTGGATGGCTATATAGCCGAGACCTCCGGTCACAGTCGCGGTGCCACGCTTGATGTGGGGCTGCTGCAATGCACGCAGGACGATTGCCAACCGTTGGACATGGGCACCGGCTTTGATCGTTTTGACCCCCTGGCGCATACCGACAGCCCGGATATCAGCGCCGCGCAGAAGCACAATCGACAGCGGCTATTGGAGGCGATGGCTGCCGAAGGCTTTGCCAACTACCCGATGGAGTGGTGGCATTTCACCTTCAAGCCCGAGCCGACGCCGGATACCGCTTACGACTTCCCGGTGCGGTGAGTGGCGGCCTTGCGGGTAGACTGCGCATCCCCGTCCTGATCACCGCGCGCGCATGAATCTGGTTCTGCATTACGGCCTGCTGGGCTCTTTGGAAGCGGCGTTGATAGCGTTGGCGATTGGCTTTGTCGTTTTCGCGCTGTGGTGGCAGGTATGCAAGCGCACCGGGTTGTCGAACGGGCATGCCATTGCGTGGTCCGCGTTGCTGGCCATGGTCATCGGTGCGGGTGTGGATACGTGGAAGTTGTTCTATCTGGGAATGATGGGCCTGGAGTCGCCGCTTTACGTGCGCTTGGCGCTGGCCAGCATCCACGATCCCGATCAATTGGGTACCCGCGTGGTGTTGGAACTGCTTGGAGCAGCGCTGGGCGTGGGCTTGGGTTGGTGGTTGTTCAGTTCGCGGCAATCGTTGCGCGACACCACCGGTGAGCCCTAAGTGCCGCTTTTTTGGGTGTTTGCGGTGATGGATGGAACGCCCGAATCATCGTGTTACATCCACTTCACGATGCTCTAACCACGGCGGTAGCCGCAATCTTCAACGTGGTGGTTAACACAATGTTGAATGCGCATTTGAGGGGACAGGTTGATTCAGTTGCTGCTTGTCAGTGTGGGGCCGTGCGGAATATCCGTGCGTTCCCCAAAAGACGAGGAAGACCTGATGACCCTTCTTAACCGCACCCCGCTGTTTGCCCTGATTGCCGTTGTTGGTTCCGCGCTTGCCCTGCCGGCCATGGCCCAGGATGCACAGCAGCAACAGGCCGCCCAGGCACAGCAGGAAAGCGCCACCCAGGCACAGGCCGCTGCATCGTCCAACGATGGCGGGCAGACCTGGGCCAGTGTTGATACCGACGGCGACGGCAGCATCAGCAAGGCCGAATCGCAGGCCAACGCAGGTCTGGCGCAGGTGTTTGATGAAGCCGATGCCGACAAGGACGGTAAGTTGACCCAGGAGGAATACCGCACCTACGCGGCCAAGCAGCAGAAATAACGCACGCCGCTTCGTGCCTGAGTAACCCCGCGGCTCAGGCAGGCAGATTAGCCAACCCCTCTCCCATGCGGGAGAGGGGTTGGGGTGAGGCCGGCTCTGAGGCAAAGAACTGCAACCCCGGCACCGGCCACGCGTTATCCTGTGCGGCATGAACCAGAACACCTCCCTTTCCGCCATCGGCCTGGTTGGCTTTGACGGCGATGACACGCTCTGGAAGAGCGAAGACTATTACCGCCTTGCCGAGCAGGAGTTCGAGGCCATTCTTGGCCACTACATCGACCTGCACGATGCCAAGACCGCACAGCATCTGCTCAAGGTTGAGCGGCGCAATCTGGAAATCTTCGGTTACGGCGCCAAGGGCATGACCCTGTCGATGCTGGAAGCAGCCATCGAGCTGACCGGCGAGAAGATTTCCGCACACGACCTGCACCAGATCATCGAAATTGGCCGCCGTACGCTGCAGCATCCAGTGGAAGTGATTGATGGCGTGCGTGAGGCGGTTGCCGCCATCGCTGCCGATTACCCGGTGGTGCTCATCACCAAGGGCGATCTGTTCCACCAGGAGCAGAAGATTGAACGTTCCGGTCTGCGTGATCTGTTCCCGCGTATCGAAATCGTGTCGGAGAAGGATCAATCCACCTACGCGCGCGTGTTGGCCGAATTCAACCTGCCGGCCGAACGCTTTGTGATGATCGGCAATTCGCTGCGCTCGGATATCGAGCCGGTGTTGGGCTTGGGTGGCTGGGGCGTATACACGCCGTATGCGGTGACCTGGGCACATGAGGCCGAGCATGGGGTGTCCGACGATGCGCCGCGCCTGCATCACGCCGACACCGCGCACCAGTGGCCGGAAGCGGTGCGTGCCATCGCTGCGGAAATGGCGGCACGCTGACCATGCTGCGCGGTCGTGCCCGACGATACGGACGGCGTTGGCACGTGCACTGTGCGTTGCTGCTGGGCGTGCTGTTCCTCACGCCTGTTGCGACGCTGGCGCAGCAATCCACACCCGCTGCGGCGCCTGCCGCAGCAAACACGGCGCCGACCTACGCAGCGGGCACCGGCGATGCCTGGGTTGACCGGCAGCTGGCCGATATCAATGCGTACGCCGCACGTTACCCGGAAGCCTTCATCGACGAGTTGTCGCGCTATGCGGGCGCACGCCCTGCCTATGTCGAGGCATTGTTGCGCAACCACGGTTGGGCGCCGGCTGACGTGTACTTCGCCTGTTTCTGGGCGCATGTGAGCGGCAGCTCCTGCCGTACGCTGGTACGGGCCCGCAGCGGCCTGCCCGGTGCGGATTGGAAGACGGTTCTTGAGAGCCTGCAACCGCCGCCGGAAAACCTGCAATGGCGGGCGTTGCGGCATGCCATCGTTGCCAGCTACGACCACTGGGACCGGCCCATCACGCTGGATGCACTGCTGAGGCAACAGCTGGGTGACCGCGCGCAACGCGACGCGGCGGCCCGCAAGGCAGGTTGAGAACGCGGCTGGGGCTTGTGCCGGCAGGTGGCCGTGGTGGGGCATTCCGGGCGAAAATGGCCGCTCCTTCGATCCAGCGCCAGCGCACTTCTTCATGACCGCCGACCGTTTCGTTTCCACCGACCACATCCGCAGCCTGTTCTCGCAGGCGATGTCGCATATGTACCGCACCGAAGTGCCGTTGTACGGCACCTTGGTGGAACTGGTGGGGGAGGTGAACGGCGCCGTGCTTGCCACACAGCCCGCGCTGGCCGAGCAGATGCAACGCAGCGGTGAGCGCGAGCGTCTGGACGTGGAACGCCACGGCGCCATCCGCGTTGGCACCGCGCAGGAGTTGGCTACGCTGGGCCGCCTGTTCGCCGTGATGGGCATGCAGCCGGTGGGCTATTACGACCTGTCCGTTGCTGGTGTGCCGGTGCATTCCACCGCGTTCCGTCCGGTGGATGGCGAGGCACTCAACCGCAACCCGTTCCGTGTGTTCACCTCGTTGCTGCGGCTGGAGTTGATTGAAGACGAAAGCCTGCGCACCGAGGCGGCGGAAATTCTTTCCCGCCGCAACATTTTCACCCCCGGCGTGATGGAGCTGATTGCGCAGTGCGAGCGCGACGGTGGCCTGGGCGAAGACGATGCGTGGCGCTTTGTCGTCGAAGCGCTGGAAACGTTCCGTTGGCACAACGAGGCCACCGTGTCGCTGCAGACGTACCACGCGCTGCATGGCGCGCATCGCCTCGTGGCCGACGTGGTCAGCTTCCGAGGCCCGCACATCAACCACCTCACCCCACGCACGCTGGATATTGATGCGGCGCAGGCACAGATGCATGCACGCGGGCTGGCGGCAAAAGCCGTGATCGAAGGCCCGCCGCGCCGCGAATGCCCCATTCTGCTGCGCCAGACCAGCTTCAAGGCCTTGGAGGAGATGGTGCATTTCCCCTCCGGCACCGACAACGCTGCCGGCACGCATACCGCACGCTTTGGTGAAATTGAGCAGCGCGGATTGGCGCTGACGCCAAAGGGCCGCACGCTGTACGACGCACTGTTGGCGCAGGCACGCGAGAACGGAGGCGCCGGCAGCACCGGCGGCGACTACATGCAGCGCCTGCAGGCTGCATTTGTCGATTTCCCCGATGACCACACCGTGCTGCGTCGCGAAGGCTTGGGTTACTACCGCTACGCGTTGACCGAGGCAGGCCGCGCACTGCCGGCGGGTGAGCGAAACCTGCCGGCTGAGGTATTGATCGAACGCGGCTTGGCGACAGCCGACCCGATCATCTACGAAGATTTCCTGCCGGTGAGTGCCGCAGGCATCTTCCAGTCCAACCTGGGCGGCGATGAGCAGCGTGCCTATGCCGCGCGTGCCAACCGGGAGGCGTTCGAGCAGGCGCTGGGCGCGACGGTTAGCGATGAGTTCGCTATCTACGCGAACCTGCAGGCGGAATCGCTGGCCACGCTGTCGGCTTGATGCCATAGGGCTGCCACCCGCATGAGCGGAGCGTTATGCTCCGCCCATCCCGAGGCAAGGAGTTGGCCCATGATGGTGCGCGTTGGTGTTGCGGTTGCAGTTGCGTTGGTGACGCTGGTTGGCTGTCACAAGCGGGTGGCCGAGGCGCCCATGGCGGATTACGCGGTGGCGCCCCCGTCACCGCCAGCACCACCAGCGCCGCCGGCTTCAACCGGCATGCGCTACCGGATGGCCGCTCCCAGTGTTGTCGTCACTGGCTCGCAGATTGCTCAGCCGGTCAACACCGAAGTCTATGCGCGGCCGGACGACAATCCGGTCAAGCGCACCACCGAGCAACCGCTGTCCACCTTCTCGGTGGATGTGGATACCGGCAGTTACAGCAATGTGCGGCGCATGTTGGAACGTGGCGTGCGGCCACCGGCCGATTCGGTGCGCGCCGAAGAGTTCATCAACTACTTCAACTACAACTACGCCGTGCCGGCCGACCAGACCGAGCCGTTCCGCGTGCACACCGAGCTGGCCGCCGCGCCGTGGGATAAGCGCAAGCAGGTATTGATGATCGGCATCAAGGGCTACGAGCAGCCGCACGCAACGCTGCCGCCGATGAACCTGGTGTTCCTGATTGATACCTCCGGCTCGATGTATGCCGACGACAAACTGCCGCTGCTCAAGCGCGCGTTCGCGCAGTTGGTGCCGCAGCTGCGCAGCCAGGACCGCGTGGCCATTGTTTCCTACGCCGGTTCTGCTGGCTTGGTATTGGAGCCGACCAGCGGCAATGAGCACGGCAAGATCCTTGCCGCACTGGAACAACTGCAGGCCTCCGGCAGCACCAACGGTGGCGCCGGTATCGAGTTGGCCTATGCGATGGCCCGGCAATCGTTTGTGGCAGGCGGCGCCAACCGCGTCATTCTGGCCACCGATGGTGATTTCAATGTGGGCATCGCTAGCCGCGAAGCGCTGGAGACGTTGGTAGCCGACCGCCGCAAGAGCGGCATCGCATTGACCACGCTGGGCTTTGGCACCGGTAACTACAACGACGCAATGGCCGAGCGTCTGGCGGATGTGGGCGACGGCAATCATGCCTATATCGACAGCCTGTCCGAAGCGCGTCGCGTGCTGGTGCGTGAGATGGGCAGCACCTTGTTCACCATCGCCCGTGACGTGAAGATACAGGTCGAGTTCAACCCGGCACGCGTATCCGAATATCGCTTGATCGGCTACGAAAACCGCGTGCTCAACAACGCTGATTTTGCCAACGACAAGGTGGATGCCGGCGATATCGGCCCGGGCCATGAAGTCACCGCACTGTACGAGATCGTGCCGGTGGGCAGTGGCGCCGAGCAGTTGCCTGCGTTGCGCTATGGCGACAAGAGCGCTGCAACGAACGCGCATGGCGATGAGGTTGCCGAGGTGCGTCTGCGCTACAAACTGCCAGATGCCGATACCAGCAGGTTGATCACGCGGCCGATTCTGGCCAGCAGCCTGCGTGCCACACCGAGCGCGTCATTGCGCTTTGCCTCGGCAGTAGCCGGCTTTGCCGATGCCCTGCGTGGTGGTGAGCGTATGCCTGGTTGGAGTTGGGAGCAGATACTGTCCACCGCGCGCGATGCACGTGGTGAAGATCCCGAGGGCGAGCGTGCGCAGTTCATCCAGTTGCTGCGGGCCGGGCAGGCGCTGGTCGAGCAGCCCAAGCCGGGCGCAAGCACCGGCCAGTGATGTCGCTGCGACGGCCGCGATAGCGGTTTTGCGCTGATTTCGGTGGGACGTTGAGAGACAGTGGCTCCGTGCTCTCAACGTCGGCCAAGCGCGCGATGCATCACGCGGTACATCAATCCCGTTCACAACGGTTTCCGCTACGATCCGGTGCAGGCGCCTGCGGGGATTGTCGCGGGCAGGGTGGGGTCCCTTGGTCCGACGGAGCTGCTGGCATGAGAACAACGTTGCATGGCGTGGTTGCATTCGTGTTGTTGGTCATTCTGTGTGGCATGGCGGCCCCCACCATCGCAGCCTCGCCGGGCACGCTGCTCAATGCGACGCCGATGCAGGACGCACCTGCGGGCGCAAAGGCGTGGCGCATCCGTTACGAGACCACGGATGTCGATGGCATGCGCACGCAGTCCAGCGGCGTGCTGGTGGTGCCCGATGGCGCTGCGCCGGCTGCAGGGCGCGATGTGGTGGCGTGGGCGCATGGCACCGTGGGCATTGCATCAAGCTGCACGCCCATCCGTACGCTGGACCAGATACCCGGCCTGACCGACATGCTGGCGCGCGGTTGGGTAGTGGTGGCCAGCGACTACCCCGGGCTGGGTACGCGTGGCCCGCATGCCTACCTGGTGGGCGATGCGGCCGCTGCGGCGGTGTTGGATTCGGTACGCGCGGCGCGCAATTTCGCGGCCGCGCGCGCTGGCCAGCGCTTCGTGGCCTGGGGCCATTCGCAGGGCGGGCATGCAGCGTTGTTCACCGGGTTGCGTGCCAAAGCCTACGCGCCGGAACTGCAACTGTTGGGTGTGGCAGCGGTGTCGCCGCCTACCGAACTTGCCGAGAACATGAAACAAGCCGACGCCACCGTGCGCGCGATGCTCACCGCGTTCACAGCGGAAAGCTGGTCGAAGGTCTACAAGGCCGACATCTCCACCCTTGCCGACCGCACCACGCGCGGTGTGATTGAACGCGTCACCCGTGCCTGCGAAGGCGACCGGGTGTCAGCGGGTGGCGTGGTGCGGGTGCTGCGGTTGCGCCTGCGGCTTGGCCACCTGGACTTGAGTGGGCGTGCGCCGTGGGACGGGTTGATGGCGCGCAATTCGTTGAACGCGTTGGATGCGGCAAGCCCCCCAGCGCTGATCGTCCAATCCGACGGCGACAAGCTGGTGACCACGTCAGTAACGCGTGCTTTCTTTGAGCGCAGCTGCCAACGCGGTGCGGTTGCGCGTTACATCGCCTTGCCCAGCGCCGACCACGCAACCACCGCCATTGCAGCAACCACCGATACGATTGGGTGGATCGCACTGCGCTTCGCAGGGCAGCCCGCGTCGAGTGACTGTCCCACGCCGAGCTGACCGCTCAGCGCCGTGGTTGCATGGTGTGCAGGCCAGCGTTACAACGGTCGCCGCACGGGGCGTGCTCGCCCCACCCGGGAGTGAAGCCATGACGCTGGCGTTCTATGGTCATCCGTTCTCTTCGTACACGCAGAAAGTGCTGATCGCGTTGTATGAAAACGACATTGCCTTTGAGTTCCGCTGTCTGAGCCCGGAGACGCCGGAACACGCCGCCGAATGGCTGCGGCGCTGGCCGGTAGGCAAGTTCCCGCTGCTGCTGGATGGCGACAACGCAGTGGTGGAAACCAGCATCATCATCGAGTACCTACAGCAGATACGGCCCGGCGCGGTACGGCTGCTGCCCGATGATGCGCGTCAGGCATTGGACGTACGCTTTCTTGACCGCTTCTTTGACCTGCATGTGATGAGCCCGGTGCAGCATGCGGTGGCCGGCGCCTTGACGGGTGATGCGGACAAGGCCCGTGATGCATTGGCGCATGCACGCGACAAACTGGAGCTGGCTTACGCTTGGGCGGAAATCCAGTTGTCGGGACGCACCTGGGCCTGCGGCGAGGCATTCACCCTGGCCGATTGCGCCGCTGCGCCGTCGCTGTTCTACGCCGACTGGGTGCACCGCATCGGCCAAGCCTATCCGCTGTTGCATGCGTATCGTGCGCGCCTGTTGGCACGGCCATCATTCGCGCGTGCCGTGGAGGAGGCCCGCCCTTATCGGCCGCTGTTTCCGTTGGGCGCACCTGATCGCGATTGAGCGCGCGCGGCAGGCGCGCGCTCAATGCCTATGCGTTATTTCGTCAACTCCAATAGCGGCGAAAAGCCGCCATAGATAAGCCGCTTGCCATCGAACGGCATGGGGTTGGTGGCCGGATCCATGCGCGGGTCGTCCATCATCTTCTGCATGCCGGCATCGCGTGTGGCCTTGTCGGGCCACTCGATCCACGAGAACACCACCGTCTCGTCATCCTTGGCCTGCACCGCGCGGAAGAAATCGGTGAGCTGGCCGTGCGGCACATCATCGCCCCAACATTCGACCACGCGTAACGCGCCAAATTCGATGAACAGCGCATCGCCGGTACGCGCGTGGGTGAGAAATTTTTCTTTGTTGGCCGTGGGCACGGCGGCAATGAAACCATCGACATAGGACATGGTTGGCCTCGCTTGGGCAATGACGGCGGTGATGGCCGGCTTCGGTTCGCCGGTGCAGGTTGTGCCGGGAGGGACACATTGGCGCCTTGTCTGTTGCGAAAATGTGGACGGCGCGCGAACGGAAGAAGATGAATGTGAAGCGGTGCCCGTACAGGCCGAACGGTTGGCTTACCATCGGCCAACATTCAACCAGGCAGGGAGGCTGTATGGCAGTTGTGAAGACTTATCGGCACGCAGTGCTGGCGATGGCATGTGTGATGGGGTTGGCGGCCTGCGGTGGCACCGCGCCGGCTCCCGCTGAGACGACGGCACCGGTGGCCCAAGCGCCTGCCGCAGCAGAACCGACGGTGGCCGAAGACGCTGTTGCCGCGCCCGTGCCGGTAACCGATGCGGCAACCACGCAGGCCTGCATGATTGCCGGCGAATTCACGATCATGGGCAATACCCTGCGTTCGCGTGACTGCATGCAGACCAACGCCGCGTCGGGCGACGGCGATCTGAAACCGCTGTGCGAGGGCTTGGCGCAGACTTCCGCGCAGATGGGCGGCAAGGCAGGCGAAGTCACCTATATGGCAGCTTGCCCATCACCGTCGCAGGGCAGCTGCAAAGGACTGTTTGGCGGCAAATTTGATGGCCATTACTACGAACGCAGCGCAGAGGATGTAGCCGGGTTGCCGGCAAGCTGTGAGATGGGGGGCGGTACCTGGGTGGCGGGCTGACGCCCGCCCGCGCCCGCTCAGCTGGGCTGCAGTTTGGCCCAGCGTCCGCCTTGCTGCAGCATCACTTCAAAGCGCGCCCAGTGGCGCAGTTCATCGGCAGTGGCATGGCCGATGTTGCCGATGCCGTCGCCCGCAACCACGGCATAGACCAACCGTTGCGGTGTGGGGCCTTCCAGTTCCGGTGTGACCGACACGCGACGTACGCTCCAGGCGCGGCCCAATCGGCCATTGCTGTAATAGCGGCCGGCTTCGATCAACGCCGGGTGCAATGCATCGCGTTCGGCATGCTGCTTGGCCAGCTCCAGCAGCTCGGTGAGGTTGTCCTCGGTGATATCCACGAATGAGTTGAGCTGGCTGATGGCGGCGTGGAAATCCTCTTGCGTGAGGTCAACACTGCGCTGTGCCGATGCCACCGAAGCGGGTTGTTGCTGGCGCCGACGATGCAGGTGCACCGGATAACGCCGCCACGCGAAGCAGGCGTTGAACAGCACCGCTGCCGTCAGGATGGCAGCGACATTGATCGCAACCGGCGTGAGCAGATACTGATAGCCCAAGGCATGCACGTCGCTGCCACCAATCACCGCCGCCAACGCGGTGGCACCGCCGGGCGGATGAATGCAGCGCAGGTAATGCATGGCGCCCACCGCCAGACCCACAGCCAATGCACCGGTCCACACCTGGTCAGGTGCAAGTTTCTGACAGGTCACGCCGATGAATGCCGAGACCAGATGCCCTGCAATCACCGACCACGGTTGCGACAGCGCACCGTGCGGCACGGCAAATACCAATACCGCCGAGGCGCCCATCGACGCCAACAGAATCGCGCCACCGGCCGCGCCGGCAAAGCCATGCGGGAAGCACCAATGGGTGAGCTGGTAGACCACGGTGATGCCGATCAGGGCGCCCAATGCCGATATCCACTTCTCGCCGTGGTTGGTCTGGTTGCGCTCGATGCTCAGCCAGTTACGCAGGGTCAATACCAGTGGGGCGGCGGATTTCATTAGCATGGTGCAAGCGGGGGTGCGCTATTTTGCCGTTGTTGATGGCCCCCGTAACGTACCCATACCGGCCAATTGCACGCTGCACTTATGTGTATACGTTTGGTTGATATGCCCTGCAGGACGAACGGGGCGGGTGGAAGCACATCCCGGCAAATGCGTAATGCCCGGATTTCCGCATTTTTATGATGATTTGACGCCACGCCCGTGGTGACGCCATCGCCGGTTTATGCGTGCTGACGACATCATTTCCACAAGGCCACGCAATGTGTGCGGCCACTCTGGAAACCTGATGAGAAACCCCCGAAACGCGATTCGTCTTGGCTGCGTACTGCTGGCCGTTGTGGCTGCCACCGGCAGCGCCGCCGCTTACGACCTCAGCGGCAATGCCGCGCTCACCAGTGACTACCTCTGGCGCGGCTCCAGCCAAAGCCAAGGCGATGCCGCCGTGCAGGCTGGCTTCAAGCTGGCTACCGACAGCGGCTTTTATGCCTCGATGTGGGGCTCCAGCGTGGAGTTCGCGCCCGACACCCATGCCAGCAGTGAGCTGGATTTCAGCTTGGGCTGGGCCGGGCAGCTGAGCCAGGACTGGGCGCTGGATGGCAATGTGCTGCATTACCGCTACCCCTCCACCACGGTTGATCTGAACTGGACCGAGCTCAACACCACGCTGACCTGGAGGAACACTTATTGGCTGTCACTGGCATGGTCGCCGCAGGCGCTGGGCACGGCACAGGACGGCATCTACAGCCAGCTCGGCGTGCGTATGCCGGTGAATGAACACCTTCGTCTGGAGGCGATGGCGGGCTATTACACGCTGCAGAGCGCACGCGGCGGTGGCTATGCGCATGGGCAGTTGAATGCGATATGGGCGCTCACCGCGCCGCTGGAGCTGCGGCTCAGCGCGCATGCCAGCGACCGTCATGCGCGGGCATTGTTTGGCAAAGAGCTGGCGGGCAGCCGTTGGGAGGTGGCGCTGCAGGGCGCGTTCTGAGAGGGTCTTTTTGATGAACGGCCCTCATCAATCGGCGCACGGCGCATTGCGGTGGCCAGGCCGCATGCCGAAGATGGCGCGTCCCCTGCCGCAGGCCCCGCAATGCCCCGCGAGAACCTCAATGATCTGGTGGCCTTCGTCACCATTGCCCGCGAAGGCAGCTTCACCCGCGCTGCTGCACAGCTTGGCGTGTCGCAATCGGCGCTCAGCCACACGGTGCGTGGGCTGGAGGCGCGTCTGGGCATCCGCCTGTTGACCCGCACCACGCGCAGCGTGTCGATGACCGAGGCCGGCGAGCAGTTGTACGAATCGGTGGCGCCGCGCCTGGAGGAAATCCAGGCCGAGCTGGTGATGATGGGCCAGTTCCGCGATGTGCCCGCCGGCACCGTGCGCATCAACACCGCCGGCCATGCGGCGGATCTGTATATCTGGCCCAAGCTGTTGCAGGTATTGCCGCAGTACCCGGAGTTGAAGGTCGAGGTGATTGTCGATTACGGCCTCACCGACATTGTGGCCGAGCGTTTTGATATCGGCATCCGGCTGGGCGAGCACCTGGCGCTGGATATGATCGCGGTGCCGATCAGCCCGCGGCAGCGCGTGGCCGTGGTGGCGGCGCCGGCGTACTTCCAGCAGCACGGCGTGCCGCAGCAGCCGGCGCAGCTGGAGATGCACAACTGCATCGGCCTGCGCCTGCCCACCCATGGCGGCCTGCTGCAGTGGGAGTTCGACAAGGCCGGCGAGCAGTGCCGGCTGCGTGTGAGCGGGCAATGGACCTTCAATGGCAGCGCGCCGGCCCTGCGCGCGGCATTGGCCGGCGCCGGCCTGGCCTACCTGCCCGAGGACATGGTGCTGGAACACATCGCCGCCGGCCGCCTGCAACGTGTGCTGGAAGACTGGTGCGAGCCGTATGACGGCTACTACGCCTACTACCCGAGCCGGCGGCAGACCTCGCGCGCCTTGCAGGTGGTGATCGAGGCGCTGCGCCAGCCGCTGTAAACGTGGTCTTGGGGGCGACGCACAGCCGTCGCCACGGATTGATGAGCCGTATTCATTACCGCATGCCGCCGGCGCTGCTTAATTCGTCACAGGCATCTGCCTAGACTTGCCGCCTGCCTCGTCAGGCTAGGCCGCAGGCCTGTCTGCACGGGTTTTCCGTTTTACCCGCTACAGGACGCTGCCCATGAAAACCCTCGGTTATGCCGCTTTCGATACCACCTCGCCGCTGGCCCCCTATGCGTTCGAGCGCCGCGAGCTACGCGACAACGATGTGGCGATGGAGATCCTTTACTGCGGCGTCTGCCATTCGGATCTGCATACCGCCCGTAATGACTGGGGCTGGAGCTATTACCCGATCGTGCCGGGCCACGAAATTGTGGGCCGGGTGATTGCGGTTGGCCCGCAGGTCAGTCGCCACAAAGTAGGCGATCACGTTGCGGTGGGCTGCATGGTCGACAGCTGCATGGCGTGCGACCAGTGCGAGAAGGGTGAGGAGCAGCTGTGCCGCGAAGGCAACACCGGCACCTATGCCGGCGCGGACCGCATCACCGGCGAGCACACGCACGGCGGTTACTCCAAGCACCTGGTGGTGCGCGAGGAGTTCTGCCTGCACATGCCTGCCGGCCTGGACTTGGCACGCGCAGCGCCGTTGCTGTGCGCCGGCATCACCACCTGGTCGCCGCTGCGCACCTGGAACGTGGGCCCCGGCAGCCGCGTGGGCGTGATCGGCTTGGGTGGCCTGGGCCATATGGCGGTGAAGTTGGCGGTGGGCCTGGGTGCGGACGTCACCGTGCTCAGCCGCAGCCCGTCCAAGCAGGCGGATGCATTGGCATTGGGTGCTGACCGCCTGTTGGTGTCCAGCGACGAAGCCGCGATGGCGCAGGCGCAGTCGGCGTTCGATCTGATCATCGACACCGTGCCGGTCAAGCACGAGCTGGCACCGTACCTGCCGTTGTTGGATGTGGACGGCACCTTGGTGATTGTGGGCCAGGTAGGGCCGATGGATGAATTCAACAGCGTGCCGTTGCTGCTCGGCCGCCGCCGCATTGCCGGCTCGCCGATTGGTGGCATCCGCGAAACCCAGGAGATGCTGGATTTCTGCGCGGAGAAAAACATCCTGCCGGACTGCGAAATGATCCGCATGGAGGACATCAATCAAGCCTATGAGCGGATGGAGAAATCAGACGTGCGCTATCGCTTCGTCATCGACATGGCCTCGTTGCCGGCACAGCAATAACGAGGACACCTCAATGCACAAGCGCGTACTGGGAAACAGTGGGTTGGAAGTCTCCGCCCTTGGCCTGGGCTGCATGGGCCTGAGCCATGGGTATGGCCAGCCGGTGAGAAAGGCCGACGGTATTGCGCTGCTGCGTGCGGCGTTCGAGCGTGGCGTGACGTTCTTCGACACGGCCGAAGTCTATGGCCCGTTCACCGACGAGGAGCTGTTGGGTGAGGCGCTGGAGCCGATCCGCGAGCAGGTGGTCATCGCCACCAAGTTCGGCTTCCTCAATGCTGACGGCCGCCAGGGTGTGGACAGCCGGCCGCAGACCATCCGTGCAGTGGCGGAGGCTTCCCTCAAGCGCCTGCGCACCGACCGCATCGACCTGTTCTACCAGCACCGCGTTGACCCAGCGGTGCCGATGGAAGAGGTGGCCGGCACCGTGCGTGAGCTGATCGCCGAGGGCAAAGTGAAGCACTTTGGTCTGTCCGAGGCGGGCGTGGATTCCATCCGCCGTGCGCATGCGGTGCAGCCGGTTGCCGCGCTGCAGAGCGAGTACTCGTTGTGGTGGCGCGAGCCGGAGCAGGACATCCTGCCGCTGCTGGAAGAACTGGGCATTGGCTTTGTGCCGTTCAGTCCGCTGGGCCGGGGCTTTCTGACCGGCGCGATGGATGCCGGCACGACGTTTGATGCCAGCGACTTCCGCAACTCGCTGCCGCGTTTTTCCGAAGAAAGCCGCCGCGCCAACGCGGGGCTGCTGGAGGTGATCGGTGCACTGGCCGACGCCAAGGGCGTGAGCCGCGCGCAGATCGCATTGGCCTGGTTGCTGGCACGCAAGCCGTGGATCGTGCCGATTCCCGGCACCACCAAGCTGCACCGCCTGGAGGAAAACATCGGTGCGGCAGCGGTGAGGCTGGATGCACAGGACATGGCCGGCATCACTGCGGCGCTGGATGCGATCAGCGTGGTCGGTGCGCGCTACCCGGCCCAACTGCAAAGTACGACCGGGCGCTGAGCCACTTCAGCCGGCGGTGACATCAGCCGTCACCGTCGGCCTGCGAGCCGGCCCAGCGCCGGTAACCGCGCTGCATGTGCGGCAGCTGCCTCCGCACGAACACAGTGATGCCGGCGTGCGCGCAGGCCATGACGAACATGGCCAAGGCATCCAGCCCACTGCTGGCCAGCCACGACATCAACAGCAGCACAAAGCTCAGCACGGCAATCGCATCAAATGCCAAGCGGCTGAAGAAGCCGACAATCATCAACAGCATGAAGTACAGCGCAGCCGGCAGTGCAGCTATCTGGATCAGGATCATCAGCGTGCTCATGGTGGGTGCCCGGTGCAGGTTGAGGCAGCAGGTGCTGCTGGCTGCGCACGTTATCGGGGCTGTGTGAGCGTTTTATGGCGCCACTGTGAAGTGAACGGGAAGGCGTGACGCCGCTTCCATGGCCGCGCCGTAGGCATGGCGAAAGGCCGGCCAGGGCTGTTAGCTTCAACGCTCCACATGCATCAACGGGCCGCCACGTGAGCAGGAAATCGTCATCGCGCCTTGGTCTTCTGGTCACCTTGCTGTTGCTGGTGGTTGCCGCGGTGTGGTTATGGCAACAACCCTTTGCCGTGGTAGCGCGTGCAGGCTGGGCGTTGATGCGCATGCCGCCACCCACGGCCATCAGCGTGCCGGTACAGGGCATCCGTGCCCGGCAGATCGGCGCCACGTTTGGTGCGCCGCGCGGCAGCGATCGTCAGCATCACGGGGTGGATGTCTTCGCCAAGCGTGGTACGCCGGTTGTGGCGGCAACGCAGGGCGTGGTTGCCACGGTGCGCGAGGGCGGGCTGGGCGGCAAACAGGTATGGGTGATCGGACCGGGCGGCCAGCGGCATTACTACGCGCATCTGGACGACTGGGCTGCAGGCCTGGCGATGGGCGACCGGGTACAGGCAGGCGATGTGCTCGGCACCGTCGGCGACACCGGCAACGCCAAAGGTACGCCGCCGCATCTTCACTACGGCATCTACGGCAAGGACGGGCCGCTCGATCCGCTGCCTCTCATGCATGCAGGCAGCCCCGCCAAGCGGTAAGGTACCGCCCCTGCAAGCCGCCCCCCGGCGGTGTGATTGATGAACGATGCTGACCGATTCCTTCGACCGCGAACACCTGTGGCACCCCTACAGCGCACTGGGCAGCCCCGTGCCGGTGCTCAAGGTGGCGCGCGCTGACGGTGTGATGCTGCAGCTGGAAGACGGCCCGCAACTGATCGACGGCATGGCCTCGTGGTGGTGTGCCATCCACGGTTACAACCATCCCGTGTTGAACCAGGCCGCCATCGACCAGCTCGGGCGCATGTCGCATGTGATGTTCGGCGGGCTCACCCACGAGCCGGCCATCGCGCTTGGCAAGCAGTTGCTGGCGATCGTGCCGCAGCCGTTGGATGCCATCTTCTACGCCGACTCCGGCTCGGTGTCGGTGGAAGTGGCGCTGAAAATGGCCGTCCAGTACCAGGCTGCACGTGGCCGGCCGCACAGGAACAACATCGCCACCACGCGCTCGGGTTATCACGGCGATACCTGGAACGCGATGTCGGTGTGCGATCCGGTAACCGGCATGCATGGTTTGTTTGGTGCTTCATTGCCGACGCGCTGCTTTGTACCCGCACCACAGACGCCGTTCGACGGTGAATGGAGTGCTGCCGATATCGCGCCGGTGGCGCAGTTGTTTGCCGAGCGTGGCGATGAACTTGCGGCCTTCATCATCGAGCCCATCGTGCAGGGCGCCGGTGGCATGCGCTTCTATCACCCGCAGTACCTGCGTGAGCTGGCGCGCCTGTGTCGCGAACATGAGGTGCTGTTGATCTGCGATGAAATCGCCACCGGCTTTGGCCGCAGCGGCCGCTTGTTTGCCTGCGAGCATGCGGGCATCACCCCGGACATCCTGTGCATTGGCAAGGCATTGACCGGTGGTTACATGACGATGGCTGCCACCATCACCCGCCGCGACATCGCCGATGTGATCGCCGCCGGTGATCCCGGTGTGTTCATGCACGGCCCCACCTTCATGGCCAACCCGTTGGCCTGCGCGGTGGCCTTGGCCTCGACGCAGCTGTTGTTGTCGCAGGATTGGCAGGGCCGTGTGGCTTCCATCGAACGCACTTTGCATACCCATCTGGCACCTGCACGCGCGCTGTCGCAGGTGGCTGATGTGCGCGTGCTGGGCGCGATTGGCGTGATCGAACTGAAGGTGCCATTGCGGCTGGAGCGCATCCAGCAACGCATGCTGGAACAAGGTATCTGGATTCGTCCCTTTGGAAAATTGGTCTACGTGATGCCACCGTATGTGATCAGCGATGCGCAGCTACAGCAGTTGTGCGACGGCATGGTGGCGTTGGTGGCAAGCCTGGAAGCAGAGGACATGCGCGCATGAGTGGGCAGGTAATTTTTGTCAGCGGTATCGACACCGAAATCGGCAAGACCGTGGTGACCGGCTGGCTGGCACGGCAGTGGGCCGAGCAGGGCACGCAGGTCATCACCCAGAAGCTGGTGCAGACCGGCTGTGTGGCGGCATCGGACGACATCCTGCTGCACCGTCGCATCATGGGCAGCGGTTTGTTCGACGAAGACCGCGACGGCACCACCATGCCGGCGTTGTTTGCCTACCCCGCATCACCGCATCTGTCGGCGCGGCTGGAGAACCGCACGCTGGATTTCGCAGCCATCGAGCAGGCCACCGCACGCCTGCGCGAACGCTACGAAAAGGTGCTGTTGGAAGGCGCCGGTGGTTTGATGGTGCCGTTGACCGAGCAACTGCTGACGATTGATTACGTCGCGCAACATGGCTGGCCGTTGCTGCTGGTGACATCAGGGCGTTTGGGCAGCATCAATCACACGCTGCTGTCGCTGGAAGCTATTGCCGCACGCGGCATCACCTTGCACGGCGTGGCATGGAACAGCCGTGACGACAGCAACGATGAAGTGATCGCCGCAGACAGCCGCGATTTCATCCGCCGCTGGGTGCAGCAACGCTTTCCGCAGGCACAGTGGTACGACGTGCCGCGTATTGATCTGGGCTGAGGGTTTTAGAGTCCCTCTCTCGCAACGGAAGATGGCCACTGCACTATTTCTTCAACTTGTAGGCAAGCACATAGTCGCCGGCCTTGGTGCCGGTGGAGCCATGCCCGCCGGCCACCAGCAGCACCACCTGTTCGCCTTGGCTGTTCAGGTACGTCATGGGCGTGGCTTGCCCGCCGGCCGGGATGCGTACATCCCACAGCACTTTGCCGGTTGCCAGGTCGTAGGCGCGGAAGTTGTTGTCGGTGGCCGCACTCATGAACGCCACGCCGCTGGCGGTGAGCATTGGGCCGCCGATGCCCGGCACACCGATGCGGATGGGCAGCGGCACGGGCGAGAGATCGCGGATGGTGCCGTTGCGGTGCTGATAGGCGATCTTGCCGGTGCGAAGATCCGCCGCGGCCACCGTGCCCCACGGTGGGACGTGGCAAGGCACACCCAGCGGCGACATGAACGGTGTCATTTCCACCGCGTAATCCGCGCCTTGGTTTTCGCTGAGGCCATGCTCGCCGGTGTTCATCTGGCGGCCGCTGGCTTCCTGCTTGGGCACGAGTTTTGAGATGAAGGCCAGGTATGTCGGCATGCCGAACATCACCTGGCGGTTTGGATCCACCGCAACGCTGCCCCAGTTGAACGTGCCGAAATTGCCGGGGTAGATCAGGCTGCCCTGCAGCGTGGGCGGCGTGTAGCGGCCTTCATAACGCAGTGTGCGGAACTGGATGCGGCACAGCATCTGGTCGATCAGACTGGCGCCCCACATGTCGGCTTCACGCAGGGGCGGGGGTTCGAAACTCAGTGCCGAATACGGTTGTGTGGGTGATGTGACCTGGCCGGGGATATCCACATGCCGCGATGCCGGGCGTTCGTTGACCGGCAGCAAAGCGCTGCCATCGCGCCGGTCCAGCACATACACATCGCCCTGTTTGGTCGGCGCCACCAGTGCGGGCGTGCGGCCTTGTGGCAGGTCCAGGTCAACCAGCACCGGTTGCGCGGGCGTATCCATGTCCCACAGATCGTGATGCACGAACTGGTGCACCCAACGCACCTGGCCGGTGGCCAGATCCAGTGCCACCATCGACGAAGAAAATTTTTCTTCGGCCGGTGTGCGGTACATGCCCAGTTGATCCGGGGTGCGGTTGCCCATCGGGAAGTAGGCCATGCCAAGCGCTTCATCGGCACTGGCCACCGACCAACTGTTCGGCGAGCTTGCGGTGTACGTCTGCGTGGGGTCGTTCGGGTCCAGCGGTGCGGTCTGGTTGGGATTGCCCGAGTCCCAGTTCCACAGCAGTTTTCCGCTGTGTACGTCATAGGCGCGGATCACGCCGGAGGGCGAGTTGACCGCGTAGTTGTCGTTGACCGCACCGGCTACGATCACCTTGCCATCGGCCACCAGCGGCGGTGAGGTGGAGTAGTAATAGCCGGCTTGTTTGAACGGCATGTTGTGCAGCAGATCCAGCACGCCGTTGTCGCCGAAGTCCGCGCAGTGCTGGCCCGTGTTTGCGTCCAGCGCATGCAGCTTGGCGTCGGCACTGGGCAGGAACACGCGGGCCGCGCAGGTGCTTGCGGTCGGGTCGTTGAAGTAAGACAGTCCACGGCAGGTCTGGTGTTGACGCTGCGGTTCCATACCGGCGGCCGGATCAAAGCGCCAACGCTCCTTGCCGGTGTCAGCGTCCAGCGCGATGGCCAGACTATGCGGCGTACACAGGTACAGTGTGTTGCCGATCTTCAGTGGCGTGACTTCGTAAGTGGTCTCGCCCACGTCCTGCGGCAGGCGCATGTCGCCGGTACGCATCTGCCAGGCCAGCTGCAGTTGATCGACATTGGCCGGGGTTATCTGCGCCAGCGGCGAGAAACGCTGGCCGTAGTCGCTGCGGCCATAGGCATGCCATTCCCCGGGTGGTGGCGCGTCATCACCCAGTGCTGCATTGGCATTGACGATGTTCATCGGCAGCTGGCCGTCAATTTCATGCAGATGTCGTGGAATACCGGCAAACGCCACCGCCGCGACCAGCAACGCGCACACCAGCACCGGCCAACCGGCAGGGCCGGTATAGCCGTGCGGGCTTGAGCGTCGCGACGCCGGCAAGGCCATCAACAGGCCCAGCAGTGCGGGCAGGCCCAGGCGAGTAGCCAGCGGCCACCAGTACAGTCCGGCTTCCCACAGGGACCAGGCCAGTAGCACCAGCAGCCAACCGGCATACAGCCAACTGGACCAGCGCCGGTGCCGACGCAGCCCCCACGCCACCACCAGCAACACCAACCCGCTCAACAGGTAGAACGGGCTGCCCTGCAGCGCAAGCAGCCACGCGCCGCCAATGGCCAGGGCCAGCCCGAACAAGGTGGTCAGAAGCAGGGTCAGCATCCGCATGGCGCACTCCGGCAGCCGGAAAATATCCCCATGATGCGCCGCCGCCTGTATGCGCGGTGTCATGTAGGCAGTGTTTACCGCCTGGCCGTAGAATCGGCGCACTGTCGAAGGGGAACCACCATGAGCATTCTGGGCTTCATCAAGAAGGAACTGATCGAGATCATCGAGTGGACCGATGATTCGCGTGACACCCTGTCCTATCGCTGGCCGGACGACGACCGCCAGATCAAAAACGGTGCGCAGCTGATCGTGCGCGAGTCGCAGACGGTACAGTTCGTGGCTGCTGGCCAGTACGCCGATCTGTTCGGCCCCGGCAAGCACACGCTCAGCACCCAGAACATTCCCGTGCTGTCCACCATCCTGGGGTGGAAGTACGGCTTTGAATCGCCGTTCAAGTGCGATGTGTATTACCTCAATACGCGCCTGTTCACCGGCAACAAGTGGGGCACGTCCAACCCGGTGATGATGCGCGATGCCGATTTTGGCGTGGTGCGTCTGCGCGCCTTCGGCACCTACGATTTCCGCATTGTCGACCCGCCCAGGTTTTTGAAGGAAGTGGCTGGCACCGACCAGAATTTCCGTCTGGACGAGTTTGCCGACACCATGCGTTCGCGCATCGTCAGCGTGTTCACCGAGGCACTGGCCAAGGCAGGTGTGCCGGCGCTGGATGTCGCCACGCGTTATTCCGAGCTGGGTGAGGCGCTGCTGCCGATCATCAACCCGGCCATGACCGGCAAGTACGGCATCGAGATCACCAGCTTTGTGCTGGAGAACGTATCGGTGCCGCCGGAAGTGGAGCAGGCCATCGACAAGCGTTCCAGCATGGGCGTGATCGGTAACCTCAACGACTACGTCAAATACCAGATGGGCCATGGCATGGGCGAGGGTGGCGAAGGTGCTGCCGCTGCCGCCGTGCCGGCACAGATGGCGGTGGGCTTTGGCATTGCCCAGGAAATGATGCGTGGCATGCAGGGCAATGCACCAACTGCCGGCGCCGCACCGGCGAGCCCGCCGCCGTTGCCTGCGGCTGCCGATGCGGCGGCCACGCTGGACGTGTTGACCCCCGAGCAGGCCGCACAGGCGCTGTCGGTGTCGGTGGAAGACGTGATGGCCGCCATTGCCGCAGGTGATCTGAAAGCCCGCAAGATCGGCAACGCCACCCGCATTGCCCGCTCCGCACTAGAAGAGTTCCTGCGCGGCTGATGAGCAATGTGACCGTTGGTAAACATCCCTGCCCGGAATGCGGCGGGGATCTGCAATGGAATGCAGCCAAGCAGGCCTTGGCCTGCCCTTACTGCGGCACCATCGTGCCGCTGTCGGAGGCGGCCGAAGGCGTGGGCGATGGCAGCACCGGCGTGGTCGAGCAGGATCTGCTTGAAGCGCTGGCGCGCATGCAGGCACAGGCCGCGCAGCCGCCACCCTTGCCAGCCGATGACGCACAACCGGGCGGTGTGCTGGGCATGCTGCAGAGCATGGCCGCCACGCCGCAGGAACAACGTGGCTACGGCGCGCAGCCGCGTGAGGTGCAGTGTCAGAGTTGTCATGCCATCTCGGTGTTCGTGGATGGCAAGGTGGCAGACCGCTGCGAGTTCTGCGGCTCGCCCTCGGTCATTGCGCACGAATCATTGGGCGATGCCATCACGCCGCAAAGTTTGCTGCCGTTCCGCATCAGCGACGGCCAGATGCGCGACGCCATCCGCCGTTGGTATGGCGAGCGCTGGTTTGCACCCAACCGGCTCAAGACCGCCGCGTTGACCGACACGCTCAAGGGCATGTATCTGCCGTACTGGACGTTTGATGCCAACGTGCTCGCGCGATGGACCGCCGATGCCGGCCACTACTACTACGTCACCGTGAGTTACCGCGACTCGCAGGGCAAAACGCAGACCCGTCAGGAGCGGCGCACGCGCTGGGAACCGGCGGCAGGTTCGTTGCAGCATTTCTTCGATGATGAACTGGTGCCCGGCACGGTAGGCGTGCATCCGGAACTGCTGCAGAAGATCGGCAGTTTCCCCACTCTCACGGATCTGAAGCCGTATTCGCCCGAGTTTGTGCGTGGCTGGACGGTGGAGCGCTACCAGGTGGATCTGCGCCAGGCCGCACAGCAGGGCGAAGCGCGGATGCAGTCGAAGACGCAGGCGCTGTGTGCCGAACAGGTGCCCGGTGATACCTATCGCAACCTGCAGGTCCGCGCCGATTACCGCAACCGCACGTTCAAACACATCCTGGTGCCGGTGTGGTTGGTGAGCTACACGTATGGCTCGCGCAGCTACCAGGTACTGGGCAACGGTTACACCGGTGCGATCGCCGGCGAGCGCCCTTACAGTGCGTGGAAAATCTTCTTCGCGGTGCTGGCCGGCGTTGTGGCACTGCTGGTGCTGCTGTACGTGATGGGCATGCTGCAGTAACCGGTTCGTTCAGTTCGCGCCTTGAAATACAGGGCATTGGCCCTCATCTTTGTCCAGTTCGTATGGAAGAAGAGGGAGGCTCATGGAAGCCAACACGACTGGAATCATCCAGTGCAACAAATGCAAAGCGGTCTATGAACCGGTAATCAAGGTGCTGGAGCGGGTCTGCCCGCAGTGCCTTTCAATGAAAACCGTCGTACTGCAAGCCAGCACACAGCACTGCAGCGGCATTGCCGCCGGCTGAAGCCCGCAACGCTCCGACAGCACAAGGCCAGACACTCGTCTGGCCTTTTCTTTTGTCTGCGTCTGCGTCGCCCCATGCGCAACGGCGGTCGCAGAAGGGCAGCGCGAACCCACGGTCGATTGATCTGGATCAGGGCGGCCGCCGACAGGGCCGCTGACAATGGCTCAGCTTCAGATGAAACGAGTCGATGAGAACGCTCACGAAAGTTCTGCTGGTGATGGTGGCTGGCACCGCGGCGGCCTATGGCATCGCACGCTCCACGCCGTTGTGGTTTGCACCGCCGCAGCGGGCAACGGTGGATATCAATGATCCGCAGCTGATCCAGCGCGGCCAATACCTTTCCCGTGTTGCGGACTGCGCCGCCTGCCACACCGCGCCGGGTGGCAAACCCTATGCCGGTGGCCTGGGCATGCAGACGCCGATGGGCACCCTTTATTCCACCAACATCACCCCGGACCGTCAGCAGGGCATCGGCAGCTACAGCTATGCCGATTTCGAGCGTGCGGTGCGCCGTGGCATCCGCGCCGACGGACAGCCGTTGTATCCGGCCATGCCTTACGTGTCGTATGCGATCAGCTCCGATGACGAGATCAAGGCGCTGTACGCCTATTTCATGTCCTCGGTGCAGCCGGTGGCGCAGGGCAACGCCGATTCCACCATTCCGTGGCCGGCCAACATGCGCTGGCCGTTGTCGTACTGGCAGCTGATGTTCGCTCGGCCGCGCACGCATGTGCCCGACCCGGCGCTGGATGCCAGTGCGCAGCGTGGTGCCTATCTGGTGGAAGGGTTCGCGCATTGCGGTGCCTGCCATACGCCGCGTGGTCTGGCGTTCCAGGAAAAAGCACTGGGTGACGATGCCAGCCGGCACTTCCTGTCCGGCTCGGTGCTGGAAGGCTGGTATGCCAAGAATCTTCGCGATGAAGGCACCGGCCTGGCCTCGTGGAGCGAGGACGAGATTGTGGAGTTCCTGCGCACGGGCCGTACCGATCGCTCCGCCGCCTTTGGCGGCATGGCCGATGTGGTGGAACACAGCACCCAGCACATGACCGCCGATGACCTGCAGGCCATGGCGCATTACCTCAAACAGCTGCCGCCGCGTGAAGGGCGCGAACAGCAGTGGCATGCCAAGCAGGACCACACCACCGAGGCGCTGCGCAACGGCGACTACCGTGTGCCGGGTGCGTTGGCTTATTCGGAACATTGCCAGGCCTGCCATCGCGCGGATGGCAAGGGGGCGCCACGCATCTATCCGGCATTGGCGGGCAATTCCATCGTGTTTTCCGACGATCCCAGTTCGTTGATCCAGGTGACGCTTGCTGGCGGAATCACGCCGCACACAGCACATGACCGCATGGCCTTCACCATGCCCGGTTTCGCAAACCTGTCCAACCGCGAGTTGGCGCAGATCATGACGTTCATCCGCAACGGCTGGGGCAACCGCGCCAGTGCGGTGAGCGCCGATGACATCGCGCGGATGCGCCGCGTTGTCGCCGACAAACCGGTGCATTACCTGCCGGAGGAGGCCGCGCAATGAAAGCGAAACTGATGATTGCAGCGCTTGTGGTAACTGTTGCCGGTGGGGCCGGCGCGATGGCTTGGCATGCCCACATGCATCCGGATCTGGATGCACCGCCGCCTGTGCCGATGGACATCCTGGACAAGCAGGGCGCTGTGATCGGCCACTACATTGCGCCCAGCGCGGAAGAGATTGCCGGCTTGGCCAATGCAGAGTCGGTGATGCTGGGCCGGCGCCTGCTCAGCGACACCGCGCGCCTGCTGCCGGACAACGTGGGTAACGGCCTGAACTGCAATTCCTGCCATATGGCGCAGGGCAAAGTGCCGCTGCGCAACCACTACATCAACACCGGCAGCACGTATCCGCGCTACATGCCGCGCCCGGGCAAGGAGATCGACCTGCCTGAACGCATCAACGGCTGTTTTGTGCGCTCGATGAACGGCAGCAGGTTGGCGGTGGATTCGGAGGAAATGCAGGGGATGCTCGCCTACATGCGTTGGCTGGGCACCGGTGTGCCGCAGGGCGCCAAGGTATCCGGCAAGACCGAAGGCCCAATCGACACCTCGCTGGTGCCGGATATGGCGCGCGGTGAGGTGATCTACGCCGCCCAATGCGCCAGCTGCCATGGCGATGACGGTCAGGGCATGAAAGATCAGTTCAATGAATACATTTTCCCGCCGCTATGGGGGGATGCCTCGTTCAACATCGGTGCCGGCATGGCCCGTCTGTACAAGGCTGCAGGGTTCGTCAAACACAACATGCCGCTGGGCGTGAACCGCGAGCCGCCCTACGGGCAGGCCGTGATGAGCGACCAGGATGCGGTGGATGTGGCGGAGTTTTTCATCCAGAAGCCACGTCCGGATTTCGCGGGCAAGGCCAATGACTGGCCCCGCGACAAGAAACCCAAAGACGCGCGCTATTGATCGCATATCGCCAGCGTGGGCTGGTGCCAGGAGAGTTGTGATGCAGGTTTTTCACCGTTGTACGCTGGCCGCCGCATTGGCCATGGCATGTGCGCCGTTGTTGGCGCATGCCGACGAAGCCGCACCGGCCACCAAGGTATCGGCACAGATATTCGTCAACGCCAGCCAGTTTGACCGTGATGGTGTGACCACCGCCGACGAAGGCTTGGCGATGGATCTCAAGCGTACTTTCATCACGGTTGACCACCGCTTCAATGCCAACTGGTCGGCACAGGTGACCACCGATGTGCAGTGGCTGCGCAACAGTGACGTCAGTGACCTGTGGCTGCGCCATGCCTACCTGCAGCGCAGCTTCGGCAAGGGCAGCTGGTTGCGCATCGGTAACGCGCCGACGCCGTGGATCGCCCAGGAATCGGCACGCGAGGGCTTCCGTTATGTGGACGCGGGTTTGATTGCCCGCACCAAGCTGGGCACGCCGGCCGACTACGGCGTGCATGGCCAATACAGCCGTGGTGATTTCGTCTATACCGCCTCCGTGGTGACCGGTGGTGGCTTCCAGAAGCCGCGCCTGGGCAACCGCGCCGACGTGGAAGCGCGTGTCGGCTGGACGCCGGCCAAGGGCGTGGAGCTGGCGATGGGCGGCTATCGTGGCACCCGCGCGCAGGATTCGGGCGATCTGTCGCACGAGCACACCGCGCAACGCTGGAATGCGATGGCCAGCTGGGTAGGCGAGCGCGCCCGCGTGGGCGCTCAGTACTTCAAGGCCGAGGACTGGACCCGCATCACCAAGCCGGGCAGTGATGACCAGCGCGGTTGGTCAGCGTGGAGCAGCTACCAGTTCACCCCGCAATACGCGGTGTTTGCCCGGTATGACGAGACCCGCATGAGCCTGGACATCGACCCGCGTACGCGCGAGCGCTACCACCAGGTGGGCGTGGAGTGGAAACCCAGCAAGCACCTGCGTCTTGCGATGGTGGGCAAGCGCGTGGAGCAGCAGACCGCGAAGAAGAAGCTGGAAAGCCACGAAGCAGGGTTGTGGGCGCAGCTGGCGTTTTGAGGCGGCAGCCAGCATGAAGACCCGCATGAAGCATGAGATCTGAAGCCCCTCTCCCGCATGCGGGAGAGGGGTTGGGGTGAGGGTAGCTTGCGCTTCAAAAGCTCCCCTCATCCGGTGCTGCGCACCACCTTCTCCCGCACGCGGGAGAAGGGAGAAGCTCAAAGCCGAAGCTCAAAGCCAAAGCTCAAAGCCAAAGCCAAAGCTCAAAGCTCAAAGCCAAAGCTCAAAGCCAAAGCTCAAAGCCAAAGCTCAAAGCCAAAGCCAAAGCGCTCCATATTCATTGGCGGGCCCATGAAGCGGACGCGCTGGCAGCCTTTACTCGCCCTGGTACTGCTTCTCTTCCACCAGCGCCGAACCTGCCACGCGGTTGATGTCGTTCTTCACCGCCACGCGCTCACCATTGGTGCCGTACACGCCGCGCGCCAGGGTGATGAACTCTGCGCCGAAATCCTGCACCGCTTCCTTGTCACGCAGCTGGTCCTGGATGTCCCACATGCGCTCGTTGATTGCCTTGAGCTGATCCTTGAGCGCACTCAACGTCGAACGTGCGGCCTGCTGTTCCAGCCATAGCGGCCACAGGCCGTCCAGCTCGGTGCGCACGTTGGCGAGCTTGGCGGCATCGGTGATGCGGTCGGCCTTGATTTCGAGGATGGTGATCTTGTCGATCAGTTCGCCAATCGACACCGGGGTCAGGATGGTCTGCACGTTGCTGCTGCCGTTTCAGGGATGGCGACAATGATAGCGCCCCGGCGTCCTCCGGCTGGGCCAAAGGTTGCCGATGAACCGGTGTTGGCGCCGCCGCAGCGGTAGTGCGCACAATGCCGGCTGTTCATCACCGGGGAGTTGCTGATGTCGTTGCGAATCTGTTTGAGCGGTGCCGTGCTGGCCGTTGCCACATGGTGTGCCCACGCCAATGAGGCCCCGTCGCTGCAGGGTGCATGGCAGCTGCAGTCTGGTGAGTTCATCAACAAGGACGGTGCAACGGTCGATTACGCCAGCCAGAAACTGGCCGGCACCAAGCTGTTGGCCGATGGCCGTTTTGCATTCACCACCACCAGCGACGGCAAGTTCTGGGCGGGAGGCTCTGGCACGTATCGCGTCGAAGAGGGGCGCTATGTGGAAACACCGCTGATGGCGTCCTATCCGCTGGAAAACGGTGGCAGCTATGAATTCCGCTACACGCTGCAGGGTGACACGTGGACGCTGGAACGTTGGGACGGTGAGCGTCGCGTCGAGCGCGAAGTCTGGAAGCGCGCGGGCAGCCCGTGACATTCATCGCGCTGGAATGGGGTGGGCCGGGAACAGCGCAGCATATCGGGCGATTGCTGATGGACGCTCTGCAGGACCGATGCCACACCGCCGCGTGCCCAACATGCAGCCTGTTTCCTTTTGATGGCCAAAAAAAAGCCGCCCCGATAAAGAGGCGGCGCGTCAATCGCGACAGGGGTGCAGGCGGTTAGGCCTCAGCCCTGTACCTGCGGCGGGAAGCCGGCAGATTCCAAGGCCTGGGTGATGCGCTCGGCAGCTTGGGTGGTCTGGATCTGCACGATCCTGCTGGGTACGTCGATCTCCACCACCGCTGCCGGGTCGATCTCCTTCACGGCGGCGGTCACGCTGCGAGCGCAGCCGCCGCAGGTCATGCTTTCAATATGCAGTTTCATACGCTGTCTCCTTTGGGTACGGGCCCACAATGCGGGTTGCCATGATGGCAAGGTCAAGCGGCGCGGGCGAGGAGTGACGCAAGCCAAACCGGCCCGCCCGCTGCGGCTCCACCCTCATTCCACTTCATTCACCACTCAGTCCTTGACCTTCCTGTCATGGGAAGCTTTACCGTGCCGGGCAACGATAGACGAGCGGAGAAGGGCCGATGACAAGCACGGCAGACATGGGTAGGGCCTCAGGTGTCCAGCAGATGGACGATCTGGTCATCGAAGGCATGACCTGCGCCTCATGCGTGGGCCGGGTGGAGCGTGCGTTGGCCGCCATACCGGGGGTCAGCAAGGCCAGCGTGAACCTGGCCACTGAGCGCGCCAGTGTGCAGACCGACGGCAGTGTGTCGCGGCAGACATTGGTGCAGGCCATCCACAAGGCCGGTTATGACGTTGCCGCCTCAGCGCCGATGGAGCTGGAAATCGAAGGCATGACCTGCGCCTCGTGCGTGGGCCGCGTGGAGCGCGCACTGCTGGCCGTGCCCGGTGTGCAGTCGGCCAGTGTCAACCTGGCCACCGAGCGGGCCACGGTGCAGGGCGATGCCTCGCTGGCGCCGGCCGCGCTGGTCGCCGCCATCGCCAAGGCCGGCTACAGCGCCAAGGCGCTCGACCGCTCGCTGAACAACGACGATGCCCAGGCGCAGCGTCAGGCAGAAGAGGCACGCGTGCTCAAGCGCGATCTGCTGTTCGCCGCTGCATTGACCCTGCCGGTATTCCTGCTGGAAATGGGCGGCCACCTGGTGCCGGCGTTCCATCACTTCATCGCCTCCACGCTGGGCACCCAGAACAGCTGGCTGCTGCAGTTCGTGCTGACCACGCTGGTGTTGGTGTTCCCGGGCCGCCGCTTCTATGAGAAGGGCATTCCTGCGTTGCTGCGTGGCGGGCCGGACATGAACTCGCTGGTTGCGGTGGGCACGTTGGCGGCATATGGCTTTTCGCTGGTGGCCACGTTCGTGCCGCGCCTGCTGCCGGCCGGCACGGTGAATGTGTATTACGAAGCCGCCGCGGTGATCGTCACCTTGATCCTGCTCGGCCGCGTGCTGGAAGCGCGTGCAAAGGGCCGCACCTCCGAGGCCATCAAGCGCCTGCTCAAGCTGCAGGCAAAAACCGCCCGCGTGCGCCGCGAGGGCAGCGTGGTGGAACTGCCGCTGGAGCAGATCAGCAACGGCGACATCATCGACGTGCGGCCGGGCGAGCGCATCGCGGTGGATGGCGAGGTGATTGACGGCGACAGCTATGTCGATGAATCCATGATCAGCGGCGAGCCCGTACCGGTGCAGAAAACCCCGGGCAGCACGGTCGTTGGCGGCACCGTCAACCAGACCGGTACGCTGGGCGTGCGCGCCACGGCTGTGGGCGGTGCCACCGTGCTGGCGCAGATCATCCGGCTGGTGGAGCAGGCGCAGAGTGCCAAGCTGCCGATCCAGGCATTGGTGGACCGCATCACGTTGTGGTTTGTCCCGGCGGTGATGGGCTTGGCGGTGCTGACTTTCCTGGTGTGGCTGCTGTTCGGGCCAGCGCCGGCGCTCACCTTCGGCCTGGTCAACGCCGTGGCGGTGCTGATCATCGCCTGCCCCTGTGCGATGGGCCTGGCCACGCCTACCTCGATCATGGTCGGCACCGGCCGCGGTGCCGAGCTGGGCGTGCTGTTCCGCAAGGGCGAAGCGCTGCAGTTGCTGAAGCAAGCGCAGGTGGTGGCAGTGGACAAGACCGGCACGCTCACCGAAGGTCGGCCACTGCTGACCGACCTGCAGCTGGCCGATGGTTTCGAGCGCAGCGATGTGCTGGCCAAGGTGGCCGCGGTGGAAGACCGCTCCGAACACCCCATCGCCCGCGCCATCGTCGATGCCGCACAGCAGGACGGCCTGTCATTGCCTGCGGTGGAGGCATTTGAATCGGTCACCGGCTACGGCGTGCGCGCACAGGTGCAGGGCACGCGTGTGGAAGTAGGTGCGGACCGCTTCATGCAGACACTGGGTTTGGATGTCGGGGTGTTTGCCGCTGCCGCCAAGCAACTGGGCGAAGAAGGCAAATCGCCGTTGTACGCGGCTATTGGTGGAAAGCTGGCAGCGATCATCGCCGTGTCCGATCCGATCAAGCACGACACCCGCGCCGCTATCGCCAGCCTGCATGCGCTGGGCCTGAAGGTGGCCATGATCACCGGCGACAACCGCCGCACCGCCGAAGCCATTGCGCGCCAGCTGGGTATCGACGAAGTGGTCGCCGAAGTATTGCCCGAGGGCAAGGTGGAAGCGGTCAACCGGCTCAAGGCCGCGCATGGGCAGCTGGCCTATGTGGGTGATGGCATCAACGACGCCCCGGCGTTGGCCGCTGCTGATGTCGGCATGGCCATCGGCACCGGTACCGACGTGGCCATCGAAGCGGCCGACGTGGTGCTGATGTCCGGCAGCCTGCAGGGCGTTCCCAACGCCATCGCGCTGAGCAAGGCCACCATGGGCAACATCCGCCAGAATCTGTTCTGGGCGTTTGCCTACAACACCGCGTTGATTCCGGTGGCGGCCGGCGCGCTGTACCCGGTATGGGGCGTACTGTTGTCGCCGGTGTTCGCGGCCGGTGCGATGGCGCTGTCGTCGGTGTTCGTGTTGGGCAACGCGTTGCGCCTGAAGCGCTTCAAAGTGCCGCAGGTGCGGGCATGAAGGAGAGGACGATGCACGACGAAGGCATGAACATCGGCCAGGCCGCCAAGGCCACCGGCCTGTCGGCCAAGATGATCCGCTACTACGAAGACACCGGCCTGTTCGGGCCGGTGGCGCGCACCGAGGCCGGCTATCGATTGTATGGGCCACGCGACATCCACACGCTGGGCTTCATCAAGCGCTCGCGTGACATGGGCTTCAGCGTCGAGCGTATCGGCGAGCTGCTGCAGCTGTGGCAGGACCGCTCGCGGCACAGCGCCGACGTCAAACGCATGGCGTTGGAGCACGTGCAGGTGCTGCAGCAGCGCATCGCCGAGCTGCAGGACATGGTGCGCACCGTGCAGGCACTTGCCGAATGCTGCGCCGGCGACGACCGTCCGGATTGCCCGATCCTGCGCGACATCGAAACCGGCGTGCCGTTGTTGGCAGAGCCGTTGCCCACACAGTTTGGTGCTGGCGCGAAAACCACGGCACGCCGCTGAAAGCCGGTGTACCTATTCGGGATGAACGAAAAACGACAGGGGTGAATGTCGCGCGTGCCAGAAAACACCTGAATACAAGCCAAAAAAACGGTTACAGCAAACGGACGGTTTCAGGGTGGGTTGGGGTGCATAACGGAAAAATTACATCCGGACGCAGGCAGTGAAGTTGCTGCCGTGCCATCAAGACGTAATCCCAGAGGTGTACCCCCATGAAGAATTCGCTGATTGCCCTGGCCCTGGTTGCCGCCCTTCCGTTCGCTGCCTCCGCTGCCGACGGCCTGTCCTACAACTACGCCGAAGCCAACTACGCCAAGACCCAGTCTGATGGCGAGGCTGACGGTTGGGGTGTGAAGGGTTCCTACGCATTCCACAAGAATTTCCACGCGTTCGGTGAGTTCACCCGCCAGGAAATCGACCGCACCAACATTGAGTTCGACCAGTGGCGCGTGGGTGCAGGCTTCAACAAGGAAATCGCACCGACCACCGATTTCGTTGCCCGCGTTGCTTACGAAAAGTTCGACCCGCGCAAGAACGCCGGCCAGGACTTTGAAGGCTACAGCGCTGAAGCCGGCGTCCGTACCGCATTCGGCAACCACGCCGAGGTGTACGCCATGGCAGGCTACGAAGACTTCACCAAGAAGCACGGTTTCAACCCGGAAGGCGAGTTCTACGGTCGCCTGGGTGGCCAGGTGAAGTTGAACAAGAACTGGGGCATCAACGGCGACATCAAGATGAACCGTGACGGCGACAAGCAGTGGACCGTGGGTCCGCGCTTCAGCTGGTAAGACGCACAAGCGTCATGCAGCAAAGAAGAGCCCGGCATTGCCGGGCTTTTCTGCGTTTGTGGTGGGATGAAAACTGCCCTCATCCGGTGCTTCGCACCACCTTCTCCCGCATGCGGGAGAAGGGCTTGGTATCCGGCCAGTGGCAGGCGTGCTCTTGTATGGGGAGAAGGGCTTGGTATCTGGCCAGTGGCAGGCGCGCTCTAAAAGCCCCTCTCCCGTTTACGNNAGAGGGGTTGGGGTGAGGGTAGCTCTTGCTTCATCTCAAAAGCGCTTGTCATCCAGTGGTAACCAAACTGCAGCATCGTGCTCGGCGACCGGCATCGGCCGGAAGGAATCGCACTCATGAAAACCCGTCTGCTGCTTGCTGCTTCGCTGCTGCTCACCGCACCACTGGCGTGGGCGCAGTCCAGCTATCAACCCATTGAACAACGCCTCAGCGCCGAACAACTCCAGCAGGTGGGCTTGAGTGCGCAGCAGTTGCAACTGCTCAACCGCATGCTCAGTGAAACGCAGGCAGCCGCGCCGGTGCAGGGCGCAGACGTGGAGGCCGCGCCCACCATGTACATCGGTCTGGAAGAAGGCCCGGTGCAGAGCAGGGTGCAGGGTGCGGTGGACGGCTGGGAGCCGGGCACACTGTTCGTGCTGGAAAACGGCCAGCAGTGGAAGGTGCTCAAGGGTCAAATGCGTCTGCGTCAGACCCTGCAGTCACCGGAAATCGAGGTGGTGCCGGGCATTGCCGGGCGCTGGTTCCTGCAGGTGGACGAGGACCTGCCCAAGGCGCGGGTCTACCGCGTGCGCTGAGGCGCTGGCAAGCCCACACATCCGTCCCTTCTCCGCTTGGGAGAAGGGGGAAACAACCGACTCAGGCTGCCGGGCGCACGCGCTGGGTCAAGCCTTTCAGGAAGTTACGCAGGGCCTGGTCGCCGCATTCGCGGTAATTCTTGTGGTCCGGCTGGCGGAACAGCGCCGACAGCTCCGGCTTGGACATCGGGAAACCCGCTGCCTCGAATACCGCATGCATGTCCACGTCTTTCAGCTCGAACGCCACGCGCAGCTTCTTCAGCACCACGTTGTTGGTGATGCGCAGCTCCGGCGCGCGCTGCGGCTGCGATTCGTCGCGACCACGGTAGTGGTAGATCAGGCCATCCAGAAAGCGCGCCAGCACCGCATCCGGGCACGGCTCGAACAACGGCTCATCGTCCTTGCGCAGGTAATCGTGCACCTGTGCCGCATCCACCTCGAACGAGGGATCGGCCAGATGAAGGGTGTCCACCACCATGCTGTCGCTGAGATCGAGCATGTAGCGGATGCTGCGCAGTACGTCGTTGTTGATCATTGCCACTCCGGAACAGCCGCACGGGACCGTCCGGCGGCCGCATAGTGTACCGCCGCCCCCCGTTGCAGCCGTCTACAATCGCCCGGATCGGCTGGACCGCATTCAGCTGCAAGACGTTGAACAGGACGACCTCATGCGCCTCCCCACCCACGCTGCGCCCACCGCAGGCATCGCTCCGCCGCCTGCGCCACGGTCGTGGTTGAAGAACTACCGGAGCAACCGATGAGCCTGCGCGCGATCCTGCACCTGTGCCTGCATGCAGCCATTCCGGCGCTGCTGGCGTGGCTGTTCTGGCGGCCGCAGTTCGGCAAGGCGTGGATGTTGCTGTTGCTGGGTTGGGTGATCGACCTGGACCACCTGCTGGCGGACCCGATCTACGCGCCGGGCCGTTGCAGCATCGGCTTCCATCCGCTGCACACCGCGCCGGCCATCGCGCTGTATGCCGGGCTGGTGGTGCCCAAGCGGACGCGGCTGTTTGGCATCGGCCTGTTGCTGCACATCGCGCTGGATGCCATCGACTGCGTGTGGATGCGTTACAGCAGCTGATGAGGTTGCGGCGGAATTACCAGCCGCCGTACCACGGGCCGGGGCCCGGGCCGTAGCCATATGGGCCAAAACCATCGCCCTTGCTGACATGGATGTTCACATCCACGCGGCGGGTATTGCCTTCATCGGTGGTGTAGTTCTTGCCCAGGTTGAGGTCAACCGAGCTCCAGTGGCTGTTGCCGTACGCCTTGGAATAGCCGATGCCGGTGCTGACCGCGCCCCGTACCTGCAGTTTGTCGTCCACCACAACAGGGCCGGAGGGCGATTCCTTGGCCGGCAACCGGCGGCCGCTATGGTCGCCGTAGTACGTGCCGGGAGCATCGCCCTGGTAGGACGGATCGCCCAGGTAGCGCACCGGCTCCTGCGGGACCTTCAGATCCAACGCGTCCAACGCGCCCGGGGTGACGGTGCTCTGTGCCATCGCGGCGGCGGGCGCCAGCATCATTGCAAGAATCAGCGATGTTCGGATCACAGCAGCCACTCCAGGTTGCATGCCCCGCCGCGGATGACAGGGCTGATGGCACGCTAGCAGAAAAGGCTTGAATGTTGGCTGTCGCCAGACCTGCTCAGCCCAGCCGGTCGAACGAGAACAACCGCTGCAACGGATGTGGCTGCTTTTCGACAGCGGCACGGATGATGCTGGCACCGGCCATGGAATAGGTGATGCCATTGCCGCCATAGGCCATGGCGAAGTGCACGCGTGGCCCCCATTGTGGGTGCGGACCAAAAAAAGGCAGGCCGTCCTCGGTTTCGGCAAAGGTGCCGGCCCAGGCAAAAGCGGGCGTGAGCGCAAGCGCGGGGAACAGTTTTCCCACTTTTTTCACCAGCGTGCGCGCTTTGGCATCCACACGTGCATCGCGCCGTGCGGGCACGTCGATGGCGTCGTCCTCGCCACCCACCAGCAGGCGGTTGTCTGCGGTGCTGCGCAGGTACAGATACGGATGCGCGGTTTCCCACAGCAGGGTTGTCCGCAGCGGGCCCAGGGCATCTGCTGGCAGTGGATCGGTGACGAAGGCATAGCTGCTGCGGTTGCGTGCCACGCGCGTGTCCAGCCAGTGCTGGCTGGCATAGCCGGCGGCCATCACCACTTGCCTGCAGTGGATGCGCAGGCCCTGTGGCGTATGTGCGCAGACGTGTCGGGGGTGGATTTCAAGTGCGCTGATGCAGGTACGGTCGAAAACCTGACCCCCTTGCCGCTGCAGGCGCGCCAGCAGCTGGTAGGTCATGCGGTAGGGGTCCATACGTGCCGCCAACGTGCTGACGATGGCGCCGGGGGCGTCGAAGCCGTAGTCGTCGCGCACCCGCGCCGCATCACACCACTGCACGTCAAAGCCGTGTTCGTGGCGGAGTTCGTACTCGTCGATGAGCGCGCGCAGGTCGCGCCTGTGGCTGGCGTAGTACACGCTGTCCGCGGTCTGGAAATCCACCTTGCCCAGCGCACGTGCCAGCTGCTGCAACTGGCCGATGGCCTCGGCACAGCTGCGGTACGCCAGCAGTGCCTGTTCAAGCCCATACCGGCGCGCCAATACCTGCAGGGGGGTGTCTATTTCGTACTGCAGCAGGGCGGTACTGGCAGCCGTGGAGCCCCAGCCGATGTCGCGTTGCTCGACCACCACCACCTCGTGGCCATTCTGGCCCAGGTGGTCGGCAATCAGCGCGCCGGTGATGCCCCCGCCGATCACCAGCACATCGCAACGCAGATCGCTCTGCAGTGGGGGAAAGGCACGCATCAGGCCGTTGCGCACCGCCCAGAACGGGTAGCCACTCTTCAGGTCCATCGGCTGCAGGCCCGTGCTCGACTCAGGCCGTGGGCTGGCCGGTGTGTGGTGTGTGGATCAGCTTGTCCACATCGAAACCCAGTTGCCGTGCATACGCGATGTAGTGCTGGCGGGTGGTTTCGTCCATCTGCGGTTGACGGGCCAACAGCCAAAGATACTCGCGGTCGGGGCTGCCGACCATGGCCGTGGTGTAACCGGCGTCCAGCTGTATCACCCAATAGTCGCCCTTGGTGAAGGGAATCCAGCGCAGGCCCTCCGGCAGGAAGCTGACTTCCAGGCGGCTGTTGCTCTCATCGATGGGCTTGGCCTGGCCGATGGCTTCTTCAAGCTCGCCCTTGTGCAGGCAGCGGTTCTGTACGCGCACGCTGCCGTCTTCGTTGAGTGAGTAGTGCGCGCTGACATCGGTGGCGTCTTCGGGCTCATGACGCATGGGCAGGCGGTCGATTTCGTACCAGGTGCCCAGGTAACGGGAGAGATCTACCGACATTACGGTGGTCAGGGGAGGGTGGCTCATGCAGCACCTGTCTGTGAGGGCGAGGACGCCGGGGCAAACAGCTATAGGCCAAACGCAGTGAAGAGCTCGTTGCCCGGCGGGGCGTGCTGACCGGGAATATGAACTGTGCTGCATAAGCGTTGACCCGGGCTTATCGCGGCCGGTGTCAGGCTTGCTGTACCTGATCGACACCCTGCGACAGGGTGAGGAGCCAGCTGTGTTTGCCGTCATTCTGCTGAAGGGCCAGAACCGTTACGCACGCGAGCGCTGGGAGCAACTGCCCGCACTGGTGGAGTACGAAGGCCGTCATTATTCACTGCGTATGGGCCCACGCCAGCCACGTTCATCGGAGATGGCGTGGGACCCGGTCGCGGTGTATGCGCCGCATGAATTGACGCAGGAAGAGTTTCTCGAAATACATGAACTCAACCGGCCGCACATCATCGAGCTGGACCTGGAGTATTGAATGCGCCGCATCGAATGCAGGATCTGAACGGGGCTTGATCTATAGTCCGCAGCAGGCGCGGTGGTCCGCGCGATCCGGTGCGATCCCTTGCTGAAGTCCCGCTTCTTCTTGCCGCTGCGTGCGGCACTGCTTGCCATCGTCCTGATCGGTGCCGGCCTGCCGCTGACGACGGCGTGGGCCGCGCAGGAGGTGTCCACCGACACGGTCGATTCGCCGCAGGCACGTATTGAGCAGGCATCGCGCAGCTTTGCGGCGGTCAAGAAGGCCGTGACCGATGCCGATGCACCGGAAACGCTGAAGACGCTGAGCGAGCGGGCTGGCCAGGCACAGCGTGATGCCGAGGCTGGTGTGCAGGCATTGCAGCCGGAGCTGATCCAGCTGGATGCACGCATCGAGCAACTCGGCCCGGTGCCGGAAGGTGGCGAAGACAGCGACATCGCCCGCCAGCGCAAAGCATTGGATCAGCAGCGCAGCCAGCTCAACAGCGATATCGCGCGCGGCAAACTGCTGGCCGAAGATGCCAAGCAACTGAGCGAATCCATCGAAAAAGTACGTGCACGGCAGTTTGGTGAACAACTGAGCCGCAAGGTCGGCTCGCCGTTGTCACCGGCGTTGTGGCGGCAGTTTGCCGAACACCTGCCGGATGATCTGAGCCGTTTCAATTCGCTGTACCGGCTGGCCCGTGATGGTGTGCTGCAGGCCACGGCCAAGCATGGCTGGAAGGCGCCGATCGTCGGCGTGGTCGTGGCATTGCTGCTGGTGTTCCCGTTGCGCATCTGGCTCCGCCATCTGGGCCGTCGCTATGCCGCCTCACCGCGTGCGCCTACCGGCCGCCTGCGGCGCACCGGGCTTGCCGTGTGGCTGCTGTTGGTGGGCACCGCATTGCCCGGCATCGCGGCGGTGGTGCTGGTCGGCAGCCTGCGTTCGATATCGGCCATCGCGCCGCGCCTTGAAGCGGTGGCGGACACTTTTATCGGGGCCACATTTGTCGGGGCATTCATTGCTGCGCTGGCGTCATGTCTGTTGGTACCGTCGCGGCCTTCGTGGCGTCTGTTCGACATTGATGACCTGGCCGCCGCGCGATTGCGTCGTTTCGCCTGGGGCGCGGCCTGCTTGACCTGGTTCACCACGCTGGTGCGCGACGTCAACCGCGCTGCGCGTACATCCGAGGTGAGCACAATCACGCTGGATGGGCTGGTTGCCCTGACGTACGTGGCGTTGATCATCGGCATGCTGGTGACGCTGGCCGCGCTGCATCGGCGCCGTGCCGCAGCAGCGGCCGAAGCCGAGCAGCAGCAAGACGAGGGCCGCGTGCGCCCGGCCAAAGCGCCGCGCAGCGGCTGGTTGGTGGTGGCGCGGCTGGGCGGGCACCTGGCGGTGTTTGCCGCCCTGATCGCCACATTGTTGGGCTATCTCAACTTCGCCATGCTCGCCGCGCAGCAGATGGTGTGGGTGACGGTGGTGGTGCTGGCGATATCGCTGTTGATGAAGTTCGCCGATGACGTAGCCCTGTGGTTGTTGGCGCCGGACAGCGCAATCGGTAGCACCTTGCGGCTGTCCACCGGCCTGCCCGGCGCGCGCCTGGAGCAGGGTGCGGTGCTGTTGTCGGCCGGCCTGCAGATACTGCTGGTGCTGTTGGGCATCACCGCAGTCATCGCGCCCTACGGCAACGTCGGCATTCTGTACGGTGGCTTGGAGGCGTTGGCCACCGGGGTGAAGATTGGTGGCAGCGTGCTGCGGCCATCAGCGGTGTTCTGGTCCATTGTGGTGCTGGTATGCGGCCTGGCCGTGATGCGCGTGGTGCAGCGTTGGCTGGAAGACACCTACCTGCCCAAGACCGAGTTGGACACCGGCGCGCGCAATTCCATCAGTACCGTTGCGCATTACCTGGGCATCGTGTTGGCCGTGCTGTGGGCGCTGGCCACGCTGGGCATTGGTTTTGAGAAGCTGGCGTTGCTGGCCAGTGCGTTGTCGGTGGGTATTGGCTTTGGCCTGCAGGCGATCACCCAGAACTTCGTGTCTGGTTTGATTCTGTTGGCCGAGCGCCCGGTGAAGATTGGCGACTGGGTGAAGATTGGTGATCAGGAAGGTGACATCCGCCGCATCTCGGTGCGCTCGACGGAAATCCAGGTGGGCGACCGTTCCACCTTGATCGTGCCGAACTCGGAGTTGATCACCAAAACCATCCGCAACATGACCATGGCCAATGCGCTGGGCCGCATCCAGGTGCAGTTCTCGGTGCCGCTGGGTACGGATGTGGGCAGGCTGCGGCAGCTGCTGCTGGATATCTACCAGGCCAATACCACCGTACTGGACGAACCCGCACCGTCGGTGTTCATCGATTCCATCAGCGGTGGCCTGGTGGCGATCAACAGCTTTGCCTACGTGCCGTCGTCGCGCAGCGTGTATGGCACGCGCAGTGATCTGCTGTTCGAGTTGTTGCAGCAGGCAGCAGCCAACAACATTGCACTGGTGACGCCGACCGACATCCACCTGGTGCGTGATCCGCAAACCTGATGCCAGTTGCATGCTTTACGCGGTGATGTGACGTCACATCAGCGGTGGCTTGTCGTTCAATCCAGTGGCCGGTTACACAGTGTGTATCCGGTCACTGGGCAACCGGTTCGTCGTGGCGATAGGGCCGATACCGCAGCCATCTTTGTGCTGCGGCAATTTCCACGCGCTCGATCAGGAGCGCGGATGCTCCGGCGTTGCGGGCACCAGCGCGTAGTCTTCGATGGCCAGCAGTTCGGCGTGGCTGAGCCAGGCGCGGATCTCCAGGTCATCAATCGCATGGTCCAGCCCCACCGGCATGGTGATGCGGCCTTGGCTGTCGGCTTGGACCCATTGCTGGGCCACTACCACCTTGCGGCTGGACGACACCGCCTCCACCCAGAACGCGCGCTGTGGCCGCTGTGCGGCATACAGTTCCAGCATGTACTGGCCGGGGCCGGTATGACGCGGTGTGCGGCTGATCATGCGTGACTGGCGCACGCTGGGACGCGGGCCGTTGAATGCCTGCAGCGGTGCATCGACGGCAATGCCTCGGCGCAGCTGGTCATCGCGGAACAGGCGCATGCCTTGGTCGCTGTCCACCAGCAACGCACACCATTGGCCATCGGCAGAACCGTCCTCGAAGGCGGTGCAGCGGTCTACATACGCGAGCCGGTGTTGAGGGTCGGCCTCGTCGAACTTGCGCGAGGTGTTTTCCAGATACATCGACTTGAGCTGCCACTGCTGGTCGTATTCCAGCAGTACCGGTGGCTGCACTTTCTGCACGCCAACCAGCACCTGTTCCTGATCCAGACGCAGCATGCGGGTCTGCTCGCCCAGCCATAGCGAGCGTGAGAACGCACGGTAGCGCGCGTAATCGCGGGCATCGGTTTTCAATGCCGCCACGCTGGCGCTTGCCGCGCGCGGTGCTGCCAGCAACGAGCGGCCAAAGCCGATCGCGTCAATCGCCGGGTCCAGCAACTGCAATGCGGTAGCACCGGAGTCCAAGGTGGTGCCGGCGGTAGCGGTCACCTCACGCGGGGCGATGTCCTTGCCCAGAAACAGCAGCAGATTCTCACGGCGCATGTTTTCCAGCACATGGCTCAGATCGTTGGGCATGGCCAGGTGATCGGACGCCAGCACCACCAAGGTGTTTTCGCCGAACTCACTTGAACGGATGCGGTTTACCAACTGCGAGATCAGACGGTCGCTGCACTTCAACGCACGCAGCAGACCGATGTTGCCGTGCTTGCTGCGATAACGCATGCCATTGCAGGCCACCGGCAGATGCCCGGCGGGATGATGCGTGTCCATGGTCAATGCAGTGAGCATGAACGGCTGGCCGCTGCGCGACAGCTCCATGAAGCGGTCGAATGCGCGGTCCAGCAGCACGTCGTCGTGCAGGCCCCAGTTGGAGAAATGCCTGCGCGCGATTTTCTGTTTGTCGAACCACGCCAGGTCGCGCACATCATCAAAGCCGTGGCTGGACAGGAAGTCAGCCTTGGCCGCGAACTGCCCGTTGGCACCGCCCATGTAGTGATTGCTGTAGCCCTGCTGCTTCAGGTAATCGCCCAGGCAGAATGCCTCGGGCAGAAAGCTGCCCATCCGGCCCATGCTGTTTTCATCGCCCTGTGCGGTGGTCAACGGCACACCGCACATGGACGACACCAGGCCGGCGATGGTCCAGCCGCTGCCATCGGCCGAGGCGATATCGCGGAAGTCCAGGGCTTCGTCGGCCAGACGCCGGATGTTGGGCATCAACGCGGGGAAAACATCTTCGTCCAGATAGGTGCGTTCCAGGCTTTCACCGTAGATCCAGACGATGTTGGGACGCTTGGCCAAAGGCTTGTTGGGGATGCTGTATTCCGGTGCCACCGCGCTGTAGTCCACCGGCTGCATCTGCTGATGGATGCGTTTGGCATCGCGGTACAACGGGCTGGCGATGACTGCCGTCACAAGCAATGCCGCAAAGCCCGCAAAAACCGGCACACCGTGGCGCGGCAGCTGCAGGCGGCGCACGCGCAGCAGCAGGACGGGAGTCAACGAAGCTAGTACCAACGCCAGGAAGCCGACGATGTACGCGCCAAAATCGCCTACGCCTGCACCTTCCATATCGCTGCGCAGGTGATACAGCGTGGCCGAGTTGATGCCGTCACCACTGAGCTGGTCGATCAACCACCAACTGCTCAATGCCAACAGCAGCATCGACAACAGCACAGCCTTGAGCTTTGCCAGCGTCGGCGAAAGCAACAACAGAACAACCAGGGCAGCCAGGTAAAGCCAGATGATCCAATGCATGCGGTCACTTGCGTAGCGGAGATAGGTGCGGGCGATGGAAGTCGCCGCCTCCCATCACACTGCTGTTTCATGCAGATGACGGAAGGGCGTTTGGATGGTGCCTGCACGAACCTGACTGAAATGTTCTAGCGCAAGCGTGATGTTTTGTGAGCAATGGTGATGATATGGCGCATGCGTATGCGCCCTGCAGGCAGCAGGTGGAAGCCCAACATGGCAGGCTTCAACGGTGCCCGCGTTCCTCGCGCACGCGCGAGCGGGTGCGGTGATCGAACAGCAGCGCGCTCAATATCAAGCCCATGCCGATCACCACGCCCAGCAGAAACAAGGCAATGGCGAAGGCCGGATAGCCGAACAGGGTGAAGCGCGTGGGCACCTGCATCAACAGTGCTGAGGACAACAGCAGCGCGGCGGTGATCAGGCCTGCGGCAATGCGGTTGGCTACCTTCTGGATGTTCTCCATCAAACGCGACTCTTCCAGCCCGGTGACCTTCATCTGCAGCCGGTTTTCCGCGACAAGGCTGAGGATGTCGGACATACGGCGCGGGCCTTCGCGCAGCAGCTGCTGCACTTCCATCGCCTCGCTGGCGAGGTTGGCACGCGACAGAGATTTGCGCAGGCGCGCGCGCATCACATGCTGCAGTTGTTTCTCCACCACCTTGCGGGTATCCAGTTCCGGCGCCAACACCTGGCACACGCTTTCCAGACTCAACAGCGCTTTACCCAGCAGGCTCAGTTCCGGTGGCGTGCGCAGGTTGCTGCTGGTGGCGATGCGGACGATCTCCAGCACCACACGCCCTTCGGAAACCGTGCCGTTGGCGGCGTAGCGGGCAATCATCTGCCCGGTCTCACGCAGGTGACGTTCCTCGTCGTAGTCTTCCAGGCGTGTGCTGATGGCGATGATTTCGTCAGCCACTTCTTCACCGCGCCCGTCCACAGCGGCGAACAGCAGCTTGAGCAGGCGTTCGCGCAGGCGCGGCGGTACATGCGCCACCATGCCCAGGTCGAAGATGGCCAATTGCCCTTCGGGAGTGACGCGCAGATTGCCCGGGTGCGGATCGGCATGTATTTCGCCATGCACGAAAATCTGGTCGAGATAGCCGCGGATAAGCGCTGCGGCCAGCGGCAACATCGTCTGTTCGGTGCGCCGCACCGGCGGAATGGCATCCACACGCACACCGGTTACCAGTTCCATGGTCAGCACACGGCGGCTGCACAGGTCCCACATCGGCTGCGGCACCCACAACTCCGGATACGGCGCCAGATGCTCACCAAAGCGGGCAAGGCTGGCGGCCTCGGCTTCGTAGTCCAGCTCCATGCGCAGGGTTTTGGCGAACTCGTCCAGCCAATCGGAGAAACGCACCTTGCGGCCGACCCGGGTGAGGTGGTCGGCAGCCGTGGCAAAGCTGCGCAGCACGCCGATATCCGAGCGCAGCTGCGTGGCGATATCCGGCTTCTGCACCTTGATGGCAACCTGGCGGCCGTCGCGCAGTTCAGCGCGATGTACCTGCGCGATGGAGGCGCAGCCCAGCGGCACGGGGTCGACCCAGGCAAACAGTTTGTTGACCGATGCACCGAGGTCTTCTTCGATGATGGCGCGGATGTGCTCGACCGGAATGGGCGCCACCTGTTCCTGCATGCGCTCCAGCGCGGCCACATACTCCGGCGGGATCATGTCCGGGCGGGTGGACAGCACCTGGCCGAGTTTGACGAAGGTAGTGCCCAGCGCCTCCAGGTCGGTCACGAATTGGGTCGGGCTGCCGGTGGCCGGCGGCAGCCCCAGGCGCGGCAGTTCGCCATCCAGCGAGATGCCCGAAAAAACGCCTGAGTTCCGGTAACGCAGCAGCATCCGCACGATCTGCTGGCGGCGGTTCATACCGCCCACGGTCGTGGGAGCGTCGTTGCTGGTGGGCTCGTTCAAGCCGATACCTCCCGCACTTCAGAGGCTGCAGTGTCGCTGTTGCCAGGTGGGGGGCGGGTGAATGCACGATCATCATGCCCATCAACGCATGAATGAGTGAAAATCGCCGGGTCCGTTCACTTCAAGGTGTCCCATGGCTGGAGCCAGCCTGTTTGCCCTGCTCGACGATATTGCCGCACTGCTTGACGACGTCTCCATCCTGACCAAGGTCGCAGCCAAGAAAACTGCCGGTGTACTGGGCGATGACCTGGCGCTCAATGCGCAGCAGGTGACCGGCGTGAGCGCCAACCGCGAACTGCCCGTGGTATGGGCGGTGGCCAAGGGATCGCTGGTCAACAAGGCCATCCTGGTACCGGCGGCATTGGCCATCAGCGCGTGGCTGCCGTGGGCGATCACACCGTTGATGATGATTGGCGGCGCCTTCCTCTGTTACGAGGGCGTGGAGAAGCTGGCGCACAAGTTCCTGCATTCCAAGGAAGAAGACCAGGCACACAAGGACGAGCGGCTGAAAGTACTGGCCGACGAAAAGACGGATGTGGTCGCCTGGGAAAAGGACAAAATCAAAGGCGCGGTGCGCACCGATTTCATTCTGTCGGCGGAGATCATCGTGCTGTCGCTGGGCGTGATATCCGACGCACCGTTCACCCAACAGATAGTCACGTTGATCGCCATCGCCTTGGGCATGACGGTGTTCGTGTATGGCCTGGTCGCCGGCATCGTCAAGCTGGATGACGTGGGTGCCTGGTTGCTGGACAAGGGCCGCGCGCTGGCGGCGGTGGGGCGTGGTCTGTTGTATGCCACCCCGTGGTTGATGCGCGGCCTGTCCATTGCCGGCACCGCGGCCATGTTCCTGGTCGGCGGCGGCATCCTGGTCCATGCCATACCGGCGCTGCACCACTTCGTGATCGGCCTGGCCCCGGCAAACCTGGAATGGCTGGCCAACGCACTGGGCAGTGTGGTGGTCGGCATCGGCATCGGCATCGCGGTGCTGGCGGTGGTGATGGGGGTCCAGAAGGTGCGCGGCAACAAAGCGGCGCACTGATTGCGTTCAAGGCCCGGGCAGGCATTGAGCCTACCGGGTCCGCAGCGGTGATCGGGCGCTCATTTCTACTGCGCTCCCTGCTCCAGCTCCCGCAGCTGCTGCTGCGCACGCGCCAATGACTGGCCGGACAAACTCTCCAGCAGGCGCCGCAGCCAGTGTGTGCCGGGCAAGTGCTTCAACACCCAACGCGCTGCTGTGATGCTGGCAAGCATGGCCAACGCGCCAAAGGCCAATGTGCCGATGAACCAGCGTGGCGCCAGCGCGTACAGATCCAGACCCAGCCAGTGCATGCACAGCCACTGCGTTGCCAGCAGCCACAGGCAGAACCATGGCAGGCCAAGTGCCAGCTCGGTCAAGGCGGTGAAGCGCCGCAGTTGCGCCAGCCGCGTCAGCTGCTTCAGCAGCGGCACGTTGGCTGCATCCACTCGCATGGCCAGCAACGCGCGGGTGATTGACACCCAGATCGCGGCAATGCCGTAGAGATGAAATGCCACGCCGGTCAGCAGTAGATGCGGTGTCTGTCGGTGTTCGATCCAGAAGCCGGCGGCCATCACCGTGACGATGATCCACACCAGCAGCCAGGCCAACTGCATGCCGCTGAACCAGCGCAGACGATGGCGGATGGCGCGTTCGCGCGGTGCGCTCCATGCCTGCAGGGCAGCGACTTCCAGCTGGTCGATACGCTGCGCCTGCTGTGCCCAGGCGGCTTTGAGTTGTTCCAGTTCCATCACATCAGCCTCGTGTGGTCGCGGTGGGGTTCACCTGCTGCCGCAGTTGCTGGCGCAGGCGGTGCAGGCGGGTGGCGGCGTTGCTGGCCGTGATGCCGAGCACCTCGCCGATCTGTTGGTGGCTGTAGTCGTCCAGATGCAGCAGCAACAACGCGCGGTCCATCGCTGGCAGCGAGTGGATGCGCGCATGTAGCTGGGCCAACTGTGCGGCGTCCTCTGCGGTATCGCCGGTGGCGGCGAGCGCTTCAATGTGGCCCGGTTCGACATCGGAATGATGGCGTTGCCGCAGCCGCTGGCCGCGCTGCTGCGAAATGGCCACGTTCAACGCTACCCGGTACAGCCAGGTGCTGAACTGCGCTTTGTCGGGCGTGAACGCAGGGAAGGCGCGCCACGCCTGCACGCTGATCTCCTGGATCAGGTCCTGGCGGTCGTCGATGTCGCGGCTCCACGCGCGCGCCACCTTGAGCACGATGCCCTGGTGCTGGGCAAGCAGGCCCGCGAAGCGTTGCTGCAGTCCGGTAGGGGCATCGGCAGGGGTCAAGGGAATGTCCATGCACAGGTGATTCGCACCAGCGCGGGAAATATCACACCCATGGCTCAGATGCCAAAGAGGTGCCGGTGGCGATCAATCCGCCGGCAGTACCCGGTTGCGGCCGATGCGCTTGGCCGCATACAGCGCCTGATCGGCGCGGTGCAGCAGGGTGTCGATGGGTTCGCTGGCGCGGGCTTGGGCGACGCCGCCGCTGAAACGCACCTGCACCCGCTCGTCGCCGAACAGGAAGGGACGTTGTGCCAACGTCACCTGCAACTGCTGCACCGATTCCAATGCCGGTGCGGCACTCATGCCGGGCATCACCACCACAAACTCATCACCGCCCAGGCGCGCGATGCGGTCCCGGCCACGCAGACGTTGCTGGATCACCGCCACAAGGTGGCGCAGGGCCTGATCACCACCGGCATGGCCGTGGTCGGCATTGGTCTGACTGAAGTGGTCCAGGTCGATCATGGCAACGCTTAGCGGCTGCGGGCCATTGCGCAGCTCATCTGCCAACAGCTCTTCCAGACCACGCCGGTTGAGTGCGCCGGTCAGGGCGTCGGTACGCAGCTGACTGCCGGCGTCTTCGAGTTCGCGTTCCAACTGCACTACGCGCTGCTCGGCGGCACGGGCCTCGGCGCGGGCGCTGGACAGGTGATCGCGCGCGCGCGCGGCCTGCGCCTGCACGCGCGCGGTGTCCTGCAGCACGTCCTGCAGCAGTTGATTGAGGTCGGCGATGCTGCGCGCCTGGCGTACGGCAATGGCGTAGCTGGCAATGCGGTCGTGGTATTCGCCGGTCTCAGTGGCCATGCCGTCCACCTGGTCGAGAAAGCTGACCATCAACTCTTTCATCGCCTGCTTGGATTCGCTGATGCCCTGGCGCAGCAATCCCTGCCGATAGATCACTTCGCGCAGATCGTTGCGGGTCTGTTCCAGCGACCCGGTGTCCAGCGTGCCGGAGAGCAGTTGCCGCACATTGCGGATCTGCCCCTGCAGCCAGCTTTCGCCGTCGAGCAGCTCGGTGATGTTCTCCAGCAACATGTCGAACAGGCTCAGCAGTAGATCGTGCTGCTCCTGCATGCCGTCGCTGCGCACGCCCACCTGATGGCACAGCTCGCGCAGGTGCTGGGCGACCGGCTCCAGCGCTTGGCCGCTGCGCCAGCTGCGCAGTTCCTGGCCCATGCGATCGGCCTGCTGCTCAAGCTCGGGCGAGTGCTGCATGAGCGGAGCCAGTACTGCGCTGAGGGTATGCCCGAGCATGTCGCGCAGGCGCTCGGCCTCGCTGTTGCCGGTGCTGGGGTGTTCCAGCTCGATGGTGCGGATGTACTTGTCGATCAGCTGCCGCAGCAGACGGCCATAACGCTCCCAATCCTGGTCGGTGTGCGCGCTGTGCAGGCGCTGGCCCATGTCGCCCAGTTCGCCGGGCAGGGTGCACATGCCTTGGGCAAAGGCGTGCAGCAGTGGCTCGGGAGCATTGCTGCCCACGAACAGGCGCTGCAGCATCGCCATGCCACCGTTGCCCGTGGTTGAGGGGGTTTCCGCTACCGCCTGTGGTGCAGCACGACGCGCAAGGATGCGCCCAAGGCCGGCGCTGGCAGAAGGGGGAACGTCGGTGCTGTCGGCCATTGCGAGCGGGTCCGGGCGGGGGGAAGGGTGGCGCGGCTGCGCCTCCCCGGGGCTGGTATCACGGCCCCATTATCGGCAAGGTGGGGGCCGGCTTGAACAGCAGCAGTTTGAAGGAGGATGCATGCGGATAATGTTGGCCGGAGCTACCGGCTTGGTCGGGTCGCAGGTACTGCAGCGGTTGCTGGCCGAGCCGCGCTGCAGCGCGGTCATCGCACCGGGCCGCCGTGCGCTGGGGCAGGCGCACGCAAAACTGCTCAATCCGGTGCTGGATTTCGCCTCGCTGCCGGCCGGTAGTGAAGGCTGGCAGGTGGATGCGGCCATCTGCGCATTGGGTTCGACGATGAAGCAGGCCGGCTCGCGCGCGGCATTCCAGCAGGTGGATCACGGCTATCCGTTGGCGATCGCGCGGGCAGTGAAGGCGCAGGGCTGTGAAGTGTTTGCTTTGAATTCTGCGATGGGTGCCAGCGCACGCTCGTGGTTCTTCTACAGCCGGGTGAAAGGCGAGCTGGAGCATGACCTCCAGGCGCTGGGCTTCCGCTCGCTGGCATTCGTGCGGCCGGGGTTGATTGGCGGCGAGCGGGCCGAACACCGCGCAGGCGAGCAGTTGGCGAGCCGCGTGTTGGGCACGTTGGCGCCGGTGCTGCCGCGCGCATGGCGGATCAATCCCGCTGCGCGCATTGCCGAGGTGCTGGTGGAAGCGGTGTTGAACCCGCAGCCGGGTGTGCGGGTGATCGGCTCGGCGCAGCTGGTGTAATCGCCGTTGGCGAAGCATTGAAGCGGATATGCGCTACACGGTTGCACGGCCTCTTTCTGGATGCCGTGCATCTCATGGCTCACGCGGGCAGCGACTGCCCGCCATCCACCGCAAGCACCTGGCCGGTGATCCAGCGTGCCGCAGGTGAGCACAGGAACACTGCGGCATTGGCCACGTCATCGGCATCACCAAAACCACCGAATGGAATGTTGGCGCGGATTTTTTCGTACAGCGCCGGTTCCTCGGTGCGGCGTCGGTCCCACAGGCCGCCGGGGAACTCGATGGAACCCGGTGCGAGGGCGTTGACGCGGATGCGCTCGTGCGCCAGCTCGGTGGCCAGCGATGTCGTGTAGTAGTTCAGTGCGGCCTTTGCGGTGGAATACGCGGCCGCGCGCGGTGTCGGCACCAGCGCATTGATCGAACTGATGTTGAGGATGGCCGGCAGGCTGCTGTTGCGCAGGTGCGGCAAGGCCGCGCGGTTGGTGCGCACCGCTGCCATCAGGTCGATATCGAAACCGGCCTGCCAGCTGGCGTCATCATTGCCGTTGCCGTAACTAGAGGCGTTGTTGATGACGATATCCACACCCCCCAGAGCATGTGCGGCGGCATCCACCCACTGTTGAATCTGCAGCGGATCGGCAAGGTCGCACGATTGCGTATGCACCGCGCTGGCACCGGCATGTTTCAGCGCATCGCCGGCCTGCTGCAGCCCCTGCGCATCACGCGCGCAGAGGCTGAGGTGGGCGCCGGCCTGTGCAAAGGCGTGGGCGATGGTAAAGCCAATGCCACGGCTGCCACCGGCAACCAAGACGCGTGCATTGTTGAGCGAAGGGGAGGGCATCGACATGACTCCAACTGCTGACGGATGCGCGCATTATCCGCCTGTCGCCTGTATCACTCCCAGACGTTGGGGGTGTGGCCCTGCTCGGGGTGTTTCATCTGCACGATGCAGAAGCGGTGCCCGGTGGGCGCTTCCATCACCCACCAGCCTTTGATGCGGGCGATGCGTTTTGCCCCCAGCGCTTCAAGGCGGTTGGCCTCGGCATCGATGTCGTCGGCTTCGATATCCAGATGCACGCGCGAGGCATGGCTGACGCGCTGCACCTCCACATGAAGCGCGGCGGGTGCGCCGATCAGCTCGGCATACTGCGCACCATCGTCTTCGGTATGGGCCGGCTTGGCGCTCAGGCCCAACGCTGCGCCCCAGAACGCGGCAGCGGGGTCACTTTCCGTGTCCTGGCAATCAATGATGAAACCGGCAAGGCGGCTGCGGTGGCTCATGGCACTCTGCTCCAGAGGGTGGGAAGGGCAGCTTATGCCCGGACGGGCCGCGCTGCAGGGGCTGCCAACCGCCACGCGGCGATGCACAGCACGCCATATACCAGCCATTCGGCCAAGCGCTGCAACAGGCCGCGCCACGCATGTAGTGACGGCGTGGCCATCAACACGAACAGCATCAGCCATGTGATCGCCAATGCGACCCACAGCACGCGCGTGGCGGGTTTGAGGTGTGGCGTAGCAGCCAACAGCAGCAAGGCGAGCGTGGTGCCCAGGTAGGTGAATACACCGAGCAGGCTGTGCAACGCCTGCGACAGGCTGCCTTCCGTCGGGCAGCCCAGGTCGCAGGGGGCCAGCGCCGAGCCTATCCAGGCGATCGGTTCGCACAGCAACAACCAATAGCCGACGCGGCTTGCACCGCTAACGGGCGCCCGCGTCGCCATGGATACGAGCAACAGCGCGGCAAGCACGCCGACCGGAATGAAGCCGGCCAGGCTGATCAACCGTGCGTGCGCGCTGCCGGTCGCGCCCAGTTCGCTGATGTACTGCGACATGGCCGAGTAGCCGGGTTTCAGCGCGGCACCGCCAAGCAGCATGGTGAGATACACCAGCACCAGCAGCACGATGAGATTGCGTGGGTTGCGCGTCATGGTGCGTGGGCACGTTGTGGTCCAGATGAGCGACTCTACCTTGCCGCCCCCGCGCAGGTCATGGATCGAAATCTTCGTGCTGTACCAACCACAGGCAAGCCACCCGAGGCGGGAATGGCATTGCCTGTGGAACTTCCGGGCAGTGGTTTGGACCGGCGAACACGATCAACGTGGCCGTGCACCACCGGTCGCGGTAAAAGCAGCGCGCGCATGCGTGCGCCGTGGCCACCGCTGATCAACCGATGGGCGGGGCATGCAGCTCGGCAAACAGCACGTTCTGCGCCTTGCGCGCCATCGAGCGCGGCATGCTGGCGACGAAGCTGCTGCCGCTCAGTGCCATGTCGCCCTTGATGATCAGCCCGTTGATGCGCGTATAGCTACGGAACGTGTAACGGCTGCCGTCGCGGCTGACTTCAAGAAACATCGGTGAGGTCAGGAAGCCTTTGCCTTTGCGATAACGCAGGGTCTGGCCGGATTCGTCGTCCAGGTAGTAGCCGTTGGCCTGTGCCCATGCGGCGACCTTGCCCAGCACATCCTCGTCGCTGCTGGTCAGCGTGGTCTGGTCGAACGGACGGCCGCTGTTGCGGGCCATGAGCGCCATCACGTTCAACGCGCCCAAGCCGACAACCGCGCCGACCACCATCCCTGTCACCATTCCCATGCATGCTTTCCGTGTTGTGTTGTGAAGCGCGCAAGCATGACAGCGAAATGATTCATCGTTGATGAAACCCGGCTTTTTTCCGGCAGGTGTGAGCGCAATGAGGCATCGGCCACAAAAAAAGCCCGCATTGCTGCGGGCTCAAGTGTGGCTTCAATGAAACCTGTGGATCAGTGCATCAGTGCCAGGTCATCGATCAGCGCGCGCAGGAAGCGGGCGGCTTCGCCACCGGTGCAGGCGCGGTGGTCGAAGGTGACCGACAACGGGATGACCTTGTGCGTTTCCACGCCGCCCATCACCGGGGTGAGCTGGAAGCGTGCACGACCGGCGGCAACGATGGCCACGCACGGCGGCACGACCACAGGGGTGGCGTAGCGGCCGGCGAACATGCCGAAGTTGGACAGCGAGATGGTGTAGCCACTCAACTCGGACGAGGCGATGGTGCGGTCTTCCACCTGCTGACGCAGGCGGTTGATGCCTTCGCGCACGCCGCGTGCATCCAGCATGTCGGCATTGCGCAGGGCCGGCACGAACAGGCCGTCGTCGGTGTCCACGGCAATGCCGATGTCCACCTGCGCATGCAGGGTGCGGGTGAGGTTGTCACCGTCGAACCAAGCATTCATGGCCGGCACGGTCTGGCAGGCGGTGACGATGGCCCGCACCAGGCGCGAGGTCATGTCGTTGCCCGGTGCCCAGGCATGGATGTCGGCGTCGTCATTCAGCGTGGTCGGTACGACCTTGCTGTGCGCGTCGGCCATCACGCGTGCCATGTTGCGACGTACGCCCTTCAGCGGCTCCGGCTGGCCCTTGGCGACCACGCCCGGGGGCGCGGTGCGCATCGGCTTGCCGGCGGCGGAGAGCGGGGTGCGGGTTTCTGTGCGAGGTGCGGCCTCTCCCGCTTGCGGGAGAGGTGAGTGGGCCTGCGGGACCGCTGCCGCGCGTGCAGCCTGCGGGGCTGTTGCACCCGCGCGCGCGCTGCCATCGGCGGCGGCCTGCTTCACATCATTCATCGTCACCGCGCCTTCGGCACCGGTGGCGCGCACGCGGGCCAGGTCCACGCCCAGCTTGCGGGCCATGGCACGCACGGCCGGCATCGCCTTGACACCACCGACGGCCACGGCCTGTTCGGTATGCACGGCGTTGGAGCTGACCATCGCGCCGACCACGGTGCCTTCGTCGGCACGCTCGGCCGCCGCAGTGGCCGGTGCCGGAGCGGGTGCCGGAGCAGCTGCTGCAGGCGCCGGTGCGCCGTGGTGATGGCCGGTGTCCTGGCCTTCGGCACGCTGCGGCAGAGTGGGGTCGATTTCAAAGTGGGCCAGCATGTGGCCGGTGACGACGATGTCGCCCGGCGCGCCGGCCAGCTTCAGGATCTTGCCGGAGACCGGCGAAGGCACTTCCACCACGGCCTTGGCGGTCTCCATCGAGACCAGCGGCTCGTCCAGCTTGATCACATCGCCTTCCTTGACGAACCACTCAACGATGGTGGCGTCCGGCAGGCCTTCGCCCAGGTCGGGCAGGTTGAAGCTCTTGGTCTGGCTCATGTGCAGTTCTCTTCCAGCAATTCAAGTTCGCGTGCCGGCAGCCAGCCCTGCGCGCCATCGGCGCGTTCGGACCACCACCAGCCGCCATGTTCGTGATGCAGCCGCACCTGGTCACCCCGGTCCACATCCAGTTCGCGAGCACTGTAGTCGCGCAGCGCCTGCGCGCGGCCGTCGTCCAGTGGTTGCAGCCAGGCCACGGGGGCCCAGCCGGCACTGCCTTCGTCGGTTTTCACCCAGGCGAAGGCAGGCCATTCCTCGTCACGCACGCCCAGTTCAACAATCTGGCCGGCGTGGAACTGCAGTGGATTACGGTACTGACTGCGGTGGCTGCCATGCAGGCGCGCCCGCACGTCAGCCCGCCGCTACCGCGCGCTTGGCTGCAGCCACAATCCGCTCAACGCTCGGCAGGTACTTCATCTCCAGGCGGAACAGCGGAATGTGGGTGTCGTAGCCGGTCACGCGCTCGACCGGGGACAGCAGGTCGTACATGGATTCCTCGGCCAGGCGGGCGGCGATTTCGGCGCCAAAGCCGGCGGTCTTCGGGGCTTCCTGCACGATCACGCAGCGGCCGGTCTTGGCCACGGATTCGGCGATGGTGGCGAAGTCCAGCGGGCGCAGCGTGGCCACGTCGATGACTTCGGCACTGATGCCTTCGCCGGCCAGTTTGTCGGCCGCTTCCAGGGCTTCCTTCACCTGCGCGCCCCAGGTCACCAGGGTCACGTCGGTGCCGTCACGCAGCACGAAGCACACATCCAGCGGCAAGGCTTCGCCATCGTTGGCGACCACTTCCTTGTACTGGCGGTAGATGCGCTTGGGCTCCATGTAGATCACCGGATCCGGCTCGCGGATCGCCGCCAGCAGCAGGCCGTAGGCGCGCTGCGGGCTGGACGGCAGCACCACGCGCAGGCCCGGCACGTTGGTGAAAATGGCTTCGTTGGCCTCGCTGTGGTGCTCCGGCGCACGGATGCCACCGCCCCACGGCACGCGCAGCACCATCGGGCAATGCAGGCGGCCGCGGGTACGGTTACGCAGGCGTGCGGCGTGGCAGATGATGTGGTCCACCATCGGGTAGACGAAGCCGTCGAACTGGGCTTCGGCCACCGGCTTCATGCCCTGTGCGGCCAGGCCGACGGTGAGGCCGGCAATGGTGGTTTCGTCCAGCGGGGTATCCAGCACGCGCTGCGCGCCGAACTGCTGCTGCAGGCCAGCGGTGGCGCGGAACACGCCGCCGTTGACGCCAACGTCTTCGCCCAGCACCAGCACCGACGGGTCGTGTTCCATTTCCCAGGCCAGGGCCTGGGTGACGGCTTCGATGAGGGTGATCGGGGTGGCGGTCATGGTGGCTTCTCCGCTGTTGCTTGCCGCGCTGTGGGCCGTGCCGAGGTCATGGCCGGCCGGGGTTGCTGAAACGACGTGCTGCTTGATGTCATCCATTGCCCTGCTCCAGTGCCATGGCAGATGCCCGCTGTGCCAGCACGTCCGGCGGCGGGTCGGCGTAGAGGTAGTCGAACATGGCCTCGACCGGCTGCACCGGGCAGTTGAGGTAGGCATTGACCTCCTCGTCCACGCGGGTGCCGCATTCGGTGATCCAGTTCTTTTCTTCTTCTTCGCTCCACACACCTTGGGCGGTGAGGTACTTGCGCAGGCGCAGCATCGGCTCGTTCAACCAGGCCGCCTTCACTTCGGCGTCGTCGCGGTAGCGGCGGGCGTCATCGGCGGTGGTGTGGTCGGACAGGCGGTAGGTGAGCAGCTCCAGCACGGTGCCGCCCTTGCCGGACAGCGCACGCTCACGCGCCTGCTCCATCGCGGCCAGCACGGCGATCAGGTCGTTGCCGTCCACCTGCAGGCAGAACAGGCCACCGGCCAAGCCCTTCTGGGCCAGGGTTTCGGCGCCGGTCTGGGCCGAACGCGGCACCGAGATGGCCCAGCCGTTGTTGACGATGCACATGATCAGCGGCAACTGGTAGGCGCCGGCCGAGTTCAGTGCAGCGTAGAAGTCGGTCTTGGAGCTGCCGCCGTCACCGCACACGGTCACGGCAACCTGCGGCATGCCGCGCAGCTTGAACGACAACGCCGACCCGGCCGCGTGCAGGCACTGGGTGGAGATCGGCACACAGATCGGGAAGTCGCGGGCCGCGTCGCTGTCACGGGCGTAGTCGCTGCCACGCTCGTCGCCGCCCCAGTACATCAGGACGTCGCGCGGGCGCACGCCGCGCATGAACATGGCGCCGTACTCGCGGTAGCTGGGGGCGAACACGTCCCCGCTCTTCATGGCCGCGCCGATGCCGACGTGGGCCGCTTCGTGGCCCAGGCAGGAGGCGAAGGTGCCGAGCTTGCCGGTGCGCTGCAGCGCCACGGCCTTGGTGTCGAACACCCGCGTGGCCAGCATCTGCCGGAACATCGGCAGCAGCGCACGGGGGTCGCGCAGCGACTCGGGGAGGTCATTGCGTACCAGGTTGCCGTCGGCATCCAGGTACTGCAGGTATTCGATTTTGAATTGGGCGGAAACCGTCATTGCAGCAACACCTTGAACAGATGGTTTCAAATGATAGGAATTGCACATGGTAAGGACTCGTTGCGAAAAAGCTGTCCTGCGGCGCAGCACGATTGACCGGGCAAACGTCGCTTTCGTTCCATGTGGCAGGCGCTGGTCGAGCAAACGCAACGTATTCAGCAAGCTGACGTGAAGCCCGAGCATTGTCGCGCCGGTTGCCATTGCAAGTGTTCTGATTCCGTTTGCGCGGGAAAGGAAGACGCGTAGTGCCGAGCCATGCTCGGCAGGGGGCGCTACCGGCAATGCCGCCGCCGAGCGTGGCGCGGTGCTACCACCGGGTGTGGGCCTCCGTGCCGGCGTCGGCCTGCGTTACCCTTGCCGCCCCATCCGATGGCCAGGCCGATGACCGTAGAAAAAAACCAGCGTGAGCTCGAAGCCGGTATCCACACCGACCTGCAGGGCAGGCTCACCTATGGCGGCTACCTGCGCCTGGACCAGCTGCTGTCGGCCCAGCAGCCCTTGTCCGATCCCCCGCACCACGACGAGATGCTGTTCATCATCCAGCACCAGACCTCCGAGCTGTGGCTGAAGCTGTTGGCGCACGAGCTGCGTGCGGCCAAGGCCCACCTGCAGCGCGATGAAGTGTGGCAATGCCGCAAAGTGCTGGCGCGCGGCAAGCAGGTACTGCGCCTGCTGACCGAGCAATGGGCGGTACTGGAAACCCTTACCCCGTCCGAATACATGGGCTTCCGTGATGTGCTGGGGCCCTCGTCCGGCTTCCAGTCGCTGCAGTACCGCTACATCGAGTTCCTGCTGGGCAACAAGAACGCCGACATGCTCAACGTGTTCGCCCATGACCCGGACGGGCAGGCGCAACTGCGCCAGGTGCTGGAAGCGCCGAGCCTGTACGAGGAATTCCTGGCCTACCTGTCGCGCTTCGGTCACGCCATCCCGGCCACCTACGAAGGCCACGACTGGACCCAGCCGCATGTCAGCGACCCGGCCCTGCGCACGGTGTTCGAGAACATCTACCAGGACACCGACCGCTACTGGCGCGAGTACTCCCTGTGCGAGGACATGGTGGACCTGGAAACCCAGTTCCAACTGTGGCGCTTCCGCCACATGCGCACCGTGATGCGGGTAATCGGCTTCAAGCGTGGCACCGGTGGTTCCAGCGGCGTGGGCTTCCTGCGGCAGGCGTTGGAGCTGACGTTCTTCCCGGAACTGTTCGAGGTGCGCACCAGCATCCGCGCCGATACCTGAGTGCCCGGCGCGCACTCAAAACCCAACCCATTCAGCATGTTGACGCGGACACGCTGCGGGTTTCAGGCCGTTGTGGGCAGGCAATGAACACGGCCTGACCATGACGTTGTCGATTTGACGTGAAGCCGACGCTTCTGTGATCCTCGCCCGTCGCGCCGGTTCCGGCCGATCTCTTTCGCTTCATTTGCCCACCGAATCTTCAGGGGACATCGCATGAGCGCTGCCGCGCCCAATTCAGCATCAACACCGGCGCCCGTGCCGGAGTTCAAGACGACACTTGGCCACCCGCGTCCGCTGTGGATGCTGTTCATGACCGAGTTCTGGGAACGCTTTGCGTTCTATGGCATCCGTTGGGCGCTTGTGCTGTACATCGTGGCGCAGTTCCACGGCGGCAGCGCGGCCGGTGAGGAGACCGCCAGCCATACCTACGGTGCCTATCTGGCGCTGGTGTATGCGGCAGCCATCTTTGGTGGCTTCGCGGCCGACCGGATCATCGGCTACCAACGCTCGATCCTGATGGGCGCGGTGATCATGGCCGCTGGCCTGTTCATGATCGCCATCCCCAACCAGCAGGTGTTCAACCTGGGCCTGGCCACCATCATCGTCGGCAACGGCCTGTTCAAACCCAACATCTCCACGATGGTGGGCAAGCTGTACCGGTTGGATGATGATCGTCGCGATTCGGGCTTCACCATCTTCTACATGGGCATCAACATGGGTGCCATGATCTCGCCGATCCTCACCCAGATCCTGGCGCAGAAGGTGTTTGGCACCGACGCCATGCCGGCCTACAAGATGGTGTTCATCGCCTCGGGCATTGGCATGCTGATCAGCCTGTTCTGGTTCCAGATGGAGCGCCGCCACCTCAAGGGCATCGGTGCACCGTTGCCGGACAAGCAGGGCAGTGGCCCGGTCATCAAGACCGCCATCGCCTGCCTGATCGCCATCCCGGTGATGTACGGCCTGCTCAATGCCGGTGCCAACGTGCTGCAGGTGATCCTGACGATCATGTTCATCGGCCTGGGCATCATGCTGCTGGTCGAAGGCGCCCGCGAAGGCTCCGTGTCACGCAACCGCGTGATCGCCATGCTGATCATCTTCACTTTCAACGTGCTGTTCTGGATGTTCTTCGAACAGGCAGGCAGCTCCTTCACCTTCCTGGCAGAGCGCATCGTCGACCGTCAGTTCGGTGATTGGACCTTCCCGACCGCGTGGTTCCAGTCGGTCAACTCCGTGGCCATCATCACCTTGGCCCCGATCCTTGCATGGCTGTGGGTGCGCCTAGGCAAGTTCAATCCGTCCATCCCGCGCAAGTTCGGCCTAGGCCTGATGTTCAACGGTCTGGCGTTCCTGCTGCTGATGTTTGCCCTGTCCAGCATGCTCGACCCGGGCACCAACAAGATCCCGTTCTGGACGCTGTTCGCGGTGTACTGGATCCAGTCCATCGGTGAGCTGTGCCTGTCGCCGATCGGTCTGTCGATGGTGACCAAGCTGGCGCCAGTGCGTCTGGTGGGCTTCGCGATGGGTGGCTGGTTCCTGTCCACCGGCATCGGCAACAACCTGGCAGGTCTGTTCGCCGGCCACGTCAGCGGCGCCGGTGGCATGACCGTGCAGTCGGCCCATTCCGGTTACACGATGGGCTTCTGGATCCTGATCGGCGGCGGCGTGCTGCTGTTCCTGATCGCCCCGCTGGTGCAGAAGCTCATGCACGGCGTGAAGTGAGGAAACAACGATGAAACCGATGTTCGGAACGATTCCCCTGCTGCTCGCCGTAGCACTTGCCGGCTGCAACGCGCCGCCGGCCCAGGCACCGGAAAAAGTGCAGCCGCTGGATACCTCCGAACAGAAGACACCGGTGGCTGACACCAGCCAGCCGGTGGCATCGGGCAATACCCCCACTGCGGCGGACATCGCCGCAGTGGCCGGGCTCAACGCGCAGTTCGACCCGGCCCGCGACCCGGCCGCCGATCTGGAAACCGCCAAGGTCGAGGCCCAGCGCGGTGGCAAACGGATCATGTTGGACGTGGGTGGCGAATGGTGCTCGTGGTGCCATCTGCTGGACGCCTTCATGGAAGGCGATTCGGAGATCCGCCGCTTCCGCGATGCCAACTATGTGTGGATGAAGGTCAACTACAGCGAGGACAACGAGAACACCGCATTCCTGTCCCGCTTCCCGGAGATCAAGGCTTACCCGCACCTGCTGGTGCTGGATGCCGAAGGTGAACTGCTGCACTCGCAGTTCACCGGTGAGTTGGAGAAGGGCAAGGGTTACGACCGCACCAGGTTCTTCGCCTTCCTCAAAGAATGGGCGCCGCCGGCGAAGTAAGCCTGCGATGTGGTTGAGCAGAAACGGCGCCGGGAGGCGCCGTTTTTGTTTGGCTCGGTGCTACGCGGTTGCGGATGGCCCGTGGCGCAGGGTTCATTTTTTCCGTGTTTGGCCGCTAACGGATCAATCCTTCTGCATCCGGCCTCCACATGCAGTCCGCTGCCAACGCCTCTTCCAGTACTGCCGACGCTCCCGCACCCGACCTGGCCGGCATCAGCCTGCCTACGGTGGATGCGCTGTTGGACGACGCCCCGGAAGCGGACGATGAAGCCCCCGCGCAACCGCACTCGCGCCTGCCGCAGTCGGCGGTGCCGCCCAACATCATGCTGCAGGCTGCGGTGACACGGTTGGTGGAGCAGAAAGAACAGATTGATCAGCTGGCACGCAACGGGCTGCTGGCCGGGCTGCTACCTGCTGAGTGGAATACATCGCCGGGCAACGAGCTGCGTGCATTCGTCGCCTCGGTGGTGCCGTTTGCCTCCGACAGCGCGCGCGGTGAAACCATCGCGGCGCGGGTGCCGCTCAAGTTTCTGCTGGGTCACTCGCAGCGTTGGGACAAGCGCGATGTCGCCGAGCCCAAGTCGTTGGCGGCGTATCTGGGCAGCGACGATCGCGCGGTGCCGGGCAATGCCGATCTGGCCGAGGTGATGCTGCTGGCACCCCTTGGGTTGGCATGGGCGCATGCCGGGCGTGGGCGGGTGGGCTTTCTGCGTGCGATGGGCCTGGAAACGCTGCCCGCGCGCGTCACCGCCTTGCCGTACCCGGCGGCGGAGCAACTGGCGTTGTATCTGGCCGATTGCGATGGCACCACGCAAGTGTGGTGCGTGCTGGACAAGCGTAAGTTGCGCGCGCTGTCAGTGCCGTCACTGACGCTACCGCTGTTGTCCGCCTATGGCGTGGCGGCGCCAGAACCATGGCCGTCGAACTGGCCGGCACCGGCAGAAGTTGGCGCTGCGCTGGCGTTGGCGCGTACCGGCAAGTCTGTTGTTGAGGTGGACCTGGTCAAGCTGGTGGACAAAATCGGACGTGACCATGCCGGCGAGGCCTGGAGTGGCGCAAGCCTGATGCAGCTGCACACCTGGGTGCCGCGCTGGCGCTTTTTCCTGACCTCGTTCATCGGCCTGCCCGCCGCCTTGCTGCTGATCGCGGCGCTGGCGTTGCCCGGTCGCGTTGAAGCAGCAGCGGTCGCGGCTGCGTTGGGCTTTGCCGGCGGTGCCATCGCTGCGCTGGCTGCGCCGTGGATCTACGCGCGGCGCAAACACCTCAGCTGAGCCGCACATCGCCGCACGCGTCACCGGTAGTGTCCAGCGATGCCGGGCAGGCGCTTCATCACGAAGGCATGCGTACAGCAGCGCAAGACAAGCTCGGCACCTGTGGTGCCGAGCTCAGCCTTCGGCCATGCGCTGCAGGCCAGCCTCGGCCAGGCGCGTGATCAGGCGTTCAAGCACCTGCTCCTCTTCTTCGGTGAGCACTGACATCAGGCGGCGGTCCATCTCGATGACCATCGGCGCGATGGTCTCGTAGACCTCGAACCCAGCCGCCGACAAGGCCAACACCGAACGACGGCGGTCGTCCCCGTGCGTCTCGCGTTTGATGAAGCCACGCTCCAGCAGGCGCGCCACGGCGCGGCTGACGGCCACCTTGTCCATGGCCGTGCGCTCGGACACCTCACTGGCCGAGGAGCCTGGGTACAGCGCCAGGATGGTGATCACCCGCCATTCGGGGATGGCCAGACCGTAGCGCTCGCCATACAGCCGGGCGATGTTGCCGCTGACCCGATTGGAGAGGACGCTGATGCGGTAGGGCAGAAACTGCTCAAGATCCAGCAGGACGTTCGAGGCCCGGATGCTGGTGGACTTGCTGTAGTCGGAAGAACTCATGCTGCAGTGCACCTTGATGGTGGTTTCATGTGAAACTATAACCTTCTGCTCTGATCCGCAAACCTGCGCGGATCTCCCTGTTTTCCCGTCGCCCGTCATCGGCGGCGGCCACGCTCCCGGAGGCAACCTCATGAACACTGAAACCCGCACCGCAACCCACGCACCCAACCTGGGCATGCAGGTCACCACCTTCGAAAACCCGATGGGCATTGATGGTTTTGAGTTCGTCGAGTTCGCCGCACCGGCCGGGCAGGCCGACCAGCTGCACGCGTACTTCCGGAACATGGGTTTCACTGCCGTGCTTCGCCACCGGCAGCGTGCTATTACCGTCTACCGTCAAGGCGGCGTCAACTTCCTTGTGAATGAGGAGCCGGACTCCTTCGCCGCGGACTTCGCCGCCAAGCATGGCCCGAGCGCCTGCGGCTTCGCCATCCGTTTCCAGAAGCCGGCCGCCGACGTGTTGGCCGCCGCCCTGGGCAATGGCGCCGAGGAAGTCTCCCTGCTGGCCGATTCGCGCGCCGTTCCCGCTCCGGTGATCAAGGGCATTGGCGACTGCATGCTGTACCTGGTGGACCGCTATGGCGACGCCGGTAGCATCTACGACACCGACTATGTGCCGGTGGAAGGCGCCGACCAGAACCCGAAGGGCTTTGGCCTGACCTTCATCGACCACCTCACCCACAATCTGTACCTGGGCAACATGCAGCAGTGGTCGGATTACTACGAGCGTCTTTTCAACTTCCGCGAGATCCGTTACTTCGACATCAAGGGTGCCAAGACCGGCCTGGTGTCCAAAGCGATGACCGCGCCGGACGGCATCGTGCGCATTCCGCTCAACGAGTCGTCCGACCCCAAGAGCCAGATCAACGAATACCTGGACGCCTACAAGGGCGAGGGCATCCAGCACATTGCCTGTTTCACCGACAACATCTACGACACGGTGGAAGCGATGCGCGAGCACGGCATTGAATTCCTGGACACGCCCGACAGCTACTTCGACGTGGTGGATCTGCGCATTCCAGACAACGGCGAAGACGTGCCGCGCCTGCGCAGGAACAAGATCCTGATCGACGCGGACCCGGAAACCAAGCAGCGCAAGCTGCTGCAGATCTTCACCCAGAACTGCATTGGCCCGATCTTCTTCGAGATCATCCAGCGCAAGGGCAACGAAGGCTTTGGTGAAGGCAATTTCCAGGCGTTGTTTGAAAGCATCGAGCGCGACCAGATCAAGCGCGGCGTGCTGTAAGGCGGTTATTGGCGCTTGCCTGGAGCCCCTCTCCCGCGTGCGGGAGTGGGGTTGGGGTGAGGGCAACAGCTTCCGGAACACGTAGCATTACCGCAACCGATTCACCCTCACCCCAACCTCTCTCCCGCACGCGGGAGGGGGGCTCAAATGCAAGGCAAGGGCGCCACCATGGTCAGCAACGGTTATCAATCCGGCTTCGGCAACGAGTTCGCTACCGAGGCTGTGCCCGGCACGTTGCCGGTGGGGCGCAATTCGCCGCAGCGTGTCGCGCATGGGCTGTATGCCGAACAGCTGACCGGCAGCGCGTTCACCGCGCCGCGCGGTAGCAATCGTCGCAGCTGGCTGTACCGTATCCGCCCGGCGGTGATGCACGGTGAGTTCACGCCATTCGATCAGCCGCGTCTGCATGGCAACTTCAGCCATGCGGCGGTATCGCCGAACCAGCTGCGTTGGGACCCCCTGCCGCTGCCCGGCACGCCCACCGATTTCATCGAAGGCCTGTACACCATGGGCGGCAATGGCGGTCCCGAGGCGCATACCGGCGCGGGCATCCATATGTACGCGGCCAATGCCGACATGCGTGGCCGCTATTTCTACAACGCCGATGGCGAACTGCTGATCGTGCCGCAGCTGGGTCGCCTACGCCTGCGCACCGAGATGGGCGTGATCGACATCGAGCCACAGCAGATTGCGGTGATTCCGCGTGGCGTGCGCTTTGCCGTTGAACTGCCGGACGGGCAGGCACGCGGTTACGTGTGCGAAAACTTCGGCGCGCTGCTCAAGCTGCCCGACCTCGGCCCGATCGGCAGCAACGGCTTGGCCAACCCGCGTGATTTTGAAACGCCGGTGGCCGCCTATGAAAACCTGGAAGGCGAGTTTGAATTGGTGGCCAAGTTCCACGGCCGGCTGTGGCGCGCCGACATCAACCACTCGCCGTTGGATGTTGTGGGCTGGCATGGCAACTTCGCGCCTTACCGCTACGACCTGCGCCATTTCAACGCCATCGGTTCAATCAGTTACGACCACCCCGATCCGTCGATCTTCCTGGTGCTGCATTCGGCCAGCGACACGCCCGGCACCAGTAACCTGGATTTCGTGATCTTCCCGCCGCGCTGGCTGGTGGCGCAGAACACGTTCCGGCCGCCGTGGTTCCACCGCAACATCGCCAGCGAGTTCATGGGCCTTATTCACGGTGCCTACGACGCCAAGGCCGAAGGCTTCGTGCCGGGCGGTGCGTCTCTGCACAACTGCATGAGCGGCCATGGCCCGGATGCGGCCACGTTCGACAAGGCATCCAACGCCGACCTCAGCAAGCCCGATGTGATCACCGAGACGATGGCCTTCATGTTCGAAACGCGCGGGGTGATCTGCCCGAGCGAGCAGGCTATCGCCGCTGACCATCGCCAGCGCGGCTACCAGGCCTGCTGGAGCGGCCTGCGCGACAACTTCACGCCGCCCAAGGCGTGATCAGGACGGCAGCGGTGTGCCTTCGAGCACCGCTGCCAGATATGCCTCCGGCAACACCTCCTGCAAGCGGCCACGCACGCGCTGCGCGTAGCCGTGGGAGGTGATCGCCGGCAGGTGCGCCAACGCCAGCTGCAGCGCGTTGATGGTGTCTTCTTCCTCGCGCGTGGCTTGCAGCACGCGGTGCAGCTGCGCCGCGGTGGGGTTGCGCTGCAGCGCCAGAATGTCCAACACATAGATGCGCGCGGCCACCATCGAGCGGCGGCGCTCGACCACCGGCGTCACCGGGGTTGCCGACGTTGGCATGACGGCAGGTACGACGCGCTCGTCATCGCCCTGCAGGTAGCCGCTGTGCTGCAGCTGCGCGATCAAAACCGGGGTGTCGTTGCCCAGCAGCAGGGCCAGCTCGGCAAGGCTGCGTTTGCCGTCGCACAGGATCAACGCGCGGCGTTGGCGCAGGTCCAAGGGGGCCCGGTGGGCCTGCAGCACGGTATGGGCGAGTTCGGTCTTGCGCGGGTGCATGAGCGGCCAGGGCGACAGCGCGGGGGCCCCAGCCTGCTGTGTGCAGGTGAAAGCACGATGACAGCTCGCACGATGGATACGGGCTTGTGGTTAGACTCGGCCCCGGTTTCCCTTTGGAGTCGCCGCATGAGCCGCATAGTTTTGCCATTGGCCGCCATGGTCGTCCTGCTCACCGCCTGCAACCGCGCGCCGGAGCCCACCCCTGCGCCGCAAGCCGCGCCCGCCACGGCGGAGGCCAGCCCGGCGGCAATGCCAACCGCATCTGGTGAGGCCGTCGCCGCCAGTGACGCCGACTGGCAGGGCTATGGCCCGGCACAGTTGGGGGTGGATGCCGAGCAACTGGCAGAAGCATGGGGCAAGGAACTACAGGGCGATGCCGCCGCCGACGGTGGCTGCTATTACCTGCAGCCGGCCGGGCAGGGCGAGGGCGGCGTGGCCTTCATGATCGAAGGCGGGCAGTTTGTCCGTTACGACCTGCGCAATGCCGATATCGTCGCGCCGGGGGGCGGCAAGCGGGGGATGGATCTGGCGCAGCTGCAGGCGTTGTATCCACAGGCAGAAGCGCCGCAGCCGCACAAGTACGTCGAAGGCGGCAAGGTGTTGCGCGTCCCGGCCGCTGATGGCAGCCAGGGCGTGCTGGTGTTCGAGCTGGGCGCCGACGGCAAGGCCACGGCATGGCGGGTGGGCCTGTCGCCACAGGTGGACTACGTGGAAGGCTGCGGCTGATAGTCTTTGCCAGATCAATATTGGCGCGGCGTGATCAGCACGTGCGCGCCGCCGTCGCCGGGAGAGACGTGTGATGTTTGAAGCCATCGTGTGGTTCGTGCTGGGGCTGGTGCTGCTGGCGCTGGGGGGGGATTCCATCGTCAAGGCGGCGTCGGGCCTGGCGCAGCGGTTTGGTGCCTCTCCGTTCGTCGCAGGCCTGCTGCTGGTGGCTTTCGGCACCTCGCTGCCGGAACTGGTGGTCAACGCGCGGGCCTTCGCGGTAGGGGCGCAGGAGCTGGCGCTGGGCAACGCGGTCGGCAGCAACATCGTCAACGTCGGCCTGACCTTGGCGCTGGCCGCATTGGCCTACCCGCTGGTGGTGCGTACGCGGCTGTTGTCGCCGCTGCTGGTGCTGCTGGCGGTGGCCTCGCTGGCGTTGATCGTCTTTGGGCTGGATGGGGCCATCAGCCGCATCGAGGGCATCGTGCTGCTGCTGGGCTTTGTCGCGGTGGTGGCGTTCCTGCTGGTGCGTGCGCGGCGCGAGCCGGTTGAGCTGCAGGAGAACATCGCCGACTACGCCACCACCCGTACCGTGCTGGGTTTGAACATCATCCGCCTGGTCATTGCCGCCGTGGTGCTGTACTACGGCGCGCGCTGGGTGGTGCAGGCCGCGCCGGTAATCGGCGCCGGCTGGGGCATGTCACCGCTGCTGGCGGGCCTGTTGCCGGTGGCCATCGGCACCGCACTGCCGGAAGTGGCCGCAGCCATCGCCGCCGCACGTCGCGGACAGGGCGACATGGTGGTGGGCCACGTCATCGGCTCCAGCCTGTTCAATGTTCTGGTGGTGATCGGCGGCATGGCGGCGCTGCGGCCGATGCCGATGCCGGCCTCGTTCGTGCGGCTGGAACTGCCGGCGGCCATCGTCTTCGTGCTGATGCTGTACCCGATGCTGCGCGGCGACCTGAAGATCAGCCGGGGCGAAGGCGGCGTGTTGTTCGTCGCATTCCTGGCATGGGTGGGCCTGGAGCTGGCGCTGCTGCACTGAGCGCAGGTGCTGTGATGATGCGGCGCGGAGTTTCAGCTCCAGCGCCGCAGCTTGCACCTGCTTACTTCTTGTCTTCGCCCGGTACTTCCGGGCGGCTTTCCATCATCAGTGACAGCGCGGCCTTGGCCATCAGGTGGGCGCTGATCGGTGCGGTGATGAACAGGAACACGGTGATCAGCAGCTCGCGGGGCTGCGGGTCCACGCCCAGGAAGATGTGATACGCCACCGAGCACACCAGCACGCAGCCCACGCCCAGCGTGCTGGCCTTGGTGGGCGCATGCAGGCGCTTGAAGAAATCGGAAAAGCGCACCAGTCCCAATGCACCCACCAGGATGAAGAAGCACCCGAACAGCAGCAGTGCCGACAATGCGATCTGCAGAAAAGTAATCATTCGACAATGTCCCGGCGCAGCACGTATTTGCTCAGCACCACGGTGCTGCCGAAGCCCAGCATGGCGATGATCAACGCCGCTTCAAAGTAGATGGCCGAGTCCAGGTACAGGCCAAACAGCATCAGCTCGGCGATGGCCGTGACCGACAGCGTATCCAGCGCGAGGATGCGGTCGGGCACGGTGGGCCCGCGCAGCAGCCGCCACAACGTCAGCAGCATTGCCACGCCAACGACGTGCATGCAGACCACCACGGTGGTTTCAAAAATCGCGTATCCGTTCACGGGAAGATCTCCATCAGTGGCGCCTCGTAGCGCGCCTTGATCTCGGCAATGAGCCTGCCGGCATCTTCAAGATGCAGCACGTGCACCAGCAGATGACGGCGGTCTTCGGACAGGGCGGCCGATACCGTGCCCGGCGTCAGGGTGATGAAGCTGGTCAGCGCGGCGATGCCGTGGATGTTTTCGATATCCAGCGGTACCCAGATGAAACCGGGTTTGAGCCGCTGCTCCGGGCCCAGTACCTGCGCGGCGACGCGGATGTTGGAGATGAGGATGTCCCACAGCACCACAACCAGCAGCTTGGGTACCGGCCGCAACGTCCCGAGCCGGGCGAACTCACGGTCCAGCCGGGCCGCGAACAACGGAATCACCAGGCCCAGCAGAATGCCCAGCAGAAGTTGCCCCAGGTCGAAACTGGAGGACATCAGCATCCAGAACGCGACTACGGTGATCGACAGGGCTGGAGAGGGGAACATCCTGCGCAGCAGGGGGCGGCGCGTACTCATGGCTGCCTCACCTGCGGCGTGGTGCCGCGTATGTCATTGAGGTATTGCTCCGGCGTCAGCAGCTGCGCGGCGATGGCGTCGGTCTGCCGCATCAGCGGTGCGGCAAATACAGTCATCGCCACCACATAGGCCAACAGCAGGCTGGCGGCAGCGGTTTCAAACGGGCGCGCGGGCGCCTCGACGGCCTGTTCGGGTTCCGGTGGAGTTTCGTCATCACCGGGCACATGCCAGAACAGGCGGATGCCGGTGCGGGTCAGGCCCATGATCACCAGCAGGCTGCTACCCAGCACCGCTGCCCAGACCACGCCGGTATGCGCGTGCGGGACCGCCGAGAGCAGCGCCACCTTGGCCAGGAAGCCGGCCAAAGGCGGCAGCCCGGCCACAGCCACGGCGGCGACCAGGAACATCAGCCCGGTGGCGGTTTTGCCCGGCAGCACGGTGAGCTCGCCATCGCGGCGCTCACCAGCACGGATGCGGCGGCGGCGGATCAGGTCGGCCACCAGGAACATCGCCGCAGCGGTGAACGTGCTGTGTGGCAGGTAGAACAGGCCGGCCGAGATCGTGCCGGCATTGCCCAAGGCGAAAGCAATGAACAGCGTCGCCGCCGAAACCACCACCAGGTAGGCCACCAGCACGCTCATGCGCGTGGCAGCCAGGGCGCCCAACGCGGCGACCACCAAGGTGGCGACACCGGCCCACAGCAGCCAGTCGGACGAGTACCCGCTCATCGCACCGGCGCCATCGCCGAGCCACAGCGTGCTTACCCGCAGCACGGCATACAGGCCGACCTTGGTCATGATCACGAACAGCGCGGCCACCGCCGCCGGTGCCCGTGCGTAAGATTCGGGCAGCCACAGGTACAGCGGCAGCAACGCAGCCTTGGAGCAGAACACCACCAGCAGCAGCCCCAGTGCGGCCTTGGCCAACTTCAGGTGCGAAGGTGGCAGCTCGGCGATGCGCTGGCTGATTTCGGCCATGTTCAACGAACCAAGCGTGGCGTAGAGCATGCCCAGCGCGATCAGGAACAGCGTCGAAGCGGCGATGTTGAACACCACGTAATGCAGGCCGATGCGCATGCGCAGGCCGCGCCCACCCGACAGCAGCAGGCCGTAGGAGGCGATCAGCAGCACTTCGAAGAACACGAACAGGTTGAAGATGTCGCCGGTCAGGAACGCACCGTTGAGGCCGACCAGCTGGAACTGGAACAGCGCATGGAAATGCGGCGCGCGCCGGTCCCAGCCAGTGCAGGCATACAGCAGGCAGGCGATGGCCAGCAGCAACGTGGTGCCCAGCATCCAGCCGGCCAAGCGATCGGCCACCAGCACGATGCCCAGCCGCGCCGGCCAGTCACCCAGCAGGTAAGCCGAGATGCGGCCTTCGTTGGTCTGGGCGAACAGCAGCGCCACCACCACCGCCAACGCCGCCATGCTCAGCCACGCCACGCTGCGCTGGACCTTGGGCCCAAAACGGCGGTGCTCGATGAACAACGACAACGAAGCGCCCAGCAGCGGAATCAGGATCGGCAGGATCACCAGGTGATTCATGCGCCGTCTCCCGGCTTGGCACCGGCATCCGGCGCGGCAGCCACCGGCTCGGGCTCATGCGCATCGACATGGTCGCTGTGGTTGTCACTGCGGTTGCGCATGGCCAGCACGATGCTCACGGCGGTCATCGCAAATGCAATGACGATGGCCGTCAGCACCAAAGCCTGCGGCAGGGGGTCGGTGTAATGCGCAAGGCTGGTGGCCACGCCGTCCTTGAGCACCGGCGCTTTGCCGATTACCGGCCGCCCCGCGCTGAAGATCAGCAGGTTGGTGGCGTAGGACAGAAAGGTCATGCCGAGAATCACGTCAAAACTGCGCGCACGCAGCATCAGGTAGATGCCGATGCCGGCCAGTACGCCGATGGCGCTTGCCAGGGCCAGTTCCATCAGTGCATCTCCCCGGTGCGTGCCGAACGGCGGTGGATATCAATTTCGCCATTGCGGGCGTTGCGGGTACGCGAGGGCTTGACCGTGCCCATCATCGACAGGATCAGCATCACCCCGCCAAACACCACCAGGTACACGCCGGTATCAAAACCAATGGCGCTGGCCAGCGGCACTGTACCGATCAGCGGCAGGTGCAGATCCAGGTGGCCGCTGGTGAGGAACGGCACGCCGAAGATCAGCGAGGCCGCGCCGCTGAGCAGGGCGATCAGCAGGCCCAGGCCGATGCAGCGGATGTAGTCGAAACCAAAACGCGACTCCACCGACGCCGTGCCCTGGATCACGTACTGGATCAGCAGCGGCACCGCCAGCACCAGGCCGGCAACAAAGCCACCGCCCGGCGCGTTGTGGCCGCGCAGGAACAGGAAGATGGAGACGGTCAGCGTCAGCGGGAACATGATCTGCGCCAGGTCCGCCGGCACCGGCAGCTTGATCGGCGGGCCCGGCATGATCTGCTCCGGCGCCATGCGCGAGCGCCGCAGCAGCGCGTGCACCACCAGCGCAGCGATGCCGAACACGGTGATCTCACCGAAGGTATCGAACCCGCGGAAGTCCACCAGGATCACGTTCACCACGTTGTGGCCGTAAGCCTCCGGCAGCGAACGCACCAGCAGCTCGCCGGCCATGGTGTTGGGCGGCAGGGTCATCATCGAATACGCCAGCGCGGCCAGGCCGCCACCGGCAACGATGGCAATGGCCGCATCGCGCCGCTTGCGCCAGCGCGAATGCTCAGGTGGCGATTGCGCCGGCAGGTAGTTCATGGCCAGCAGCATCAGCGCCAGCGTCACCATCTCCACCATCAACTGGGTCAGCGCCAGGTCCGGTGCGGACAGGAACACGAAAGTCAGCGCCACCATCAGCCCGGTGCCGCCCATCACGATCAGTGCCAGCAGACGCTGCTGGAACAGGAACAACCCGGCGAACGCGCAGGCCAGCATGATCAGCCACAGCGTCCAGCCCAACAGCGGAATCGGCTGCGGTGCCGGCCATGTCGGCATGGTCGGGTTGGCGATGAACGGCGCTGCCGCCACGACCACTGCCACCAGCACCAGCGCCATCAACATGCGCTGCAGGCTGCCGTTGGCCAGCGCGGTGGTGACGCGATGGGCGAAGCCGAACAGCAGGTCCAGCCCCTGATGAAACAGGTTTTTGCCCACCGGGCGGTTGCGCGCGGAGTACAGATCGGTGAAGCGGCGCAGGCCGACATACAGCGCGATACCGCCCACCACACCAATGAAACTCATCGCCAGCGGCAGATTGAAGCCATGCCACACCGCCAGACTGTACGCGGGCAGGTCCGTGCCCAGGATGGAACCGGCCGCCGCCTGCAGTACCGGGGCGATGGTCAGTGCCGGTGCGATACCCACGGCCAGGCAGATCACCACAAGCACTTCCACCGGCACCTTCATCCAGCGCGGAGGCTCATGCGGCACCACGTCCAGATCAAGCGGGCCCTTGCCGAAGAACGTGTCGTCGACGAAGCGCAGGCTGTAGGCCACGCCAAGAATGCCTGCCAGCAGCGCCGCACCGCTGATTGCCGTACGCATCCATTCCGGGCCGCCGGTGGCCAGTGCCTCGGCAAACAGCATTTCCTTGGACAGGAAGCCGTTGAGCAGCGGAATGCCGGCCATGGCCAGCGAGGCGACGATGGCCAAGGTGCTGGTCACCGGCATCAGCCGGCGCAGGCCACCGAGCCGGCGCATGTCGCGGGTGCCGGTTTCGTGGTCGATGATGCCGGCGGCCATGAACAGCGACGCCTTGAAGGTGGCGTGGTTGAGGATATGGAACACGCCAGCCACCACCGCCATCGGTGCGGACAGGCCAAACAGCAGGGTGATCAGGCCCAGATGCGAGATCGTGGAATACGCCAGCAGGCCTTTGAGGTCGTGCTGGAAGATCGCATTCCACGCGCCGATCAGCAGTGTGATAGCGCCAATGCCGCTGACCACATAGAAGAACAACTCGGTGCCGGCCAATGCCGGGTGCAGGCGCGCCAGCAGAAACACACCGGCTTTCACCATCGTGGCCGAATGCAGATACGCCGACACCGGCGTCGGCGCGGCCATGGCATGCGGCAACCAGAAATGGAACGGGAACTGCGCGCTCTTGGTGAAGATGCCGGCCAACACCAGCAGCAGTGCCCACGGGTAAAGCGCGCTGTTGCGGATCAGCTCGCCCGAGGCCAGCACCACGTCCAGGTCAAAACTGCCGACGATGCGGCCGATCAGCAACACACCTGCCAACAGTGCCAAGCCACCGCCACCGGTGACGATCAAGGCCATGCGCGCGCCTTCGCGGGCGTCCTTGCGGTGCGACCAGAAGCCGATCAGCAGGAACGAGCTGATGCTGGTCAATTCCCAGAACACCATCAGCAGCAGCAGGTTGCCCGACAGCACCATGCCCAGCATGGCGCCCATGAACAGCAGCAGGTAGCTGTAGAAGCGGCGTGCGCTATCGCGGGGGGAGAGGTAGTAGTGTGCGTACAGCACCACCAGCGCACCGATGCCCAGCACCAGCCCGGCAAACATCCAGGCAAGGCCATCCATGCGCAGGCTGAAGTCCAGGCCGATCTGCGGCAGCCACTGCCAGCTGTTGCGGACCACCTCGCCGTTCAGAATGGCCGGGGTCAGCCAGCCGAGGATGGCTACGCCCAGTACCGGAGCGGCGCCGGCCAGGCATGCGGCTGCAGCCCGGGACAGGCGGGCATTCAGCGCGACGACCGCTGCAAAAAGAAACGGCAACGCGAGGAGCAGCAACAAGACTGGCGTCATGCGGGGCGCAGGTGTGACAAGCGGGTCTTGGAGTCTAACAGGCGCTTTTTTACCCCCGCGCGCTTTTTATGAACGGGCCGTTTGGGTTCAGGGCGCCGAGCCAGACGGCGCAGTGGCTGCCGCTGAAGAACGGCTGTCACGCAGCAGCAGCGTGTCGGTTTCCAATGTCTCAACCAGCTGGCGCGCAACGCTGCCGATGAGCAGGTTGAACAGCGCGCTGCGCCCATGCGTGGTCACCACCACCAGTTCCACACCGGCCGCCTGCGCATGTTCGCTGACGATACGGGCCGGGTCGCCGGGCTCGATCACCTTCTGCACGTGGGCCTGGCCGAGCAGTGGCCGCAGTTCGGTCAGCATCGATTGCGCCTGCTCGCGGGCATCGGCGTGTGCGTGCTCCTGCATGGTTTCGCGGTCGCCGGAAAACAGCAGGCCAGACGTGCTGTCCAGCGCGTGCACCAAGGACAGTTGCAGCGGTGTGCCCATCAAGGCCAGCGCCTGCCGGCTGGCGTGAAGGGTGCTGTCGGAGAAGTCGCAGGCCACGGCCAGGTTGCGGTACGGCCCGCGCACGCGGTCATGCACGATCAGCACGGGCAGCAGCGAATGCCGGGTCAGCCACAACACGCTGGAGCCGAGCATGGGCAGCTCGAACAGCGGGTCGCTGGAGATGCCGGTGATGATCAGGCCGCAGTGTTCCTCTTCCGCCAGTTGCAGCACGGCCCGGCCGATGTGGCCATGGCCGATGCGGATGTCCACCACCACGCCCTCAGCCTGGTTGTCGAGCAGGCGTTGCAGGCGGCGCTCGGCCAATTGCCGGGCGCGGGCGTCATCCAACGTGGGTGTTGATGAGAGAAGCTGGGAGGAAATTTCGTCGGTCACCGCGTCGGGCAGCACCGTCGCCACCACCAGACGTGCATTCCATTGCCGTGCAAGCTGCACCGCGCGGGCCAGGGCGCGGTCACACCGTGCGCTCAGGTCGGTGGCGAGCAGCAGAGAGGTAGGCGTGTCGGCGGGAGATGTCATGGCGTCCTCGATGTCAGCGGTTTGAGTCTACCCGCAGCCGGAGCTTGGCTTCATCCCCTATCCTGTGCGGCATGAATGAGTACGTGCACGGTCGCGGCATCCCCCCACAGGCATTGGTATTTGGTGGCAGCGGGCAGATTGGCGCGCGTTTGTTGGCCCACCTTCAGAGCGCGGGCTGGCAGGTCACCGCGGTCTCGCGGCAGCCGCAACAGCCGCAGCCGGGGCTGACGTGGATGCAGGGCGATCTGTCCGGCGCTTGGCAGGACGCGGCCGCGTTCGATGCGGTTTTCAGCTGCGGGCCGCTGGATCACTTCGCCCGCTGGTTTGCCGCCTCGCAGATCAATACGCAGCGCGTGGTCGCGTTTGGCTCCACCAGCGTGGATGTCAAACAGGATTCCATCGAGCCGGCCGAGCGCGATGTCGCGCGCCGGTTGCGTGAGGCGGAAACCCGCCTGTTTGCCGCCGCAAGCGAACGTGGCATCGCCGCCACGGTGCTACGCCCGACGCTGGTGTACGGCGCTGGTCGCGACAAAACGTTGAGCGTGATCGCGCAGATGGCAAAACGCAGCGGCATGTTTGTGCTGCCATCGTCGGCCAATGGCCTGCGCCAGCCGGTGCATGTGCAGGACCTGGCGGACGCGGCGATGCAGGTGCTGTCGTTCCCGGCAACTGCCGGCCAGGCATATGCACTGGCCGGTGGCGAAGTGCTGGGATACAGCGAGATGGTGCGGCGTGTGCTTGCCGCGTTGCCGTCACGTCCACGTCTGTTGCGGGTGCCAGCGCCGCTGTTTCGGCTCGCTTTGCGCGCCGCGCATGCGGCAAGCCGGTTGCAGGGCATGAATGCCGCCACGCTGGCGCGCATGCAGCAACCGCTGGCGTTTGACATCGAACCGGCGCGTCGCGATTTTGGCTACGCGCCGCGCCCGTTCCTGATCGATGCGGCGATGGTGACGGCGCCGGACGACACGGTGCCGTAACGCAGTGGTTTCACTGCGTTTTCAAGCCTGTCCGCCCGTGGCTCAATAGCGCCAGCCGAACTGCCGGAACAGCTTTGCCAGCACCCAGATGGGGCCGATCAGCAGGTACGTCAGGTCGGTGAGAAAACTGGGGCGGCGGCCTTCGATCTTGTGGCCGATGAACTGCGCGATCCACGCCACCACAAACACCCCAATGCCGATATACAGCAGCATCGTGATACCGAGCCGGTCTTCCAGCAGCCGGCAGATGCAGCCAAACACGAAGAAGATCATCAGCATGCCGATGCCCAGCGGGCGCGACAGGCGGTTGTAGTAAGACCAGGTGCCAAACATTGTCAGCGCGGCCCAGATGCCATGCTGGAACCACGGCAGCAGCGGCGGGATGCACCACAGCAGGGCGATCACCGACCACAGAATGGCCGGTACCGCGACCACGTGGATGGCCTGGTTGGTGCTGTTGCGGTGGTCGCCGGAATAGTTCGCGAAATAGCGATCAACCGGCCGTGCGGTACTCATGTCCATCGTCCCCTCCCGGGTTGGCTGGCAGAGCATAGCGCGGCTTCCCTACGGACGCGCACGGTGGGCCGGGCGCGTCCGTGAGGGCAGGGCGTGCGGGCGTCAGTCGATGCTGATGCCGGCCAGCTTGTGCAGTGCCTCGGCGTACTTGTCGCGGGTATGCGCGATGACGTTGGCCGGCAGTTCCGGGCCTGGCGCGGTTTTGTCCCAGTCCAGCGTTTCCAGGTAATCGCGGATGAACTGCTTGTCGTAGCTTGGCGGGCTGATGCCCACCTGGTACTCATCGGCCGGCCAGTAACGCGAGGAATCCGGCGTCAGCATCTCGTCCATGATGTACAGGCGGCCATCGGCATCGGTGCCGAACTCGAACTTGGTGTCGGCCAGCAGGATGCCGCGCTCAGCCGCGTATTCGGCGGCGAACTTGTAGATGCGCAGCGTTGCATCGCGCACCTTCTCGGCCAGGTCCGCGCCCACGGCCTTGACCATCGCGTCGAAGTCGATGTTCTCGTCGTGGTCGCCCACCGCCGCCTTGGTGGACGGGGTGAAGATGGCTTCCGGCAGTTTTTCAGCCTGCTGCAGGTTGTTGGGCAGCGGGATGCCGCTGACCTTGCCGGTGCGCTGGTAATCCTTCCAGCCACTGCCAATCAGATAGCCACGGGCGATGGCTTCCACTGGCACCGGCTTGAGTTTTTTGGTCACCACCGCGCGCTTGGCGTACAGCGCCGGGTCCACGCCTTCGGGCAGCACGCTGGCCACGTCGATGCCGGTCAGGTGGTTGGGCATCAGGTGCGCGGTCTTGGCGAACCAGAAATTGGATACCTGGCACAGCATTTCGCCCTTGCCCGGGATCGGGTCGGGCAGCACCACGTCGAAGGCCGACAGGCGGTCGGTGGCGACAATCAGCAGGTACTCGCCCGGAGGAGTGCCGGCAGGCAGACGTTCGCGTGGGATATCGAACACATCACGCACCTTGCCGCGATGGCGCAAGGGCAGGCCGGGAAGATCGGATTGCAACAGCGTGGTTGGCACGGGCACTCCTGGGACTTGGCTGTGAAGCCGCCGGCGTGGAGGACCCGGGTCTGAACCCGTTGGGCCCGCGGCTGGTCGGCGGGCGGCCTAGTGTAAAGCGGGATTGGGCCGCTGTGGCATAAAATGCAGGGCCCTCCCGCCCAGACCCATTCACTTGCCCATGCGCTGGTACGGAAAACTGCTTGGTTTCATCGCCGGGGCCCTGCTTTTCAGGCCCAATCCCTTGTTTGGTGCGGTCATCGGCCTGCTCCTGGGGCACGCCTTTGACAACGACTGGTTCCGCCTGGGCAAGGACTTGCCTTACCGCGAGCTGGGGGTCACCCGCGACGCTACCGACGCGGAAATCGATCTGGCCTACCGCCGGCTGATGTCCCAATACCACCCCGACAAAGTGGCTGGCGCCGCGCCCGAACTGCGCGACCAGGCCGAAAAAAAGGCCCGGCAGATCAACGCCGCCTACGACCGCATCAAAACCCTGCGCAAACGCTGAAGGCCCCTGCCATGTCCAACTGCATCATTGCCCCCTCCATCCTGTCGGCCAACTTCGCCAAGCTGGGCGAAGAGGTGGACAACGTCCTCGCTGCCGGTGCCGATTGGGTGCATTTCGACGTGATGGACAACCATTACGTGCCCAACCTGACCATCGGCCCGATGGTCTGCCAGGCGCTGCGCAAGCACGGCGTGACCGCGCCGATCGACGTGCACCTGATGGTGGAGCCGGTGGACCGCATCGTTCCGGACTTCGCCGAAGCCGGCGCCAGCCTCATCAGCTTCCACCCGGAAGCCAGCCGCCACGTTCACCGCACCATCCAGCTGATCAAATCGCACGGCTGCAAGGCCGGCCTGGTGCTGAACCCGGGCACGCCGGTGGAAGTGCTGGACTGGGTGCTGGAAGACCTGGACCTGGTGCTGTTGATGTCGGTGAACCCCGGCTTCGGCGGCCAGGCCTTCATCCCGTCCACGCTGGACAAGCTGCGCGCGGTGCGCACCATGATCGACAAGCTGGGCAAGCCGATCACGCTGGAAGTGGATGGCGGCGTCAAGGCCGACAACATCGGCGCCATCGCTGCTGCCGGCGCCGACGCATTCGTTGCCGGTTCGGCCATTTTCAATACGCCCGACTATGCCGACGTGATCTCCAAAATGCGCGCCAACGTCGCTGCGGCACGGAGCTGAGTGATGGCTGCGGCGGGCATCGTCATTCGTCCGGCCACCGCCGATGACGCAGGCTTGATCCTGCAGTTCATCCGCGAGTTGGCCATCTACGAAAAGGCCGAATCCTCGGTGCAGACCGATGAAGCGGGCATCCGTGCCAGCCTGTTCGGCGCCGATGCCAAGGCCGAAGCGTTGATCTGTGAACGTGATGGTCAGGCCATCGGCTACGCGGTGTATTTCTACAATTACTCCACGTGGCTGGGCCGCAACGGCATCTATCTGGAAGACCTGTACGTCAGCCCGGAGCAACGCGGCAGCGGCGCCGGAAAAGCGCTGCTGCAGCACATCGCCAGGCTGGCGGTGGCTCAGGGCTGCGGACGTTTCGAGTGGTCGGTGCTGGATTGGAACACGCCGGCCATCGCGTTCTATCGTGCCGCCGGCGCATTGCCGCAGGACGAATGGACGGTGTATCGCCTGCAGGGCGACGCATTGCAGAAGTTCGCCCAAGGCCAATGAGTAGTGCCGAGCCATGCTCGGCATAAATGTTCCCGGTAACGCCCAGCGGAGCATGGCTCGGCGCTACAGGCAAAAAAAAGCCGCAGTGCTGCCACTGCGGCCGGGGAATCATCGGAGGCTTATCCTGCCTCCATCCGTCGTCCCTGCTATGGCCTTTCATTCTCCGCACGCTTGATGACGGCGCTGTGACATTCACCCCGCCTGTCTCAACGGATTGCTAGGCTGCCCGGCCCTTTCGGAGAACGGTATGAGCAACGCGCATTGGCAGCTGATCCTCAATGGAAAATCCGCAGGCGATGAAGCCGTTCGTGAGGCGGTGGATGTCATGCGTGGGCGCGGCCAAACGTTATCGGTACGGGTGACGTGGGAGGCCGGCGACGCCGAGCGTTACGTGCGCGAGGCCATCGAAGCGGGCGCGGCGGTGATCGTGGCCGGGGGTGGCGATGGCACCTTGAGCGAAGTGGCCGAGGCAATGGCCCGTACATCCTTGTCCGCTGCGGCGCTGCCCGCGTTGTCGCTGCTGCCGTTGGGCACCGCCAATGATTTCGCCACCGCCGCCGGCATTGCCGATGATGCGTTGGCGGCACTGGAGCTGATAACGCACAGTGACGCCCGCCCCATTGACCTGCTGCAGATTGAGGGCGACGGCAAGGTGCATTGGTGCGCCAACTTGGCCAGCGGCGGGTTTGGCACTGAGGTCACTGTGGAAACCCATGAAGGCCTGAAAAAGATGCTGGGCGGTCTGGCGTATGTGATCACCGGCATTTCGCGGGTGGGCCAGATCGAGCCTATCCAGGCCCGCATTCATGGAGACGGTTTCGATTGGGAAGGTGGCTTCATCGCCTTGGGCATTGGTAATGGCCGGCAGGCCGGGGGCGGCCAGGTACTGTGCCCGGACGCGCTGCTGGATGACGGGCTGCTGGACCTGACCATCGTTCCGGTACTGTCCGGTGAGGTGGTATCCACCCTCGGCACCCTGTTCAGCGAGGGCAAGCACGCGGCGCTCGACCAGGTGGCGAGCCGCACCCGGTTGCAGGAGGTGTGGATCGAGGCAGAGCAGCCACTGACCTTGAATCTGGACGGTGAGCCGTTGCAGGCCCGGCGCTTCCATGTACGTTGCGAAGGCGCGCGGCTGCGCATGCATCTGCCGGTCGAAACGGCGCTGCTGGGTGGCTGAATCGTTGCCGCTGCAAGCAATTCATCATGTTGCGGGTGCACACCGCATCGCGATCTTGCGGTAGAGTTGCGCGGTGCCCATTCTGACGACCAAGCGTTCCCTTTCTTCCGCTCGCCGCTGGTGGCGATGGTGGCCCGTTGCCGTCGTCCGTCCCGCCACCGTCGTTTCCCGGAAGGAAAGCCGTCTTGATTTCGCAAGAGCAGTTCCAGCAGCTGGCCGCTGAAGGCCACACCCCCAGCTCCTACAATTTCGTCCCCGTTGTCCGTGAAGTGCTGTCCGATCTGGACACGCCGCTCTCGGTCTACCTGAAACTGGCGGACGGCCCGTATACCTATCTTTTCGAGTCGGTCGAAGGCGGTGAACGCTTCGGGCGTTATTCGATCATCGGCCTGCCCGCGCGCCGCATCTACAGCTTCCGTGGCCACACGCTGGAAGTCAGCGAGCTGGGCGAGGTCATCGAGCGCCGCGAAGTGGCCGACCCGTTGGCTGAAGTGGAAGTGCTGCGTACCCGCTATTCCGTGCCGCAGCTGGAAGGCCTGCCGGGTTTCACCGGTGGGCTTGTCGGTTGGTTCGGCTTTGAGTGCATCCAGTACATCGAGCCGCACCTGGGCGCGGGCGAAAAGCCCGACGAACTCGGCACGCCCGACATCCTGCTGATGCTGTCCGAAGAGCTGGCGGTGTTCGACAACCTCAAGGGCCGGCTGTACCTGATCGTGCATGCCGATCCTTCGCAGCCGCAGGCCTGGGCGCGCGCCAACCGCCGCTTGGACGAGCTTGCGCACCGCCTGCGTCAGGCCGGTGCCGGTTACCCGCAGGCGCAGGTGTCCGATGCCATTGATGAGCAGGATTTCAAGTCGTCCTTCACCCGCGAGCAGTACCACGACGTGGTGCGCAAGGCGCAGGAATACGTGCGTGCCGGCGACATCTTCCAGGTGGTGCCGAGCCAGCGTCTGCGCGTGCCGTTCCGCGCGCGGCCGATTGATGTGTACCGCGCGCTGCGTGCGTTGAATCCGTCGCCATACATGTATTTCATTGATGTCGGCGGCACCCAGGTGGTGGGGTCGTCACCGGAAATCCTCGCGCGTCTGCGCGATGGCATCGTCACTGTGCGACCCATCGCCGGCACCCGCCCGCGCGGTGCCTCGCCGGAGCTGGACAAGGCGCTGGAAGAAGAGCTGCTGGCCGACCCGAAGGAGCGCGCCGAGCACGTCATGCTGATCGACCTGGGTCGCAATGATGTCGGCCGCGTTGCCGAGCCGGGCACGGTGAAAGTGGGCGAGCAGTTTGTGATCGAACGCTACAGCCACGTCATGCATATCGTCAGCGAGGTCACCGGCACGCTGAAGGCCGGCCTGAGCTATAGCGATGTGATGCGCGCGACGTTCCCGGCCGGCACCGTCAGCGGCGCGCCGAAAATCCGCGCGCTGGAAATCATCCGCGAACTGGAGCCGGTCAAGCGCAACGTGTATTCCGGCGCGGTGGGTTACATCGGCTGGCACGGTGATGCCGACACTGCCATCGCCATCCGCACCGCCGTGATTCAGGACGGCTACCTGTACGTGCAGGCTGGTGGTGGCGTGGTCTACGACTCCGACCCGGATGCCGAATGGCAGGAAACCATGAACAAAGGCCGCGCGCTGTTCCGTGCGGTGGCGCAGGCGGCGAAGGGGTTGTGAGCCGCACGGCCCCAACGCTTGCTGAAATGCAGATGATTTCCTCGCCATGACAAGGATTGCCGCATGAAAATACTGAAAATGTTGTTGTGGTCATCGTTGTTGGTTGCGGCTGTGCCACAGGCGTTGGCGCAGGCCAACAGCCTGCCATCGCAGCCACACCTGTTGGTGAAAGGGGAGGCAAAGCAGCAGGTCGTGCCGGATCAGTTCGGAATCAACATCACCTTGCGTTCGACCGACAAGGACCCCGCTGTCGCACGAGCAGCAGCGCAGGCTAATGCCACGCAGGTGCTGGCTGCATTCAAGGCGCAGAACGCACTGAAGGACAGTATTGAGGCGTCGGCATTGAGCATCGCGCCGGAGTACACCTATACGAACAATGCGCAGGTGTTCGCAGGAACGCGGGTAGCGCGATCGTTGTCGGCCCGCTTCGGCTCGCTGGAAGAAGTGCGGGGCCTGCTGGCTACATTGAAGACCAGTGAGGAACTGCAGGTTTCCGGCATCACCACCCGTTTCAGTGGCGAAGTGAAGATACGTGCCGAACTCAAACGAAGAGCTGCCGACCAGACGCGGGAAGCAGCACGCAGGCTGGCCGATTCGTACGGCGTTCGACTCGGTGGGCTGTACACGATTTCCGAAGTTGCCCCTAGCTTTGCCTACGGCATACAGGCAGGAACATGGCCTTCGGGCACCGAGGGTTCTGCACTGCCGATACCGCCAGTCGATATTCAGGCGCCATCGCCGCGCGTAACAGATGTGGTTGGTGAGTATCTCGAAGCTGGCAGCCTCACTCTTTCCGAAAATGTCTATGCGATCTTCCTGATCGCCCAATGAGTTCATTCCCATGCTGTTGATGATCGACAACTACGACAGCTTCACCTTCAACCTTGTGCAGTACCTGCAGATGCTGGGTGCCGAGGTGAAGGTGGTGCGCAATGACGCGATGAGCGTCGAGCAGATCGCTGCGTTGAAGCCTTCGCATATCGTGGTTTCGCCCGGCCCAAAGACGCCGAACGAAGCCGGTGTGTCGCTGGAGGTGATTCGCCAGCTTGGCCCCAGCATTCCTGTGTTCGGTGTGTGCCTGGGCCACCAGAGCATCGGCCAGGTCTATGGCGGTGATGTGATCCGCGCCAGCAACATCATGCATGGCAAAACCTCGCCCATTCGCCATGAAGGAAAGGGCGTGTTTGCGGGGTTGCCGGACCGCTACGACGCCACCCGCTATCACTCGCTGGTGGTGGACAAGAACACGTTGCCGGCTGAGCTTGAAATCACTGCGTGGACCGAGAATCCGGATGGCTCGATGGAGGAAATCATGGGCCTGCGTCACCGCCAGCATCCGGTGGAAGGTGTGCAGTTCCACCCCGAATCCATCCTTACCCAGCACGGCCATGCGTTGATGAAGAATTTCCTGGAACGCACATGCTGATCGAGCCGTCGCAGCTGCTGTTGTTCATGATCGCCGGCTGGGTGCTGAACCTGACACCCGGGCCCGACGTGTTGTACATCATCAGCCGCGCGTTGCGGGGCGGGCGCCGTGCGGGCTTCGCCGCCGTTGCCGGTATCAGCGCCGGTTGCCTGGTGCATGTGGCGCTGGCATCGCTGGGGCTGGGCATGTTGCTGGCAACATCGGCCACGTTGTTCTCAGCGATAAAGTGGATTGGCGCGGCCTACCTGTTGTGGGTTGGCGTGCGCCTTTTGCGTAATCCTGGCGTGCCGGCAGCGCTGCAGGAGCAGGTGGGTGCCGCTACTGATTCAGCTGTGACTGCGAACGGTTGGCAGATTTTTGCCGGTGGCTTTCTGACCAACGTGCTGAACCCGAAGGTGGTGTTGTTCTTTCTGGCCTTCCTGCCGCAGTTCATCGCCCCTTCGGTGCAGAACAAGACGTTGGCGTTCGCGGTGCTGGGCATCGTTTTTACTGTCAACGCATTGCCAATCAATGCGGTGTACGTGCTGTTGGCTGACCGCATGCGCAGCAGCCGTTGGGCGGCGCGCGGCATGCAATGGTTGGATCGCGTTGCCGGGGCGCTGTTCATCGGCTTTGGCCTGCGTCTGGCATTGACAGCAAGGCCGACGCCATGAATGACGCTGCGCTGCGTTTGTTCGTGGTGATGCTCGGTGGCCGCCACGCGCGTGCCAATACCGAAGTGCATGACGTGGTGTTTGCGGTTGCGCCCACCATCGAGCAGACCCATGCGCAGCTGCGGCAGCAATGGTTTGGTGAAGCGGCCGGGCTGCATCTGGATTCGTGGATGACCGTTGATGGCGTCGAGCAATGGCAGGTGCGCTTGTCAGATGTCGCGCCCGCTGCCGGCGCGCCCACGCTGTATTTCGTCAACCTGGGTGGCTACATGCCCGGTATGTTTGGCGAAGACCATCGCTATCTGCTGGTGGTTGCTGACGATATGCCGCAGGCCAAGCGCAAGGCGCTGCAGCAGGCGCACGCGCAATGGATCAAGCCGCATCGCGATGCATTGCTGGAAGTAGACAGTTGCCTGCCGCTCGGCCCCATTGGGGGCCTGCACGTGCAACTGGTTGCCGGCGAGCACACCGGCATTGAGTGCCAGAGCGATTACATCGTTATTTCTTGAGTTACCGGAGTTGTCATGACCATCACCGCGCAGGAAGCCCTGCAACGCACCATCGAGCACCGCGAAATCTTCTTTGACGAAATGGTCGACCTGATGCGTCAGATCATGCGTGGCGAAATTTCGCCTACCATGACCGCCGCCATCCTCACCGGCCTGCGCGTCAAGAAGGAAACCGTGGGCGAAATCGCGGGTGCCGCCGCGGTGATGCGCGAGTTCGCGTTGCCTGTGGAAGTGTCCGACAAGACGCATCTGGTGGATATCGTCGGCACCGGTGGCGATGGCTCGCACACCTTCAATATCTCGACATGCTCGATGTTTGTGGTGGCTGCGGCCGGCGCCAAGGTAGCCAAGCATGGCAACCGCAGTGTGTCGTCGAAGTCCGGCAGTGCCGATGCGGTAGAGGCGCTGGGTGCGGTCATCGAACTCACGCCCGCGCAGGTGGCGCGGGCCATCGAGCAGACCGGCATTGGTTTCATGTTCGCGCCCATGCATCACCCGGCAATGAAAGTGGTCGCGCCGGTGCGCCGCGAAATGGGCGTGCGCACCATCTTCAACATTCTCGGCCCGCTGACCAATCCGGTGGGTGCCACCAATATTCTGATGGGCGTGTTCCATCCGGATCTGGTGGGCATCCAGGCGCGCGTGTTGCGTGAACTGGGCGCCGAGCGTGCGTTGGTGGTGTGGGGCCGCGACAACATGGATGAAATTTCGCTCGGCGCAGGCACCCTGGTCGGTGAGTTGCGCGACGGCAAGGTGCGCGAGTACGAAATCCATCCGGAAGATTTCGGCATTGCCATGTCTGCCAGCCGCAATCTCAAAGTGGCCAATCCGGAGGAATCCATTGCCATGCTGCGCGGTGTGCTGGACAACGTGCCCGGCCCGGCCAACGCTATCGTCGCGCTCAATGCCGGCGCCGCGTTGTACGTGGCCGGTGTGGCTGACAGCATTGCCGACGGTCTGGCCCGTGCCCGTGCGGTCATCGCCGACGGTAGTGCCCGTGCCCGCATGGAGCAGTACGTGGTGGCCAGCCGTGCGGTGGCCGGCACTGTTTGACCGTTCTTTTCCCCGATCACCCGCGCCCGTAACGCCCGTCTTCCAGGAAGCAGATCCATGAGTGACATCCTCAACACCATCCTCGCCCGCAAAGTGCAGGAGGTTGCCGAGCGCAGTGCCCGCGTGCCATTGGCTGAGCTGAAAGCGCGGGTGGCCGATGCCTCGCCGGTGCGCGGTTTTGCCAATGCATTGCAGGCAGCCATCGCCAATGGCGACCCGGCGGTGATTGCCGAGGTCAAGAAAGCCAGCCCGTCCAAAGGCGTGATCCGCCCGGATTTCCGCCCGGCCGAGATTGCGGTGAGCTACGAGTTCGGCGGCGCGAGTTGCCTGTCGGTGCTCACCGATGTGGATTTCTTCCAGGGTGCCGATGCGTACCTGCAGCAGGCACGCGAGGCCTGCACGCTGCCGGTGCTGCGCAAGGATTTCGTCATCGACCCGTATCAGGTGGTCGAGGCGCGGGTATTGGGCGCTGACTGCATTCTGCTGATCGTCTCTGCGTTGGACGACCGCCAGCTGGCTGAGTTGTCTGACCTGGCCATGCAGCTGGGCATGGACGTGTTGGTTGAAGTGCACGACATCGACGAGCTGGAGCGCGCCATCCAGGTGCCGGTGCCGTTGGTGGGCATCAACAACCGCAATCTGCGCACGTTCGAGGTGTCACTGGACACCACCTTGTCGATGAAGAGCGCCGTGCCGCGCGACCGACTGTTGGTCACCGAAAGCGGCATCCTTGGCCCGGCGGACGTAAACATCATGCGCGATGCGGGCGTCAATGCCTTCCTGGTGGGCGAAGCCTTCATGCGCGTGGAGGAGCCAGGCGAGGGCCTGCGTCAGCTATTCTTCTCGGCATGAGCGATTCTTACCCTGTACCCAACGACGACGCGCAACTGGTCGTCTTCGACTTCGATCACACCCTGTACGACGGCGATTCGGGCAGCCATCTGTTTGCCTGGCTGATCAAGCGCAACCCACTGCGGATGCTGGTGGCGCTGCTGATCACGCCGCTGTTCGGGCCGTTGGTGGCGATGCTGCCGACGCGTCGTTTCGGCATTTCCGGCTATGTGTGGGTGGCCACGTTTGGCCTGCACAAGGCGCGTGAGTTCAACAGCATCATTGACCAGTACGTGCTCAAGCACGAGGCGGAAATACGCGGCAAATTGCTGCCGCATGCGCTGGATGTGTTTGCCGCGCATCGCAAGGCGGGTGATCGGGTGATTGTGGCTACCGGCGCACCGCCGGAGCTGGCGCGCGCCATCCTGGCTTTTGTCGCCCAGCAGGGCGTGCCGGTGATCGGCAGCGAGGTCGGCCCGCGCATGGGTGCGGTGGGTGCCACGCGCCACTGTCACAACGAAGAAAAGATGCGCATGCTCCGCGAGCGTGGTTATGGCGACATCGCCATCGCCTACTCGGACAGCACCGCGGACCTGCCGTTGCTCAAGGCTGCCAAGGCGCCGGTCGTGGTCAATCCCAAGCACTCGCGCGTGGAGTATTTCCGCAAGGTGTTGCCGGCTGGCACGCCCATCCTCAACTGGGGCTGCGTCGGTCGTGGCGGAGAGCCGCTGCCGAAGTAGGGCATGTGGAGGGGCTGTCGCTCCGCTCGGCTTGCGCGAATAGGGCGGCAGGCAGCATCAGGCTGCTGCGTGTATGGCCTCAGCCTGCGCGCAGTTTCATCAGTGCCATGCCGATCTGGAACAGGCTGATCGACAGCACCAGCACGCCCACGGCAATCAGCACCCAGCGTTCCTTCACGCGCTTGACCAGCAATGCCGCCACGGGTGCGGCCATCATGCCGCCGACCAGCAGGCCAGCAACGATGGACAGATGCTGCATGCCCATCGACAGCAGGAAGGTGGCCGAGATCGACAGTGTCACCACGAACTCGGCGGCATTGACCGTGCCGATGGTGGTCCGCGCCTGGCCGCCTCGGGCCAGCAGCGTAGAGGTGGCTACTGGCCCCCAGCCGCCGCCGCCGCTGGCATCCAGCAGGCCGGCGAAGAAGCCGAGTACCGGCACACGCTTCACCTCTTGCCGTGAGGCGAACCGGCCCGCAGCGCGGGCCAGGATGAAGATCGCCAGCACCAGCAGGTACAGATAGATGAAAGGCCGGATGAGATCCCCGGGCAGCTGGGTCAGCATGTAGGCACCGATCGCACCGCCGATCGCTCCGGGAATGGCCAAGCGGAAGAACAGGCGTTTGTCGACGTTGCCGGCCACCAGGTGCGACACGCCGGACGCGCCCGTGGTGAACACCTCGGCGGTATGAATGCTGGCGCTGACCGCAGCAGGCGGCAGTCCCATGCTGAGCAGCACCGAGGACGAAATCAGCCCGAATGCCATGCCCAGCGCGCCGTCCACCAGCTGCGCGCCGAGGCCGATCAGGATGAACCAGTAAAATTCGTTGCCAAATTCCATGCCCGCAGCCTGCGGGTCGCGGCAGTCGCGGTCAAGGTGAATACTTGAATCGGCCTGCTCAGATGGCTGGCACAGCCATCAGCGGGAGCTGAAATTCGACATGGCTTGGCCAGGCCAAGGCGGCAGGCAGGGCGGCGTGGCAGCTGCCTGCGTAAGGCCCCCGGTGGTTGCTGGGCAAGCACCGGGGGTGACGCCAGCTCAGCGTGTGCCGTACAGCACGACCGTCTTGCCGCGCGCATGCAGAACGCCATCAACCTGCAGCTTCTTCAGCACGCGGCCGGCCATTTCGCGCGAGCAACCCACCAGACGGGCGATTTCCTGACGGGAAACACGCAGCTGGGTGCCCTGCGGGTGGCTCATCGACTCCGGCTCCTTGGCCAG
>DEOB01000010.1:132377-413745 GCA_002359895.1 Stenotrophomonas sp. UBA2629
GGCCAGCTCGCACGGGGTGCGGGTGCGCAGGATCACTTCACGCTTGTCCGATTCGATGAACAGGCCCATTTCGCCGACGAATTCGCCAGAACCGAAGTAACCCAGCACCAGTTCGCGGTCGTCATCTTCCTCGGCAATGATGCTGACCGAGCCGCTGATCACGTAATACATGGTCCCAGCGGGGTCGCCCGGGCGGAACACATCCGTCCGTGCCGGGTAGCGCCGGCGGTGGCTGTGGGCCAGAAATCGGTCGATGGTGGCTATGTCCAGAGCCAGCGGACTGGACGCGAGTCGCACGTTGGACACTGTAGTAGCGTTCCCTGAGCTCATGATGGCCTTCACATAAAAGATGAACTTGCTTAACGGGCAAGCTTAACGAGGCCAATCATAAGGGGCAAACCCCGTTGACGGTGGACACGTTTCACAGGGGGGCACTTTGCCCCATACTTCCCACTTTCCCACCATCTACAGGATCGACCGCCGTGGTCAAGCCGTTGCCTCGCCTGAGGTTGCAAGGATTCAACAACCTCACCAAGGCCTTGAGCTTCAACATCTATGACGTCTGCTATGCGCGTACTGAAGAAGAGCGCCAGCGTTATATCGAGTACATCGACGAAGAGTACAACGCTGATCGCCTCACGCAGATTCTGACTGATGTGGCCGAGATCATCGGTGCCAACATCCTGAACATCGCGCGTCAGGACTACGATCCTCAGGGTGCGTCGGTCACAATTCTCATTTCCGAGGAGCCGGTGATCGACAAGAAGGCTGCGGGTAAGGAGTTGATCTCCGATGCCGTGGTCGCCCACATGGACAAGTCGCACATCACGGTGCACACCTACCCGGAGACCCATCCGCAGGAAGGTATCGCAACGTTCCGTGCCGACATCGACGTGGCCACCTGCGGCGTCATCTCGCCGTTGAAAGCGCTGAACTACCTGATCGAGAGTCTGGAATCGGACATCGTGATCATGGATTACCGCGTGCGTGGCTTCACCCGTGACGTAAAGGGCAAGAAGCACTACATCGATCACAAGATCAACTCGATCCAGAACTTCCTGGCCAAGAACATCAAGTCGCGTTACGAAATGTTCGACGTCAACGTCTACCAGGAAAACATCTTCCACACGAAGATGCACCTGAAGGACTTCGACCTGGACCAGTACCTGTTTGAAGAGAAGGCCAAGAACCTTTCCTTCAAGGAGCGGATGAAGATCGAGGCGCTGCTCAAGCGTGAGATTGAAGAGCTGTTCCACGGCCGCAACCTGGCCGAGTAAGCACCAATGCGGCAGTGGGCCTGGCCTGCTGTCGTGACAACAGGCGGACGGCCCGCCCTGCATTTCATGCAGATGTTTGCCGACGGCGGCCCGGTGCATACCCGGGCCGCCGTCTTTTTTTTGGCTTTTAGGGAAGTACCGCGATGCCTTGGATTTACCTGCTGCTGGCCGGCGTGTTTGAAATTGGTTTCGCGCTGGGCCTGAAGTACAGCGAGGGTTTCACCCGCCTGTGGCCCAGTGTGATCACGGTGGTGTTTGCCGCCATCAGCCTGTGGTTGTTGACCCAGGCACTGCGCACCATTCCGGTGGGCACCGGGTACGCGGTGTGGACCGGCATCGGTGCGGTGGGCGTGGCAGTGGCCGGCCTGTTTCTGTTTGGCGACAGCGCCTCGTGGCCGCGCCTGCTGTGCATCGGCCTGATCGTTGCTGGTGTGATGGGGTTGAAACTGGTCAGCTAGGAGTGCCGGGCCGTGCGTGACCCGGGGCGTATGCACGCAACCCGTCATGTAGTGCCGAGCCATGCTCGGCAGCGGCGTTCCCGGCAAGGCTCCAGCCGAGCATGGCTCGGCGCTACAAGGGGCGCATCAAATCCGGTACGCCACGGTCTTCATTGCCTTGGACGCCAGTGCCATCACCGAAGGAATCGGGAAGGGCAGCTTGCGCGCGCCGGCATGTTCAGCGTGGTCGGCGTGGCGGGCTTCGTCCACCTTCATCACTTTGAGGATCTCGCGACTGCGCTGGTCGGCCGGGGGCAGGGTTTCCAGGTGTTCATCCAGATGCGCCTCCACCTGGCGCTCGGTTTCCACCACAAAGCCCAGGTTCCAGCCGTCGCCGCGCAGGCCGGCAAGCGTGCCGATGGTGTAGCTGCCGGCGTACCAGAGCGGGTTGAACAGGCTGGGGCGGCTGCCCAGCTCGCGCAGACGGTCGGCGCACCAGCTCAGGTGGTCGGTTTCTTCCTGTGCCGCCGCCAGCAGGTGCTCGCGGGTGGCTGGGTCGCGGGCCACGGCGGCCTGGCCGAAATACAGTCCCTGCGCGCAGACCTCGCCCACATGGTTGATGCGCATCAGGCCGGCGGCGTGTTGCGCCTCGGCCGGGTTCAGCACCACCTCGGGAGTGTCGCCGGCCGGATTGGCACGGGATGCCGCCGGATTGCCGAATACGGTGTCCAGCGCACGCTGCGCCTCGGTGAGCAGGTGGTCCAAGGGAGTCTGTACGCGGGCGCGGGTCATGTGGGCTGCAAAGGGCGGAGGTGTCCGGATTCTCGCCGCTGGCCCCGGGCCTGCCAAGGCCGTCTTTGGTGGCAAAGGGGCTTGGTTGCACCGGCGAGCGCGGCCCGGTACAATTCCGCGCTTCTGTTTCATCTTCACAACGCGTGGCAGAGTTCCGGCAGTCCATCGCCGCAATGAGCCCGACCTACTTAGAGTTCTTTATGAGCACTTTCACTGCAAAGAACGAGACCGTCCAGCGCGACTGGTACCTCGTTGACGCCGCCGGCAAGACGCTGGGCCGTCTGTCCACCGAGCTGGCTCGCCGCCTGCGTGGCAAGCACAAGCCGGTCTACACCCCGCATGTTGACACCGGTGATTACCTGGTCGTCATCAATGCCGACAAGATCACTGTTACCGGCAAGAAGCTGAAGGACAAGAAGTACCATCGCTTCACCGGTTACATCGGTAACCTGAAGACCGAGACCCTGGAGCAGGCGCTTGAGCGTCACCCGGAGCGCGTGATCGAGATCGCCGTCAAGGGCATGCTGCCGAAGGGCCCGCTGGGCCGTCAGATGTACCGCAAGCTCAAGGTCTACGCTGGCACTGAGCATCCGCACGCCGCACAGCAGCCGCAGGTTCTGGATATCTAATCATGGCTATCACTCAAAACTACGGCACTGGCCGCCGCAAGTCCTCCACCGCTCGCGTGTTCCTGCGCAAGGGCGCCGGCAACATCACCGTCAATGGCCGTCCGCTGGACGAGTTCTTTGGCCGTGAGACCGCACGTATGATCGTGCGTCAGCCGCTGGAACTGACCAAGAACACCGAAACCTTCGACATCCTGGTCACCGCCGCTGGCGGCGGCACCACCGGCCAGGCCGGTGCGATCCGTCTGGGTATCGCTCGTGCGCTGGTTGAGTACGACGAAACCCTGAAGTCCGAGCTGCGTAAGGCTGGCTTCATGACCCGTGACGCCCGTGAAGTCGAGCGTAAGAAGGTCGGCCTGCACAAAGCACGTCGCGCCACCCAGTTCTCCAAGCGCTGATCCATCGCGCCTGGTGTGGGATTCTTCGGAATCCCGCTGGGAAAGCAAAAGCCCGGCTTCGGCCGGGCTTTTGTCGTTTCTGGATATTGGATTGTGTTGTGTGGGGTGTTGTCGTCGCCGCCTCGATTGCGCCTGCGGGGTGGGGGTCTATCCAATCGTGTCCCTTTACCTTGTGACTTCTGGCGCATCCGGCTTGGCGCCCGTGTGGCAGTCTCGATGGGTAGGCTGAATAGGTATGCGCTTGGGTCGAGGGTTGTGTTGCGTGAGAGGGTTGGCTTTTGAGCGCCCAAAAGAAAGGCCTGATCTTTCGATCAGGCCTTCTTTATATTTGGCTGCCCCGGATGGATTCGAACCACCGAATGCCTGAGTCAGAGTCAGGTGCCTTACCGCTTGGCGACGGGGCAAAATAGGCGATTATTATCGCATTTCCCTGAGTGGATGCCAATCTCTGGCATCCCTTGGTGGCTATAGGTGGACTCGAACCACCGACCCCAGCATTATGAGTGCTGTGCTCTAACCGGCTGAGCTACATAGCCTCAGGGAGCCGGTAATTCTGGAGATGTCGGGGCGAACTGTCAATAGTTTTTTCTTTGCTTGTGGCCCGGGCAAGGCCATGGCAGAGTCCTCGACAGTAGAAATTTTAGGAGTCCGCATCGTGATCGATCCGGACGGCTATCGACCGAACGTCGGCATTGTGCTGATGCGGGAAGACGGGCAGGTGTTCTGGGCACGACGTGTGCGCCGGGATGGCTGGCAGTTCCCGCAAGGCGGCATGAATACCGACGAGACGCCTGTCGAGGCCATGTACCGCGAGCTGCAGGAGGAAACCGGCCTGCTGCCTGAACACGTCGAAGTGCTGGGGGCGACCCCTGGCTGGCTTCGCTATCGGCTGCCCAGCAGGGCCATCCGTCACAACGAACGGCAGGTCTGCATCGGCCAGAAGCAGGTCTGGTTCCTGCTGCGTCTGACCGGTGATGAGGCTCATGTGCAGTTGGATCTGACCGAAACGCCGGAGTTTGATAGCTGGCGTTGGGTGGATTTCTGGTATCCCGTTGAGCATGTGGTGATGTTCAAGCGCGGTGTCTACGCACGTGCATTGAGGCATCTGGCACCGCTCGCGCGCGGGGTTGCCGGCGCGGATGTGCAGTCAATGCCAGCCGCCGCGCAGGAGGCCTGGTTGCCGGGCAATACCGCAGGGCACGACCGCCCACGCAAGCTGCAGCGGGGCCGGGGCGGTTGGCGCAAGCAGAGTTAATAATGATTAACGCTCGAAATTGACAACCATTCGCATTTGCGATTGAATGCCCTTCAGCCGATTTGGCAGTTTTGAAGGGCAACGCACCGTGTACGTCTGCATCTGCAATGGGGTTACCGATCATCAGATCCGTGAAGCCGCGCTTGCCGGTTGCGACAGCGTGTCCGAACTGACCATGCGTACCGGTTGCGGCTCCAACTGCGGCTCCTGCCTGGACATGGCCGCCGGCCTGCTGGAGCAGGCGCGGGCGACCCGCGAGTTGCCGCTGCCTCTGCTGCGGGCCGCCTGAGCCTGCCCGCGCCGGGCCTGTTCGGGTGCGGCGGCTAATGATCACGATTCGCGTTCCTTCATGCGCGCTCGGCAACGGGTAAAGTGCGCCCGTTACTACTGCGGGAGTGAGCGCAATGAAAGGCGACGCCAAGGTCATCGAATTCCTCAACAAGGTCCTCTACAACGAGTTGACCGCCATCAACCAGTACTTCCTGCACGCCAAGATGCTGAAGAACTGGGGGCTGAAGGAATTGGCCGAACACGAGTACAAGGAATCCATCGACGAGATGAAGCACGCCGATGTGATTTCTGATCGCATCCTGTTCCTTGAAGGCCTGCCGAATTTCCAGGCGCTGGGCAAGCTGCGCATCGGCGAGAACCCCACTGAAATCCTCAAGTGCGATCTGGCGCTGGAGATGGATGGGGTGAAGGTGCTGCGCGATGCGGTGGCCTACACCGAATCGATGGGTGACTACGTCAGCCGCGAGCTGTTCGTGAAGATCCTCGACTCGGAGGAAGAGCACATCGACTGGCTGGAGACCCAGCTGGATCTGATCGAGCGTATTGGCGAGCCGAATTATCTGCTGACCAAGATCGACGACTGATCAGCCGCGCAACGGGTGCAGCATTGCCCGGCAATCCGCGTTAAAAAACTGAAGAGTCGTAGCCGCAGGAACCGTCGTGTCACGTCGGTTCCTGCGTGCGTTTGGGGCGATGAAATGCGTGGCGCTCCATGCCTGGATGGAAGATGCGATTCCCGCGCTGGTGCATCCGCCGCGCGTGCTGCTTCAGCCCTGTGGCAGCTGTTCGCCGCGCATGTCGGCCTGGTAACCGAGCAGCGCCTGTCGTGCGCGGGAGAACTCGGCGACCACCTGCGCGGCCGCGCTTTCCGGTTGTTCGAGCGTGCCGCTGCGCACGGCATGTTCCAGTTGCTTTGCTGCTTCGGACATTGCCAGTGCGCCGACATTGGCGCTGGAGGATTTGAGGCTGTGCGCCACTTCGCCCATACGAGGCAGATTGCCGATGGCGACCGCCGCCTGCAGCTGCTGCAGCAGGATCGGCGTTTCGTCCAGATAGAGCTTGATGATCATGTGGGTGTCGTCGCCGGCAATCTCCACCAGTTCATCGAGCACGCCGCGTTCGAGCGTCGGGGCGGTGAGGGGGGCGGGGGCGCCTGCAGTGGCGTGTGCGGGATCGTGGGGAGTGTTCATGGGGACTACCGTGGGGCTGACGGGTGGTGCGGGTTTGAAAGTCTGCAGGCAGGCTTGAAGCTGGCTGCGGGAAATAGGTTTGGAGAGGTATTCGTCCATGCCGGCGTCCAGGCAACGCTGGCGATCGCCGGCCATGGCGTTGGCGGTCATGGCGATGATCGGCAGGTGCGGTGCACCGCTGTCGGCCTCGTGCTGGCGCCAGCGTTGGGTGGCGGCATAGCCGTCCAGCACCGGCATCTGGCAATCCATCAACACCGCGTCGTAGCGGCGCTGGTGCATTTTTTCCAGAGCGATGGCGCCATTCTCGGCGGGCTCAGTGCGGCAGCCTGTCGTCTGCAGCAGTTTCTGCGCGACCAGCAGATTCACCGGATTGTCTTCGACCACCAACACCAACATGCCGGTGAGATCGCTGTCGGTTGTTGCTTCGGTCACGGCGCGTTTGGCGCGCGCCGGGCTCGCCTGTAGCGGCGCCTGTATCTGCATCTGTATCGGCGCCGGAGGCGGCGCAGTGGGTTCAGTGTCGGCCAATGCCCTGCGCAGCTCTGAATCCGGTAATTGGCGTGGCAGCAGGGTGGCGTTGTCGCGCAGCTCATCGGGCACGGAGGCATCGCCATACAGCCACAACAGGCGTGGGACGTGGGGCTCGCTTCGGTTGATGGCACGTTGCAGGGCCGCAGCGCCGTGCCGCAGTGGGCCGAGGTCGGCGATGACGGCATGCCAGCGGCCGGACAGTGCGGGGTTGCGCAGGCGTTCCAGTGCTTCCTGCAGGTTGTAGGCCACGCGCGGTTGGTAGCCCCAGGTGGGCAGCACCAGTTCCAGGCGTTGGCGCAGGCGTGGCTCGGGGGTGACCAGCAGCACCTGACGGGCATTGCGCAGGTGTTCGGGCCGCTGCAGGTCGCCAATGACTTTCAGCAGCGGAATCTCAAACCAGAACGTGGAGCCACGGCCCGGTTGTGACTGCACGCCGATGCTGCCGTGCATCAGGTCAACAATGCGTTTGCAGATGGCCAAGCCCAGCCCGGTGCCGCCGTACAGGCGTGTAGTGGAGGCGTCGGCCTGAGTGAAGGATTCGAACAACCGCTCGCGTTGGCTGGCATCCAGGCCAATGCCGGTGTCGCGCACTTCAAAGCGCAGCTGATGTTGTGCGGGGGTTTCGCCCAGCCGCTTGACCCGCACCTGGATGCTGCCGTGCGCGGTGAACTTGATGGCGTTGACCAGCAGGTTGCCCAGCACCTGGCGCAGCCGCACCGGATCGCCGCGCACCGACAGGCGCACGGCCGGGTCGATATGCAGCGAGATGTGCAGGCCTTTGTGCTCGGCGGTGCGCTGCATCAGCAGCACCATGCCGTCCAGCGTTTCGCGCAGGTTGAACGTGGTGACTTCCAGCTCCAGCCGGTTGGCTTCCAGCTTGGAGTAATCGAGGATGTCGTCGACGATGCGGAACAGCTGGCGTGAGCTTTCGGTTGCGGTGGACAGCATGTTGCGCTGTTCCATTTCCAGCGGGCCCTGCGCGACCAGTTCCAGCATCGGCAGAATGCCGTTGAGCGGCGTGCGGATTTCGTGGCTCATGGTGGCCAGGAACTCGCCCTTGGCCAGGGTGGCGGCTTCGGCGGCCTGTTTGGCCTGCAGCAGTTGCTGCTCCAGTTTGCTGTGGCTGACTTCGGCCTGGCGCAACTGCTGGCATTGCAGCTGCAGTTCTTCGCTTTGCAACTGCAATGCATGGTTGCGACGCGCCAGGCGGCTGCCGAGCCACGCTGCCACCAGTGCGGCCACCGCGCTGGCCGCGGCGGCAACCGTGCCGGCAATGGCCGGCAGTTGCGGGACGAAGGGCGCGGCAATGGCTGCGGCGCCACAGACGGCCGCTGCCAGTGCCCAGTTCCGCGTCCCCCCCGAGACGCTCACTTCAGAGCACCGCGTTCTGGAAGTCGAAATTGAGCTCGTTACCGGCGCGCTGCACAACGTTGCCCTGGATGAAATCCACGCCGCCCATCCACATTGCTGCTGCCGCCTGTGGATCTTCAATCTGCTGGCCGATGATCTGCAGATTGGCGCGGTGTGCGTGGTCGATGGCCTGGCGCAGTTCGTCACGCAGCTGCTGGCTGGTGTGACTGCCGGCATACCGCGCCGCCATGCGCACGAAGCTCAGCGGCAACTGGCTCAGCAGCGCGTTGGCTTCGTCGCCCGGCTCGAACTGGCTGAGGCAGAACTGCACCCCGGCAGGCATCAGCTGCGCGCAGAACTGCTGCAGGCTCACCGCATGCACCAGAGCGTCGGACAGGCGCACGTCGATCACCAAGCCGTTGCCGGCCACCTGGCGCTCCTGCAATGCCTTGAGCAACCATTGCGCATAGGCGCTGCGCGAAAGCGTGCGCAGTGACTGTGACACGAACAGCCGCAGCGGCGGCTGAGCGAACTGATACAGGTGCAGCAGGCCCAGCGCGTGTTCGACAACCTGTTGATCCAGATCGGCGATGCGGCCTGCAGCCTCGGCTGCGGGAATAACCTGGCCGGCGGACAGCAGCGTGCCGTCGCTCTGGCGCAGCCGCAGCAGCACCTGGTACTGCGCGGTGTCGCCACCGGCAACGGCGACGATGGGCTGATATGCCAGCTCAAGTTGACCATCCAGCAAGGCCAGGTGCTCCTCGTTGAGCGAGGCTTCTTCGGAGGTGTATGCGGCCACGCCGTTGTTGTTCAAACGGGCCTGCAGCGCAGTACGTTCCACCGCTTCCAGTGCGCTGTCGGCATCGCTGAAAGTGCCGTTCAGCGGCGCATGGCCGACGGCGCAGCGCAGGAAAACAGATTCATCCTCGCGCGCGGCAAACGGCTGGGCCGACAGCCGTTCGCGGATGCGCTGTGCCAGCGGTTCCACGGCATCGGCTGCGATGTCACGCGCCAGCAGCAGGAAGCTGTTGTCGTTCAAGCGGGCCAGCAGGTGCGGCTCCAGGTTGTCGGCCAGACGCTGCCCGGCCTGCACCATCAGCCGCTCGAAGCTGGCATAGCCATAGCGCTCACGCAGGCCCAAGGCGCTGGCGATCTCAATGAACATCAAACCGCCGGGCTGCTGCTCGGTGAGCGTGGCCTGCAGTTGCCGCATCACGTTGTGGCGCGTGGGCAGGCCGGTCTCCGGGTTGTTCAACATCGGGCCGGTGTCACTCTTGCCCTGTGCCTGCAGGCGGTTGCGGCGGATGCGGTTGGCCACGGCGGCGACCAGATGACGCGGCCGAATGGGCTTGACCAGTACGTCGTCAGCACCGCAATCGAGCACCTCGAACTGGCGATCCGGGTCGGCCTCGCCGGTCAGGAACACGATGGGCAGCAGCTGCTGATGCGGCTGCTGGCGGATCATCGCGGTCAAGCGCATGCCGTCCAGCCCGGGCATGTGCAGATCCATCAGGATCAGGTCCGGGCGGTGTTCGCTGATGGCCTGCTGCACGCCTTCGGCTTCCATCTGCACGAAGGCCTGCATGCCGGCACCATGCAGCACGCTCTGTGCGAACAAGGCCTGCGAGCGGTTGTCTTCGACAATCAGCACGCGGTACGGCGTGTCGTCGGCGAGGGCGGGCGAGGTGTTGGCTGTCGACGCGGAGGGTGCGGCCTTGAGCTGAGCCTGCACGGTCTCGGTGGGCGGCGCATTGCGCACGCTCCAGCGCTGCCAATAGTCGGCAGGCGGTGTTTCGGCGCGCACAGGGCGGGCGTTGGCAATGGGGGTGTCGGTACTGGCCATCGGTACTCCCGGTAGACCGGGGATTATGCGTTCAAGGGGCCGGTGGGAGCGAATGGTCGCTGCCGCCCGGGAGGGGTGTTCGGGTGTCTGCGGGGGCGGCGAAAAGACGTTTGATGCCGCGCCACAGCGTGCGCCAGATCAGCCAGATCGCCAGCGCGCCGATGATGCTGGTGCCCAGCACGAAGATCAGCGCCAGCCACGGGTGGGCCAGGGCCAATGCCAGGCCACCGACCACCAGACCGTCCTCGACGATGGAGGCCATCCAGTTGCTGGCCGGTTCGGGCGAGGTGTTGAGCAGTGCGCGGGTGCCCGATTTCAGCCCATGGCTGGCCAGGGCTACGCCCGCACCGGCGGCAAGCACGCCTGTGCTCAGCTGGCCATCGGAGGACAGCGTGGCTGCGGCGAGGAAAGCGCCGGCGGGCACGCGGGTGAGGGTCTGCAGCAGGTCCCAAATGGAATCCACGCCCGGAATCTTGTCGGCGAAGAACTCGGCAATGGCCAGTGCGCCGGACGTGCCCAGCACCCACCACGACTCGGTGGCCTGCAGGGCGGGCGGCAGATCCACCCAGCCCATCAGCCCGGCAATGCCCACGCCGAACACCGTGAGGTAGACGCGTATGCCGGCCATCCAGGCCAACAGGATGCCGATGACGAAAATGTGGGCTTCGGTCACGGGAGCGGGCTCCGGCAGGGAACTGTGAGCAGGATCGCAACTATCGAGCATGACCACCGTGATTGCCAGCTGTGAAGGCCCCGGCGCGACCGGCCCGGTGGTCGTTTACACTGGCCCGTCGTTTCAGATGGAGCATAGGTGCCGCCCTTGCCGGGCGCTGCCGGAGCCTGCCATGAGCCACCGATCCACGTCACGTTTCCAAATCACGCCACGCGGTACCGGCAATGGCCGCCCGCGCTGGGTGCCCATTGCCATCATCGCTGGCGCATGGCTGCTGTCCCTGCTGCTGGTGGGTTGGCTGGCCTGGCGTAACGCCTCGCCCGATGCCGGCGGCCTGCGCGAAAAACTGCAGCAGAGCGAGCAACTGGTCGAACAGCAGCGCAGTCAGTTGGAAGACCAGCGCCAGCGCCAGGCCACGCTGGAGGCCTCGGACAAAATCAGCCGCGCGGCCAATACCGAAGTGCAGGCCTCGCTGGCCGAGCGCGACGAGGAAATCGCCGGGCTGCGCGCCGACGTGGCTTTCTATGAGCGGTTGGTGGGCTCGACCAGCCAGCGCAAGGGGCTGAACGCCCACTCGGTGGAGTTTTCGCCCGAAGCCGCCGGTACCTGGCACTACAGCGTGGTGCTTACCCAGAACCTGAACCGTGGCGCCATCAGCCAAGGGCAGATGCGTTTCTCGGTGGAAGGTGTGAAGGACGGCAAGCTGACCACGGTCAGCTGGGATGACCTGCACCAGCGCAAATCGGTGCCCGGGCAGGAGTATTCGTTCCGTTATTTCCAACAGCTGGACGGTAGCGTGATGCTGCCCCGGGATTTCACTCCGCAACGTGTGCGAGTCTCCCTGTCCGGGCCTGGGGGGGGCGCGACACAGACTTTTGATTGGAAACTCGCCGGTAACGGCAGAGGGGAATGACTATGTTCGGTAACAAATCCAAGCGCAGCGGTGAGGTGTCTGTGGATGCCCTGATCGGCTCCCAGGTGGAAATCCGTGGCGACGTGGTGTTCAGCGGCGGCCTGTATGTGGATGGCCGCATCATCGGCAAGGTAATGGCTGCCGACGGCAGCGAGGCGATGCTGACGCTGGCCGAACACGGCCATATCGAAGGCGAGATCCGCGCTGCGGTGGTGGTCATCAGCGGCCGCATGGATGGCGATGTGCACGCCACCGAGCGGGTTGAGCTGACCCCCAGCGCACGCGTCAACGGCAACATCCATTACCAGGTGGTGGAAATGAACGCCGGCGCCCAGCTCAATGGCCGCCTGGTACATACCGCCACGATGGCCGCCTTGCCGGCCCCGGATGACAAGCCGGCGGACCGCAAGTCGAAGAAAGCTGAAGCCGCCGAGGCTTGAAACAGCCCCGGCGCACCCCCATGCTGACGCCATGAGTACGCTAGTTTCCCTGCCCGGCGCACAGCCGGCGCCTGACTATCAGTCCCTGGACCGCCCGTTGAACTTCACCGCGGCGGCCGCAGCCAAGGTGCATGAACTGATCCAGGACGAAGGTAACGACGCCCTGGCCTTGCGTGTGTACATCCAGGGCGGCGGTTGCTCGGGCTTCCAGTACGGTTTTGAATTCGATGAAAACCGCGCCGAGGACGATCTGGCCGTGGTCACCAATGACGTGACCCTGCTGGTGGACCCGCTGAGCCTGCAGTACCTGATGGGCGCAGAAGTGGATTACAGCGAAAGCCTGACCGGCGCGCAGTTTGTGATCCGCAACCCCAATGCGCGTACCACCTGCGGTTGCGGCAGCAGCTTCTCGGTCTGATCCGCCGCCGCATCACTGGCACGACATGCACTCCAATCTCGAAGAACAGTTCCACGCCGCCATGCTCGGCATCCACGAGCAGGCCGCGCGGCTGAAGCCGCCTTATCGCGCATCGCGATTCCGGCAACTGGTGCTGGGCCATGGCGGCAAAGCCGCCGCCGATCAGCTGTTGGCCGCACCGGCCGTGTCTGACGGGTTCACCGAGCTTTTCCTGCGGGGGCGTGAAAACCTCACGCTCAGCGTTGAATACCTGGTGCTGCAGGAAACCTGGAGGCCGCTGTTCACCGACGAGCAGTTGGCGGTGGCGCGCAGGCGGCTGCATGACATGGGCGTCGCGCTCCCCGAAGAAACCGCCTGAGCGCGGGCCCTCTGTGCAGCCGGCGTGCTGCTGGTGCTTGCGATGGAAACGCTTTGGCCGCAGGCTTTGACGGATGTCCACTCCTGACCGTTCTTTCTCTGGATACTCTTTCGCGGGCGCACCCCTGGACCGCGGCGATGCCCTGCGCGATGACCCCGATGCGTTGAGCCGGCTCTGGCCCGAGGCGCAGGTGCTGGTACTTGATGCCGATGGCACGGCATTTGCCGATGCCGACGGTCAACCATTCCTGGCCAATGGCCGTGAGCTGGGCGGTGGCCCGGGGGCGGCGGTGTTCCTGGGTTTGTCTGCAAATGGCCGCGCATGGTTTGTGGCCGAGGCCGGCACGCTCACGCTGCGCGCACCCAGCCGTATCGACCTGCGCAAAGCGGCCGCCAGTTGGCCTGCCGAAGCGGCCGATGTGTTCTGTTATGCGCGTGGCATGTCGTACTGGCATTCGCGCAACCGCTTTTGCGGTGTCTGCGGTGCGGCGGTGCGTTTTGGCCGTGCCGGCTTCATCGGCCACTGCGATGCCTGTGGCACCGAGCACTACCCGCGTGTCGACCCGGCCGTGATTGTGGCGGTGGAAAACGACAACCGGCTGCTGCTGGGCCGCCAGAGCAACTGGGTGGCGCGCCGCTACTCGGTGCTGGCCGGGTTTGTGGAGCCGGGCGAGACTTTTGAGCAGACCGTGGCCCGCGAAGTATTCGAGGAGGCCAAGGTGCGGGTGATTGAAGCGCGCTACATGGGCACGCAGCCGTGGCCGTTTCCCGGGGCGTTGATGGTGGGTTTCTTCGCCACCGCACACAACGACACGCCGACGGTGAACGGCGAGCTTGAAGACGCGCGCTGGTTCAGTGTCGAGGAAGTGGGGGCGGCGCTGCGGCGTGATACCGATGACGATGGTCAGGGCGTTGTGTTGCCGCCACGCATTTCCATCGCCCGCACGTTGATCGAACACTGGTACCAGTGCAAGACAGGCTGACGATGCAGGGCCGCATGCTTACATATGGTGGGCGTTGGCAGGCCCTACAATCGCGGGCCGGAGGAAACGCATGTTCACGACCTTGGTAGCGGTGATTGCCGCATTGGTGTTGGGCCATCTACTGCCCACGATGATGGCCTCGCTGCGCGATTGGCGCTGGTATGGGCGCTGGCTGCAATGGTGGCAAGGCCACACCGGTGAGACCACGGGCAGCCGTTATGGCCTGGTCATGGCCGTTGCCTTGTGCGTGCTGGTGGTGGCACTGCTGCAATGGGCATTGGATGAGCGGCTCTACGGGCTGCCTTCGCTGTTGTTCGGCATTGCGGTGTTGGCCTTGTGCTGGGGTCCGCGCGACCTGGACCGCGATGTTGAAGCGGTGATTGATGCTGACGATGCAACGGGCCGCGACGTCGCCATTTCGCATCTTCAGGCCGGTGGCGGCAGCATGCGCGAGGATGCGCCGTCCCTGGTGGAGGCAACCGCGACCGATGCGTTGCGCCGTTGGTTCGCGCCGATGTTCTGGTTTCTGCTGTTGGGCCCGTTGGGCGCTGTGCTGTACCGCCTGCTGGCGCAATCAGTGCAGGGCCCGCAATCCGCGTTGCTGTCCGATGCCGCGCGTCAGGGCGGGATGACGGCCTTGGCATTGCTGGAGTGGCCGGTGGCGCAGCTGATGACGCTGTCGATGGCGCTGGTGGGTAATTTCGACACCGTGTTTTCGGCCTGGCGCCGTGCCGGCGGCAATCGCCTTGCGCTGGAGCTGGGTTTCCTGGCCCAGGCGGCGCGTGCCTGTGTGGGCGCCGAGCAGGTGGAAGATGCCGACGAGGCGCGCTTGGCCGGCATGGAACCGGTAGACGAGCGTTACCCCGAGCTGCGCGATGCGATGAGCCTGATGTGGCGGATGCTGCTGCTGTGGATGGCGTTGCTGGCGCTGCTGGTGATTGCCGGCTGGGTGGGGTAACACCGCCCAGCGCGGGTTTCAGCCCGGTGCAAGCAGGGTGAACGGAAACCAGGGCAGGTTGCGGGCTATCCAGTAGGTGGGCAGCAGCACCAGCCACAGCTTGGGTTCCATTGCCCATCGCATGAAAGGCTGCAGCCAGCGCGGCTGCCAGCCTGCCGACCACAGCGTCATCAACGGGATGAGCCCCAGCACGATCAACCCCAGCGGGTTCATCGACAGCGCACCCAGTACGTCACCATGGACCAGCGCATGCAATGCGCGGGTGAGCCCGCAGCCGATGCAGTAGTGGCCGGTGATGGCGTAGAACATGCACGGCGGGAACGGATTGCCGGCAGCGTTGGGATCAAATTTCAACAGCAGGCCCACGCCGACCGGGATGGCGACTGCCATCCCGGCCATTGCAAGCTTGTGGCTTGTTTTAAGTGAGAGCGCCAACGTCTTACTGGTACTGCTGCAGCATTTCCATGTAGCCAGCGGTACCGACCGTGGCGAAGTAGATGGCGTTGATGATCAGGCCCAGGATGGCCATGCCGGTTGCCACCCAGCACCAGGTCTTGGCGTTGTTGGAAGCACGGCGGGCGCCGTCCAGGTCACCCTGTGCCAGCAGCGAGTTGACCTTGCTGGAGAACACGATGGCGACGATGCCCACCAGACCCAGCGGGCAGCACAGGCAGGTGGCAAGAACGGTGGCGATGATCGACCACGCCAGGTGGTTGGGGATGCTGTTGGTGGGGTTGACGGTGTTCATCCATTTCTCCGGTGGGTTTTACAGAGCTATCAGCGAGACTTGCAGGCATTTGCCGCAGTGAGCGGCGAAATGATCATGGCGGCCACCCAGCACAGCGGCCAGGTGATCCAACCGATGAGAACGAAAAGCAGCAGAAAGTTGACGAAGGCCAGCGCCCAGTAGCCGAACATGAAGATCAGGCCGGTGCCGACCTTGCCGGCGTACATGTGGCCGATGCCGAATACCTGGAACAGGCCCGGGATCACCTCCAGCAGCGCGGCGATGCCGCCGGATTTGTCCGGGTGGTGATAGTGGTGCACCACCTGCGGTGCCGCGGGCGCGGCATACGTCACCGGTGGCGACGGCATCGGCGGGGCGGGCGGTGGTGTTGGTGTGGAACTTTCCATGTACTCCCCTGAGATCAACGGCGGCATGTCGCTGCTTCCCCAGCGACATGCAATGGACGGTAGCCTATCCAGTTGTCAGGGTTCTGGAAAGCGCAAATCCCTACGCTTGGTCGCCCCGCAGGGCGCGAACCTGCAATTCCAGCTGGGCGGCGTCGGTGTTGGTGCCATCCACCGGTGGCGCTGCGACCACCTCGACATGGGCGCGGAAACGGCGCGGCACCCGCATCCGTCCCAGTCGTGTATCGCGGCGGCTCCACATGCTGGCCCACATGCCCTTGAGCGCCATCGGCACCACCGGTACCGGGCGTCGGGCGAGGATCTTCTCCACGCCGGACTTGAACGCCACCATCTCGCCGTCCTTGGTCAACGCGCCCTCGGGGAAAATACAGACCAGCTCGCCCTCGGCCAGCGCAGCGTCCACTTCATCGAAGGCGCGCTGCATCAACGCGGCGTCTTCCTTCGGGCTGGCGATGGGGATGGCCTTGGCGGTGGTGAAGATCCAGCGCATCACCGGGATGTTGAAGATCTTGTAGTACATGACGAATCGCACCGGGCGCGGGATTGTCGCCGACAGGATCAGCGCATCCATGTAGCTGACATGGTTGCAGACAATCAGCGCGGCGCCTTCGTCCGGCACGTTGTCCTCCACGCCTTTGACCCGCAGCCGGTACAAGGTGCGCACCATCACCCAGCTGAGGAAGCGCATCAGGAACTCGGGCACGATCGTGAAGATGTAGATCGCCACCACCGCGTTGGCGATTGCCAGCGCCAGGAACAGCTGCGGGATGGTCCAGTCCAGCACGCGCTGGGTGAGCAGGCCCAGGCCTGCGGCCAGCACGATGAAGCCGGAGTTCTGGATGTTGAGCGCGGCAAACACGCGCGACATTTCCGACTTGGCGGTGCGGCTCTGGATCAGCGCGAACAACGGCACCACGAAGAAGCCGGTGAACAGGCCGATGCCGATCAGGTCAATGATGATGCGCGTGCTGCCCGGGGCCTGCACGAACTGCCAGATCGACAGCCCGGCTGCGGCCGATTCACCGACGCGTGCGAAGTACAGGTCGAGCATGAAGGCGGTCATGCCGAACGCACCCAGCGGCACCAGGCCAATCTCCACGGTGCGCCCGGACAGCTTCTCGCACAGCAGCGAGCCGGTGCCGGTGCCCAGCGAGAACAGCGCCAGGGCGAAGATGTACAGCGTGGAGCCACCGCCCAGATTCACCTCGGCGTAGGTGGGCAGCTGCGAGGTCAGCATGGTGCCGACGAACCAGAACCACGACACGCCCAGGATGGCGTTGCGCACGGCCTTCTGCTTCTTGGCCATGCGCAGCACCGCCAGCGACTCGGGCAGCGGGTTCCAGTTGATCTTCAGGTCCGGCGCGCCGGCATCGACCTTGGGAATCATCCGCGCGGTGAGATTGCCGGCGATGGCGAGCACGATCACCGCCGTAGCGGCCACGATCGGGCCGTGGCTGCCGGCCAGGGTGAAGATCAGGCCGCCGGCGATCATGCCCGTCAGGATCGACAGCGAGGTACCCATCTCGACCAGGCCGTTGCCGCCGGTCAATTCCTCCGGCTTGAGGATGGACGGCAGCACCGAATACTTCACCGGCCCGAACAGGGTGGACTGCACGCCGGTGCAGAACAGCGCGATCAGCAGCACCGGCATGCTCTCGGTCAGAAAGCCGAGCGCGGCCAGCGACATGATTGCGATCTCCATGGTGGTGGTGATCACGATCAGACGCGATTTTTCCAGCTTCTCGGCGATCTGCCCGGCCAGTGCCGAGAACAGGAAGTACGGCAGGATGAAGATCGCCGGTGCCAGGTTGGTGTACAGCGAGCGCTCTTCGATCGGCGTGCCAAGAAAGAACAGCAGCGCGATGATCGCCTGGCGATAGATGTTGTCATTGAAGGCGCCGAGCGCCTGGACAATGAAGAACGGAAGGAAGCGCCGTTGCTTGAGCAGCGCGAACTGGTTGTGGCCTGACATCGTGTCTCCTCGGTTCTGCGCGGCACCTTAGCAGACCCACATCACCCTGAAAGCTGCGGCAACAGCGCCAACAGCGCGCGTGCGGCGGGGGTGGGATCGGCGCGCCAGACCGCGCAGGTGCGGAAATGAAAGGTTTCAGCCAGGGGACGCACGCTCACGCCGTCCATGTGTTGCGCCATGCTGGCTGGCACTACTGCGACAGCCAAGCCGGCAGCCACCAGTTGCCGCTGGATTTCACTGTGCGTGACTTCGTATTGCAGCTGTGGGTGGATGCCCCGGCCGTGCAGGGCGTCGTCGATCATGCGGCGCACGCCGGCGCCGGTGACCAGGGCGGCGAGGGGTACGCCGTCCAGCGCTTCCAGCGGGATGCTCGTGTGGGCGGTCAGCGCATGGTTGTGGGGCATCACCAGCGACAGGCCTTCCTCATGCAGCAGCCGGTGCTGGGGCGGCAGGGCCAGTTGCGGGCCGACGCCGATCAGGGCGATGTCGAGCCTGCCTTCGTCCAGATCCGCCAGCAGCGCCTCACTCATGCCCACGCGCAGATGCACATCGACCGCAGGATGCGCGCTGCGGAAGGTAGCCAGCAGGGCCGGCACATCCACCACGTTGAGTGAGGTGATCTGGCCGATGTTGATGCGGCCGCGCACGGTGCCCAGCGCCAACGCCATCTCTTCCTGAAGGCGGGTGGCGGCCTGCAGCGTGAGCCGGGCGTTGCTCAGGAACACCTCGCCCGCTGCGGTGGGGCGTACCCGTCGTGGGCCACGCTCGAACAGGCGCGCGCCAAAGGCTTCTTCCAGCCGGGCGACCTGGTGGCTGAGTGCCGACTGCACGGTATGGCAGCGCGCCGCAGCGGCGGTGAAGCTGCCTTCCTCGGCCACGGCGACGACGAATTCGAGCTGGCGCAGGGTAAACATGCCATCACTAAATCAGATGGATTGCATGAGAACAATGCATTTGTGTCATCCAATGGCGAGGCACAGACTGGCGCCCGCTCTCCGATACCGTGCCGTCATGTCCTCTCAAGCCCCCATTCCCAACACGCTTCCGCAATCGCGGGTGCTGCTCTTGGCTGCCGCCATTGGCCTGATCGTGGCCAGCAACTACTACGCCCAGCCCCTGCTGCAGCTGCTGGCCGGGGTGTTCCAGGTGAGTGCTGGCCAGGCGGGCTGGGTGGTGACGATGGCGCAGCTGGCCTACGCCACGGGGCTGTTGTTGATCGTTCCGCTGGGCGATCGTCTGGAACGGAAGAGGTTGATCGTGGGCCTGTTCGTGCTGGCGGCGGTGGGCCTGGCAATCAGCGCCACCGCCGGCAGCCTCACCCAGTTGTTGATCGGCACCGGGCTGGCCGGGCTGAGCGCGGTAGCGGCGCAGGTGATCATTCCGCATGCGGCAACACTGGCTGCGCCGGAACAGCGCGGGCGGGTGGTCGGCACGCTGATGGCCGGGCTGTTGCTGGGCATCCTGTTGGCGCGCACGGCCTCGGGTGTATTGGCGGGCATCGGCTCGTGGCACACCATCTACTCGGTGGCGTGTGTGGCCATGTTGCTGTTGGCGGGGGCATTGGCAAAGTCGCTGCCGGCCCACCAGCCAACCGCCACGCTGTCCTATCCACGCCTGATCGGTTCGGTGCTTGCACTGCTGCGCGATGAGCCGGTGCTGCGCCAGCGCTCGTTGCTGGGTGGGTTGCTGTTTGCGGGGTTCAGCGTGTTCTGGACGCCGCTGGCGTTTCTGTTGTCCGGGCCGGCCTACGGCTATTCCATTGGCACCATCGGCCTGTTTGGTCTGGTGGGTGCGGCCGGCGCACTGGCTGCGAGCCGTGCGGGGCGTCTCAGTGACCGTGGCCTTGGCCGCTGGGTGGCCGGCGGTGGTCTGGTGATGCTGCTGCTGTCGTGGTTGTTGCTGGTGTTGGCGCCGGTGTCGTTGGCCGCGCTGGTCATTGGTGTACTGCTGCTGGATGTCGCGGTGCAGGCGGTGCACATCAACAACCAGAGCGTGATCTATCAGTTGGATGAAAGCGCGCGCAGCCGCATCACCTCGGCTTACATGACCTGCTACTTCATCGGCGGCGCCAGTGGCTCGGCGTTGGGCACGTGGGCGTGGACGCAATACGGTTGGAACGGCGTCTGTGCGTTGGGGGCGCTGTTGGCGGTGGTGGGCCTGGCGGTGTTCTGCACGCCGGTACGCGAACGGCGCGGCTGATGACGGGGCCGCGTTAGCCCTGCTTTGCGGCGGCCATGGGCGGTGTGCTTTGCAACTGGATGGCCTCGGCAGCGGTGCTGCGCAGCTTGGGCATCATCCGCAACATCAAGGCCAGTTGCGTGCGCACCAGTCGCGCTTTTTCGTCAATGTCGTCGGGCACTTGTTCGAGCGCATCGGCCAATGCGATTTCTTCTTCCTGCGGCGTTGCGGTGTCGCGCTTGGCCAAGGCATCGGCCAACTGCGACAGCGATTGCTGCAACTGCTGCTGGCCGGCGCTGATCACCGGGTCTTCTTCCACCTGCGTGGATTGCGCGCGGTGCGCGCCCAGCGCCGACAGATAGCCCAGCAGGGTGTTGGACAACGCCAGGAAGCGGAAGCCGCCTTCCAGGTTGCCGCGTGCATAGCCGGGCTCGCGCAGCATGTTGGCCAAGGCGGCGGACAGCGCCACGTCGGCGTTGTGCATGTCGCGGCGGGCGACGCGGTAAGGCAGGTCGTCGCGCATGCCGCTGCGGTATTGGCCCAGCACTTCGCTCAGGTAAGCGGTGCTGGTGGATACCACCTGCGCCATCACCCGGTGCAGGCGGCGGCCTTGCCAGTCGGGCAGGATCAACAGCGAGGCGATGGCTGCGATGGCACAGCCGATGAGTGTGTCCAGCAGGCGCGGCCAGATCAGCAGGAAGCCGTCGCCCAACAGGTTGAAGCACAGCAGCGCCATCACCGTGATTGCGGCGGTGGCCAGCAGATAGCGGTCGGTACGGTTGAAGAAGAACACCAGTGCCGCGCCCAAGGCCAACAGCAACTGCAGGTGGATGCCGGGGAACAGCTGCATCAGTGCCCATGTCGTGCCCAAACCCACCAGCGTGCCGGCGATACGTTCGACCAGGCGACGGCGGGTGGCACCAAAGTGCGGGCGGCACACGAACAGGATGGTCAGCAGAATCCAGTAGCCGTTTTCCGGGTGCACCAGTTTGAGCACGGTATAGCCGGCGATCAGCGCCAGGGCGATGCGCACGCCGTGGCGGAACAACAACGAGCCCGGCGTCAGCGACTGGCGCAGGCGGGTGGCCATTTCGCGCAGTGTGTGCGGCGATGAATCGCGCAGGCGGGTGTCGATACCTTCCAGCGGTGTGTCAGCCAACGAGGCTTCGGAAAGCTGGCGCTCGATGCTGGACAGGTTGTGCGCCAGCAATTGCAGCGAGCCCAGCAGCCGTGCCCATTGCGGGCGCTGCTGTTCACGCAGGTAGCGCAGCGATTCGGTCAGATCCTGCCCGGCCTGGCGTGCCTGCTCGCCGTAAGTGAAGGGTTGCCGCAGGCGAATGGCGTGGCCGAGTGCCTGACAGGCTTTGCCCTGCAGCGAGAGCAGGCGCCGGCAGCGGTACAGCACATCGCTGTGGAAAAACGTGTCGGCCAATGCCCCGTAGGGATAGTGCGAGGAGCTGGCGCGTTCGTGGAAATCCTGCGCCATGTAGTACAGGCGGAAATACAGGCCCGATTGCACACCGGGCCGGCCAGAGCGACCGAAGCGGCTGAGGATGGCGGTCTTGGCGGTATTCAGTGCCTCCACCACGCGCACGTTCTGCTCGGCCAGAGCCAGCTGCCGCGCCTCCAGATTGCCGTGCCGCACTGGCTCGAACAGGTCGGCCTTGAGCTGCAGGTACTGGCCCAGTTCGAAGAACAGCCGCGCCAGCCGTTCGCGCACCGGGCGGTTGGCGAACATCGCCGTCCACAGGATCGACAACGCGCCGTACCACGCCGCGCCGGCCAGCAGATGCGCCACCTCGTTCCAGGCCATGCCCGGCGATTTGAGCTGGTCCATCGCGATCATTGCGTAGATGGCCAAGGTTACCGTCGCTTGGCCGATGGAGGCATAGCGTTCGCCCAGCGCGCCGAGCAGGGTGAGGCAGAAGGCGGTCAACGCCAGTGCGGTGATGAACGGCAACGGATGCGGAAACAACCACACCACCGAGGCCGCCGCCAACGCAAAACACAGCAGAGACAGCACCACCGATTTGCTGCGGCCCCACCAGTTGTCATCGGTCTCGGCGATGGCGCTGGCGATGATGCCCAGGAACAGACTGGGAATCGTGCCGATGCGGTCGTAGTACCAGCCATAGGCCATCACACTGGTCAGCGCGATGAAAACACGCAGACCGTAGCTGGCTTTTTCATGGGCCCAAAGCTGGCCCAGTTGGCGTTCGAGACGGGACATGCCGGTGATGTTGCCTTGTACGTGTCAGTGAATGCGCAGCTTGCCGCGGCACTGTTGCACAGACAAGCGTGGGCAGTGCGTTGTGCGCGTCATTTCAACGCCGCTGCATTGGCCGCGCGCATGAAATCGATGAACACCCGCAGCTTGGGCGCGAGCTGGTCGCGCGAGGGGTAATACAGATGAAAGCCGGCGAACGGCAGCTGCCACGCATCCAACACATGCAGCAGTCGGCCGTCATCGAGGTGTGCCCGCGCGCTGTGTGCGAACACCTGCAGCAAGCCCATGCCCGCGCAGGCGGCGTGCAGCGCGAGGTGGCTGTCGTTGAGCAGCAACGCGCCGCCCACTTCGATGGTGAAGTCATGGCCGTCACGGCTGAATTCCCAAGGCATGATCCGGCCGTCGCTGCTGCGGTGACGGATGCAGGCATGGTTGGTCAGGTCCTCGGGCTGGAGCGGTACGCCGTGCTGCTGTAGATAGGCTGGCGAAGCCACCACCGCCAAGCGCAGCGGCGGGCCCAGCGGCACAGCGATCATGCCGGCGGCCAGTGATTCGCCCAGGCGGATGCCGGCGTCAAACGCTTCGGCCACCACATCGATCATCGCCGGCTGGATCGACAACTCGACCTGCACCTGCGGGTAGTGGGCGTGGAAGGCTGGCAGGAACGGCAGCAGCAGGTGTTCGGCGGCAAACCGCGGCGTGGTGATGCGTAACTGGCCGGCGGGCAGATCGCGGCTTTCCTCCATGGCCTGCAACGCCCCGCCGATACGCTGCAAGGCCGGCAGCATTTCCTGCAGCAGGTGCTGGCCCGGCTCGGTGAGGCCAACGCGGCGGGTGGTCCGCTGCAGCAGGCGCGTGCCCAGCCGGCGTTCCAGATTGCGGATGGTTTGTGACAGCGCCGATGGCGATACGCCCAGTTCAATGGCGGCCTGGCGAAAACTGGCGTGCCTGGCCACGCAGGCAAAGGCGGCCAGTGCGGGCAGCAGGGCGGGGTCGATTGTGTGGTCTGGCTTCATGGTCAGTCCCGATTATGCGGGTTTATCCGCGCCGTGGTGCCGGCCTACAGTGACCGCCCCTTTACTGATGGATGCATGGCGATGCAGACCCGCATGTTGGGCCGCGATGGCCCGGTTGTTTCCGCCCTTGGCCTTGGCTGCATGGGCATGAGCGCGTTCTATGGCGGGCGCGGCGATGACGGTGCGGCGATTGCGGTCATCCACCGCGCGCTGGAACGTGGCGTCACCCTGCTGGATACGGCTGACATGTACGGCCCGCACACCAACGAGGTGCTGGTGGGGCGCGCCATTGCCGGCCGCCGCGAGCAGGTGTTTCTGGCGACCAAGTTCGGCGTGCTGCTCAACCCGGGCGACCCGCAGTCGCGTGGCGTCGATGGCCGCCCGGAATATATGCAGTCCGCCTGCGAGGCCAGCCTGCAGCGGCTGGGCGTGGATCATATCGACCTGTACTACCAGCACCGTGTTGACCCCAACGTGCCCATTGAGGAAACGGTAGGTGCGATGGCGCGCCTGGTCGAGCAAGGCAAGGTGCGTTATCTCGGTTTGTCGGAAGCAGCGCCGGAGACGATTCGCCGCGCGCATGCAACGCACCCGATCACCGCCCTGCAGACCGAGTATTCGCTGTGGTCACGCGAGCCGGAGCAGAACGGCGTGTTGGCCACGGTGCGCGAGCTGGGCATTGGGTTTGTGCCGTACTCACCGCTGGGTCGCGGCTTTCTGACCGGTGCGATCCGCAGCCCGGCCGATTTCGAGGAAGGTGATTACCGCGCCAAGTCGCCGCGTTTCCAGGGTGAGAACTTCGCCCGCAACCTGGCGCTGGTGGAGCAGGTCAATGCGATTGCCGCCGACAAGGGCGTGAGCCCCGGGCAACTGGCGCTGGCATGGGTGCTGGCACAGGGCGATGACCTGGTGCCGATTCCGGGTACCAAGCGCTTGGCGTATCTGGAAGAAAACCTGGGCGCGCTGGACGTGGTGCTGGATGCGGCCGATCTGGCGCGCATGGACGCCGTGTTCCCGGTGGATGTAGCTGCCGGAGCGCGCTACCCGGCGTCGAGTATCGGGAGTGTGCACCGCTGAGTGCTGGCTGGAGCGCGGTCATGCCGCGCTCGGCTTTTGAATGTAGAGCCGAGTCACGCTCGGCTGGGGCATTACCGGTAGAAATTCTGCCGAGCGTGGCTCGGCACGACTCAGGAAAGCCTCTGCCGAGCATGGCTCGGCACCATGGCGCCTTACTGCTGCTCGCGCGCAATCGCGCGCCAGCCGATGTCGTTGCGGTGGAATTCATTGGCCCAGTGAATTTTCGCCACGCCCGCATACGCATGCTGTTGCGCATCCGAGACGCTGTCGCCCAGCGCGGCCACACACAACACACGGCCACCGGCGCTGAGCACATTGCCGTCAGCATCCAGTGCGGTGCCGGCATGGAACACCTTGGCGCTTTCCGGCACGTCGGCCAGGCCGCTGATGACATCGCCGACGACCGGCGTTTCCGGGTACGGCTTGGCGGCGAGCACCACGCCCAGTGACGGACGCGGATCCCACTGCGCTTCCACGCCGGCCAGTGCGCCGTCGATGGCCGCTTCCAACAGGTCCACCAGATCCGACTGCAGGCGCAGCATCACCGGCTGGGTTTCCGGGTCGCCAAAGCGCACGTTGAATTCGATCACCTTCGGTGCGCCGCTGGCATCGATCATCAGCCCGGCGTACAGGAAGCCGGTGAACGGCACGCCGTCGGCGATCATGCCGGCCACGGTCGGCTCCACCACTTCGCGCATCACCCGCGCATGCACTTCCGGCGTCACCACCGGTGCCGGCGAGTACGCGCCCATGCCGCCGGTGTTGGGGCCGGTGTCGCCGTCGCCCACGCGCTTGTGGTCCTGGCTGGTGGCCATTGGCAGTGCGGTGCGGCCATCCACCATGGAGATGAAGCTGGCTTCTTCGCCGTCGAGGAACTCCTCGATCACCACGCGCGCGCCGGCATCGCCAAAGGCGTTGCCGCTGAGCATGTCGTGCACGGCGGCTTCGGCTTCGGCCATGGTCATCGCCACGATCACGCCTTTGCCAGCGGCCAGGCCGTCGGCCTTGATCACGATGGGCGCACCCTTTTCATGCAGATACGCCAGCGCCGCATCCACCTCGGTGTGCACCGCGTAATACGCGGTGGGAATGCCGTGACGTGCCAGGAAATCCTTGGCGAACGCTTTGCTGCCTTCCAACTGCGCGGCGGCAGCGGTGGGCCCGAAGATGCGCAGGCCCGCGGCGCGGAACGCATCCACCACGCCGGCCACCAGCGGCACTTCCGGGCCGACCACGGTCAAGCCCACGGCTTCGTCCTGCGCCAGTTTCAGCAGGCCGTCGATGTCGGTGACCTTGATCGCGACATTGCGGCATTTGCCTTCGGTGGCGGTGCCCGCGTTGCCCGGGGCGACGATCACTTCGCGCACGCGGGTGGACTGGGCCAGCTTCCAGGCCAGTGCATGTTCGCGGCCGCCGGCGCCGATGACGAGGATTTTCATGGGGTCAGTTCCTGTGGGGCATTCATTGGGGGATGCAGTGCGAGGCATTCAAGGTGACTTCAAAAAACACCGCGCCATTGGCGTCGATGAAGCGACGGCGCACGCCGCCACCGGCTGCGTACACCGGCGCCAGTGCAGGCTCGGCACACAGCTCGGTGATGGCTTCGTCTTCGTCGCGTTGCAGGGCTTTAAACAGCTCCGGCTTGGCCTTGGCCATGTCCACGGTGGCGTCGGGGAAGCGGATCATCTGCACCACATCATCGCCATGACGGTGCATCGAATCGATCACCAGCCCATCGCGATAGGGTGCCGGCAATTGCTTGCTGAGGTTGGCCACTGCGGTGCGTTGTGCATCGGCCAGTTTGCCGTTGCCGCAACCGGCCAGCAGAACCATTGCTCCAACAAAAATAAGCGTGCGTGGAAACCAGCGCATCATTTGCATCCCTCACGTTGCAGTTGGGGTGGAACCACATAGCGCGACTGCGCCGGATCATAGGGAATAACGTGCGTGCTGTTGACCCGGCCTTTGCAGCCGTTGCCGGTCTCCTGCACGTGCAGCGGCCAGTACGGCAGTGCCGGTTGGCTGTCATCGGGGCGGACGTCGAGATTCACATCCAGCCTGCCCTGCGCACAGCGGCCGGTGGCAACGCAGTCGATGGCACTACGGTTGTCCAGGTGTACACGCAGCCAACCGGCGTCGGTCACCTTGTCGCCACCGTCAAACAGCAGCCAGGAGCGATTGCGCATGGATGCGCCGATATCCACCAGTTCGTCATCAATCTGGTACGCCCACGCCTTGGCACCCACCTGCAGCGTGCTGACCGCGCCGGGCTGCCCATTGCTGCCACTGGCACGGCCCTGCAGTTCGGCGGCCACGCTCAGGGTGCCGTCGGCCGCCTCGCGCAGCACGATGAAATCGGTGGTGCCCAGCTCGATGGACGTGGCGTTGTCATAGCCGGTGCACACGGCCAGCATGCGGTAACGCTGCTGGCCGATGTCGATGCCAGTGTCGGCACAGAGGTTGCGGTGCACTGGCCGGGTGTTACCCATGGCCGCTTCATCCAGCTGCTGCGCCCATTGTTCCTTCAACTGCGCGGTGGCGCCGTAACGCTCCTGCAGCAGCGCCAGCACGGCGTCATCGTGACGCAGCGCCGGTTGCTTGGCAGCAGCATCGGCCGGCACCGGAGTGTCCTGCTGGCACGCGGCCAGCAGGACCACGGCGGCCAGGGAAAACAATCGTTGAGCCATCCCCGTCGCCATCGTTGCGGTACTCAGTGACGGAAGTGACGCACGCCGGTGAACACCATGGCGATGCCATGTTCGTCAGCGGCGGCAATCACTTCGGCATCGCGCATCGAACCGCCCGGCTGGATCACCGCCGTGATGCCGGCTTCGGCAGCAGCGTCCAGGCCATCGCGGAACGGGAAGAACGCATCCGAAGCCATCACCGAGCCCGGCACCACCAAGCCCGCGTCAGCGGCCTTGATGCCGGCGATGCGTGCGGAGTACACGCGGCTCATCTGGCCGGCGCCCACGCCAATGGTGCGCTCGTCCTTGGCGTAGACAATCGCGTTGGATTTGACGTACTTGGCCACGCGCCAGGCAAACAGCATGTCGCGCAGTTCGGCGGTGGTCGGCGCACGCTGGGTAACGGTCTTCAGTTCGTCCAGCGACATGCCGCGGTTGTCGGCCGACTGGATCAGCAGGCCCGAACCGATGCGCTTGGTGTCGTAGTTGTTGCGGGCGTCACCGGCCGGAATGCGCAGCACGCGCACGTTGGCCTTCTTGGTGGCGTACTCCAGCGCGGCCGGTTCGTAATCCGGGGCGATCAGCACTTCGACAAACTGGCGGTCCAGGATGGCTTTGGCGGTGGCCAGGTCCAGCGTGCGGTTGAACGCCAAGATGCCGCCAAAAGCGCTGGTGGGGTCGGTGTTGTAGGCCATTTCATAGGCGGCGCCGACATCAGCAGCCACGGCCACGCCGCACGGGTTGGCGTGTTTGACAATGACGCAGGCCGGCACGTCGAACTGACGCACGCATTCCCACGCGGCATCGGCATCGGCCAGGTTGTTGTAACTCAGCTCCTTGCCCTGCAGCTGCACAAACGTGGCCAGCGTGCCCGGCACCGGGTACAGGTCGCGGTAGAACACGCCACTCTGGTGCGGGTTTTCGCCGTAGCGCAGGTTCATCACCTTCACGAAGGTGGAGTTCATCTGCGCCGGGTATTCCTCGCGCACCGGCACGGCGGCACGGGTGTCGCCAACGGCGGACAGATAATTGCTGATGGCCGCGTCGTACTGCGCAACGCGGTTGAACGCGGCGACCGACAGTTCAAAACGCTTGGCGGCCGACAGCTTGCCGTCGTTGCCATTCAACTCAGCCAACAGCGCGTCGTACTGGTCCGGGCTGGTGGCCACGGCGACGCGGGCAAAATTCTTGGCCGCGCTGCGCAGCATGGCCGGGCCGCCGATGTCGATGTTCTCCACCGCGTCGGCCAGCGTGCAGTCGGCTTTGGCGGTGACCGACTCGAACGGATACAGATTCAGCACCAGCAGGTCGATCGCGGCAATGCCGTGCTCGGCCATCACCGCATCGTCGGTACCGGCGCGACCCAACAGGCCACCGTGTACCAGCGGGTGCAGCGTCTTGACCCGGCCATCCATCATTTCCGGGAAACCGGTGACGTCGGAGACATCTTTCACCGGCAGGCCGGCGTCGCGGAGGGCTTTGGCGGTGCCGCCGGTGGACAGCAGCTCGACGTTGCGGGCGGCCAGTGCGCGGGCCAGTTCGACCAGACCGGTCTTGTCGGAAACAGACAGCAGGGCCCGGCGGACGGGCAGCAGATCAGCAGACATGGGGGCAAGGGGGGGAAGCGGGAGCGGGCCGATATTGTAGCCGCGTGGTCACATCCGTGGCCGCGAGATGCCGGCGGTGGTGCCGGGGCATGTTCGGCGAGGGTTTGCCGGTAAGGCTTCAGCCGAGCGCGGCTCGGCGCTGCAAAAGCGTGCGGGGGCTTATGCCAGCCCGTATTCCTTCAGCTTCTTGCGCAGCGTGGCGCGGTGGATGCCCAGCAGTGCGGCCGCGCGGCTCTGATTGCCTTCGCAGTGGTTGAGCACTTCCACGAACAACGGGATTTCCATTTCGCGCAGAACGATTTCGTAAACATCGTCCGCATCACAGCCATCCAGGTCACGCAGGTAGCGGCGCACGGACTGTGCGACGTGTTCGCGGAGCGGCGGCTTGGCAGCGCCACGACTGGTGTCAGGACGGGTGGGGGCAGCGTTCAAGAAAGGTTCCCGGGTTCAGCAGGGCTGGGCGCGTTGGCCCGGCGTGGGGGGAGGAGTCTAGCGCGTGGACCGGCGGGCTGCCACGCCATGTTGTTTGGATTACTGGAACTCGAAGCTGAAAGCGACCGTCGCGGCAGCCGGTTCACGCAGCTGGAACGACACCTGCGCGCTCTGCCCCTGCTCCAGCCGCGCCTGCGGATCGGCGCCCGGGCCCAGGTACTCGGCCGGTTGAAAACTGCGGCGGCCAATCACCCGCCCATCGGCATCGGACAAGGACAAACGCAGCGCCGGCCAGGCTTGGGCCCAGCGCGCCTCATTGCGGAAGCTGGCGTGCACCTGCAGCACGCCGGGTTGCCCGGGCGCGGGACGGATGTCGCGGCTGAGCATGCTGTAGGCCGAGGGCTCATGCCAGGCCGGCAGCGTGCAGCCCAGTGCCGCACATAAGCCGCTGACCAGCGGGCGGGTGCCGGCATCGGCTGCCAGCCGCGCGCGGTCGGCGATCAGAATCTGCACGCCCAGCAGCAGCGCCAGCCCGGCAACCACTGCCCACTGCCAACGCGGGGTGACGCGTACCGGAGTGACACGTGTGCTGCGGGTGAAGCTCGGGGCCGGTGCGGCGGGCGTCATGTCGTCCACATCGCCTGCAATGGCGATGCGGTCAACGTGTGCATCGGCAGTGCTGGCGTGCGCTACCGGCTGCTCGTCCGGCGGCGGTGCAGCCAGCGGCAATTCGGCTTCAATTGCCGGTGCCTGCCCAGCGCCCTGCGGCACGTCACTGATGTCTGCAGCGGCCGGCGCGCCCGTTCCCGGCTTGGGCGCCGGCTTGCCGTGCAGGAAGGTTGCCAACGAGGGTTGCGCAGGGTTGGTTTCGTCGCTCATGTCAGCCAGTGCCGGGGCGTTGCGCTCATTCAAGCACGGCGCACGCCGGTGATGCGCATCCAGTCGCCGTCCTGCACCGCTTCCAGCTGGTCGAACCAGGCGGCATAACGTTCGAGCAGTTCGCCTTCCTGGCCATGCAGGATGCCCGACAGCGCGATGCGGCCACCCGGCGCGACGCGGGCCGCCAGCAGTTCGGCCAGCGCATCCAAGGCCGAGGCCAGGATGTTGGCCACGACCACCGGGTAGGTGCTGACCGGTTCGTCCTGCGGCAGGTAAGCGGCGATGTGCACGCCGTTGCGCTCGCCGTTGTCGGCGGTGGCGATCAGGGCCTGCGGGTCGTTGTCCACGCCCACGGCGGCAGCAGCACCCAGCTTCAGCGCGGCCAGCGCGAGGATGCCCGAGCCGCAGCCGAAATCGAGCACGGTGTTGCCGGCCAGCTCGCTATCGGCGGCCAGCTGGTCGAGCCAGCGCAGGCACAGCGCGGTGGTCGGGTGGGTGCCCGAGCCGAAGGCCAGGCCTGGATCCAGTCGCACGATGGCGGCGTTGTCCGCTTGGGCTTCTTCCGGCAATTCATGGTTCCACGGCACGATCCAGGTGCGCTCGCCGAAACGCATCGGCTGGAACTGGTCCAGCCAGGCGCGTTCCCAATCCTCGTCCTGCACGGCGCGGAAGCTGGCGTTGCTCCAGTCCAACCCGGCGTCGAAGGCTTCCAGTGCGGCCAGCAGCGCCAGCGCATTGGTATCGGCCGGGAACAGGGCGCTGAGCACCAGGTCGTTCCACAGCGGCGTTTCGCCCACGCCCGGCTCCAGAATCGCCCGCTCGTTGCTGGTGTCGGCATCGGCATCGAGCATGGTCACCGCCAGCGCGCCTACGTCGTCGAGTGCGTTCTCGTAGCGGGGCTGGGTGGCTTCGGTGCAGCGCAGGGTCAGTTCAAGGAAGGGCATGGCAGGGACATAACGACGGCGGGACAGGGGAGGCATCCTAGACGAGCCGGGCCTTGTTTGCGCGCTTGCCCGGCACGGATTTCACGGCCGGCAGCCGTCTGCTTGCTAGAATGCGCCGCTTCCGCCCCCGTCTTTCCGCGCCGGTTACCGATGCTTTCCGTGTTGGCCAGAAAACCCTGGTACCTGATGGTGCTGCCGGCGGCGGTGCTGCTTGCCGTTCTGGGTTTTCGCGGTGGCACTGGCCTGCATGCGGCCGACAGCCAGACCATGGCTGCGGCGATGAACGTGCCGGTGGAGCAGGTTGCCAGCGCGACCGGCGCCGCCAGCGAAGACCGGTTCAGCGGCCGGGAACTGGGCGCTGCCATTGGCGTGGGCCTGCCGTTGGATCTGCGCGCCGCGTTTGAAGGTGGGCGCGGCCTGTTTGAGTACGCGCAACAACTGCGCACCGCTGCCGCCGCCGGTGATGCGGAAGCGGGTTGGATGGTCAGCCGCATCTATGACTACTGCGGCACCTACGCGATGGACCCGCAGGGCTACGCGCTGGACAGCGCCACCTTGGCCCGCATGGGCCTGAAGGACGTGCCGGGCCTGACTGCGGCGCGTGAACAGGTCAGCCGGGGATGTGTGGGCTTTACCGCCGCCGATGGCCTGGGGCGTGCGCTGATCGTGGAGCAGCGGCGTGCCTCCGCTGCGGCTGGCAGCCTGGCTGCGGAGGCCGCGCTGCTGTCGATGGGCGAGCCGTTGCGCACCGATGCCAAGTACCGCCGTGAGCTGGTGGAGCGGGTGTTGAACTCTCAGAACGCAGAGGCGTTTCTGGCGATATCCACCGCGATGGGTGTCGCTGCATCCGGTGACGATGCCTATAGCGGGTTGGTGGCGGGTGACCAGTTCGCACAACTGGCCTGGCAGTTGGCGGCCTGCCAGTTGGGCCTTGCCTGCGGGCCGGGCAGTGCGTTGATGACCGGCTATTGCGCCAATGGGGGAATCTGCTCGCGCGACCCCAATCAGGATTTCGAGACCTTTGTGTATGACGCCGCTGTATCGCGGCAGGGCAATGAAAAAATGAACGAACTCGTCAGTAGCCTGCGCCGGGCGCAGGGAGGTAAGCCATGAATTACCGCCGTCTAGTGCATGGCGCCAAATTCTGGGTCTGGGTAGTGCTGTTTGTTGCCTACTCGGCCGGCGCTGTGGGCGTGGTGTTGATCGACACCTATGAAGACCGCTACCGGGAAATGAGCAAGGTCAAACTGACCTCGGTGAACTCCGATGCCGATCTGCGCCGCGCCGGCGCAAGCCAGGCCGCTGCCATCTATCGCGCACAGAGCGGCATGCCGTTCTCCACACTGCAGCCGGGCAGCCGTTTCCAGATTGTCTGGCCCGATGGCTCGGTGGAAACGGTGACCGTGGTGGATCCGTCCTCGCCGCTGGGCACCGAGCCGGTCAAAGGTACGGCGGTAACCGCCGAGTAGTTGTCGGCCGCGCATCGGCGCCGGGCGGCAACAACGTACCGAAGTGACTTTCGCTTCGGGGCAGGAAAAAGCGGGGCATGCCCCGCTTTTTCTTTGGGCGGCATTTCAGGGCAAAAGATCTGCCATCGCCGGCCGCTATCGAGGCGGCTGTTTGAATATGTGTTGATGAGCTTGCAATGTTGATTGCTACCTACGACCAGACGCTGGTCGTGTTTTCAATTGTGGTGGCCGTATTGGCCTCCTATACCGCGCTGGACATGTCAGGCCGCTTGGCCAACGCACAGGGCAGCGTGGCGCGCTGGTGGTTGGTGGGTGGCGCCATGGCAATGGGCCTTGGCATCTGGTCCATGCACTTCATCGGCATGCTGGCTTTTGATCTGCCCATCCCACTGGGTTACGACCTGGCCATCACGCTGTGGTCGCTGGCGGTGTCGGTGGGCGCCTCGGCCTACGCGCTGTGGCTGGTTTCACGCCCGCAGCTGCCGGCGCTGCACCTGCTGGCCGGCGCGGTGCTGATGGGGCTGGCGATTGCCGCCATGCACTACCTGGGCATGGCCGCGCTGCGCATGCAGCCGGGCATCGACTATCACCTGGGCTGGTTTGCCGCCTCCATCGCGCTGGCCATCGCCGCCTCCGGTGCAGCGCTGTGGATCGCGTTCCGGCTGCGTAACGAGCAGCGCAATACCCGTCACATGCGTGGCGTGGCCTCACTGCTGATGGGGCTGGCCATCGTTGGCATGCATTACACCGGCATGGCGGCGGCGCGCTTCCCGGAGGGCAGCATCTGTGGCGCGGTCCGCACCGGCGGCATCGACACCCAGTCGCTGGCGGTACTGGTCATCGTCACCACCGTGGCAACGCTGGGCATCGCGCTGATCGCTTCGTTGTTTGACCGCCGCATGCGTGAGCGCACCAGCGTGTTGGCCGAATCCCTGGCCGATGCCAACCACAAGCTGGTGCAGGCCGCGCTGCATGATCCGCTGACCCAGCTGCCCAACCGCATGCTGCTGCAGGACCGCATGGAGCAGGCGGTCAAGCGCGCGCAGCAGGAAGGCCGCGCGGTGGCTGTCCTCTTCTGCGACCTGGACGGCTTCAAGACCGTCAACGATGCCTATGGGCATCAACTGGGTGACCGCCTGCTGATGGCGGTGGCCGGTCGCATCGGCGGCCTGCTGGGCGCACACGATACGTTTGCGCGGCTGGGGGGTGATGAGTTCGTCATTACGTTGACCGTGGACAACCCCGATGATGCATTGGTGGTTGCCGAGCGGGTGGTGGAAGCGGTGGCGCAGCCCTTCGCCATTGATACGGCCGAGCTGCAGGTCAGCGCCAGCCTGGGCATCTCGTTGTATCCGGACGATGCAGCCAACGAGCGGGAGTTGATGGCGCACGCCGACGTGGCCATGTACCACACCAAGCAACTGGGCCGGAACGGCTATACGTTCTTCACCCCGACCATGCAGGTCAACGCCAACCGCCAGTTGCGTCTGTTGCAGGACCTGCGCAAAGCGGTCGAGCGTGACGAACTGGTGCTGCATTACCAGCCTAAGTTTGATGCCTCCGACCAGTGCATCATCGGTGCCGAAGCGTTGCTGCGTTGGCAGCACCCCGAGCTGGGGCTGTTGTCGCCGGACGTGTTCATTCCCATCGCCGAGCGCAGCGGCTTGATTCTGCCGATCGGGGATTGGGTGCTGGACCGCGCCTGCCGGCAGCTGCGGCAATGGCACGATGAGGGCCACACCGGCTGGTCGATGGCGGTGAATCTTTCTCCCTTGCAGTTTGATTCGCCGGTGCTGGTGGAAACCGTGCGCGCCATCATCCAGCAGCACGGCATCCAGCCAAGTTGCCTGACGCTGGAAGTCACCGAGACCACCGCGATGAAGAATGTCGATGCCAGCCTGGAGGTGTTGAACCGGCTGACCGCGATGGGCGTGAAGATCGCCATCGACGATTTTGGAACCGGTTATTCCAGCCTGCTTTATCTCAAGCGCATGCCTGCGGCCGAGTTGAAGATCGACCGCGCGTTCGTGCGTGAGCTTGAGCACAACGAAGAAGACGCGGCCATCGTCTCCTCGATCATCGCACTGGCCCGCGCGCTGAACATCAAGGTGGTGGCTGAAGGTGTTGAAACCGCAGCGCAACGCGAGTTTCTGTTGTCGCTGGGTTGCGACACATTGCAGGGCTTCTTCCTTGGCCGCCCGGCGGAGGCCGTCGCGTTCGGCAAGAGCAAACCGCGTACGGCGGCGTGATGCCGGCCGGGTAGCGCCTCGCGTGGGGCGCGCCTGTTGTCTGCGGGTTTCTGCGGCAGGCTGACAGTACGTCCAGGCAAAGAAAAAGGCGGGTTTCCCCGCCTTTTTCATGCCCGGTGATGCGCTTGATCAGGTCAAGGCAATCGACTGGTTCTTGCGCTCGGCCAAACGCTTTTCCAGGTAGTGGATGTTCTGCCCACCGGCCTGGAAGCCCTTGTCGCGCATGATGCGCTGCTGCAGGGCCACGTTGGTCTTGATGCCGTCCACCACCATCTCGCTCAACGCCACACGCATGCGTGCGATGGCGGTGTCGCGGTCCGGGCCATGCACGATGAGCTTGCCGATCATCGAGTCGTAGTTCGGCGGCACCTTGTAGCCGGCGTAGATGTGCGTATCCACGCGCACACCCGGGCCACCCGGCGGATAGAAACCGGTGATCAGGCCGGGGCTGGGGATGAAGGTCTCCGCGTCCTCGGCGTTGATGCGGCATTCGATTGCATGGCCGTGCAGCACCACGTCGCTCTGCTTGATGGTCAGCTTCTGGCCGGAGGCGATGCGCAGCTGTTCGGCCACCAGGTCGATGCCGGTCACCATCTCCGTCACCGGATGTTCCACCTGCACGCGGGTGTTCATTTCGATGAAGTAGAACTTGCCGTCCTCGAACAGGAACTCGAACGTACCGGCGCCGCGGTAGCCGATGCGGATGCAGGCTTCCACACACACCTTGCCGATCTGCTCGCGCAGTTCGTTGCTGATGCCCGGTGCCGGTGCTTCTTCCACCACCTTCTGGTGACGGCGCTGCATGGAGCAGTCGCGCTCACCCAGGTGGATGGCGTTGCCCTGGCCGTCGGCCAGCACCTGGATTTCCACGTGACGCGGGTTTTCCAGGTACTTCTCCATGTAGACCTCACCATTGCCGAACGCCGCCTTGGCTTCGGATTTGGTGGTCTCGATGGAGGCCTTCAACGAGGCTTCGGCATGCACCACGCGCATGCCACGGCCGCCGCCGCCGCCCGATGCCTTGATGATGACCGGGTAGCCGATCTCACGGGCAATCTTGGTGTTGGCGACGATGTCTTCGCCCAGTGGGCCGCCCGAGCCGGGCACGCACGGCACGCCGGCGGCCTTCATGGCGCGGATGGCTTCCACCTTGTCGCCCATCAGGCGGATGGTTTCCGCACGCGGGCCGATGAAGATGAAACCGGACTGCTCCACGCGCTCGGCAAAATCGGCGTTCTCGGAGAGAAAGCCGTAACCGGGGTGGATGGCCTGCGCGTCGGTGACCTCAGCGGCGGCGATCAACGCCGGGATGTTGAGGTAACTGTCGGATGACGGGGCCGGGCCGATGCAGACCGACTCGTCGGCCATGGCCACGTGCTTGAGGTTGCGGTCAACGGTGGAGTGCACCGCGACCGTGCGGATGCCGAGGGTGTGGCACGCGCGCAGGATGCGCAGCGCGATTTCACCCCGGTTGGCGATAACGACCTTGTCGAGCATGGCCGGCGCCTCAGGCAATCACGAACAGCGGCTGGTCGAATTCCACCGGGCTGCCGTTCTCACCAAGGATGGCCACCACGGTGCCGGACACTTCGGCCTCGATCGGGTTGAACATCTTCATCGCCTCGATGATGGCCAGGGTTTCGCCGGCCTTGACGGTCTGGCCAACGCTGACGAACGCCGGCTTGTCCGGCGAGGACGACGAATAGAACGTGCCGACCATCGGCGCGCGCTGCACGTGGCCTTCCGGCAGGGCGTTGCCCGGCTTGGCGGTGCCGCCGGTGGAGGCTTCGGTCGGGCCGCTCATCGGCATGGCCGGTGCGGCAGCGGCCGGTGCGGCAGCGTAGACCGGAGCCGGTGCAGCAACATAGCCGCCTACCGGGTTGCGCGACAGGCGCACGGATTCTTCACCTTCCTTGATCTCGATCTCGGCCAGGTTCGACTCTTCCAGCAGGTCGATGAGCTTCTTGATTTTGCGCAGATCCATGAGGGCCTCTTTCGTTCTATTAAGCGGTAAGGAGAAGGCGCGGGGCGCCCGGGTCAAAATGCGTTTAACCGCGCAGCTGCGGGTGCATGCCGCGCGGGGTGAATGTCATGCCGCCGCTGCCAACCGTGTCAGCGCCGCGTCCATGGCGTAGCGGTAGCTGTCCGCGCCAAAACCGCAGATCACGCCCACCGCCTTGTCACTGAGATAGCTGTGCTGGCGGAAAGGTTCACGGCTGTGCGGGTTGGACAGGTGGATCTCGATGAACGGAATGGCCACCGCCGCCAGCGCATCGCGCAGCGCCACCGAGGTGTGGGTGAAGGCGGCAGGGTTGATCAGGATGAAAGCGGTTCCATCGCCACGCGCGGCCTGCACGCGTTCCACCAGCACATGCTCGGCGTTGGACTGCAGGTGCTGGACCTGATGCCCGGCCTGCTGCGCCTGTGCCGCCAGCGCCGCGTCAATCTGCGCAAGCGTGGTGTGTCCGTAGACATCCGGCTCGCGGGTGCCCAGCAGGTTCAGATTGGGGCCATGAAGGACCAACAGTTTTGCCATGATCCAGCGGTCGGCGGGAAAGGGCGGCAGTGTGAGGGAAGCAGGCAATGCTGTCCAGTTCGACGAAATTAGCCTCGTTTTAATCGTTTGTTTGAATTTTGGAGGGTTGCTGGATCGGTATGCACGGCAGTGCCTGGCAGCACGGGCGCCATGAGATTTGTCCGCACCGCAGCCCAAGGCGCGCGCGGAGCAGGGGGCGGCAGCAACGCGTGATGCGCGGCTTTTGGCGGTAAATGGGCGACGTTGCTCAAAGGACAGCGGCCCAGCGGGGAGGCTGGTTGCCGCCACGGCCGAGGCAAGGGCCGGCATCGCAAAGCCTCTCTCCCGAAAGCGTAAGGGCCAGCATCGGAAAGCCTTTCTCCCGTGCGAAGCGGGGAGAAGGGCTGGAGCTACAGCCTAAGGAATGGCCGGCCCTGCAAAGCCCCTCTCCCGTGTACGGGAGAGGGGTTGGGGTGAGGGGCGATCGAAGCCGCGGCGGCAGGCTGAGCGATGCACGTTCCGACGCAGCCAACGCTCCCCCGCAAACTGTCCAACGCCCTTGATTTACCGTTCTTCAGGGCAGCCACCGCTAGCGCTTCCGCAGTAATCAGCCATTAATAGACGACCGGTCTATTTCAACTAAGGTAGACATCATGAATCTTTCCCCCAAAGCCCAAGCCACCCGCCAACACATTCTCGATACCGGCTACCGGCTGGTACTTCAGAAGGGTTTTGCCGCACTTGGCCTGCAGGAAATCCTAAAAGCCTGCGCCGTGCCCAAGGGTTCGTTCTACCACTACTTCTCTTCCAAAGAGGCGTTTGGCTGCGAGCTGCTGCAACAGTACGTAGACGGCTATGGGCGCAAGCTGGAGCTGCTGCTGGCCGACGGCGGCAATGGTTACCAGCGGTTGATGCGCTACTGGGACGCCTGGACCAGCGATCCGGCACAGCCGGGACGAGATGGCTGGGCCGAGGAATGCCTGGTAGTGAAGCTGGCTGCCGAAGTCGCTGACCTGTCAGAGGACATGCGTCACGTGCTGGACGGCGGTGTACAGCGCCTGTTGCAGCGTATTGCCGGGCTGGTCGAGGACGGCCGCGCGGACGGCTCGCTGCCGCATGGCAAACCCGCGTTGGATGTGGCGCGCGTGCTCTACCAGATGTGGCTGGGTGCGGCGCTGCTCTCAAAACTCAGCCAAAGCCGCCTGCCGTTGCAGCAGGCGCGCGAGGCCACCGAACACCTGCTGACGTGCGACCACGCAGCCGCGCGTCTTTCCCTCCCCAACAATTGAAGGCACGCCCATGAAAGTCCTGTTCGTACTGACGTCACACGACCAACTCGGCGACACCGGGCACAAGACCGGCTTCTGGCTGGAGGAATTCGCCGCACCGTATTACGTGTTCAAAGATGCCGGTGCTGAAATCACCTTGGCATCGCCGGCCGGCGGACAGCCACCGCTGGACCCGCGCAGCGATGAGCCCGATGCACAGACCCCGGCAACCGACCGCTTCCATGCCGACCCCGTCGCACAGCAGCAGTTGGCCACCACGTTGCCGCTCAAGCAGATTGATGCAGCGCAGTTCGACGCGGTGTTCTACCCGGGCGGCCACGGCCCGTTGTGGGATCTGGCACGTGATGCCGACTCCGTCGCGCTGATCGAAACCTTCGACCGTGCCAACAAACCGTTGGGCCTGGTCTGCCACGCGCCCGGCGCATTGATTGCCGCACGCACCGCAGACGGAAAGCCGCTGGTCGCGGGCCGCAATGTCACCGGCTTCACCAACAGTGAAGAAGCGGCCGTTGGCCTGACCGACGTGGTGCCGTTCCTGATCGAGGACGAATTCACCCGGCTCGGCGGCCACTACGCAAAAGGCCCGGATTGGCAGCCGTTTGTGTTGACCGATAGCCAACTCGTCACCGGCCAGAACCCGGCCAGCTCGGAAGCCGTTGCCAAGGCGCTGCTTGCGCAGTTGGCCTGAGCACCTGCACCCCCGCCTGCGTAGCCCGGGTAAGCAAAGTGCACCCGGGGAACCATCGGCAACAGAGCCGCAACACGTCACCTCCAACGTTCACCGCATCCATCTCCCACACTCCCCCAGGGAACCGGCAATGAAAATCTTCTACAAAACCCGCGCTACCGCCACCGGTGGCCGCGCGGGCCGCACCGCACTGGACGACGGCAGTCTCGCGCTTGATCTTGCACTCCCCGGTTCGGGCAACGTCGGCGCCAACCCCGAGCAGTTGTTCGCACTGGGCTATGCAGCATGTTTTGACAACGCATTGCCGGTCGCCGCCAAAAAGCTGCAGTTGCAGCCCGCCGGTACCGCCACCTCGGTGGAAGTGGGTATCGGCCAGACCACCGAAGGTGGCTACGCGCTGGATATCGACCTGCACGTCGAAGTGAAAGGGTTGGACCAAGCTGATGCCCTGCGCTTGGTGGAAGCGGCGCACCAGATCTGCCCGTACTCCAACGCCACGCGCGGCAATATCGACGTGCGTCTGCACGTCACCGCCGTCTGATTTCCAAAGGAGAGCCCCATGCGCAGCGCCATCCACAGCAGCTTTGGTGAACCGGCCGACGTACTGACCCTGGGCGACAGCCCGGTGCCGCAGCCCGGCCCGGGCGAGGTGCGGATCAAAACCCTCCTGGCGCCCATCCACAACCACGACCTGTGGACCATCCGCGGCAAGTACGGCTACAAGCCCCCGCTGCCCGCCATCGGCGGCAGTGAGGCGGTGGGCATCGTCGAGGCATTGGGCGAGGGGGTGGAAGGCATTACCATCGGCCAGCGGGTGATGGCAGCGTCCGTGCACGGCACTTGGGCGGAGTACTTCACCGCGCCGGCACGCATGGTCATCCCCGTTCCGGAAGCCATCGCCGATGAAGCGGCGGCGCAGTTGATCGCCATGCCGCTGAGCGCGCTGATGTTGCTGGAATTTCTGCAGGCCGAACCGGGCCAATGGATTGTGCAGAACACCGCTAACGGCGCAGTAGGCAAAACCCTGGCGATGCTCGCCGCCGCACGCGGCGTGCACGTACTCGGCCTGGTGCGGCGTGACGCCGGCGTTGATGAACTCAACGCACTGGGCATCAACAACGTGCTGTCCACCGAGCAGCCGGATTGGAAGCAGCGCGCCCACGCATTGCTCGGCGACACGCTCGCACACGCCGCAGTGGATTCCATCGGCGGCCAGGCCAGCGCGGACCTGCTGTCACTGCTCGGCGAAAACGGCACGCTGGTGTCGTTCGGCAGCATGGCCGGCGAGCCGATGCAGATCCCCTCCGGTGATGTCATCTTCAAGCAAGCCACGGTCAAAGGGTTCTGGGGCAGCAAAGTCAGCCAGCAGATGTCGGTGGAGAACAAACGCCGCCTGGTCGGCGAACTGCTGACGCGTGTTATCAGCGGCGAACTGACATTGCCGGTGCAGGCGATTTTCGACTTGGCCGATGCGGCCGAAGCGGTCAAGGCGAGTCTGCTGCCGGGCAAGAACGGCAAGGTGCTGTTGCGGCCTTGAGGTAAAAACCGGGGTCAGAGTCAGGTTTGGCTATAACTCAACTCTGACCCCGGTTATTTTCAAACGGGAAGGCCGGCAGCAATGCCGGCCTTCTTCTTTCCGGCGACGTTGAGTGACGCGGCGGCGGTCCGCTTCCATGGGCGCTTGACCTTGCCACGGCGGGAATCTCTAGGCTCTGTTCAATGCAGGTGGCTAGCGGCTGTGACCGCGCACTGCATCAGCATCCGAACGAATCCATCGTCTGTTTGAGGAGCCCTACGTGACTCGCGAATCCCATCCCCACGTTATCGTCTACACAACGCCAACCTGCCCTGATTGCCGGATGTTGAAGGAGTGGTTTGCCAGGGAAGGCATCACCTTCGAGGAGCGTGACCTCACCGATCCTGTCATCCGCGACGAAGCCAAGCTTCGCACCGGTGTGCGCGTCGCACCGATCACGCTGGTGGGTGACCAGGTGTTCTACGGCACCTTCGCGTCACAGAAGCCCGGTCTGAGTGTGGCGCTGGGTTTGAACGGTGCAGTCTGAATTGCACGCCATGACGATGAATGTCGAGATACGCGGAAGCAGACGAACGTTCGCTGTGCAGGCGGGCATGACCCTCCTTGAAGCCGCGCTGGCCGAAGGCATCGCCTATCCCCATGGCTGTCGTTCGGGGCGCTGTGGTGCGTGTAGGACGCGTCTTGTCAGTGGCGAGGTTGAGCGTCTCGATCACAGCCGCTTCGCGCTCTCCGACGAAGAGAAGGCACAAGGGCTGATCCTCGCCTGCCGTGCCATTCCCACAACGGATGCGGTGATCACCTGGCTTGACGGAGACGAAGTGGCATCGCATCCACACCGCCGCTTCAATTGTCGCGTTACGACGATCGAAGACGTCACGCATGACATCAAGCGCATCCAGCTCGTCAATGACGAGGGAGAGCCGCTGGCGTTCACCGCTGGCCAATATGCGCGGCTGAAGTTCCTGGGTGTCCCGGCCCGTGATTACTCCATGGCGAGCCGCTCAGGTGAGCGCGCGCTTGAGTTCCATATCCGCCGCGTGCCTGGTGGTGCGGCGACTGAAAGCATCCACGCGCAACTGCAGCTCGGCGAGCCCGTCTTCGTCGAAGGCCCGTTCGGCGCTTCCCACCTGCGCGAGCGGCACGTGGGGCCGATGCTGTGCATCGCAGGCGGCTCGGGACTGGCGCCGATCAAGAGCATCGTCGAGACGGCGATTGCGGGCGGCATGAAGCAACCGATCCACGTCTATTTCGGTGCGCGTACCGCGCGGGATCTTTATCTTGTGGAGCATTTTCAGCAGCTGGCGCAGCAGCACCCCAACCTGGCGTTCACGGCGGTCCTTTCGGAGGCCTGTGCAGATGCAACTTGGCGAACGGGCATGGTCGCCGACGCCGTCGCCGAAGACCTGCAGAATCTGGATGGCTGGAAAGCCTATGTCGCGGGGCCACCGTTGATGGTTGAAGCGGTCATCGAAATCACAAGTGCGCGTGGATTGAAGGCGCAGGATCTGCATGCGGATGTGTTTTATACGGCGCGGTAGAGCTTAACCGGGGTCAGAGTCAGGTTTGGCTCTGCCTCTCGGTGCTTGCGAGCATCACCATCTCTATTCTTCGGCCTTCGAGCTGAGCCCACATCAGGCCAATAGCTGCCATTTGCCGATACAGAAGATCTGCGGAGATGCCGGCCTCCTGCTTTCTGTTCGGGGAGAGCGGCGCCGGTTGGTATCGGGTAATTCAATCTGGAAACTTGCGCGCCCGCTCACTCGGTTATCTGCGCTGCCGAAGCTGGTGCGGCGGGAATCCTGTTTGGTCCTTGAAATCAACGGGTACAGCTTTGATTCCATATGGATTAGAGATGAATCGCTGGATCCAACGGGCGGGCATTGGTTGATCGAGTAGATGAGAAATGCCGCGCGTTTCAAACATTTATCGTGGCTTTGTTGATGCAAGGCTTGGCGATTTGTGGGTCAGCTATTCCTGGAATCTATCGCTGTTTTAAGGCGGATTGCATCCTATTGCTATGTGTTTCCACTATTTCTCAAGGGTGGCGGGTCGATCATTCAAGTGATCCGTAGTTCTGGCATCTTCAATAGCTGTCGCGGACTTGGAGGTTCGTATGAGAAATGGCGAAAATATCCTGTATGCATTTCGTTCGTGGCGCTTGTCCGCTGTGTTGCTATTTGCAGTGCTGAGTCTGGGTGTTTCCTGCTCGATGAGTGAGCCTCCCGTTTCCCCTCAGTCTGCCCAACGTGAGCAACAGGCTGTGTCAGGGGAGTCTCCCGCAGCCCCTTTCCATTTGCGCCAAGCGAATCAAAAGTCAAGTTCAGTGCCTTTCGATCTTATTGCAGTACAGCAACTGCCCGATGTGCCGTTTGCAACGCTTTACCCTGCGCTTCTTGCAAGAGCCCAGACTGGCGAGTTGGAAGCAAAGCGCCAACTGTTTCTTGTATTGAACGAGTGCCGAGTAAATCTGCAGTTTCACGAATTGCCTTTTAGTCCTGACACGTTCGTTGACCCGGAACTATTGGCAGGTTCAGGGATGACACGCGAGCAGTTTTTGGTTAGCCAGCAACAGCGCGGGCTTGCCAGTACCGAGCGGACGCTCAGGCAATGCGAAAAACTGCCGGTAGGCGCAATTGAGGACGCAGCAAAATGGCTGAGAGATGCAGCCGAGAGTGGTGATCCGTATGCGCAGCTCACCTATTTCAACTACGTAGACTTGATTGTGGGCTCGCCACAAGAGCAACTCAAATTGCCGGATGAGGTTGCCAGGTTCAATGCCGACTCCATGCGTTATCTGCTGGGATTGGCCGATCGGCAGATTCCCGAGGCCTTCGGCTCGCTGAGCTCAGCCTACGAAGTCGGAATCACTACGCCGAAGGATCTTGTGCGCGCCTATGCCTACAAGAGAATCGCTGGGGATATGGCTCCGTATGTCGGGTATGAATGGGAGCTGCAAAGACTGGCTGAGGGTATGACGACCGAGCAGATCATCAATGCCAAGGCGTTGGCGCGGGCATTACTGAAACAACAGCCCTGAGCTGAGCCCTCGATCCGTTTCTTTTGATGTTTTTGGTCGATTGACTTGAGCAAGCTCGAACCGGTGAATGCGGTTTGCTTGAACAGAGCGCCGGTAGAGTTGCCGGCCTTGTGCTTGCGGGCGGGTTGGATCGCAACCGCGGCTAGAGTCGAGCTTGATTGCTACCGATCCACACAACTTATTTCACAGTTGCAAGTGCCAAGTGCGGCTCCCGGAGAAGCAGAAAAAGCGGCAAGGCGAGCGAGGGACCGACGGCAATGCTGACCCGAGGCAGCCACAAACGGCGCATCCTCAGTCGGCGCCCTTCAACACAGATGAAGGCAATAGTGGCCAGCGCCGAGATGAGGACGTCTGCCCAAGCGAACGCGGCAATATGGCTGGACGTCGCCTGCTGCGGTAGGAGCGGTAGGTTGAGGCCATGCATCGCCAGCCACGGAACAAACTGGGTAAGCGGTAGGGCCAAACCAGCAGTACAGAGGAGCAGATAAACGCGTTGCATGTAATTATTCGGCGGCGCGCAGCGGTCGATCGGAAAAAAACGAAGCAACCAGGCTCCCCGTCTGGTTGCTTTTTTGCCTCCCCACTCAACTCTGCTTGAACAGCTTCCGCTTGCCCGTCAGCACTTTCTCTTTCGGGGTGAGCTTTGCCACGCCGGGGATCAGAAAATCCGTTGGGCTGTGGCCGAAGCGGACTTTGGAGGCGAGCCACAGCGGCATCTTGCCTCGGCCGGTCCAGGTGAACCAGCGGTTTTCCGGGTCGCGGTATTTGGGTTTGACCTTGGGGCCTTTGCGGCGGCGGGCCTTGGTTTTGGGTGCGACGGTGTCTGCGTCCAGGCCGAAGACTTCGTCAATGGTGTAGCCGGCGCGCTTGGCGTCGGCAATCAGCTGCCGCCGCACTTTCTCGGCGGGCGGGCGGCTGGTGAGTGTCTTATGCCTTTCCTTGGCGCTGCGGATGAGAGTGTTGAGCTCTCGGAGATTCAGAGGGGTAAGGTCAATGCTCATGGCATTAGCCTCAGTTCCGGGCGCGCACGTGTCAAGACGGATGTGGGGTTTTGGGACGTTTTAGGGTGGGGATGATGGCTTTGGGGCTGACGGATCGCTTGCCAGGAGCTTCCCCTCACCCCAACCCCTCTCCCGCTCGGGGGAGAGGGACTCTGATTGTCGGGGCATTGAGGCCAGCCTGGTGCGGGCCTCAGCTGGAAGCCGCAACCCCACAGCCCGGCGGATTGCGCTGGCCCACCGGCAGGGTCGGTTCCAGCGTCAGCCGTTGAATGTCGGAGAACAACTGCTCCACCGGCATGCCAAACGGAGCGAACAGGCGCAGCCGGCCCTGGCGGTCGAACACATAGCCGCCCGAGGTATGGGTCATGGTGTATGTGCCGGGCAGGGTGCCTTCCTCGCGGTCATAGAAGGCTTTGAACGACGCCGCCATATCCGCCAGCTGCTGATCATTGCCCACCAGTGCGACGGCGGTGGGGTCGAAGCCCTGCACATAGGTCTGTGCGACGGCCGGGGTATCGCGTGCCGGGTCCACGGTGACGAACACCACCTGCAGGTTGTCGGCGTCCGAGCCCATCAGGTGCTTCACGCGGTTCAACTCCACCAGCGTGGTGGGGCAGACGTCAGGGCAGCTGGTGAAACCGAAGAACAGGTACGTGACCTTGCCGTTGAAGTCGGCGGGTGTGCGGGGGACGCCGGTGCTGTCGGGCAGCGTCCACTGCTGGCCGAGGGATTCGCAGGCAATGTCCTTGCCATAGAAATCCACTTTGGGCTTGGCCGCGCAGGCCACCAGCAGCAGGCTGGTAGCGGTGATCAGTACGGTGCGGAGATGCAGCTTGCGGGCCAGCGCGGCAAGGCCGGTGGCGGGGAGGTGATAACGGGACATGGCTTCTATGCGGGCGAAGGATGGCCAGCCGAACGGAACGGCACGGGCCAGCAGTTGCCTGCAGGCCCGTGCGTGTGTGCGTCAGTTGACCATCATGTGGAAGTGCATGCTCCAGATGATCCAGATGGAGAGTGCGACCACGATGAAAAGAATGACCAGCGTGAAAACGAAACTGGCCAGGTTCCAGCCGCCCTCGGAGGAGCGGTTCATGTGCAGGAAGTACACCAGCTGCACCACGATCTGCACGACGGCAAAGCCGACCAGCAGGAACAGCGTCAATGGCCGCGACAACACCGGGTTCATCACCAGCATGAAGGGGATGACGGTGAGCACGGCACAGATGACAAAGCCGATCAGGTAGGAGCGCGTGGAGCCATGCCCGCCACCGGCGCGGGAAGTATCGATATCGGACATGTCAGAACACTCCAACCAGATAGACGAAGGTGAGGACGCAGATCCAGACCAGATCCAGGAAATGCCAGAACAGGCTCAGGCAGGAAATGCGGGTGATGTTGGTGGGCGTGAGGCCACGGCGATGCACCTGGTGCATCACCACCGCCATCCAGATCAAGCCGCTGGCAACGTGCACGCCGTGCGTGCCGACCAGCGCGAAAAACGCCGACAGGTAAGCGCTGGTGGTGGGGCCAGCGCCGATGTGCAGCAGGTGGTTGAACTCATACAGCTCCATGCCGATGAAGCCGGCACCGAGTGCGAAAGTCACCCCCAGCCACGCGAGCACGGCCTGCTTCTGCTGGCGGTGCATGGCCAGCACCGCCTGGCCGTAAGTGATGCTGGAGAACAGTAGCAGGAACGTCTCCACCATCACGAATGGCAGTGAGAACAGTTCCGCACCGGTCGGGCCGCCCGCATAGGCATTGCTGAGCACCGCATACGAGGCAAACAGCGAGCCGAACAGCACCAGGTCGGACATGAGGTAAACCCACATGCCGAAGACCTTCATGCCGCCTTGGTCATGGCCATGGTCGCCATGGGCATGGTCGGTCACCTGCTCGGTGCCGACGGCGGTGTTGGACATCAGGTTCATGCGATCACCCCGTGCTGTTTGAGCTTGCGCTGGTGTTGGTTTTCAATTTCGGCCACTTCATCGGCGCTGACGTAGTAGTCCACGTCTTCGTCGTAGGAGCGCACGATCCAGGTGACGATCATCGCCACGAAGCTCGCACCGGCCAGCCACCAGATGTGCCAGATCAAGGCAAAGCACAACGCCAGAATCCAGATGTTGAGGATCAACGGCACGCCGGTGTTGCGTGGCATGTGGATCGGCGCGTAATGCTTGGGTGGCTTGGGCAGGCCTTCTTTCTTGGCCTCGTGGAAGGCATCCAGCTGGTCGGCCTTGGGCACCACGGCAAAGTTGTAGAACGGCGGCGGGGAGGGCGTTGCCCATTCCAAGGTGCGCGCGTTCCACGGGTCGCCGGTGACGTCCTGGTTCTTCTTGCGGTCGCGGACGCTGACGTAAATCTGCACCAGCATCAGCACGATGCCTGCAAACACGAACAGGGCGCCGATGAAGGCCGCGATCAGGTAGGGCGTCCAGGCGGGGTTGTCGTACTGGTTCATGCGCCGCGTCATGCCCATGAAGCCCAGCATGTACAGCGGCATGAAGGCCAGATAGAAGCCGATCACCCAGCAGGCGAACGACCACTTGCCCAGGCGTTCGTTGAGGGTGAAGCCGAACACTTTCGGGAACCAGTAAACAAAGCCCGCCAGGTAGCCGAACAGCGCGCCGCCGATGATGGTGTTGTGGAAGTGGGCAACCAGGAACAGGCTGTTGTGCAGCAGGAAATCCGCACCCGGGATGGCCAGCAGCACGCCGGTCATGCCGCCGATGGTGAAGGTCACCAGGAAGGCGATGGTCCACAGCATGGGCACGCTGAACTCCACGCGCCCGCCATACATGGTGAACAGCCAGGTGAAGATCTTCACGCCGGTGGGGATCGCGATGATCATCGTCATGATGCCGAAGAACGCATTGACGCTGGCACCGGAGCCCATGGTGAAGAAGTGGTGCAGCCACACCACGAACGACAGGATGCCAATCGCCAGTGTCGCGCCCACCATCGACTTGTAGCCGAACAGTTTTTTGCGCGAGAACGTGGCGGTGATTTCGGAGAAGATGCCGAATGCCGGCAGCACCAGGATGTACACCTCGGGGTGGCCCCACGCCCACACCAGGTTGACGTACATCATCGGGTTGCCCCCCAGGTCATTGGTGTAGAAGTTGAAATCCAGGTAGCGGTCCAGCGTGAGTGCGCCCAGCGCTACGGTCAGGATCGGGAACGCAGCAATGATGATCACGCTGGTGACCAGCACGGTCCAGGTGAACACCGGCATCTTCATCAGCGTCATGCCCGGCGCACGCATGCGCAGGATGGTGATGAACAGGTTGACGCCGGTCAGCAGTGTGCCGATGCCCGAGGCCTGCAGCGCCCAGATGTAGTAATCCACCCCGACACCGGGGCTGAACTCGATGCCCGACAACGGCGGATACGCCACCCAGCCGGTCATGGCGAATTCGCCAAGGCCCAGCGAGATCATCATCAGCGCCGCGCCCACCACGAAGATCCAGAAGCTGAAGGCGTTGAGGAACGGGAACGCCATGTCGCGCGCGCCGATCTGCAGCGGCACGATGATGTTCATCAGGCCCACCACAAACGGTGTGGCCACGAAGAAGATCATGATCACGCCATGCGCGGTGAAGATCTGGTCGTAATGCTCGGGCGGCAGAAAGCCATCACTGCCCGGGCCGGCGGCGGCCAACTGCGCGCGCATCATCAGCGCATCGGCAAAGCCGCGCACCAGCATCACCAGTGCGACGACCACATACATGATGCCGATCTTCTTGTGGTCCACCGTGGTGAACCAGTCGCGCCAGAGCACGCCCCACAATTTGAAATAGGTGATGGCCCCCAGCAGCGCCACGCCGCCGAGCACCATGCCCAACAAGGTCACCACGACGATCGGGTCGTGCAACGGCACGGCGTCCCACGTCAACTTACCGAACATGCTCATTACTCCTGCAAGGCCTTGGTTTCTGTGTGATCGCCCGACTTGGCTGCGGTGTTCTCACCCACGCCGATGAACTGGTCGATAACCTTCTTGAACAGCAGCGGCTCGACCGTGGCGAAGTGGCGCACCGGCTCCTTGCGGGAGGGCGCGGCCAGTTGCTTGAATGCGTCGAAGCTGAGCTGGTCGGGCGAGGAGCGCACTTCGGCAACCCACGCGTCGAACTGTTCATTGGTCATCGCGGTGGCGATGAACTTCATGTTGGAAAAACCATGGCCGCTGTAGTTGCCGGACATGCCACGGAATTCGCCCGGCTCGTTGGCCACCAGGTGCAGCTGCGTGCGCATGCCGGCCATCGCGTAGATCTGCCCACCCAACTGCGGGATGAAGAAGGTGTTCATCGTCGAGTTGGAGGTGATGTTGAACGCCAGTTGGCGGTTGGCCGGGAAGTTGAGCTGGTTGACCGTGGCGATGCCCAGGTCGGGGTAAACAAACACCCACTTCCAGTCGGTGGCGATGACTTCCACATGCAGCGGCTCGCCGGGGATATCCAGCGGCTTGTACGGGTCCAGTTCGTGGGTGGATTTCCACACGATCACCGCCAGCACGGCGACGATGATCAACGGCACGCCCCACACCACGATTTCCACCTTGGTGGAGTGCGCCCAGTCGGGCATGTACTTGGCTTTGGTGTTGCCGGCGCGGTACCGCCAGGCAAACACAAAGGTCAGCACGATGGCCGGTATCACCACAATCATCATCAGCGCGACGCAGATGATGATCAGGTCGCGCTGGGCAATGCCCACGTCGCCTTTGGAGTCCAGCAATACCCAGTTGCAGCCAGACAAGCCCACGCATGCCAAGGCGGCCAGCGCTGGGCGGATGCGTTTCCAGCAGATATTCATTGAGAGTCGACCCGATTGAAGGAGCTCTTGAGCGGGGACTGCCGGCCCCCGGCATGGAAGCGGGGAGCGGCTACACTGTCCGTACGGCGGCGCCTACAAAAGGATTGCCGATCCAGTCAAGGCCATACAAGATACATCATTGTATGGATTGACGCACGTACAACGCATGGAAGGTTCTCCTGATGCAGCAGCCAGCCGCTGGCCGACGTCTGAAAAAGCCCAATCGCACCTGGGTGCGCCCTTTCAACGAGGGCGCCGGCCCGTTGTATCTGCAGATTGCCCAGCAGGTGCGGGCCGCTGTGGACGACGGCGTGCTGCAGCCCGGCGACCGCCTGCCGCCGCAGCGCGATCTGGCCCAGCTGATGGGCGTGGACCTGACCACTGTTACCCGCGCCTACGCCGAGCTGCGGCAGTCCGATCTGCTGGATGCGCAGGGCGCCGGCGGCACCTTCATCGCCATGTCCGCCGGCAATGACGCCAACTCGGTGGACCTGAGCATGAACATCCCGCCCTTGCTGGGCAGCAGCCCCTTCGCGCAGAGCATGGAGCAGGGCTTCCAGCAGCTCAGCCAGCAGCTGGGGCAGGGCGAATTGATGAGTTACCACGTCGGCGCCGGCTCGCGGGATGACCGCGCCGCAGCGGTGCAATGGCTGGCGCCAATGCTGGGCAGCGTGTCCGCCGAGCGGGTGGTGATCTGCCCCGGTGCGCAGGCCGCGCTGTGCGCCATCCTGCTGGCCAAGACCCAGCCGGGCGACGTGATCGCTGCCGAGCAGCTCACCTATCCGGGCCTGCTCGCAGCCGCGCGCGTGCTGCAGCGGAGCATCGCGCCGATCGCGATGGACCACGAGGGCATGCTGCCCGAAGCGCTGGAAGCGGCCTGCCAGCTGCGCAGGCCGAGCCTGATCTACCTGATACCGACCATCCAGAACCCGACCACCGCGACCATGTCGCAGGCCCGTCGGGCAGCCATCCTGGCCATTGCCCGGCGTCACGGCGTGGCGGTGGTCGAAGACGACCCGTACTGGCTGCTGGCCGCCGATGCGGCCGCGCCGCTGGCGGTGGCGTCGCATCCGGATGCCCCGGTTTACTACATCTCCACCCTGTCCAAGTGCCTGGCGCCGGGACTGCGCACCGCCTATCTGGTGGTGCCCGCGGGTGAGCCAATGGAGCCCGTACTCGATGCGCTGCGCTCCATCGCGCTGATGCCTACTCAATCGATGGTGGCGGTGGCCTCGCATTGGATCCGCAGTGGCCAGGCCGATGACATGGTCCGCCGCTTCCAGCAGGAGCTGCGCCAACGCCAGCAGATCGCGGCACGGATCCTGCCGGCGCCGTACCAGGCCCACCCGGCGGGCCTGCACGTGTGGTTGCCGCTGCCGGCGCGACTGGACCAGTACCGGTTGATCCAATCGGCGCAGGCGCAAGGGCTGGGCATTGCCAGCTCCGAGGCTTTCAGCATCGAAGAACAGGCCGGCAATGCCATCCGGCTGTCACTGGGCGGCGCGGTGGACCAGCACAGCTTGGCGGCGGCGCTGACCAAGCTCACCGAGGTCATCTCTGCCGCGCCTGAGACGCGGACGCAGGCCATCGTTTAGCTTTTCCCCATCCATATCCATACAAAAATGATAAAGTTTGTATCTTGTATGGATATGCGGGTGGCCATGTGCGCCGGGACAAGCTGAAGTTTCATCTGGTGATGTTGGGCTGCGGCGGCTTCATCGTGCTGTCGCTGGGCGCGCTGGTGTGGGTGTGTTCCCAGCCGCAGACCGCCAGCGTGCAGGCCAGTGAGCAGGCCGCCATCGAGCAGTGCCTGCAACGCAGCCGCGCGCCGGAGCGTACTGAAATCCATCGCCGCGCCCAGGCCGATTCGTGCCGTGAGATGCGCAAACAGTACGAACACAAGTTCGGCCCGGATGCCGCCACGTGAGCCAGGCCGGCGGCGCGCCGCCGCGTCGGCGTTGGATGCGGTTTTCCATCGCGGCGGCATGCGTGTTCATGGCCTGCGTTGCGGTGGCGGTGTGGCAATACTTTGGCCTGAGTGACCAGGCCAGCTTCGCCGAGCAGGCGATTGTGTTCGACGACACCCAACTCCAGTTGCCGCCCGAACTGGCCGGCGCTACCGGCCGCATCCGCGTGGTGCACTTCTGGGACCCGGCATGCACGGTGTGCAACCGCGAAACCGGCGCGCACCTGAGTTACCTGATCAGCATGTATCGCCGCGCCGGCATCGACTTCTATGCCGTGCGCAAGCCGGGCACGCAAGGCGAGTTGCCGGACTATCTGCAGGGCCGTCTGAAGGCATTGCCCACCATTCATGGCGCCGAACACATTCCCGCCAGCCCAGCGGTCGCCATCTGGGACCGGCACGGGCATCTGGCCTACGCCGGCCCGTACAGCATTGGCATGGTGTGCAACTCGGCCAACAGCTTTGTCGAACCCATTCTCGACAAACTTGTTGCCGGCCACACGGTGCGCCCACGCGGGCTGCTGGCCGTGGGCTGTTACTGCCCTTGGCAACGCAAACAGTGATGTTGAAACCATGAGTGTGCATGTGCGTCGCTGCGCATGGCTGCTGTACCTGCACATGCAAAACAGCGGGCACCCGCTCCAACCGACCGATGGTTGTGAGCAGGCACCCGCCGCTGATGTAAACGATAACGCCCGACATCATCCCTACATGGCGCGACCGTTTGTCGCAGCCTTTCATCGCCAATGCAGAGGTGCGCCGTGAGCTGGATAGAGAACGCATTGGCCGCCAACGGGCCGCTCTATCTGCGCATCGTCAACAGCATCGAACGCACCATGAGCCGCGGCGAGTTGGTGCCCGGCCATCGCTTGCCTTCGCAGCGTGCATTGGCCAAGCAGCTTGGCATTGACCTCACCACGGTGACGCGTGCATTCGATGAAGCACGCCGGCGCGGATTGATCGAGGCGCGCGGGCCACAGGGCAGTTTCATCGCGCCGCCGAAAGCGGCGTTTGGACAGCCGGTGGACCTGAGCATGAACGTACCGCCCGTGCCCGATGCCGTCGCATTGAATGATGTGTTGCGGCGTGGCGCCGCTGCCGTACTTGCGCGCAGCAATGCGCCCAACCTGATGACGTATCACCTCACCGGTGGCAGCTCCACCGATCGTCATGCGGCCACCGCGTGGCTGCAGCCGATGTTGGGCAAGGTCGACGAAACGCGACTGGTGGTGGCTGAAGGTGCACAGTTCGCACTGACGTCCATCCTGATCAGCCAGACGCGTGAAGGCGAGGCCATTCTCTGCGATCCGCTGGTGTATCCGGGTCTGCTGCAGGTAACCGGCTCACTCGGCCGCCGTCTGCTGCCTGTCGCCGGTGATGAACACGGTATGTGCCCGGATGCACTTGAGCGGCAGGCGAAACAACATGCCGCGCGCGTGGTGTATCTCAACCCCACCTGCAACAACCCCACCGCGTTGACCTTGCCGCCACAGCGCCGTGCCGACCTTGCACGCGTGCTGCAACGCGCCCAGCTGATCGGCATCGAGGATGACCCGTACTGGCATCACAATGCCGGTAAACCCACGCCCATTGCCGCAATCGCACCGGAGTGCGTGTTCTACGTTTCCACGTTGTCCAAGGCCATCAGCCCCGGCCTGCGCACCGCGTTCGTGCAGTGCCCTTCAACGGCACATGCCGAAGAACTTGCCGCAGCGCTGCGTTCCATCTGCCTGATGGGGCACCCGCTGGTGATGGCCTTGGTCAGCCAACTGCTGTTGGATGGTTCGGCACATGCGCTGCTCAAGCAGGTGCTTGCCGAAGCCAGCGAGCGGGCCGCGCTGGCCGCGCATCTTTTGGCGCCGTCATTGAAGGCACGGGCCACCGGCCTGCATGCATGGTGCACGGTGCCGGCGCCGTGGACCGATGACACCTTCGTGCGGGCCGCGCAGTTGCAGGGCCTGGCGATATCGCCTTCGTCCGCATTCCGCGCGCAGCGTGCGGAATGCCACAACGGCTTCCGGCTTTCGTTGGGGCAGGCTGCAAACCGGCGACAGTTGGAAAGTGCCCTGCGGCGAATCAATCAGCTGGTCATCTCGCCTGACATGCCCTTGGTGCAGCGTTGACAGTGGCTGCGCCGATCGCAACGTAATCAATCGCATCGTGGCCCGACGCCGGGAAAATGTCGGCGGCGCTTCAAACCGGGATGAAGATGGATGCAGTGCTTTGTTCCATCACGTCAGATGTTTGAAGATCAAGGCGATCACGCCGCTGCTTTCAATCGCACGTGCTTTTCACTCTGACCATGAGCAGAAAACTGCGCGCGCGTTCTCGAAATTTTCCTGAAAGTAGCGCTGGATTCTGAGGCGTTTTTCACTGTGCTCAGCGTCGTGATTGGACCGGCACAAAAGAGTCGCAGCGGCCAAATGTGAAGGCAGTTGGATGCGTCGTGGTAACATGGCGCCGCAGATATGGTCTGCTTCGCGCGCTGCGCAGCCGGCATTGCGGGTTGCCCTCTCCGTTGCCGTTCATACGTTAACCACCGAAATGCACTGGTGGTTGGCTTGATTGGATTTCGCTACACCCGACTGTTTGGCACGCATTAGGACGGCCGCATTCAGCAGGCTGCTCTGCTTGTTACGCGCTCTTGGCGACAAGCCGCAGTTCAGTACCCCCGACAGTCGCGGGGCACATTTTTTCTCGACGCAATGCGCCTGTTCGGCCAATTGTGCCGCTCAGGCTGTCTACGCGACCAAGCCATGTGCATCGCAAGCAAACGCATACCTGCGCCGGGGATGGTGGACCTTCTACCCGACGGCTGCAGTGATAGGGGTTGAACTTGAAATCGATCAGTTGCGGGCCGAATGACGCAAACGTAAATCCATGTCGCGGTCAGTTGTGGGGATGTGCACGCGACGTTTTGGTCGTGGCGAAATGAACCGCATGGAGCGTGAAAAAATCGCCAAGATCACCTGCGAGCAATGCGATGCGCTTTGCTGCCAACTGACTGTGGTGTTGGAAGCAAGTGACGCGGTGCCGACACATATGACAACACAATTGCCCAGCGGCCTGCATGTCATGGCCAAAGATGAGGATGGCTGGTGCGTAGCCTTGGATGGGCAGCAAATGAACTGCCGCATCTACGACAGCAGACCAAAAGTCTGCAGGTCCTTTGTCATGGGCGGCCCTTACTGCCGGGCCGAGCGTGACGAACATGCACGGCAACGTGATCGCACCATCGCGTTGCAACTTACCTGAGGAGAACGACCATGGCGACACCGCCACGCAAAACGGGCTCAGCCCCGTTGGGAAACACAACTTCGACTTACGGCGCTCACGCTCATCAACGTAACCTGAGCCGTGACCGAATTGCGGAGGACATGGCGGCCTTCAACAATGCAGGCGGGGAAATTGAGGTGCTCGGTAACACACCGTTCCGCCCGAAAATCAGCCCCGTGAAGCGTGCTGCTGCCAACAGCAAGGCTCTCACGTCAGCCAAGCCGAGCTGACCCAAACACGTCCCATCCACGCCGCTGATGGCGTGAAGCGAATTGGCGGGCCCAACGTAGGTACATACGGTCTGCGTTGGGCCACTTTACGGCCACGTTCTTGCCAAACAAACGGCCCATCCAGGAACGTTGGCACGGGCAGTGCGCTACATGCGCAGCAGGATTCCATCCAAAAAACCTGGTTGCCGAATCAGGCGCCGAAATTTTTCCATACGCACACTTACCTGTTGCCGCGCAGCTCTCAGCCCGAGCATGCGTGCAGCTGCCGTTGGCCAATGATCTGCATGAGCTTCTGTCCGCCGCAGTCGGGGCCGTTACCATCGGTGGTTGGTATGGCCGGGTCGCGATCCGGGCGGCGCAGCTGCGCTAACGACAGGTATGGGGAGTGTCAGCGCGGCAAACAGGGTGAAGCGGATCAGCAAGGACATCGGGGTGCTCCAAGTGTGGAGTGCCAAACTCAGCATGCGCTTGGATGAAGTACCTGATGTCTGCCTGAAGGTTTATGAAGTTTTTCGTGATCAATCATGTGTGCGATGGCATGCGCGCGCCGGCCAGATGACGCTCAGGCTTTGCTTGCAGCGTAAAGCGCCGCCCATCGCTGGACGGCGCCTAAGTATTTGCCTTGAGCAGGCCTGCTCAACGGCGCCGGATGTCTCTCGCGCGGTAATGCTTACAGCTGCGCTTTGCTGGTGATGAACACCGGCAACGGCACGTCCAATACATCATCCTTGTTTTTGCGGCCAGCCAGAAAGTCGGCAATGTTGTTGGCGATCTCCGCATTGCCAATCCACATCTCGTTGTCATGGCTGGCGCCGCGTATCACCAGCTCGCGGCCGTTGCTGAAGCCCGGCAACAATGCCTGCGCGTTGGATCGCGGTGTGCGGCCGTCGAGCGTGCCGCTGATGAAGAGTACGGGCACGTCGCTGTGCAGCGGTGCGCGGAATGCCTCGCCCAGATCGAGCAGGCCAAGCTTGTCGCTGAGCTCCGGCAGAGGGAAGTTCAAGGCATCTGCAAACAGGCTTTGGCGCGCCTGCGCTTGGATCAGACTGCGACGCTGCGGACTTACCCCTGAGGCCACATCCATCGCCAGTGGCATGGCGCGGAAGCTACCCAGGTCCTCGCGCAGCATCAGCGCGATGCTGGCGAGAATGCCGTAGTCGCCGGCTTCGGCTTCACGCAATGCCAAGGGCAGCATGCGTTGGAGGCTGCGACGTCCGAGCATGAGGGCAATGGCCATCTGCGCGTCGTATTCGCCGAGGGTGACCTTTCTGCCGTCATGCATCGGGCTGCTGGCGTGTGCGGGCTGACTGCGTAATGTAGCCAGAACGCGGCGCGCCGATCCCTCCACATCATCAAAACCGTCCTTCTTTGCGACCACAGCAAGATCGGCAAGCAATGTGTCGGCAGCCAGCGGCAACTTGAGTGTGTCGTCCGGTCCTTCGCTTCCCATCAGTACCACGCGCTCCAGACGCGGACCGTGTCGGCGCACGGTGGCCAGCGCCAAGTGCGTGCCGTAGCTCATGCCCCAAAGGCTGATGCGTGGCAGGTTCATCGCGCGGCGCAGGTCTTCGATGTCATCTGCGCTTTCTGCGGTGGTGTAGGCGCCCAGGTCAACGCCGGCGCTGTGCCACTCGGCAATACAGGCGGCAGCGGTCGTGCGCAGTGCGGCCAGTGCGGATTCGCGCTGCAGCGGTTGCGTGTCGTCGAACTTATGTGTCTGCGTGCACTCGGGGGGCATCTGCGAGAAATCCGTACCGCGCTGGTCAAGCAGCAGCACATCGGTCTCGCGGCGGACGCGGTCAAACACCGGCCAACGTGGCCCCAATGCAGTGCCGAAGCCGGAGCCACCCGGGCCACCGGCCAGATACACCACAGGCGCGGTGGTGCCATCACCGCCGGTTGCAGGCAGGCGCACCACCCGCAGGCGGATGCGCGGGCCGTTCGGTTCACTATGCCGACGCGGCACCTCCAGAAAGGCCTCTTCGGTGGCAATTGTCCCGTTGCCCTTGGTCTCCATGGCGTAAGGCGAGAACACCAGCGGTGCAGGCGCATCGGCGGCCAATGCGGGTGGTGCACACGCCAGTACCACGCCCAGCAATGCCAACGGTCCGGCCAACGGAAGCCTGCGCATCTGCTGCATGGAGGACGCGCCGGCGGCGGCATGGCGGGATGTGTTGCGACGGCTGAGAGCAGAGAAGGGTTTGCTGGACATGACGGGCTCCGGTTGGGAGGGATGCGGATGTAGCCGAGCCCAGCGACCGGAAGGACGTGGGGCGATGGCTACGGGGGCCAGCATCTGCTCTGCCGCGTTGGTCAGGTGGCGCGCGTCCGCCGAACGTCTCCAGGCAACCGTCCAGTGTCTCCGTACTCCCGATACGATAGGCGCATGCCGATCCTACGAACCCTGGCCGTACTGACCGTATTGTTTGCCGCCGTCGCCGGGTGGCTGATCGTCTCGACGCCGGACAGGGCAACGGTGCAGGTGCTGCGCGGTGAAATGGCACCGGCAACGGTGACGACGACTGGCGCGCTGCCGCAACATCCACCGAGTGATACGCCATGGCGTCCGCTCGATCAGCGTGCACTCGCCGAATGGCGAGGGCCGTATTGGCTGCGTTGGCGATCAACCGCTGGTTTATCGCGTAGCGATGCAGGCCGCACACTGCGGCTGTCATTGGGCGGCGCCAGTCAGCTCCATTGGAATGGGCAAGTCTTGCCGGGCAATGGCGTTGTCGGCCGCACAGCCAAAGAGGAGCAGCCGGGACGCATGGATATCCTGCGTGCTTTGCCGGCTTCGCCCGTGACAGGAACGGACGAACTGCTCGTGCTCGCGTCCAGTCATTGGCAACCCCTGCATCTGCACAGTGCAGGTGCTTTTGCGATGGTGGCGCCAGCGGCTTTGCTCTATGGCGATGTGCTGCGGCCGTGGCTGATTGCCGCCTTTGCCACCGGTGCGTTGGCGGCGGCGTGTCTGTACTTTCTGGCTGTGCAGCGGGGCCGCTCGCGCATGCCGGGCGCGCGCCTGCTTTTGGCACTGTGCATGGTTGGCTTGGCCTTGCCGGTTGTCGAGGCATGGCGCTCGTTGGTGGGGTATGCGTATCCATGGCACGGGCCGCGTCTGCTGCTGTTGTTGGGCCTTCACATCGCAGCGGCCGTGCTGCTGCCGGCCTATCTGGCGCGCCGTTTTGGTGTGGCCGTCCCCGTCTGGCTGCGTAGCGCGTATGTGTTGGCGCTGGTTGCCATTGCCATGTTCCTGCCCGGCTTCGATACGCGCTCGGCGGCGGCGTTGCTGCTGAGCTTGTTGGCTTCTGCCGGCCTGTTGCTGCAGGTGCGCGATGCCCGGGACGAGCGCTGGCCGATTCTGGCGCTGGTGCTTGCCGGCGTACTGGCGCTGGTGATCGCGCGTGGGGCGTTTCTGGACGGCCCCTACTTCCTGCTGCTGGCGGTGTTGATGGGTTTCCTGCTGATGCGCCATGCCGCGCAGTTGCGCGCGTTGGACCAGCACAACGCGCGGCTGCGCGAAGAGCGCGCGCAGCTTTCACTGCAGCTGCTGCAGCGTGGCATTCAACCGCATTGGCTGATGAACACGCTGACGTGTCTGCAGGAGTTGATTGAACAGGCACCACTGCGCGCGAGCCGTCTGGTCGAATCACTAGCAGATCAGTTTGATCGCCTGCGTGATAGCAGTTCGCGGCAGAGCGTGCCGTTGGAGGACGAGCTGGCGCTGTGCCGCAGCCATCTGGACATCGTCGGCTTGGCGCTGGATCAATCGATGACGTTTGATGTGCAAGGCGAGGATCTACGTCTGTCATTACCGCCCGGCATCCTGCACGCGCAGGTCGAAAACGCGCTGACCCATGCCGGCGCCGTGGCATGCGCGCAGCGACCATTCCTTCTGCGTGTGCAACGTCAGAATGAGCGTTGGATTCTGGAACTACGCAGCGCTCGCGGCGCCGCACCTCATCGCGGGCGCGGCACCGGTACGCGTTACATCGAAGCCAGTCTGGCGGCGGCCTTTCCCGAAGGCTGGCGCTTTGTTCAAGGCAGCGACGGCGCCGACTGGTGCGGACGGATCGAGCTCACATGCGCATCCTGATTGTTGAGGACGAGCCGCTGGTACGGCAGCGGCTGCTGCGGTTGTGCGCGGAACTGGCCGGCACGCGCGCACGCTTTGATGCGGTGGCGGATCTGGATGCGGCCGGTGATCGGCTGGAGCGCAGCGTCTACGATGGCCTGCTGCTCGATCTGAACCTTGGTGGCGAAGACGGTTTTGAACTGCTGCGTCGCGCGGTTGCCGGACGCTACCACTGCGTGGTGGTGTCGGCACACCGCGAGCGCGCCTTGCAGGCGTTCGAGCATGGCGTGCTGGATTTTGTGCCCAAGCCTTTCTCGCGCGAGCGGCTGGGGCAGGCGCTTGAACGCCTGCTCGACGTGGGCAATTACCGCGCCGGTCGTGCCCGCTACCTGGGTATATGGCGCGCGCAGGGCACGGCCCTGGTCGAGCTGGCGGAGGTGATGTGGATTCGCGCAGATGGTGACTACAGCGAGTTGCGCATGCGCGACGGGCGCAGCGAGCTGCATGACAAATCACTGGCCGGTTTGAGCTGCGTATTGCCGCCGGATTTCGTGCGCTGCCATCGCTCTTATCTGGTCAACCTGCGGCATGTCCGCAGCCTGCATGCCGGTTCGGGTAGCCGCTATTGGCTGGTGTTGAACGATGGCGCGGAGCTGCCCGTGGGGCGTGCGCATGTGGCCGCTCTGCGTAGCGCGTTGGCGCTGGAGTGAAGCGTTGGCGTTTCAGAGGATGCGAGCTGCGCGTCGATTGGGCAGCCTTTGCGTTTTTCACCCATCGCATGCGTGACGGATTTTCTGCTGCCACCACGGGCGTGCTCAACGCACCACAGCATCCGCAGCCGGCATGGAGGCCCACGCCTCGATCTCGCCGGCTTTGAACGGCCCCAGTTTCTGTTTGACGATGCGGCCCTGCGCGTCCACCAGCACGCTGTAAGGCAACAGGCCCTGCGTGTTGCCAAGTTTGACGCTGGCATCGGCCGGGCCGGGTGTTTCAATCACGATGGGGTAATACACCGGTACGTTGCCGAGGAAATCCAGCACCGCATCGGGCGTATCCAAGGCCAGGCCCACCACCTGCGGGCCGTTGTCGGCATGCTTGGCAGCAAAGCGTGCCAGTTCCGGCATCTCCTCGATGCAGGGCGCGCACCAGCTGGCCCACACATTGATCAGCAGCGGCTTGCCTTTGAAACGGTCCGGGAACTGCACCGGCATGCCGTCCAGGTCAGGCAACGAAAACGACGGCATCAGATCGCCCGGGCCTACCGGGGCAATCTGTTCAACCGGCCGTGCCGATGCAGAGGCTTCGGTCATGGCCGGTAATGGCGCCGGGGTAGGGCGGGTGAGCCAGGCGCCGGCCGACAGGCCCGCCGCTGCGGCAATACCCACCACCCACCACAGCGAGGTGCGCATCTCAGTGCGCCGCGCGCAGCAGCGCGTCTTCGACGATGTTCTGGGTCAGCACGGCCGGCAGCACGCGCGGCGGCGCGCCGGGGCCGTACACCACGTACAACGGCACACCCACGGCTTGATGCTGGTCGAGGAAGGCGCTGATCTGCGGATCGACATTGGTCCAGTCGCCACGCATGTACACCGCGTCTACCTGCTTGAGCGCGTCACGGAACGCGTCGCGGGCAAGCACGCCGCGCTCGTTGGCTTTACAGGTCACGCACCAGTCGGCGGTCATGTTGACGAACACCACACGGTTGTTGGCGCGCAGGCGGTCGAGCATTTCCGGCGAATAGGCAACGGTGCCTTCGCTTTGGCTGTTGGCCGACGGGGCCTCAAGCTGGGTCACGCCCCATACCGGAATCAACGCCAGTACCGCGATCACCAGGCCCAGCACCATGCCGGTTTTACGGCTGTGCCAGCGGCTGCGTTCAAACCACCACAAGCCCAGTGCCAGCAGCGTGGCGCCAGCCAACAACAACGCCATCGCGTCGATGCCACGCTGCTTGCCCAGCACCCACAGCAGCCAGATGGCGGTGAGGTACATCGGGAACGCCATCACCTGCTTGAAGGTTTCCATCCAGGCACCGGGCTTGGGCAGGCGCTTGGCCAGTGCCGGTACAAAGCCGATCAGCAGGAACGGCAGTGCCAGCCCCACGCCCAGGGCGATGAAGATCAAAAACGCCAACAGCGGCGGTGCGGTGAACGCATAAGCCAATGCCGGCCCCATGAACGGTGCGATGCACGGGCTGGCCACCACGCAGGCCAACACGCCGGTGAAGAAATCACCCATCGGCCCACTGCGTCGCGCCAACGACTGGCCGACGCCACCAAGATTGCTGCCCAGCGTCAGCACGCCGGTCAGGCTCAGGCCGACCACGAACATCAGGTAGATGAGCGCGGCGATGAACCACGGATGCTGCAGCTGGAAACCCCAACCTGCGGCTTGGCCAGCCGCACGCAGTGCCAGCACCAGCCCACCGATCACCGAGAAGGCGACCAGCACGCCGGCCGTATACCAGAGCGCGTGGTTGCGGGCGCGCTGGCGGCTCTCACCGCTCTGGGCCAGGCCCAGCACTTTCAGTGACAGCACCGGCAGCACGCACGGCATCAGATTGAGAATCAGGCCACCGGCCAACGCCAGCAGCAGGGCCCAGAACAACGAGCCCTTGGTTTTTTCGGCCGAACCGGCTGGCGGCTGGCTTCGCTGATTGTTTTCGGCCGAGGCATCGGGTGCGGCCTGAGTGAGGTCGGGCGCACCGGGGTCTGGGCGCACCACCAGCGGCTGCGGCGCCGGCAGGTTGCTCGGGCTGATGGCGGGTAACACCGGCGCGTCATCCTTCTTGCCGCTGGGCAGCGGCGGGATGACCAACGGCGCGACGATGGCTTCCTCACTGGCAGCCACCTTGCCGGCCGGCAGCGCGAGCTTCACCCGGCGCGTCATTGGCGGGTAACAGATGCCGTCGGTCTGGCAGCCCTGGAACGTGGCCACCAGCGTGGCCGGCGTGGCATCGGCGCGGTCGCGGCGCAGCGGCACCGGTACTTCGACCTGGTCGAAATACACCACCACGCTACCGAAATGCTCATCGCGGTAGGGCTGACCGGTCGGCCACTGCGGGCGGCCGGTGCGGATGCCCGCGGCACCCTCAAGAGCCAGCGAGGTGCGGTCGCGATACAGGTAATAACCCGGCGCCGGAGTGAAGCGCAGCAGCAGGCGGTTGCCATCATCGACGATGGCCTCGAAACCAAACGCCTTGTCCGGCGGCAACGGCAGGTTCTGCACCGCCATGCCGCCGGCGTTGGTGCCCGGCAGCTTGAGGCCGCCACCATTGGCTGCGGCCGCCGGGTTGAACATCGGCGCAGCTGACGGTGCGGTTGTGGCTGTGGCGGCATTACCGGCGCCGGGCAACTTCACTTCGACGGTGCGTTTCTGCGGCGGGTAGCACACACCGGCATCGGCACAGCCTTGGTAACGGATTTCCAGGCTGACCGTTTCCACGCCGGCATCGGCACTACCCGGCAGGATGGCGCGCAGCTGGCGGTGGTAGGTCTCCACATCGCCGAAGAACTCGTCGTGTTTGCGTTCGCCCTTGGGGAACTGGATGGCGCCGGCAGTGAAGCCAGGGCCGGCCTTGACGCTGGTGCGGTGCTGATAAAGGTAATAGCCGGGGGCGATGTCCCAGCGCAGCTCGATGCGGTCGCGGCTGGGTGCGCTTGCCTGCAGGGCGAAGGCCTGGTCAACCGGGAGCAGGTCTTTTTCGCTGACGGCCCAGGCGGGCAGGGCGGCGCTCAATGAGAGCAGGCACAGGGCGGTGAAACGTCGCAGCAGCATCATCGACTCAGGTTTCCTCCCGGGTCTGTGCCCGGATCCATTCCAGGTACGGCGGCAGGCCGGAACTGGGGGAGATCGCGATGATCTCCGGTAATTCGTAGGGGTGTTCCTGCTGGATGGCCAAGGTGAGCGCATCCAGCCGGTCGGCGCAGGTTTTGATCAGCAATTGCACTTCCTGCGCCTGCTCGATTTGGCCTTGCCAGCGGTACACAGACCGCATGGGCGGCAACAAGTTCACACACGCCGCCAGCCGTCGCTCCACCAGCAGGTGGGCAAGCGTCTGGGCGCTGTCCGGATCAGGGCAGGTGCAGAAGACCAGTCTTACGTCCATCCGGGGGATTGTCGCAGATGCGAATGCGGCGCTTTCAGGTGGAAGTATTGACATCGTTGTCATCAAATGTATATTGCCGCTCGTCACGTTTTTCATTTCTTCTTCACCAACTTTACTGGGACGAAGAAAAAACGCAGGTCGGCACCGCGCGCAGCGGTTCGGCCGGGTTCAAGCGCCTTTTACAGGGGAGAGGCTGGTGGAACGACACACAACCCGTGGTTTCACGCTCATCGAATTGATGATTGTGGTGGCCATCATCGCCATTCTCGCCGCCATTGCGTTGCCGGCCTATGCCGACTACGCGTTGCGCAGCAAAATCCGCGTTGCCCAGAGCGACCTGATGGCGCTGTCGAGCAACGTCGAGAACTTCCGCCAGCGCACGCTGGGTTACCCGGCCAGCGACACCGCTGCCAAAAAGGGTTGGACGGCCGGCACCAAGAGCGGCAACTTCACCTACACCTACTCGGCCAGCAGCGGCGGTTATCAGCTGAAAGCTGTCGCCAGCAGTGCGATGGGCAAAGCCAGTGGCTGCACCTTGACCCTGGACGCCGGCAACACGCGCTCGGTCAGCGGCAACTGCGTCGGCGTGAGTGATTGGCCGTGAGCCGGCGTAACGCCGGCTTTTCGTTGGTCGAATTGATGGTGACCCTGGCGGTGATGGCAGTACTGGCCGCCGCCGGCACGCCACTGGCGCGCCAATGGATCGACAGCAACCGGCAGATGCAGGCCCGCAACGTGATGTGGGAGGCCGTATCGCAGGTGCGCTCGCTGGCGCTGCGTAATCCCAACCAGGCCACCACCGGCGCTGTCTCGGCACGGCTGGAGCGTGACGGGCGCGCGCTGCAGGTGCTGCGTGCAGACGGCACCGAGGTGCTGTGGAGCGGTGAGCTGCCGCGCGACGTGGACATCAAGTTGACCGGCGCGGTGGATTTCACCGATGCCGAAGCATTGGGCGCGGCGGCCGGCGATCTGGCCTGCGTGGCTTTCGGTAACCGGGGCCAGCGACTGCCAGAGGCCAGTGGCTGCACCAGTGCCGGCAGCCATCAACGGCTCGCCATTGGTCTGAACAACCAGGATCCGCTCTATGTCGATCTGCTTTGATTCGCCCCGCCGCCAGCGCGGCGACATGATGCTGGAGGCGTTGGTCGGTGTGCTGATCACCAGCCTGATCGGCGCGGGATTGGCGCATGTGGCAGCCAACATGATGAACAACCAGCGCGATGCCAAGGTGGAAAACCTGGTGGTCGAGCGTCTGCGCGACAACCTGCACAGCACGGGCGTGGGGCTGTGCAGCGGCAGCACGGTCGAGATCGTGCTGCCCACCGGCAACAAGAACGCCAACATCCGTTGTGAGGCCGCGTCGGCCAACGTGTCCATGGCTGGCGTCACCCGCGCCGTCAATGCGCCGCAGCGGGTGGACCTGACCGTCTCAGCCAGCGACCTGGGTGGGCGCCGGGCCGGCAAGGATGATCCGGACCTGCTGGTCTCAACAAGGCAATGACCATGCGCAGCCGCCGCGTTGTTCGTACCCTTCGCCAGCAGGCCGGGCAGAGCCTCATCAGCATGATGATCGGCCTGGTGATTTCGCTGATCACCATTTCGGCGATGTTGGTGCTCTACAAAACCATGATTGAAGTGTCCGCCAATGCCTCACGTTCGGCATTGCGTGACGGCCAGGTATCGGCCGCGTTGCTGGCGGCGCAGATGGACATGCAGACGGCAGGCTTTGGTGTGCCGGCAAGCGACACCTTGGGCAGCAAACTTGGCGTGCGTGAAGCCGGGAAGGAAGTGGCATGGCGTTACAAGGCCGAGCTGAACGATGCCGGCTTTGTCTGCTCGGGGCTGCGCTTGGTGGACAACGAAGGTCTGTACCGCCTCGCGCCGAAAGCCTGCAATGACGTGTCCGCCATCAGTTGGGCGGCCACCGAGCACGAGCTGCTGGCCGGCAGCGCCGCGTTCTTCACCCCTGTACAGAAAGATGGCAGCGCCTACGCCAGTGGCGAGGGCGAGGTCGGCGCGATGAGCCTGGCCGCCGGCTATGTATTCGCACTCAAAGCCGAGCGCCAGTGCCTGCCCTTCATGCAGCAGGATTTCAGCGCCTCGCCAACGACATTGCCGGGGCAGCAGGTCGTCATGGAGCGGGCGACGCCGCAGACCGGCGAGGTCAACCATCTGTTCCAGACCTGCCTGCCCAATCTCGCGGTTTCCATCTGATGGACCAGGAGCGCAAACGCATGGACAGAAGTCGCTTTTCCTCGCCCCACAAGCAGCGCGGCATCACCACCATCCTGATTGTGTTGCTGGTGGGCCTGGCGGTGTCGGTGACGGTTGCCGCCACCATTTATTCGTTGCGTGGCACACAGTCGCAACAATTGACCACACACTCGGCCACGGCAGCGCAGGCGGCGGCTTGGCGCGGGGTGGAAGCGCTGCGCTTGTATCTGCTGCAGGTGGAAAAAACAGTGTGGCCGGGCTGGGTTGGCAACGATGCCAAGCCGGTATCGGGCCTGGGCGCGCTCGGGGTGCGTACGGCGCTGGTGACTTCGGTCCAGTCGGCCGGCACCGACAGGTATCAAGTGACCGCGCGTGTCACCGGCGAGGCCGGCGTCGGCTCGGCATTGACTACAGCGACAGTGGAAGTGGTTTACGACGTGTCACCAGGCAGCGGCACGCCGGGCACGCCGGAAGTGTGCCATTCGCTGCCCAATGCCCCGATGGTGTTCAACGGCAACCTCAACTACAGCGGCGGTTCGCTGGAGGTGGTCAACCCGGTTGACTACGAAAACGTGGTGGTGGCCGGTGACCTGACCATCGGCGGTGGTTCCACCGCGCGTATTTCCGGTTGCGTGAAGGGCAACGTGACGCTCAGTGGCGGCGGCATCACCGACAACGGTCACCTGCATTCCGAGGGCGACATCACCATCAATGGCATGGGCAACCCCAGCGGCACCACGTTGTGGGGCAGGAACGTCACCGTTGGCAATGGAGTCAGTGGCGGCAACTACACCGCGATCAAGGCTGGCGCCTACAGCACGGTGGTGTACAGCGGCGGTCGTGCCATCGGCACGGCGCAGGTGGGCGGTCAGCTGGTCGCTGCCACCGTTACCGGCGGTATTCCGTGGACCAAGGGCAATGTGATGCCGTTCAACAGTGGCCGCGTTGTCATCACGTTGAATGACCAGAGTCGCTTCCTGTTGGACCTGAGCAAGGTGGCGATCGACCCCGCCAATGGCGGTGTGTCCGGTGCGGCGGCATCCGAGCGCCTGCGTGATGCGCTGGACAAAGGCCCGGACGACGCTACCTTGCCCGATGAACTGGCGTTCACCTCGTTGTCGGTCACCGGCGGTGACGCAAGCCTCCATACACTTACCGTCGGCCAGCTCTGGGGGCAGAAGGTCTCGGTTCTGGGTTGGAGCGGCAAATACGACACACTTTGGGCCGGCGGCAATATCGACATGGTGTCGGGCACCATCGGCAACCTGCTGGGCGGCGGCAACATGACCGTAAGCCAGGTGCAGGTGACCGGCAGTGGCCGGCTGGCCGGCAGCCTCAATTCGCCGCTGGCCAAGGTGCTGGCCAACCAGGTGGGCACCAGCCCGGGCCTGCCGGGCCTTCCGTGGTGTGATGCCCGGGTCAAGGCGGTGGATGCGGGCAACTACAAGGGCGCGGCCAATTACATCTTCGAGTCGGTCAACGGGCTGCCGCAATTGACCATTCAACACGTCAAGCGTGCCGATGGTTCGGCCATTGATGGCGTGTATCCGTTGAGGAACCCTTCGGCAAGCCAGTTGGGAGTACTGCAGGAATTGATGACCTGCGGTAACGGCAACGACAAAGGCTGCCTGGGCATCCGCCAGGGCAACGGCAGCTGGATGCTGGACGGCGTATGGAAAATGCCGGCCGGGGTACTGTGGTTCGACGCTGGGGTAACCGTCAACGGCACCACGGTGGACCTGCTCAACACCTTCGTGAACAAGGGCAGCGACATCACCCTGACGGGCTCCGGCCACCGTGACCTGGTTGCACCGAACTTCGCCGGAGCAGCCAAGGTCTGCGGTGCGGATTTCTATCCCTCCAATCTGTGCGCCAGCCGTTCGGCGTTCGTGACCTGGGAAGGTACCGACAGCCAGGGCAAGCCGATCACCTATACCGGCCTGCCGATCGGCAACACCGCGATCGTTGCCGAAGAGGGCGCGGCCATGGCGGGTTGGACGATCCGCGGCAGCGTGATGCTGGGCAAGCAGCTGTCCACCAGCGGTGCGGTGGTCAACATCCACGGCAGCCTCACCGTTGGCAGCAACCAGCGTGCCGACACCACCATTACCGCCGGCGGCATCTCGCTGGAGGTGCCCAACGGCAGCGGCCTGAACCTGCTGCCGATCTGCGGTGGCGGCAGTAGCGGTACCCCTTCGGCTCCCGCCAGCGCTTCGGTGCAGTGGTCGCGTTATCTCTGAAATCACATAAAAACGGATCTTCAGCCCGTGGTCCGGGCGACTCTCTCTGATATGGCGTGGCCGGTTGTCCCCCCGGTCACGCTATTTTTTTTGCTGTACCCCGCCGGCTGGGCTGCGTTTACAGGCGGCTGTTCCGCTCCGGATGATCCCGGCTGGGTCGCGAGGACTACGGCATCTGCCAAGCAGTACTTCGGACGACCCGGGCGCGCGGCAGAACCTTTTTAGGCTTGGCCCTTGAAAGGCCCTGCGCGGGCCCCATCTCCCTTTCAAGCCCGTTCGACGGGCGTTTTTACGCGCGGTGCCTCCAGCCTCTGCCCTGGCTGGGGAGACTGCCGGAATTTCTGGCCAATCAAATACTTAAGAGGTTCTTCATGAGCATCAAGCCGCTTCACGACCGCGTTGTGGTCAAGCCGATCGAAGCCGACGAAATCTCCGCCGGCGGCATCCTGATCCCGGATTCGGCCAAAGAAAAGTCGACCAAGGGCGAAGTCGTGGCCGTGGGCCCGGGCAAGCCGCTGGACAACGGTTCGGTGCGCGCACCGTCGCTGAAGGTCGGTGACAAGGTCATCTACGGCCAGTACGCCGGTTCGTCCTACAAGGCCGAAGGCGTCGAGTACAAGGTGCTGCGCGAAGACGACGTCCTCGCCGTCATCGGCTGAGTACTGCTTGAGCGTTGACCGGCGGCAGGAATTGGCAAAGGCGCATGGCGCCGGCAATCCCGCCACCTGACCAGGTCAACGTTGTTGAATACCCCCTTTCCCATCCCCTAATTCTCTTTCCCGAGGTTTCAAGCAATGGCTGCCAAGGATATTCGTTTCGGTGAAGACGCCCGTTCGCGCATGGTGCGCGGCGTCAACGTTCTCGCCAATGCCGTCAAGGCCACCCTGGGCCCGAAGGGCCGCAACGTCGTGCTCGAAAAGAGCTTCGGCGCCCCGACCATCACCAAGGACGGCGTGTCCGTTGCCAAGGAAATCGAACTGGCTGATAAGTTCGAGAACATGGGCGCGCAGATGGTGAAGGAAGTGGCTTCCCGCACCAACGACGACGCTGGCGACGGCACCACCACCGCCACCGTGCTGGCCCAGGCCCTGATCCGCGAAGGCGCCAAGGCTGTTGCCGCCGGCATGAACCCGATGGACCTCAAGCGCGGTATCGACAAGGCCGTTGTGGCCGCCGTCGCCGAGCTGAAGAACATCTCCAAGCCCACCGCTGACGACAAGGCCATTGCCCAGGTCGGCACCATCTCGGCCAACTCGGACGAGTCGATCGGCAACATCATTGCCGAAGCGATGAAGAAGGTTGGCAAGGAAGGCGTGATCACCGTTGAAGAAGGCTCGGGCCTGGACAACGAGTTGGACGTGGTGGAAGGCATGCAGTTCGACCGCGGCTACCTGTCCCCGTACTTCATCAACAACCAGCAGTCGCAGACCGCTGACCTGGATGACCCGTTCATCCTGCTGCACGACAAGAAGATCTCCAACGTGCGTGACCTGCTGCCGGTGCTGGAAGGCGTCGCCAAGGCCGGTAAGCCGCTGCTGATCATCGCCGAAGACATCGAAGGCGAAGCGCTGGCTACCCTGGTGGTCAACACCATCCGTGGCATCGTCAAGGTTGTGGCCGTCAAGGCTCCGGGCTTCGGCGACCGTCGCAAGGCGATGCTGGAAGACATGGCCGTGCTGACCGGCGGCACCGTGATCTCCGAAGAAGTGGGCCTGTCGCTGGAAAAGGCCACCATCAAGGACCTGGGCCGCGCCAAGAAGGTGCAGGTCTCCAAGGAGAACACCACCGTCATCGACGGCGCCGGCGATACCGCTGCCATCGAATCGCGCGTCAAGCAGATCAAGGCCCAGATCGAAGAAACCTCTTCGGACTACGACCGCGAGAAGCTGCAGGAACGTGTGGCCAAGCTGGCCGGCGGCGTTGCCGTGATCAAGGTCGGTGCCTCGACCGAAATCGAAATGAAGGAAAAGAAGGACCGCGTCGATGACGCCCTGCACGCTACCCGCGCTGCAGTGGAAGAAGGCGTTGTCCCGGGCGGCGGCGTTGCACTGGTGCGCGCGGTTACCGCACTGGCCGGCCTGAAGGGCATCAACGAAGACCAGAACCACGGCATCCAGATCGCCCTGCGCGCGATGGAAGCGCCGCTGCGCGAAATCGTTGCCAACGCCGGTGAAGAGCCGTCGGTCATCGTCAACCGCGTCAAGGAAGGCACCGGCAGCTACGGCTACAACGCGGCTACCGGCGAGTTCGGCGACATGCTGGAATTCGGCATCCTGGACCCGACCAAGGTGACCCGTTCGGCACTGCAGAACGCAGCGTCGATCGCTGGCCTGATGATCACCACCGAAGCAATGGTGGCTGAGGCTCCGAAGAAGGACGAGCCGGCCATGGGCGGCGGCGGTATGGGCGGCATGGGTGGCATGGGCGGTATGGACTTCTAAGTCCGCCGCAGCCTCACCGCTGCTCTGCGTTACACAAAACCCCGCCGAAAGGCGGGGTTTTTGTTTGCGTGCAGGTTGGTCGAGACGGTCGCGCGCTGTGCTTTGAGGTGGCTGCAATCTGCCATCGGCCGGCTACCGGAATCATTGTCTACACATCAGCATCGCCTGCGGTTGACGAGGGCCCCGGCGGATTCACCAGTTGTGCTTTCAACCACGCCAGAAACGACACCACCGCCGGTGTTTGGTCGTCGTTCGCAGGCAGGCTCAATGCGTAGTAACCGAAGGCCTGCGGCCACGGCAGGTTGATGGCGACCGCCAGGCGGCCAGCGGCGATTTCATCGGCCACATGGATGTCGCGCACCAGCGCGATGCCCTGGCCGGCTTGGGCTGCACGGATCAACAGCAGGTCATCGTCGAATGCCGGGCCACGTTCCATCGCTGGCTTGGCAGGCACGCCCATCGCCTCGAACCACAAGCGCCAATCGCGACGATCGGCATCCTGCAGCAACGGCGCACGTAGGCAATCGACCGCCGCGTCGAACGTGCCCATACCGCCCAACAATGCCGGGCTGGCCACCGGCAACAGCACCGGCGCGAACAGCGGCTGCACGTCCAGCCCGGGGTAACGGCCAAGCCCATGACGAATGGCGACATCTATTCCATCACGGCGCAGATCCACCACCTGCGTGTTGGCGTCCAGCTGTACATCAATATGCGGATGTTGCCTGCTGAAATGCGCCAAACGCGGGGCAAGCCAATGCGCGGCAAAGCTGGGCGCCGCACTGATGCGCAGCGTCTGCCGGCCTTTCATGCGCTCCAGTGTCTGCAGGCTGTGCTCGATCTGGTCGAACGCCTGCTTCAGTTCCGGATAGATGCGTGTGCCGGCGGCGCTGAGCACCACGCCTTGCCGCGTGCGATCAAACAAAGCCACGCCGGTGCGCTCGTGCAACAACCGCAACTGTTGGCTGATGGCGCCGGAGGTCACACCCATCGCATCGGCGGCACTTTTCAGGCTGCCGTGGCGGGCGGTTTCAACAAAGGCGCGTAACGCCAGCAAAGGAAGAACCGCACCCATGTTCAGATTTCCTGCGATGTTTGTTTAGAAAAAATGGACGAGCCTGTTGTGGAGGATCTTTATCCTCCATCGCCATGCACACAACGTACCGAGTCTATCCGCATCGCGGCGAACGCCAACCTGCGCTCGCGGGAAAAAACATTCTCATTGCAGCTTTTGATGGCGCCCGACAAGGCGCTATTTCAACACCCTTTGGCAGGATGATCGCGGTAGTCGATGCGGGCGGCATGTTGCTTCGCCTTGATTTCGAGAATGATGAAAATCGTTTGGCAATGACATGCATGTTGGACGCGTTGCCGCATGACACGCACGCCATCGCGCCGGTGGCCGAGCAGCTGCACGGCTACTTCAACGGCACGCGGCAACACTTTGATCTGCCACTGGCGGCGCAGGGCACGGCATTTCTGCAACGCGCATGGCGACAGCTTCAGCAGGTGCCTTTTGCCACCACCATCGGTTACGGCCAACTTGCACGGCAGCTGCAGCCAGCGTCATCGGCACGTGCGGTGGGGCGCGCCAACGCCATCAATCCCATCTCCATCATCATTCCCTGTCATCGTGTGGTGGCGGCCGGTGGAGCTTTGGCCGGCTACAGCGGCGGGTTGCAGCGCAAAGCCCAACTGCTTGCGTTCGAGAAGCGCGTTGCCGGACTACGGTGAGTCAAAGAACAAGTTGAGCTGCGCTGCACGAAACACATAGAAAGCATCGTTTCCCGTGCGCTGGGCAGCTATCTACACTGGCTCCATTCACACGGCGGAAGTCGCCCGCCACACACCGTCTTTCTCATGAAATCACCTGCCATGTCATGGCGGGCAGGGCGGCTTCATCCCGAAGAAAGCGCAACTGGAGTTTCCATGTCACAACCGTCATTGCATCTGTACACCGACAGCTCGCCCAACGGCTACAAAGCCACCATTGCACTGGAAGAGCTGGCGCTGGATTACCAGCTTCACCATGTGCGCATTGATCAGGGAGAGCACCGCAGCGCGGGGTTTCTGCAGTTGCATCCGCACGGCCGCATTCCGGTGCTGGTGGACCAGGCACGCGACATCACCGTGTTTGAGTCCGCCGCCATCCTGATGTATCTGGCGCAGGCCCAAGGCAAGTTGATTCCGCAGGACCCCGCAGGCTATTGGGAAACGATGACCTGGTTGATCTTCCATGCTGCCAGCGTCGGGCCGGTACTGGGCCAGCGTGTGCACTTTGAGTACTTCGATCAGGAGCGCTATCTGCCGGCGATTGCGCGCTATCAGGAACTCAGCGATGCGGCACTGGCCACGCTGGATCGGCGTCTTGATGGGCGCGACTGGCTCGCGGATGGGCAGTACACCATTGCTGATATCGCCAACTTCGGCTGGCTGCACATTGCCGAGGTGATCGGCATGCGGTTCGATCACCACCGCCATCTGTGGGCGTGGTATCAGCGCGTGGCGCAGCGGCCGGCGGTGCAGCGCGGCATCGCGGTTCCTGAAATCGCAACGGGGCCCTGAGGTGATGACGATGAATGAATCACAGCCCGCATTGGCGGGTGCCTCCGAGTCGGCGTTTGCCGGCAACGCGGGCTACCAGCGCATGTTCCGCCCGGACAAACTCAGTCTTGGCGTTTTCTTGCCGCTGCGTTTCTACAACGGCGACATGCGTGTGCTGGAGGGCCAGTCGAAGCTGGTGGAGTACATCGACCAACAAGGCTTCGCTGCGGTGTGGGCACGTGATGTGCCGTTGTTTGATCCGCTGTTTGGCGATGCCGGGCAGGTGTTCGACCCTTTCAGCTACCTGGCGTTTCTCGCAGCGCGCACGCAACAAGTGGCGCTGGCGACCGGCAGCGTGGTGTTCCCGCTGCGCCACCCCATAGAGTTGGCAAAGTCCGCTGCGTCCATTGATCAGTTGTCCGGAGGTCGCCTGGTAATGGGCATTGCCTCTGGTGACCGGCCGGTGGAGTTTCCGGCTTACGGGTTGGATCACGACGCGCGTGGTGAGCGGTTTGCCGAAACCGTGGTGGCATTTCGTCAGTGGCTGCAACCGGATGACGGCAGTGCGCTGCATCCTTGGGCCGGGCAGGGTATCCAGCTGCTGCCGGCACCTGTGAATGCGCGCATCCCGTTGATGGTGACCGGTGGAGCACGCCAATCTCTTGAATGGGTGGCGCGCAACGCCGATGGATGGCTGACCTATCCCGACGTTACGCATGATCGTGCCGGCCCACTGCGGCTGGCTGAAAAAATACGAGCATGGCGGCGGTTGATTCCCGATGACGGCTTCCGCCCGCACATGACCAACGAATGGCTGGATCTGGTGGATGATCCCGACCATCCCCGGGTGCCGCTGCAGGGTGGCTACCAGCTGCGTACCGGCCGTAAAGGGCTGATTGAATTGCTGGAAGCGTGGCAGCAGGCAGGTGTCAATCACGCGGCATTGGGAGTTCAGTTCTCGCAACGCCCCGCAGGGGAGGTGTTGCAGGAACTGGCCGAAGACGTGCTGCCCTTGTTTCCTTCCCACACCGGGCCCGTGGCGGCGCATCAGCGTTGGTGAGGGTTGGCTGGAGCTGGTATCAGGTGCCGCTCCAGCGCGGCGCGCGTTTTTCCAGAAACGCGCGCGGGCCTTCTTTGTAGTCGTTGCTGTTGACCACAATGGCCATGGCATCGGCGCTGAGATGCTGCAGCGTTTGCTCATCGTGGTCGAATGCCGCCCGCGCGACGGCCAGGCTTTCGCGCACGGCGATTGGCGCATTGGCACAGATGCGTTGTGCAAGGGCGAGCGCATGTGCATGCAGCTCGGCCATGGGCACAACGTGATTCACCAAGCCAATCTCTTTTGCGTGCAGCGCGGGAAGATGCGCGCCGGTTAGGATCAACTCAATGGCCAGCGCATGCGGAATGGCGCGGGTGAGCCGGTATAACCCACCGCCAGCGGCGACCAGCCCGCGCTGTACTTCGGGCAGGCCAAAGGTGGCGTGATCGGCGGCGACAATCATGTCGCAGGCCAGCGCGATTTCAGTACCGCCAGCCAGCGCGAAGCCATTGACCGCCGCTATCCACGGCTTCCTGCGGGGCTGTCGCACAAAGCCGGCAAAGCCACCGCGTTGCGTACTCAGCCGCGCTACCTCGCCGGCAGCGATGATCTTGAGATCAGCGCCTGCACAGAAGGCCTGCTCACCCGCACCGGTGAGTACCGTGCACCACACATCGGGATGCGCCTCGGTCAGCGCAACGGCCTGCTCCAGTCCTTCAGCGATTTCGCTGTCCACTGCGTTGCGCGCCTCCGGCCGGTCCATGGTTACCCATGCCACATGTGGGGCGACATGCTGCAGCGTCACGCTGCGGCTCAGCTGCATGATGGCGTGGCTCATGTCACCAGGCTCCAATCCGAATAGCCCTGCTGCGTGGGCCGCAAAACGCCGGTGCGGCCAACGGGCGAAATGTCGCGGTCGGTAAGTGCGATGACGGTCCATTTGTCATCCGGTGCAACGCGCGCCAAGGTGCGTGTGTTGCGCACGGTGCGCACCATCGCCACGCCGTGCTGCAGCTGACCGTCGCGCTGGTAGATCAGTGTGAAAGCTTCCAACTGCCCGGCGCCCTGTGGCTCGGTTTCCACGGGAGGCACAAGGCCGCGCCGGCTGTCGGCGATCTCCTGCACATTGGTATAGGCCAGTGCCGGATGGCCGGGGTACGGGCGCCGTGCCAATACCAGCCCGTGGTGTTTGGTGACGAATTCTCCCTGACCGTAGAGCAGGCCGCGCGCCGTGTGCTTGGAGGCGCGAAGGCGGCGCACCATCGCGCACATCGCATGCGTCATGTAGTTGCTTAAAGGCGCACCGAAAAACGTCAGGCCTCCGGTAACGGTAGGCTCGAATTTCTCGGGAAGGCCAAGACTGCGACGCGCCATCTTGGGCACGCAGGGGAAGCAGCTGTACAGCTCCATGGCATCGAAATCGCCACCGGCCAATTCGACGCAGGCTTCCAGTACGGCGTTCTGTGCATGGCTTTCCCAATAGTGATCGCGTGCCAGAAAGTCACGTGGTTCCTGCGCCTGCGTGCCGCCCCACGGGTACACCAGCTGTTGCTCAGGGATGCCGAGATGGCGTGCGTTCTCCAGGCTGGTCATCAGCACCGCCGCGCCCTGATTGACCTGCGGGTTGGCGACCATCAGTTTGGTATAGGGCCAGGCAATCATGCGGTTGGATGGGGAGACCGTGACGATCTCCGTGGCGCTGTAGGTATCGCGCAACCAGGCGTAGAGGTTGCCCGCCGCATGACGCGAATAGCGGCTCCACAGTTCGCCGGATTCGCGCTGCGCTGCCGCCGGTGATTGCCGCCAATGCGCACTGCTGGCGGTTTCGTAGAACGGATAGACCGTGACCGGCTGGCTGCAGCCCAACCGCGCCGCCAAGGGATGCACGATGTCCACGCCGCGCAATGTGGGTGGGGCATCGGCACTGGGCGCTGTCCATGGCAGCTCCGCGCTCTGACGGCGCGCCTGTGCCGCGCTGTGTTGTGCCTCGGCCCCACAGATCAACGCGACCTTGCTTTGTCCGCTCGCGATGCGTTGCGCGGCCTCCTGCAGAAACATCAACGGGCTCTGCCCGCCGACCGCGCCATATACCGTGTGCGCGGGGTGGATGCCCAGACATTGTGCAAGCAGGCCGGGCGCATCCTGATAAGGCCAACTGCTCACGTTGACCACGTCCATCGCGTCCACTTTCTGCAGCAGCTCGGCGCGTGCATCACCTTCGGCCGCACGCGCGGCGCGCGCCATCACTTCCAGTGGTTCAAGACTTTGGCTGGGCTGAGCGGGCCGGTCCACCCATTCGCCGACGCCGACAATCACCGGGATGTTGGAAGGCATGATCATGGGCCGGTGCCCTCCTGCCACTGCACCAGCCCATCCAGTGCCTCGACGTGGTCAGCTGTCGCCAGCAATGGATTGACCTCCAGCGAAAGCAGCTCCGGGCCCAGCGCCAGCGCGGCGTCACCGATACGTGCGATGACCTGCGCCAGCTGTTGGCGGCTCACCACCACGCCACCGCGATAGCCGTCCAGCAGGCGCCCGGCCTGCAGCTCATCCAACATCGCCAGCACATCGTCCGGTGTGACCGGCAGCAGGCGCAGGCTGGTGTCCTTGAGCAGCTCGACCCATATCCCGCCCAAACCAACAGCCACCGCCAGCCCCCATTGCGGATCGCGGACGATGCCGACCAGCAGCTCGATGCCCTTGTTGCGCATCGGCGAAACGATGATGCCCTCAATCCGCGCATCTGGGCATGAGCTGGCGACGGCCACACGAATCTGCCGATACGCATCAGCGGCATCTGCGGCGGCAACGTTCAGTTGAACACCTCCCACATCACTCTTGTGTGCGATGTCGGGCGAGGCGATTTTCAGTACCACCTGGCCACCCAATTCATTGGCGATGACACGCGCCTGTGTCGCGTCGGTGGCCATGCGTGCTGGAATCACCGGCACGCCGTGACTGGCCAGATAGTCCAGCGTCTGCCGTTCGGTCTGTGGCCGGCTGCCCTCTGTAAAGTGCGGGCGGGCAAACGCGGATGCAGGATCTTCTTCGCGTTTGCGTGCCCACCATTGCGCATTGGCAATGGCCTTCAGGCCGCGGTCCACGCCCGCAGCCACATAAGCAATGCCATGTTGTTCGGCCAGCAGGCGGCTGTATTCAACCAGTGGCCGTGGGGTCACGCTCAGCAGCACGCCTTGCTTTTCGATACCGGAAAAGCCAATGCCAACCTCGGCGATGACCTGCTCCGCATATCCCTGCGCTGGGTTGGAAGGCATGTCGCACAGGCAGGCCAGCAGATCAATCTGTGGATCATTCGCCAAGGCGCGGATGCTGCGCGAGAACAGCGAGGGCTCAAGAATCGCAGCGCCGGTGATATCCAATGGGTTATGCGGCGTGCCGAATTCCGGCATCACCTCTTTCAAGGTTTCCTGTGTGGTCAGCGCAAGCTCGGGTAGCAGCAGCCCGACCGCTTCCGCTCTATCGGCGGCAACCTCGCAGATGCCGCCGGAGATGGCCAGCAGGCCGACGCCTCCATTGCGCGGCCGCATCTGCGACAGCAGGCCGGCGGTGGCCACCAGTTCGTCAATGGAGCGCACATGGATGATGCCAAGCTGCCTGCATGCGGCATCAAACACGCGGTGGTCACCAACCAGTGAGCCGGTATGCGCCTGCGCCGCGCGCGCGGTGACTTGGCTGCTGCCTATCTTCAACGCAACGATCGGCTTACCCACTTCCAACGCACGTTGTGCGGCAGCCGCAAGGGTCTGTGCATCGCGCGAGGTTTCCAGAAACAGGCAGATCACCCGCGTGGCGTGATCATCAATCAGATAGTCAACGATGCGCGCGACATTGAGGTCGGCCTCGTTGCCGGTGGAGACGATGTAGCTCAGCCCCACGCCCTGGCGCCCGGCAAACTCTGCGATATAGCTGGCCGTGGCCCCACTCTGCGATACCAGCGCCACATTGCCGACCAGGGTGGAGGGCAGGTTGATCGTCCACACCGGTACGCGGTCGATGTAATTGACGAAGCCCAGGCAGTTCGGCCCCAACAGCTGGATGCCGTGCTCACGCGCCAATGCAGACAATGCGCTTTGCCGGGCTGCACCGTCGCCACCCATTTCAGCGAAACCGGAGGTGAGGATCACAGCATTGGCGATGCCGGCGTCGTGCAGGTCTTCGAGTGTTTCGGCGATGGCCTGCATCGGCACCATCAGCAACGCGGTGTCCACCGGCTGGCCAATCGAGCGGCAGGACGTCGCGGCAGCGATGCCGTGAATGCGCCCCCCCTTCGGGTTGACCATGTGAAGGTTGCCGTCGTAGCCCAATCGGTTGAAGTTGGCGAAGGCGCCGTTCGACCATGCCGAGCGCTCCGTGGCACCGACCAGCGCGATGGAACGGGCGCGCAGCAGGCCATCGAGACTGGCGTGATGGCCTGTCTGCGGCTTTGTTTTTGCGTTCATGGGGAGCGGCTCTCTTGCGTTGGGTTGCCGACGCGGCACCGATCCACATACGCCGACAGTGCAGGCGTCATGTATCTGCAGCGGTTGGGCATGTGATGGGCCGGCGGCGCGGGGTTATGCCGGTCGCACCTTCAGTGTCTGGTGCGTGGGTGCTGCGACGTTTTCGTGATGCAGATCAGCGGACCTGCTTTGTCGGGCGCGTGCCGCTCGTGATGACTCCAACCTGTGCACGCCCCGGGCAGCGGGGTGGGGCTGCCAACAGGTGGCGGCACACACGAGCGCTCTGGCGGGGGCGGGAGGGGGTTGATGGCGACGCGTTCCATGGCATGCACTATCGGAAGCGGCGTGTGTTGCGTCCAATACGAAAACAGGCGCAATTCATATCAATCCGCTATGGATGAAGCAGGCGTCCGCCCCGGCTCACGACAAAGCATCCTGTGCGATACGCCAGCATTGCTCGCCGGCAGGTGGGAGAGCGCTACGTCGGCGTGCCAGTCGCAATCTCACATCGTCGACATCGGCAAATGGCCGCATGCTCATCCGGTCCAGCAGATACGCCGGAGGCTTGCGGATGAAGGTCAAGCCCAACATGTCGCCGTCAAGAATGTGCTGCAGCCATAGGTCACTCATCATTTCGTGATCCACCCGCAGTGTTGCCCCGGCCTGTGCGGCCGCGTTGAACAGTTGGTCATGCAGTGGCGGATTGAGCGCACGCTCAAAGGCCAGAACCGTTCGACCTTTCAGGTCGCCGCTGCGCACCACGTCATGTTTGGCCAGCGCATCGTCACTGCGGCAATAGAGGCTGCAGGGCGCGCGGGCGATGGTCTGATATTCCAAGGCCGGGTCGATCACATCGCCGACGGTGAAGGCCAGGTCCAAGCTGCCGTTGGCGACTTTCTCCACCAGCTCCGGGCTCCATCCCACAACGGTTTCAATACGTATCTTCGGCAGCAGCCTGGCAAAGCGGTCGAGCAGGGCGACCCGTTCGGCAAACAGATGTGAGTAGGGCGGCAGGCCCATCCGCAACAACGGCTGCTCTTCCTGTCTGCGCAACATGCTGGCGCAGAGATGAAAGTCGTTCAGCGAGTGCATCACCGTGCGCGCGGACTGCAGAAGTGCATTTCCCTGCGCAGTCAATGCAACATTGCGACTGTCGCGGATGAACAGCTCAAAGCCAAGCTGCGTTTCAAGCTTGCGGATCTGCGAGGAAAGCCAAGGTTGTGCGACATGCAGTGTTTCTGCCGCGCGGGTGAAAGACAACGTGTCAGCGACAGCGACAAACATCTGGATCAGCCGGGAATCGGTACGCATGACGAGCACTCATCCGAAGGGAAGCATGCAGCGCTGACTGCAGCGGCGACTTCAGTATGGTCACACGCGTTGTGGGTTGTCAGTGGCAGATTTTCAAACAATGCGGTCTGTTGGAGTGCACGTGGTGTTGTGTCATCTGCCGATAGATGTCGCGTCAATGGACACGCGTGCGTCGCAGATGTCTGCGGTGGGTGCATCTGGTGTCCAGCGCAATGTGATGTGGCGGGATGACGTTCGTGTTCTGGCCTGAAACAGGAGCTGCAGATGCGAAACGCATCTGTACATTCGCGATGGGTCGATATTTTTTCTATGAGTGGCGCATGTGCGCCGAGGATTGCGCTCGCACATGCGCGCGGCTTCGCGTTGACCCTGCGTCGCAGGCCGGTACGTTTGATTCAGCAGGCTGCGTGGCTGTCGAACGCGATGCTGCACTGTGCGCGTTGGCTCAGCGTCGCGCCCACTGCACGATACTGCTGGCCGGCATGGCCCCGGACTGGCGGGCGATCTCTCGCCCGTCCTGGATCAACACCATGGTGGGGATGCTGCGGATGTTGAAGCGCGAGGCCAATGCGGGCTCGGCCTCGGTGTCCACTTTGCCCAACCGCATGTACGGTTCCAGTTGCGCAGCGGCCTTGGTGAACTCCGGTGCCATCTGCAGGCACGGCCCGCACCACGACGCCCAGAAGTCCACCAACAACGGAATCTGCGAGCGGTTGGCATGCGCATCGAAAGTGGCGCTGTTCAACGCGTTGGGTACGCCGATGAACAAGGCATCGTGACAGCGGCCACAGGACGGTGACTGTGCCAAGCGCGCTGCCGGAACGCGGTTGATTGCGTTGCAGTGCGGGCAGGCGATCTGCAGTGGATCGTGGTTGGTGGTGTTCATGTCGTGATCAAGCGCGTGCAGCCGTCAGGGAGGCAAAGTATGGCCGCAGGGTGGTGAATGGCTGGCGAGGCCGCTATTTCCCGGCGGGGCGGCTGGTGCCGCTGAAGGGTGTGCCCAAGCGCTCCGGAGCGGAGTGCGGCGTGACGGCACCGTATTGTGAAGCGCCAGCGTGTTGCCGCATCTGATGGCAGAGCAGCGTGTCGGCGGTGTCTGTTGCCCCTGAAACTGTCGCATCGCACAAAAAACCGTGTTATCAATGCTCCCCATGAACGCAGCCCGCGCCAGCTTTTACTTTTGGTATTACTTTCCGAAGCCGCTGGCGGAGGAAGGACTGCGCTCACCCTGAAGAAACTTTCAGACGCATTCCCGAAAAGCCGCCAGCACACCTGGCGGCTTTTTTTTATGCCGCCACTGCTGGGGCAAACCCTTCACGTTTTGAACTGGAGTCCCTGCAATGCCCCCCCACACCGATGATCTGCGTATCCACAAGCTCGAACCGTTGACCCCGCCAGCGCAGTTGCTGTCCTTGTTGCCCTGTGACGAAGAAGCCTCGCAGACCGTTGCCGATGCACGTGCCTCGCTGCACCGCATCCTGCATGGTGAAGATGACCGCCTTGCGGTGGTGGTCGGCCCATGTTCCATCCATGACCCGGTCGCGGCGATGGAATACGCCCAGCGCCTGCGCCCATTACGCGATGCGCTCGGCGGCGAATTGGAAATCGTGATGCGCGTTTACTTTGAGAAGCCGCGCACCACCGTGGGTTGGAAAGGCCTGATCAATGATCCGGACCTGGACGGCAGCTTCAACATCAACAAGGGCCTGCGCGTGGCGCGTGGTCTGCTGCGTGACATCAACCGCTTGGGCCTGCCGGCCGGCGTGGAATTCCTGGACGTTATCTCGCCGCAGTACATCGCCGACCTGGTCGCCTGGGGCGCCATCGGTGCCCGTACCACCGAGAGCCAGGTGCATCGCGAACTCGCCTCCGGGCTGTCCTGCCCGGTGGGCTTCAAGAACGGCACCACCGGTGATGTGAAGATTGCCGCCGACGCCGTGGGCGCGGCCTCGCATCCACATCACTTCCTGTCGGTGACCAAGGAAGGCGGCACCGCCATCGTTGCCACCCGTGGCAACCCGGATTGTCACGTGATCCTGCGCGGCGGCAAGGCGCCCAACTTTGACGCAGCCAGCGTGCAGGCAGCCAGTGACGTAGTGGAAAAGTCGAAGCTACCGGCACGTCTGATGATCGACGCCAGCCACGCCAACAGCAGTAAAAATCCCGAGAACCAGCCCAAGGTCATTGACGATGTCGCCAACCAGCTGCGCGCCGGTGAGCGGCGGGTCGTGGGTGTGATGATCGAAAGTCACCTGGTGGCCGGCCGTCAGGAGCTGGTCGAAGGCCAGCCGCTGGTCTACGGGCAGAGCATCACCGACGGCTGTATTGATTGGGACAGCACCGTGCAGGTGCTGGAGCGGCTGGCTGAAGCGGTGCGTGAACGCCGCCGCCGTCCGCTGGAAGCTGCTGCCTGAGCGAATGCGTGACAGTTTTACTGGCGTGCGGTGGTTTGTCCAAGTAGTTTACGCGGCGGGGGCCTGTGCCCCCGCCTGCTGTGGCGATAGGGGATTGCGTGTTACCCGGCAGGAAGCCAATCAAAATCACCGTACCAAGGAGAAGGAAGTGATGCGTACCCGTATTTGCACCATGGCGTTGGCACTGATGCTGGCCCCGACGATGGCATTTGCCGCCAAAAAGCCGGTTGTTGATTCGGGCAGCGGTTGCCTGCAGAACCTTTCGGTGGCCGGTGGTTTCACCAGCGGCAAGCAGTTCCTGGCTTCCACCGAGCATGAAGGTATCAGCTACGCCGATGCGTTCGCCAAGACCGTGGCCGCGATCGAGGCAGAGGGCATGGTCGGCATCTATCCGAACGAGGCCACCGGCTATATCGCGGCGGAAAACCCGGTGCGCGGTGGCGGCGGCTCGACGGTGCCGCTGCGGACCACGGTGCGTCGCCAGGACGGTGGTGCGGTGCGTGTGGAAGTGCGCTTCAGCATCAAGGGCGGGCAGATGACTTCCAACAAGGCCGTCGGTGAAGGCCTGTGCAAGATCGCCGACGCTGCCAGCCTGTAATCACCGGCGTGGAGTTGGCATGAGCGCTGCAAGCTGGTTTCTGTATCTGCTCGAATGCAGCGACGGCAGCTATTACGCAGGAATCAGCACCGACGTGGAAGCACGTTTCCGGGTGCATCTCAGCGGCAAGGGCGCGCGTTACACCCGCGCGCATCCGCCGCTGCGCATCCTGGCGCAGCGCGCCTACGCTGATCGTTCCACGGCCTCGCGTGCCGAGTGGGAGCTGAAAAAGCTCCCGCGCGGCCGCAAGCAGGCATGGCTGGAACGGCAGGAAGATTGAGGTAAAGTCTGGCCCGTAGCCGCGGTGAATTGCGGCTTCATCCGTCCGGGTATCCGGGCTCACAGCCTTGCATGTGGTTGTGCTACCAGCGTGACCGCATGCCGGCATCATCCTCATGAGGGGAATCGTGATGGCGGGTTGGTATGAGTTGGACAAGAGCAGTGACGGCCAGTTTTATTTCGTACTCAAGGCGGGCAATGGGGAGGTGATCCTCACCAGCGAGCGTTACACCACACGGCCTGCTGCGGAAAACGGCATTGCCTCGGTGCAGAAGAACAGCCCGGATGAAGCGCGTTACGAGCGCAAGACCAGTAGCGACAAGCGCGAATATTTCAATTTGAAGGCGGCCAACCATCAGGTGATCGGCACCAGCCAGATCTACGCCTCGCAGGCCGCGCGAGAAGCCGGCATTGCCAGCGTCAAGGCCAACGGCCCCAATACCACCGTCAAGGATAAAACCGGCAACTGAGCCGGGCGTGTTGTTGCGCAAACCTCTCTCCGCTACGGGGAGAGGTACTGCGTCGGGGGCGCTGCTCCTTGTGCATGAATCTCGGCCGCAGCCATCTCCTCCATCTCCTCCATCCCCCGGTTCGCGCAAGGGCGCGGCATCAACGGATCAAGCCACATGCCATTGCTTCTCGCGCTGCCCTTGGCCCTGCTGGTGTTTCTGGCGATCCTGTTGATGCTGCTGCCGCTCTCGTTGTGGCAGCGCCTGCGCAGTAGTGGGGCGCGACGTCAGGCGCGGCCGTGGCTGATCACGTTCAATTTCTGGGGCACGCTGGTGTCCACCGGCTTGTTCGTGCTCTTTGTCACCGTTGCCGGCTTCTGGTGGCAGGGGGCGTGGGCCTATGCCGCGTTGGGCTGGTGCGGCGGGCTTGCGCTGGGCGTGCTGGGCTATGCGCTGACCCGGTTTGAGGCCGGCCCGGAAACATTGTTCTACAAACCCAACCTATGGCTGGTGCTGGGCCTGACGTTGATGATTCTGGTACGCGTGACCGCCGGCCTGGTGCAGGGCTGGCAGGCCTCGATCAACGGCGTGCCATGGCCGCAGACCGGTTGGCTCAGTCATGCGGGCCTGCTGGCGATGGCCGCCGTTCTGCTGGGCTACGCTGGCATGTACGCACTGTTGCTGCGGCGCCGGGTACGCCGACACAACCGCTATCGCGGTTATGACCGCAGCACGCGCTGAGCGTTGGAGCAGCCCGGGCAGTGGCATGGAAGGCTACAGCGGCGAAATATCTGATTTTCAGTCATGTCAGGGCATTGAACACCGGGAATGGTCGGCGCCTGCATGCCACGCCCGATGTGGCGACAGCGCCGAGCAGTCAGTACGCTGGCATAACGCTTCACGAGGGTCGAGCGATGGGTTTGTTGAGTTTTTTGGGGCGGCACCTGGCTCATTTTCTCGCGCAACCGCGCAGCCATCAGGCACGGCCGTGCACCAGTGACCCCGCGTTGCTGGTGCATTCGCTGCGGCGCGGGGATGTGTTGTTGGTCGAGGGCAACAGCCGCTTTTCCACCGCGATCAAATACCTCAGCCAGTCCACCTGGTCGCACGCGGCGTTGTATATCGGCGAGGAGCCATTGGTGGAAGGCGCCAAGCCGCAGCCGATGATGATTGACGTGGATGTCGAGGACGGCGTGCGCCGGGTGCCGCTCAGCGAGTTTGCACATCAGCACACCCGCATCTGCCGACCGCAGGGTCTGTCGCCGGCGGTGGTGGATCAGCTGGTGGGCTTCATGCGTGCGCGCATCGGCTACAGCTACGACCTGAAGAACGTGTTTGATCTGGCCCGTTATCTGGTCCGGCAACCGCCGGTGCCCGGGCATATGCGGCGGCGCCTGATCGCGCTGGGCAGTGGCGAACCGACCAAGGCGATCTGTTCGACGTTGTTGGCGCAGGCGTTCGAGTCGATCCGCTACCCGATCCTGCCCGAGATCGAGACGGTTTCCTCGCATGCCGGTGCCCGCGAGCAGCGCCAGGAGATCCTGCATATCCGCAACTACAGCCTGTATACCCCCCGCGATTTCGACGTCTCCCCGTTCTTCGACATCGTCAAGCCACGGCTGCAGAGCGATTTCGACTATCTGGCCCTGCAATGGAGTGACGATGGCAGCCCGTGAGGTGCTGTTTGAGGGAAGAAAACGGCCAAATCGGGCGTCGTTTGCGCAAAAGGCGGGTTTCCCGCTGCCAAGACGGCCGAAATCGTAGCCCAACTGCATTGCATGCGCTTTGTTCTCGGCAAAGACTCAAGGCCTTGATATGGGAAGCCGGATATGAAAACAGGCACGGATCGCGAACGATCCGTGCCTGTCCAGGTGGCGCTTCAGTGCGTTGTCGCAGCGATCAGAAACGTGCGCCGATGCCGAAGCCAACGGTCCACGGATCCAGCTTCAACTCACCGGCGTTGCTGCCGGCCACGCGAAGGTCGGGGCGTGCATGCATGTAGCGTGCGTCAGCGCGGGCAAACCAGGTGGAGTTGATGTTCATGTCCACACCCACGGTGCCGATCGCGCCCTTGGCGGTTTCAACACCGACATGGGTGCCGCTGTCGCTCAGGCCGTCGATTTTTTCGTTGCTGAAGTTGGACTCGTAATAGCCCAGACCAACGAACGGACGGAACGTGTTGTCGGCCGCGCCGAAGTGGTACTGCGCGCTCAGTGCAATCGGCTGCTGCTCGACCGTACCGGCCTTGGCACCACCAGCGGTGCGCACGCGGTGATCGAACTTGTCCACTGCGCCCCACAGTTCAACGGCGATGTTGTCGTTGAAGTAGTAGCTGGCGCTGATGGTCGGCGCCGGGCCGCCATCGAGCTTGTCGATGCCATTGATCGGGTCGCTCTTGGGCTGCAGCAGCGTGATGCCGCCAACCACGGCGAAGTGCTTGCCTGAAGCGGTGTCATTGCTGGCGTCCTGCGCGAACGCAGTGGACGACAGTGCAAGTGCACCAAGGGTGGCAAGGCTCAGAATTTTGATCGAACGCATAACAGACTCCTCAGTCTCTTTATCGGGACTAATGTTGTTGTCCAGGCCCTCGTTGCGGGGCATGCAGACCGTAGCGATGTGAAGATGAATCGCGTTGTACGCAGTGTTTTTTTGCAAAGTTGGCGTTCAGGAAAAATTGAGAGCAATCCCATGTTCAAGAGAAAAACTGGAAGGAATCTGTCGTCGATGGAGTGGTGCAGATGAAGGACGTGCACGTGTTGCAAGGCTTGCCTGCACAAGTGAATAAACACTGTCGTGTGCTGGTGTTGGGGTCGATGCCCGGCGCAGTGTCGTTGCAGGAGGCGCGCTACTACGCACATCCGCGCAATCGTTTCTGGCCGGTGATGGCAGCACTGTGCGGTTTTGATGCGACGCTGGATTACACGCAACGCATGCAGCAGTTGCAGCGCGCAGGTGTCGGCGTGTGGGATGTGATTGGGCAGTGCCAACGTAGCGGCAGCCTCGACGCGTCAATCGCGCGCGGCAGCGAAGTCGCCAATCCTTTGCCAGCACTGATTTCCAGCCTGCCGGCATTGCAGACCATCGCCTGCAATGGTGGAGCAGCACATGCCGCGTTCCTGCGTTGGGTGCAACCGGCTTTGCCGGCTGTGGCGGTTGCGCTGCCGGTGCTGGCATTGCCATCCACCAGCCCGGCAAATGCAGCGTGGTCATTGCCGCGTCTGCTGCAGGTCTGGGGCCAACTGCGGCCGTGGCTGCACACGACGCAATCGCCCTGAACAGGTGGCTGAGAAGGGCTGGCCGGGCAGGACATGGGAGACAGGCGAGCGGCCAGCGATCGACTATCCGGACATGGCCAAGCCGGCGCCGGGGCGGAAGTGACCTGCCACTGACCGGAGACATACGCTGGCGAATTCAGCCGTAGCGGTTGGCGCTGCGGCTCGGGGACGCCACAATAGAGGATTCCCTCACTGTTGCTGGAGTAGTTTCATGGCCGAAATCAAGGAAGCACTTGTCCCCGATATCGGTGACTACAGCGACATTCCCGTGATCGAAGTGCTGGTCGCCGTGGGCGATACGGTCAAGAAGGACCAGGGCCTGGTCACGCTGGAATCGGATAAAGCCACCATGGAGGTGCCGTCGTCGGTGTCTGGCGTGGTCAAGGAAATCAAGGTCAAGGTGGGCGACAACCTGTCCGAGGGCAAGGTTGTGGCGCTGATCGAGGTGGCCGAAGAGGCCGCTCAGCCCGCCGCAGCCGCCCCGGCAGCTCCGGCAGCTCCGGCTACCGCTGCCGCTCCGGCCAAGGTTGAAGCCGCTGCCGAGACCGGCACCAAGGTTGAGCCGGTGGCCGTGGCCCCGGTGGCTGACAAGCTCGCCCAGCGCGAAACCCAGCAGCAGGCCGCAGCCCCGACCAGCCCGCCGGTGCAGTTCAATGCAGAAGGCGTGCTGCCGTCCAAGGTGCCGTACGCCAGCCCGGCGGTGCGTGTGTTCGCCCGCGAGCTGGGCGTGGATCTGGGCCAGGTGTCGGGCACTGAAAAGAGTGGCCGCATCACCAAGGACGACGTGCAGAAGTTCGTCAAGGGCGTGCTGTCCGGTGGCGTCGCGGTTGCCGGCGCTGCGCCGGTGGCTGGCGGTGGTGGCCTGAACCTGCTGCCGTGGCCGAAGGTGGACTTCAGCAAGTTCGGCGAAACCGAAGTGCAGCCCCTGTCGCGCATCAAGAAGATCTCCGGTGCCAACCTGGCCCGCAACTGGGCGATGATTCCGCACGTCACCCAGTTCGAGCAGGCTGACATCACCGAGCTGGAAGCACTGCGCGTGGCGCTGAACAAGGAAAACGAGAAGGCCGGCATCAAGCTGACCATGCTTGCCTTCCTGATCAAGGCCAGCGCATCGGCACTGAAGAAGTTCCCCGAGTTCAACGCATCGCTGGATGCGGCCGGTGAAAACCTCACGTTGAAGAAGTATTTCAACATCGGTTTTGCCGCCGACACGCCGAGCGGGCTGGTGGTGCCGGTAATCCGCGATGTCGACAAGAAGGGCGTGGTGCAGATTGCGCAGGAAACCACCGAGCTGGCCAAGAAGGCGCGTGACGGCAAGCTGGGCCCGGCCGACATGAGCGGCGGTTGCTTCTCGATCAGCTCGCTGGGCGGCATTGGCGGTACCGCCTTCACGCCCATCGTGAATGCGCCGGAAGTGGCGATTCTTGGCGTGTCCAAGTCGTCGATCCAGCCGGTCTGGAACGGCAAGGAGTTCGCACCCAAGCTGATGCTGCCGCTGTCGCTGAGCTACGACCATCGCGTCATCGACGGCGCCCTGGCCGCACGCTTCACCACGTACCTGTCGCAGGTGCTGGCTGACATGCGACGCGTCCTGCTGTGACATCCAACGTGCCCAAGCGCGCGCTGTTGACGGCATTGCTTGTCGCGCTTACCGCACCTGCACTGGCCGCGAGCCAGTGTGGGCCGGTGGTCGGTGAAGGCTGGCCGCCGGCGGTGGGCAACTACGGGCAGGCTGCCTCGCAATTGTTGGGCGGTCAGGCCGAAGACGAGCTGTCGTTGCTGGTGTTGCCGGCGCGCGGTGAGGAATCGCAGGTGCTGCTGCGCCGTGATGTCACCAGCGGTGAATGGACGGTGCTGGCCGGGATGGCGGAAAAGCGCATCTACAGCTGGAACAGCGGCGCCAGCCGGGCAGGGGTGAACCTGCGCCTGGAGCAGAGCCCGTCGTTCGCACAGGCGCCGGTGCCGGATGCATTGGCGCAGCGCCTGATGGGCGTGTGGGCCCAGGCGCTGTCCACGTCGGAAGTGGCGGCGCGTGCGCCGGTCACCGAAGGCGAGGTGGTTTCCTTCACCCTCAATGGCGAGCGTTACAGCGGCTTGCGCCCGGGGTGCGGGCAGTTGGAAGCGTTGCTGGAACAGGCCGCGCTGCTGACCGAGTTGGCACACAGCAAAGACAAAAAGTACGAGAAGCGCTACGAGGCCATCGCACGCGCGCTCGACAAGATGCACAACCGGTTCTACGGCGAAGACGCCGGCTGAACCCACTGGAGAAAACAATGGCGACGATTGAAATCAAGGTTCCGGACATTGGTGATTACGACAGTGTGCCGGTGATCGAAATCCTGGTCGCTGTGGGCGACACGGTGAAGAAGGACCAGGGCCTGGTCACGCTGGAGTCGGACAAGGCGACGCTGGAAGTGCCGTCCTCGGCTGCGGGTGTGGTCAAGGAGATCAAGGTCAAGCTCGACGACAAATTGTCCCAGGGCGACGTGGTGATGATTCTGGAAGCCGAAGCGGCAGGCGACGCGCCTGCTGCCGCTCCGGCCGCCGCCGCTCCGGCAGCACCGGCAGCACCGGCAGCCCCTGTCGCTGCACAGCCTGCGGCAGTGGCCGCACCGGCAGCGGTGAGCGCGCCGGCAGCAACGGGCTCGGTCGAAGTGAAAGTGCCGGACATCGGCGATTACGACAGCGTGCCGGTGATCGAAATCCTGGTGGCCGTGGGTGACACGGTGGTCAAGGATCAGGGCCTGGTCACGCTGGAATCGGACAAGGCAACGCTGGAAGTACCGTCGTCAGCCGCCGGCGTGGTCAAGGAAATCAAGGTCAAGCTTGACGACAAATTGTCCGAGGGCGATGTGGTGGTGATTCTGGAAGCCGAAGGCGCTGCTACGGCTGCCCCGGCCAGCAAAGCCGCACCGGGCAGCAAGCCGCCGGTGACCCCGTCGCACCGCGCGCCGGACCCGGCCGTGGCTGCCAAGGCACTGCCGTCCAGCGGTCGAAAGGCCGATATCGAATGCCGTTTCGTGGTGCTGGGTGCAGGCCCGGGCGGTTACACCGCTGCGTTCCGTGCGGCCGATCTGGGCATGGATACGGTGCTGATCGAGCGTTACGCCAACCTCGGCGGCGTCTGCCTCAACGTGGGCTGCATTCCGTCCAAGGCACTGCTGCACGCCGCTGAAATCATCGACCACGCCTCGCATGCCAATGACCTTGGCATCGCGTTCGGTGAGCCGAAGATCAGCTTGGACAAGCTGCGCCAGTACAAGGAAAAAGTGGTTGGTTCGCTGACCAAGGGCCTGGCTGGTATGGCCAAGCAGCGCAAGGTCCGCACCGTGCAGGGCGTGGCCAAGTTCGTCTCGGCCAACGAGCTGGAAATCACCGGCGACGACGGCAAGACCCAGCTGCTGCGCTTTGAGCAGTGCGTCATCGCGGCCGGTTCGCAGGCGGTGAAGTTGCCCAACTTCCCGTGGGACGACAAGCGCGTGATGGATTCCACCGACGCGCTGGAGCTGGCTGAAGTGCCGAAGTCGCTGCTGGTAGTCGGCGGCGGCATCATCGGCCTGGAAATGGCCACCGTGTACAGCGCGCTGGGCGCCAAGGTCACCGTGGTCGAGTTCATGGACCAGCTGATGCCCGGTGCCGACAAGGATCTGGTCAAGCCGCTGGCTGACCGGCTGAAGAAGCAGGGCATCGAGGTTCACCTCAAGACCAAGGCCTCGGGCGTGACCGCTGACAAGGCCGGCATCACCGTGACCTTCGAGGCCGCGACCGAAGGCGAGAAACCGGCGATGGAAAGCGCCACCTTCGATCGCGTGCTGGTGGCTGTGGGCCGCTCGGCCAACGGCAAGAAGATCGACGCCAACAAGGCCGGCGTGGAAGTCACCGACCGTGGCTTCATTCCGGTGGACCGGCAGATGCGCACCAACGTGCCGCACATCTTCGCCATCGGCGACATCGTCGGTAACCCGATGCTGGCGCACAAAGCCACGCATGAAGGCAAGCTGGCGGCCGAAGTGGCCTTCGGCGAGAAGAAGGAATGGGTGGCCCGCGTGATTCCGTCGGTGGCCTACACCAACCCGGAAATCGCTTGGGTTGGCGTCACCGAAACCGAGGCCAAGGCCAAGGGTTTGAAGGTGGGCGTGGCCAAGTTCCCATGGGCGGCCAGCGGTCGCGCCATCGGCATTGGCCGCACCGAAGGCTTCACCAAGCTGATCTTCGACGAAGAGACCCATCGCGTCATCGGCGGCGCCATTGTCGGCGTGCATGCCGGTGAGTTGCTGGCCGAGATTGGCCTGGCCATCGAAATGGGTGCCGAGGCCGAAGACATCGGCCACACCATCCATGCGCATCCGACATTGAGTGAGTCGGTGGCGATGGCCTCGGAGATCTACGACGGCACCATCACCGATCTGTACATCCCGAAGAAGAAGTAACCCACACGACGCCCCTTCACCGGGGCGTCGTCGTATTCGGGTGGACCATGCAGAACGTGTTTTGAATGATGGCGACGAATGATGCATCGCCGCCTGCAGACCCGTTGCCTTGATGAAGTGAGGCGGCGCTTGGTGGAAGCATTGCAGGCATAGCCCGATGCCGGGCATGGCCCGGCTTAGAACGACAAACTCACGCCCGCCAGCGGGCCCTTGAACTCCTGCTTCAAGCCGATGACACCATCACTGCCGCGTTTGTCGGCATCAAGCTTGAACCAGTCGTAGCCGGCGAAGATGCCGAAATTCTTGTTGAAGTTGTACTGCACGATGGCATTGGCGCGGCTGAGGTCGCCCTTGTAGTCATCGAAGTTGCCCCAGCTGGTGTTGAGGTACTGGCCCTGCAGATTGATCATCCAATGCTCGGACGGTGTGAACGTCAACCGCGCGCCTACCACCGGTGCGATGCCATCGGCTTTTTCGTTGATGAAGCGGCCCTGGTACAGATCGCCCAGATCGGCGTAGGCATCGGCGCTGATCTTTGCGTACTCGGCACCCAGCTGCAGGCCGAAGTCGAATGTTTTGCCGTCCACCACCGAGTAGTCATAGACCAGCGTTGCCACCTGGTACTTGAGCTCGCCCTTGACGAAGCTGCCAGCCGGTACCGTGGTGTCGCCGTAGCTGACGGTGTCATCAAGCGTCTCGCGGCGGTCCTTGTCGTATTTGAAGTAGTCAAAGATCAATCGCTGGCGGTCGCTGATGCGGAACATGCCATCCACGCGCGGCTCCCATTCTTTTCCGCCCAGTCCGAAATCTTCGGAGATATCCACACTCTGCCCGCCGATCTGCGTACTGCCGCGGATCGTGTTGTCGGTGTCGATGTTCATTGCACCCAAGCGCAGCGTGAAGCGCGGATCCTCTTCGGCAGCATGCGCTGATGCACTGAACAGGCCCAACGCCAGTGCGCAGGGAACAAGAGCGGAAAGGGAGCGGAAGTTATGCATGCGTATCTGCCTTCATGTTGCTTTGGGTGCAACCGACCATCGCTGGCCGTGCGTACCGTGAGCGTGAGCGCGTGTGTACGCGATGTGCATGAAGGCGTGGCATTGAATGCGGTGAGGTGCTGCTGCAGGGCACTGACAACACCACCTCACCCGGGATCTGACACCATCGACGAGGAATGGCGGCAGACGCAGGGGTCAGACCGGGCCGGCGGGAGGAAGTTCCCGCTGCCGCATCGCCGCATCGACAGCCCGTCAGGCCGGGCGGTTCAGGGAAAAACCCAGAAATTGCGGCCACTTGCATAGTCAAAAGGGATGTCCGATGCCGGTTGTCTCACAAAATGTCTCACTGCTATACTTTCGCGGCTCGACGAGGCGCCATCGCGCGATTCGGTTCCCTCTTTCACCTTGCAGGACACTTTGACGTGCTGAACTCCGTTGACGCGGGTCGGCGACTGATGTTGCGCGCCGCGGTCTACCCGCTGGCCGCAGTGGCTGTCCTGGCTCTGGCCTTCCTCTTCGTGGGGCCAAAGTACGCCATCGGCGCTGCGGCGTCGGGCTTGGCAGTGGTGGCAGGGGGCTGGATTTCAGCCCGTATGGCACTGGGTGGCGGCGTTCAGGCCGCTGGTTCGGCAATGATGCGCCTGATTCTGGCGATGTTGCTGAAGTGGGTACTGGTCATCGCCGTGTTCGCACTTGGCCTTGTCTGGTTAAAGCTTCCCGCGCTGCCGCTGTTTGCGGGGTTGGCGGTGGGAATGATGTTCCAGGTCCTGGCTCTGGCCAGACGTTGATCGAATTCATAAAGGTTACGGACACATGGCGGGCGAGGCTCTAACTCCTACCAGCTACATCCAGCATCACCTGCAGAATCTGACCGCTCCGGTCGGTGAGGGCGGTGGCTTCTGGACGATCCACGTCGATACCATCATCACCGCGCTCCTGATGGGCCTGCTGATGGTATTTGCGTTCTGGATGGCGACACGCAAGGCCACCGCCGGCGTGCCGGGCAAGTGGCAGGCCTTCGTCGAAATCTGCCTGGAGTTCGTTGACCGCCAGGCCAAGGACACCTATCACGGCAAGAGCAAGCTGGTGACGCCGATCGCGATCACCATCTTCTTCTGGATCCTGTTGATGAACCTCATCAAGATGATCCCGGCCGATTTCATCTCCACCCCGCTGGGCTGGGTGGGCGTCCATTACTGGAAGCCGGTGCCGACCGCTGATGTGAATGCCACTTTGGGCATGTCGATCAGCGTGTTCTTCCTGATGATCTTCTTCTCGCTCAAGTCCAAGGGCCTGCTGGGTTTCATCAAGGAATTCCTGACGGCTCCGTTCGGCAAGTGGATGATGCCGTTCAACCTGATCCTCAACATCGTGGAGTGGCTGAGCAAGCCGATTTCTCTGGCGATGCGACTGTTCGGCAACATGTTCGGCGGCGAAATCGTTTTCCTGCTGATCTGGGTGCTGGGTGGTGCCGGCTTGTTCGGTGCCATTGCCGGTGGTGCGTTCGGCCTTGGCTGGATGCTGTTCCATCTGCTGGTGATCCCGCTGCAGGCATTCATCTTCATGATGTTGTCCATCGTGTACTTGAGCCTGTCGGAAGACAGTCACTAAAGTTACAAGCTTCAACCAGTTTCAACCTTCATCCGTTTCATCACCCTTAGCTACTTAAGTTCCTGGAGATAACCATGTACTTCGCCGTCCTGACCAACCTCGCCCAAGTTCAGAGCTCCACCGCCCTTGCCGTCGGCATCATGATCGGCCTGGCCGCGCTGGGTGCAGGCCTCGGTCTGGCCATCATGTCCGGTAAGTTCCTGGAATCGGCCGCTCGCCAGCCGGAACTGATCCCGGTCCTGCAGGTGCGCATGTTCATCACCGCCGGCCTGATCGACGCCGCATTCATCATCTCGGTCGCCGTTGGCCTGCTGCTGGCTTTCGCCAACCCGCTGGCTTCCACGCTGCTGGCCGAAGCCGCCAAGCTGGCTGGCTGATCCAGCTGCAGTGAGATGGCCGGGTGCCTTCGGGCATCCGGCTTCGGATGAAGGTTCGGTTGCGTCGCCACGGCGGCGCAACCACCCCCCGACACCAGCGACTGAGCTAATCCATGAATATCAATTTCACCCTCATTGCACAGGCCCTGGCCTTTGCCGCGCTGATCTGGATCATCGCGACCAAGATCTGGCCGCCGTTGATGAAGGCTATCGAAGAGCGTCAGCAGAAGATCGCTGAAGGCTTGGCCGCTGCCGATCGCAGCCAGAAAGATCTGGCCCAGACGCAGGAAAAGGTCAACGAAGCTCTGAAGGATGCGCGCGGCAAGGCCAACGAGATCATCGATCAGGCCCATGTCCGTGCCAACCAGATCGTTGAAGCCGCCAAGAACGAAGCCATCGCTGAAGCCAACCGTCAGAAAGATCTGGCCCAGGCTGAAATCGACGCTGCCGCCAACCGTGCCCGTGAAGATCTGCGCAAGCAGGTGTCCGCGCTGGCCGTGACCGGTGCCGAAAAGCTGCTCAAGCGCGAAATCGATGCCAACGCCCACAAGGCGCTGCTCGACGAGCTGGCTGCGGAGATCTGATCGATGAGCCAGGCCCTCACGCTTGCCCGCCCGTATGCCCGCGCCGCTTTCGCGATTGCGCGCGAGGATGGCAAGTTCGCGCCGTGGTCGGACGCGCTTGCGTTTTCCGCCCACGTTGCCGCCGATCCGCGCGTGTCGGCCCTGCTGTCCAATCCTCAGCTGAGCCGTGGCGACGCCATTGCTCTGCTGACTCCGGAGGCGGCAGGTGAAACCTACAGCCGCTTCCTGGGGCTGCTGGCCGAGTCGCACCGTCTGCAGCAGTTGCCGGAAATCTCCGGGCTGTTCGACCAGCTGCGCGCCGAAGCCGAAAACGTGCTCAAAGCCACGGTGACATCGGCTGCTGAACTGTCGGCAGACGAGCTGGACAAGATCAAGGCTGCGCTGCGCAAGCGCTTCGGCCGCGATGTCGAGGTATCGACCGCGGTGGACGCTTCGCTGATCGGCGGCGCCGTGATCGATGCCGGCGATGTGGTTATCGATGGTTCGCTCAAGGGCAAGCTGTCGCGCCTGCAGACCGCGCTCGCACACTGAATTCAATTTAACGTCCGGCTTGATTGCCGGCACTAGGACTTGACGATGGCTACCACGCTCAACCCCTCCGAAATCAGCGAACTGATCAAGAACCGCATCGAGAAGGTCGCCCTGTCCGCGGAATCGCGCAACGAAGGCACCGTCACCTCGGTGTCCGACGGCATCGTGCGCATCTACGGCCTGGCCGACGTGATGCAGGGCGAAATGATCGAACTGCCGAATAACACCTACGCACTGGCGCTGAACCTGGAGCGCGACTCGGTCGGCGCCGTGGTGCTGGGTGATTACGAGCACCTGCGCGAAGGCGACGTGGCCAAGACCACCGGCCGCATCCTGGAAGTGCCGGTCGGCCCGGAAATGCTTGGCCGTGTGGTCAACGCACTGGGCGAGCCGATCGACGGCAAGGGCCCACTGGGCACCAACCTGACCGCTCCGGTGGAGCGCGTTGCACCGGGCGTGATCTGGCGCAAGTCGGTCGACCAGCCGGTGCAGACCGGTTACAAGTCGGTCGACTCCATGATCCCGATCGGCCGTGGTCAGCGCGAGCTGATCATTGGTGACCGCCAGACCGGCAAGACCGCGATGGCCATCGATGCGGTGATCAACCAGAAGGGCACCGGCATCAAGTGCGTGTACGTAGCGATCGGCCAGAAGGCCTCGACCGTTGCCAACATCGTGCGCAAGCTGGAAGAGAACGGCGCGCTCGCCCACACCGTGGTGGTGGCTGCGACTGCTTCCGAGTCGGCTGCAATGCAGTACATCAGCGCCTACTCCGGCTGCACCATGGGTGAGTACTTCATGGACCGCGGCGAAGACGCCCTGATCGTGTACGACGATCTGTCCAAGCAGGCCGTTGCCTACCGCCAGATCTCGCTGCTGCTGAAGCGTCCGCCGGGCCGTGAAGCCTACCCGGGTGACGTGTTCTACCTGCACTCCCGTCTGCTTGAGCGCGCTGCCCGCGTGTCCGAGGAGTACGTCGAGAAGTTCACCGAAGGCAAGGTCACCGGCAAGACCGGTTCGCTGACCGCGCTGCCGATCATCGAGACCCAGGCTGGCGACGTTTCCGCGTTCGTTCCGACCAACGTGATCTCGATCACCGACGGCCAGATCTTCCTGGAAACCGACCTGTTCAACGCCGGTATCCGTCCGGCCGTCAACGCCGGTATCTCGGTGTCGCGCGTGGGTGGTTCGGCCCAGACCAAGATCATCAAGAAGCTGTCCGGCGGCATTCGTATCTCGCTGGCCCAGTACCGTGAACTGGCTGCGTTCGCGCAGTTCGCCTCGGACCTGGACGAAGCGACCCGCAAGCAGCTGGAGCGTGGTCAGCGCGTCACCGAGCTGATGAAGCAGAAGCAGTACCTGCCGATGTCCATCGCCGACCAGGCGCTGTCGATCTACGCCGTCAACGAGGGTTACCTCGACGACGTGCCGGTCAACAAGCTGCTCGGCTTTGAAGCTGGCCTGCACGCGCACTTCGCCAACACCGCCGGTGAGCTGGTCTCCAAGATCAATGCCACCGGCGCCTGGAACGACGAGATTGAAGCCGCTTTCAAGAAGGGCATCTCCGAGTTCAAGACCACTGGCAGCTGGTAATCGCAAAGCGATCACCGGCAGGGAGCGGCCGCACGGCCGCTTCTCAACCAAGTAAGTAGAGCGAGCGAGAAATGGCAAGCGGACGCGAAATCAAAACCAAGATCAAGAGCGTGCAGAACACCCGCAAGGTGACGCGCGCGCTCGAAATGGTCTCGGCCTCCAAGATCCGCAAGGCGCAGGATCGGATGAAGACCTCGCGTCCGTACGCGCAGGCGATGAAGCAGGTGATCGGTCACCTGGCCCAGGCCAGCACCGATTTCCAGCACCCGTTCCTGGTCGAGCGTGAAAACGTCAAGCGCGTGGGCTACATCGTGATCTCTTCCGATCGCGGTCTGGCTGGCGGCCTGAACAACAACCTGTTCCGCAAGGCTGTCGCAGAAATGCGTGGCTGGCAGGAGAAGGGTGCCGAGATCGACATGGTGACCGTCGGCCAGAAGGCCAGCGTGTTCTTCCGTCGCGTCAACGTGAACATGGTCGGCAGCGTCACCCACATCGGTGACAACCCGCAGCTGGAAACGTTGATTGGCGTGATCAAGGTCATGCTCGATGCCTACACCGAAGGCAAGATCGATCGCGTGTATCTGGTCTACAACCGCTTCATCAACACGATGACGCAGAAGGCCAGCTTCGATCAGTTGCTGCCGTTGCCGGCCAGCGAAACGCAGGTGGCTTCGCACGACTGGGATTACCTCTACGAACCCGATGCCGCGACCGTGCTGGAGCACGTGATCACGCGTTACATCGAGTCGTTGGTGTACCAGGCACTGCTGGAGAACGTTGCTTCCGAGCATGCAGCACGCATGGTGGCGATGAAGGCGGCGAGCGACAACGCGAACAAGCTGATCGGAACCCTGCAACTGGTCTACAACAAGGCCCGCCAGGCAGCGATCACTCAGGAAATTTCCGAAATCGTCAGCGGCGCGGCAGCAGTCTGATCGCGCTCGTTCAAAGCACACATTTAGAGGATGCATCAATGAGTCAGGGCAAGATCGTTCAGATCATCGGCGCCGTTGTCGATATCGAATTCCCGCGTAGCGACGTGCCGCGTGTGTACGACGCACTGAAAGTGGAAGGCACCGAAATCACGCTGGAAGTCCAGCAGCAGCTGGGCGACGGTATCGTCCGCGCGATCGCGCTGGGCTCCACCGACGGCCTGAAGCGTGGCCTGGTTGCCAACAACACCGGTCGCGGCATTTCCGTGCCGGTCGGCGCAGGCACCCTGGGCCGCATCATGGACGTGCTGGGTCGCCCGATCGACGAAGCCGGCCCGGTTGCTGCTTCGGATACCTGGGAAATCCACCGCGCTGCCCCGTCGTATGAAGACCAGTCTTCGTCCACCGAGCTGCTGGAAACCGGCATCAAGGTCATCGACCTGATGTGCCCGTTCGCCAAGGGCGGCAAGGTCGGCCTGTTCGGCGGCGCCGGCGTCGGCAAGACCGTCAACATGATGGAGCTGATCAACAACATCGCAAAGGCGCACAGCGGTCTGTCCGTGTTCGCCGGCGTGGGTGAGCGTACCCGTGAGGGCAACGACTTCTACCACGAGATGAAGGACTCCAACGTTCTGGACAAGGTCGCGATGGTGTACGGCCAGATGAACGAGCCGCCGGGCAACCGTCTGCGCGTCGCACTGACCGGCCTGACCATGGCCGAGTACTTCCGCGACGAGAAAGATGCGTCGGGCAAGGGCAAGGACGTGCTGCTGTTCGTGGACAACATCTACCGCTACACGCTGGCTGGTACCGAAGTGTCGGCACTGCTGGGCCGCATGCCGTCGGCCGTGGGTTACCAGCCGACCCTGGCTGAGGAAATGGGCGTCCTGCAGGAGCGCATCACCTCGACCAAGACCGGCTCGATCACCTCGATCCAGGCCGTGTACGTGCCCGCCGATGACTTGACCGATCCGTCGCCGGCCACCACGTTCGCCCACTTGGATTCGACCGTGACCCTGTCGCGTTCGATCGCCTCGCTGGGTATCTACCCGGCCGTGGATCCGCTGGATTCGACCTCGCGCCAGATGGACCCGCAGGTCATTGGCACCGAGCATTACGAAACCGCCCAGCGCGTCCAGCAGACCTTGCAGAAGTACAAGGAACTGAAGGACATCATCGCCATCCTGGGCATGGACGAACTGTCCGAAGAAGACAAGCAGGCCGTGACCCGCGCCCGCAAGATCGAGCGCTTCTTCAGCCAGCCGTTCCACGTGGCCGAAGTGTTCACCGGCTCGCCGGGCAAGTACGTGTCGTTGAAGGACACCATCCGTGGTTTCAAGGCCATCGTCGATGGCGAATACGACCACCTGCCGGAGCAGGCGTTCTACATGGTCGGCAGCATCGAAGAAGCCGTCGAAAAAGCCAAGAAGATGGCCGAAAAGGCCTAAGTCTTCCGTAGGGCGGAGCTTGCTCCGCCCCTGCGGCAACCTGCGGTGGGCGCAGGCCCACCCAACCAGGCGAAGAGATTTCCATGAGCACCATCCGTTGCGACATCGTCAGTGCCGAGCAGCAGATCTTCAGCGGCGAAGCGACCCTGGTCGTGGCCACCGGTGAGCTGGGCGAGCTGGGCATCGCGCCCAAGCACGCACCGCTGATCACCCGCCTGAAGCCGGGCAAAGTGGTTGTCACCACCGCCGCTGGCGAGCACCTGGATTTCGCCATTTCCGGCGGCATCCTGGAAGTTCAGCCGCAGGTGGTGACCGTGCTGGCCGACACCGCCATCCGTGCCACGGACATCGACGAAGCCGCTGTCCGCAAGGCCAAGGAAGAAGCCGAGCGCGTGCTCGCCAACCGTGGCGAAGCCATGGAGCTGGCCGAAGCACAGCAGCGTCTGGCCGAAGTCAGCGCACAGCTGCAGGCACTTGAGCGTCTGCGTCGTAACCTCAAGCACTGAGGTTGCGCGCAAGCGCTATAAAGAAATGAAAATGCCGACCTTTGAGGTCGGCATTTTTGTATCCCGGAGAGAGAAACAAAGGAATGATCCAGGACATGAGTGCAGGGAAGCGGGAAGGTGTTTGGGGTGGGTTGAAGCATTCGGCTGCGGCCCAGTTGACCGCAATCTGGGCATTGCTGTGCCTGCCTTGGCTGGCCGGGTTTCGCGCCATTCCTTATGACGCGGCTCAACAGTTCTTTCCGGCGTTGAGTTTCGCCGCAGAGCAGCTCCGGCAATTGCAGGCCCCGTGGTGGAACCCCTATCTCTACGGCGGTTATCCGCAGTTGGCTGATCCGCAGATGATGACGCTGCAGCCGACAATGCTGGTGCCGATGATGTTGGCGCCGACGTCGCTGCACTGGTTTGGTGTGGTGGTAATGCTGCATGTGTTGGCAGCCGGCCTGGGCGCACTGCGAGTAGCGCGTCACCATCAGTTGTCGCAGCTGTCTCAGCTGTTTTTCGCGGTCGTCGTGATGTTTGGTGGGGTTGCCGCGTCCCGTCTCCAGCACACGCCAATGATTGTCAGCTATTGCATGCTGCCCTGGCTTTGGCTGGGATTGTCGCGTTTGCGAGAGAACAAGCGTTGGGCCGACGTGCTGTTGAGCGGTGTCATCGGTGGCTTATGCGCGCTGCAGCTTACCCAGGTGACGTATTTCATTATTCTTGGGTGCGCAATTTATTCCGTGGCTGCGGTGGTACTAACGCAGGGACAACGCCGGCGTTTGATGCTGCAACTGGCGGCGGTGGCGTTGCTGGCAGGCATCATCAGTGCGCCGCAATGGCTGTCTACCCTGGCGTATCTGCCACAGACAAATCGTACCCAGATGTCTTTGGATGCTGCCGTTGAGGGAGCATTGCATTGGCAGTCCTTGGCGACATTGCTTTCCGGCGGTGTGTTCTCGCAGGGCCGGGGGGACAGCTGGGCTTTTGGTGATATCACCACGGACTATCTGTATTTCGGTGCTGCGCCATTGGCGTTTTGGCTGCTGTGGGGGGGCGCCGTGGTGCGCCATCATCCGGGCCGTGCACGAGTGGCGCTGTTGGTCATCGTGATGGCCGTGCTGTTTGCGTTGGGTGCGGCCACGCCCCTGTTTCCGTGGCTGTTCTCCTGGCTGCCGGGGCTGGATCTGTTCCGACGTCCAAGCGATGCGTTGTTCGTGACCGTGCCAGCTGCGGCATGGTTGGGTGCACAGGCGCTGCAGGCGGCCCTGCAGTCGCGCAAGCTGAGCCCGCATTGGCCGTCGGTGATCGTGATGGCTGCGATGCTGCTGCTGGCATGCGGCATTGCCTTGAAGACTGGGCATCCCGTTGCATTGCTCTGGCTGCTGGTCAGCGCCGTGTTGGGTGTACTTGTGGTCCGTCAGCTTCGGCAGCCGGTGGTCAAGGCGGGCATGGTGCTCGGCTTGGTGGTGGTAGATATGTTGCTGTTCAACGTCGCCACCAGCTTCAACTCAAGGAGCTTGAGCCGGCAGGTGCTTACCTCCGAGCGATCAGGGCCGGGACACAGCGCTTACCGCATTCTGAAAGCTGAGCAGAACGGGGGAATTCCGCAACGAGCCGTTGCGTTTGAAATCGCTCAGCTCACCAATGGGGCCGCGGTTCATGGGCTGGCTTTGGCCAACGGATACAACCCACTGCAGAGTGCCGACTACTTGGCCATGGTCGGTATGCCAAATAGTCCGGTAAGCAGTGTCGGGAGCAAACAGGCAACGGAGTGGACGCCGGATTTCGATGCCCCGCTGTACGACCTGTTGGGCCTGCGCTGGATTCTGGCAGTGACGCCCTTTGACGGTTCCACGACGTACGGGAAGTCACTGCAGGTGTTGGAGCGTGACGCGATTCTGCCGCGTGTGCTCAATCCGCAGTCGGTGAAACGTCATGAAGGGCGCCATCCGCCTGCTGGCGCATTCAACCAGACCGATTTCAACAACACGCTGTGGTTGCAGGAAAGTACGGTCAGTGCGTGCCCCGACGCGGCAGGTGGGCGTGCAGAGGTTGCCGTACGGCGCTACGAGGCCAGCACGTTGACCCTGCACGTAAATGCACAAGCACCGGCATGGATCGTCATCAACGAGCTCAATGCACCGGGCTGGGTGGCTGAGATCGAAAACGTGCGCTTGCCGGTGTTGCAGGGTAACGGCCTGTTCCGTGCGCTGTGCGTTCCTGCAGGTAAACATGAGCTGGCGTTGCGTTACAGCCCCGTGGAGTTGTGGCAGACGGGGCTGCGCGGCTGATTTCAAGCACGCAGCTGATCGGCCTCAGCGGAAGACCACGTGCCGCAGCAGGAAGAATGAAATCAGCGCCAAGCCGCCTTCCACCAGCGGCTTGGCCAACCAAGCGCCTTGAATGCCCAGACTGTGTGAGGCCCAGCTGACCAGGCCGGTACTGACGGCGGTGGCCAGCAGCCAGACTATGAGAAAGCGGCTGAAACGTTTCCAGCCGTGACGCTGTGCGCCTTGTTGCGCAAACGTGTAGCGCCCGTTGAGCCAGAAGCCCAGCACTGCACCGCTGATGCGGCCGAGGATGTTGCCAGGTACTGCGGGAAGACCCGCTGCGGTGGCCACGACAAACACCACCGAGTCCAACAGCAGCTGCAGCAGGCCGATGAGGATGTATTGGCTGCCTTGGCGGAACAGGCTCATTGGGGTGGCTGCGGTGATTGATGGACTGCAATGCTAACCATTGCGGGCTTAGAATCCGATCATCAATTTCAGGAAGTCGTTGTCCATGAGCCAGTCCCTGCACGTCATCATCCTTGCCGCCGGTGCGGGCAAGCGCATGAAATCGCTGCTGCCCAAGGTGTTGCAGCCGGTAGCCGGGCAGCCGATGTTGGCGCATGTGATTGCGACCGCCCGTGAGCTGCAGCCGGCCGGTATTCACCTGGTCTATGGTCACGGGGGCGCTGCGGTGCAGGCGGCGTTTGCCGAACAGCAGGACCTGACCTGGGCGGAGCAGAAGGAGCAGCTGGGCACCGGCCACGCGGTGCAGCAGGCCATGCCGAACGTGCCCGACACCGCGCAGGTGCTGGTGTTGTATGGCGATGTGCCCCTGATGCGCGCTGAGACACTCAAGGCCTTGCTGAAAGATGCGCCGCGCCTGGCGGTGCTGGTGGCCGAGTTGGAGAACCCCAATGGCTACGGGCGTATCGTGCGCGATGCCGAGGGCAAAGTGGCTGCGATCGTGGAGCAGAAAGATGCCAACGATGAGCAGAAGCGTATCCGCACGATCAACACCGGCATCATCACCGCCGAATCCACCGCGCTGCGGCGCTGGTTGGGCTCGCTGTCCAATGCCAATGCGCAGGGCGAGTATTACCTGACGGATGTGTTTGCTTCGGCCGCTGCCGAGTACACACCGGCGGAGATGGTTTACGTGGCCGACGCGCAGGAAGCTGAGGGGGCAAATGACCCTTGGCAGCTGTCGCAGCTGGAGCGTGCATGGCAACTGCGTGCCGCCAAGGCGCTATGTGAGCAGGGCGCGCGGCTGCTGGATCCTTCGCGCTTTGATCTGCGTGGCACGGTGAAGGTGGGCCGGGATGTGCAGATAGATGCCAACGTGGTGCTGGAAGGTGAGATTGAACTGGGCGATGGCGTCATCATTGGTCCGTTCGTACGGCTGAAGAACGTTACCTTGGGCGCAGGTACGGAAGTGCGTGCGCATTGCGACCTGGAAGGTGTGATTGCCGAAGGTGCTGCACAGATTGGCCCGTTTGCACGATTGCGCCCGGGCACGCTGTTGGCCGATGGCGTGCACGTGGGCAACTTTGTGGAGACCAAGAAGGTCAGCCTGGGCAAAGGCAGCAAGGCCAACCACCTGACCTATCTGGGCGATGCGGTGATTGGCAGTGGTACCAATATTGGCGCCGGTACCATCACCTGCAACTACGATGGCGTGAACAAATTCCAGACGGTGATTGGTGACAAGGTGTTCGTTGGTTCCAACAGTTCGCTGGTGGCGCCGGTGACGCTGGAAGATGGCGCCACCATTGGTGCCGGCTCGGTGATCACCCGCACGGCGCCCTCGGACAAACTCACTGTGGCCCGCAGCCGGCAGCAGACGATTGATGGTTGGGTCCGGCCCGTCAAAAAAAGCTGAAATTCGCTTGGCACAGCGCGAGGACCTCGCGCGGTTGCCGGTGATTGAACAGCGCGCCGGTGAGCGCCTGCGAGGCCATGTCGCCTGGCAGGTGTTCTGCGTATGCCCGACCGATGTCGCGGTGTTTGAGCGGGGAATGGAACATCAATCACTGTGGGTGATTGAGTGCGGCGATGGCGGTGTTGTCGGCCATCTACTGGCCGGTGTGCTGGAGGAAGACTTCCATATTCTGCAGATGGACGTGCTGCCGCAGCACGGCCGCAGAGGGCATGGGCGGGCACTGTTGCGGCATGCGTTGATGCAGGCGCTGCAACGCGGGCACCGTCGTGCCGTGCTCACCACCCTATGTGATGTGCCTTGGAATGCGCCCTTCTACGCCAGCGAGGGTTTTCACATATGGCCATCTGAGGCGTGGGGCCAGGGCATGCAGGCGGTGATGGCCGAAGAAGACGCTGCGGGCTTTCCGATGGCGTTACGGGTTGCGATGCTGCGTCGGCTGTGATTTGGCCGGATTGGCGTTGTGGGGCCTTGCCCGATGGCGTCACGCGGAGACGGTGATCGGCGTGATGGCCTTGCAGCATGTTTCACGCAACTGGCGTGTTGTTGTCGGCCAAGGCCAGTACATCCGCAGTCCCGGGCAGGCCTTGTCCGGGGTGGCTACACGCACTCTCCTTCGCATTTCTTCGCAGAATGGGCACGAATGCCGAAAGGCCGCCTCAGTCGTGCGGCAGCAGAATGGCCACGCACAGGCCGCCTTCGTTGCGGTTCTGCAGCGAGATGCGGCCACCATGTGCTTCGATGATCTCGCGTGTCAGCGCAAGACCCAGGCCGGTACCGTTGCGCTTGGTGGAGTAGAACGGCATCAACGCGTTCTGCAGCACCGCCTCGTTCATGCCGCTGCCGCGGTCCAGCACTTCGATACGCAGCCAATGCGGTAGGCGGGTCAAGCGTAGTTCGACCGCATCATCCGGCGCGCCGTTGTCATTGCCGGCTTCGTGCGCGTTTTTGAGCAGATTCAACAACGCCTGGGAGAACTGTGCCTGGTCGATACGGCTGCTCAGATCTTCCGGTGGCGGCTCCATGCGGAAGCTGATCTGCTGCTGCAGCCCGTGCAGGAAGTTGCGCCAGACCACGGTGTTCAACTGCGGCTGCGGCAGCTTGGCAAAGCGCGCATAGCCGCGAATGAAGCCTTCAAGATGACGTGCGCGCTCTTCGACGGTGCCGAAGATATCTTCCAGCCGGTCGAAGCGGTTGCGTCGTACCAGCTCGGCGCCGGAGTGTGCCAGCGATGCAATCGGCGCCAGTGAGTTGTTCAACTCGTGGCTGATCACGCGGATCACTTTTTTCCAGGTCTGTACTTCCTGGCGGCGCAACTCTGCAGTGAGCAGACGCAGCAACAACAGCTCGTGTGGACGGCCGTTGAGGTGGAAGTTGCGACGTGACAGGTGATAGATCTGCTCGTCTTCGTCGTCGCCTTCTTCGGCATCGGGCTCGCGCACCGCGAACAGGCTGTCGCCACCGCGCGCGATGGCGTTGCGCAGTTCCATCGGCATGTCTTCCAGCAGCTCCTGTACGCGCTTGCCTTCCAGCTTCCAGCCGCCGTGCAGCAGCTTGCGCGCGGCGGTGTTGGAGAAGGCGACGCGTTGAATGCCATCGCCGCCGTCGGTGAGCAGCAGCATCGCCACCGGTGTGTTCTGCACCATGGTGTCCAGCAGCAGTTCGCGTTGCACCAGCGACTGGCGCTGTTCGCGCAGCACTTCGCCGAGTTCGGCGTGGGCCTTCACCAGCTGTGCGAATTCGTCGTTGCTGCGCCAATGCACGCCGAAGTTGTATTCGCCATCGCGGTAGCTGCTGGTGGTGCCGGACAGCGCACGCAGCAACGAGCGGATGGGCGAGGTGGCGCGGTGCAGCGCGTACCACATCAATGCCAGCAGGATCACCGCCGAGGTGACCACGACCAGCCAGCCGTGGTCCATCCAGTACGCCAGCATCCACGGCAGCGCCGCCGCCAATGCAAGCACCGGCAGAAGGCGTAGAAACAGGCTGGTGGTGAAGGAGCGTGGTCTCACCGGGAAGTTCTCATTCGCGCGGAATGCCGTGGCGGTCCATGCGACGGTACAGCGCCTGGCGGCTCAGGCCCAGCTCTGCCGCCGCCTGGGCGATGACGCCACCGGCGTGTTCCAGTGCGGCAGTGATGCGTGCGCGGTCGGGCTCTTCCGCCCCTTGTGTTGCCGGCCGTGCGGGCGCACGTGGCAGGTTGAGATCGGTCACCTCGATACGTTGGCCTTGTGCGAGCAGGCTGGCGCGCTGGATGACGTTGCGCAGTTCGCGTACGTTGCCCGGCCAGTTGTGCCGCTGCAGTGCCTGCGTGGCCTGCGGTGACAGCGGCTTGCCTTCATCGCCGAGAAAGTGACGCGCCAGCGGCAGAATGTCTTCGCGGCGTTCGGCCAGCGCGGGGAGTGCCAACTCCACCGTGTTGAGGCGGTAGTAGAGATCCTCGCGGAAGCTGCCGTCGCGGATCATCGCGGGCAGATCGGCATTGGTGGCGCTGACCACACGCACTTTGACCTGACGCTCGCGGTTGGAACCCAGCCGTTCAAAGCGGCCGGTTTCCAGCACGCGCAGCAGCTTCATCTGGCCGGTGAGCGAGAGGTTGCCGATTTCGTCCAGGAACAAGGTGCCGCCGTCAGCCGCTTCAAACTTGCCTTCGCGCGCTTTGTTGGCGCCGGTGTAAGCACCGGCCTCGGCACCAAACAGTTCGGCTTCGATCAACTCGGACGGAATGGCACCGCAGTTGAGCGCCACGAAAGGACCTTTGCGCTGGGCCGAGTTGGCCTGGATGATCTCGGCGATTTTTTCCTTGCCGGCACCATTGGGGCCGGTGATCAGCACGGGCAGTTCCGAACGCGCTACCTGGCAGGCCAGGGCGATGACCCGCTCGCTGGCCGGGTCGGCAAACACCAGTGCGCGCAGGTCGTAGCGCTCATGCAGGCTCTTGCGCTGGGCCAGCTCGCGTTGCCGGCGACGGGCCAGTTCGCGGCGGGTTTCGGCCAGTTCCATCAGGTTGTTGACGGTGGTCAGCAGGCGTCCGTCGTCCCAGGGTTTGGCCAGGTAATCGGCGGCGCCGGCTTTGACCAGCTCCACCGCGCTGTCCAGGTGTGTCCACGCAGTGAGCAGAATCACCGGTAGATCCGGATGGGCGTTGCGTATGTCCCGGAACAGGGCCTGGCCTTCTTCACCGGAGGTGGTGTCGGCGGTGAAGTTCATGTCCTGCAGAACCAGGTCGAACTCCTGTTCGCGCAGCATCGCCAGCCCTTGCTCGGGCGAGGTGGCGTGGCGGGTCTCGATGTCGTGCAGGGAGAACAGCACGTCCAGCGCGGTGGCCACGGCGGTGTTGTCGTCGATGATCAGGATCTGCGGCATCAGGGGGTCTGGCAAACGGTGGGTGGTCGCCGGTGTGGCGTTGAAGTCAGCACATTACACGCTGCGGGTCGCGCTGGCAGGTGGCAGACGTGCGGCGCGGCGCGCGGGCAGCAGCACCGCCAGTTGTCCCAGCAGTACCAGCAACAGCGCTGCGGTGGGCAGGTAAGCCAGCGGCAGGCGCGGCAGCTCGTAATACTGCATCAGCCATTGGTTGATCAGCACCGCCAGCAGCAGCCCGACGAACAGGCCGAGGCAACTGAGCAGCAGGTTCTCGGCCAGGAAGTGGCGCAGGATCTGCGCACGCGTGGCACCCAATGCGCGACGGATGCCGATCTGCCGGGTGCGTTGTTGTATCCAGTAGCCACTCAGGCTGGCGATGCCGATCAGGGTGATGGTGGCGATGACGGCATTGACCGTGACCAGCAGCCACACCGCTGCGCGGCGCGTGCGAAGGCCTTTTTCCCGCAGTTGTTCGTACTCGGCGACCACCGGCTCGAAGCCCTTGGCCATCTGCCCGAGGTAGGTGTCTTTCAGCACCTGCGGCACGGCTTTGAGCACAGCGCTGCGCTGCGCGGCATCGGCGCGGACGACGAAGCTGAGCAACGGCAGGCTGGCGGCGCGACGCGGTACCAACATGGCGAACTCGGCCTTGCCGTCGTCCAGCTCGGCAAGCTGGTAGCGCATCAGGTGGGCCACCACGCCGACCACTACATACCGCGTCTTGCCTTCGTCGCTGGTGAGCGACTGGCCGACCGGATTGTCGTTGCCAAACAACGCGCGGGCCAGCGCTTCGGTAAGGATGACCGGCGTGGTCACACTGTCGTTGTTGCTCAGCTGCAGGTCGCTGTATTCCTCGTCGAGGAAATCACGGCCACGGCTGAGTTGCAGGCCGTAGGTGTCGATCAGCTTTTCGCCCATGAAGCCGCTGACCTGCAACGCAGGGCCATTGCGTGATTTGACGTCAAAGACCATCGTCAATGTCTGCCGCATGGGAGCGCCGACCACCGCCGAGGCGTGCTTGACGCCGGGAATGCGGGCCAGTGCATCGGCCCCGGCGCGGCCCTGCGCGGCGGTCCACGTGCCGCCGCCGTTGACCACCTGGTCCACGACAATGATTTCGTTGCGGGCAATGCCGTCGTTGGTGAGCAGCGGGCCGGCCTGCTGCACCAGCAGGAACAGCGTGTTGCACAGAATGGCGCTTGCCACCGCGATCTGCAGCACGATCAACCACGGCATCATCGGATGGCGGCGCAGCGGAGAAATGAGAGCGTTCATGCGCGTGCCCCGTTCAAAGTGTTTTTACCTGCAAAGCAGGCTCCTGACGTGCGGCGCGCAGGGCCGGCAGCAGCCCAACCAGCACGCCGGTGACCAAGGCCAACAGCACCAGCAGTGCGAACAGCGACGGATTGAGCCGCGCCAACGGTGCGTAATCCTCACCTTGTTGCCGCATCAGCCACAGGCCGGCCAGGGTAAGTGGCCAGGCCAGCAATCCGCCAAGCAGGCCCGCCAGTGTGGATTCCACCATGCAGGTGGCGATGATCGCGCGGCGTGGTGCGCCCAGCACGCGGCGCACGCCGTATTCGTTGGAGCGGCGCAGGAAACGTGCGGCCAACAAGCCGGCCACGTTGACCAGGCACAGCACCAATAGGCCGATGGCCAGCCACAGATTCAGGCGCACGCTGTCGGGCACCACGCGGTTGTGATGCAGCCACTGCGGCATGGAATGCAGGCGTGTGGCAGGTGCGCGCGGGAAGATGCCGGCGGCGTGGCGATCAGTGGCGAACGCCAGCAGGCTTTGCGCGTAGCTACGGTGTTGCTGCGCATCGTCCAGTTCCGCCCACAGCACCAGCCAACGGCATTGCTCCACGTTGACCTGGTCAAAGCGGAAGCCACCAAAGCCACCTCCATCGCAGACGCGGGTGCTGCTGATTTCAATGCCTGAGGCCAGCGCGGCCTCGGCCGGAACGAATACCTCATCGCCATCGCCTTGCCAGCCGGCATCGCTGGCAGGCAAAAAGTGCGGACGCGGGCGCGGCGCCCAGCGTTCGCTGATGCCGATGACACGGAAGGTATGCGTGCCCAACCGTACTTCGCCACCTACGCCGTCTTCGCGGCCGAGCAGGCGTTGGCTCAAGGCGCGGCTGATGACGACAACCGGTGTGCGTGATGCCTCTTCTTCTGGCGTCCAGAAGCGGCCCTGACGCAGTGGCACTTCGAACATCGGCAGCATCGGCCCGAGTGCCATGACCGCTGATACCTGATTGTTGGCACTGCCATCGGTGTTGGTGACCGTCACGGGCGCGGTGACCAGTGCGGTCTGGCGGATGTCCGGGCGCAGTTGCTGCATGGCGCGCGCATCGCTCAGTTTCCACAACGGTGGGATGGGTGAGCCATCGCCGTACTTGTCACTCTCACCGCTTTTAGCTGCCGCGCGCGAGTCCGCCCATGCCATGTACAGCTTGTGACTGACGCCGGGCAACGGGTCCGCACCCAGCACCGAGAGCAGCGTGAGCATGGTCATCACCGAGGCCAAGCCAAGGCCCAGCGTGAGGACCACCAAGGCCATCGTGCGGGGGTGGCGCAGGCCGCCGCGCAAGCCGGTTTCCAGTGTGTAGTTCATGCGCCTTCTTCCTTGACGGCTGCGCGGTGCGCATAGCTCATCACGCGGGTGATCTGCCACTGGCCGTCCTGGTGGCGCCAGAGGATGGTGAAGTCTGCAAGGCCATCGCAGGCGTGGGTTTTGCTGTCGCAGAAGCGGTGTTGGCCACGTGCCAGTGCGCCGAAGTCCTTGATGGCGAACACCTCCAGCGTGCCGGGAATCAACTCACGGGTGAAGTTGCCGCACACGTATTTACGCGTGTTCGCCAGCATTGCGTCGCGCGTCCAGGTGACACCGCCGGTGTCGTGGTAGAACTCCACCGCCGGGTCGAAGTAGCCGGCATGCTTGTGCAGCTGTTGCGGATCGCTGCAGCGGTTGAAGCTGTCGAACACGTCGCGGTCGAGTGCGGCGATGGTGTCCTTCAGGGACGGCGCGGTAGCTTCCGCCGCAAAGGCCGGGGCGGTGGCCAGTGGCGCCAATGCGAGCAACAGTGTCAACACGGCTTTTTTCATGGGGGACTCGATCAGGAAGGAATACGCGCTGTCATGCGCTGCGTGTGGCCACGGCCGGTGGAATCACCGCAGCGCGTCGTGCCGGGCCGAACACGGCAATCTGCCCCAGTATCCACAGCAGCAGTGCGCTGGCAGGTAGGTACAGCAGGGGTAATCGTGGCAGTTCGTATCGGCTCATCAGCAGCATGTTCAAGCTGTAGGCCAGCAGCAGGCCAAGCACGATGCCGCTGCTGGTGAGGATGAAGTTCTCCACCTGGAAGTACCGCAGGATGTGCCGCTGCGTGGCACCGAGCGCGCGGCGGATGCCGATCTGCTTGGTGCGCTGCTGTACCCAGAAACTGGAAAGGCCAATGATGCCGAACGCGGTGACCGCCAGCAGTGCAATGCACACACTCAGCAGCAGCCAGATCACCGCGCGGTCGCGCTGATGGAAGTCCGCACGCATCTGCTGCAGCGTGCTCTGCTGCTCGATGATGCGATTGGGGTCGGCACGGTTGAGCGCGGCAACCGCAGCTTTCAGAACCGACTCACGCTGCTCCGGCGAGGTGCGTATCACGTATGCACCGTTGGAAACGCGGATGGGGAACATCATCGAGTAATAGCGGTTGGCGAAGGTGCCTGCGGTGCCCGGCGCCATCAGGTCGTTCATCACACCGACCACCGGTGACGGCGGCTGATCCTCGCCCCAGACATAGACGGTTTTACCAACTGCACTTTCGTCGGGAAACAAGGAGCGCGCCAGTGACCTGCTGAGGATGACGGCGGGAACGCCCGGCCCGATCTTGTTGGGATCGAATGCGCTGTTCTCCAGATATTCGTCGGCGTTGAAGGCGCGGCCTTCAATCACCTGCAGGCCGAAGCTCTGCATCAACTGGCCGTCATCCATGTACAGGGTTGCATGAATCGATGGGCGGTTCTGGGCGGCATCAAGGCGGATGTCCGAGCCCCAGATATTGCCGCCATAGGGCACCTGATTGACGCTGCTGGCGGCCTTCACGCCAGGCAGTGATGCCAGCAGCTGGATGTCCTGCTTGCGCAGGGCGTCCTGATTGACGTCGGGCAGCAGGCTGCTGGTTGCCAGATAGAGCAGCTCGTTGTCGGCAACACCGCTGTTGATCTGCAGCTCGCCGATGCGGTTGCTGATGATGAACACCGCATTGCAGATGATGGCGCAGCTCAGGGCGATCTCAAGCACGATCAATAGCGCGGCAGTCTTGTGCCGCAGCAGCGTGACGAAGATGGGGCGGATGTCGATGATCGTTCTCCTTGTGTCGACAGGCAGCTCGACCGGAATCAGTGGGAAGGAACCCGCAGCCGGGCGTGGGCACAGCTTGGCTCTGTGCTTCCCCGTTGCGGGTTCCTTCCCACTGATTCCGCACGCATGTTCATGAGGTCGAGTGGTTCATTGGCTTTTGAGCTGCAACGCAGGCGGAATGCGCATGGCGCGCCACGCCGGCAGCAGGCCTGCCAGTACGCTGACCAACAGGGCCAGGGCGAAGGTGAGCCACAGCGTGGTGAGGTCCATATGTGCCAGGCGCGCGTACTCGTCCGGCTGTTGGCGGATCAGCCACAGGCCGAAGGCGGCGACGCCCAGGCCCAGCACGCCACCGAGCAGGCCGATGGTGCCGGCTTCAACCAGGCACTGCTTGAAGATGTCCGAGCGCGAGGCACCCAGCGAACGACGCACGCCGATCTCACCGCTGCGCCGCAGGAACTTGGCCAGCAGCAGGCTGATGGTGTTGATCATGCACACCAGCAGAAAGCCGAATGCCAGCCACATCTGCAGCCGCACGTCGTTGGGCACGATGCGATTGAAATCCAGCCAGCTCATCACGTTGTGCAGGCGGACATTGGTCGGGCGCTCAAAACGGCCGCTGGCACGCTGCGCATCGGAGTAGTCACCCAGATACTTCAGATAGGCATCGGCCTTCTGCGGCGTATCCAGTTCCACCCAGTACTGCAGCCACGCACACGGTGCATTGAGGCTGTAGTTGCCCTCGGTCTCGTCATTGCTGATGCCCCAGCAATTGACGCTGCCCTGCGTATCCAGGCGCAGCTCGCGCGAGGTGGAGAACGGCAGAAATATCTGCTCCAGCCCACCGTAGCGTTGGTTGCTCAGGTCATAGAAACGAGGAGCTGGCTTCCAGTCTGCCGACACACCGATGACCCGGAAGGTGCCTTGCGGCAAGCGCAGTTCCCGGCCAACGGCCCTCTCCGTGCCAAACAGCCTGGAAGCCAGCGTGCGATTGATGACCGCCACGCGTGCGCGCTCGTCATCGTCCTTGTTGCTCCACGCATTGCCGCTGAGCAGTGGCACGTCGAACATCGGAAAAAAATCCGCCGAGGTATAGCGGGCATAAGCGCGGAATGGTTGGGTGACGTTACCGCTGGGCTGCAACGTCACCGAGCCGCCACTCATCAGCGCCTGCCGGTCGCCACGCTTCTGCCGCAGAAGTTCTTCGGCGTCGTAACGGCTCATCTGCTTGAGCGGGTCCTTGTCCAGCGTGGCGTCCTTGCCCAGGCTGCGCGGCTCCAGCTGCGGGTAGAACAGCTGCCCGCTCTTGTGCGCAATGGGGTCGCCAGAGAGCACAAAGTACAAGGCCAACGTGGTCATCGTCGCGCCGATGCCGACCGCGATGGTCAGCACCATCAGGCTGGTCAGCACCTTGTTGCGGGCGAAGCTGCGCAGTGCCAGTTGCAGGTAGTAGCCGAGCATGGGATTCCTTGATCGTCCGTGATCAGTTGCTGCGGGTGGCCACAGCCGGTGGAATGGCGGCGGCCTTGCGGGCCGGGCCGAACACAGCGATCTGGCCCAGCATCCACAGCAGTACCGCGCCGATCGGCAGATACAGCAGCGGCAGGCGCGGCAGCTCGTAGCGGCCCATCAGCCATTGGTTGAGCGTGTACGCCAACAGCATGCCGACCACGATGCCGATGCCGGCCAGCAGGAAGTTCTCGGTCTGGAAATAACGCAGGATCTGCCCGCGCGTGGCGCCCAGTGCACGGCGGATGCCGATCTGCTTGGTGCGCTGCTGCACCCAGAAGCTGGCCAGGCCGATGATGCCCAAAGCGGTCACCAGCAACAGCAGCACGCTGACGATCAGCAGCAGGCCGACCATGTCGCGGTCGTTGGCAAAGAACTCGGAGCGGCCCTGCTCGAAGCTCATCTTGCGCCAGGTCAGGCGGTTGGGATCGTTTTTGTCCAGCGCCGCCACCGCCTGCTTGATGATTTCATCACGACGGCTCGGATCGGTGGTGCGGATCAGGAAGCTGCCGCCGTTGGAGAAATTCATGCGGATAGGGAACATCACCGAACGCGTGCGATCGTTGTCCTGCATGTTCGGACGCACCAGCGCTTCCACCACGCCCACGATGGTCAGCGGGACGTTGGCCATGTAGATGGTCTTGCCGATGGCGCTGCCGTCCGGGAACAAGTGCTTGGCGACGGATTGGGTGACGATCACCGGCGAGCGCAATGCACTCAGATCCTGCTCCTCCTCCAGCACGGCACTGCTCTTGTACTCGTCAGCATGGAAGTCGCGGCCGGCGATCAATTTCAGGCCCATGGTGGCGACGGACTCTTCGCCGACCATGTATTGCGCGGCGTTGATCGATTGTGCATCCGGATCTGGGGTGACGGCGAAGCCGCTGTTCCAGGAACCGTTCTGGAACGGCAGCTGATTGACTATCGCGGCCTTCTCGACGCCCGCGATGCCGCGCAGTGTGGCGAGGTCTTCAGTGGTACGCGCATCGGCGTCCACCTGTTTGCCGATGCCGCTGAGCGCGATTTCAATCAGACGGTTGTCGTCCATGCCGCTGGGCATGTTCATGGTGTCGATGCGTTGGGAAACGATGAACAACGCATTGCAGATGATCGCGCAACTCAAAGCGATCTCGAGCACGATCAGGGCGGCGGCGGTTTTATGCCGGGTCAGCGTGGAGAGAATCGGGCGGATGTCCATGGTGTTCTCCGTGGAGCCTGGGAGTGAAAAGAGGAGGTGGGAAGTGAGGAGGAACGCCGCAGTAGAAGAGTGCTGCTCCGGTCCTCCCTGCGCGTTGCGCAAGGGAGAAGGCCGACGCCGAGTGCATGCCGCATGCCGATCTGGCCACTACGGCGCAGGCGCTCGCCACTGCTTACTGGCTCTTGAGTTGCAGTGCCGGTGCCACCTGCATCGCACGCCACGCCGGCAATGCACCAGCCAACATGCTGGCAGCCACCGCTAAGCCGAAGGTGAGCAGCAACATCGATCCGTCCAGATGGGCGAGCGATGCATAGCTGGCCGGGCGCTGGCGCACCGCCCACAGACCAAGCAGTGCGAACACCAAGCCCAGCATGCCGCCAGCCAGGCCGATGGTTCCGGCCTCGACCAGGCATTGCTTGAAGATATCCAGGCGGCTGGCACCGAGTGCGCGACGCACGCCGATCTCGCCGCTGCGGCGCAGGAACTTGGCCAGCAGCAGGCCCACGGTGTTGACCAGGCACACCAGCAGGAAGCCGAACGCCAACCACATCTGCAGGCGCACATCGCCCGGCACCACATTGCTGTATTCCATCCACGCCATCACATCGCGCAGGCGCGTGTTGGCCGGGCGTTCGAAGCGACCGGCGGCGCGCTGCTGCTCGGAGTAGTTGTCCAGATAGACCTTGAAATCGCCTGCGGCGTTGGCAGAGTCCAGCTCCACCCAGTACTGGATCCAGGCGCAGGGCACGTTGAGTGCCTGCGCATCGTTGACGATCTCGCGACCGAAGCAGTTCATGTTGCCGCTGCGGTCCATCTTCAGATCGATGAAGGTACTGAAGGGCAGCGACACGCTTTCGCCACGACCAAAGCGACCAGTGCTGATGTCATAGAATTTCGGCTTGGGGTTCCAATCGTCGAGCACACCGGTGATGCGCAGTGCGTGACCCTCCACCAGCACGTCCTTGCCAACGCTGTTGGCGCCGTTGAACAGCTTGTCGTTGAGGCTCTTGCTGATCACCGCAACGCGGCCGCGACCTTCATCCTCTGCCGCGCTCCAGCCCTGGCCGAACAGGAACGGCGTATCGAACATCGGGAAGAAGTCAGCCGAGGTATAGCGCATGTCGATGCTGAAAGGCTTGAGCGCATCCACACGCGGATCCACGATGCCGCTGCCGCCGGTCATCATTGCCTGACGCGATGCTTTTTTCTGCCGCAGCAGGGTTTCCGCATCAAAGCGCGTCAACTGCGACTCGGGCTCTTCGCCGGGCTTGTAGCCCTCGCGCATGCCCGGATCCAGCTGCACGTAGAACAGACGGTCACTCTTGTGCGGGATGGGATTGCCGGACAGCACCTTGAACACCGTCAACGTGGTCATGGAGGCACCAATGCCCAGTGCGATGGCCAGCACCATCAGCGCGGTGAGGATTTTGTTGCGCCCAAAACTGCGTAGAGCAAGTTTGAAGTAATAGCTGAACATGAGAGTTCCTTGAGCAGTTGAGGGCGTCAGGCGCTGCGCGTGGCGACGATGGGCGGGATGGCGGCAGCCCGGAGTGCGGGGCCGATGACAGCGGCTTGTCCCAGCAGCAACAGAGCCAATGCACCGAATGGCAGGTAGGGCAGCGGCAACCGCGCGACCTCGAAGTAGTGCATCAATACCTGGTTGCCGCCGTAGGCCAACAGCATGCCCAGCACGATGCCGGCGGCGGTCAATAGCAGATTTTCGGTTTGAAAGTAGCTGGTTATCTGGCGACGGGTGGCGCCCAGTGCGCGGCGGATACCGATCTGCTTGGTGCGCTGCTGCACCCAGAAACTGGCAAGGCCGACGATGCCCAATGCGGTGACCAGCAGCATCGAGGCGATCACCGCGACCAGCAGCCAGGTCATCGCACGGTCGCTATGAAAATAGCGCTCACGCAGTTCCGACAGCATGCGGCTCTGTTGCTGGTCCAACACCGCCTCCGGTGCTGCGCGCGCCACCGCTTGGCGCGCCGCCTGCATCACGCGCGGCAGGTCGAGCGGATCGGCACGCAGTACATAGCCGCCTGATTGGGCGTCGTCGCGTACCGGCACGATCACCGACCACTGTGCGCCAGCGGCGCCTTCCTCGCTGCGGCCCGGGTCGGTGACGGCGAAGTTGTCCACCACGCCGGTTACGCGAAAGTGGGAGCCGCTCCAGAACTCTTTGCCCAGCGGGCTCTCACCTGGCCACAGATGGTCGGCCAGTGCGCGGGTGATCCATACCGGCGCGTCGCTCGGGATGAAGGTCTCAATGGGCTGGAAATCGCCGGCGTTGAACGTGTTGCCTTGAACCGGGCGCATGCCCAATGCCTGGATTGCGGCCGCATCGAACATATAGAAATGCAGCACGCCGCCCCATTGCTTTCCCTCGCGGTCCAGGCTGACACCCATATAGCCAGCACGTGGGCCGAAAGGCACGCTGTTGGCAGTGCCTGCGGCCTGCACGCCGGGAATTGCGCGCAGTGCACCAAGTACGCGGGCATTGAGATCTGCGTTGTTGCAGCCGTCGCAGCCACCCAGCATAAGCGTGCCCACGCTGTTTTCTTCCACGCCGCTGTTGATGCGCATCAGCTCCAGGCGGTTGCCGATGAGAAAGAAGGCGTTGCACAGCACCGCACAGGCCAGCGCGATTTCCAGCACGATCAATGCGGCGGCGATGCGGTGGCGGCCCAGTGCGGAGAAGATCGGTTTGATGTCCATGGTGGCCCCTTGCTTACAGCGTCTTAAGTTGCATCGCCGGCGCGATGCGGCTGGCGCGCGAGGCGGGGAACAGGCCGGCGATGATGCTGGCGACCAGCGCCAGCACGAAGGTGGCCGCGAACATTGGCAGGTCCAGATGCACCAGGTCGGCGTACTCCAATGGTTGGCTGCGGATCGCCCACAGCCCCAGCAGGGTCAGCGCCAGGCCCAGCGTGCCGCCAGCCAGGCCGATCAGGCCCGCCTCGATCAGGCACTGCGCAAAGATCGAACGCTTCGATGCACCCAGCGCACGGCGCACGCCGATTTCGCCGCTGCGACGCAGGAACTTGGCCAGTAGCAGGCCCACTGTGTTGAACAGGCAGATCAGCAGGAACGCCAGTGCCAGCCAGCTTTGTAGGCGCACGTCGCGCGGAACGACGCGGTTGTAGTCCAGCCATTGCATCAGCGACAGCAGGCGGGCGTTCTCAGGAAAGGGCATGCGCCCCAGCGCCTTCTGTTGCACGGTGTAGTCGGTGATGAAACGGCGGTAATCAGCCACTTTGGCGGCGCTGTCCAGCTCTACCCACAGTTGCAGCCAGACGCAGTCGGTGTTCTGCAGGTGCCCCGGCACGGGCGGCAGGCTGTTGCAGGTGAACTGACTGAAGTTGCCATCATTGATTTCCAGCCCGGTCTGGAAGGGCACCATCACTTCTTCGGGCTTGCTGTAGAAACTGGCGGTGTCGCCCTGCGAGAAGCTGCCACCGGCCAGCGTGTGGAACTGCGGCGACGGACGCCACGGCCCCAGGACACCGACGATGCGAACATCGGCATCGCGGATACGCAGGCTGCGGCCGACGCTGTTCTTGCCGCCGAACAGCTTCTGGTTGAGGTCGGATGAGATGACCGCAACGCGCGCGCGTTTTTCATCATCCTCGGCCGTCCACGGGCCGCCGAAGGCAAAGGGCACGGCGAACATCGGGAAAAAATCCGCGTGCGCGGACAGCATCGTCGTCATCAGCGCCGGTTTGCCGGTTTCCGGTGAGTGCAGCTTGATCTGGCTGTCGTTCACTATCGTCTGACGATCGGCACGTTTGGCCCGCCACAGGTCCATGGCCGAGGTGTAGTCGAGCATGTCCGGTGGGTTCCGACGGGCCTTCTCGGTCGAAAGCGCATCCACCTGCGGGTAGTAGATGTGCTGGCTGCGCCCCGGCAACGGATCGCCGGAGAGCAGGTGCATCACCGTGAGCGTGGTCATTGATGCACCAATGCCCATGGCGATGGACAACACCATCAGGCCGGTCAACACCGGGGTGCGGCGCAGGCTGCGCAGGCCTTGCTGCAGGTAGTAAGGGAACAAGGACATGCGCGCTGGCCTCAGCCCTGCGTGGATGCAGCGGCGGCGAGCTTGGCGGCGTGCGCCAGCACCGGCTCACGCAGCAGGTCGGTGGCCTGGCCATCGACGATGTGCACGTTGCGCTGTGCGCGTGCAGCCAGCTCCGGATCATGGGTCACCATGACGATGGTGGTGCCCTGGCTGTTGATCTCTTCCAGCAGTTCCATCACACCGCGTGCCATCTGCGTGTCCAGGTTACCGGTGGGCTCATCGGCCAGCAGCAGGCGCGGGCTGCCGGCCAGGGCGCGGGCGATGGCGGCACGCTGCTGCTGACCACCGGACAACTCGGCCGGGTAGTGCTTCATGCGTGAGCCCAGGCCAACGCTGGTCAGCGCTTTTTCGATGCGCTCGCGGCGCTCGGCGGCGGGCATGCCGCGGTAACGCAGCGGCACATCGACGTTGTCGAACAGGTTGAGGTCGGGGATCAGGTTGAAGCCCTGGAAGATGAAGCCGATTTTCTGGTTGCGCAGACGCGAGCGGGCGTCATCACCCAGGTGGCTCACGTCCTGGCCATCGAGCAGGTACTGGCCGCTGGTGAAGGTTTCCAGCAGGCCGGCGATGTTGAGGAAGGTGGTCTTGCCCGAACCGGACGGACCGGTGACGGCGACAAATTCGCCCTCGCGTACGTGCAGGTCCAGCGAACGCAGCGCGTGGGTTTCAACCTGTTCGGTACGGAAGACCTTGGAGACGGATTGCATCTGGAGCATGGGAGGTTCCTGTGCTGAAAGGGAAACGGAGGGTCAGTTGATGGAAACGCGTTCGTTGTCGCCGAACAGATCGGCACCGGAGACAACGATTTTTTCGCCGGGTTGCAGGCCGGACACCACTTCGACTTCGCCCAGGCTGCTCACGCCCAGCTGCACCGGGCGGCGGGTGGCGGTGCTGCCGGTGACGACATAGGCATAGCGGCCGCCGGACTGCTCGACAAACGGGCCACGCTCAACCTTGAGTACGTTTTTGCGGGTATCGAGCAGAATGCGCGAGCTCATGCGCTGGCTCTGGCGCAGGCCTTCGGGCTGCTTGTCGGAGAAGCGGATGCGGGCGACCACTTCGCCATTCACCACTTCCGGTGACACCGCCGAGATCTCGCCGGGGAACGGCAGGCCCGAACCGCTGGTGAGCTGTGCCGGCATGCCGATCGCCAGTTCACGGGCGAAGCTCTCCGGCACCTTGATCTCCACCTCGAAGCGCGACAGGTCCACCACGCCCAGCACGGGCGCGTTGGCAATCACCTGGGTGTGCTGGGTGGCCTGCACCTGGCCGACCTGGCCATCAAACGGCGCGCGCAGGGTGAGGGCATCCACCTGACGTTGGACTTCGTTCACCACGGCCTTCTGGCGCTCGGCCATCAGGCGCTTGTTGCGCGCATCCAACTCCGCACCGCGACTCTGCAGACTGGCGTCCTGATGGGCGTGTTGCAGTTCGATCTCGGCCTTCTTCAGTTCGTCCTGTGCCTTGGCCAGATCGACCTGCGGCACCGCGCCGCCGTCAAAGCCGCGCTGGTAGCGCTGCAGGTCGCGCTGGGCGGCAACGCGTACCAGCCCGGCCTGGTCGGACATCTTGGCACCGGTGGCACGTGCTGCCGTGGCTTCCAGCGCAGCGCGGCCGGCTTCGGCTTCCAGGCCGGCCAGGGTGGCTTGTTCCTGCGCCAGCTTGCTGCGCAGCTCCGGGCTGTCGATCACCGCCAGCTCCTGGCCCTGCTTGACCACGTCACCGGCCACCACCTTCAAGGTGACCGTGCCGGCGGAGATGGCGTACAGCACGGGGCTGTTGGCCGCGATGACGCGGCCATCGGCAGCGATGTCGCGCACCAGATCGCCCCGGTTGATCTCGGCAATGCGCAGGCGGTCGCCATCAAACGAGCGGCTGGCACCGAGCCAGCTGCTGGCAACGTAGCCAATGCCGCCAATCACCACCACGGTGGCAACGGCGGGCCACAGCCAGCGGCGCCAGGCGGGTTGGGGGCGCTGGGTGGAAACCTGGTCCTGGGCGGAAGTGTCGCGGATCATCTGGGGCTTCGCTGCAAGGGTTGGTAATGATTAAGCAGGCAGCGTGCCAACTTTAATGCGCTGAATTCATTGGGGATTTATCTGGCGGCGGGAGTGTCCGGGTGTCCGCGGACACATTTGCGGACAGTGTCCGGAGGGCGGATGTCCGGCCCTGTCTGCTGTATGACCGGATCGCTGACTTAGAATGTCCGTTCGTAATCGCGAACGGGCGAACTATGTGCGGCATTGTGGGAGCGATCGCTGATCGCGATGTGGTTCCAGTATTGATTGAAGGGCTCAAGCGGCTGGAGTACCGAGGTTACGATTCCTCGGGTATTGCCGTGTTCGAAAATGGAGGCATCCGCCGCGTGCGCCGCACCGGCCGCGTGGCAGAAATGGAAGGTGCGGCGGCTGCCGAGCAGTTCCAGTCCAGCCTGGGCATCGGCCACACCCGATGGGCCACCCACGGCGGCGTCACCGAATCCAATGCGCACCCGCATATCAGCCAGGGCGTGGCACTGGTGCACAACGGCATCATCGAAAACCACGAAGAACAGCGCGAGAGGCTGGTCGCGCTGGGCTATGTGTTCGAGTCGCAGACCGATACCGAGGTCATCGCGCACCTCATCCATCATCACCTGCAGGCCGACCATGACGACCTGCTCGGCGCGTTGCAGCGCACGGTGAAGGAACTCACCGGTGCCTATGCGCTGGCCGTCATCAGCCGCAAGGAGCCCGAGCGCATGGTGGTCGCGCGCATGGGTTGCCCGTTGCTGGTGGGCCTGGGTGAAGGCGAGAACTTCGTCGCCTCGGACGTGTCGGCCATCCTGCAGGCCACCCGCCGGGTGATGTTCCTGGAAGAGGGCGACACCGCCGAGCTCACCCGCCAAGGCGTGCGCGTGTTCGACGAAAACAACGCCCCGGTGCAGCGCGAGCAGCGCATGTCCGACGTGTCGCTGGCTTCGCTGGAGCTGGGCCCGTACCGCCACTTCATGCAGAAGGAAATCCACGAGCAGCCGCGCGCATTGGGCGACACGCTCGAAGCGGCGATCGACGCCGGTGGTTTCCCGGCCACGCTGTTCGGCAAAAATGCCGAGGCGGTGTTGAAGGACATCGAAGGCGTGCAGATTCTGGCCTGCGGCACCAGCTACTACGCCGGCCTCACCGCCCGCTATTGGATTGAAGCCATCGCTGGCCTGCCGTGCAGCGTGGAGATCGCCAGCGAGTACCGCTACCGCGCCGCTTATGCCAATCCCAAACATCTGATCGTCACCATTTCCCAGTCCGGCGAAACGCTGGACACGATGGAAGCGCTCAAGTACGCCAAATCACTCGGCCATCTGCACACGCTGTCCATCTGCAACGTGCCGGAGAGCGCCATCCCGCGCGCCAGCGAACTGGTCTGCTACACGCGGGCCGGTGCTGAGATTGGTGTGGCTTCAACCAAGGCATTCACCACCCAATTGGCGGCGTTGTTTCAGCTGACCGTGGTGTTGGGCAAGTTGCATGGCAAGGTCAGCGCCGAACAGGAAGCGGATTATCTGGAGCAGCTGCGTCACCTGCCGGGCAGCGTGCAGCATGCGCTGAACCTGGAGCCGCAGATCATCGCCTGGGCCGAGCGTTTTGCCGGCAAGTCCAACGCCTTGTTCCTGGGCCGTGGCCTGCATTACCCCATTGCTCTGGAAGGCGCGCTCAAGCTCAAGGAAATTTCGTACATCCACGCCGAGGCTTACCCGGCCGGTGAGCTCAAGCATGGCCCGCTGGCACTGGTGGATGCGGAAATGCCGGTGGTGGTCATCGCCCCCAACGACAGCCTGTTGGAGAAGGTGAAATCCAACATGCAGGAAGTGCGCGCGCGTGGTGGCGAGTTGTTTGTGTTCACCGACCAGGACAGCAACTTCAATGCGTCCGAAGGCGTGCATGTGATCCGCACCCCGCGCCATGCCGGCGTGTTGAGTGCGGTGGTGCACACCATTCCGGTGCAGCTGCTGGCCTACCACACCGCGTTGGCGCGCGGCACCGACGTGGACAAGCCGCGCAACCTCGCCAAGAGTGTCACGGTGGAGTAAGCGGTTTAATGGTTGCGCGCCGCAGTCGTGATTGCGGCGGCAACCGTCAGTGCAATGCCTTTCACGCCGCCGCATTACGGGCGGCGTGATCGTTTGGGCCGTCACATCAGTGGCGGCCCACCATCACTCCATTCGTTACTCGCAGCGCACGGCTGTAATGACGTTGGATGCATCCAGGAACACACGCAAGCGGTCCTGACGGAAGTCACGCGAAACGATGGTGGCCGGACCAATTGGATTGACCAGCCCGGCGCCGGTTTCGCTCTTCAAGCGGCGCATGTTTGCTTCATTGCCCGGTTGGCCCACTGCCCATTGCGATTGTGTGGCGTCGCAGCGGCCGTCGCCGACCGTGGTGGGGCCGGGGGTGGTCAAACAGCCACTCAGGCTGGCGGCAACAACGACCGCAGCAGCAGGAACACAGAGTTTACGGAGAGAGGCAAAAGAGGTGCTCATGCGAAGGCACTGGTTGCGGCCGGGGTTGGCTGGGCAAAGCATAACAGCCGGTATATCTGCTGCCCGTTGGCGAGGGCTGCGGGTGTGGGTTCGGGCCGCAAAGGTCAGGGGTGTTGATGAGATGGAAGTAAGCGCTCCCTCAAGCGGCAGTTGCCTCTATATTTCGCGGTTCGTTTCATCAGGAGAAAGACATGCAGGACGCTCAATATTGGTTGGTTGAATTCTGGAATGGCTTGAGTGTGTGGAGTCTGCTGGGGGGTGCGGTGCTCGGCACCATCGCCGGCCTGCTGCTGGGTGTCGCGGTGTGGATGCTGTTGCGTCGGCTGGGCTGGTTGCAGCGTCAGCGCAGGTGGCACCATCTGTTGATTGCCAGCTACGCGCTGTTGCTGCCGCTGCTGTTTGCCTTCTCCGGCGTGCAGGTCGGCTTTGCCGCCGGCGCGCAGCGCGCCCTGTACAAGCAGATGGATCACTTTCAGCCGCATCTGCAGACTCTGCTCAGCAGCTGGCAACAGGACTTCGAGCAATCGCTGGACGATCAGGCCTTGGCTGAGCTGATGCGCAGCGATGCATCGGTGCATGAAATCACCCGCAACGTGGTGGACAGCTACCTCAAGGACAACCCGCTTCCCGGCGCGGCAATGCTGCAGGGCGATGGTTTCACCGCGCGCTGGGCATCCAAAGGCGTGGGGCACCTGCGCGCGGTACTGATGTCGCAGTGGGTGGAAGACAGCCTGGCCGACAAGTTCGCCAGCGGTAGCGGTGTAGACAAGGCGGTATTCCACCAGGCTTTCAGCATGCGCATGAACGAGCTGCTGCACACGCAAGGCGCCATTCGTCTGTTGAAGGCGCAGCTCAGCGCGATGATGCCCAGCATTTACCTGGGGCTGTTGCTGCCGGTGTTGATCGGCATGGCGTTGGTGCTGTTGGAAATAGCGCTTGCCCATTACTTTCAGTGGCGTCCGCGCAGGGATGCCCAAAGCGCCACACACGCCCAGGTGTGATCAGCGCGCATGATTCAAATGAAGGCCCGCAGCAATGCGGGCCTTCTGCTGTGCGGGTAACGCATGCTCACAAAGGGTTGCAGTGTGTGATGTCGCGCGTATTTCCAGCTCACGGTCAAGCGACAATGCGTATGCCAGCATCCGCGTGCTGGGGCTCTTATGCACTGTCATTCCATCAAAGGGACTTATCCATGAAAGCAGTTCGGCGATCCATCGTGGCCGCGTGTGCCACCGTCCTGTTCGGGGCCTTGAGCCTGCCGCAGACCGCAGATGCCTGCACCCGCTTTGTCTATCACGGAGCGGGCGATGAAGTGATCACTGGCCGCTCGATGGATTACAAGGTCGATACCGGCACACACCTGTGGACGTTCCCGCGCGGCATGAAGCGCAATGGTGAGGCCGGCCCGCAGTCGCTGGAATGGACCTCGCGCTATGGCAGCGTCATTGCCAGTGCTTACGATTTCGCCACCACCGACGGCATGAACGAGGCGGGTCTGGTTGCCAACCTGCTGTGGCTGGCCGAGTCCGAATACCCCGAGCGCAACAGTGGCAAGCCGGGCCTGAGCATCTCGGCGTGGACGCAGTACATGCTCGACAACTTTGCCAGCGTTGATGAAGCGGTGAAGGCGTTGGCCAATGAGCCGTTCACCCTGGTGACCGACTCGGCGCCCGGCGAACAGCGCATGGCGACCTTGCATCTGTCGCTGTCCGATGCCAGTGGCGACAGCGCCATCATCGAGTACATCAAGGGCAAGCAGGTCATCCATCACAGCCGCGAGTACAAGGTGATGACCAACTCGCCCATCTTCGAAGAGCAGCTGGCGCTGGAAAGCTACTGGCGGCAGATTGGCGGCACGGTGATGTTGCCGGGGACCAATCGTGCGGCGGACCGCTTCGCGCGCGCTGCGTTCTATATCGACGCCATTCCCAAATCCACCGATCCGGTGGAATCCACCGCCAGCGTTTTCAGCGTGATCCGCAACGTGTCGGTGCCGTACGGCATCACCACGCCGGACCAGCCCAACATCTCCTCCACGCGCTGGCGCACGGTGGCTGACCAGACCCGCAAGCTGTATTACTTCGAGTCGGCGTTGACGCCCAATGTGTTCTGGGTGGACCTGAAGAAGATTGATTTCTCCGAAGGTGCGGGCAAGGTCAAGCGTCTGGATCTGGGCCAGTACCAGCGCGCCATTTACTCAGGCGAAGCCAGCGCGCAGTTCAAGGACGCAAAGCCGTTCCGCTTCCTGGGCGTGTAAGCCGTTCACAGCACCCATTGCACACCTTGATGCCCGGCTCCGGCCGGGCACGTCATCCGCGGAGCTTCAATGCGTACCCGATTCAAACCCAAAAACCTGCGTATTTCAGTGGCCGTGGCCTTGCTGGCAAGCTGCGGCGTGCCGTTGGCGCACGCCAACGATGCCGGCAGCAACGACAGCTGGCGCTTCCAGGCCACGCCGTATGTGTGGATGAGCGGCATGGACGGCCAGGTGCGTCCGCTGCGGCAAGCGCCCCTCATCGATGTGGATAAATCCTTCTCCGAGTTGATGGACAGCCTGGATGCAGCGGCCTTCATCACCGGCACCGCGCGCCGGGGCAACTTCGTGATGCAGGGGGATTTCACCCATGCCTCCACCTCCGATTCAACGTCGCTGCCGATTGGCCTCGCCGCCAGGGTGAAGGTGCGGCAGACCTCGGCTACGGTCAGCGCGGGTTACGCGTGGAAATCCACCGAGCGCACCGGTATCGACCTGATGGGCGGCCTGCGTTATTGGGATATTTCTGCGGCAGTGAATGTGCCGGGCCTGGTGTCCGCGCGTTCGGAGTCGTCGTTTGTTGATCCGATTGCGGCAGTGCGTTGGCGTCAGGCGCTGGCGCCGCGTTGGAGCAGCCTGGCCTATGTGGATGTAGGCGGCTTCGGCGTGGGCTCCGATTCCACCTGGCAGGTGCTGGCATTGGCCAACTACCAAGCGAGCGACAACCTGCATCTGTCGATGGGCTACCGGCACCTGAGCGTGGATTACCGCGACAAAGGCCGTCGTCTGGATGTGGCGTTGTCCGGGCCGATGCTCGGCGTGACCTATCTGTTCGGCAAGGGCCGCAGCAGCGCGTCACTTTAAAACGGCGACAACAGCCATAGCTCAGCGCCTCCCCATCGATGCGACAGGGAGGCGTTGTTGTGGGCTCACTCCACCTCGTTGGGGTCGGCTTTCCAATAGCCGGTGGCGCGGATCCATTCCTTGGGCACCTGCAGGTGGCCTTCAATGAACTTGCGCATCATTCGTGCGCGGCGCGATTCGGTGGCAATCCAGTAATGGGTGTCGCCATCGGGTTGTTCAAAATCCACCAGCGCGTCTTCCAGCAACGTGCTGCTGGCCGCGTCAAAACCGTTGCGCTCGAACCACGAAACGGTCACCTGCGCGTTGCTTTCCAGTGGCTGACGGTCGCCTTCTTCGGGTATTTCAATGAATACCTCGGCCACCGCGTTTTCCGGCAGTTCCGCCAAACGGCGGGCGATGGCGGGCAGGGCGGTTTCATCGCCAATCAGCACATAGGTGTCGAAATCGTCGGCCAGCACGTGCGAGCCGCGCGGGCCGGCAACCACCAGCGCATCGCCGGCTTTTGCATTGGCTGCCCACGTGGTGGCCGGGCCATCACCGTGCAGCACGAAGTCGAGCACCAGCTCGCCGGCAGCGGCATCGTAATGACGCGGCGTGTAATCGCGCGCCGGTGAAGGCTGCAGGCCCTGCGGATAGCGCGGGCCCTGTTCGGTGAGTTCCGGCAGCACGAAGGCGCCTTCGGCATTGGGGAAAAACAGCTTGACGTGGTCGTCCGGCGAGCGGCTGTCGAAGCCTTCCAGCGCCTGGCCACCCACCACAATGCGCTGCATGTTGGGGGTGAGGCGCTCGCTTTGCAGCACCTGCAGCTCGCGGAAGCGGGGAGTAAGGCGGATCAACGTTGTTTCATGCAATGACATGGCATTACCTGTGGTCAGGGACGGCTGTGTGCCGGGGTGACCTGGCTGGATCGCTCTGGCTGGGTCGTAGGGGATTGATGGGTCAGTCCTGTGGAATGTCCTGCACCAACGCGGTGGCTTCTTCCAGCAAGGCCGTGATGCGTTCCACATCGGCATGCTGCCAACGGCCGTGGCGGCGCATCACCGAATGGGTGAGGTCGTGCAGTGCGTCGCGCAGTGCGGGCGGCATGTTGGCGCGGGTAATCACACGCGCGCTGTGGCGCGCCCGCAGCAGCGCGTCTTCCACCTCGGTGGCGCGCACCTTCAACTGCGATTGGCCCAATGCGGTGATGTGGTAACGCTTGCGGCCGCCGTCCTCTTCGGCGCGCACCCAACGCTGGTTCTCGAAATCGGCCAACAGCGGATACACCGAGCCGGCGCTGGGCGTGTACACGCGCATGAACATGTCGCTGATCTGCTGGATCAGTTCATAGCCGTGGTGCGGGCCCTGGCCGATGCGCGACAACAACAGCAGGCGCAGGTCGCCACGGCCCAGGGCGCGGGGAGAGGAGCGGCGGCGGGGTTCTTCGGGCGTGTTCACGGGTCAATTCGATATATCGAAAGCGTTCGAAACGATATATCGGAAACTCCAGAAGGGCAACCAGCCCATACAGATGCTTTAGATACAGTGCATCCTGTCAGCGCAATGCGGCCCATCGCAGATGACTTGCTGCATCGCAGCATTTCCGATTGTCATGCCGCTGACCTGCCCGCGTGGCAGCTTCCACCCCCGCAGGGCGCCTTTGTTCTGCATAAACCCCTCGACACGGCTGTCCTTGAATGTCCGCCACAGCAGGCCCTCGCTGTCGTCGCCTGTCTTGCGGACACTGGCTTTTGGGCGGCCATACGCACCCGTAGCCAGCTTGGCAAGGGGCCGGGTGCGCTACACTTTGCGGCTCAAAATAACGAACAAGCGCGCGCGTGCGCGCAGTAACTGGGAGCTCTGATGAACTGGTTGAACGAGATGCTTAACAACGACACGAACCCTCTGGAAACCCAGGAGTGGATCGAGTCGTTGAAGGCCGTTATCGATGTCGAGGGCCCCGAGCGCGCGCATCAGTTGTTGGAAGGCATGGTTGAACTCACCCGTCGCTCGGGCGCGTTCCTGCCGTTCTCTCCTACCACCGAATACGTCAACACCATCGCGCCGACCCTGGAGGCCAAGAGCCCGGGCAATGCCGAGCTGGAATGGCGCATCCGCTCCATCATCCGCTGGAACGCGATGGCCACCGTGGTGCGCGCCAACCGCAAGCCGGGTGACCTGGGCGGCCACATCGCGTCCTTCGCCTCCGGCGCAACGCTGTATGACGTGGGCTTCAACCACTTCTGGCGCGCCCCGAGCGAAAGCCACCCCGGCGATCTGCTCTTCATCCAGGGCCACAGCGCCCCAGGCATCTACGCCCGCGCCTTCCTGGAAGGCCGCATCGATGAGCAGCAGTTGGACAAGTTCCGCATGGAAGTGGACGGCGGCGGTCTGTCGTCGTACCCGCATCCGTGGCTGATGCCGGACTTCTGGCAGACCCCGACCGTGTCGATGGGCCTGGGCCCGTTGGCCGCCATCTACCAGGCACAGTTCATGAAGTACCTGGAAAACCGTGGCCTGATCGAGAAGTCCGACCGCAAGGTGTGGTGCTTCATTGGTGACGGTGAATCCGACGAGCCGGAAACCCTCGGCGCCATCGCCCTGGCCGGCCGCGAAGGCCTGGACAACCTGATCTTCGTGGTCAACTGCAACCTGCAGCGCCTGGACGGCCCGGTGCGCGGCAACGGCAAGATCATCCAGGAGCTGGAAGGCGTGTTCCGTGGCGGCGGCTGGAATGTCATCAAGCTGCTGTGGGGCGGTTACTGGGATGCCCTGCTGGCCAAGGACACCAATGGCGTCCTGAAGAAGCTGATGATGGAAACCGTCGACGGCGAATACCAGAACTGCAAGGCCTTCGGCGGCGCGTACACGCGCGAGCATTTCTTCGGCAAGTACCCGGAAACCGCAGCCATGGTCGCCGGCCTGTCCGACGACGACATCTGGCGCTTGAACCGTGGTGGCCACGATCCGCACAAGGTGTACGCCGCCTACCATCAGGCCGTGAACACCAAGGGCATGCCGACCGTCATCCTGGCCAAGACGGTCAAGGGTTACGGCATGGGCAGCGCCGGCGAGTCGCTCAACCCCACCCACCAGACCAAGAAGCTGGACGACGAATCGGTCAAGCATTTCCGCGACCGCTTCAACATTCCGGTGACCGACGAGCAGCTCAAGGACGGCCAAGTGCCGTTCTATCACCCCGGCCCGGGTTCGCCGGAAGTGAAGTACCTGCAGGAGCGTCGCGCCTCGCTGGGCGGCTACCTGCCGCAGCGTCGCCGCAAGGCCGACAAGTCCTTCATCGCGCCCAAGCTTGAAACCTACGAGCGCCTGCTCAAGGAATCGGGCGAGCGTTCGTACTCCACCACCATGGCCTTCGTGCAGACGCTCAACATCAGCCTGCGCGACAAGGAGCTGGGCCCGCGCCTGGTGCCGATCGTCGCTGACGAAGCGCGCACCTTTGGTATGGAAGGCCTGTTCCGCCAGATCGGCATCTACGCCCCGTACGGCCAGAAGTACAAGCCGGTCGATGCCGACCAGCTCATGTACTACCGCGAAGACCAGAGCGGCCAGGTGCTGCAGCAGGGCATCAGCGAGCCGGGCGCGATTGCCTCGTGGATGGCGGCCGGTACCAGCTACTCGGTCAGCAACGTGCCGATGCTGCCGTTCTACATCTACTACTCCATGTTCGGCTTCCAGCGCGTGGGCGACCTTGCCTGGCAGGCAGCGGACATGCGCACCCGTGGCTTCCTGCTGGGCGGCACCGCCGGCCGCACCACGCTCAACGGCGAAGGCCTGCAGCACGAAGACGGCTTCAGCCACATCGTTGCTGGCGGCATTCCCAATGTGCGCAGCTATGACCCCACCTTCGGTTATGAAGTTACCGTCATCCTCCAGCACGGCACCAAGGCCATGATGGAAGACCAGATCGACGAGTACTACTACATCACCCTGATGAACGAAAACTACGCTCACCCGGCCATGCCGGCAGGCGCAGCCGAGGGCATCATCAAGGGCATGTACCTGCTCACCGACGCCGGCAAGCCGAAGAAGGGCGAGCTGCGCGTGCAGCTGCTGGGCAGCGGCACCATCTTGCGCGAGGCCATTGCAGCGGCCGAACTGCTGGACAAGGATTTCGGCGTCACCGCCGACATCTGGAGCTGCCCCAGCTTCAACGAACTGCGTCGCGACGGCTTTGATGCCGAGCGTTGGAACCGCCTGCATCCGGAAGCCGAACAGCGCAAGCCGTACGTCACCCAGCTGCTGGAAGGCCAGCAGGGCCCGGTCATCGCCGCAACGGATTACGTGCGTGCCTACACCGACCAGATCCGCGCCTTCGTGCCGGGCACCTACTCGGTACTGGGCACCGACGGCTTCGGCCGCTCGGACACACGCGCCAACCTGCGCCGCTTCTTCGAGGTTGACCGTTACTACATCGCACATGCGGCGATTGCGGCGCTGGCGAAGGACGGCAAGATGACCGCGAAGGATGTTGCCAGGGCGATCAAGCAGTACGGGATTGATGCGGAGAAGGTCAATCCTGTTGGGGTTTGATGGAAAACGCCTATCGTTCGATAGGCGTCTCGAGTGATGAGAACGCAGGGGCATACAATGCCCCTGCGTTATGGTTCTACCAGCTGAAGGAGCGTGTATGTCGACCGAAATGCGAAAGATGAAAAGCTATCTCCGCAGCTTCGCTGGCGAAGTTACCCGTGAGCTGCAGGCGCAGCAGACGTTTCAGAGCTTCAGTGGTGCTCTCAAGGTCAATCACCACCGTGTCGTGATCAACGAAATGGATGGAAAGAAAGCGATTGAGAAGCTGAAGCAGCAAATGGCCTTGTTGAAGTAAGGGAGCGCGTCTATGGGGGCAGGAAGCTCGGCAATCGCAGTTCTGATCCTTGTGATTAGTGGTTACATTTTCAATCTGATCTTTCATCCAGTCCGGTATTTCTCTAGCCGCGCTGAGGGTCAGAAGTTGTTCTTCATGTCGGCGGGCTCTGGCATCCTTCTGGGGGCTTTTGTTTTTCTCGTCGTGTCGGGGTTGAAGCCGCACTTCGCCGAAGGAACTTGGCCCCTTCGGCTTGCTCAGTTCGTTAACCAGTCCATCCCGGTTCCCTATGCGTTCCGGTTGATTCTTGCCCTTATTGGCTCGGTGGTGCTTTCCTCGCTACTCAATCTTCTCTCCGTCAAGGTTGTGGGTGGAGCAAAGGAAAAGCAGCACCTATTGAAGGGTACCTCCAGAACCCGAGCCCAGCGCGTTTACGATCGTTTGACTGAGACCAATGGCAGCTCTATGGCTCAATTGTTTCGTCGGGCGGCAGACAAGCAAAGCTTGGTCATGCTGACGCTGAAGTCTAGAAAAATTTACTGTGGGCGGATATTTGAAGTTCCGGCCAACATTGATGCAGCAGATGCTTGCATTGAGATTCTCCCCTCGTTTTCTGCCTATCGCGACAAGGATAGTTTGCGGATGGGGGAGCATCGTACGGATTACCCAGTGATCGAACTTTGGATCGCAAGACAGAGGCTTTACACGCTTGAGGAGAACCTTCGGTTATTCGATCTCAATGCTAAGAGGCTCTACTTGAAAATGGTCGGAGCTCATTCCAATCCAGGTTTAGTAAATAAATTCCTGCGCCGAACTCGTCGGATGCTTGAGACGCAGCGAAATGAAGCCCATGATGTGGTAGAGGGGTTTCAGGGCAGGAAGGACTTTGATGTCGAGGACTGGATCAAGGTGATTAGTATCAAGGAAGTTGAATCTGCGTCGTTTTATGATCCTGATGCATATACGGCATGGTTCTCCAAGACTCCCGCCGCAGCCACTGTCTAAGGCTGAATAACGGAAAAAACGGAAAACAGGGATAAAAAGATAACGGGGTCAGGTTCACTTAAGTGGCCTGGCCTTTTTTTTGTGTGGCCGGTGGGTGGGCCGAGTTCCGAGCAATGGTGGTAGGTCCATTTACCGGTTTGAAAGTTGAGGTGTTTTTGCACAGACTTGCTGCATTTTTTGGGGGGTATAGGGTTGTGGCGTTCTATTGTAGGAAATTAGTATGATTTGCTCTAGCTGGTAGGGCGTGTAGCTGGGCGAGCTGTGGCGTCGTGCTGAGGCCTTTCCGAATCTATATCTTCGATCGAAAGAGGTTAAGGGTTCGCAATTGGAAAAGGTGAGGTGTAGATTTCCAAGACAGGGGTCAGAGTCAGGTTTCGGGTGTCGTGCTTTGCTCTCGGGTGAAATAAATTCGCTCCGGGACTTTGAGTTTGATGCTCGTATAACAAGGTGGGAAAGCTAGCTGCGTGTCAGTGCAGTCGGCTGTACATAAAGCGCTTTACAGGGGGATGTATGAAAGGTTTGGCTCCGCTTATTCCATATTTTTTGGGTTTGATTGTTTTCTCTATACCGATTTTTGTGTTCAAGCCTACTTCGTTCATCGGGAAGACAATCCGGCTGTTTTCGGGGTTTGTTGTAGTTGCGGGGTTTGCACTTCTGGCCAATGCGGCCGATGGGGATGCCAAGCGGCCGAGTACCTTGGGTCTGTTTGTGGCCATTCCGTATTTCTTCTGCTGGATCGGCCAGGTCTTTGCCAGAAGAGGGTGGCCAATCGTTGAGATGATTCTTTCCGTGGTCGCATGCAAGGTGGCTTACGCTTATACGAATAGTTTGATGGCGTCGGTGCTTGCCGCACTTGTGGCAACCGTTATCGTCGCCGCGTATACGGTGAACAAGGCCCCGATCAGGTCTTTTGTCGAAGATTGAGCATCAGGAAGAAAACAAGGGTCAGTGACGTAGCCCGGGTAAGCGCAGCGCACCCGGGAACGCGGGGCAAAACAAATCGGGCTAGCGCTCGGCGTTTGTTTCGCGCTGTTGCTATTTCCTCTCGATGCCAAGGAAACGTGTGTCCCCATTGTGGGGATCCGATGCAATGCCGAGCATCGTGCGGCCCCGGGTGCGCTGCGCTTACCCGGGCTACGGGGTGACTGGCAGACAGGGGTCCGAAAACAGGGGTAAGAGTTAGGCTTCCAAGGCGCTGACTTTCTGCTGTTTGGGCCGGCCGCCTTTGCTGGGCGCCAGTCTCCGGCCGACCTGGGCTTCGATGGCGGCTTTGAAGCGGTCGTTTCCCATGGGATGTTGGTGGTGCAGGTGGCTGCTGAAACGGGTGGCGTCTTCTTCGCAGGCGTGTTGAGCCCACTCGCGGTATATCTGCAGTAGGTCTGCTTCCGTACCTACCAATTGGCGGTAACAGGCGTGCGGGTGGATCAGCGGATCGGGTAAGCCGAGTGCGTTGTGACGATAGCTTGACCACGGGTAATCGACGGCCTGCGTAACCATTCCGGCGCGCGCAGGATTGAGTTCGATGTAGCGGTAGCAACGCAGCAAGTGCTCGTCGTTGGCGACCAGGTGCGATTTATAGCGGCCCTCCCATAGCGTGCCGGTACGCGCATAGGCGTCGTTGATGTAGCGCACGTAGCGCCGCCCGAGTGATTGCATCAGGCGGCAATTGCACCGGTCTGGTCGGGCGTTATCAGCAGGTGCACGTGATTGGTCATCAGCACATAGGCGTGCACGTGGCAGTCATGCGCGAGCGCGAGTTCGCGCAGATCCTGCAGGTAACGCGTGCGGTCGATGTCGCGGAAGAAGCAGGGCTGGCGGTCGTTGCCGTGCTGGATGACGTGCTGCGCGATGCCGGGTAGATCAACCCTGGGTTGCCGTGCCATGTCCGCCTCGCCGGTGGTGTGCGAGCGAGGCTATGGCCTATGTGGTGGCAGGGCGATCCGTGGAATGTGCGGGCTGATGTAGGAACCCGAGTCTGACCCCGGTTTGTTTCCTTGATCGTAAGAGTCGCGAATGGCCGATATATGACAGCACGGCAGGGCGGTGTGTTTAGGTACGATACGCGCCGGGCGTTGGTGTCCTCTGCCGCCTGCCTCATTCCCTGCTGTAACTCTCTGATCCAGTTCGGCCGCCGGTCATACCGGCCGTGCCTGTATCCGCATTACTCCCAACCTAGAACGCCCGATGATTGCCACCCTTCTCGTAGGCATGCTGTGTGTCTACCTGCTCAGCTTCACGGTGATGTTCCTGCTCATCAGCAAGCGCCTGCACGGCGAGAAGATGGGCATGGATGCATTTGCCGTGGGCAACCTCACGTTGGGCATGGCGTATGTGCTGCAGCTGCTGGAAGGGCCCATGGGGTTGAGTTGGATGAGTGTGCTCAATCATTCGCTCACGCTGTGCTCGTTGCTGGCGTACTGCGTGGGTGGGGCGCGCTTCTTTGGTCGCGATACGCCACTGCTTAAACCGCTGATCGGCATCGGCGTGGGCTACGGCATCGTGCAGGTTCTGGTGGACCTGGCGTGGGGGCCGGTGGTGCGCTATTCCATGCTCGCGGCGACGTGCGCGGTGTGCTTTGTCTGCATGGTGGCGGTGCTGCTGTATGGCGTGCGCACGTTCGCGCGTGATCTGCGCGGTGAAGTGCTGTTGTTTGCGGTGCTGATCGGCGGCATCTGCGTGTTGAATGTCATCAAGTTCGCCAAGTTGGTGGGCGGCGGGCTGGCGGCATTGAGCATGGATGGCCAGTTCCAGATGGTCTTCTACGTCTACATGTGCTCGTTGGCGACCATTCTTCCGCCGTCCATTGTCTGGCTGGTACTGCGCCGCCTGACCGATGCACTGCGCGGCATGGCGGCGCGCGATCCGCTTACGCAGCTGCTCAATCGCCGTGGCTTGACCGAAGCGCTGGGCGATTGCTTCCGGCGCCCGGAAATCAAAGCGCGGCTTCTGTTGATCGACGTCGACCACTTCAAGCAGATCAACGACAACTACGGTCACCATGCCGGCGACGCGGTGCTGTGCGGCATTGCCGATGCGTTACGCGGCGCCGTGCGCAAGGATGACCTGGTCTGTCGGCTGGGCGGCGAGGAGTTTGCGGCCATCTGCATGCGGGCCGATGACGCCACTGCGCGACGTGTGGCGGAACGCGTGCGCAGCACGATCGAGCAGAAGATCATGCTGCAGGGGCCGCGTTATCAGAGCCTGCGCTGCACGGTGACGATAGGTATCTCCGAGGGGTTTGGCGATGAAGCGTCGCTGGAACGCGCCATGCAGGACGCCGATGCAGCGCTGTATCGCGGCAAGAAGGCAGGACGAAACCGGGTGGAGTGGGCAATGCCTGCATTGGACGGCATCCCCGGGAGCCGCCGGCTGGAGGCAGAGTCGGAAGTTGCGCTGTCCTGATCAAAACCCGACTCTGACCCCGGTTTATTCCCCGGCCTTTTTCCACGCCCGCAGTCCCATCACTGCCAGGCCGACAAACACCAGATACAGCGCGGCGGTGAGGTTGAGCGATTTGACCAGGTACATGCCCACGTAAACCACGTTGACGCCTATCCACAGCCACCATGCGGCGGTGTGGCGGCGGGCCTGCCACCACTGTGCGACCAGGCTCAGCGCGGCAAGCATGGCGTCCAGCCACGGCAATGCCGCGTCGGTATGCGTGTGCATGATCGTGCCGAGGGCAAGGCCGAAGGCCAGACCCAAGCCCAGATCGCGAGCGCCGTGTGCAGGCGCCAGCGGCACGATGATGATGCGGCCATCGTGCTGCGCCTGCCGGTGCCAGTTGATCCAGCCGTACAGCAGAAACACGCCAAACGCGACCTGCAGCAGCGTGTCCGAATACAGCTTGGCTTCGGCAAATACCAACGCATACAGCGCGACGGAGATAAGCCCAACCGGCCAGGCGATCATCCGCCGCTGCGTCATCAGCCACACGCCCAGTGTGCTGAAGGCAACGGCGGCCCATTCCAGAAGTGTGGCGTTCATAGCGCCACGGTAACCGACAAGCGCGCCTGACGCGGTGCGCCGGGGAACAGGTAGTAATCACCGGAGCTGCTGCCGGTATCGCGCCAGTAGAAGCGGTTGAACACGTTGTCCACTGACAGATTCCAGCTCACCGCATGGTCGCGCAGTTGGTGTTTGAAGCGCACGCCGGCATCGGCGACGTTGTAGCGGGGCGCACGTACGCGGCCATCGACGGTGGCGACGTTGGACGAGGCGTAGCGCCAGCCACCGGTGACGCCCAGGCCCGGTGCGAACGGCAGTTGGTAGTCGGCATGCAGGCTGACGCGCGTGGTCGGCACGTTGACCAGCGGGTGGCCTTCATACGCTGGCGTGCCGGTGTCGCGTGCACGTGCCTGCAGCACGGTGGCACTGGCGGTGAGCTGCAGGTTGTCGGTGACGCGGCCACGCGCACTCAGTTCCAAACCGGTATGCGTCTGCTTGCCTTCTTCAACGAAGGTGTAGCCGGCGTCGCTGGCGTCGGGCTTGGCGTACTGGAACGGCTGCGTGGTGCGGAATACGGCCGCGCTCAAAACCAGTGCATCCGATGCGCTGTACTTGGCGCCCACTTCAAGCTGACGCGAGCGCACCGGCGTGAGATACGCGCCGTCATTGGAGGTCCAGAACGGCGCTTCCTGGCCCAGCGAAATGCCCTGCGCGTAGCTGGCGTAAACGTTGACCTGCTCAGTCGCATTCCACATCAACGCGGTCTGCGGCAGGAAGCGCGACAGCCGGCTGGTGCGCTCGGGATTGTTGCGCTTGTCGCGGGCGCGCTCGTCCAGCCGCACGAAGCGGCCGCCGGCCAGCCACTGCCAGTTGTCGGCAAGCTGCATGCGGTCCATCACGAACAGCGCTTTCTGGCGGCTGTCCAAACGGCGCACCGACGCGCCGGGCATCAGCGGCGAGGGCTGAAACTGCGGCACGTGTGCATCGTGGATGTTGGCGGTGCCAACGTACTCGTTGACGTTGCGGCGCTTGTCCACCGCGCGCTCGAAATAGTCCGCGCCCATCGTGAGCTGGTGGCCCACCGTGCCGGTGTTGAAGCTGCCGCGCAATTCAGCGCGCAGCTGCTGATTGCGGCGCGTGTCGTCCGGGCTGCGGTAGTCGTAGATGTCGTAGTCGCCGTTGGGGGCGAAATAGTTACCCGGCACGCTGCCATCTGCGCATTCGGCGGCGTAATAGCAGCCATAAGCAAACGCCACGTTGTCATCAATCACGGTGCGGCTGTAGCTGCCGGACACGCGCGACTGCCACGTCGGACTGAAGTCGTAGGTATGCAGTGCGGTGATGTTGGTGCTGTCGATGCCAACCGGCTGCTGCCATGCCTGGTAACCGAGCATTTTTTTGCGGTCTACGTTGCGTGGCAGGGCGGTCGCGCCCAGCAATTGATAGCCCGATGCGGAACGCTGCGCGCTGGTCTGGTAATTGGCATCCACTTCCAGCTTGCCGCGCTCGCCAATCAACCAATCTGTTGCCAGCGAGTAGAAGTTGCGGCGGCCATCGGCATGGTCGATATACGACGCGCTGTCGTCCCAAGCGGCGTTGAAGCGCACGCCGATGCGCGGCGTGAGCCAGTGGCCTACATCCACGGCGGCGTAGCGTGTGCCTTCCGAACTGGTGGCCAGCGTGACGTTGCGGACTTCGGCCGGGCGCTTGCCCACATAGTTGATGATGCCGCCCGGCGCCATCACACCCGCCGCCAAACCAGCCTCGCCCTTGAGGATTTCCACCTGCTGCACGTTCTCCAGCGCCAAGCGCTGCTCACCGGCAATGCTTAGGCCATTGAAGCGATAACCGGTGGCGGTATCCAGTGCAAAGCCGCGGATTGCGATGTTCTGGTAATAGCCTTCCGGCGCGTAACTGTCGCCGAGGGACGCATCGTTCCTGACGAGTTCGGACAGCGTGCGGACATGGCGGCTGTCCAGCAGCGTGCGGTCCAGCAAAGCGATCGACGCGGGGGTGTCTTTCCAATCACCGGGGCCGAAGCTGTTGGCCTGCGTGTCCGTTGCACCGGCCTGTTTGGCCTGCACGCGCACGGCAGCCAGCTCGGTGGTGGAGCTGCGGCGGGCATCGTCATCCAGCCCATTGGCGTACAGCGGGAGGGCTGCGCTCAGCGCAGCGGTCAACAGCGAGATTTGGTAGCAGCGGTTCATTCGGTTCGTCATCAGCCGGAGGGGAGACGAAGCGAAGGCGCGCACGCGCAAACGCCATGAAGGCGGTGTGCCTGCTGCTCAAAGCTCCCTACGCCGGTGCAAACCGGATCAGGTTCCAAGGGACTCTCTCAGCCTGCAACAACCAGGCACCCCCGCTTCAGGGGCGTATTTGACCACAACTGGCGCGGATAAGCCCGCGTCCGCGTTCAGGCTGCGCTGTGCAGTGCGGCCAGCAGGGCTTGGCCATCGGCGCTGCGGAACCACTGCGCGTGGCCCAACAGGAAGGTGTGGTAAGCCACGTCGGCATCGGCGGTGGAGCCGGTTGCACCATTGAAATATTCCACTTCGGACAGTGCAAAGTCGAAGTGGACCAATGGCAGCAGGTCGGCCAACAAATGCACCTGCGCTGCGGAAAATGGCCGCACGTCGCGGTAGCCCGCCAGCAACGCAAGTGCGGTATCCACGTATACGGCCTGCGCCCCGCGTTCCAACTCAAGCCACGCCACTGCGTTGCGTTCAATGGCGGTCGCCAGGTCAAACACCGCGCTGGTGGGCGATGCCAAACCAAAATCGAGCACGGTCGCGACAACCGTGGCGTCACCCTGGCGGCGCCAGAGCAGGTTGGACACATGCCAATCGTTATGCGCCCACAACTGCGGCTCGTTCTTCAATCGCTGGGCCAAACCTACATGCCACGGCAGCAAGGTTTGTTGCAGGTCACTCTTCCACGGCTTATGTGAAAGGTAATCGGCCAGTGCAGGGCGTTCGATGAGGTCGCCTTCCAACATCGCGATGGGGTTGGCGGTGCGGAGCAGGTCATCGCGCGTCACCAGCATGTGCGTGCTGCGTTGGGGCGCGGTGTAGCTCTCTGATGCCTGATGCAGCATGGCGAGCATGCGGCCCGCCTCCCGCGCTTGGTCCAACTCGGTGAGTGGCGTCCATGACGGCGCATCGCGGTAAAGGTCCTCTCCCTCGGCGGCCGCATGCAGTTCATAGGTCCAGCCGTCATGCTCAAGCGCGGTATCACCGTGACGATCCTGCAGCACGTTCACCACCGGCACGCCGGCTTCGGCAAGGTGCGCGATGAAACGATGCTCCTCACTCAACGTTGCAGCACTGCGAACGCTATGGTGATGACGCTTAATGAAAAAACTCTCCGCCGCACCTTCAACAATGGCCGCCGCCGACATCGGCCGCGGGCTATGCCACAACGCAGCCCCCACACCGTCAAGCTGCGGATACTGCTCGCGCAGCCAAGCAATCTCGCGCTCGCTGATGGCAGGCCAATCGGCGGCAACCGAATCGTTGTTGAGGCCTTGGACGCGGTGGGGGGAGGTGGTCATGGGGGGCGGATAGTGCGGAGTGGAAGCCGGAAGCAGGGTAGCGTGCATTGCTAGGGCTAGCGATGGTCTTGCGACGTTAGCTCTTGAATCTGTTTTCCCGGTGCCACCGAAGATAGGTGGGATGCGGGCGCTGCTCTGGATTTGCGGGAGTAGTCAACTTCCTCTGCGGCAGGATGAGCCGATCCATTTCGTCTGGCACACCGGCGGGCGAAAGCAGCACATTGTGTTGATCATCAAAGCTGATCAAGCCGCGATCAAATAGCCAGTGCACGGTTCCGGTCAGGGCGATGCCATTACGCACTGTGTCCGGGCCGTCCGCTTCTACTGGACGAATATGAGCCGCCTGCACCTCAGGGCGACCGCCGCCGTTGATAAGGCGTAGACCTGTGACGGCGCAGGTGTTGGCATACGCTCCGCGAACGTGTCGGCGGAAGGCATGATCGCGGAACTTGCGCGAGATCAGCTGCTGAATAATGGGGCGTGGGCCATACTCTGCTAGCTCTTCGTTGACGGCTGCCGTTGATTCCCACGGCTCAGGTGTGCGGGTGAAGCCTGCCTTGAGAATCGCATCGAACTCGTTCGAGGGGATGACTCGAATGGATCTGCCAAAGGCACCTTTGTTCGTGCTTCCGTCTTCCTTGCGTAGTTGCGATTCGTAGTAGTGGTCGTCTTCTTTGAACGGAACGGCACGGTCGAATTCTAGAAACTGATCCAGATAGGCGTAGTAGTGACCATCGCGAAGCTCATCGCGCTCGATCCTCAGAAGGCGCGCGGCTGCAAAGTAAGCCTGTCTGCCGCCATTGCTGCTACTGCCGGCGTCACGGCGGGGCTCGTAATACAGGACTAGCTCGCCAATGGCTTGCTCGGCCTGTGCGAGGTATGTCTTTGGGAAGTGATATTGGCACTCAATCTGGTCGTCGTAACTTGAGCTTTCGGAAGCAGTAAAGATCGCGTTGGCCATTCAGACATTCCACAATTTTGATGGAGGATATCAGGCAAGCCAGCGATTTTTCGCCATCTCACGCCGTGGGACAAAGCCAGGCCAGGCTTACCGGCCATTGGTAGGCAGGTACTAGCAACGATGAGTGAGGCGTTGAGATATTCCGTGCTGGAGTACGTGTATCGGGATGCTGGGAATTGGAAGACGCACGGCGCAGTCCTGCTATCCAGATTTGATGAGGGCGCAGACGGGGCCGTGCGGTGCTGCTTGGATTGGGGTGGGCAGTTCGTACCAGAGCAAGTAGGGCTGCCGGCCCTGCAGGCAATCCATTGGCATGAGCACGGCGATGGGCCGAGTGATCTGGACCATGCGTTCCACGAATTTTTGGCTCTGCGCGAAGCCACAGTCAGTGAGGTTCGTTCCCTCGTGGCGTCGTCGTCGATTGAGCAAGTGCTTGCGCAGTTCGCGGTTGCCGCAAGGAGGTGGGATGTGCGGCGTTCATGGCATCTAGCCGACGAGCTGCTCTGGCAGTGAGTTATTGGGTGCTATAGAACATGGCAGGGCACGCGAAACACGCCTGGCTTTTGTGCATCATTACCTCCATGACCTCCACCCTCGACCACCTGCGCCGTTACGCGGTCGCCCGTTCGCTGTTCAAGCCGACCACGCTGATGCGGGCGATCGGCAAGCTGGGCTTTGTCCAGGCCGATCCCATTCGTGCGCCGGCGCGGGCGCAGGATCTAACCTTGCGTCACCGGGTTGTTGACTACCGTGCCGGTGAGTTGGAGCGCCGTTATCCGAAGTTGGCGTTGGAGGAGGATTTCTTCGTCAACTATGGCTTTCTGCCGCGCGACAACCACGCGCTGATGCATCCGCGTGAGGCGCGTGTGGTGTGGACGCCGGCGCGATGGAAGCAGGCGCATGCGGTGCGTGAATTCATTGCCGAGCGCGGCGCGGTGCATCCGCGCGAGGTCGATGCACATTTTGCGCATGGCAAGACAACCAATTGGTTTGGTGGCTCGTCAAACGCCAGCACGCAGTTGCTCGATGGCATGCATTACCGGGGCATGTTGCGCGTGGCCCGTCGTGACGGTGGGACGCGTGTGTATGCACTGCGCACTGGTGATGCCACCAAGGTCGATGAAGCACTGGCGAACACGCGTTTGGATACGCTGCTGGACATCGTCATCCGCAAGTACGCACCGTTGCCGGCGGCAAGCCTGGGTCAGCTGTTGGGTTATCTGCGCAGTGGTGTGCCGCAATGGCAGGGGCTGCGTGCTGCGGCACTCAAACGTGCGCGTGAGCGTTTGGCTACGGTGCGTATTGATGGTGTGGATTGGTATTGGCCGGCTGATGAGAATCCACGCGCCGCGCGTTGGCAACCTGACGATGCAGTGCGTCTGCTCACGCCGTTTGACCCGGTGGTGTGGGACCGGCGCCGTTTTGAAATGTTCTGGGGCTGGGCCTACCGCTTTGAGGCTTACACGCCGGCGCCCAAGCGCAAGCTTGGCTATTACGCGTTGCCGCTGCTCTGGCACGACCGGGTGATCGGCTGGGCGAACTTGAGTGTGGTGGGCGGCATGTTGAAAACGGATTTCGGTTTTGTGGATGGCCAGGCGCCACGTGATGCGAGTTTCCGTGCTGCACGCGATGCAGAGCTTGAACGCATGCGGCTGTTTCTGGGCTTGCAGGAATGAGGCTGTTCTTGACTACGTGTTCCAACCCCCGTCAGGCAGGTAAGCGATGAAGGCAGCAACTCAAGCCGCGCGCAGCAGTGCGGTACACATGGCCGTTGCGTTCATCGCAATGGGCAGTTGGGCGACCTTTGCCAACATCGCGCACCCGATGCCGCGACCGCTGATCGCCGGGGTGGTGCAGGGCACGCTGTCGGCACTGATCACGTTGTTCCTGAAGCGCATGATCGAGGCATTGTCCAACCGCCTGCCGGGAAAGCTTGGCGGCTGGCTGCCACCCATAGCGGCTGTGGTGGTGTCGCTGACCCTGCTGACCAGCATCCATTGGTTGGCCGGCACACCGGAAATCGCACGCACCATCGCGGTGCCGCTTTCAGTCACTGCGGCTTATGCAACGCTGTACAACCTCGCGCTGCGGCGCGGGCGTGTTGTCAATAATCTTCCAAGCGGCTGAGTTAGAGCTCGGTGCTTCAGGCGTCATGCCGCAGTCTGGCGGCGTCTGGCGCTACCGGATGGGACAGCGCTTGGTAGAGGGTTCGCTGTCAGTAGAAGAGAGGTCGTTTTCGAAAGCCGGAATGAAAGGTGCGGCTGGAAGCTGTCCTCATGCGCAAGCTGCGGGCGGCGTTGCGAGCCGCCCGCTATCTGCTTACCTGCTGTCTTTCTTGATCATTGCATCGATGCGTGTTGCGCGGGCCTCGGAGCCCGGATGCGAGGACATCACGCTGCTGCTGCCGCCAAATTTACGGAACATGCTGGCCATTGCTGCCGGGTCGTAGCTGTGGCGCTTCATGAAGCGGTAGCCGTACTCGTCGGCGGCGCTTTCTTCCTTCTGCGAGAACTGCGCGTTGATGAAGCCTTCGGCCAGCCCGCCCAGTTCGCCTTGGCTGAGCTCGGCCACGGCTGCATTGCCGGACGCTGCCAAGCCCTCACGACCTGCGTTGGCCAGCATCCGTGTGCGCATTTTGGTCTTGGAATGGCCCAGCTTGACGTGCCCGATTTCGTGCCCGATGACACCGCGGATTTCGTCATCGGTGGCAATGTCCATCAGCCCGGTGTAAACGCGCACGCAGCCATTGGCCATCGCCCAGGCGTTCACTTCCTCGGTGCGATACACCTTGAAACTCAGGTTCAGGCCATCTTCGTTGGCCAGCCCTTCGGTGATTTTGGCCAAGCGCTGTGCATAGGGATTGGCGGTGGGGGCGACCGGATTTTCGCGGTCCATGTACACACATGCTTCCTCGGCGGTAGCGATCACTTCCTCGTCAGAAAGCGTGAGTGCTTTGCCGGCCTTCAAGCCTGTGCTCGTGAGGCCTCTGATATCCAGCGCAGAGGCGTTTGCGGTGAGCAGGCAGGTTGCCAGAAACAGGGTGTTGCGGATCATCGTCATTGAAGTGTTGCTCCATGTTGGGGGATAGCGCGCGGCATTCTAACGACAAAAGCCGGTGCGGAATCTCCAGGCGGCGACAGAGTAGTTGTCGTCTTTTCACTGCGCGAACAACAGCGAAGTAGAGCATCGGAATTTAAGATGATTCTGCTGTCGTTGTGCTTGCAGGCAGTGTTTCGAAGCAAAGAGGGGGCGGGTACGCTTTTTTTTGCCTGTGCTGCCTGTGCTGCCTGTGCTGCCTGAGGCGGGAGGCTTGCCTTGTGCGGCAGCTGAGTACAGCGGCTTTCGCCGCGGTTGTCCCGGGCCGTGGCGAGCGCTGCAGCGCGAATGTAGCCACGTGACGCGGCGCTCGACGCAGCGCCCGCTTTTTCCTACCATGCCCGGCACCAGCAAGCCGACCCGCGTAGTTGATGGGGATCGGCCGTTCTTGAACGGCCCAGCGAGCCAGGACACTTCCCGTGCCCACTAAAGGACGCTCGCATGCACCACCGTTCCGTTTTGCAATCCGCTGCCCTTGCGCTGGCGGTTTCATTTGCTCTCGCTTCGCCGGCCGTACTGGCCGCTGACAAAGCGCAGGTATCAGCCAGCGCGTCTACTGCCGGCACGCAACGCCAGGCAGTTGCCAAAGGCTTGTACGAGCTGGCTTACAGCGCCAACCAGAATGCTGTGTTCGTCGCATCATCCGGCGGTTTTGGTGACGATGCCGGCCCGGCGCAGGTACTGCGGCTGGATCCGCGCACGCTGGCCGTGCAGGCGCGCATTCCGATGCAGCGCAAAGGGTTTGGTGTGGTGCTGGATGACAGCAACCACCACCTTTATGTCGGCAACACGGTGGATACGTCGGTGACGGTGGTGGATACCGCGCAGAACAAGGCCATCGGCACCGTGCAGCTGATGGAGAAGGTGACTGGCAAGGACGGCAAGTCGTATTACAGCCATGATCTGCGCGAGCTGGTGGTGGATGCCCCCAATCACCGCCTTTATGTCACCGGCCACTCGCAGGAAGGCAGCGTGTTGTTTGTGGTGGATACGCAGTCGCTCACGTTGATCGACACCATTGCCGGACTGGGTAACGCCAAGGCGCCGGGGCTGGCTTTGGATACGGCAGGTAAGCGCGTTTACACCTCCAACCTGTTGGGTGAGGTGGTGACCGTGGGCACGGACAGCGGTAAGGTGGAGCAACGCTTCAAAGTGAGCGCAGAGCAGCCGATGAACATTGCGTTGGATCCGTCCAGCTCGCGCTTGTTTGTGACGGATCAGGGGCTGGAGATGATCCGCAAGTACCAAGGCAACAGCATCGAAGGCTTTGTCTCGCGTCACCCCGGCCAGCGCGTGTTGGTGCTTGATCGTAGTACCGGTGAAGAGCTGGCCAGCATCCCGACCGACGCTGGCCCGCTGGGCATCCTGCTTGATGCGCCTCGCAAGCGCCTGTACGTGACCAACCGCGAAGCCGGCACGGTTACCGCTTATGACAGCGACAGCTATCAGCAGGTGGGCAGCTGGTCAGTGCCGACGCATCCCAACAGCCTGGCGTTGGACGCGAAGAACAACGTGCTCTATGTGAGCATCAAGAACGGCGAAGCCGACCCGAAGGGTAGCGAGGAGAGTGTCGCTCGCATCGAGTTGGGCAGCTGATCTAATGTAACTGTGACGCGTTGGCGCCACTAAGGGATCGGGATGGCGATAGCCGTCATCCCGGTCCCTTTCTGCTGTTGGGGTCTGCTGTGCGTTGACGTTCCTGCCGACGTGCTGCAACGTTCATCAGCCTCTTGAACGTGGGGCATTGCAGATGATGCGGCTGCCGGCAACGGGCGACATGACGCAGGCCATCGCGCAGTGCCTGCAGGCGCATGATGTGCCGGTCAAGATCATCTGCCTTGCGCAGCAGCTGAGGCCGGTCGACAGAGAGCTTGCCCTGCGCGTCGAACATGCCGGCGATCTCCTGCAGTGAAAAACCCGCCGTGCGGCCCAGTGCAATCAATGCCAGCCGCTGCATTACCGTCATGTCATAGATACGGCGTAGGCCATTGCGGCCCACGGGCTGGATGAGCCCGCGTTCTTCGTAGTAGCGCAGCGTGGAAGCCGGCAGGCCGGATTGCTGACTGACCTGGCCGATATCGAGTTCCTGCATGCTTGACCTCAAGTGGACTTGAACTTGGAAACTGCATGAGAACAGGATTCCAGCGGGGCGAAAAGCGGCATGGCCATAGATGAAGTAATGATGCGTTGGGTGTTGATCGGCGTCATTGCCACTTTGCTGACCGATGGCTGGGCCTGGTTGCTGCGGCGAGCGGGCCTGCCCACGCTGGACTACGCGCTGGTGGGCCGGTGGCTTGCCCACATGCCGAAGGGGCGCTGGTGGCACAACCCCATCCAACGCAGCACGGCGATGGGGCACGAGCGCTTGCTGGGATGGCTGGCGCATTACGTGTTGGGTGTCGGTTTTGCCTTGCTGCTGGCGCTATGGGTGGGCGCGGCGTGGTTGCAACAGCCCACGCTATGGCCAGCGTTGGTGTTTGGCCTGGCCAGCGTGGTCGTGCCGTGGTGCGTGATGCAACCTGCCTTTGGAGCGGGTATTGCTGCCTCACGCATGCCCAAGCCGTGGCGCGCCCGCTTGCAAAGTCTGTCGACACACAGCGTATTCGGCGCCGGTCTTTTCGTGGGCGCGTGGCTGCTGGCATGAAAGGGGGGCCGTCTGCCGGCACAGGGTCAGCTTTGTCTGTGGAGCCACCACATAGCCCCACGGCGGAGTAACCGCACCGCGCGCAGGCTTGCCGTGCGACGCAACCGTCGCGACGCGGAGACCGAAAATGGGTAACACCCACAACCAGCACCCGGGCACGCACCAGAAGATGGATCAGAAGACGGACCAGAACCGTCCTGGCCGGCCGGGTGTGGATGACGCGCAGAAGGCCAACCCTTCGCGCCAGGCATCACGCACGGAGCCAAGTCATCAGAAGGACGTGCAGGATCGGAACTCATCGCAGAAGGATCGCGGCGATTCCAAACATTAAGTGATTTGCTTCTGTGGCAAGGCCCCAAGAAGGGGCCTTGCTCGGATATCCCCCATACCTCCGCCGTGTGGCGGTATGCGCATGACCAACGATGTGCATTGCGGAGGGGCGGAAGCTTCAGTCGCGGGCTTATTGCGGGCACGCGCGCAGTACGCGTACTAGTACACGCCTGTCAGTCAGAAACGATCAGCGACCAGATGCCAAAGCGTTCGCGAAACCGGTAGCGGTAGCCGCTTTTATCGGACTGCTCGGCGATGTTGCCGTCGCCATCCACCAGTGCGTGCGGTGTTGCGTTGACCGGATTGGGGTCGGGGTTATAGGACGCGGCCAGCGATGTGACTGCGATGGTCTCGCGGCCGGGGCCTTCAAGAAACATATGAAACGTGTCCATTGAGGTCTACCTATTTGGTTGGGCGGGTATGCCAGCTCCCGGCAAAACAATCTGCCGGGAGCTGGGCGCTGTCATGACGAAGCGAAGCGGAAGTTCAGACGCTTCAGTGGCCGTGGTCGGCATGGCCAACGGTGATGCCGGTGCTATCCACCCGGGTGACACCTTCGATCTTGCGCGTCACAGCAACCGCACGATCGGCTTCGGCTTGGGTGCGGACATTGCCACTCAAAGACACCACGCCATTGACCGTTTCGACCTTCAGGTCCATGCCCGGCACATCTTTGGTTGCGAGCAGATCGGCTTTCACCTTGGTGGTGATCCATGTGTCACTGCCGGCCTGCTCGGAGGCGGAATTCATTGGCTTTTCGTAGCCGCTTTCCTGTGCACGCGCCTCATCTACTGGGGAGGCTACCGCCACCGGCGCGCAGGCAGGCAACAGTGCTGCGGCAAAGAGAAGATTGCGAATATGTAAGTGCTTCATGTCGATTCTCCATTGGAGGAGGATTGGCCTCATCCACTGAGTCCACCCTCACCCTAGGAGAGCGAGTGTTAAAGCGGCGCGTCTTCTGTGTAAGCCCTGTGTGCACCGCCCTCAACTTGCAGAACGCTACATGAAGCTGTGTGCTGAATGCACAGAATCAAGCACGATGAATGCACGCGGTTGACCCGATTCCACAGCCTCACAACGCAGGTGCGCCTATGCTTGCGAGGCAACGTGAAGTGGAGAAGGCCGATGACACGTGGTGATAAAAGTGCGTATACAGACAAACAGAAACGGCAGGCCCAACACATCGAGCACAGCGAGCGTGATCGGGGCCGGTCAAAAGAAGCGGCCGAACGTATCGCATGGGCGACCGTGAACAAGCAGGACGGCGGCGGCAATAAATCCGGCTCGGGTCGAAAGAGCGACAAGAAGCATTGAGGCGGATTTGAGCGCTTCATGGGAGCGCTGCCTCAAGTCACGAACGTTCTACGCCCGCATTCGCCCCGTACCCGTAGTCTGCATGCCGCAGGCGGGCTCGTGCGTCGTGCGTCAGGCGCATCGCAAGCGCGGCGTGATGCCGCACAATGCGTGCGCGGCATGAAGCCGCAGCACGAACACGGAGAAGAGATGCGCGGGAGTAAAGGATTGCTGATCGGGGTGCTGTTGTTGCCTGCGGCGCCGGTGGTTGCCCAAGAGGCCGCTGATGCTGCTGCGACAGGGGCTGAGGCGCCGTCACCGCGTCTGCGCCTTTTCGGCCAGAACGGCGTAGGCGTGGTGCTGTACACCAACACGACATGCACGCGAAAGTTCGATGAGAAAATTCGGGCCTCGGGTTCGATGGGAAGCGCCTTCGGCTCGATGCTGGGTAAGGTCAAAAATGAAGCGCTGGGTATTCCGGAAACGGCAACCACGCGCAGCATCGGTCAGCGTGGAATGCTGTTGTCCAAGGCGTATTTTCGCGAGTATCCGCTGCAGGCGGGGACTCCGGTGGTGGTGGAAGCGGGCGCGGGTTCGCCGGCGGGGTGGCGATGCGATCGCCTGATAACCGCAGCATTCACGCCGGAAGACGGTAAGGACTACGAAGCCGCATTTGACGTGGATTTCTCCGACGGGGTCTGCACGCTGAAGGTCAATGCGGTGGCGGCGGATGGCCGCTTGAGCCGTGTGCCGGTAGTGCCTGCGAGCGCGGATTGTGCGGCGCCGGCCACCGCAGCCACGGAGGGCTGATACCTGCAGGCGTTGCCGGTGCGCGGGCACCGGCAACGTCGGTACGGCAGCGACTCAGACCTCTTCTTCTTCCTCTTCGTCTTCTTCCTCGCCTTCCTCGTACTCCTCGTCTTCCTCTTCCTCTTCGTCTTCTTCCTCGTCCTCTTCTTCGAACGCTTCGGCTTCTTCAACGCGCACGAAGTTGGGCAGGGTGTCGGCGAGGCTGATTACTTTGCCGTTGGCCAGCATCGGGCGCACGGCACGCTTGCCGGCTTCTTCCACGACGGCAAAGCACACCAGGGCCTGCGCGCTTTCGTCGCCGTTCTCTTCAAATACGGCAACCCAGCCGTCGGCGGGGATGATCTGAATGATGTTGTCGTGCATGGCTGGACTGTTGGCAGAAGGAGGGCAGAGCTTGCGTGAAGCCGGGCGTGCTGTGCAATAGCCTGTAGCAACGCGTGCCGCGCCGCGCTCTTTACGTGGTCGGCGGATGCAGGGACGATGCCTGCAGGTCAACGCCGAAGGTGTCCCCAATGCTGCATTGCCAAACCATCGCCGACGCCGCACCGGGGGGCCGCGCCACGGTGTGGGTGGATCTGTGCCAACCCACACCCGAGGAGCTGGCGCAGGCGACGCAGCAGGTGGGCTTCACCATTCCGGACCGGGCCGGGATCAGCGAAATCGAGTTCAGCAGCCGCGTGCGTCTGGAGGGTGAGGCGCTGGTGTTGAATCTGCCGCGCTTCCACTACGAGGCCGCGCAGCTGGTGGCGCCGCTGGGGTTCGTGGTGGCGCCGCACGCGCTGGTGGTGCAGCGTGAACATGCGGTGGATGCATTTTCCGCGTTGGAGACCGGTCTGGAGAAGCACCCCTGCGTCGGCCCTGCGGATCTGTTCCTGCGCATGATCGAGCGCATTGTCGACTACCTGGCTGACCAGCTTGAATCGCTGGAGAGCCGCATGAGCGAGTTCTCGCGCGAGGCCTTCAACAAGCGCAAAGGGCGCCGCGCGCCACGTCGGCTGGAAGGCATGTTGCACGAGGTAGGTGTGATGGGCCGCCACATCGGCACCTTGCACAACACGCTGCACGGCCTGTTGCGGATGATGAACTACCTGGACGAATCAGCGCCGTCGTGGTTTGGCGCTGATGCGCACAAGCGGATAAAGCTGGTGCTCAAGGACATCACCTCGCTCAGCGAGTTCGAGCAGCAGTTGGGTGATCGCAATGAATTCCTGCTCGACAGCGTGCTGGGCCTGATCAACATGGACCAGAACGAAGTGATGAAAGTGATGGCCGTGGCCTCGGTGGTCGGCATTCCACCCACCGTGCTGGTGGGCATATGGGGCATGAATTTCGCCACGATGCCGGAGCTGCATTTGCATTTTGGCTACGCCATCGCCTTGGGAATCATTGTGCTGAGCATTGTGGTGCCACTGCTTTGGTTCAAACGACGCGGCTGGCTTTAGCCACGGGGAGCTGGGGGTGTGAGGAAAAGTGAGAAATGGACGGGCCGCCGGATTCACTGCTGACGATTCACGTCATCACTCACTCTTCATTCTTTCGCCTAAAATTCCATGCTCATTCGCCATCACATACCGGAGTAGTAATGCCTGCCAAGCCAATGTCCCCCGCAGGGAAGCTGTTCGCCGCTGCTGCAATGATCGAAGGCGTGACCTGGGCGGGGTTGTTGATTGGCATGCTGCTCAAGCGCGGGCTGGAAATCACCGACCTGGGTGTGCGTATCTTCGGGCCGCTGCATGGCGCGGCGTTCCTGTTCTATGTGGTGGTGTGCCTGTACGCATGGATCAAGCTGCGTTGGCCGTTGTGGGCGATGCTGGTCGCTTTGGTCGCCGCAGTGCCGCCGTTGGTGACGGTGCCGCTGGAAATGTGGTTCCGCCGACGCGGGCTGTTGTCTGGCCGCGGCACGCCCTGAGCTGCGGCAGCAGCGCCGGCCAGCGCTACTGCTGTGCCGGGCGCGCGGTTGCAACGGATGTGTTGCCAAAGCGCCTGTCGGCTCCGGCAAGTGAAAGCTGCGGTTTAGCCTGCGTTATGGCTTGCCTTGCGGCGGCCACTGCCGCAATAACCGCAGGAAATACGGCGGTGTCCCAGGCGCGGGAGGTGTTTTTTTGCGCAATGGGGAAGCGGCCGGTATACCGGCCAGGTCAGCGCTGCTGGCGGTCGGGCTTGCCCATTGTGGATAATCTGCCCGGTTGCTGCTGCCGGTGGGTGGGGTGGGGCATCCACCGAGGTGATTGGCGCGGTTGAGGGGGCTCCCGCGATGCCTGAAGTACGGCACGTCACGCTGGCGGTGCAAGGTGTTTGCCGCCGGTTTAGGTTTGATCCACTAGCTTTTTCCGCTGATCACGTTCTCCCTTCAAGGAATTCCGGTGCAACACGCAAGCAGTGAAAGGAATGGCGGCGCACGCTCTTCCGCACGATGCAATGATCTGTCGGTGATGCCGCGCCGGGGTAATCGGTGAGCGATTTCACGACTACCTCCGCCCCGGCTGACATATCCATCGAGATGGGCTTGGACGCCGGCATGGCGGTCTTGCCGGCCGAGCATCCGTTACAGATGCCGGAACAGTCGCTGCGCGAGGGCAAGCTGAAGGTACGCCGGCAGGAAACCGCGCCGCCCAACATCGGCCTGCGCCGGCTGTATGTGTTCGGTACCACGGCAGTGATGACTGCCGTCGCCACCGCGATGATGGCCCGCGTCCTGTCCAACGGCGGCATCAACGTGCTGGAAGGCTGCCTCTTGCTGCTGTTCGTGGCGTTGTTCGCGTGGATTGCGCTGTCCTTCGTCGGCAGCCTTGCCGGCCTGCAGGCATTGCTGCGCGGCCGTCGCAAACTGGGTATCTATCCGGATACACCGCTGCCGGTGCTGCAGACGCGCACCGCGTTGTTGATGCCCACCTATAACGAAGACCCGCGCCGGATGATGGCCGGGCTGCAGGCCATCTACGAATCGGTGGCCGCAACCGGGCAGCTGGACCGGTTTGATTTCTACGTGCTCAGCGACACCACCCGCGATGACATCGGCCGTGCCGAGGAGCAGGTGTTCCTGCGCCTGGTAGAGGAAACCGGTGGCGCCGAGCGCCTGTTCTATCGCCGCCGGGCCAGCAATGTGGGCCGCAAGGCCGGCAACATCGCCGATTGGGTGCGCCGTTTTGGTGGCGCCTATCCGCAGATGCTGATCCTGGACGCCGACAGCCTGATGACCGGCGATGTGATCGTGCGGCTGACCTCGGCGATGGAAAAACACCCCACCGTCGGCCTGATTCAATCACTGCCGGCGGTGGTCAACGGACGCACCGCATTTGCCCGCATGCAGCAGTTTGGTGGCCGTGTGTATGGGCCGGTGATGGCTTATGGGGTGGCGTGGTGGCATGGCGCCGAGAGCAATTATTGGGGCCATAACGCGGTCATCCGTACCCAGGCATTCGCCGAACAGGCAGGTTTGCCGGAGTTGCCGGGGCGCAAGCCGTTTGGCGGCCACGTGCTCAGCCACGATTTTGTCGAGGCCGCCTTGATGCGCCGTGGTGGCTGGGCCGCGCACATGGTGCCGTATCTGCAGGGCAGCTACGAAGAAGGCCCGCCGACGCTGACCGACATGCTCATCCGCGACCGTCGCTGGTGCCAAGGCAACCTGCAGCACTCCAAAGTGGTGGCCACGCCGGGCCTGCATTGGATCAGCCGCGTGCACATGATGATCGGCATCGGCCACTATTTCACCGCGCCGATGTGGGCGATGCTGATGCTGATCGGCATTGCGATTCCGCTGATCCACGGCGGCATTGATCTGGTCGAAGAGTTGAACCTTAAAGCCTCGCCCGCGCATTACTGGCGTGGCCTGGATCAACAAGGCGTGGTGTGGGTGTTTGCCGTGACCATGGCAGTGCTGCTTGCGCCCAAATTGATGGGCTACGTGGCGATGCTGACCTCGCGTGGCGAGCGCTTGGGCTGCGGCGGCGCTTTCCGCGCGCTGATATCGGTGCTGCTGGAAACCCTGCTGGCCGCGTTGATGGCGCCGGTGGTGATGTACGTGCAATCGCGCGGCGTGTCCGAAGTGCTGGCCGGCAAAGATTCAGGCTGGGATGCACAGCAGCGCGACGATGGCACGGTTTCGCTGGGCGCGTTGCTGCGCAGCTATGGCGGGCTGAGTCTGTTTGGTTTGGTGATGGGCGCCATGGCGTACGCCGTATCGCCGCCGCTGGCCGCATGGATGGCGCCGGTGGTGATCGGCATGGCATTGGCCGTGCCGGTGGTGGCGTGGACATCGTCGCGCCGCGCCGGTGATTGGCTGCGCCGCCACCAACTGCTGTCAATCCCTGAAGAAAGCCACCCGCCGCGTGTGTTGGTACGCGCCGCTGAACTGCGTGCAGCGGCAATGCGCGAGCCGTCGCAGGGCGGTCTGTAACGGCAGGTGCCGGGCACGCGTTGTGTGTCCGGTATTTTTCATGCCTGCCGCGTTGCATCCGCAGCTGCATTTGTCCCAACACGGCATAATCGCGGCCTGTCTTAGGGAGTGATTGAAATGCTGGAAACGGTGGAACAGGAAACCGGCGCATCGCCGCAGTGGTCGATCATCTGGTTGCATGGCCTGGGCGCCGACGGCCATGATTTCGCGCCCATCGTGCCCGAGCTGGTACGCCCGCAGTGGCCGGCCATCCGTTTTGTGTTCCCGCATGCGCCCAAGCGCGCGGTGACCATCAACAACGGCATGCCGATGCGTGCGTGGTACGACATCGTCAGCATGGATTTCCGCAGCCGTGCCGATGCCGGCGGTGTTGCAGAGTCGGTCGCCCAGGTTGAAGCGCTGATCGCACGCGAGCAGGAACGCGGTATCGCGCCGGACCACATCGTGTTGATCGGTTTCTCGCAGGGCGGTGCCATCACCTTGTCCACCGGCCTGCAGCGCCGTGAAAAACTGGCCGGGCTGGTCGCGCTGTCCAGCTATCTGCCGGAGGTGGATGCCGCCGCCGCGCAGCTGGTGGACGGCGCCAACGCGCAACCGTTGTTTATGGCACACGGCACCGCCGACCCGGTGATTCCGGTGCAGATTGCCGAACACAGCATGCAGGTGCTCAGCCAGTTGGGCTTTGGCGTGGAGTGGCACCGCTACCCGATGGCGCACCAGGTCTGCGGCGAGGAGATCCACGCATTGGGCGATTGGCTGCAGGCCCGCTTCGACGCGTGACGGCCGGGATGTGAGGGACTGCGCAGTTCCGCTTGCAGTCATGCCGGTTTTCACGCTGTGCGGCTACCATGGCTGCACCAGCGCAGCGTGACGGGGAGGACCGCGAGTGAAGGTAGTCATTGCTGACGACGAGCCGCTGGCGCGCGAGCGCCTGCGCTCGCTGCTGGCCGAGCAGGCCGGCATCACCGTGGTGGCTGAGGCCGCCAACGGCACCGACGCGCTGCACGCCTGCGCGCAGACACAGCCGGATCTGGTGCTGCTGGACATCGCCATGCCCGGCGTTGATGGGCTGGAAGTCGCCCGTCATCTGGCCCAGTTCGAGCCCCGGCCTGCCGTGGTGTTCTGCACCGCTTACGACGCCCACGCGCTGTCCGCCTTTGAGGCGGCGGCGGTGGATTACCTGATGAAGCCGATCCGCGCCGAACGTCTGGACGCGGCGCTGGCCCGTGCCCGCACCGTGATCGCCGGGCGCGCCATCGCCGCACCGGCCCCGGTAACGCAGGCGCGGCGGGTGTTGTGCGCGCGCCTGCGCGGCAGCCTGCGCCTGGTGCCGGTGCAGGACATCGTCTACCTGCAGGCCGAGGAAAAATACGTGGTGGTTCACCACAAGCGCGGGCAGGATCTGGTCGAAGAATCACTGCGCTCGCTGGAAGACGAGTTCGGCGAGCGTTTCATCCGGATCCACCGCAATTGCCTGGTGGCCCGCGAGCAGCTGCAGGAAGTACGGCGCACGCCCGCCGGGCAGGTGCAGGCGGTGCTGCGCGACGTGCCGGAACTGCTGGAAGTCAGCCGCCGCTGCGTGGCCAATCTGAAGGTTGAACTGGTCCGGCTGTGACCTGCGCGTCGGCAGCGGCGATAATGCGGCCATGACCATCCTGCGTATTGCTACCCGAAAGAGCCCGCTTGCCCTGTGGCAGAGCGAACATGTCGCCGACCGCCTGCGTCAGGCCCATCCCGGTCTGGTGGTGGAGCTGGTGCCGATGAGCACACGCGGCGATGAAGTACTGGACCGCTCGTTGGCTGCCATTGGCGGCAAGGGCCTGTTCCTGAAGGAACTGGAGCTGGCAATGATGCGCGGCGAAGCCGATTGCGCCGTGCATTCGCTCAAGGATGTACCGATGGAACTGGAAGCGCCGTTCGCGCTGCCGGCCATTCTGGAGCGCGCCGATCCGGCCGATGCCTTCGTGTCCAACCACTACGCCTCGCTTGATGCCTTGCCGCAGGGCGCGTGCGTGGGTACTTCCTCGCTGCGGCGACAGGCCCAACTGCGCGCCTTGCGCCCGGACCTGAAAGCGCGCGACCTGCGTGGCAACGTCAATACGCGTTTGGGCAAGCTGGACGCCGGTGATTACGACGCCATCATCCTGGCCTGCGCGGGTTTGGAGCGCTTGGCGTTTGGCGAGCGCATCCGCGACCGTCTGCGCGCGCCGCAATGGCTGCCGGCGCCGGCACAGGCGGCCGTGGCTATTGAGTGCCGCCAGGACGATGCGAATGTGATTGCCCTGGTCGCGGCTTTGGATGACGCGGCCACGCGCACCTGCGTGGAGGCCGAGCGCGCCATGAACCGCGCGCTGGAGGGCAGCTGCCACGTGCCGGTGGCCGGCTTGGCGCAATGGCAGGGTCAGGATTTGTGGCTGCAGGGCTTGGTCGGCGGTGTGGCCGATGGCCGCATCGTGCGTGCGCAAGCCCATGGCCCGGCAAGTGACCCGGAAGCACTGGGCCGCAACGTCGCACGTCAGTTGCTGGATGCTGGCGCCGGCGAGCTGCTGGGTAACCCGGCCTGAGCCAAAGCACGGTAGCGCCGAGCCATGCTCGGCGTTGGCCGTCCCGATGATGCCCCAGCGGAGCATGGCTCCGCCCTACAGATGGGGCAGGAGCAGGCGCTCAATAAAAAAGGGAATGGGCCGCGCGGCCGAGCAGTTGCTCGTCACGCAGCACCATTCCCTTTTCGTATCGCCAAGCCGTGCTTCTAGATCACTTGAAGCTGTAAACCACGTTCATGGTGGTCAGGGTATCGGTCTTGCGCTTGTCTTCGGCCACGTCGCTGTTGTGGCGCGCCTGCCAACCGGCCTTCAGTGCGAAGTGCTGGTTCATGCTCACCGACACGCCAAAGTCATTCTGCGCGAAGGTGTTGTACGAGCCGGACTCGACCAGCAGGCTGTTGACCAGCTCGGTGTTTTCGGTGATCGCGAACTTCAGGTCGAACAGGCCACGACCAATCAGGCCGGTGCGGTCTTCGTCGGTGTCGGCGTTGTGCGAGCGGCGCACACCGGGGCCGATCTGGGTGTCCAGGGTCAGGCGCTCACCGTCGATCAGGCGCGTGCCGTAACCCAGACCAAAGCTGCTCTGGCGGTCGTAGGTGGCAAAGTCGTCGCTTTCATGACGCCCCGTGGCGGTCAGCTGGCGGTGCTCGCCCAGCTGCAACGCGCTACCGGCGCTGACGCTGTAACGGTTGGCGGTGGTCTGGCGCCTGCGACTGGTGGTGCCGTCGTCACTGGTCTGGTTGTACTCGGCGCTGGAACGCAGGCCGAACAGATCCATGCTGTGCACCCAATCGTCGTCGGTGTAACGCAGCTTGAGGCGGCCGTTGAAGCTTTCGGTGGTGCTGTTGCCATGGGCGGAGGCGAAACCGAGCTCACCACCACTGCCGCTCCAGGGGGAGCTCATGGCGGCCAGGTCGGAGGCATCATCTGCCCAGGCGGCCATCGGGGCGCACAACAACAGCGGCAGGAACAGGGAAACACGCAGTGACATCAGTCAATCTCCGGGAGCAAAACGGGGGTAAGAAAGCGTTTCCATGATACCGGAAGGCTTCTGGTGGCCCGTTTCCAGGCCGGCCGGCACTTCAGATGCCGTTAGGCGGGGAAGTGGCTGCCCGCCCCGCAGCATTGCGGCCCGGAGTCGGACATAATCGGCCCATGGATCGCTACGAACGCATAAACGCGCTGCATCGCCTGCTTAAATCCGCCCGTTACCCGGTAACGGTGGCTCGGCTGCAGGAAGAACTGGGATGTTCCCGGGCAACGGTCTACCGCGACCTGGCCTTTCTGCGCGATGCGCTGATGGCGCCGGTGGAAGGCGATGGCGAGGCCGGTTTCCGCTATCTCAGTGGCGAAAGCGACCGATTCGAGCTGCCGGGCCTGTGGCTGAGTTCAGAAGAACTGCATGCTTTGTTGGCCTCCCAGCACCTGCTGTCGCGCACCGGGGGCGGGGTGCTGTCCTCGGTGCTGGCGCCGCTGCAGCAGCGCATTGAAGGCCTGTTGGCCGCGCAGGCTGGTGCGTCGTCATGGCCGGTGGAACGGGTGCGGGTCATTCCGCACCGGGGCCGCAAGCTGGACGAAGCCAGCTTCCGCACCGTGGCCTCCGGCGTGCTGGAGCGCAAACAGCTGTCGTTTGAATATCGTGCGCGTTCCACCGACGAGTCCACCCGCCGCACCGTGTCGCCGCAGCGCATTACCCACTATCGCGACAATTGGTACCTGGATGCGTGGGACCACACCCGCGATGCGGTGCGCAGTTTCGCCGTGGACCGCATTCATCAGGCGCGCCTGCTCGACCAGCCGGCCCGTGATGTGCCCGATGCCGAGTTGGATGAACAACTGGCCGCCAGCTACGGCATCTTTTCTGGCGCCCCGAAGGGCTGGGCGACGATTGTGTTCAGCGCCAAGGCCGCGCGCTGGGTGGCCGATGAACACTGGCATTCCAAGCAGCAGGGCCGCTTTCTGGCCGATGGCCGTTATGAGCTGAAGTTGCCGTACAGCGTCTCGCGTGAGTTGCTGATGGATGTGCTGCATTACGGCTCGGACGCGGAAATCATCGAGCCGCAGTCATTGCGTGAACAGGCCAAGGCGCTGCTGTCGCTGGCACTGAGCAATTACGACTGAAGGGTGGGAGTGAGCAGCGAGCAGGGCCTCGGCCACGTCAGGTTTGCCTGCGCTGCCGCTGCTGCTTTCCCGCTTTGATCACCTTGCATCAGCAGCGCTGAGTTGGTTCAACAGCCAGCCCGGGATGCATTGCGCTTACCCGGGCCTTGAATTGGAGTGATGCAGATGGAGGCGGTGAGCACGCAGAAATCCTGCGTGCACCGGCACCCGCTCCTCACTCCTGTCCACTCACTTCTTGTTGGGCACTTCAAACCCCAGGCGTCCCACCTGCTCGGCGTGCTGCGGCACGCGCTTGAGCTTGTCGGTGTTGACGTCGTATTTGTCACGCAGGCGCAGCGCCAGCTGCCGATACAGCGTGTTGTCCATGTCCGGTTCGCGGGCAAAGATCCACGCCATCTCGCGGCCCGGGTAGCCGATCAGTGCCCAGGAATAATCCGGCGCGACTTCCAGCACCCGTGAATGGGTAGGCACCACGCGATAGAACCATGTACGCCAGCGCCGGTTGCCGCTGTCTTCATCCACCTTGGCGCGGATGTTGAGCTCTTCGACCGGCTCGCTGAAGCCTTCGCGGAACTGGTAGTTGATGCTGACCTTGTCCTCGTCATTCAGCGTGTAGGTATTGACGCTGGCCACGTGCCCGCGCTCGATGAAATTGGGCACCCGCCCAACCACATACCAGCGGCCCATGAAGCGTTGCAGATCGACCGGGCCTTCGGAAATACCCTCCACGGCGGGTGCGGCGGCAGGGGCGTCCTGCGCGTGGGCAGGTGCCAGCGGCAGGGTCAGGCTCAACAGCAGGGCGGACAGGAACGCTGGAATTGGTCGCATTACGGGTTGGAGCGCCATGGGTAGGTGACAGCAGCATGTTCGACGGGCAGCGATGGGCGCGTCAATGGCAGGTCGCAGTCTGTGAGATGGGAGGCGTTGAGGATGCACTCCAACACAGCCATGTTGCCGGAGAACGTCATGCCCAAGCCGTCCGCACTGTCTCACCGTCGTAAGCAGGACCACAGCCCCGATCCGCGCGTGCTGCGCTGCGTCAGGCAGGTTGCGTTGGCGGGCCTGGCCCTGGTACTGGTGTGGCCGGCCGCGCGCGGGCACAGCGCCTGGATTGGCTGGCTGCCGCTGTGGCTGGTGGGCATGCCGCTGGCATCTTGGTGGGCGCTGTACCGCTTTCGCCTGCCGGCCGCCTGGCGCAACCGCAAGGCGGGGCAGCGCCGCCGCGGCCCGCAGGCACGGCGCGTGCGCCGCCCCTTGCGCTGGCGCAGGTCGCAGGCGGCCTGACCTTCGACACGGGAGCACGGGCGGTGGCCTGTGCTAGCGTTCGGCGCCTATGACCGTGTGGAGCCGAAATGTCCCGAATCACCTCCGCCTGCCTTGTTGCAGGGATGCTTTCTTCCGGCCTGGCCGGCGTTGCCATGGCTGCTGACCAGCCGCAGGACCCGTACGCCTGGCTGGAGGATGTCACCGGCGACAAGCCGCTGACCTGGGTGAAAGAGCAGAACGCCAAGTCCGAGGGCCGCCTGGCGCAGAGCCCGCAGTTCAAGCAGATGGAGGCCGGCATCCGCGAGGTGCTGGATTCGGACGCCAAGATCCCCGGCGTGCAGAAGATTGGCGATTACTACTACAACTTCTGGAAGGACAAGCAGCACGAGCGCGGCATCTGGCGCCGCACCACGCTGGTGGAATACCGCAAGGCCGAGCCGTTGTGGGAAACCGTGCTGGACCTGGACGCGCTGAACAAGACCGAGGGTGAGAACTGGGTGTGGCACGGCGCCGACTGCCTGCGCCCGGAATACACCCGCTGCCTGATCGCGCTGTCGCGCGGCGGCGCCGATGCCGACGTCACCCGCGAGTTCGATCTGTCGCAGAAGACCTGGATCAAGGACGGCTTCTTCCGTGCCGAGGCCAAGGGCGGGCTGGGCTGGATCGACCAGAACAACGTGTTCGTCTACACCGATTTCGGCGATGGTTCGATGACCACCTCCGGCTACCCGCGGGTGGTCAAGCGCTGGCAGCGTGGCACGCCGATCAGCGCCGCAACCCCGGTGTATGAAGGCAAGCCGGAAGACATGTACATCGCGGCGATGCACGACGACACGCCGGGCTTCGAGCGCAACTTCGTCAGCCGCACCATCGCCTTCTACAACAACGAGCTGTTCGTGCTCGGCGCAGACGGCAAGCTGACCAAGGTGGATGCACCGAACTCGGCCGAGAAGGGCGTGCGTCGCGAATGGCTCACCCTGGAGCTGCGCGAGCCGTGGACCGTGGGCGGCAAGACCTACACCGCAGGTTCGCTGCTGGTGACGAAGTTTGACGACTTCATGGCCGGCAAGCGCGACTTTGACGTGCTGTTCGCCCCGACCGACACCACCTCGCTGGCTGGTATGTCCTGGACCAAATCGCATGTGGTGTTGAACGTGCTGGACGACGTCAAGAACCGCCTCAAGGTGATGACCCACGGCGCAGACGGCTGGGTTGCCAGTGAGTTCACCGGCGCACCGACCTTCGGCACCATTGGTGTGGGCGCGGTGGACGCTGACGAAAGCGATGCGGTGTGGATGACGGTTACCGACTACCTCACCCCGACCACGTTGGCGCTGGCGGAGATCGGCCAGCAGCCGGAAGTGCTCAAGACCATGCCGGCGTTTTTTGATGCCAGCGGCAAGGTGATCGAGCAGCACTTCGCCACCAGCAAGGACGGCACCCGCGTGCCGTACTTCGTGGTGCACGACAAGGCGATGAAGCTGGACGGTTCCAACCCGACGTTGCTGTACGGCTACGGTGGTTTTGAAATCTCGCTGACCCCGGGTTATTCCGGCGGCATGGGCCGCGCCTGGTTGGACAAGGGCGGCGTGTACGTGGTGGCCAACATTCGTGGCGGCGGCGAGTACGGCCCGCGTTGGCACCAGGCAGCGCTGAAGCAGAACCGCCACAAGGCGTATGAGGACATGGCAGCGGTGGCGCAGGACCTGGTCAGCCGCAACATCACCTCGGCCAAGCACCTGGGCGTGCAGGGCGGCAGCAACGGCGGTCTGCTGACCGGCAACATGCTCACCCAGTACCCGGAGCTGTTTGGTGCGGTGGTGGTGCAGGTTCCGCTGCTGGACATGAAGCGTTACAGCCACCTGCTGGCCGGCGCCTCTTGGATGGCTGAGTACGGCAACCCGGACACGGCCGATTGGGAGTTCATCAAGACCTTCTCCCCGTACCACCTGTTCGACCCGGCCAAGAGCTACCCGCCGGTGTTGTTCACCACCTCCACCCGCGATGACCGCGTACACCCGGGCCACGCCCGCAAAATGGCGGCCAAGATGATCGACGCGGGCAAGGATGTGACCTACTACGAGAACATCGAAGGTGGCCACGGCGGCGCGGCGAACAACGCACAGGCCGCACACATGTCGGCCCTGGCGTACAGCTTCCTGTGGGAGCAGCTGAGCAAGAAGTGATGCTTGGCTTTCAGCCAGCTTCTATTTTGAAGCGATGATTGCTTTGACATGATGCAAAACAAACGCCACCGAAAGGTGGCGTTTGTTTTTGCTTTTTGTTTTTGCTCAAGCCCCTCTCCCGTATACGGGAGAGGGGTTGGGGTGAGGGAAGAGCGAAGTTCTGACGGTGAACTGAGGCGGTTTTTTTTGAAGCCAACGCTCCCCCATCCGCCCTGCGGGCACCTTCCCCCGCACGCGGGAGAAGGGAACAACCTTGCGGCAGTTTTCTTCATGGATGGCCCAGCCCGCGCACCGTTCGCGCCATCGCACTGAAAGCCCCTCTCCTGTTTACGGGAGAGGGGTTGGGGTGAGGGCAGCTTGAGCTTCAAAAGCTTCCCTCATCCGGTGCTCCGCACCACCTTCTCCCGCACGCGGGAGAAGGGAGAAGCCGCGCGACTGCTTTCTCCGCGAGCATCTCGGTCCGCGCCATCGCACTGAAAGCCCCTCTCCTGTTTACGGGAAAGGGGTTGGGGTGAGGGCAGAGCGAAGTTCTGACGGTGAACTGAAGCGGTTTTTTTTAGCCAACGCTCCCCCATCCGCCCGGCAGCACCTTCCCCAAGAAGGGGGGGGGGCTGTCCCGCACGCGGGAGAAGGAAGCAGTCCTGCCTTTACTTCCCCTGCCAACGCTCCAGCCCGCGCGCAATCCGCATTACCGCTTCCTGCAATCGCGCAACATCCTGCGTATAGGCAATGCGCACGTGCTGGTTTGCGCGGTAGCTGCCAAAATCCAGCCCCGGCGTGAACGCCACGTGCTCGGTCTCCAGGAAGTGCGCACAGAATGCCTGCGCATCATCAGTGAACGCACTCACGTCGCAATACAGATAAAACGCGCCCTGCGGTTCCACATCAATGCGGAAGCCCAATTCGCGTAATGCAGGCAGCAGGTAATCGCGGCGTTGACGGAACTGCTCGCGCCGTTGCTCGAAGATGGCAATCGTCTCCGGCTCAAAACACGCCAACGCCGCATGCTGTGCCATCGACGGCGCGCTGATGTATAGATTCTGCGCAAGCTTCTCCAGCTCGGGCACCGCGCGCGGTGGCGCCACCAGCCACCCCAGGCGCCAGCCGGTCATGCCGAAATACTTGGAAAAACTATTCAGCACGAACGCTTCATCGTCCACTTCCAGCACGCTGGGCGCATCAAAGCCGTAGGTCAGGCCGTGGTAGATCTCATCCACCACCAAGTGGCCGCCGCGCGCTTTCAACGATGCCGACAACGCCGCCAGCTGTTGGACATCCAACGTGGTGCCGGTGGGGTTGGCCGGGGATGCGACCAACGCGCCGACACTGTCGCTGTTCCACTGCTGATCAATCAGCTCCGGTGTGAGTTGGTAGCCGCTCTGCGGGCCCACAGGCACCAGCTGTGCGGCGCCTTCCACCAGCCGCAGAAAATGCCGGTTGCACGGATAGCCGGGATCGGCCAACAGCCAATGCTTGCCCGGGTCCACCAGCAGGCTGGACGCCAGCAGCAGCGCGCCCGAGCCGCCGGGCGTGACCAGAATGCGTTCGGGGTCGATCTTCAGGCCATATCGGTTGCGATAGAAGCCGGCAATCGCCTCGCGCAGCGCGGGCAGGCCGCGTGCTGCGGTGTAACGGGTATGGCCGGCGCCGAGTGCGGCCTGGCCGGCGCGCACGATGGGCTCGGCGGTGGTGAAGTCCGGCTCGCCGATTTCCAGATGGATCACATCATGGCCTGCCTGCTCCAGCGCGTTGGCGCGGGCCAGCAGGGACATGACGTGGAACGGCGCAATTTCGTGGCTGCGGCGGCTGTAGCCCGAAGGCGTGGGGGCGGAGGTGTTCATCGCTGCATCATAGGGCGGCACGCGTGACATGGCATTGCGACCAACGGCGCATGTCTCGATTGGCGCCCGCTGCCCGTGGCACACTGTGGGCTGTTGTGCGGAGGCGCCGCCCCCGCCGATGGGAGCCCTCTGTGAAACCTGCCCTTTGCCTGTTGGTAGCAAGCCTGATGATGAACACCGCCGTCGCCGCAACGCCCACCCCGCCCGATGTCGCCAAGCACCCGCACACGGTCAAGGCCCCGTTCGGTGCCGAGCGCCAGGACGAGTACTACTGGCTGCGCGACGACAAGCGCGAAAATCCGGACATGCTGGCCTACCTCAAGGCCGAGAACGCCTACACCGACGCGCTGATGGCGCCGCTCAAGCCGCTGGAAGAAAAGCTCTACAGCGAGATCGTCGGCCGCATCAAGCAGGACGATGCCAGCGTGCCGTACCGCGAGCGTGACTACTGGTATTACACCCGCTACGAGACCGGCAAGGACTACCCGATCTACGTGCGCCGCAAGGGCGACATGCAGGCACCGGAAGAAGTGCTGCTGGATCTGAACGTCATGGCCGAAGGCAAGGGCTACTTTGGTGTCGGTGACATGGAAGTGAGCCAGGACAACCGCCTGCTGGCCTGGGCCGACGATGATGTCGGCCGTCGCCAGTACACCCTGCGTTTCAAGGACCTGGAAACCGGCAAGCTGCTGCCGGATGTGATCACCGGTGTCTCGGCCAACGTGGTGTGGGCCGATGACAACCGTACCGTGTTCTATGTCGAAAACGATCCGGAAACCCTGCTCACCGTGCGCGTGAAGAAGCACGTGCTGGGCACGCCGGTCAGCGCCGACACGCTGGTCTATGAAGAAGACGACGACAGCTTCTACATGGGCATCGGCCGCACCCGCGATGACCGCTTCATCACCATCGGCGTGGACAGCACGGTGTCCTCCGAGCTGCGCTATACCTCTGCCGCCAATCCCGGTGCGTTCACCGTGCTGGCGCCGCGCGAGCGCGATGTGGAATACGACGCCGACCATTTCGATGGCCGTTGGGTGATCCGCACCAACGCTGATGGCGCCAAGAACTTCAAGTTGGTCACCGCGCCTGACGACGCCACCAGCCGCAAGCAGTGGAAGGATTGGGTAGCACACGATCCGCTGGTGCTGGTTGAAGGCTTCGAGCTGTTCAACGGCTACACCGCCATCGCCGAGCGCGCCGATGCGTTGGAGCGCGTGCGTCTGCTGTTTGCCGATGGTCACAGCGAGTTTGTCAAAGCCGATGAGCCTGCCTACTCGATGGGCTTGTCGGTCAACGCCGAGCCGGACACCGAATGGTTGCGTTACAGCTACACCTCGTTGACCACGCCGGCCACCACCTACGAGCTCAACGTCAAAACCGGTGAGCGCCGCCAGCTCAAGCAGCAGCCGGTGATCGGCTATGACCCGGCGCTGTACCAGACCGAGCGCGTCTGGGTGACCGCACGCGATGGCGCCAAGGTGCCGGTGTCGGTGGTCTACAAAAAGGGCTTCAAGAAGGACGGCAGCGCCGCGCTGTATCAGTACGCCTACGGCAGCTATGGCATGTCGATGGACCCAGGCTTCAACCAGAGCGTGGTGAGCCTGCTTGATCGCGGCATGGTCTACGCCATCGCGCACATCCGTGGCGGTGAGGAAATGGGCCGCAACTGGTACGAGGACGGCAAGCTGCTCAACAAGCAGAACACCTTCAACGATTTTGTCGATGTCACCCGCGCGCTGGTGGCGCAGGGATATGCCGCCAAGGATCGCGTTGCCGCTTCCGGTGGCAGTGCGGGTGGCCTGTTGATGGGAGCGGTGGCCAACCAGGCACCGGCCGATTACCGCGTGATGGTGGCGCAGGTGCCGTTTGTGGACGTGGTCACCACCATGCTCGACGCCAGCATCCCGCTCACCACCAACGAGTACGACGAGTGGGGCAACCCCGAGCAGAAGCCGTATTACGACTACATGCTCACCTACTCGCCGTATGACAACGTGCGCGCGCAGGCTTACCCGTCGCTGTTCGTCGGCACCGGCCTGTGGGATTCGCAGGTGCAGTACTGGGAGCCGGCCAAGTGGGTGGCGCGTCTGCGTGACGTCAACACCGGCAGCCTGCCCATCGTGTTCCGCACCAACATGGAGGCTGGCCACGGCGGCAAGTCAGGCCGTTTCCAGCGCTACAAGGAACAGGCCGAATCCTTCGCCTTCGTGTTGTCGCAGTTGGGTGTAGCGAACTGATTGGCCCAAACGCGTATGTCTGAGCCGCCGCAATCGCCCAGATCACGCCCGGTGCGCATGCGCTGGGCGTGGTGGCTGCTGGCCTATGTGAGCTTGGGCGTCGGCATTGTCGGCATCTTCGTGCCGGGCCTGCCGACTACCGTGTTCGTGCTGATTTCGGCGTGGGCGGCCTCGCATGGCTCAGAACGCCTGCACACCTGGCTGGTGACGCACCCGCGCTTCGGCCCGAGCATCGTCAACTGGCGTGCGCATGGCGCGGTGAGCCGCAAAGGCAAGTGGATGGCCAGCCTGACCATGCTGGCCTGTGCGCTGATTACCTTGTGGTGTGTGCCGCTGGCATGGGTGAAGTGGACCTCGATCAGCATCATGGCCTGCGTCTGCCTGTGGCTGTGGTTGCGTCCGTTGCCGCCGCCCGCCAGCTGAACAGCGCGTGTGGCAACCGGACTTCATGGTCCAGTGGCTATACTTCGGGCATGAACACGACGTCCCGTTCCCTGATGCTCATTCCAGTGGCCTGCGCGCTGCTGGCCCTCACTGCCTGCGGTAACAAGGGGCCGCTGGTGATGCCGCAGAAGCCGGTGCCGATCGAAGAGCAGGAGGTCGTTCCGGACGACGCAGCCGATACCGATGGCAGCCCGGCAACGCCGGTGGACGCCAGCGATGATGCCGAAACCAAGCCGGCCGAAAGCGACGCCAAGATCAATGAGTAAGTCGGCTTCGGGGCACCTGCGTTTCACCAAGATGCACGGTGCCGGCAATGATTTTGTGGTGCTGGACCTGCGTGATGGCACGCCGCCGCCGGATGCGGCGCTGGCTGCTCGGCTTGCAGACCGCCATTTCGGTGTGGGTTGCGATCAGATTCTCACCATCGAGGCGCCGCGTGAGGAAGGCTCGGTTGCGTCGTATCGCATCTGGAATTCCGACGGCTCTGGTTCGCAGCAATGTGGCAACGGCGCGCGCTGTGTCGCGGCGTGGCTGGTGCGCGAGGGTGCCGCTCAGGGTGATTCGTTTGTCATCGACAGCCCACTGCGCACGCATGCCGTGCAGCGCCTGGCCGACGATCGTTACGCGGTGACCATGGGCAAGCCGGAGTTTGAGCCGGCGCAGATTCCGCTGGTGGGTTTCCCGCGCGCGCGCGAGGAATACGCAGTGTCGCTGCAGGGCGAGAACGTCCGCTTCGGTGCGGTGTCGATGGGCAACCCGCACGCCGTGCTGGAAGTAGGCCTGATTGACGCGGCGCCGCTGGAGCGGGTGGGGGCGTTGCTGCAGCAGCACGCCTCGTTCCCGGAATCGGTGAACGTGGGCTTCGCCCAGGTGCTCGACAGCGGCCACGCCAAGCTGCGCGTGTTTGAGCGCGGTGTCGGCGAAACGCTGGCGTGCGGCAGCGGTGCCTGCGCCGCCGCCGTGGTGCTGATGCAGCGCGGTCGCCTGCAGCGCGACGCTTTGATCTCACTGCCGGGCGGTGACCTGCGCATCCAGTGGCCGGATGACGAGGCTGCGATTGTCATGTCCGGGCCTGCAGCATTCGTTTTCGACGGAGAGTGGATGGGATGAACGAGACCGCGGAAAAAATCGGTGCCCACGAAGTAGCCGCTTGGCTGCGTCGTCATCCGGGCTTCCTTAAACAGTTTCCTGATCTGGCGTTGACCTTGGTGGTGCCGCGCGATGACGGCCCGACCGCGTCGCTGGCCAGCTATCAGCTGGAAGTACTGCGCGACAAAAACCGCGAACTGTCGCGGCGCTTGGCCGACCTGGGCAGCAATGCACAGATCAACGAGCGTTTGGCGGTACGCACGCATCAGCTGACCTTGGCATTGATGCGGCAGACCAGCGCTGCCGACACCTTGCGGGCGATGGCGGCCTCGCTGGAAGAGGATTTTGCCGGCGATCTGGTGCGTATCGTTTCGTTCGACGCGGTGCCGGAGCTGGAGCAGGCGCCGTGGTTGCAGGTCATCGCGCAGGACGACCCGCGTCTGGCCGCCTTCCATGATTGCCTGCAGGACGGTGAGCCCATCTGCGGTCGGCTGCAGCCGGAGAAGAACGAACTGCTGTACGCAGAGCGCGTGGGTGAGGTGTCGTCCACCGCGTTGCTGCCGTTGCCGGGTGTCGGTTTGATCGCTGTGGGCAGCCACGACGCAAACCGCTTCTATCCGGGCATGGGCACGCTGTTCCTGCGCATGATGGGCGAGTCGCTGGCGGCGGGCCTGCAGCGGTTCCGCAGCGTTTGATGCGGTGATGCGGCGATGAGCGCCGTCCAGAAGTTTCTGTCCTACCTGCAGGTCGAACGGCGCATGTCAGCGCATACGCTGGACGCCTACCAGCGCGACCTTGCGGCGTTGTCGCAGTGGTGCGAGGCCAATGACATTGCCGATCCGCAGGCAGTGACGGGCGATGCCTTGCGTGACTTCATTGCCGCTGAGCACCGTCGCGGTTTGTCCGCCAAAAGCCTGCAGCGGCGCTTGTCTGCCTGCCGCAGCTTTTATGCGTGGCTGCTCAAGAACAACGTCATCGAAACCAGCCCCGCCGCCGGCCTGCGCGCGCCCAAGGCGCCGCGCAAGTTGCCGCAGGTATTGGATGCTGACGAAGCGGTGCAGTTGGTCGAACTGCCCACCGATGCGCCATTGGGCCTTCGCGACCGCGCGTTGTTGGAGCTGTTCTATTCCTCAGGCCTGCGTTTGAGTGAACTTTGCGCCTTGCATTGGCGCGATCTGGACATGGCCAGCGGCCTGGTGCTGGTGCATGGCAAGGGCAACCGTGAGCGCAGTGTTCCGGTCGGCACGCATGCGTTGAACGCGTTGCAGGCGTGGCGTAAAGACAGCGGCGGCAGTAACGAGAGGCCGGTGTTTCCGGGCCGCAACGGCGGGCCCATCACCCAGCGCGCGGTGCAGATACGTATCAAGCAGCTGGCGCAGCGGCAAGGGCTTTTCAAACACGTGCATCCGCACATGCTGCGGCACAGCTTTGCCAGCCACATTCTGGAATCTTCCGGTGACCTGCGCGGTGTGCAGGAACTGCTTGGCCATGCCGACATCGCCACCACGCAGATCTACACGCATCTGGATTTCCAGCACCTGGCCAAGGTCTACGACGCCACGCATCCGCGCGCCAAGCGCAAGTCCTGATTGCCGCGGCAATGGCCCCGGGCGCATGCAGTACCGGGAAGTCCTCCGCCGAGCATGGCTCGGCGCTGCTGCAGGGCAATGCAGTGTTGAGCGGAATGGGCGGCAATTGATTTCCATCAGGGCACAGGCGTTAGGAGGGGCGCATTGTGTTTGTGACCTGTGGAGGCATCAGAACAATGGCCAAGCCTTTCCCGCTCAAACCCAAGCATCCCGAGCGCATCTGCTGGGGGTGTGACCGATATTGCGCCACCGACGCGTTGGCCTGCGGTAATGGCTCCGGGCGCACGCAGCACCCGATCGAAACGCAGGGCGAAGATTGGTACGTCGCCTGGGGCATCGAGCCTGAGCCTGACAGGCCGAATCACGCCAAGCTCAAGCCTTAGGTACCGCGATTTGCGCGGGCAGAGCGGAGCCACGCTCCGCTGTGCATTACCGGCCAGTCTTCCGCCGCGCATGGCCTGACGCTAGTGGTGAGGCGTTGTCGCCGTGCATCCTGAGCTTGCTGTTTTACTGAACGCCGGCTGTCGCGGGCAGGGGTGGGGGAAGGCTTGATCGCAGCGGTTACTGACCCCATTACCGTTGAACAGTATCCCGGAGGCCGTATGGACCCCAGCCAGAACCCGAATGTTTTCCACGCCACCACCATCTGCTGCGTCCGTCGCGGCGAGCATGTGGCCATTGCCGGCGACGGCCAGGTCACGTTGGGCCATACGGTGATGAAGGGCAACGCGCGCAAAGTGCGCCGGCTCGGCCGTGATGGTCAGGTGTTGGCCGGTTTTGCCGGTGCAGCGGCCGATGCGTTCACATTGTTTGAGCTGTTTGAAGCCAAACTTGAAAAGCACGGCCAGCTCACCCGCGCAGCGGTGGAACTGGCCAAGGATTGGCGCACCGAGCGCCGCCTCGGCAAGCTGGAAGCTCTGCTGGCCGTGGCCGACAAAGAGACCTCGTTGATCATCAGCGGCACCGGTGATGTGATCGAACCGGAGGACGGCATCATCGCCATCGGCTCCGGCGGCTCGTATGCATTGAGCGCGGCGCGCGCGTTGTTGGCACATACCGAGTTGGACGCAAAAACCGTGGCTGTCGAAGCGATCAACATCGCCGGCGGCATCTGCATTTACACCAACAAGAATGTGGTGGTTGAAGAGCTGTAAGCCCTTCGATCAACGACTGCGAGCACCCCATGACCCACAAGATTGAAACGTCTTCCGCCAGCATGACCCCGCGCGAAATCGTGCAGGAGCTGGACCGCCACATCGTTGGCCAGCACGATGCCAAGCGCGCGGTTGCCATCGCGCTGCGCAACCGCTGGCGCCGCATGCAGCTGCCGGGCGAGCTGCGCAATGAAGTGATGCCCAAAAACATCCTGATGATCGGCCCGACCGGCGTGGGCAAAACCGAAATCGCCCGTCGCCTGGCGACGCTGGCCAACGCACCGTTCGTGAAGGTGGAAGCCACGCGCTTCACCGAGGTGGGTTATGTGGGCAAGGATGTGGAACAGATCATCCGCGACCTGGCCGATACCGCCGTCAAGCTGTACCGCGAGCAGGCCAAAGTGCGCGTGCGCACGCAGGCCGAGGAAAAGGCCGAGGACCGCATCCTCGACGCGCTGCTGCCGCGCCGCAGTGCCGGCATCGGTTTTGATGCCGACGCCGCGCGCAACGAGCCCTCGGCGGCCGATAACGAAACCCGCATCAAGTTCCGCCGCATGCTGCGTGCCGGTGAATTGGATGAGCGTGAGATTGAACTGGACGTGGCCGCCAACGTCAGCATGGACATCATGACCCCGCCGGGCATGGAAGAAATGGGCCAGCAGTTGAAGTCCATGTTCGCCAACCTGGGCAGCGCCAAATCCAACAAGCGCACGCTGACCATCAAGGCCGCGCGTCCGCTGCTGATCGAGGAAGAGGCCGGCAAGCTGGTCAACGAAGACGACATCCGCAGCGCGGCGGTGGAAGCCTGCGAGCAGCACGGCATCGTCTTCATCGACGAGATCGACAAAGTCGCCAAGCGTGGCGACAACGTTGGTGGTGGCGATGTGTCACGCGAGGGCGTGCAGCGCGATCTGCTGCCGTTGGTGGAAGGTTCCAACGTGTCCACCAAATACGGCACGGTGAAAACCGACCACATTCTGTTCATTGCCTCCGGTGCGTTCCACCTGGCCAAGCCCAGCGATCTGATCCCCGAGCTTCAGGGCCGCTTTCCGATCCGTGTGGAACTGGGCGCGCTGAGCAAGGAAGATTTCGTGCGCATCCTCACCGAGCCGAAAGCCGCGTTGACCAAGCAGTACGAAGCGCTGTTGGCCACCGAGGGCGTCAAGGTCAGCTTCACCACCGATGCGGTGGACCGTTTGGCCGAGATTGCCTTCCAGGTGAACGAGCGGCAGGAGAACATCGGCGCCCGTCGCCTGCACACGGTGCTGGAGCGTCTGCTGGATTCGCTCAGCTACGAAGCCCCGGACCGCGACGGCGAAACCATCGCCATCGACCACGCTTATGTGGACAAGCACCTGGGCGAGCTGGTGAAGGACCCCGACCTGAGCCGTTACATCCTGTAACCGACCAGAAGATTGAGTACACAGACGGCAGCACTTCGGTGCTGCCGTTTTTTTTGTGCCGGTGGAAGAGGCCGCGTTGGGCGGCGGCGAGGCGCGGCAGGGGGACATCTCGGTGGGTGTTGCCGGGTTGGGAGAGGAGGGGGGGGGCGTCCCGTCAGTGCCGGCCTGCCCAAGCGGGCTTCTCACCTCATGCTCACAAGGCTTCACACATCTTGTAGGGCTTTCCTTCATACAACTGGGAAATTGTCCAGTTAATATACAATCAGTCGAGAATGTATGCCGCTGCCGTCTTGTTTGTGCAGGAAAATCGGCGCTTGTCGATGCTGGCGGTGGTCATCTCGAACCCGTACCGTATATGTCCAGTTTCCGGACGGCAGGGCCATGACAGGCCGTGTCGGTCCAACGTTTTTTCTCCTTTTCGAGCCCTAACATGCACCGAATCAGCAACTGCCGCGTTCTGGCACTTTCTCTTGCGCTAACCATTACGCTCGCTGCGTGCAAAGGCGGCGAAGCACCACCGCAGGGCGGTCCGGGGCAGGTCACGGTAGTCACTTTGAAAGCCGAGTCGGTCACGCTGAAGCGTGAGCTGGTGGGCCGCGCCAACAGCCATCAGGTGGCGGAAGTCCGCCCGCAGGTGAGCGGTATTGTCGCCAAGCGTCTGTTCACCGAAGGCAGCTTGGTGAAGGAAGGCCAGCCGCTGTATCAGCTGGATGACGCTGCTTACCGTGCCCAGGCCAACAGTGCCCGCGCACAGCTGGCCCGTGCCGAAGCCATCGCCAACGCCGCGCGTCTGGCTGCGCGGCGCAGCAGCGAATTGGTCAAAAGCCGCGTGATCAGCGTGCAGGACGACGAAAACGCACAGGCCACCTGGAAGCAGGCCGAAGCCGACGTTGGTGCCGCGCGTGCCTCGCTGGATGCCGCCAACGTGACCTTGGGTTACGCGCGCATCACCGCACCCATCAGCGGCCAGATCGGCAAGTCCTCGGTCACCCAGGGTGCGTTGGTCAGCGCCGGCCAGGCCACTGCGCTGGCCACCATCAACCAGCTCGACCCGATGTACATCGACGTGACCCAGTCCTCCACCGAGCTGCTGCAGCTGCGCCGTGAAGTGGCCGAAGGTCGCCTGCAGGGCGCCTCGGAGTTGCCGGTGGACATCCTGCTGGAAGATGGCACCACGTTTGCCCACAAGGGCACGCTGGAGTTCTCCGAAGTCAGTGTTGATCCCACCACCGGCAGCTACGGTCTGCGTGTGCGTGTGGACAACCCCGAGCAGGTGTTGATGCCGGGCATGTTCGTGCGTGCCGTGCTTGGCAGTGGCGTGCGGCCCAATGCGCTGCTGGTGCCGATGCAGGGCATTGCGCGTGACCCGAAGGGTGACACCAGCGCCATGGTGGTGGATGCCGAAGGCAAGGTCGCCCTGCGTCCGGTCGTGGTCAGCCGCAGCATCGGCGACAAGTGGCTGGTGGAAAGCGGCCTGAAGGCTGGTGACAAGGTCATCGTTGAAGGTCTGCAGAAGATCGGCCCGGGCATGCCGGTACAAGCCACCGAGAAGGGTGCCGAATCCGCCAAGCCTGCTGCTGCCGCGCCTGCCGCAGCGCCGGCTGACAAGCAGTAAGCGGAGAACTACATGGCTCGCTTCTTTATCGACCGGCCCATCTTTGCGTGGGTCATTGCCATCATCATCATGCTGGCCGGTGCGCTGGCAATGCTCAAACTGCCGATCTCGATGTACCCGGAGGTGGCACCGCCTGCGGTGTCCATTTCGGCCAACTACCCGGGCGCTTCGGCCAAGGTGGTGGAAGATTCGGTGACGCAGATCATCGAGCAGAACATGAAAGGCCTCGATGGCCTGATGTACTTCTCGTCCAACAGCTCGTCCAACGGCCAGGCCAGCATCACGCTGACCTTCCAGAGTGGTACTGATTCGGACATCGCGCAGGTGCAGGTGCAGAACAAACTGCAGCTGGCCATGCCGTTGCTGCCGCAGGAAGTGCAGCGCCAGGGCATCAACGTTGCCAAGTCCAGCTCGGGCTTCCTCAACGTGATTGGCTTTGTGTCCGAAGACGGCAGCATGGATGAGAACGACATCTCCGACTATGTCGGCTCCAACGTCGTTGATCCGCTCAGCCGCGTGCCGGGCGTGGGCAGCATCCAGGTGTTTGGTGGCAAGTACGCCATGCGCATCTGGCTGGACCCGAACAAGCTGCAGACCTACAAGGTGTCTGTCGATGAGGTGACTGCGGCGGTCAAGGCGCAGAACGCGCAGGTCGCCGTAGGCCAGCTCGGTGGCGCACCGGCGGTGAAGGGCCAGCAGCTCAACGCCACCATCAATGCGCAGGACCGCCTGCAGACGCCGGAGCAGTTCCGCAACATTGTGGTGCGTACCGAAACCGACGGCTCCATGTTGAAGCTGGGCGATGTGGCCCGTGTAGAACTGGGCGCGGAAACCTACGACTTCGTCACCCGTTACAACGGCAAGCCGGCCTCCGGCCTGGCCATCACCCTGGCCACCGGCGCCAACGCGCTGGAGACGGCCGAAGGCGTGAGCAAAACGCTCGACGAGCTGCGGGTCAACTTCCCGCGCGGCATGAAGGCGGTGATTCCGTACGACACCACGCCGTTCGTGAAGGTGTCGATCAAGGGCGTGGTCAAGACGCTGCTTGAGGCCATCGTGCTGGTGTTCGTGGTGATGTACCTGTTCCTGCAGAACTTCCGCGCCACCTTGATTCCCACCATCGCCGTGCCGGTGGTGTTGCTGGGCACGTTCGGCATCCTTGCGGTGCTGGGCTTCTCCATCAACATGTTGACCATGTTTGCCATGGTGCTGGCGATCGGCCTGCTGGTGGATGACGCCATCGTGGTGGTGGAGAACGTCGAGCGCATCATGTCCGAGGAAGGACTCTCGCCGCTGGAAGCCACCCGCAAGTCGATGAGCCAGATCACCGGCGCGCTGGTCGGTATCGGCCTGGTGCTGTCGGCGGTGTTCGTGCCGATGGCCTTCATGAGCGGCTCCACCGGTGTGATTTACCGGCAGTTCTCGGCGACGATCGTGTCGGCGATGTTGCTGTCGGTGCTGGTGGCCATCGTGCTGACCCCAGCGCTGTGCGCCACCATGCTCAAGCCGCTGAAGAAGGGCGAGCACCACGTTGCCCACAAGGGTTGGTCGGGCCGCTTCTTCAATGCGTTCAACAACGGCTTTGACCGTACCAGCGGCAAGTACCAGCGTGGCGTGAGCGGCATTCTTGCCCGCCCGGGCCGCTTCATGGTGGTGTTCCTGGCATTGGCGGTGGTGATGGGCGTGCTGTTCGCGCGCCTGCCCAGCTCGTTCCTGCCCAATGAAGACCAGGGCATCCTGATGGCGTTGGTGCAGGCACCGGTGGGTGCCACCCAGGAGCGCACGCTGGAGTCGATCTACAAGCTGGAAGATCACTTCCTCAACAACGAAAAGGACGCCGTGGAATCGGTGTTCTCGGTGCAGGGCTTCAGCTTCTCGGGTATGGGCCAGAACTCGGGCATGGCCTTCGTCAAGCTCAAGGATTGGGGCGACCGCTCGGCCGACCAGGGCGTAGGCCCGATCACCGGCCGTGCGATGGCTGCACTGGGCCAGATCAAGGACGCCTTCATCTTCGCCTTCCCGCCGCCGGCCATGCCGGAGCTGGGTATTGCCTCGGGTTACTCGTTCTTCCTGAAGGACAACTCCGGGCATGGCCATGACGCACTGGTCAACGCGCGTAACCAGCTGTTGGGGATGGCGGGCGAGAGCAAGCTGCTGGCCAATGTCCGCCCGAATGGCCTGGACGACACCCCGCAGCTGCGTCTGGATATCGACGTGGCCAAGGCCGGTGCGCACGGGCTGTCGCTGGACATGATCAACAGCACCCTGGCGACGGCGTGGGGTTCGAGCTACATCGATGACTTCATCGACCGTGGCCGGGTGAAGCGCGTGTACGTGCAGGCCGATGACGGTTTCCGCATGAACCCGGAAGATTTCGCATTGTGGACAGTGAAGAACACCGCAGGCGAGATGGTGCCGTTCTCCTCCTTCGCCAGCCAGCGTTGGGATTACGGCTCGCCGCGTCTGGAGCGCTACAACGGTGTGTCGGCCCTGGAAATCCAAGGTGAAGCCGCACCGGGCGTGGCCTCCGGCGATGCGATGCTGGAAGTGGAAAAGCTGGCCAAGCAGTTGCCGGCTGGTTTCAGCATCGAGTGGACCGCCGTCTCCTATCAGGAGCGTGAGGCCGGTTCGCAGACACCGCTGCTGTACGCGTTGTCGCTGCTGATCGTGTTCCTGTGCCTTGCCGCGCTGTATGAAAGCTGGTCGGTGCCGACTGCTGTGTTGATGGTTGCACCGCTGGGTATTCTCGGCGCGGTGCTGGCCAACACCCTGCGCGGCATGGAGCGCGACGTGTACTTCCAGGTGGCGATGCTGACCACCGTGGGCCTGACCTCGAAGAACGCGATCCTGATCGTTGAATTCGCCAAGGAGCATCTGGACAAGGGTGCGGGTGTCATCGAAGCCACGATGCATGCGGTACGCGACCGTCTGCGTCCGATCATCATGACCTCGCTGGCGTTCGGCCTGGGCGTGCTGCCGCTGGCCATCGCCTCCGGCGCAGGTTCCGGTGCACAGCGTGCCATCGGTACCGGCGTGCTGGGCGGCATGTTGGTCGGCACGGTGTTGGGCCTGTTCTTCATCCCGCTGTTCTTCGTGGTGGTGCAGCGCGTGTTCAACCGCAAGCAGTTGGCCAACAACGGCGACCTGCCGAAGTAACGGACAGCCTTCGTCACACTGAAAACGCCGGGCATTGCCCGGCGTTTTCTTTTGTGGAATGAGCGGCTGGGCCGGGTGTCAGCGGGACGGTCGAAAGCGTCCTGCGATGGGGCCGGCACCCACAAAAATGCCGGGGCATGCCCCGGCGTTTTTTCGGTTGCGGTAGTGCCGCTAGTCGTGGATATCCACCGTTTCCAGCAGCTGCGCTTTCTCCACCGCGCCCAGGCGCTGGGCAAAAATGGCCAGCCGGTTGCACAGTTCGGCCTGGTGCTCGGGGAAGGCAGCAACCAGCTCGCGCTGGACCTGCTGATACGTGTCCCAGAACGGTGCGGAGCTTCGATGACGCTCGTATTGACGGCGCAGACGGTGGCTGGCTTCCTGCAGCGACCGGCGGCTATGGTTCTGGATAGGCATCAATTGCATTGCTTTACCTCCATGGCAGGCAACCCCACTGTACCCATAGATAAGCTCAACTGTCTTACGGATTTATTGCAGATGTCTCACTTCCGGATGAAATAGGCCACGAAATGGTCATTTCGTGTCATTCGCCGATGTCTTCATTCCAGATGTCGGGGTTTTCGGCGATGTAACGGCCCATCATCTCGATGCAGCTGGCGTCGTTCAGGTCGATCACATTGACCCCGTTTTCGCGCAGCCAGCCGATGCCGCCGCCGAAGCTGACCGACTCGCCCACCACCACGGTGCCGATGTTGAACTGGCGCACCAGCCCACTGCAGTACCAGCACGGCGCCAGGGTGGTGACCATGATGGTGTTGCGGTAGCCGCGCTGACGGCCGGCCTTGCGGAAGGCGTCGGTTTCGCCATGGACGGACGGGTCGTCCTCCTGGATGCGGCGGTTGTGGCCGCAGCCCAGCAGGCGGCCATCGTTGTGATACAGCGCCGCACCGATCGGTATGCCGCCTTCGGCCAGGCCCTGGCGGGCTTCGGCAATGGCGGTTTCCAGCAGGGCGCGGTAGTCGGGGGTGGTGATCATGCAGGGTCCTCGTGGCGCCGGGTGCGCCGTCAGCGGCCATGATAGCGGCGGGATTCAGCTGCCCGCCGCCGCAATCGCGCTGTCGGTGCGATAATCGCGGGCATGAGCGAATCCCCCTACAAAAGCGGCACCACCCATTTCGGCTTCCGCGATGTACCGGCCAAGGACAAGCAGAAGCTTGTCGGCCAGGTGTTCACCTCCGTGGCCGACAACTACGACCTGATGAACGACCTGATGAGCCTTGGCATCCATCGGTTGTGGAAGCGTTACTTCGTCGCCACCGCACAGGTGAAGCCGGGCGACCGCGCGCTGGACCTGGCCGGCGGCACCGGCGACATCGCCGTGCTGCTCAAAGAGCGGCTGGGTGAGGAAGGCAGCGTGGTGCTGGGCGATATCAACGCCGGCATGCTGTCGGTGGGCCGCGACCGGCTGCTCAACCGTGGCCATGTGTCCGGCTTTGAGTGGGTGCAATGCAACGCCGAGGCGCTGCCGTTCCCGGACCAGAGCTTCGACCTGGTGACCATCTCCTTCGGTCTGCGCAACGTCACCGACAAGGACGCCGCGCTGCGTGAGATGTACCGCGTGCTCAAGGTAGGCGGCCAGGCGCGCGTGCTGGAGTTCTCGGAAGTGACGGTGGACTGGTTCAAGCCGATCTATGACTTCCACTCGTTCAAAGTGCTGCCGAAGCTGGGCAAGCTGTTTGCCCGTGGCGATGGCGACAGCTACCAGTACCTGGCCGAGAGCATCCGCAAGCATCCGCCGCAGGAAGCACTGAAGGCGATGATGACCGAGGCCGGTTTTGGCCGCTGTCATTACAAGAATCTGAGCGCCGGCATCGTGTCGATTCATTCCGGCTACAAGCTCTAGGGCAAGGCCTCGGCCCGGCCGGTGGATGTGATGAGGGGAGCGGCGGAAGCCGCCTCTTTCGTTTCCGGGCGTGGCGGTTCGCTGCGCTGCGACATCGGGGGAGTGCAATCGGGTTTAAAATCAGCGGTTGTTTCCTGAACCGGTTCCACTTCCGATGCGTTCTTCGTTCCTGATGCTGCCCCTGGCCGTGGCGCTTGTCGCCGGCTGTGCCAAAGAACCCGCCGCGCCCACCGTTGATCCCGTCGCCGAGAAGCCTGCCGCCGCCGTGAATGCTGTCAGCCGTAGCCACGATGAAAGCTCCTACGCCGAGCCGGACAAGGTCGTCATCAAGGACCTGGCGCTGGACCTGAAGGTTGATTTCGACACCAAGCAGATCGGTGGCACCGCCACCTACACGCTGGAGTGGAAGGACAAGGCCGCCACCCAGCTGTTGCTGGACACGCGCGAGCTGACCGTCGAAAAGGTTGAGGCCGTGGCCGCCGATGGTGCTGCCTCGCCGCTGCAGTTTGTGTTGGCCCCGGCCGACAAGGTGTTTGGCAGCAAGTTGAGCATCGAGACCCCGCAGCAGCCGGCCACCGTGCGCATCACCTACCACACCGCCCCGACCGCCTCGGGCCTGCAGTGGCTGGAGCCGTCGATGACCGAGGGCAAGAAGCTGCCCTTCATGTTCAGCCAGTCGCAGGCCATCCACGCACGTTCGTGGGTGCCGCTGCAGGACACGCCGAGCGTCCGCTTCACCTATAGCGCGCACGTCACCAGCCGCCCGGACGTGATGGTGCTGATGAGCGCCGACAACGATCCCAAGGCCGCACGTGATGGCGATTACGCCTTCAAGATGCCGCAGCCGATTCCGTCGTACCTGCTGGCCATTGCCGCTGGCGACCTGGTGTTCCAGCCCATCTCCGAGCGTTCGGGCGTATGGGCCGAGCCGACCATGGTGGGCAAGGCAACCAAGGAGTTCGAAGACACCGAGAAGATGATCGGCGCTGCCGAGAACCTCTACGGCGAATACCGCTGGGGCCGTTACGACATGCTGGTGCTGCCGCCGTCGTTCCCGTTTGGCGGCATGGAAAACCCGCGCCTGACCTTCGCCACACCCACCGTGATCGTCGGCGACAAGTCGCTGGTGTCGCTGGTCGCGCACGAACTGGCGCACAGCTGGTCGGGCAACCTGGTGACCAACGCCAGCTGGAAGGACATCTGGCTCAACGAAGGTTTCACCACCTACGTGCAGGGCCGTATCACCGAGGCGCTGTATGGCACGGAGATGGCCGAGATGGAGCGCGAGATCGACCAGACCGATCTGCTCAACGAAGTGAAGGACATGAGCCCGGCCGACCAGGCGCTGGCGCTGCCGCCGCTCAACGAGCGTGACCCGGATGAAGCGCTGAGCAACGTGGCATACGTCAAGGGCGCGTGGTTCCTGCAGTTCCTGGAGCAGCGTTTTGGTCGCGAAGTGTTTGATCCTTTCCTGCGTGGCTGGTTCAACGACCATGCTTTCCAGAGCGCCAACACCGACCAGTTCGTCGCCTACATGCAGAAGAACCTGCTGCCGAAGAACCCCACCGCCGTGACCGAGGCCGAGCTGAAGGCGTGGCTGGAAGAGCCGGGCATTCCGGCGTTCGCCGCCAAGGCGCGTTCGCGTAACTTCGCCGTTGTCGATACCGCGCGCATTGCCTTCCTGGGCAGTGAAAACGTGCCGAGCAGCCAGGTGACCAACGAGTGGGGCACGCAGGAATGGGTGCGCTTCATCGATGGCCTGGGCCAGACGCTGCCGCTGGAAAAGATGGCGCAGCTGGACAAGGTGTATCACTTCACCGGTACGCCGAACGGTGAGATCGCCATGCGTTGGTATCCGTTGGCCATCCGTAGCGGTTACGGCGAGGCACAGACGGCTGCGGGTGAGTTCATCCAGACGGTGGGCCGCCGCAAGCTGGTGCTGCCGATCTACGCTGAGCTGCTGAAGACGCCGGAAGGTCTGGCCTTCGCCAAGGATGTGTTTGCCAAGGCCAAGCCGGGCTACCACCCGATCACCACCGCCTCGGTGGAAGACATGATCGCCAAGGCTGAAGCGGCACCGAAGCAGGACGCTGCGCCGAAGCAGTAATCGGCATCGGCACGTTTCAATGCAAACGGCGAGCTTCGGCTCGCCGTTTGTTTGTCTGTGGCCTTGAAGCCGGCGGGTGACACAGCTGTTGTTTTGCTTTGCGTTGTTGTTGTTTCCATGCCGTCAGTCATTTCCGCCTGTGCGGGAATGACGGCATTTAAAGCAAAGACCAAGGGCTAACCCAAACCCAAATCCAAACTTCAGTCGCCAGCCTTTTCCGCAGCAACAGGCAAACCCTTCAGTACTGACTTGTCGATCTTCGCCGCCACACCCACACTGCGGCCGGCAAGATTGACCACGTTGTATTGCACGGCCACGCCCAGTACCTGGGTAGCCTGCGATATGTCCAAGCCATAGGACTGGCGCAGCCACTGCAACATTCCCGATGTCGCCAAGCGCAGCGCATCGTCACTGGAGCCGGCTTGCCCCAGCGTCATGATCTGCGTGGGCGATTCCACCCGTGGCGTGGCGATGGACTGCTTCTTGATCAGTTCAACCTTCACCACCACGTCCAGCGATGTCTCCAGCGCCCACTGCGTGGTTTCACCGTCGCCCTGCAGCGCGTGACCATCGCCCAGGTACAACAGTGCACCGGGTTGCTGCACTTCCAGGTAGACGGTGTTGCCCTGGACCACGGCATTGAAGTCCATGTTGCCGCCGAAGTCGCTTGTATCGCCGGTGGAAAACGGCGGGTAGCCAAAGCCGGGTGCAACGGCGAGACCGCCGAGCATGGGTTTGACCGGGATCTCGAAGTTCTTCAATGCGCCGCTCGCGCCCTGTGGTCGCGCCATGCCGCGGGTGCGGTCCAATTGCCAGCGCACCGGCTTGCCCAATGCCGAGGTTTCGGTGGCGATGCGCGGTGTCTTCAGGCGGCCGACGATGCCGTCCAGGCTATCGGCGTAATCGCGATTGAGTTTGAGCGAGGTGAGGGTGATGGCCAGCGTGTCGCCGGGTTCGGCGCCGGCCACGAAGAACGGCCCGACCTGCGGATTGCCGAACAAGGCGCGGGTAATGCCGTTTTCATCGACACCACCGGAATCCAAGGTCTTGGTCTGCACCGAGTCGCCCGGCCAGATCACCAATGCCGGGGCGCGGTCGGCGCTGAACGTATTGGAATAATCCGTTGGCGTGAAGTCGTGCAGACGCGGTGCGTTGTCCGGCCGTGCCGGCACCCGCCAGGCGCTGAAGTCATGCGCGGCACGTGCGTTGCGATTGTTGGTGTCCGGCTCGTCGCTGCGGCCCTGCATGCGACTGCCATCCATGCGGCCATCGTAGTGATAGAGCTGGCCATCGCTGCCTTTGGCGGTGAACTGCAGGTGCTCCTCGCGCAGGGTGCCGGTGATGGCGTCACCTGCCAGCGCGCCGGTAACACGCTGCCCCTGCACGTCCAGGGTCAGGGTCTGGTAACTGGTGTTGCCCCACAGATCCGTTGCCACGATCCATTGGTCGGCGGCGAGTGCATTGAGCGGGAGCGCAGCCAGAACCAGAGAAGACCACTTGCAGAAAGCTGCCATGGCGAGGGTATCTGTGCTGAGGAGTTGCCGCAGTGTAGGGAAGTGCCCAGCAGCTGCCGCAGTGTCAAAGGTAACGCGCACGATCTGGGGAACAATGCGTGTTGCCTGGATTGCGGTGAGTGTCCGCGCTGTGCGAGCAAACCGAAGCGTGGATGTTTAAAGTGGGTGCTGTCACGCGGCCTGTGCCGCGTCCTGTATCCAAGGAGCTGCTCGATGAAACCTCTGATTCTTGGCGCGTTGTGCGTCTTTGCCCTGGCCGCGTGCAGCGACCCGGAAGCCGAGCGCCAACAGCAGGAAGCCGCCGCTGCGCAGGCGCGCGCAGCACGTGAGGCGGATGCCGAAGGCATCGGCAAGTTGTACGACGCAGCGGTGACCGCCACCGATTGGGAAAAAGCGCGTATCCACGGTGCTGCGTTGTTGGATCAGTTTCCCGATTCGGCAACTGCCGCGCGTATTGAACCGGGTTTTGCCGAGGTGAAAGAGAAGGCCGAAACCGCGCGTGAACTACGCCGCATGCAGGCACTCTGGAACTACAACCAGGTGCCGGTGAAAGGCGGCACGCAGCGTTCGGCGGCCATTTACAGCAAGGACCGCGTCGATGTGGATGGCAGTGCGGCCAAGCAGGTGAACCTGGTGTTCCGCGACCATCCGCAATGGAAGCGCCACGCCTATCTGGTGCTGCAGAGCAGTGACTTCGCCAAAAGCTGCTACCGCAACTGCCAGGTCAAAGTGAGCCTTGATGGTGCTGCGGCACGCAACATGGCCGCGCACCGCCCCGATACCGACGAGGCCATCGCCATGTTCATCGACGACAACCGTGGCCTGTGGCGTCAGGCGCGCCGGGCGAAGGTGATCGAAATCGAATTTCCGGTGAAGGCAGGCGGCACCCGCAAGGCGGTGTTTGAAGTAGGTGGCTTGGACGGCAGCCAGATGCCGAACTGGGATTGAACCCGATGTTCAGCGGTGCCGATTGCATGGCCACCCTGCAGGCGGCGGGCAACAGCCGCCACTGGGTGTTCGACATGGATGGCACGTTGACCGAGCCGGTGCATGACTTCGCGTTGATCCGCCGCGAGCTGGGCGTGCCGGTAGACGCGGACATCCTGCAGCATCTGGCGACATTGCCCGCACAACAGGCCGCACAACACCATGCATGGCTGATGCAGCACGAGCATGCACTGGCATTGGCATCAACACCCGCGCCGGGTGCGGTGGCCCTGGTACGCGCGCTGCATGACGCGGGTTGCCGGTTGGGCATCCTCACCCGCAATGCGCGTGAACTGGCGCAGGTGACCTTGGCCGCGATTGGCCTGGACCGCTGCTTCGCCGAAGACGACATCCTTGGCCGCGATGAAGTCACTCCCAAGCCGTCACCGGCCGGGTTGCAGCACTTTGTTGAACGCTGGAGCGTGGCGCCGGCCGCGATGCGCATGGTGGGCGACCATTACTACGATCTGGCCAGCGCGAAGGCGGCGGGCGTGCCGTCGGTGCTGGTCAACGTGGCCGACGATCCGTGGCCGGGCCTTGCGCACTGGCAGCTGCGCGACTGCAGTGTGCTGCTGGAATGCTGGCAGGCCAGTGATGCGGTGGTTGCCTCCTAGAACACACTGATGCTGCCCTGCAGAAAGCAGAAAACGGCGCCGAGGCGCCGTTTTCCGTGTGCGGCTTCTGGCGGCTCGCTTACAGCGAATAACCGAACTGCTGCTTGAACTGCTCGTGGAACTCATCAAACGTGAAGCGCTGATTCTGGGTGCCGGGGTGTTCCACCTTCAGCGCGCCCATCAGGTTGCCCATGCGGCCGATGGTCAGCCAGTCATAGCCCTTCTCGATGCCGTAGATCAGGCCGGCGCGGAAAGCGTCGCCACAGCCGGTCGGGTCGACCACGCGGCGCTCGTGCGCCGGCGGGATGTCGAAGGTTTTTTCCGGAGTGTGGATGACCACGCCCTTGGGGCCGCGCGTGGTGATATAAGCCTTGACCCGGCTGACGATCGCCTTTTCGTCCCAGCCGGTGCGTTCCTGCAGCAGATTGGACTCGTAGTCGTTGACCACCACGTAGTCGGCCTGCTCGATGAAGGTGCGCAGCTCAGGGCCGTTGAACAGCGGTAGGGCCTGGCCCGGGTCGAAGATGAACGGGATGCCGCATTCAAGGAATTCGGACGCGTTCTGGATCATGCCCTCGCGGCCGTCCGGCGCGACGATGCCCAAGGTGACGCCCGGCACATCCTTCACGTGGTTTTCGTAGGACCGCATCATCGCGCCCGGGTGAAAGGCGGTGATCTGGTTGTTGTCGTGGTCGGTGGTGATGAAGCACTGTGGAGTAAACATGTCCTCCAGCACGCGGACCTGGCTCAGGTCGATGTCCAGGCGCTCGAAGTGCTCGCGGTACGGGCCGAAATCCTGGCCCACGGTGCCCATCGGAATCGGGCTGCCGCCCAGCAACTTGAGGTTGTAGGCAATGTTGCCGGCGCAGCCGCCGAGTTCGCGGCGCATGTGGGGCACCAGGAACGACACGTTCAAGATATGAACTTTGTCCGGCAGGATGTGGTTCTTGAACTGGTCCGGAAACACCATGATGGTGTCGAAGGCAAGGGAACCACAGATCAAAGCGGACATCGCGAACAGGCCTATGCGAAAAAGGGAATTCGTCGCCATGCACATGCTGGCGCCGCGGCGCGATCGGCGCCAAAGCGCATAAGGTTACCGGCTGCGGGGGCGCACGGCCAGAACTGAATCTGTACGTTGGCTGCGGAAAAGGGTGTTGAGGCCCGAAATTACAAGGATTTTCCTTGCCCGGGCCATGGTGGGTTGATAGGCTAACCGCCCTCAATTTCTGCCCATTTTTTCGCCAAACCGGCGTGGGCACGACACCCGTCAGGATCACTTCCCAGATGTTCAAGAAGCTGCGTGGCATGTTCTCCAATGACCTGTCCATTGACCTGGGCACGGCCAACACCCTTATTTACGTGCGTGGGCAGGGAATCGTATTGAATGAGCCGTCGGTCGTGGCCGTACGCCAGGACCGCGCCATCGGTGGTACCCGCTCCGTGGCAGCCGTCGGCGCCGAGGCCAAGCAGATGCTCGGCCGTACCCCGGGCCATATCACCACCATCCGCCCGATGAAGGATGGCGTCATCGCCGACTTCACCTATACCGAGGCGATGCTCAAGCACTTCATAAAGAAAGTGCACAAGTCGCGCTTCCTGCGCCCCAGCCCGCGTGTGCTGGTGTGCGTGCCGGCCGGTTCCACCCAGGTCGAGCGCCGTGCCATCAAGGAATCGGCCGAGGAGGCCGGTGCGCGTGATGTGTTCCTGATCGAAGAGCCGATGGCTGCTGCCATTGGTGCCGGCATGCCGGTCACCGAGGCGCGTGGCTCGATGGTCATCGACATCGGCGGCGGCACCACCGAAGTAGCGGTTATTTCGCTCAACGGCATTGTCTACTCGGCCTCGGTACGCATTGGTGGCGACCGTTTCGACGAATCCATCACCAACTACGTGCGCCGCAACCACGGCATGCTGATTGGCGAAGCTACCGCCGAGCGCATCAAGGTGGAGCTGGGCTGTGCTTACCCGCAGGCGGAAGTGATCGAGATGGAAATCTCCGGCCGCAACCTCGCCGAGGGCGTGCCGAAGATGATCAAGATCAGCTCCAACGAGGTGCTTGAAGCCCTGCACGAGCCGCTGTCGGGCATCGTCAGCGCGGTCAAGCTGGCGCTGGAACAGACCCCGCCGGAGCTGTGTGCCGACGTCGCCGAGCGCGGCATCGTGCTGACCGGTGGTGGCGCGCTGCTGCGTGACCTGGACCGTCTGATCTCCGAGGAAACCGGCCTGTACGTGCAGGTGGCCGATGATCCGTTGACCTGTGTTGCCCGCGGCGGCGGTCGTGCGTTGGAGCTGGTGGACATGCACGGCAACGAGTTCTTTGCGCCGGAGTGAGCCGGTGAACAGGGGAAGGGGCATTGGAATGCGTGCGCGCGGCTTACCGGTCGCGCCCGCAGGTTCCAATCCCTGCCATGTTTCGCTGGTGAAGCCGGCCATGCCCGCTGAAGCCGGGGTACGTTGCCGGCTTACATTTTCCCTTCCCTCATTGCTCCCAGCGCTTATTTCGTGCCCCCTTACGCCGGTCCTCCCGTAGCCTCCCGACAGGGTGACGCCAGCAGCACGCTACGCCTGCTGGCGTACCTGGCATTGGCCATTACTTTGATCGTGCTCGACAACCAGGGCGGCTGGCTGTCGCGCCTGCGTGTGCAGGCCAGCCTGGTGGTGCAGCCGATCTGGTCACTGGCCGGGCTGCCGGGCCGCTTGGGTGCCACGGTCAAGGACAACGCAGCCAGCCATGGCCAGTTGGTCAATGAAAACCGTGAGCTGCGCAATCAGCTGCTGGTCGCCAATGCACGGCTTACCCGCCTGCAGACCGCCGCGTTGGACAACGCCCAACTGCGTGAACTGTTGAATGTGTCCGAGCGCGCTGGCTTGGATGTGCAGTTGGCGCCGATTCTGGATATCGACCTGGACCCGGTGAAGCAGCGCCTGGTGTTGGATTCGGGCAGCCGCGATGGCGTGCGCGTCGGCCAGGCGGTGATTGATGCCGGTGGCCTGATGGGGCAGGTGATTGTGGTGACGCCCGGTCATTCGACCGTGCTGTTGTTGACGGACCCCGACCATGCCGTGCCGGTGACCGTGGCGCGCAACGGTGTTCGGCTGATTGCCTACGGGCGTGGCGACCGCTTGGAGCTGCGTGACATTCCGCTTAGCGCGGGCGTGGAAGTGGGCGATGAGATCGTCACCTCCGGGCTGGGAGGGCGTTTCCCGGCCGGCTTCCCGGTCGGCAAGATCCTCAAGCTACGCCCGGACGACACGCATGCCTTCCTGGTAGGTGAGCTGGAGCCGGCCGCCAAACTCGACCGTGGTCGCAACGTCCTACTGCTGCGTTCGGTGGCCAGCGTGCCGCAACTGCCGGTGACCACCGGGTTGGAGCCGCCGCCGCTCTCCGCTGCGGCAACGGCCGCCGCTGTACCCGATCCAGGTGCCGGGCTTGCCCCGTCGCATCGACCCACGCCTGATGCCGCGCAGCCAGCGGCAGCGCAGACCACCGTGCCCAGCCAAGTGTCCGCCACCACCACGCCCGAAGCGACGCCGCCTTCTACCGTCGCGCCGGCCAACACCGCGCCAGCAGCGCCGGCCACAACGCAGACGCAGCCACCCGCGGCCGCTCCAACGCAGGTACAGCCATGAGCCGTCCCCGCGTTAAAGCCTGGGTGTTGCCGGCCAGCGTTGTGCTGGCAGTGTTGCTGGGGCTGGTGCCATTGCCCGAGTTGTTGCAGCCGCTGCGGCCGTACTGGTTGGCGCTGGTGCTGGCGTTCTGGGTGATCGAAACACCGGATCGGGTGGGGCTGGGGTTTGCCTTCTGCATTGGCGTGCTGGCCGACGTGATCTTTGGCGGCATCCTGGGCGAGCAGGCGCTGCGGCTGGTGGTGATGGCGTTCATCCTGCAGCGCTTCCGCGCGCGTTTTCGTTTTTTCCCGCTGTCACAGCAGGCGTTGGCCATTGGCGGTTTGTTGTTCAATGACCGCGTCATCGCCGCGGCCATCCACCTGCTGACCGGTGAGCCGCCGCTGCCGTGGAGTTACTGGTGGGCGCCGCTGCTGGGCATGGCGCTGTGGTTGCCGCTGTATGCGCTGCTCGATGCGCTGCGGCTGGGCAAGCGCGGCCGCTGACGATGTACAACCGCCGCCAGACCAAGAACGCACACGCCGAAGCCGAGCAGTTCCGCCGTCGTGCGGCGCTGGGGTTTGTCTGTGTGCTGCTGACGCTGGGCCTGTTGGGCGGCTGGTACTTCAAGCTGCAGGTGCTGGACCACGACATCTACGCCACCCGTTCGGAAGCCAACCGCATCAAGGCGCGGCCGGTGGTGCCCGGGCGCGGTTTGATCTATGACCGCAACGGTCGGCTGCTGGCCGAAAACGTGCCGGCGTTCCGTCTGGATGTGACCCCGGACAAGGTCCAGGACATGGACCGCACGCTGGCCGGCCTGCAGAAGATTTTCTCGCTGAGCGAAGAAGACATCGATCGCTTCAAACAGTCGCGCAAGGCGCGCCGCAGTTTCATGCCGGTGACCTTGAAGCTGCGCGTGAGCGACGACGAGATGGCGCGATTTGCGGTGGACCGTTGGCGCTTTCCCGGTGTGGAGCTGGAGCCGTATCTGACCCGGCGCTATCCCTATGGTGATCTGCTGGCGCACGTCATCGGCTACGTCGGGCGCGTGGATGACAAGGATCTGGAAGAGCTGGGCGAGGGTAACGCCGCGCTGACCCATATCGGTAAGTCCGGGCTGGAGCGTTTCTACGAGCAGCAACTGCGCGGCAAGATCGGCTACGAGCAGGTCGAGACCAATGTGCAGGGGCGTGCCATCCGCACCATCGGCCGGGTGCCGGCGCAGTCGGGCACCGATCTGCGCCTGTCCATCGATGCCGACCTGCAGCGGGTGATGGTGGCGGCCTTCGGCGAGCAGGAAGGCTCGGCGGTGGCGATCGATCCGCGCAATGGCGAGATCCTGGCCATGGTCAGCCTGCCCTCGTACGACCCCAATCTGTTCGTCAACGGCATCTCGCATGCGGATTTCAACGCGCTCAAGGACAACCCCTCGCGTCCGCAGTTCAACCGGCTGGTGCTGGGCGGCGTGGCGCCGGGTTCCACGGTCAAGCCGCTGATCGGCCTGGCTGGCCTGGACAGCGGCGTGCGCCGGCCGGAAGACAAAATTCTCTCGCGCGGCATGTTCTATCTGCCCGGCGTGAGCCGTGGCTGGGGCGATGCCAACCGGGGTGGCCATGGCTGGACCGACCTGCGTAAATCCATCTCCCAGTCGGTGAACACCTATTACTACCAGCTCGGCATCGACATGGGCATCGAGCGTTTCGATGAGTACATGGGCGGGCATTATGGTTTTGGCCAGCGCACCGGCATTGATCTGGCCGGCGAGATCGAGGGCATCCTGCCGTCACCCGCCGCCAAGATGAAGGCGCGCAAAGAGCGCTGGTACCCCGGCGACACGGTCAACGCCAGCATTGGCCAAGGCCTGTGGAAAGTGACGCCGCTGCAGTTGGTGCGCGGCGTGGGCGGCTTGGCGTCGGGGCAGCTGCATCGCCCGCATCTGGTCACCGAACAGCGTGCGGGGTTTGATCACGACTGGGCCCCGACCGAGCAACCGGCGGGCCGTCCCATCAGCCCCAACCCGGCCAATCTGCAGGCGGTACGCGAAGGCATGATGGGCACCATGCAGCCCGGTGGCAGTGGCTGGCGCGTGGCATCCGGCGCGCAGTACCGCATGGCCGGCAAAACCGGTACCGCGCAGGTCATCAGCCGCAAAGGCACGGCTGCGTTGAATCCCAAAAGCCTGCCAATGCACCTGCGCCATCGCGCGCTGTTTGTCGGCTTTGCCCCGGCCGAAGATCCGGTCATCGCCATTGCGGTTGCGGTGGAAGGCGGTGGTTACGGCGGCTCGGCGGCGGCGCCCATCGCCCGCAAGGTATTTGATGCCTGGTTGCTGGGCGTGTTGCCCGATGGCCTGCAGCCGCTGGATGCCGAGCGCGGCACCGTGGTGGTGGGCGTGGCGACGTTCGACACCGAAGACCCTACCGCGCGTGCGCGCGGCGAGCAGGCCACCCTGGCCGCCGGCGAACTGCCGGTGATGATCGGCGCGCCGTTGCCCGCGCCGGAACCGGGTGCACCGCTGCAGCCGGGTACCGCGCCGGCCGTGCTGCAATCCGCACCACGCGTGCCGCCACCGGCCAGCACATCAGGAGAGACGCAGCGATGAGTGATTTCCTGCGCTGGCTGCTGGAAATGGCGCAGCGGCTGACGCGCGGCCTGGATTGGCCGCTGCTGGTCGCGTTGTGTGCATTGATGGCGATTGGCTTGTCGGTGTTGGACAGCGCCGGTGGCAGTGGCCTGGTGATGGCGCAAGGCGCGCGTTTCGCGGTGGGCCTGGTGGCGATGTGGGCCATCTCGCGCATGTCCATCCTGCGCATACGCGCGTGGACGCCGCTGATCTATGCCGTGTCGATGCTGCCGCTGCTGGCGGTGTTCGTGCTGGGCACCGGCAAGTACGGCCGGCAGTGGTTGAACCTGGGCTTGTTCTACCTGCAGCCGGCCGAGCTGCTCAAGGTCAGCCTGCCGATGATGGTGGCTTGGTATCTCAATCGCATGCCGTTGCCGCCGCGTGTTCCGGTGGTGCTGGTGGCAGCGGTGATCATCGGCGTGCCAACCGCGTTGGTGATGCTGCAGCCTGACTTCGGTACCGGCGTGTTGATTGCCGCCAGTGGTGCGTTTGTCCTGTTGTTGGCCGGCCTGCCGTGGTGGTGGGTGGGCGTGGGTGTTGCAGGCGTCGCTGCGGCCGCGCCGGTGGCGTGGTTCTGGCTGCTGATGCCGTACCAGAAAGACCGCATCCTGATGTTCCTGGACCCGGAAAGCGACGCGCTCGGCGCGGGCTGGAACATCATCCAGTCCAAGATCGCCATTGGCTCCGGCGGTTTGACCGGCAAGGGCTGGGGGCTGGGCTCACAGTCGCACCTGAACTTCATTCCCGAGCAGACCACCGATTTCGCCTTCTCCGTGCTCAGTGAGGAGTACGGCTGGATTGGCGTGGCGGTAGTGCTGGCCTTGTATCTGTTTGTGATCGGCCGCTGCCTGTGGATTGCGGTGGAAGCCCGCGATGGGTATTCGCGCCTGTTGGCCGGCGCCACCGGGTTGGCATTCTTTGTCTACATTCTGGTCAATGGCGGCATGATCTCCGGGCTGTTGCCGGTCGTAGGTGTGCCGATGCCGCTGATCAGCTATGGCGGTACCTCGGCGGTGTCGTTGCTGGCTGGCTTTGGTCTGGTAATGGCAGTGCGGGCCCACCGGCCGGTACATGGCGGCTGATGGATCGCCCAAGGGTTGATCCAGATCAAACACTTTTGTTGACGAAAACTTCACAATTGCGCCCGTCACCTGCTGCGCTTGCGCTGTGACAGCAAGATTGGCCTTTGGCGGGTAGCGTGGGGAGACGCTGCCCGGTTCCCCCAAGGGTCAATCAGGACGCCGGTCATCTCAGCGGGATGGGGAGATGGCCGGCGTTCTTTTTTGTGTCAGCCACTGTCGGTGGCAGTGAAGGCCAGGCTGAGTTTCGGCGGCGCGTGTATTTTCAGATTAGCGAACCCCCTGTCTCAATACGCTGGCATATCGTCATGCGCATTCATCTTGAAAGAGGGCGTTACCATCGCGCCAATATGGTCCAGTTGGTGTTTTTGGGTAATTTAATCCTGTTGTGATTCATGGTCTTATTGATGGAAATTCATCTTTGACCTGCTAATCTCAGCCGATGATTCGACGCGCCCTTATCTGCTGTATCACGTTCGGCCTGGTTGCCTGTGCAACCCAGCCGCATGCCCCCGTTACCCCGCCTTCAACCGCAGGCACGCCGGTCAAGCCGGCTGCTGGGCCGGCCGAAGCGGCCCCTGAAAAGAAACAGGATCTGCCGCCGGTAGACCTGACCCCGGTGCCCTTTGAAACCGCCCGCGCCAATTTTGTGCGCGACACGGCGGCGCGCTACGGCATCGACCCGGCGTACATCCAGGCCACGTTGGCGCAGGCGCAGATCCGCGAGCCGATCATCGCGGCCATGTCGCGTCCGGCCGAGCGGGTGAAGCCGTGGAACGAATACCGGCCGATGTTCATTACCCAGGCCCGTATCGACGGCGGCAAGAAATTCCTTGCCGAGCACCGCGATGAATTGATGCGCGTGCAGGAACGCACCGGCGTGCCGGCCGAGGTCATCGTCTCGATCATCGGCGTGGAAACCAGCTACGGCAGAAATGCCGGCAACCACCGCGTGATCGATGCGCTGTACACGCTGGCGTTCAAGTACCCGCGCACGGGCGACCCGGCCAAGCTGGAGCGCGAAGTGCGCCGCGAGCTGTTCTTCCGCGATGAGCTGGCCAAATTGTTCGAGCTGGCCAAGCTGGAGCAACTGGACATCAACGCGCTCAAGGGCAGCTATGCCGGCGCGATGGGCATGGGCCAGTTCATGCCGTCCAGCTACCTGGATTACGCGGTGGACGGCAACGGCGATGGCCGTCGCGATCTGTTCAACAGCTACGACGACGTGTTCTCGTCCATCGCTAATTACTTCGTCAAGAAGGGCGGTTGGGTGCGCGGTGGCACGGTGGCCGTGCCGGCCACGTTGGCCGCTGGCCACGAGGAGTTCAATCCGGTGGATTGGACGCCCAACCACAGCCTTGCCGACCTGGCCGCACGCGGTTACCAGCCGGTGGTGCCGGTGCGTGCGGTGGGCGCGACGGCCACGCCGATCACGCTGGAAGGCAGCGACGGCAAGCAGTACTGGCTGGGCTTCCAGAACTACTACGCGATCACCCGTTACAACATCTCCAAGATGTACGCGATGGCCGTGTTCCAGCTGTCACAGGCCATCGCCGGCAAGGAGCTCCCCCCGGCATGAACATCAAGTGGCTGGTCCCTGCGTTGATCGTGCTCGGGCTGGCCGCCTGCAGCAGCGCGCCCAAAAAACCGGGCAAGAGCACAGCCGGCACCAGCGCTCCTTCCGGTGCACTGGTGCATGGCCGCGGCAACGACAGGGTCAGCTGCCCCGAAGGCTCGCCTTACGCCAAGGCGCAGGAAGATCTGTCCACGCGCGGCAATTACACCGCTGGCGGCCTGTACCGGCCCGGGGTGAAAGACACCACGCCGGACTATGTGCCCAACGTGGACTGCATACCCGAGCCGGTGGTGACCAGCGAAGGGCGGTCATCGGTTGGCAACAAATCCCCCTATGTGGTGCTGGGCAAGCAGTACCGGGTGATGGACCGCGTGGACGGCTATGTCGAGCAGGGCACCGCCTCGTACTACGGCCAGAAGTTCCACGGCCGGCTCACTTCCAACCGCGAGGTGTACGACATGTACACCTTCAGCGCGGCGCACAAGACACTGCCGTTGCCGAGTTTTGCCCGCGTCACCAATCTGGACAACGGCGAATCAGTGGTGGTGCGCGTCAACGACCGCGGCCCGTTCCACGAGGGCCGGGTGATTGATCTCAGCTATGCCGCTGCGGTGCGTCTGGGCATTACCCAGCGCGGTACCGGCCGGGTCGAAGTGCGCGCGTTGACGCCGGGCAGCGACAATCTGCAGGCAGGCAACAGCCGCCGTGCGCGTCGTGAGCGCGCCGCCGTCGCAGCCGCAACAGCGCCGGCAGCGACTCCGACGCGGGCCGTTGCTGCTGCGTCGCCCAGTCATATGGATCAGCTGGTGGAAAAACTGCCGGCCGTGCAGACGGCTCCGCCCGCTGCTGCCGCTGGCGCCCGCGCCGCAACCACGCATGCCGCGGGCAGCACGCCCGAAGTGGTGACGGTGCAGGCGTTGGCGCCGGCGCCTGCCGCCGATAAACCGGATCCCGCTGCGCGTGCGCTGGGTGCCATTCTGCTGCAGGTTGCCAGCTTCTCCAGCCGCGACAACGCTGCCCGTGCGTTGGGGCAGTTGTCCTCGGCGGGCATTGCCGGGGCCACGCTCAGTGACATCGTCAGCGGTGGCCGCACGTTGTGGCGGCTGCGTGTGCCGGCAAGCGACCAGTCCACGGCAGCGGAACTTGCCGGACGCATCGCAGGTCTGGGTTTTGGCAACCCGCAGATCGTCCGCGACTGAACACAGCCAGTCCAAGCTCCCGCTGATTCGGTGTTGCGGTCCTACAATGACCGCCCGATTTTTCTTTCCTCGTCCATCAGGAACCGCTTTCCGATGAAATTCCGTTTTGCCGCCGCCGCTCTGGCCACGACGTTTGCTATTGGCCTGGCCTCCGCCCAGTCGCCCACCCCCACTCCGGGACCGACACCGGCGGCTGCAACCGCCCCGGTTCAGGTGGCGACGCCGCCCGCTCCGGTGCCCACCACTGCCGCAGCGTGGGTGCTGATGGATTACGCCACCGGCCAGGTGCTGGCAGGCGAGAACATCCACGCGCCGTTGCCGCCGGCCAGCATCACCAAGGTGATGACGTCCTACGTGCTCGCCGCCGAAATGAAGACCGGCAAGATCAAGCCGGACGATCAGGTGATGATGAGCGAGCGCGCCTGGCGTGAAGGCGGCGCAGGTACCGACGGCAGCTACAGCGGCTTCCCGGTCAACCAGACCGCGCGTCTGGAAGACATGGAAAAAGGCATGGCCATCCAGTCTGGTAACGATGCTGCGATTGCCCTGGCCGAACACGCCGCCGGCAGCCAGGAAGCGTTTGCCGCGCTGATGAACAGTTATGCCGCCAAGATCGGCATGAAAGACTCCCACTTCGTCAACGCACACGGCCTCAATGCCGAAGGGCACCAGTCCAGCGCCTACGATCTGGCATTGCTGGGCCGCGCATTCGTGCGTGATTACCCGGAGACCTACGCCTACAACAAGATCAAGGAATTCACGGTCGGCAAGATCACCCAGCCCAACCGCAACCTGTTGTTGTGGCGCGATGGGAGCGTGGATGGCATCAAGACCGGCCACACCTCCGCTGCCGGTTACTGCCTGCTGAGCTCGGCCCAACGCGGCGACCAGCGCCTGATCGCAGTGCTGTTGGGTGGCGCTTCGGAGAAGCAGCGCGCCGACGACAGCCTGGCGCTGCTGAACTGGGGTTTCCGCTTCTTTGAAACCCACCGCCTGTATGAGCCGGGCAAGGCCGTGACCACGCAGAAAGTGTGGAAGGGCGCTGCCGATGAAGTGCAGCTGGGCGTGGCTCAGCCGATGCTGGTGAGCGTGCCGCGCGGCCGTTACAGCGAGCTGAAGCCGAGCATGGATGTACCCAAGCAGTTGGTGGCGCCGATCGCAGCCGGTCAGCAGATCGGTACGGTCAAGGTATCGCTGGACGGCAAAGTGGTTGCCGAGGCGCCGCTGGTTGCCGTGCAGGCAGTAGAAGAAGGCGGCTTCTTCAAGCGCCTGTGGGATGCCTTCATGATGTGGTGGAAGTCCGAATAAGGGCACCACCGGCCTGACGGCCAAGCGGCGTTGCCGCGTTCCGCCAACCGCAGTTCGGGTTGAGGGGCGCAGCAACGCCGCTTTTGTTTTGGGCTTCGGAAATCACCGCAGGTGGCGCCGGTTTCGGGGCCTGCGCCTGCGATCAACGCGGCGGTAATGGCCGCATCAAAGCGTCCTGCTCACAGTGAAGCTGCCGAACACCGGCGTTTCCTTCTGGCCCTCGAATTCCCGCGTGCGGTGGTAGCGGGCAAGCGCGAACTTCCACTTGCCGCGCATCACCGCCACGCCATAACCCACATCGCCGACGAAGGATCGCTTGTCCACGCTGTGACTGTTACGGAACGTATTGCCATCCAGCGTGATGTCGCGCACGACCCATCGCGCGTCGCTGGTCAAAAAGACATGGCTGGACCAACCCTGCGCACGGCCATGGCGTGTGGGCGCCGTGTTTTCACCGGCCGGGCTCTGCGGTGAACTGCCGAAATCGTCAGGCAGTTTCCAGCCAAAACGTACTTCACCGCCGGCATTGGCATACGTTGCGAGGTTGCCGATGGCGCCGCCCCAATGGCTGATCGCATCCCAGCCCCAGCCGGTGGGATTGTTTTCGGCCGGCCAGCGCTGCATGCGCTCATGCAGCAGCTTGAATACCGGCTCGTCGCGCAGCTGGTTTTTCCAGCCCAGGAATTTGTCATCGCCCAGCACGCTGTGCACCGCCTGCTGTGCCTGCTTGCCCTGCGCCGACGGGCCAATCATGCCCAGTGACAACTGCGTGGTGCGCAGGTGGTCGCCGCTGCGGGCGTTGTAGCCGAAATTAGCCAGCAGCACCGCCGCATACGGACGGTCGTCTTTGATCAGGTCCGAGCGGGTGTTGTCGGTGGGCGTGAACAGCCCCTGGCCGAAGCTGAAGATCATGTTCTGCTGCTCGAACTCGCCAGGGTGCAGGCGTTCGAGGCGGCGGTTCATCCAGCGCGCCAGGCGCGGCAGGCAGGGGTCGTTGGTGAAGTCCTGCAGGTTGGGAGAGACCAATGTGAATATCGCCCCGTTGGTATAGCCCTGGTCCTGCTGCGTGCCACCGAACAGATCGTTGTCGACGCGGAAGTTGATGGCCGGCGGGTGGTCACGCAACGCGCTTTGTGCGCATTGGTCGGCGGCCTGCACCGTGGGGGGGAGAAGCGTGCCGGCGGCCAGTGCCACGGCGGAGAAAAGTGATGCGCGGGAGAGCATCCGTGTTGTCCATTACAGATTGATGGCCAGCTTAACGATAGGGCCGCAACGGCCGCAGCCCGGTGGGCAGATCACATCGTTGCATTGCGCGCGGCTGCGTCAGAAGCCTCTGATTACGTATTACTTCTACTCTTACGGCACGTTCTGGTATGGTCCCCGTTTATGTTCGTGAAATATGTTTGAAGCAGACTGACATGCCGTCAGCGCCACCGTTTCAGACGCGTTAACCCGCAACTCGCATGGAGTGCGGCAACAGGGGGAAAACATGCAGAACACCATCCATCGGCCCGCCATCTGGGCGGCCGGTTTCCTTGCGCTCGCGTCGGCATCGGCGAGTTTTTCAAGCCACGCATTCCTGGGTGGCGACCGCTGCGGTTCGTCAAAGGGCAGCCTGCGCATCGTTGAGCCGGATGATGGCCTGGGCGCTTGGGCGACCTATGGCCTGCCGGCGCCGACGCGCATGCTGCGCGTGCTGGTCAATGACTCACGCTGTTTCACCGTGCTGGATCGCGGCGCTGGTTTCACCGCAGCGCAGGCCGAGCGCGAGCTGGCCATGGGCGGGCACCTGCAGCAGGACCAGAACATTGGCGGTGGCCAGATGCGTGGCGCCGACTACGTGCTGGTGCCGGATATCGTTTCGCAGAACGGCAATGCCGGCGGCATGAACATCGGTGGCGGCGCTTCCAATGACGGCAAACGTGGTCTGCTCGGGTCGATGGCAAATTTTGCGACGCTCGGCATTGCCGGCAAGCTGACCACCAAAAAGCAGACGGCCGAAGTGGTGCTGACACTGGTTGATGTGCGCACCTCCGAGCAACTGGTCACCGTCACCGGTGAAGCCAAGATCACCGACAAGGCCTGGGCTGCGGCGGTGTCGGCTTCCAGCGTGCAGGGCAGTGCGGGCTTGAATGCGGGCAGCTGGGAAAACACCGAGATCGGTAAGGTCATCAAAGAGGCCTACGAAGAAGCCTATGCGCAGATGGTGAAAGAGGTGGACCGCAGGCGCGGCCCACTGGCAAACCGGCAGGCGCCGCAGGCAACCCAGCAGATGACGAAGATCGAGGCGCCGGATGCATATCAGGCATTGGCTGCCTCGCAGGCCCGGTTGGCCAATGCCGCAGCCGCGCGGATGCAGAGCGGGCAGGGCCCGACGTTGGCTGACCAGGCCACCCTTGCTCAAGGTGGGCAGGGCGGGGCAATGGTCGGCGTGACGCCGCAGTACGCTGCACAGCCGGGAGTGGGTATGGCGCAGGCTGCCGCAGGTGCGCTGGCACTGCAGGGCGGCGTGGTTGGCACTGCCGGCCAAGTCGCGCAGCAGGTTGCTGGTCAAGGCGTCGGCGCCGGTTTGGCGCAGGCCGCAGTAGGTGCACTGGCCCAGCAGGGCGGCGTGGTTGGCGCTGCCGGCCAGGTGGCGCAGCAGGTAGCCGGCCAAGGTGTCGGCGCCGGTTTGGCGCAGGCTGCGGTAGGTGCACTGGCCCAGCAGGGCGGCGTGGTTGGCGCTGCCGGTCAGGTGGCGCAGCAGGTTGCTTCCGGTCAAGGCGTTGTGGGTGGCGTGGCGCAGGCGGCGCTGGGCGCAGTCGCACAGAGCGCTTCTGGTCAAGCAGCCGCCACTCTGATGGTCAATCGCATGGCCCGCTTGCTTTCGCAACCAGACAGCAATGCGACCGTGCTGGCCGAACTGAAGCCGGGCATGCTTGCCTATCCCACGGGTGGGCGTAACGGCGGCATGATTGAGATTGACGATGAAATGGGCAACCGTGGTTGGTTGCCGGCGGTCGTGCTTGGCGCCAAGGGTTGATTGCCCGCCAGCGTCATTGATTCGAGTTGCAGCTGCATCAGGGGCGCCAAGTCAGGCTTGTGAACTTGGCGCCACGACCTTCCCCAGGGTGCGCGGAGTGGGCAGTGTGTCGCAAAGCGATAGGGTCTCTTGGGGGAAACAGTACCCCTTGTGATGGAAAACGCCCTATTGCGTGCGGTAGCATCCCCGCGAACCGGCACGCGCTAGCCCTGATCGGATCTCCAAGGACCAGGATCTTGCCGCAAGGTTTCTAAACCAATGGAACGCACCTCAGTAGGTGCAGGTAACGGGGATAGTTGAATTATGCGTAACGTATTTTCGCCGCTGATCGCAGCGGCTTTGACCGTGGGTATTGGGGCGGCGCTCACCAGTCAGCCGGCCGAGGCAGCCTTCAAGCAGCGTGGCACCCAGGCGCAGGAACAGCGCAAGGAAGCAGCCGCGCAGATTCCGACCTGTCAGCGCCCGATCGGTACGTTGTCGGTGATTGAGCCGGAAGACTCCACCCATTGGTGGACCGGCCAGCAGTTGCCGGCACCGTCGCGCCTGATCAAGGCCTTCGTCAACCGCTCGCGTTGTTTCACCCTGGTGGATCGTGGCGCCGGTATGGCCGCTGGCCAGTTCGAGCGTGAGTTGGCCGCCAGTGGCGACCTGCGCGGTCGTTCCAATGTGGGCAAGGGCCAGATCCGCGCCGCCGACTACGTGATGATCCCCGACCTGATCTCGCAGAACAGCAACGCCGGTGGCAATGCCCTGGGCGGCCTGCTGGGTGGCCTGATCGGTGGTCGTGCCGGTGCGGTGGTGGGTGGCTTGAACTTCACCAGCAAGACCGCCGACGTGGTGTTGACCGTCACCGACGTGCGTTCGTCCGAGCAGGTGGCCATCTCTGAAGGCTCCGCACGCAAGAGCGACATGGGTTTTGGTGCCAGCGGCGGCCTGTTTGGCGGCAGCGGCCTGGGTGCAGCGGGCGTGGGCGGTTATGCCAACACCGAAATCGGCCAGGTGATCACCATGGCTTACCTGCAGGCCTACACCGACATCATCGCCCAGCTGGGCGGCCTGCCGGACAACGCCTCTGCTGCCAACGCACAGCAGGCTGTGACCGTGACCCGCGCTGGCCGTCTGCTGGCCAATGCGCGCGGTACCGGCGCACCGGTGCGCACCTTGGATGCGGGCATGATGTTGTACCCGACCGGCACCAAGGAAGGCGTCATGTGGGAAGTGGAAGACGAACTGGGCAACCGTGGCTGGGTGTCGTCCACCCTGCTGCAGCTGTCCAAGTAAGAGTCCATTCACGCTGAAAACACGCTCGGGCGCTGTCCCGGGCGTGTTGAATGGCCCATATCGGGGCCGAACGTCGGCCATCGGCCCCGTTTTGGTAACGACAACCGGCGTTGCAGCGTGAACCAGATGTCTTGCCCAGCGGGCCGCGAAAGCGGCCCGTTGTGATTGTTGAAAGGCAGTGGGCCGTTCATGGCCTTGGGTTTGCTGCCCGTCGGCCCGATAATGTCGGGCATGGAAATCAAGTCCGACAACCCAGAACACGGCTATCAGTTCCCCGGCACCTTCGAGTTGAGCGCCATGGGCGCGGCCAACATCGGGTTGGAGCGGGAGCTGCCCCAACTACTGCAGGACGCCGGCGTTGAAGTGCTGGAAGAGCGCATCAGCTGGAAGCATTCGTCCAACGACAAATACGTCTCGGTGCGTATCGCCTTCAAGGCGGACAACCGCGAGCAGTTCGACGCCGCGCACGAAGCCCTGCGCAACCACCCGGAAGTGAAGTGGACGCTGTAAGCAGCTGCGCTGTTGCCACTGCGCCAACGGCCAAGCCACGCACGGCGGTCACCCGCGAGTTGGGCCGGCAGCCGTATGCGCCGGTCTGGCACGCCATGCAGCACTTCACCGACACCCGTACCGACAGCACCGATGACGAGCTGTGGGTGGTCGAGCATGAGCCGGTGTTCACCCTGGGCCAGGCGGGCAAACCCGAGCACGTGTTGGCGGCCGGTGACATCCCGGTGCTGCATGTGGACCGTGGCGGGCAGGTGACGTACCACGGCCCCGGCCAGATTGTGGTGTACCCGCTGCTGGATCTGCGCCGCCTCGGCATTGGCGTGCGCGACTACGTGTGCCGCATCGAACAAGCCATCATCGACACGCTGGACGAATGGAACATCGGCGCCGAGCGCATGGACGGCGCGCCCGGTGTGTACGTGGGCGGCGCCAAAATTGCCGCGCTCGGCATCCGCGTGCGGCGTGGCTGCAGCTTCCATGGCTTGGCACTCAATGCCGCGCTGGATCTGGAGCCGTTCCACCGCATCAACCCCTGCGGCTACGCCGGGATGCAGGTGACCTCGGTGCTAGACTTGGGCGGCCCTTCAGGCATCGAGGCGATCAAGCCGGTGCTGTTGTCCCACCTGGCGCAGCAGTTTGGTCTTGAACTGCAAGCAACCCCCGAATTGCCCGATTTGACTACGCGGCTCTGAGGCCGCCCATAAAGCCATGACTGAAACCACCTCGCGCTCCATTCCCCTGCAGGTCGTACAGGCCGATGCTCCCGTCGCGCCGCTGCAGACCGGTGTCAAACAGATTGGCGGTGACAAGATCGGCCGCTCGCCGGTGCAGTTCGCCGATGTGCCGGTGCTGCGCAAGCCGTCCTGGATCCGCGTGCGCATTCCTTCGGGCAATGCCGTGGCCAACCTCAAGGCCAAGCTGCGTGAAAACCGGCTGGTGACCGTGTGCGAGGAAGCCAGCTGCCCGAACATTCACGAATGCTTTGGTCACGGCACCGCGACCTTCATGATTCTGGGTGAGGTCTGCACGCGCCGTTGCTCGTTCTGCGACGTGGCCCACGGCCGCCCCAAGCCGCCCGATGCCAACGAGCCGGCCAGCCTGGGCCAGACCGTGGCCGACATGGGCCTGAAGTACGTGGTGGTCACCAGCGTTGACCGCGACGACCTGCGTGACGGTGGCGCCCAGCACTTTGTGGATTGCATCACCGCCATCCGCGAGAAATCGCCGGGCACCCGCATCGAAGTGCTGACCCCGGATTTCCGTGGCAAGGGCCGCATGGAGCGCGCGCTGGAAATCCTGGCGGTCAACCCGCCGGACGTGTTCAACCACAACATCGAAACCGTGCCGGACCTGTACCGCAACGTGCGTCCGGGTGCGGATTACCAGTGGTCGCTGACCCTGTTGAAGAACTTCAAGGCACAGCACCCGAACGTACCGACCAAGTCCGGCATCATGCTCGGCCTGGGCGAAACGCTGGAGCAGGTGAAGGCCACGATGCGCGACCTGCGCGCGCACGATGTTGAAATGATCACCATCGGCCAATACCTGCAGCCCACCGCACACCATCACCCGGTGCTGCAGTACTGGACGCCCGAGGAATACAAGGCGTTCGAGGACTACGGTTACGAGCTGGGCTTCACCCACGTGGCTTCCGGCCCGATGGTGCGCTCGTCCTACCATGCGGACCAGCAGGCAGCGGGTGCCGGCGTCGCCGTCTGAAGCGCGACCAGGGGCGTTGCCGCATCCGTCGGCAACCGCGTGCGCACCTGTGCGCGCGGGCCGGCCATCTCGATTCACATCCTGCTACAACGCAGCGGCTAGGCTGCTGATGGACAGCGTGACAAGTGCTGAAACTTTCGGCACTGTCGGGCTGTCTGATTCATCCGCAGTCTCCCCCTATCGTCCGGTGCCACGAGTACTTTGATGAACTACCGAGTTCCCGCTTTCCTGCTGGCATTGGCGTTGACCGTACCGGCCGCTTTGTCGGCCCGCGCTGACACCAGCATTCCGACGTCGGCCCCCACGCTCGACCAGACCACAACTTCGCGACTGGTGTACGGCCTGCTGTCTGACAGCCGTTACGCCTATCGCCCGCGCCCGCTGGATGCGGCCACCTCGCAGGACGTGTTCAAGCGTTACCTGGAGTCATTGGACGGCGGCAAGCAGTTCTTCACCAAGGAGGACGTGGACCGCTTCGCGCCCTTGGCCGAACAGACCGGGAACGCCATCCGTACCGGCCAGCTGGACCCCGCCTTCCAGGTGTTCGCGGTCTACCGCACCCGGGTGGCCGAGCGCGTGGCCTATGCGCGCCGTCTGCTCAAGCAGGAGCCTGATTTCACCCTGGAAGAGCGTTTCAACTACGACCGCAAAGACGTGCCGTGGGCGGCCAGTGCCGAGCTGGATGACCTGTGGCGCAAGTCGGTCAAGAACGACTGGCTGCGCCTGAAGTTGGCCGGCAAGCCGGCTGCCGACATCCGCAAGACGCTGGACAAGCGTTACGAGACGATGGGCAAGACGGTAAGTGAACTGAAGAACGAGGATGTTTTCTCTTTCTACATGAACGCCTATACCAGCGCGGTGGATCCGCACACCGACTACTTCACCCCGCGCACGGCAGAGAATTTCAACCAGGCCATGTCGCTGTCGCTGGAGGGCATTGGTGCCCAACTGCAGCGCCAGGACGACGTGGTGGTGATCCGCGAAGTGGTGCCCGGCGGCCCGGTGGCGATGGACGGCACGCTCAAGGCGGGCGACCGCATTGTTGGCGTGGGCCAGGGCCGCTCCGGCCCGGTCGAGGACGTCATCGGCTGGCGCATTGACGACGTGGTTTCCAAGATCCGTGGCGCCAAGGACACCCAGGTGCGGCTGGAGTACATCCCCGCGGCTGATGGCGTGGACGGCAAGCACCGCATGCTGACGCTCACCCGGCAGAAGATCCGTCTGTCCGAGCAGGCTGCCAAGGGCGAGACGATGACCATCCCCGCTGCCGCCGGTGAAGCCGAGCGTCGCATCGGTATCGTCAAACTGCCTACCTTCTACCAGGACTTTGAAGGCCGTCGCCGCAACGCCGCTGACTACGCGTCGGCAACCCGCGATGTGGCCAAGCTGTTGGCAGGGTTCAAGGCCGACAAGGTCGATGGTGTGGTGCTGGACCTGCGCAACAACGGCGGTGGTTCGCTGGACGAAGCCATTGAACTGACCGGTCTGTTCATCGAGCAGGGCCCGGTGGTGCAGGTGCGCGAATCCGGTGGCCGCGTCACCGTCAACAGCGACCGCAACCCCGCCGTGGCGTGGGACGGCCCGCTGGCCGTGTTGATCAACCGTGGCTCGGCATCGGCATCGGAAATTTTTGCCGGCGCCATCCAGGATTACGGCCGTGGCCTGATCATCGGTGAAACCACCTTCGGCAAGGGCACCGTGCAGAACGTGGTGCCGTTGGACCGTTGGCCGGCCAGCGAGAAAGAGCGCTTTGGCCAGGTGAAGCTGACCATCGCCCAGTTCTTCCGTGTCAGCGGCTCCAGCACGCAGCACAAGGGCGTGGTGCCGGACCTGGCCTTCCCGGCCAGCGTGGATGCCAGTGAGTTCGGCGAGAGCACCTACGACAACGCATTGCCGTGGACCCGCATCGCCGAAGTGCCGCACACCCGTTACGGCAACTTCGCGCCAATCCTGCCGCGTCTGGAATCACGTCATGCCACGCGCATCCAGAGCGACCGCGAGTTCAAGTGGTGGGAAGAGGACGTGCAGCAGTTCCGCACCGAGGCCGCCAAGAAGTACGTGTCGCTCAACGAGGCCGAGCGCCGCGCCGAGCGTGACAAGCAGGAAGCGCAGCGTACCCAGCGCCAGCAGATCCGCAAGGAATTGGGCTTGCCGTTGGATCCGCTTGCCGAAGACAGCAGCGACGATGGCCTTACCGGCAACGAGCGTGACATCGTCAAAGATGCCGCGCGCGAAAAGGCCGCTGAAAAGCGTCCCGATCCGCTGTTGAAGGAGTCGGCATCCATCTTGGCTGATGCGTTGGATCTGCTGGAAAAAGACCTGCCGCTGTCGGCGCAGGTACTGCCGCAGTCCACCGGCCCGGGGCGCTGGGCTGACTGAGCCCCACGCAGGCATCGCCCCGCTGTGAATGACGCCGTCAACGTTCCTCTACGTTGGCGGCGTTATGCTTTTGGGCGATCCGGCAAGCGTGTGAGGGCCCATGCAGTGAGGTGTCGCGCAGAAGGTTTACGTTGGTTCGGCGGCCGCGCGCTGTTGGCCATTGCCCTGTGTGGTGTGTATGCACCGGCCGTATCGGCAGGTGATGCGTGTGGCATGACGTTGTTGCGCGAGTTGGGTTGGCAGATGACAGAAACTGCTGCCACGCAGGCAACCATTGCAGGCGGCACGCCATGCCTGCGTGCATCGTTGGCCGATGCCCAGGCGCATGGCGACCTGCAACTGCGGGTGCCGCAGCATTTTGACGCCGCACAGCGGCAGCGCTTGGCTGCCGAAGTGTTCCAGCACCAGGCCAACGTGTGTGCCTACCTGTTCAAGCTGGGCGATGCGACACGCGCAGCCACGACGAAGTTGCAGGAAAACAGTGGTTACCGGTTCTCGGCCATACAGATGGGCTGGATCGGCTTTGGCGTGAGTGGCGCCAACGCGCAGGGCTGGCAACGCTTCCGCAGTTTTGGTCGTGGCTATGCGCCGGTAGCGGGCAATTCGCGTGCGGTGGATGCGTTCTATCAGGGGCGTGTGCGCTCGGAGTGCGGGGTCGGCCGACAGATCGCGCAGTTGGCCACGCAACGCGAGTTGTATGGCGATGCGTTGTTTGATGCGGAGTTCACCGCCGCTGAGTTGTCCATTGGTACGTTCCTAACTCTGCACGACACGCAGAGCATTCTGCTGGGCAGCAGCGCCGGTGAGTTCTTCGCTGATGGCAAAGCCGTGCGCACGTCGGCGATGGGGCGGCAGGCATTCATGGGCGCGCCGGGCTTCATCGTGCATGTGTTCGACAAAAAATATCTTGATGACATCAACAACCAGGCTGAAAATTTCGTCATCACCGACCTCAGCGATGACGCTGCCAAGGCATTGGCGCGGCACGGTGGTTTTGCGTATTACGACGCGGTGAGCCGGCAGATATGGGCGTTGTCGCAGCAGATGCCGGGCAATGGTTGGCGGCGGTTTGAGCGGTTGCTGTACGAACGCGACGCAACGCTGCGTGCGGCGTTGCCGCCGGAGCAGCAACCCCTGCTGCGGCGCATGGATGCTTTGCTGGACGACCCGGTGTATCGCGAGTTGATGCTCTATGTGCACCCCAAGGGCGTGCGCCCGTTTGGGTATCACATTGCACGTCTGCTCGACCGCAATCCGCGCACGCCTTTCAGTATCGACCTGGCCCTGCACAATCTGCACGGCACGCTTTATCAACGTTGGCTGGACGCGCGCATGCGTGCCTGCGGCAACGTACCCACCTCTACCAACATCGGAGATTGAACATGGAACTGGGCATGATCGGGCTGGGTCGCATGGGCGCCAACATGGCGCAGCGGTTGCAGCGTGGTGGCATTGCGGTCACCGGCTTTGATCCGGGCGAGCAGGCGCGTGCGCTGGTGCAGGACAGGGGCATCGCTGCGGTGGATTCCCTGCAGGCACTGGTGCAGGCGCTGCCCACGCCGCGCGTGCTGTGGTTGATGGTGCCGTCGAAAGTGGTGGACACCACGCTGGATACGCTGCTGCCGTTGTTGTCACCGGACGATGTGGTGATTGATGGAGGCAACTCGTGGTATCGCGACTCGCTGCGGCGTTCGACGCGTTGCGCCGAGCACCAGGTGGGCTTTGTCGATTGCGGCACCAGCGGCGGCGTGTGGGGTTTGCAGGAGGGCTATTGCCTGATGATCGGTGGCGACGCGGCGGTGGTGGCGCGTGTGTCGCCGTTGTTCAGGGCATTGGCGCCGGAAGCGGATCGGGGCTGGGCACATGTGGGGCCGGTGGGGGCGGGCCACTTCAGCAAGATGGTCCACAACGGTATCGAGTACGGAATGATGCAGGCCTATGCCGAAGGCTTTGCGTTGATGCAGAAGAAGGCGGACTTCAACCTGGACCTGGCGCAGGTGGCCGAGGTGTGGCGGCATGGCAGCGTGGTGCGTTCGTGGTTGTTGGACCTCAGTGCTGATGCGTTGCAGCGCAACCCCGGCCTGGCCGGCATTGCGCCCTATGTGGAGGATTCCGGTGAAGGGCGCTGGACGGTCAGCGAGGCCATCGAGCTGGATGTGCCGGCACCGGTGATCACCCTGTCGCTGCTGGAGCGGCTGCGCTCGCGTGAAGACAACTCGTTCACTGACCGCATGCTCGCGGCCATGCGCAATGAGTTCGGTGGGCATGCGATCAAGCCGGCAGGAAGCAGCTGAACCGACCCCCGGTTGGCACGCGGTCACAGACGGCGTCACAAGGCGTTCACAGCATCAGGGTTTCGTGCAATCCTGTGTCGGTAAGTCAGTAGGGTTGTCCCTTTTTGGGACAGTGCTACTGGCTGCTTGTTTCCACCGTCGATGACTTGCCGGTCCGCTTCAGCGGCGGGCCTGCGCGTGCAAAGGGGAAAGAATGTCGCTGGGACTGACCGATAAGGGCTGGGGCCGACGACGCCTGATCGGGTTGGCGCTGGCTGCGTTGTTGATCATCATCGCGCCGGCCCTGACCTTGCAGCGGCTGTCGGATGAAAGCGCCGAAGCTGCCGAGATGCTGGCTCATACGCAGGCGGTGGGGGCGCGCCTGTACAACCTGCAGGCCGGTATCCGCGATGCCGAATCCGCAGCGCTGATCCTGTCGCTGGGCGTGCAGTCGCCAAAGTTGCAGCAACGCCTGCTGCGCGGCGACGGCGTTACCCACGATCTGAATGAACTGATCCGGCTGCTCAGTGACAGCCCGGATCAGTTGGTGCGTCTGGGCAAGATTGAATCGCTGCTCGAGCACCGTATGGAGCTGGCGCGGCGCATCGCGCACAGCAACGACTCGCCCGAGCGCAAGGCGCTGATCGAGGAGATGACGTTCCAGTATCCGATCCGCCCGGAAGTGGAAGCGCTGCAGCAGCGTGAGAATGCACGGCTCGCCGAGCGCACGCTCAAGACCCAGCGTCAGCAGCAGCTGTCCTCGGTGGTGAAGTGGAGCACGCTGGTCGCGCAGCTGCTGATGCTGGCGCTGGTGCTGTGGTTGCTCAAGCGGCAGATGGGTAGCCGCGCGAAGGCCGAGCAACGCTTGAGCCGTGCCAGTGCCCGTGCCAACGCGGTGTTGCAGACCGTGCGCGAACCCATCGTTCTGCTGGATGAAAACCTGCAGGTGGTGCTGCACAACACCGCGTTCGCGGAGCTTTACAGCGTGGATGAAAGCGACCTCAACCGTCGCCAGCTGCAGACCATTGGCGAGGGTGCGTGGGACGACGCCATCATCCGTCAGCGGCTTGCCGACGTGCTGTTGCGTGGCCGCGAGTTGTGGGATTTCGAGCATGAGCAGACCGGTGTTGATGGCATGGCGCGCACCATGTTGATCAATGCCCGGCGCATGCATCTGCCCGATTCGGATGACGAAGTAGTGCTGATGACCATCAGTGACATCACCTTGCAGCGGGCAGTGCAGGTGCGGGTGGAAGAGCTGAACCGTCAGCTGGAAGGCAAGGTCGAGCAGATGGCTGACGTCAATCGTGAGCTGGAGGCGTTCAGCTACTCGGTCTCGCATGACCTGCGTGCACCGTTGCGGCATGTGGCCGGCTTCTCCGACAAACTCGGCAAGCACCTGGGCGAGGGCGCGGACGAACGCACCCGCCACTATCTGCAGGTCATCCGCGAATCGGCGCAGCGCATGGCCGACCTGATTGATGACCTGCTGGTGTATTCGCGGCTTGGGCGTGGGGCGATGCGGATGCAGCCGGTGGACATGCAATCGCTGGTGGCCGACACGTGCGCGTTGCTGGATTCCAACCTCAAGGCCGAAGCAGAGGCCAACGCGGACGGCGAGGTGCGGCATGTGGAATGGAACATAGGGCCATTGCCGGTGCTGGTGGCCGATGAAAACATGATGCGGCAGGTGTGGTTGAACCTGCTGGGCAATGCGGTGAAATACACCGCCGGGCGCGACAAAGCGGTAATCGATGTGTCTTCACAACAGCTCACCGATGGCAGCCACCAGTTTGTGGTGAGCGACAACGGCGCGGGCTTTGACATGCAGTACGCCTCCAAACTTTTCGGCGTGTTCCAGCGCCTGCACAAGGCATCGGAGTACGCCGGCACCGGTATTGGCTTGGCCAGTGTGCGCCGTGTGCTGACCCGCCATGGCGGCCGTATCTGGGCAGAAGCGCAGGTCGGCAAGGGTGCCACCTTCAGCTTTGTTGTTCCCCGTGTTTCTGATCTCACTCACAAGGATGCTTCGATATGAGTTCGCTGCGTACGATCCTGATTGCCGAAGACAGCCCTGCCGATGCGGAGATGGCGATGGATGCTTTGCGTGAAGCCAAGCTTGCCAACCCCATCGTGCATGTGGAGGACGGCGTGGAAGCGTTGGATTTCCTGCTGCGTCGGGGCAACTTTGCCGATCGCGAAGAGGGCTTGCCGGCGGTGTTGCTGCTGGACATCAAAATGCCGCGCATGGATGGGCTGGAAGTGCTGCAGCGCATCCGTGCCGAAGAAGATCTCAAGCGTCTGCCGGTGGTGATTCTTTCGTCCTCGCGCGAGGAAAGTGACCTTGCCTGCAGCTGGGATCTGGGCGTGAACGCCTATGTCGTCAAGCCGGTGGACATCGAGCAGTTCTTCAAGGCGGTCAAGACGATTGGTGTGTTCTGGGCGGTCATCAATCAATCACCCGAGATCGAGTAACCCCATGCCGAACCGGGATGCAGCGCTGGGCGCCTTGCGGATACTGCTGGTGGAGGATTCGCCCGAAGACGCGGAGTTGGTCGCCGACCAGCTGCTCGGCTCCGGGCTGGACGCCAGTTTCAAGTGCGTGGACAGCGAAGTGCAGATGTACGAGGCCCTGGCCGAAGCGACGCCGGACATCGTGCTGTCGGACCTGAGCATGCCCGGGTTTTCCGGTTACCGTGCGCTGGCCATTCTGCGTGAAGTGCACCCGCAGGTTCCTTTTATCTTCGTGTCCGGCACGATGGGTGAAGAGACGGCGGTGAACGCGCTGCAGGAGGGGGCCAACGATTACATCATCAAGCACCTGCCTGCACGCCTGCCGTCGGCAGTGGTGCGTGCCATTCGCGAGGCACGCAGCGAGATTGAACGGCTGCGCGTGGAAGATGAACTGATGCGCGCGCAACGGCTGGAGAGCTTGGCGCTGCTGGCCGCCGGCCTGGGCCATGACCTGCGCAACATCCTGCAGCCCTTGCTGATCGTGCCGGACCTGATCCGCGACCGCAGCACCGATCCCAAAATCGTGCGGCTGGCCGACGTCATCGCCGAGTGTGGCCGGCGGGGTCACGAGATGGTGGATTCGATGCTGTCATTCGTGCGCGGCTCAAGCCAGCGCAGCGAGCGCATCGTGCTGCAACGCCTGTTCCAGGCAGTGGGCATGCTGCTCAAAAGCAGCCTGCCGCGTGGCGTGGAGCTGCACCTTGAAGTATCCGATGACCGGATGACGGTAGAGGCCAATTACACCGAGCTGCAGCAGGTGTTGTTGAACCTGGCGCTCAATGCCATCCAGGCCATGCCCAACGGCGGCAAGTTGAGCCTGGTGGCCGAGCAGTGTCGCGATGCCATGGGCAACGAGCAGGTGCGCATCCGCGTGCGCGATGAAGGCATCGGCATGGACGAGGCCACGGTGCAGCGCTTGTTTACGCCGTTCTTCACCACCAAGGCCGATGGCACCGGGCTGGGCCTGGTGTCCTGTCACCGCATTGTCGTGAGCATCGGTGGCCGTATCGAAGTAAGCAGCGTGCTGGACAAGGGCACCACCTTCGACCTGTTGCTGCCGCTGCAGGTGGCTACCGGTGCCGAAGAGACGATGCCGGCGCCGGGCAGCATCCGGCCCGGACGCGGTGAGCGCCTGTTGGTGGTGGACGACGAAGCCACACGGCTGTCGCTGCTGGGCAATGCGTTGTCCAGCCAGGGCTATCGCATGCGCCTGGCCAGCGATGGCGCGGTGGCGATGCGGCTGATGCAGGACGCCGGTCTGCCGGATGTGGTGCTGGTGGACAGCGGCATCCCGCTGCTGTCTGCCGAGCAGCTGCTGATGGAGATGCAGGCGATGGGCTATCGCGGCCCGGCCATCGTGCTGGAGGACGCGCAGATGCCGGCCTTTGTCGATGGCCAGGCGCCGCCGGGCATCCGCGTGCATGTGCTGCCCAAGCCGCTGGAGATGCAGCGGGTGTTCCGTGCCGTGGCCGAAGCCTTGGGCGTGGAGTGATGTGCAGGGCACAGCGCACGGGGATGTTGGCCTGTGCGTGCGCTGCCCTATCATGTACGCCCCCACCTCGATGCGGGGCCATGCTCGCCCCCTCCGGTGTGAGCCGGCCCGCAGGCAACCCACTTCATGACCACTGTGCTTCTCAGCTTGGGCAGCAATGTTCAACCGCAGCGTTACCTGCAACTGGCCGTGGCGGTGTTGCGCGAACGGTTCGGCGACATCCGGGTTTCACCGGCTTACCGCACCCCAGCGGTGGGCTTTGACGGCCCGGACTTCCTCAACAACGCCGTGATGGTGGAAACCGAACTGCCGTTGATTGAACTGGATGCGTGGTTGCACGCGGTCGAGGACGCACACGGCCGTGACCGCTCCGGCCCGCGTTTCAGCGACCGTACCCTGGATATCGACGTGGTGTATTACGGCGACCTGGTGTTGGAAGGCCCCAAGAACCTGCGCATTCCCCGCCCGGAACTGAAGCATGCCTTCGTGCTCAAGCCGCTGGCCGATATCGCCCCCACGTTTGTGGACCCGGTGCGCAGGCTGACGCTGGCGCAGATGTGGCGCGAGCACCCGCAGTATGGGCAGGCGTTCGACACGGTTGCGCTGGACTGAGTGGAGTGGAAGTGGGTGCTGAGTGCCGCAGCTGAGCGCTGCGGCCTGCACTCAGGTCAACGTTCTTCCACCATCCAGCCGCAGCGTCTGGCCGGTGATGTAACCGGCGTCATCCAGCAGCCAGCGCACGGCCGAGGCGATTTCGTGCGGGGTGCCGATACGCGCCATCGGCGTGCGTTCCATCAACTTCTGCTTGGCCACTTCACTCTTGCCCTGTTCGGGCCACAGGATGGCGCCGGGGGCGACGGCGTTCACGCGTACATGTGGGGCCAACTCCAGCGCCAGTGAGCGCGTCACCATCTCCAGCGCGGCCTTGGCGGTGCTGTAGGCCGGGTGGTCGCGTAGCGGCTGGGTGGCGTGCAGGTCGGTCAGGTTGACGATGGCGCCGCGCTGTTTGATCAGGTGCGGCGCGGCGGCCTGGGCCAGAAAAAACGGCGCACGCGCGTTGACCGCCAGCAGCGCGTCCCACTGTTCCACGTCCACCTGCCCAAACGGGGTGGGGAAGAAGTTTGAGGCATTGTTGACCAGTGCATCCAGCCGGCCGAAATGGCTGACCACCTGCTCCACCATGTCCGGCAGGGTGCTGGGGTCACGCAGGTCCGCCTCCACGGTCAGCACGCTGCCTGGCCGTTCACTTTCCAGGTCGAATGCCAGCGACTGCATTTCGTCGCAGGAAAGGTGTGCATGCAGCGCCACCCGGTAGCCGTGGGCGTGCAGGTGCCGGGCGATGGTGGCGCCGATGCGGCGTGCACTGCCGGTGACCAGGGCCACCTGTTGGGATTCTGTCATCTGCGCTTTCCTCACTCGGCTATCCTGTGCATTGTCCTCGCAAAACGCATTCCCATGCATTTCGACCTGCCCACACCTGACCCCGACGCGCTTGCGCACAGCGACCAGCTGGCCGCGCACCTGCGCGAAGACATCCTCGCCCAAGGCGGTGCGGTGCCGTTCTCGCGTTTCATGGAGTTGGCCCTGTATGCCCCGGGCTGGGGGTATTACAGCGCTGGCGCCAGCAAGTTCGGCGCGGCCGGTGACTTTGTCACCTCACCGGAGCTGGGCCCATTGTTCGCGGCCACCACCGCCAACGTGGTGGCCCCGGTGCTGCAACAGCTGGGGCCGCAGGCGCGCATGCTGGAGCTGGGCGGCGGCAGCGGTGCATTTGCCGAGGTCATGCTCAAGCGGTTGTTGGAGCTGGACGCCCTGCCTGCGCGTTACGCCATTCTCGAACCCAGCGCCGACCTGCGCGAGCGTCAGCGTGAGCGCCTGGAAAAAGCGCTTATCCCGCCGGTGTTCGCCTTGGTGGAATGGCTGGACCGTCCGTTCGACGACGATTGGGACGGGCTGATCTTCGCCAACGAAGTGATTGATGCGCTGCCCACGCCGCGTTTTCTGATCAACGACGGCGAGGTCTACGAAGAAACCGTTGAACTGGACGGCGAGGGCCGTTTCGTCCGTGGCGCACAGCCGGCCGATGCCCTGACCAGCAGTGCGGTGCGCCATATCGAACGTTATCTGGAGCGGCCGTTCGCACAGGACTACCGTTCTGAAGTGCTGCCGCAGTTGCCGTACTGGATACAGGCGGTGGCCGGTGGCATGAAGCGCGGCGCGATGTTGTTTGTGGATTACGGCTACACGCGGGCGGAGTTCTATCAGGACGACCGCAACGACGGCACGATGCGCGCGTTCTACCGCCACCGCGTGCATAACGATGTCTACCTTTGGCCGGGCTTGCAGGACATCACCGCATCGGTGGATTTCACCGCGCTGGCCGAGGCGGGCACCCATGCGGGCTTTGATCTGGCCGGTTACTGCAGCCAGACCAACTTCCTGCTTGGCAACGGCATCACCCAGTTGCTGGAACATGCCGAAGAAAAGAGCGACGAGGTAGGTCGCATGCGCCTGCGTGGCCAGGTCAAGCGGCTGACCTTGCCCACCGAAATGGGCGAGCGCTTCCAGGTGATGGCATTCAGTCGCGACGTGGACATGTCCATGTCGTTCCTGTTGGGCGACCTGACCTGGCGGCTGTGAACACACTCAAGCCATTGCGGCGGCAGATGTTCTGGCTGCTGCTGTGGTGTACAGCGGTGTTGACGGTGATTGTGGTGTGCCTGATTCCGCCACCGCAGTTGGCGTTGCCGCAGAACAGCGACAAGGTTGAACACTTTCTTGCTTACTTTCTGCTGGCCGGCAGCGCAGTGCAGGTATTCGCCACACGCCGCGCGTTATGGAGGGTGGCACTGGGCCTGGTGCTGATGGGGGTGGGCGTGGAATGGATGCAGGGCGCACTCACCAGCAACCGCATGGCTGACCCGATGGATGCGCTGGCCAACAGCATCGGTGTGCTGGCGGGCATGCTCACGGTATTTACGCCATTGCGGGATTTGCTGCTGCGCCTGCAACCGCGCAGTGCAGCGTAATTCCAGCGGCAGCATGAAAGCGCATCAAGGTAGTGCCGAGCCATGCTCGGCAGAGGCCTTGCCTGGAAAGCCCCAGCGCAGCAGGGCTGCGCTCTACCATGTCCGCATCACGCCTCTGTCATCACTTGCGCGGCTCTAGTGTGATTTCGTCCAGCACCCACATCTGCGGTCGGGTATCGCCGCTGAAGGTGATGCACAGATCGGTTACCTGTTCCGGGCCTGCGCGCATCGGGGCTTCCAGTTCAATGAAGCCATCCTTGCCTGGATTCTGCGGCAACGGTGCAGATGCAAGTACGCGGCCTTCGCAACCGGCACGGACTTCAAATTCACCGTATCGCGCTACCGGCTTGCGGTACTGGCGCTTGGCTTCGTCTTCCTTCAGCAGGCCGAAGTTGTAGGGAATGCGCCCAGCGCGAACCTTGAACGAGGCGATGTCCTGCAGCTGCGCGTCTTCCCACAACCAGCACGGGTTGAAGATGGTCACGTCGAAGTTGTCGCGCAGTGCGCCATCGCGTGGATTGTCGTCTTCAAGACGTAGCAGCAGGCGGCCGCCCTGTGGGCATTGCGCCAAGGTCTTGTCGGTACGGCGCAGCAGCGAGGCTGCGTCGAAGTTCCATGCGCTGGACTTGTCGGCGAGCGGCTTGCCGTTGAAGAAGGTCATCGCCTTCAACTCGGTGGGCACCGGCAGGGTCAGTGCGCCGGGGTAGGCCGCCGACTGCGCCGTGGGCGTGCTGCCATCGGTGGTGTAGCGGATGTCGCGGTAGCTGAGCGGGTTGGACAGCTCCACCGTCACCTTGTTGCCGGCTCGGTCATCCTGACGCTTCATCGCCACCGACAGCGCGGTCTGGCCGTAAGCAATACCCAGCGCCTTGTAACGTTGCAGTTGCGTGGGCAGGCGGCTGAGGAAGTCGTCGTAGCTTTTGCGCTCCAACGGTGTCCACGCAATTTCGGCCAGCGCTGCCATGCGCGGGAACACATGATGCTGCACACGCTCGAAGGTACGGGTGTGCTCGGTCCACAGATTGGCCTGCACGCCGATCACATGCTTGCGCTGGGCGGCGGTCAGCTGCGCAGGCACAGGGTCGAACGCGTACACGCGCTGCATCGAGGTGAATTTCGGCCGGCCCGGTGGTTCGTCCGGCGAGTTGGTCTGCAGGAAATCCAGGTACAGCGTGTTGCCCGGTGCCATCACTACATCGTGGCCGTGCGTGGCCGCTTCGATGCCGCCTTCGATGCCGCGCCACGACATCACCGTGGCCTGCGGCGGCAGCCCGCCTTCAATGATCTCGTCCCAGCCGATCAACTTGCGGTCGTGTTCTTCGAGATATTTTTCGAGACGCTTGAGCATGTGCGACTGCAGGGCTTCTTCATCTTTCAACCCCAGCTCGCGGATGTACGCCTGCACCTGCGGCGAATCCTGCCATTGGTACTTCACCGCCTCGTCGCCGCCGACGTGGACGTATTGGCCGGGGAACATGTCGAGCACTTCGTCCAGGATGTTTTCGAGGAACTGCAGTGTCTCCTCGCGCGGATTGAACAGGTACGGATTGACGCCCCAGTTTGCCGAGGTTTTGGTGGGGCCATCCACCACGCCATGTTCCGGATAAGCAGCAACGGCGGCCTGTGCATGGCCGGGTACGTCGACTTCCGGTACCACGGTGATGTGGCGTGCAGCGGCATAAGCCACCACATCGCGAATCTGGTCCTGCGTGTAATAGCCGCAGTACAGGTGCGGCGTGCCGTCTGCGTTGACGCCAGCTTCGCCGGCTGCCGCACGGCAACCGCCTATTTCGGTGAGTTTGGGATAGCGCTTGATCTCCATGCGCCAGCCCTGGTCATCGGTGAGATGCCAATGGAACACGTTGAGCTTGTGCAGTGCCATGGCATCAAGCACCAGCTTGATTTCATCAATGCCCTGGAAGTGGCGTGCCGAGTCAAGCATGAAGCCGCGCCATGCAAAACGCGGCGCGTCGGTGATGCTGACCGCAGGCACGGCAACCTCTCCCGCGGTGGCCGGGGTGAGCATCTGCAGCAGCGTCATCGCACCGTTGAAAAGCCCTGCACTGCTGCCTGCACGAATACGCACGCCCTTGGCGGAAACATCGAGCTGGTAGCTGCCTTCCGTGGCGCCGGCCACGGCGGGGTCGAGCTGGAAATGGATGCCGTTGCCAGGTGTTGCTTTGGTTTCGGTCAACGTGAGCTGCAGCGGCGAGGTCTTGCCGAGCAGTTGATTGAATTGCGCGGCAACAGTACGTGCGGCCTCGTCATTGCCACTCAGTGAGGTGCGGCTGTTGACGGTATAGCCGGCGGCGCTGGGAAGCACCTGCTGTGGTGCCGGAATGACCGGCAACGCGAGAGAGGGGGGCGCTTGAGTGGCGGCCGAGGCGGTGATGCTGACGCCCAGGATCAGGCAGCTGGCCAACAGGCTGCGGACGGGCTTGCGCGAGTGCAGTCGGGTCATGTGTGCTCCAGGTAAGCGTGCTGTTATCTCAAAAAAAAGCGGGCTTGGAAAACCCAAGCCCGCTGGAGGAGAAAAAACAGCGGAAAGCAAAAGGTGCGATTGGTGGCGGCTTAGAAGGCGAAGCGCAGCGATGCGTTGTAGCGACGGCCACTCAGGTAGGCGCCGCGGGTGAGCTGCTCCACGCCGGAGTAGGAGTGGTATTCCTCATCAAGCAGGTTCATCGCGTCCAGGCCAATGGTCAGGTTGTCGGTGACCTTGAAGGAAACCGAGGCATCCAGTGAGGCGTATTCCATGGTCCACAACTCGCGACCGCCACTGACCTGGGTGAAGTACTTGTCACGCCAGCCGTAGGTAACACGGGCCGACATGGCGTCGTTCTCGAAGAATGGGCTGATGTTGAACTGGTGCTTTGAGTTGAACGGCAACGGACGGCCATCGGTGGCTTCGCCATCGGAGTAGGTGTAGTTGGCGATCACACCAAAGCCCATGCCGAAGTTCTGCTGCCATGCCAGCGAGGCACCCTTGATCTTGGCGTCGCCAGCATTGCGCGGACGGTCGACCATGTAGGTGTCGTTCTTGTTCTGGTTCTGGTTCCAGTGGGTTTCCGGGGTGGACTCGGTGAGGATGTAATCGGCCACGTCGCGGTAGAAGATCGAGCCCGCTGCGATCGCATTTTCAGTGAAGTACCACTCAGCCGAGAAGTCCAGGTTGGTGGACAAGTAAGGCTTCAGGTTTGGATTGCCACCGCCACCGGTCAGCGCGGTATCGGAAAGCCAGAGGTAAGAAGACACATCGGTGTAGTTCGGACGTGCGATGGTCTTGGCTGCGGAGAAGCGCAGCACCAGCGACTCGGTAGCATCGTATGCCACGTTCAAATTCGGCAGTACGTTGTTGTACTTGTTCTTCACAACAACCGGGTCATACGAAGCGGCGAGTTTTTCTGCCGACCAGGTGGATTGGGTGCAACCAGCCAAACCGGTGTTGCAGGCGTAGCTGCCCGATTCCAGATCGGTACGGACATAGCGCACGCCAACGTTGCCGCGCAGGCGGTCAAAGCTGAAGTCGGCCTGCAGATACGCGGCGCCGATGTCTTCGTTGATTGACCAGTTGTTGCGGGCAAACTCTTCAGCACTGAACGGCGAGACCACCGGCATTACCTGCCACGGAGCCAGCCAGTCGCCGCTGGTGATGTAGTCCGCCAGTTTCCAGCCGTCGATTGTGAAGCGCTTACCAAGGTCGCCGTAGCCGCTGAAGCCCTTGAGGTAGTTGCTCGGCAGCTCGCGTGGATCAAAGTCCGATGCCTTGGCATCGCCATAGCCGGCGACCGAGGCCAAGCCGATGCCGCGCTGGATCTGCGTGGTTTCATGCTTGCGCTGCTTGTAGCCAAAACGAACCATGTAGACCGGCGAATCAAGCTTGATTCCGAAATCCACCTGGCCGTACGTTTCTTTGTCAGTAGTGGGCTTTTCGACGAGGTTGCCACCCCAGCCGGTATTCCAGGTGGGCAGGTCCGGGTTGTTGCCCCAGCCGCCGTCCATCTGGAACTGGTCCGGATTTACGAACGGGTTGGCGCCGGTGAAATCCACACGGCCCGGCTTGCCCGGTGCATCGGCGATGGACCAGGTGTAATCGGTACGGGCCAGAAATTCGCCGAATACCTGCTTCGGACCACCCTCGGCCTTGGTGCGACCGACATGGGTGGATGCGAACCAGCGCTCATCATTCCAGTCCAGCTTGATGTCGTAGGTTTCCGAATCCACTTGTGCCTGGCGGTTCTGCAGATCGAAAACCACCAAACCGTTCTTGTGGCTGGCGCTGGTGATCAGGCCATCCTTGACGGTGATGTCGCTCAATGTTTTGAGGCTGTTCCAGGTGTTGCCCTGGTGGGTGAACATGGACTGCGCCATGTGATCGAAATTGGCGTCGATCTTCAGCGCGTTCAACTCGATGTTCATCTGCTCGACCGGCTTGAACTGCAATGCCAGAGAGTAGGTTTTGCGCTCACGCTTCTGCTCGAAGAAGTGTGCGCTGGTCGAGTTCGGGCCAACAGCATTGCGATTGGCGTACAGCGTCTCGGCACAGGTGCCGGTACACGTTGGAGGTGACGTTGGCTGAGAGCCATCGGGATTCGGCGCTACCGACCAGTCGGTGGGCAGGTTGGTCACCGAGCCGTTGGAGCCGCCCAAGCCGTTGATGAAGTCGCCAGCCTTCACGGTGCCGTAGGACTCAATACCGTCACGACGGATGCTCTCGTTGGATGCCTGCGCAGAGATGATGAAGCCGAAGTTCTCGGCTTCGTTCTTCCACGCAAATGCAGCTGACGCGCTCGGATCGGTCTTCTCGACTCGATCGTTGCGGCCATAGCTGACACGGCCGGACACGCTGACCTTTTCCGGCATGTCCAGCGGCTTGCGTGTGGACACGATCACGGTGCCGCCGATGGAGCCTTCATCGATGCGCGCTTCCGGCGACTTGAACACTTCGATCTTGCCTACCAGTTCCGGTGCCAGCAGCGAGTAGTTGAAGGTGCGGGTCGGGAAGTCGGACATGTTCCAGTCGCCCGAGGCGATGGACTGGCCGTTGAGCAGCGTGCGGTTCAGTGCCGGGTCGGTGCCGAGGATGCTGACCTTTTCACCCTGGCCGTAGGCACGGTCAATGGTGACGCCGGGGATGATGGTCATCGCCTCGGCCACGTTGGTGGCGGGGAACTTGCCCACGTCTTCAGCGGTGATCACATCGACGATGGCGTCGGCGTTGCGCTTGGTTTCCAGCGACTGCTGCAGGCTGGCGCGGATGCCGGTGACGACCACGCGGTCAAGGTCGGTGGCGTCCTGCGACGGCGCTTCCTGGGCCTGAGCCGAGAAGCTCAGACAGGTGACGATTGCGGCGGATAGTACGGACTTGCGGTACCTCATGATGTCTCTCCTCATCATTGATGGAGTCCGGCGTGCTGGCCGGCAGCTGCGGGGTTGGGATCGGTGCCGGAGCAGGATGCTCCGTGCACTTGGGTTACTGCGGAAAGCGGTGCGCCGGGGGCGTTTTCCCTGCGTCCCAGATACCAACTGGCGGCGCCGATGACGCCCAGTTGCCCGTGCTCTACCAGCTTCACGGGAATGCGTTGCAACGCCTTGGTCATGGGCCCCTTGTTGAGGAAGCGTTCGACGAAGGTGCTGTTCAAAAGGAATTGGCTGATCTTGGGCAGGATGCCGCCGGCCAGATAAATGCCGCCCTGCGCGCCATAGAGCAGGGCCATGTCACCGATGGTGGAGCCGAGGATTCCGCAGAACAGTTGCAGGGCTTCCACGGCCAGCGGATCGCTGCCATTGCATGCGGCGGCGCTGACGGCATCCGGCATTGCGTGCGTGGGCGCGACGCCGCGCACCGCACACAGTGCGTTGTACAGATTGAGCAGGCCGGGGCCGGACAGCGCGTGTTCGATGGAGACATGGCTGCGCTCGCGCAGCATGTGCTGCAGCACTGCCAGCTCCAGTGCGGTGGTAGCGGCCAGTGAGGCCTGGCCGGCTTCGGTGGCCAGCACCACGGAGCGGTTGCCGACCGGAATCCACACCGCTGCGCCCAAACCGGTGCCGGGGCCGATAATCAACGTCGGCCCGCGCGGCGCCTCGGCCGGGCCGGTCAGCTGCAGCACCTGGCTGGCACCGATATGGGCGGCGGCATGGGCAACGGCTTCAAAGTCATTGACCAGATGCACCGCGTCATAGCCCAGGTCCTGGCGGATGCGGTTGGACGACAAGGACCACGGAAGGTTGGCGCTGATCACCGTGCCATCGGGCAGGGCATAGCCGGCACTGGCGATGACGCAGGTGGACAGGGTGGAGTGGTTGACCGGGAACTCGGCCAGGATCGCGCTGAGGCTGGGGTAGTCGGCACAGCGGTACTGGCGGTAGGTCAGCATGTTCAGCGGCGCGCCGAGGTCTTTGCCCGGTTGCAGCAGGCCAACGCGCACATGGGTTCCGCCCACATCGGCGGCCAGCAAGGCAGTCGAGGCGGAGGTGGTCAGCTTGGACGAAATGTTCAACCTGGCAACCACTGGCATCCCTTGGGAGTTCGCGGCACCTGTGCTGGTGTCGCGGTATCGGGAGTGTCATGGCTACGTGACAACGATGTCAAGCTGCTATGCAAAAAATTTTCAAGGCCGAGGGGGCGCTCTGCTCGCTTCTATGTGGGTGATTTTCATTGAGATTTTTATTTCATATGAAATTGCAGGCCCCCTCACTGCGCCTTTGGGAGGAATCTCATGGGTGTCGTGAAAATTTTGGCAGGTCAAAAGGTCAGCGCAGCGCAATGGGCAGCAGGGCTTTAGGGTGGGGCGGATCGCGCAGCTATGCGGGTCGTCCAGGCAGGCAACCGTAGCCGATTCCGCTCGCCTGCCTCGCAGCGTTCTGGTCGTGCGGGGTTTGCCATGTCGGCTGCATGAAGGATGCGTTTGAGCGTGTGCGGGGGTCAGCGGCAAGCTTTCGCGCGCTGCATAACGCAGAAGGCCACCGCGAGTGGTGGCCTTCTGGGGAGATCACGCCCTGCTGCTTACTTGCCGGGTTCGAGCTTGATCCAGTCCAGCGTCCACATGTTTGGACGCGTGTCACCGGTGAAACGCACGCACAGGTCACCGCGTGTTGGCGGTGCGGTGAGTGCCGTTTCCAGCTCCAGGAACCCATCGGCATCCGGGTTGGCCGGCAGCGGTACCGAGGCCAGCGGCTTGCCTTCGCAGTTGTTGCCCAGGATTTCCATTTCGCCATGCTTGCTGCGGGCAGGTGCGAACTTGCGTGCCGGCTCATCGTGCGCCAGCTGGAAGTTGTACGGAATGCGGCCCGCACGCACCTTCACTTTGCTGATGCCGGCCAGGCTCACGTCAGACCACAACCAGCACGGGTTGAAGATGTTGACGTTGAACACCGCGCGCTCACCCTCAACCGGGCCGTCGTCTTCCAAGCGCAGCAGCAGCTTGCCGCCATTCGGGCACAGAACCAGCTGCGTGTCATCGCGAATCAGCAACGATTCCGGAGTAAAGGCATACGCACGCGTAGCGGCGAGCGGCTTGCCTTCAAAGAAGGCGGCGGCACGCACTTCACCCGGTACCTTCAGCTGCAGCGGCTGGGTGTACAGCGGCGCGCTGGCGGTGACATCGCTGCCATCCAGCGTGTAATGCACCGGGTAGCCGAGCGGATTGACCAGCGTGATATCAGCGGTGCCGGTGACATGGTCGCCCTTGTCGATCATGTCCACCTGGAACGGCGTTTGCGCGTAGCGGATGCCCATGGCTTGGTAGCGCTGCAGCTGGCGCGGCAGGCGTTGCAGGAAATTGCTGAAGTTGCGCTTGTCCTGTGGGCTCCAGCCGGTTTCGGCCACGGCTGCCAGGCGCGGGAACAGGTTGTGTTCCAAACGCACATCACTGCGCGTGTGCTCGTTGAACATGTTGGCCTGCAGGCCAAGGATGTGCGAGCGCTTGTCAGCGGCAAGTTCGGTCGGCACCGGTTCGAACTCATAGGCCTTCTGCAGCGAGATGGTGGTCGGGCGGCCCGGCACTTCGTAGGGCGACTCGGTCTGCAGGTAATCCATGTACATGTGCGTGACCGGCGACATCACCACGTCGTGGCCTTCGCTGGCGGCTTTCAGGCCACCTTCGGTACCGCGCCACGACATTACGGTGGCTTCCGGCGGCAAACCGCCTTCGAGAATTTCATCCCAGCCGATCAGGCGCCTGTCGTGCTGCTCCAGGAATTTCTCCAGACGCTTGATCATGTGGCTCTGCATTTCCATCTCGTCCTTCAGGCCGAGTTCGCGCATGTGCGCCTGCACGCGCTTGGAGGCAATCCACTGGTCTTTCACGGCTTCGTCGCCGCCTACATGCACGTACTTGGCCGGGAACATGTCGATGACTTCCTCAAGCACATTCTCGAGGAACTTCAGGGTGCTTTCTTCGGTGTTGAACAGGTTCGGCAACACGCCCCATTCGCTGGAAGTGGTCAGCTTCTTGTCGGTGGTGCCCAGTTCTGGATACGCGGCGATGGCCGCAGTGGCGTGGCCCGGGACATCGATTTCAGGGATCACCTGGATATGCAGCCGCGCGGCATAGGCGATGACTTCGCGGATCTGGTCCTGCGTGTAGTAGCCGCAGTAGGTACGCGGCTGGCCGGTGTCGGCGTTGATGCCAGCATCGCCCAGCGGAACACGGCAGCTGCCTACCTCGGTGAGCTTGGGGTAGCGCTTGATCTCCATGCGCCAGCCCTGGTCGTCGGTCAGGTGCCAATGGAAGGTGTTGAGTTTGTGCTGCGCCATCGCATCGAGAATCTTCTTGATCTCATCGAGGCTTTGGAAGTGGCGCGCCGAGTCGAGCATGAAGCCACGCCACGGAAAGCGCGGGGTGTCCTTGATGGTGGCCGCCGCAACGTGGCCGGCGTTGTCGCCGGTGAGCAGCTGCATTGCGGTGGCGGCACCGTAGAACAAGCCCACATCGTCACCGGCGCTGACCTCGATGCCGGTGTTGGAGACCTTCAGTTCATAGCCTTCCGCCGTGTTGGTTGCAGAAGGATCAAGGCGGAAACGGATCTTCGCCTTGCTGGCGTCATCGGCCACCGCAAGCGTCGGGCCACCGTTGCGCGCCAACATCTGCACGAACTGGGCAGCGACGCGGCGCCCGGCCTCATCATTGCTGCCGACAAGGTCCGAGCCCTTCAGTACGAAGTCCTTTCCGGTCGATGCCTGGTAGTTGGCAGGCAGGGGCACCAGCGATGGCGCGGCAGCACTGTCGGCCGCATGCGCCTGCAGGGCGGAAACGCCAAGCAGCACGCAGCTGCTGAGCCAAGGCGCGCGGTTGCGCGTGAGGGACTTCGTCATGGGCGGAGCTCCTGTTCTGTTCATTGGAGGTACGGTGAAAGCGTGTGCAGGGCCTGATGGTAGTGCCGAGACGTGCTCGGCAGTCAGGCGTAACGTCTTATTGCCTGGAGCGGTGCCGGGTGGGGCTCGGCGGGTTGCCAGCTTGCATTGGCGGGCAGAGGCCGAGCAAGGCTCGGCACTACAAAAAAAAACCGGGCCCGGAATGATCCAGGCCCGGCGGGTCACACTAACCGGCGATGGTGCGTGCCGGGATGGATCAGAACTTGAAGCGGGCGTTCAAATAGTACTGGCGCCCGTTGCTGTAGAACGCAGACGGAATGTTCGAGGTCTGGTAGTACTTGTAAGTCGGGTCGTTAAGGTTCAGAGCATCCAGGCTGAAACTCAGCCAATCGGTGGCCTTGTAGCTGACCGAGGCCGACAGGGTGCCGAAGGCGTCCTGGTAGTACGGATCCGCACCCTTCGGGCCGATCAGGAAGTCGGAACGGTAGGTGTAGCCCACGCGGGCGCCGAAGACATCGTTCTCGAACCAGACGCCGATGTTGTAGGTGTCCTTCGAGTTGCCGATCAGGTTGTGGGTACCATCGCTCCACTGCCTGGAAGAGCTGCCGTCGGAGTAGGTGTAGTTGGCATCAATACCGAAGTTGTCGCCGATCGGCTGCTGATAGGCCACTTCATAGCCACGTACCTGAGCGTCTGCGTTGAGCGGCATCGCGATCAGATAATTTTCCATCTGATTGGTCAACTCGCTGAACAGCATGCGGTTCTCGCTGCCGAAGGACACATAGTCCTTCATGTTCATCGAGAATGCGCCTACTGACAGCAGGCCGCGCGGCATGAAGTACCACTCCACGTTGACATCGAAGTTGGTCGACAGCGTCGGCTTCAGGTTGGGGTTGCCGCCGGCGCCGGTGCGGCTGGCGTCCGAACCACTGGCTGCACTACCCAAGGCAGAGTAATCGGGAAGGGTCTGGGTCTGCGACGCGGCAAAGCGCAGCACCAGGTCGTCAGCCAGGTCGAACTTGAAGTTGGCGCTGGGCAGCACGCGGCTGTGCTTGTTGTTGTACTTGACCAGGTTCCAGCTGCCGAACAGGCTGCTCACGTCCGGATTGACGGTTGCGGTCTGGTAGCTGTTGATGTCTTGATCGATGCTGACATAGCGCAGGCCGAAGTTACCGCTCCAGGCGTCGCCGGAGAAGTTGGCCTGCAGATAACCAGCCAAGTTCTTCTCGGCCACCTTCCACTCGGCGCCGTAGTTGTGGCGACCGGTCGGGCCGTCATTGTTCGACAGCCAGGTGGAGTTGTTGATGACTGCGTCCTTCAGCGTGGCGAAGGAGTAGTACCACAGGTCGCGCGGGAACTTGCCACCGATCGAGCTGGCAAAGCCGCTGGGGAAGTTGGCGACCGGCGAGCCCTCCAGCGCGCCCCAGATGTCGCCCGGAGAAGCGCCTTCCGGCGAGGTGGCTTCACGGGAGTGCTTGGCGTAGCGCAGGCCGAAGTCCAAGCTGTTGAGCAGGCCGCCGTTGTTGAAGTACTGGGTGAAGTCAGTGGTGAACCACTTTTCCTTGTCGACGGCCTTCACCTGCTGGTTGCCCCAGGTGCCGAAGCCATTGACGCCGGTCGGGCTGATGTCGCCGCCGACATTCCAGTCCATCGGTGAGCCAGCGCCTCGCGAGCTCCAGCTTGCGCCGCCGCCGGTGGCCAGACTCACTTCGGCGATGAACTGACGCGGCGTGTTGCCAACACCCTTGGTGTTACCGGCCTGGAACTTGGCGGTCAGGTTGTCGTTGATCTGCCAGTCCGCATCCAAGGTGACGTACTGGGTCTTGGCGGTGGACTCACGGGCGATCATGTCGTAGACCGCGTAGTTGGTGCCCGGCTTGCCAGCATAGACAGCATCGGTCAGCACGCCATCTTTGATGGTGTAGCTGGTCGGAACTTCCATGCTGGCGAACGGTGCACCGCTGAACAGCGGGCCCATCATGAAGTTGCGGTTGTAGTTGTTGGCGTCGAGCTTGGAAGAAAAGCCTTCCACGCCGATGGTGAAGTTGTCGGCCGGCTTGAACTGCACTGCCAACAGACCTCCCTTGCGCTCGCGGGTCTGTTCGAACAGGGTCGAACCCACCAGAATCGGGGCCAATACTCCTGCCAGGTTCGGATCGGCCAGGGCGGCGTCGGAGTCGGCGGCAATGCGGCCAAAGCCCGACGGCATTTCCTGCGCTTCACGGCGCAGTTCGCGCTTCTGGCTGAATGCCTGCACCATCACGCCGAAGTTGCCCGCGTCGTTCTTGTAGTTGAACAGGCCCGACAGCTGCGGATCGTTGGACTTGGCCTGGTCTGAACGTACCATGCCGATCGATGCTTCAGCGGTGATCTGGTTGGCGAATTCCAACGGCTTGCGGGTGATGATATTGATCGAGCCAGTGGTGCCGCCGTCCTGCAGTTTGGCCTGCGAGGACTTGTAGACTTCCACCGAGCGGACCAACTCTGACGGCAGCAGCGAATAGCTAACGCTACGACCAACATTGTTGCCCTGACTGAGCACGAACCAATCGGCCGAGCCGACGGTGTGGCCGTTGATCAGGGTCTGGGTGAGGCTGTTGCTTGTGCCACGCAGGCTGACGCGGTCGGCTTCGTCGAAACCGCCTTCATCGGCCGAGGACGAACTGATGTTCACGCCTGGCAGGCGCTGCAGGGTGTCGGCCACGTTGTGCGCCGGCAGCTTGCCGACATCCTCAGCGGTTACCACTTCCACGCGCGCGTTCGCCTCGCGCTTGGTGTCCAGCGATTTTTCCATCGAGCCACGGATACCCGTGACGGTCACGGTATCCAGGTCGGTGGCATTCTGGGGCACTTCCTGCGCGTGGGCACTGAAAGCAAGGCAGCTGACGATCGCTGCAGAAAGCAGGGTCTTGCGATGCATGTTGTCTCTCCTCAACATCGGGTTGGATGGCACGGGTGTGCCGCGGTATTCGTGTCGCTTTACTGCGGTACTGCTGGTGGATCTGTTGCTTATGCTGCGAAGGCTTCTGTTGCCTTCTTTTCCAGATACCAACTGGCGGCGCCGATGACGCCCAGTTGCCCGTGCTCTACCAGCTTCACGGGAATGCTTTGCAACGCCTTGGTCATCGGCCCCTTGTTGAGGAAGCGTTCGACGAAGGTGCTGTTCAAAAGGAATTGGCTGATCTTGGGCAGGATGCCGCCAGCCAGATAGATGCCGCCCTGCACGCCATACAGCAGGGCCATGTCGCCGATGGCCGAGCCGAGGATTCCGCAGAACAGCTGCAGGGTTTCCACGGCCAGCGGGTCGCTGCCATCACAGGCGGCGGCACTCACTGCATCGGGTGTTACGTGTGTGGGCGCGACGCCGCGCACTGCACACAGTGCGTTGTACAGATTGAGCAGGCCGGGGCCGGACAGCGCATGTTCGATGGAGACGTGGCTGTGTTCGCGCAGCATCTCCTGCAGCACGGCCAGTTCCAGTTCGGTGGTGGCGGCAAGCGAAGCCTGGCCGGCTTCGGTGGCCAGCACCACGGAACGGTTGCCGAGCGGAATCCACACCGCCGCGCCCAAACCGGTGCCGGGGCCGATGACCAACGTCGGCCCGCGCGGCGCTTCGGCCGGGCCGGTCAGCTGCAGCACTTGGCTGGCGCTGACGTGGGCGGCGGCGTGGGCAACGGCTTCAAAGTCGTTCACCAGATGCACGGACTCGAAACCCAGGTCCTGGCGGATGTGGTTGGACGACAGTGGCCAGGGCAGGTTGGCAGTGATCACCGTGCCATCGGGCAGGGCATAGCCGGCGGTGGCGATGATGCAGTCACTGACAGCCTGGGTATGGCTGGTGAAGTCACTCAGGATCGCGCTGAGGCTGGGGTAATCGGCGCAGCGGTACTTGCGGTAGGACAGCACATCTATGGCATGCCCTTCAGTCGTACCCGGCTGGATCAAACCAACACGGACGTGGGTGCCGCCGACATCAGCGGCAAAGAACGGCCGCGCGGCGTAGTCGTGACGAGGGCTCTGCAGGGGGGGGACGACAGCTGTCACTCGATTTCCCTATGGCGATGGCCAGCGCCCGACAGGACGCCATTGGGGGGCGAGTCTGTAACTCCTCTGACAACGATGTCAACGAATAATTGAAAGTTTCGTTGCTGCACTGCAACGCTTCTGCGCAAACCATGCAGTGGACATATTTGTTACATCCGATAAGGTCATCTACGTTGAATCAAGGGTTTTCAGGGCAAAACCCTGTGTGGCTCGGCCTCAGGCGCGTTTGAGGCGATGGTGCGGCGTTCTGCTGGCTCGTGCGTGTTGTTGACAAACCCGCCGGCAGCAAACAATAAATGTGACAACGTTGTTCCCACACGATCACTGACGGCCTGTTCCGTTTCCCGCATTTGCAGGAGCCTTACCCATGTCTGCTGTCCCCGCCACATCGCCGCGTGCCAGCACGGCATCGTCCATCGCCATCGTTGGCGTGCTGTTTTTCATCATTGGCTTCTGTACCTGGATCAATGGCCCGCTGATCACCTTCGTGCGGCTGGCATTTGATGTCAGCGAGGTATCGGCCTTCCTGGTATTGATGGTGTTTTACCTGTCGTATTTCTTCCTTGCACTGCCGGCCTCGATGATCCTCAGCCGCACGGGCATGAAGAAAGGCCTGGCCCTGAGCTTGGCGGTGATGGCAGTGGGGGCCATGTTGTTTGGCGAATTTGCTACCCGCCGCTGGTTCGGCGGCGCGCTCGGCGGCCTGTTCGTCATTGGTGGCGGCATGGCGCTGCTGCAGACGGCGGTCAATCCCTACATCAGCATCCTCGGCCCGATTGAAGGGGCGGCACAGCGCATCGCATTGATGGGCATCTGCAACAAGGTTGCCGGCATCCTCGCACCGGTGGTGATTGGTTCGCTGGTGCTGCACGGTATTGGTGATCTGGAAACCCAGGTGCAGGCAGCCGATGCCGCCACCAAGGCCGAGCTGCTCAATACCTTTGCCGCCAAGATCCATACCCCCTACATGATCATTGCCGGCGTGCTGCTGTTGGTGGCGGTGGGTGTGCTGTTCTCGCCGCTGCCGGAAATCCAGGCCGATCAGGCCAATGCCGTGGTCAATGATGGCAAGGCCGAGAAGAGCAGCATTTTCCAGTTCCCGCATCTGTGGCTGGGCGTGCTCTGTCTGTTTGTTTACGTGGGTGTGGAAGTGATGGCCGGCGATGCCATCGGCACCTACGGCAATGCTTTCGGTCTGCCGCTGGACCAGACCAAACTGTTCACCTCGTACACCCTGTTTGCGATGCTGGTCGGCTACATCGTTGGCCTGCTGCTGATCCCGCGCTTCATCTCGCAGGAAAAATACCTGGCCGTGTCGGCGGTGATGGGTGTGGTGTTCACGTTGGGTGCGTTCCTCACCCACGGCTATATCTCGGTGGGCTTTGTCGCCGCACTGGGCTTTGCCAATGCCATGATGTGGCCGGCGATTTTCCCGCTGGCAATCCGCAGCCTGGGTCGTTTCACCCAGATTGGCTCGGCCCTGCTGGTGATGGGTATTGCCGGCGGCGCGATCATCCCGCAGGCCTTTGCCCTGCTCAAGCACGCGTACCCGGAACACTTCCAGCTGGTGTTCGCGGCACTGATGATCCCCTGCTACCTCTACATCCTGTATTTCGGCACGGTGGGGCACAAGGCGGGCGCGGCACGTGGCGGCTGAATCGAGCATCATGGCGGCCATCAAGCCAGCGCAGGAACCGGTTATGCGTAGACCCACCATCAAGGATGTTGCCGAGCGTGCCAAGGTATCGTTGAAGACCGTCTCACGGGTCATCAACAACGAGCCTTCAGTAATGCAGGCCACCCGTGCGCGCGTGCTGCGCGCCGTGGCCGAGCTGGATTACGAGCCCGATCCGTCAGCCCGCAATCTTCGAAGCAACACCACCTTCGTGATCGGGCTGGTGTACGACAACCCCAATCCGTACCACATCATCGGTGTGCAGAACGGTGTGCTCTCGGCCTGCCGCGAAACCGGATTCGGCCTGCAGATTCACCCGTGTGATTCCACCTCGCCGATGCTGGCCGAAGAACTGGCCGACTGGGTGCAGCGCTCGCGCCTGGCCGGCCTGGTGCTGACCGCGCCCATGTCCGAACGCCCGGAACTGGTGGCCGCGCTCAATGCGCGTGGCATCAAGACCGTGCGCATCATTGCTGCCACCGAAGACCCCGGCGATGGTCCGTGCGTATTCGTTGATGACCGCGATGCCGCTTACGAAATCACCGAGCACCTGATCCAGCTGGGTCACCAGCGCATCGGCTTCCTGTGGGGCGGCACCTCGCACCATTCCAGTGGCGAGCGCTATGCCGGCTACGAAGCGGCGCTGAAGGATTACGGCATTTCGCTGGACAAGCACCTGGTGATTCCGGGTGATTACACCTTCGACGACGGTTTCCGTGGCGCGCGCCGACTGTTGGCCCTGCGCGAGCCGCCCACCGCCATTTTTGGTTCCAACGACGAAATTGCCGCCGGCGTGTTGGCCGCGGCCAATTCGGCCGGTTTGAACGTGCCTTACGACCTGTCCATTGCCGGTTTCGAGGACAGCCCGTTCTCACGCCAGTCCTGGCCTGCGCTGACCACCGCCAAGCAGGCGACTGGCGACATTGCCCGACACGCGGCGCGGCTGTTGATCAGCCAGTTGCGCAGCGATGCCTACGACGACACACCGCTGCAACTGCAGAACCAAGGCTTCGTGCCGCAGCTGGTGGTACGTGGCTCCACCGCGCCGTTGCGCCAGCAATCCTCGCGACCTCCTTCATTCCCCCCCGACCTTACCGAGTAATGATCCATGGCACTGCCGAGTGAGACCGAAACCCTGATGTTCCGTGAGGCTGCCGAAAGCGCCTCCGTCATTGCCGCCCAGTTCGCCCGTAACCGTGAGGTGGTGCAGGCGTTGGCCGCCGACCTTCGGCAGAACCCGCCGCCGTTCGTGGTGACCTGCGCACGCGGCAGTTCCGATCACGCGGCAACGTATGGCAAGTACCTGTTCGAGACGCAGCTGGGGCTGGTGACCGCCTCGGCATCGCCGTCGGTGGGTTCGGTCTACGAAGCACCGTTGCAGGTGCGCGATGCGCTGTACATCGTGATTTCGCAGTCGGGCAAGAGCCCGGACCTGCTGCGCAACGCCGAGGTCGCCAAGGCCGGTGGCGCGCGCGTGGTGGCGCTGGTCAATGTTGAAGACTCACCGCTCGCATTGCTGGCCGACACCGTCATCCCGTTGGGCGCAGGCGTCGAGCGCAGCGTTGCTGCCACCAAGAGCTATCTCGCCTCGCTGGCAGCGCTGCTGCAGCTGGGTGCGTACTGGAAGAACGATCCGCAGTTGATCGCCGCACTCGACGCATTGCCGGCCGCCATGTCCAAAGCATGGGAATGCGACTGGACGGCAGTGACCGATGGTTTGGTCGATGCGCACAACCTGTTCGTACTGGGCCGTGGCCCGGGCTTGGCCGCTGCACAGGAAGCCGCACTCAAGTTCAAGGAAACCTGCGGCCTGCATGCCGAAGGCTACAGCTCGGCCGAAGTGAAGCACGGCCCGATGGCGCTGGTAGGCAAGGATTTCCCGGTGCTGGCATTCGCCCAGCCCGATGAAACCGGCAGCGGCACGCGTGCCGTGGCCGAAGAGTTTGCCGCGCGTGGCGCGCAGGTGTGGCTGGCCGGCGAGGGCGGCAGTCTGCCGACCGTGGCCGCACCGCATGCACTGTGCGCACCGCTGCTGATCATCCAAAGTTTCTACCGCGCGATCAACGCGCTGGCGCTGCGCCGTGGCAACAACCCGGATCTGCCGCCGCATCTGAACAAGGTCACGGAAACGGTCTGATGAAAACGGTATTGCGCAACGGCCGCATTCTTGCCGGCGATGACTTCCGTGACGATGTTGCGGTGCTGATCGAAGACGGCCGCGTGCTTGCGGTTGTCGCGGCTGATGACGCAGCCGTTGCCAGTGCTGAAACGCAGGTGGACCTGGGCGGCGGCTGGCTGCTGCCCGGTTTCATTGACGCGCAGGTCAATGGCGGTGGCGGCGCGTTGTTCAACAACCAGACCGACGTGGATGCACTGCGCACCATCATGGCCGGGCACCGCAAGTACGGCACCACCGGCATGCTGCCGACGCTGATCAGCGACGATGTCGAGGTGATGGCGCAGGCCGTGCAGGCCACGCGGGAGGCCATCGCGGCCAAGGTGCCGGGCGTGCTCGGCATCCATCTGGAAGGCCCGTACATTGCACCCGCGCGCAAAGGCACGCACGACGCCGGCAAATTCCGTGTGCCAGATGCCGATGAAGTACGCATGGCGACCGCGTTGGATAACGGCGTCACCCTGATCACGCTCGCCCCCGAGCGCGTGCCGGTGGAAACCATTGAGCAGATGGTGGCCAACGGCGCCATCGTGGCCGCCGGCCACACCGCCGGCACGTATGCGGAAATCCGCGCGGGCCTTGATGCAGGTGTCACCGGTTTCACGCATCTGTACAACGCGATGTCGCCGCTGCAGGGGCGTGAGCCCGGTGCGGTGGGCGCGGCATTGGAAGATGCACAGAGCTGGTGCGGTGTGATTGTTGACGGTGTGCACGTGCATCCGTCGAGCCTGCGGGTGGCGCTGGCCGCCAAGCCGCGCGGCAAAGTGTTTCTGGTCACCGACGCGATGCCGATGGTGGGGTCCGACAACCCGGCGTTCGAGTTGTATGGCGAGGTGATCACCGCCGTGGATGGCGTGGTGCGCAACGCTGCCGGTTCGCTGGCGGGTTCGGCATTGGACATGGCAACGGCCGTGCGCAACACGGTCAACCTGGTCGGGCTGCCGCTGGCGGAGGCATCGCGTATGGCCTCCACGTACCCGGCACAGTTCCTGCGGCTGGGTGACCGCTACGGGCATATCGCACCGGGCTACCAAGCGGACTTCGTGTTGTTGGATCAGGACCTGCAGGTGCAGGCGACCTGGATCGCCGGCGCGCGCGACTGAGCCTTGGCGCATGAACAAGCCCGTCCGCTTTGCTTCGGTTGATGCGCTGCGCGGGCTGACCGTGGCGGCCATGTTGCTGGTAAACAACCCCGGCAGCTGGAGCCATGTGTATGCGCCGCTGCTGCATTCGGAATGGCATGGCTGCACGCCGACGGACCTGGTGTTTCCGTTCTTCCTGGTGATTGTGGGTGTGTCGATCGCGCTGGGCGTGGTGCCGCGCGTGGAGCAGGGCGGTGACCGCGCTGCGTTGACCCGCACCGTGCTGACGCGCGCGCTGCGCATTCTAGGGCTGGGTTTGTTGCTGCATTTTCTGGCGTGGTGGTGGCTGGATCTGCCGCATTACCGTCCGTGGGGTGTGCTGCAACGCATCGGTATTTGTTTCGCTTTCGTGGGGGCAGTTGCCATCTGGCTGAAGCCTCGCTGGCAGTGGTTGTGTCTGCTGTTGTTGCTGGGCGGCTACGCAGCACTGCTTGGCGTAGGCGGCAGCCTGGCGCCGTGGCTCAATCTTCCCAGTCGCGTGGACACCACATTGTTCGGCGCGCTGCTTTACCAATACGACGCGGCGACCGGCTTGGGTCATGACCCGGAAGGAATGCTTTCCACCCTCGGGGCGCTTGCGTCCACCGTGATCGGCCTGCATGCCGGCGCTCTGCTGCGCAGCGGGCGCAGCTCGCGTCTGCTGTTGGATGCGGCGGCACTGCTGGCGTTGGGCGGGTTGTGGTCGCAGTGGTTGCCGTTCAACAAAAACCTGTGGACTCCGTCGTACGTGTTGTGGACAGCGGGTTGGGCGTTCGCCGCATTGTGGCTGGCGCATGTGCTGATTGACCGCTGGCAATGGCCGGCGTTGGGCCGGCGCTTCGGTGTCAACGCCATCACCGCGTATGCCGGCTCATCGGCGATGGTGCTGGCAATGATGGCCACCGGCAGCTGGGGCTGGCTGTACACGCACGTGTTCGACCGGCTGCTCACGCCGCTGGCCGGCGCGCAGTTCGCGTCATTGGTCATGGCGCTGTCCTTCGTCGCGCTGTGGTGGCTGCCGATGGCATGGATGGACCGGCGCAGGATCTATCTGAAGATCTGAAGATATGACCCCAGGCGGTAGAGCGGAGCCATGCTCTGCTGAGGCGTTTCCGGTAGGGCGCCTGTCGAGCGTGGCTCGGCACTACGAGGGGTCTTTCTTGGTCAGCGCGCTGCGGTGATCGCTGCGATCCTTGTCTTGTGGCAGCTGTCGAGGGCGTGGATGGGCCGGCGCGGTATCTATCTGAAGATCTGACCCCAGCTGTAGAGCGGAGCCATGCTCCGCTGAGGCGTTGCCGGTAAGGCTTCTGCCGAGCGTGGCTCGGCACGCAGCCTGATTCCCTCAGTAGCAGCAGGGCGGTGCTTTGCTGCGAAAAACTTGCGCTATCGACGACAGGCTGCCAGACAGTTGTTTCCTCTGCCATGCTCTTTCCCTGCCGAGCCAAGGAGTGGATGCAATGGTGGGTGAAAGGAAAAGAGTGCTTTCTTTGCTGTGTACCGCGGCGGCAATGCTGCTCGCATTTTCTTCTGCGGCGCAGGTGCCGACGTTGCCAGCGCGCGAGCAGATGCTGGGTTTGCTTGAGCGCAGTGCGCTGCATCGGGATCAAGTGGATTGGGCCAAGCTGCGAGGTGATCTTGCCGCAACAGATGATCCTGCTCGCCAGCGCGCGTTGCTCGATGCCGCCATCCAGCGTGCAACGGCAGGGCATGGGCGATGGCTGTCCGCGGAGGATGTAGACAGTAGAAGTAGGCGCATTAGTGCTCGCCAGCAACGGCCAGTACCATCAAATGCATCTGGCATCGCATCCAGGATGGCGGGGTTGGATGCTCGGCTTGGAATGGTTGTTGTCGGGCCCTATCTGACAGATCGTAGGCTCTCTGCGACCCAGCAATCGGCAAAGGGGCAGCAATTCGCATTGGATCTTCAGGCCGCGATTCATCAACAGGACGATGGCAGCAGGTGCGGCTGGATAGTAGATCTGCGTCAGAACAGTGGCGGCAACATGTGGCCTATGTTGCTTGGCATAGGGCCGTTTCTGCACGGACGTATTGATGAAGCCACGCCCGTTGGCTACTTCAACGATGGTCGCAACACGCAACCTTGGTATTACCGACTTGGCTTGGTAAGTGCGGGTGATCAGGTACATCTTTCGCTGGCTGACGCGGCCTATGTTCTCAAGCGGCCTGAATCGCCTATTGCTGTGCTGCAGTCTGGACGTACCGCAAGCGCTGGCGAGGCGGTCGCATTGGCTTTGCGTGGCCGCCATGCCAGCCGCAGTTTTGGCTTTCCCACGGCAGGCTACTCCACGGGCAACAATCCGGTGACATTGATGGATGGCAGCTTGCTGGTGTTGACCGGGACGGTGATGAAGGATCGAAACGGCATGGGTGATGGTGCAAGCATCATTCCGGATACGTCATCCAGAGACGGTGACGACATTGAGCAGGCTGCGCAGCAATGGCTGTTGGCACAGCCCGCCTGTACTGGAAAGCAGGCAGCGATGGTGGTTGCTCCCTCTATCAACGTACCGCGCTGAGGTGCAGCGCGCCGATGTCCGTCCAAACAGGGGGGCGGGTCTCTGTAGAGCGGAGCCATGCTCCGCTGAAGCTTTTCTTGCAAGGTTTCCGCCGAGCGTGGCTCGGCACTACATGGGGTTTTCCTTGGTCAGCGCGCTGCGGTGATCGCCGCGATTCGCGCTTTCTTCAATGCCTCGCCAACGGCGGGGCCTTGCAGGCCTTCGGTGGCGATGTCGCGTGCGTTGATTGCCAATGCCGCGGCGTGCAGGCGTTGCAGGGTGGCGCGCTGCGGGTAGTCGCTGTCTTCAAAGCCCAGCCGGCCGCGTTTGTCGCATTCGCAGACCAAGGCCATCTGCGCGATGCGTTCGGGTCGGCGAAAGCCATCGCAGCGGGAAATCAGTTCCAGCACGGTGGCGTCACGCAGCTCGTCGATGCGGTGCACGTTGAGGTGTTCGCGGCAGACGGCTTCGGCGAGCTGGCGGTGATCGGCGGGAATCTTCAAGCGCTCGCACAGCTTGGCCAGCGGCTTGAGGCCGCGTTGCTCATGCATGATGTGGCGCGGCAATTCGTCAGTTGGCGTGAGTGCTTTGCCCAGGTCATGGGTGAGCGCGGCGAAGCCGATCAGGTCATCACCCGGGGCCAGCTGTGCAGCCATGTCGCTGACCATTTCCTGATGCACGCCGGTATCCACTTCCGGATGGAATTCGGCACGTTGCGGCACACCGTATAGCGCATCCACTTCGGGAAGGATTGCGGCGAGCCCATCGGTGTCGTGCAGGCAACGCAGGAATGCGGAGGGCTTGGGCAGGGCCAAGGCGCGCCGCAGTTCCTGCCAGATGCGCTCGGGTACCAAGGCATCCAACTCGCCGCTGGCGGCAATCTGCCGCATCAATGCGGCCGTTTCCGGCGCCAAGGTGAAACCCAGTGGTGCAAAGCGCGCCATGAAGCGCGCGGCGCGCAGTACCCGCAAGGGATCTTCGACAAACGCCGGGCCAACATGGCGCAATACGCGCTGCTCGATATCGCGCACGCCGCCCCATGGGTCAACCAACTGCCCGGTGGCTTCATCGCGGGCGATGGCGTTGATGGTGAAATCGCGCCGCTGCAGGTCTTCTTCCAGCGACACCGACGGATCAGCATCCACCACGAACCCGCGATAACCCCGGCCGGACTTGCGCTCGGTGCGCGCCAGCGCGTATTCCTCGCCCGTGTCCGGGTGCAGAAACACCGGGAAATCCTTGCCCACTGCTTTGAACCCGCGTGCTTCCATTTCCGCCTGGGTGGAACCCACCACCACCCAGTCGCGGTCGCCGGGCTTCTGGCCCAGCAACGCATCACGAACGGCGCCGCCTACGAGATAGATTTTCATGCGGGCATGATGCCCGATGTTGTCATGTGTAGGGTCTAGTTCTAGTTGGACGCTCGAATCTGCTCGGCATATTCGGCCAGAGTGCCAAGGCCAATGCGCTTGCGGCGCTCATCCACGTGCGCCTCGTCTTCAATGGGCGCGGGCACCCATTGATTGTCCTTCTTGATGAACTGAGTGCCGTACAGCTGTTTCTCGTCGCGGCCAGTGCGTACCCGGTCAACCAGATAAGCGAGGTGCGATGGGCTGGCGTCTTTTTCCAGCACCGCCTTTTCCAGCAGTTGAAGCACCTGGGCTTGGAATTCCGGATCAAGATCGGCATGTTGTGCCAACAGCCATGCGGCTTGCGCGCCGTCCTTATAGACAAGCTTGTAGCCGGGCCAGCCACGTTCCTTGATCAAGGTTTTGAGCCAGGTGGTGTTGTCGTGATCGATGGTTTCCATTTCGCTCAGAAGCGCTTGGTTGCTGCTGTCGGCATTCAAGCGCCCCCGTACTTCCTGGTCGCGGTTCAGTCGGACAAAGAGCTCGTGGCGTAACGCGCGGTCGGTACCGGCAAGGTGACGGTCTTCTTCCTGTCTAGCGAGGTCAAGCGTCTGCTTCCAGCGCGGGTCACTGTGCAGGTTGGCGAAGTCCGGGTCTTGTTCGACATCTGGCACGCGCGTGTAGAAATGGGTTATCGACTCGCGCAGCTGATCAAAGGCAGCGTCTTTGTTGTCGGCCAATGCCAAGCAACAGGCAGCGTTGTAGCCATCGCTTCTTACAGCATCAGGCAGGGCGGACAGTTGCGCGTAAAGCAGGGCACAGCTTTTGTAATCCTTGGCGTCGTATGCCGCCCTAGCCTCCGCGCGGGAGGTTGCGGCGAGCGCCGCGTTGGGCAGAAGAATCGCTGTGATGACGGCAACTACAAGAGAAACAATAGTACGGGTCATGCTGACGGCTCCTTGTCGGTTGCCGTCAGCATGCCGTGCTTAGTTGGGGCAGGCAATTGGCTTGCGTGCCCCCTCAATCCTGCCCACCATGCGGTCGCTCAGGGTCAGGGCGTTGCCGTTGAGGCGCCAGTCGTAAATCACGCTGAAGGCCAATACGCGGGCGACGTACTCGCGGGTTTCTTTGTAGCTGATGGTTTCTATCCAGAAATCCGGATCGAAGTTTGGACGTTGTGATTGCCAGCGTGCCGTCGGCGTGGGGCCGGCGTTGTAGGCGGCGATGGTGACGTAGGGCTGGCCGTTGTACTTGTCCATCAGCTGGCGCAGGTAGGCAGTGCCGATGGCGATGTTGGTGTCCGAGTCGTACAGGCTGGCGGCGCCGCCGTAGCCGCTCAGGCCGATGCGCTTGGCCACGCTGGCGCCGGTGGCCGGCAGTACCTGCATCAGGCCCATGGCGTTGGCGGGCGAGCGCGCCTTGGGGTTGAAGATGCTCTCGGCGCGGATTTCCGCCGCGATCCATGCCGGGTCCAAGGCGTTGCGGCTGGCTTCGCGGCGGATGCTGTCGTCGTGGTGCAGCGGGAATCGCAGCGTGTACAGGCGTTGTTCCTGCGGGCCCTTCAATGTGAACACGGCGCGGTCGAACCAACCATCGTTGCTGGCTACTTCCACCGCCAGCCGGCGTTGGGTGTCGTCAAACCGGCTGAGTGCATCGGCCCACTCGCGGGCGGCCCAGCTCGGGCGCTCGATCTTGTTCAACTCCAAGGCGCGTACCAAGGCGGGGTCGCGGGCGACGTTAGCCTTGGCTTGGGCGCTGTCGTTCGGCGTCCACGGGCATAGCGCGTAGGGTTGCTTGAGTTTGTCGGCAGCCAGGAAGCCATGGAAGGTAGGTTCGCTGGCCGCTGCGCGATACAGCGCAGTGGCGTCGGCGGACTTGCCGGTCTTCTCCAGCAGGCGCGCTTCAAACCAGCGCCAGCGCGAATCATTGCGCTGGGTTGCCGACATTTTCTGGATGGCGGTCAGCGCGGCCGGCCAGTCACCGCGAGCCATGGCTTCGCGCGTGCGCCACTCGTGCAGGCGCGCGTCATAGGCCGATTCCGGCACCGCTGCCAGGCGGCGCGCGGAGTCGGGCAGGTAAGACGCGACCGTCCACAGCGCGATTTCATAACGCACCTGGCCCTGCTGCTCGGCGTTGAGGGCCAGTGCCTGCGCGTACTGCGGCAACTGTTGCTCGGCGGCGTCCGGGTTGGCCTTGGCCAGCTTCTGCAGGCCATCGGTGGCGATGCGGCGGCTGCGTTCGTTCTTGGGCCAGTTCAGGGCGCGTGCGTCGGGCTTGTCGACAAAGGCGGCGTAGTCGTTGGCTTGTGCCAATTCGGCAGCGGGCAGGCCGCGTGCGGCGGCCCGCATCACGGCCGGCTGCTGTGCGTCGGCAGCCGCGTCGATGCGCTCCCAGCGCAATGCCGGTGTCAGCCCGCCGCGACTGGCGAGCACCGCAAACACGGCATCGCACGCGTCCGGCAGCGATTTACCGCTACTGCGCCACAAGGCCTGCGCGTCGCTGGTCCATTGCGCATCCGCTTTGCCGGTGGCTTGGCGTGCGTTGAGTTGGGCACAGCGCATGCCGGCGTCGTTGCTGGGTTTCCAGTTGGCCAGCAGGGTCGGCCAATCCTGGCGGCGGGCCAAGGCAGGCAACCAGGCGGCGCGGAATGTTTCGGCGACGGCCTGACCTTGGTAGCGCTTGAGGAAATCCTGCGCCTGGGGGGTACTCAACGTGTCGAGATCGCGGCGCAGCGTGCTGAATTCCAGCCAGCCGTACAGCGGGTGGTTGCGCAATGCAGCGGCGGCGCTCGCATTGGGCTGGCCGCGCTCGGCATCGGCGATGGCCGAGCGCATGGCTGCACGTTGCGCATCCAGGTTCTGGGCGGGAGCAGTGCTGCAGGCCAGCAAGGCAAGCGCAGCCAGTGGCATCAAAGAAAGTCGATTCATGGCCGAAGCATAACGGCCGCTGCGTCAACGGCCGAGCAACAGTCCGGCTGCTGCATGAACAGGACGCGGATCGTTGCTGGAACACCATGCAACGCTGAAGGTCGGGATGGGCGCAGCTTGGCGTCAATGTGGTCACTGGTGAGCAACGGCCATCACCTGCTGAGAGCTGAATGAAAGGCGTCGCGGCAGATGGCAGTGCGCATTGACGGGCGTAGCGTCGGCGACGAGGCAACCGGCCTCGACCTGGGGGAACTGGATATGGCATTCAGTACGGCAGGCAATTCCGGACGTCCGTTGGCCGACATCAATGTCACCCCGTTGGTGGATGTGATGTTGGTGCTGTTGATCATCTTCATCGTTACCGCGCCGATGGTGGCCATTCCCATACCCGTGGATCTGCCGCAGCACACCAACAGGATCGTCGAACGTGTCGAGCCACCGCCGCCGATCGAGTTGCGGGTGGACGCAGGCAACCAGCTGTACTGGAATGGCCAGCCGTTGGCGCGTGTAGACATGCAGCAGCGGTTGCTGGAACAGGCGCAGGCAGATACCGGCAACCTGCCCGAACTGCGTATAGCAGCCTCACCGGATGCGCAGTACGAAGTGATGGCTCAAGTGCTGGCCGCAGCGAACAACGCACAGATGGAACGCATCACCTTCGTGCAATAGGTGCGGCGCGGCATGCCCGTGAATCGGCCACGATTTGCGGGCATGCGCTTCTATTGCAGGGAAAAACGCCCTTTGCGGGAGGGTGAAGTGCGGAGGTGCTCGCCGAGCTGTAGTTGCCAGAAAGCCGTCAGGCGTCAGCCCTTCATTTCGCATTCGCTTCATCCAGCACACACACAAGAATTCAACACTGCGGCGGGTCAACTGTGAGCCCGCCCTATGCACAACATCCTGTTTGTACTCGCCTGGCCGTTGGCCATGGTGTGCCCGTTTCTGCCAAGGAAGTTTCTCCTTTTGGGAGCGGCCCTGTTTCTCGCGTGCCAACTTTGCCTGTGGCATTTCACCTTCTCGGCGATGCGCAGCCCGGGTTGGGACGATAGTGCTGGCGATATGCTCATCCCGGCAGTTGTTACTTTGCCGCTGGTTCTATTTGCCTGTTTGACAGCGGTGCGGGGAGTGTTTGCTCTTCTGCATCATGTTGTTGAGCGGTTGCATAGGCAGCTGGCCGGCAGCAGGCAAGGGCGGTCTGCAGACCGATGCCGATAACGGGGGCATGGCGGGGGGCGTGATGCTGCACGAACCGGACATCCATTGCACGAAGTGCGTGCATCGCCCGCATTACAATACGCGCCATGCAGACTTCCCGATTCGCGCCGCTTGTTCCGGTGCTGGCGGTGCTTGGCGCGGTGACATCGCTGGCCATTGGCACGTCCTACGCAAAACAATTGTTCCCGTTGATCGGCGCGCAAGGCACCAGCGCGTTGCGCGTGGGGTTTTCGGCGCTGTTTCTGTTGTTGCTGTGGCGGCCGTGGCGTTGGCACACCAGCCGCATGGATGCCGCGGCCATCCTGCGTTACGGGCTGACGCTGGGGGTGATGAACCTGCTGTTTTACATGGCCATCCGCACCATCCCGTTCGGCATTGCGGTGGCCATCGAGTTCACCGGCCCGCTGGCGGTGGCGATGTGGTCCTCGCGGCGGGTGGTCGATTTTGTCTGGGTGGGTTGCACGGTCGTCGGGCTGCTGCTGTTGCTGCCGCTGGGTGGCGCGCAGGCATTGGATCCGGTGGGCGTGTTGTACGCGTTGGGGGCTGCCGCGTGCTGGGGCATGTACATCGTGTTCGGCAAGCGCGCCAGCCACCTGCATGCCGGTCATACGGTGTCGCTGGGTTTGGCCGCCGCCGCGCTGGTGGTGGTGCCGATTGGTGTGGCACACGCGGGCAGCCTCTTGTTGGACCCCAAAATCCTGCTGGCCGGCGCCTTGGTGGCGGTGGTGTCCAGCGCCATTCCGATGTCGTTGGAGATGATGGCGCTCAAGCGCTTGCCGAAGGAGACCTTCGGCATCCTCATCAGCATGGAGCCGGCGGTGGCTGCGCTGTGGGCGATGCTGCTGTTGCACGAACAGCTCACCCACCTGCAGTGGCTGGCCATCGGTTTCACGGTGTTGGCATCGGTGGGCAGCACGCTGACAGCACGGCGCTCGCGCCCGGTGGTGCTGCCGGTAGACGGCTGAGGCGCGGCCTCAGCGCAGGCTGTTGCCGGGGACTTCGACTTCCATTTTCACCGCCAGGTGGTCCGAATGCGCGGCGGGCACGGCCTGCGTATCGACCACGTTGAGGGTGTCGCTGGTGAGGATGTGGTCAATGGCACGGTCCGGTCCCCAACTGGGGAACGTGTGTACCAGGCAGCCCGGTGGCTGCAGCCGGGTCTTGCGGTAAAGCACCTGCATCTCCGGGCGGTCGGCGGTGCAGTTGAAATCACCCATCAACACGGCGTTGGGGTAGTCGCTGAGCAGGTCGGAGATGAAATCCAACTGCGACAGGCGTGAGCTGGCACCCAGCGACAGGTGGGCCACCGCTACGGTCAGGCCCTCGTCACCATCGCCATACCGGGCCAGCAATACGCCGCGACCACCCAGGCGGCCGGGCAGGGCGTGGTCCTGCACTTCCACCGGCTCCAGCCGGCTGAGCAGGCCATTGGCGCTGGAGGCCACGCCGCCCATGCGGCGGTTGGGCTGGTGGCTCCAATAGTTGAAGCCGGCCCGCTGCGCCAGGTAATGGGTCTGATTGGTGAAGCCCGAACGCAGGCTGCCGGGGTCGGCCTCCTGCAGGCCCACGATGTCATGGCCGCTGGCGAGCTGGGCAATGGCGTCCAGGCTGGAGCGTTTTTGGCCCGCAGGCAGGGCATGCGACCAGCTGCGGGTCACATAGTCACTGTAGCGGCGGGTACTGGAGCCGGCCTGGATGTTGGCCGACAGCAACCGCAATGTCTGTGTGGGGGATTTCACGGCGTACAGATCAGGGGGCCCCGACATCGAGGCCCCCCAGAGATACCTTACTTGGCGTTGGCAGCGCGTTCGCGCGCAATCAGGTGGTCGGCGATGCGGAGCATGTCGTCATAGCCCTTGCCCTTCACCAGGTACTTGCCGTTGACGATGATCGACGGGGTGCCGGCGATCTTGCTGCGCTGGGCAAACTGCTTGGCGCGGTTGACCTTGGCAGCAATGGAGAAGCCGCTCATCGTGTCCAGGAAGGTCTTGGCATCCACGCCGTGCTGGCCGTAGAACTTGGCGATGTCTTCCGGCGAATCCACACCCATTTCACCCTTCAGGGTCTTCTGGACGTGAATGGCGGCGTACAGCGGGTCGTGGGTCTTTTCCTGCACGCCGAGGGCTTCGGCGGCGTAGAACGCGCGTGCGTAGTTGTCCCAGATGCCGCCAAAGCCGGCGGGCACGTAGACAAAGTTCACGTCAGCCGGCAGGCCCGCTTTCCACGAGCCGACCAGCGGCTGGAAGCGGGCGCAGGCCGGGCAGACGTAACCGAAGATCTCAACGACTTCGATCTTGCCGGTAGCCGGCTGGAACGGCTGGCCGCCTTCGATGACGACGTAGTCAGTACCGGCAACCGGCTCCGGGCCGACCGGACGGGCCGGGGCGGGGACCGGGGTGTTGGCAGCAGCATCGGTGCTGGCGGCTTCGGCAGTTGCCGGAGCGGCGGCTGCGTCAGTGGCGGCCGGTGCCGGTGCGGCTTCGGGGGCAGTCTGTGCAGCCGCCGGGGTGGTCGCCGGGGCGGCGGTTTCGGCGGTGCCGTCCTGGGCCTTGCAGGCCACCATCAGGGGAAGCAGGGCCGTCAGGGCTAAGGCAAAGCGGATATTCATCAGGTTGGATCTCCAGCGAGGTTTCATTGATGCATCAGGCCGCTGCACCGCGGCGGGCGCGCGCATGATGCCATTATTGATGGCGGTGGCTGAACGGGTGGCGCGCTGTACGCGCCACCTTGCAGAGCTCAGCGGGCCTTGGCTGCCGCGCGTTCGCGGGCAATCAACGCATCGGCAACACGCAGCGTATCGTCGAAGCTGCGGGCGCGGACCAGATATTTGCCGTTGACGATCACCGCCGGGGTGCCTGGCACCTGGGTGCGCATGGCGAACTCGCGGGCTTTCTTGATCTTCTCGTCCACCTGTGCGCTGCGCAGGGCGTCGGTGAAGCGCTGCGGTTCCACGCCGTAGTTGGCATAGAAGGTGGCCAGTTCCTGCGGCGACACGCTCTGCATCGGCAGGCTGCGCTGCTCATGCAGGGCCTTGAACACATCGGCATGGCTGCGCTTGAGCACGCCCACCTGCTCGGCGGCATAGAAGGCGCGGGCATAGGCGTCCCAATAGCCGCCAAACGCGGCCGGCACCGGGGTGAAGCGGACATCGGCCGGCAGCTTGGCTGCCCACGCTTCCACCTGCGGCTCGAAGTGCGCGCAATGCGGGCAGGTGTAGCCGAACACTTCCACCACCTCGATCTTGCCGGCCAGCGGCTCAAACGGGCCGGGCGCGGCGATCAGCTCGTAGTCCTCGCCCTGCACCGGAGCGGTGGGCGAGGCGCAGGCGACCAGCGGCAGGACGGTGGACAGCAGCAGGAGCAGGCGGGGCAACAACTTCATCGGGGGGAATCTCCGTTAGAAAAAAAACAGACGCCGACCTTGCGGCCGGCGTGTCTGCGGACAGCGGCGGTGCCGGCCGCTGAGCGGCCAGCGGTGTCAGGGTTGTGCGGCGGCGGCAACCACCTTGGCATCGTTGGCACGATCATGCAGGCCCTGCACATAGCTGGCCAGTGCCTGGATTTCCTGCTCGGTCAGGGTTTTGCTGACCTGCTCCATGATCTTGAACTGGGCGGTGTCCGACTCCTGGGTCTGCCCGGCCTGATAACGCTGCAGGCGCTGCGCCACATAGCCGGCGTATTGGCCGCCGATGTGAGGATAGGCCGGGCCCGGATTACCGGCGCCGGCCGGGCCGTGGCAGGCCATGCAGGCCGGGATGTCGCGGCTGGCATCGCCACCGCGGTAGAGCTTCTGGCCCACTTTGTAGAATTTCATGCCGGCATACGGGCCATCGGCCACCACCGCGTCATCGGCAACGCCGGCTCCGGCTTTCTGGGTGGCGAAGTAAGCGCCGAGGTCGCGCATGTCCTGCGGGGTGAGGTCCTGCACAAACGGCATCATCGCGGCCACCGCACCTTCATTGCGCTGGCCGTTGGCGATGAGCGCCAACTCCTTGGCAATGTAACGCTCGCTCTGGCCGGCAATGCGCGGGTAGATCTCCACCGACGAATTGCCATCGGCGCCGTGACAGGCGGTGCAGGTAGCCGACTTGGCTTCACCAGCCTTGGCATCGCCGGGGCGGGTTTTACTGAAGTCCACTTCCAGCGGCGCGGTCTGCACCGGGGCATTGTCCGGCACCGGGGTGACCGAACTCTGGGCGAATGCGACGGCGGCGATGACGGGTACAACAAGAGCGGTAACGGCAAGAACACGAGCATGGCGCATGCGGAAGCTCCGTGTGGACCGGGCCCAGCGGAGTTTCCGCAGGCATCGGCCGGATTATCAACGCCGTTTTGCGGCAGGGTCAACGAAGCAGTGCAGCAAAAACCGGCAGCGGCGGTGGCAATGCGGCCAACCCGTTGTTGTCGCAGGGGGCGGCCGTGGACCCGGCAGTGGCCGATACAGCCCACGCGCGGCGCCGCAACATGCGATCCTATGCGCATGTCACAGCTTCTTGAAAATGCCCGTTACCTGCTTTCCGCCCACACCAGCCGGCAGTTGCCGCCTGATGACGGGGCCGAAGTCGCGTTTGCCGGCCGCTCCAACGCAGGCAAGTCCAGCGCACTCAATGCGCTGACCCGCCGCAATGCCCTGGCCCGCGTCTCCAAGACCCCCGGCCGTACCCAGCAGCTGGTTTTCTTCCAGGTCACGCCCGAGGCGAGTCTGGTGGATTTGCCCGGCTATGGGTATGCCAAGGTTCCGCTGGAACTGCAGGCGCACTGGCAGGCGTTCATCGACCAGTATTTCCGTACCCGCCAGGCGCTGCGTGGCCTGGTGGTGGTGATGGACATCCGTCACCCGCTCAAGGACTACGACCGGCAGATGCTGGGCTACGCCGTGCAGCGCGGGTTGCCAGCGCATGCGCTGCTGACCAAGGCCGACAAGCTTGGCCGTGGCCAGCAGATGCAGGCGTTGAAGCAGGTACGCAAGGAGCTGTCCTCCGCCTTCGGCGATACCGTTGGCGTGCAGCTGTTCTCCGGTGAATCCAAGCAGGGCGTGGACGAAGCGCGCCTGGTCATCGGTGGCTGGCTGGGTTTGAACCCGCCGCCCGTGGCTGAGATTCCCCACGGCGAATGACGCCTGGCCGTGCTGCCCCTCCTGTTGAGGAGGGGGCAGCCGCTGATTCTTTTGAGCAAGGCCCGCAGGGGCGGATGAAGGCGCTGAACCGGTGGGTTCACCAGCAGCCCTCCATCGGCGTGCGGGCTTTGGGTTGTCCGGTCTGTTTACGGCGTGGCCGGTAGCGGCGCGAACTCGCCCGGCACCCAGCCGAAGGCATCGCCATCGCGGCGGACGTGGCCCAGGCCGGGGAAGGGCAGATGCGCGCCAGCTACCCACCAGCCCTTTTCGGTGGCCGCGGCCATCATCCTGCGGCGGCTGGCAATGGCCGCGCTGCGGTCGCTGTCGGCCTCGTAAGACGCATCCGGGCGGGCGAACTGCACCGCGTGGAAATGCACGATGTCGCCCCAGACCAACAACTGCTGGCTGGCACCGGCGTCCAGCAGATACGACACATGTCCCGGCGTGTGGCCCTGGCTGTCCAGCGCGGTGATGCCCGCAGGCAAAGCCTCGCCCGGCGCGAAGCGGCGCAGTGTGCCGGCAGCGATATAGGGAGCAACGGCGGTGCGGGCCAATGCGAAGGCAAAACGCAGCGGCTGCGGTGCGCCGGCTTCGCTGGCCGGGTCCAGCCAGTAGGCCGCGTCGGCCTTTGACAGCCACACCGTGGCGTTGGGGAAGGCCGCTTTGCCCTGGGCATCCAGCAGGCCGCACATGTGGTCCGGGTGAGCGTGGGTGAGCAACACGTCATCCACCTCGGAGGGCGCGTAACCGGCAGCGCGCAGGTTGCTCAGCACCTGGCCCAGGCCCGGCCCGAAACACTGCGCGGTGCCGGTATCAACCAAGGTCAGGTGGTCACCGCGTTGCACCAGGTAGGCGTTGACCGCGGTCTGCAGGCCCTTGCTGTCCTCGGGCACGTAGCGGTGGTCGAGCAGCCGGGTGACAGCGCCGGGTTCGATATCCACCAGCGCCTGCCGGCCCAAGGCCACGGTGCCGTCGAACAGGGCAGTGACCTGCAACTGCCCGATCTGTTGGTGATAGACACCGGGCACCTGCTGTTGCGGTGCATGCGTGGTAGCTGCGAACGCAGGGCTGGCAACGGTGGCCAGCAGCAATGCACTGGCAAGGGAGCGGAGGGAGGGTAAACGCATGGCGGGGTCCATGAAGGGCGGCGGCACTGCCGCGGTGCCTTCATGCTGCCGAGCCGCGAACAAGCGGTTCGCTCACAATGATGCGCAAACCGCTCGTGCGCCGGTCAACTGTTGCCGATGGCGGCTGGCTCCAGCCCGTAGCGCGTTGCAAAACGTTTGTTGAAGCTGCTCAGTGAGCGATAGCCGACGCGGGCTGCCACCGTTTTCAATGGCAGTTGCGTGGTGTAGAGCAACTGCATGGCGTGCGCCAGCCGTGCATCGCTGATGAGTTCGCGCAGCCCCAGTTGTTCGCCTGCCAAACGGCGTCGCAAGGTGGCACCGCTCAAACCCAGCTGGTGCTCGAAGTCGCGTGACTGCCAGTCACGCTCCGGCTGTGCGGCGACCAGGTCGCGGATGCGTTCACCCAAGCCCGGCTCCGGTGGAATCAGCAGGCTGCCGTGACCATGCCGGCACAGCGCCACCGCCAACGTGGCCAATGCCAGCCGTGCTTCGGTGTAGTGGCCCTGTTCCAGTGCTTGCCGCCATTGCAGCAAGGTGGCGCCATGCTCGGCCAGCGGCAGCTTGGCCAAGGCTTCGCCGGCGTGGGGGAGCGCCTCGTTCCACAAGGTGCGTGCCGCGCTCAGTGCTTCGGCGCAGAACGGCACGATTGCACTGAGATAGAGACCGCTGCTTGGATCGGGGATGTTGACCACGTCGATGCGACAGCGCCGGCTGACCAGGAAAATATCGCCGGGCGCCAACTCCAGCGACTGCTGCGCAGTACGCACGTGCTTGCGCCCCTGCAGCAGGATGGCGAACTGCGGCTGCGGTATTTCCACGGATGACGCGCCGTGTTCGCGACGTGCGGTGATGCACGCGTAGCCGTCGGCACGTTGGCAATCGGCCAGCGTGGCCAGCTGTGCGAGCAGGGCGGCATTGGCGGGAGGTTGGCCGGTCATCGCGTCAAAGCGCCGTGTTGAACAACTGGCCGATGACCGCCGCTGCGGCCATCGCCAATGCGCCCCAGAACATCACCCGCACCGCGCCGCGCAGCGGTGACGCACCGCCCGCACTGGCTGCCAGCGCGCCGGTGATGCAAAGACCGAGCAAGGTGGCGGCCGTGGTCACCTGCGCCACGTAGATGTGCGGTGCCAACAGCGCGGTCAACACCGGCAGGGCCGCGCCGGCAATGAAGGCTGCGGCCGATGCGGCCGCGGCCTGTATCGGCCGGGCGCGTAGTTCGTCGGTGATGCCCAGCTCGTCGCGTGCATGTGCGGCGAGTGCATCGTGCGCGGTGAGCTGCACGGCGACTTCCTGAGCCAGCTCCGGCGACAGGCCGCGATGACGATAGATGGCGGCAAGTTCCTTCAATTCGCTATGCGGGTCTTCATGCAGCTCGCGGCGTTCCACCGCAAGGTCGGCACGCTCGGCATCGGCCTGCGATTGCACCGAGACATACTCGCCCGCTGCCATCGACATGGCGCCCGCCACCGTGCCGGCAACGCCGGTGGCCAGAATGGTGGCCGCCGACGCGCCACTGGCTGCGATGCCCACCACCAGCCCGGCCACCGACACGATGCCGTCATTGGCGCCCAGCACGGCCGCGCGCAGCCAGCCGACGCGGTCGGAGCGGTGGACTTCGGGGTGTCGTGATCGGCTCATGCGGGTAGTTTAGGACGGAGTGTAAGTTGCAGGCGGAATGACTCGCAGGCGCAGCGCCGGCCCCGTCAAGCGGGCGCTGGTGGGATGCTGAAACCCGTCACGGTGACATGATGGCAAGGTGCGCCACGATATAGTGCGCCCTTGCGATGGTGGGGGTTGGCCCCCACCTTTCGGCCCTGATCCAGAATCCTGCGAGCCTCCCCTTGTCGAGCCCCAGCCACGTCGCCGATACCCCCATCACTGACCGCGACCAGCTGGTCCAGAACATTGCCTCGGGCGAAAAGCCCAAGTCGCAATGGCGGATCGGCACCGAGCACGAAAAGTTCGGGTTCCGCCTCGATGACCTGCGTCCGCCCACCTTTGAAGGCGACCGCGGCATTGAAGCCCTGCTTACCGGGCTCACCCGTTTTGGCTGGGAGCCGGTGCGCGAAAGTATCGGTGAAGGGCCGGGCAACATCATTGCCCTGCTGCGCGACAGCGCCTCGGTGTCGTTGGAGCCAGCCGGGCAGTTGGAGTTGTCCGGCGCGGCGCTGGAAAACATCCACCAGACCTGTGTGGAAACCGGCACGCATCTCAATGAAGTAGCCCAGGTGGCTGGCGAGCTGCAGTTGGGTTTCCTCGGCATGGGCTTCCAGCCCAAGTGGGCGCGTGCGGACATGCCGTGGATGCCCAAGGGCCGCTACCAGATCATGAAAAGCTACATGCCCAAGGTCGGTTCGCTTGGCCTGGACATGATGACCCGCACCTGCACCGTGCAGGTCAACCTGGATTACGCCTCCGAGGCGGACATGGTGAAGAAGTTCCGTGTGTCGTTGGCGTTGCAGCCGATTGCCACGGCGCTGTTCGCCGATTCGCCGTTCACCGAAGGCAGGCCCAATGGCTACCTGAGCTACCGCTCGCACATCTGGACCGACACCGACGCCGGCCGCACCGGCATGCTCGATTTCGTGTTCGAAGATGGCTTTGGTTACGAGCGTTATGTGGACTACCTGCTCGACGTGCCGATGTATTTCTCCTACCGCGACGGCATCTATCACGACGCCAGCGGGCAGAGCTTCCGTGACTTCATGCAGGGCAAGCTGCCGGTGCTGCCGGGTGCGATGCCGACCTTGCGCGACTGGTCGGACCACATGACCACCGCGTTCCCGGAAGTGCGTTTGAAGAAGTACCTGGAAATGCGCGGTGCCGACAGCGGCCCGTGGAGCCGCATCTGTGCGCTGCCGGCGTTCTGGGTGGGCTTGCTGTACGACCAGACCGCGCTGGATGCGGCGTGGGATCTGGTCAAGGATTTCAGCTTGGTTGAGCGCAACATCCTGCGCGATGGCGTGCCCAGGCAGGCGATGAATCTGCCGTTCCGCAATGGCACCGTGCGCGACCTTGCCGCACGCGCGCTGGAGATTTCACGCGATGGCCTGCGCCGTCGTGCCGCGCTCAACAGCGATGGTCAGGACGAAACGCATTACCTGGATGTGCTGCAGGAAATCGTGGACTCCGGCAAGACCGCTGCCGAGCGCAAGCTGGAGCTGTTCCATGGCCGTTGGAACGGCAACGTGGAGCCGGTGTTCAGCGAATTCGCCTACTGAGCGGCCCGTGCATCTCCGGCCTGCTGGCGCCCTTGAGGCGCGCCGGCAGGCCGTGTTAGCGTCGCCGCCAGACACGATGTGCAGGGACGCGCAATGAATCGGATTCTTTGGATGCTGTTGCTGCTGGGCGTAGCCGGCGGTGCGGCGCAGATGTACACGCGTTACAACGCCGAGCAAGAGCTGTTGCAGGCCGCCGCCGATGCCAAGGTGTTGCCAGACCGCAACGTGATTGATGTCTATGGCCGCCCCGGCTGTGCGTATACCAGCGGCATGCTGGCCGATCTGGAGCAGGCCGGCGTGCCGATTCGTTTCCACAACATCGACTACCCGTACAAGCAGGCGGCCTTCCAGGAGCGCTTTGCCGGTAGCGGCTTGGCAACCGAGCGCGGTTACGCCTTGCCGATAATCGCCGTGGCCGGGCAGCAGTTGGCGCGGCCGCAGTCCTCAAGCGTGCTGTACGCCTACCGCAACCGCTGACGGCAATCACACGGCCGGTTATAGACTGCGTGCTCCAGTCGCGGAGTTGCACGCATGACCAGCCTTGCCGAGGAAATTGTTTTCTACACCCACCCGCAATCGCGCGGACGTATCGTGCGCTGGATGTTGGAAGAGGTGGGGCAGCCGTATCGCGCCGAGGTGCGCGGCTATGGCGAAAGCATGAAGTCGCCCGAGTACCTGGCCATCAACCCGATGGGCAAGGTGCCGGCCATCGTCCATCGCGGCACAGTGGTGACCGAAGGCGCGGCCATCTGCAGCTATCTGGCCGATGCGTTTCCCGCAGCACGCTTGGCTCCTGCGTTGGATGACCCGCAGCGCGGCAGCTACTTCCGCTGGTTGTTCTTCGCTGCCGGGCCGGTCGAGGCAGCCGTCACCGCCAAGGCGATGGGCTTGCTGGCGCCGCCGGAGAAAGCCGGAATGGTGGGCTATGGCAGCTTCGAGCAGACCGTTGATACGTTGGAAGCCGCTGTGTCAGGCGCATCACCGTGGTTGCTGGGTGAGCATTTCACTGCTGCGGATGTATACGTGGGCAGCCAAGTGTTGTGGGGCCTGATGTTCAAGACATTGCCCGCGCGCGATGCGTTCAGCACGTATGGTCAACGCCTGCAGGCACGCGAAGCGTGGCAGCGTGCGGCGGCACTGGATGACGCGTTGATTCCCGCACGCGACTGATTGCGGCTACGCGCGGGCTGTGCAGAGGCGGGCCGTCGCAGCGGCACACACGACAAGTGGCAGACATCTCAACATCTGCCACCTGCGACGGGGTCACGCAGTGGCCAATGCGCTCAGGTGTTGTTCGAAGCCACCGCTGCCGCTGGCGGCATTGATGTGGTCGAAGTAGTCATACCAGCCGCTGGCGCGGATGCCGGCGAGCAGTGCATCGCGCAAGGCGGGATCGGGAAAGCGCCAGATGCCGAGGAATTTGTGCGCACTGGCCTGGTCGATGCCGGCTTGGGTTCCAGCAAGTGCCAACACCTCCACGCCCATGCTGGCCAGCGGTGCCATTGCCGACTGAATGCCCTGCAGAAAGTGGTTTCGTTGCGCGGCGGGTAAGGCCTGCCAGTTGGCATTGGGTGAGTACAGTTCCACCAGATAGTGCGACACGTCTTCTCCTTGGGTTTGCAGATTGCGCGCTGTGCGGTTGTTTGTGTGAGGTTCGTCGGTTTGGGATCAACGGCTGAGGTTGTCGGCGACCTTGTCCAGCAGCGATGTGAGCTGACGACGCTCGGTTTTGCTCAGGTTGCCGAACAACCCGGCAATCCACCGGCCATGCTGGTCGAACACTTTCTTTGCGACCTGCTTGCCCTTGCGGGTGAGGTGGATGCGCAGCGCCCGGCGGTCATTGATGTCGGCAGTGCGCTCGATCAACGCCTCGCGTTCCAGCCCATCCAACAAGCCGGTGACGGTGGCGCGGGTGACGCCCGCCTGCTCGGCCAACACGTTGGGTGCCAGTCCATCTTCAGCTGCTTCCAGCAGGAACAGCAGCACGAAGCGGCCTTCCGACAATCCATACGGCGCCAGCAAGGTGGCGCAGTCGCGGTCGATGGCAGAGGCCAACGACAGGGTCTGGAAGCACAGGCGCAGGCCGTCCACGTCCGCCAGTTGCCGCCGCTGGGCTTCCTGGATGAGCGCGTTGTATTTCTGAGCGAGCTGCATGATGGTTGGTGCCATATGGTATGGCGCCTAACTATATAGGGATGTGCGCTTCTTGCAAGTGTTCAAGATCGGGCGACGTGCGCGATTGTCGAATGCTCTTACTGCACATGGCGGACCACCTGCGTGATCCGCCATGCGCTGCAGTCAACGGAACGGTTTGAAGTTACTTGGCCGCTGCCTGCTCATTCCAGGTGGTGACCTGTGACTTGGCGGCATCAAGCATTCCATCCAGTGCTGTGCGGTCGAAAACCTGCCCGCGCAGGATCACGGTGTTGACGCTGCGGGTGGCTTCGATGTCCTGCAGCGGGTTGCGCTCCAGCAGCACCAGGTCGGCAGCCTTGCCGGTTTCCACCGCGCCGTAGCGGTCCAGTTTGCCGAACCATTCCGGGCCGGCGCGGGTGGCGGCGGTCAGTGCCTGTGGCGGGGTCAGGCCTTCGCGCACATATAGGCTCAACTCGTTGTGCAGGCCAATGCCGGGGTAGTTGTACGAGTTGAGAAAGCCCGCATCGGTGCCGGCCATGATGTGCACGCCGGCTTCCTGCAGCATCGGCAACACCGCAGCCACTTCCGCATAACGCGCATGACGTGCCTGGATCTGCTCCGGTGTGGCCTTGGCCGCACGCTCCACGCGCCATGCGTAGGTCTTGCGCAGGCCGGGGCCGATATAGGCCAGGTAGGCATCGTTGTCGCGCGGTTCGACATCCAGGAAGTCGATGATGCGGCCACCGTCCAGGGTCGGCGTCACCGCAACGCCCTGTTCGGCGAAGCGGCGATAGGCGGCCATCGCGGTGTCGCGGTCAAAGCCTGCATGCAGGCGGCGGTTTGCTTCGGCGCGGTCGATGCGGCCGGCGGCGAAATCCGCGGCGATGACGGCCTCGTCCTTCACGCCGGCCTTGTAGGCATAGTCCAGGTGTTCGATGGAACTCATGCCGGCATCCACCGCCTGGCTGACCGTGAGCGCCATGGGAATGTGCCCGGACGTGCGCAGACCGCGCAGTTTTGCCTGCTGCAACGCGTACAGGAACAACTCCGGCTTGAGCGTGCTGTCGGTGATTTTGACGAAGTCCACCTGGTCGCGCTGTTCGCGGTCCAGCGCGGCATCCACGCCGGCTTCGTCACCGGCTTCGATAGTGCCTTTCCACACCGGGGCCAGGCCCTCGATCTTGGCGCCGGAGGTGAACAGCTGCGGGCCGAACAACTGGCCGCTGGCGATCTGCCCGCGCCACGACAGTACCTGCTCGGCAAGATCGCCGGAGGCGTCGCGCACGGTGGTGATGCCGTGTGCCACGTACAGCGGCAGCAGCGCTTTGTTTTCTTCGATCAGTTCTGGGCCACCGCCGAAGTGCACATGCATGTCCCACAGGCCGGGGATCAGGTAACGGTCTTTGGCATCAATGGTGGTAGTCGCGCGCCACTGGCGGGCGAGGGTTTTGTCGTCACCGACGGCGACGATGTCACTGCCACGGATCACCACCGTCTGGTCGGCGCGGGTGTTGCCATGTTCGACATCCACCACGGTGGCGTTGTGGATGAGCACATCGCCGGTGGAAGGCGCGGCCATGGCCGGCGCTGCGCCGAACAGCAGCGCGGACAGGGCAAGAGAGAGCGTTGTTTTCATGCAGGAACTACCTGTGAAGTGCGGCATGCGCCGTTGGAAGAGGAGGCTGCGCTCAACGTGCGTTTGCGGCGAGCAGCAGGCGGACGGTGTCGTTGTGCCCGCGTTGACGTGCGTGCTGCAGCGGCGTGACGCCGTCGGCGTCGGCAAGATTCACGTCGGCACCGGCATCGATCAACAGCTGCACGATGGCCACATGCGGCGCGCCGCCATCGCTGAGGATGATGGCCTCCAGCAAGGCGGTCCACCCCAGGTTGTTGACGTGGTCCACGGCCACACCGGCCTCGATGAGCGTGCGCACCACCTCTACATGGCCGCGCTCGGCGGCCGGGATCAAGGCGGTGCCGCCGTAGCGGTTGGTGCTGCGCAGATCAGCGCCGTGCTGCAGCGTGGCGCGCAGGATGTCCAACTGGCCGCTGGCACCGGCCAGCAGGTAGGCGCTGTCGTTGATGGCGTCCTTGGCGTTCACATCGGCGCCGGCGTCGATCAAGGCCAGTGCCGTGGCCGTCTGCCGCTCACGCACGGCGGCCAGCAACGGGGTTCTGCCATCGGCATCGCGTGCCTCAAGGTGGGCGCCGCTGCCGAGCAGGCGGCGGACATCGTCCACGTTGCCGGTTGTGGCGGCCTGATGCAGCAGCTTGTCGTGCGGGCCGGTGTCGGCACCGGCGGCGCAGGAGGCCAGCATTGCCGCCAGCGCATGTGTGGTGACCCAGTGACGTGCGGCCATGGTGTTCTCCTGTTGCGTGGCGGCCTGAAGGGCGCGCCGGGTGCTGCCGGCAGGCGTTTGCGCCGGGTGTGGCCCGATGCTACAAGTCGGCCATTGCATCCAGAAATTAAATATGTCGATGGCTGACATTCCAAAATCAAATAGGGTGATGTTCGACCTGGATCTGCTGCGTGCGCTGGTGACGGTGGCCGACTGCGGCAGTTTCACGGTGGCGGCAACGCGCCTGCATTCCACCCAGTCCACGGTCAGCCAGAAGCTGCGGCGGCTGGAGGATCTGGCTGGGCATCGCCTGCTGGATCGGGGCGTGCGCGACGTGCGGCCCACCGACTTGGGCGAGACGGTGCTGGGTTATGCGCGGCGCATGTTGGCTTTGAACGAAGAGCTGGCCGAGGCGCTTTCCAGCGGCGGCGCGCCGATCACCATTCGGCTGGGCGTGCCGGAGGATTTCGCGGCGGGGCGCACCACGCGCCTGTTGGCTGCGTTCAGTCGCGAACACCCGCGCACGAAGCTTGAAGTCAGCAGTGGCTTGAGCCGCGCGCTGGGCGATGGCTATGACCGGGGCGAGTTGGACCTGGTGCTGGTCAAGCAGCGCCGTGGCAGCCGCGAAGGCGTGGCGTGTTGGCCCGAGCCGATGTGCTGGATCGACGGCGCACATAGCCCCGCGTTCGGTAACGACCCGGTGCCGCTGGTGGCATTCCCGCCGCGCGGGCTTTACCGCGAAGACATGATCGACGCCATCGAAGCCTTGGGCCGGCCATGGCGCATCAGCTTCACCAGCTCCAGCTTGGGTGGTATCCAGGCAGCGGTGGGCGATGGCCTGGGCATCAGTCTGTTGCCGGCGCGTGCAGTGACCGCAGCGCATACCGTGCTGGGGCCGGAAAGCGGCCTGCCTGTCATCGACAGCATCGAGCTGGTGCTGCTGCACCGCGCCAGTGCCGACCCGGAGATCAAGGCATTGGCGGCAATGCTGGTGGAGATGCTGGGCGGCTAGTGGGGTGAAGTGCGGCCAGCCGATACCTCTGTCGTTCGTCCTGAAGACGCGCCCGGCACGCTGCGCGGGCGCGTGATTGGCATTACCTCAAGGGGTCCGCGCCGGTGAGTGGCCGGTCCATGTCTTGTTGGCAATCATCCATTTGCCGTCTGCCTTCAGCAGCACCAGATAGTCCTCGCCATCCCAGCCGGGGTAGTCCAGCTCAACGCGCACCGCGGCAAGGTTTTCTGCGATGTCCACAATCCTGTAGCTGCGTTTGCGTTGGGCTTCGTCCTCGGCAGGTGTGCCGGTGAAGCCTGTCGCGAACTCTTCGCCTGTTCGCGGAACAAGCCCGCTGCCACGGGCGGCGTTGTAGCCGAGCATGATGCCGTCCTTGCGGAACACCTCAGAAACCAAGGCGGCATCGGCGGTCTGGTAGGCACGCATGAATTTCTGCATGACCAGGTCCACTGCTTGGTGGTCGCTGCTTTGTGCCATGGCCGAAAAGGGAAGCGCGGCACAGGCGAATGCGGCTGTGAGCACGGCCGAACGAAGTGGGTTTTTCATGGTTGTCCTGTTTGGTGGTTGAGCGAGGGCTGGGTCAGTTGCTGGATGCGGCGTGGGGCGCTTCGGCGGCGAGCGTGCGAAGAACCTGGACGACGGCTTCGGCCACCGGTGTGGCGGAGGCGTAGTTCTGCCCGGTCACCACCCGGCCATCCACTTCGATGTGCGCGGCTTCACTGTCCACGGCACTGAACACCGCGCCACGGGCCTCGACCGTCTGGTGGATCAGGAACGGGAATTCCCTGAAATAGGCCGCGTCGCGGTCTTCGTGCTCTTCGGGAAAGCCGGTGATGCGCTTGCCGGCCAGCAGGCTTTGGCCGCCGACCAAGGTCAGGTTCACGATGCCGGCCGTGCCGTGGCACACCGCGGAAATCACGCCACCGTTCTGCTCGTAAACATGCATGGCGATGCGCTGCAGGTCGCGGTTTTCGGCAACGCCATACATGGCATTGCTGCCGCCCACGTAATACACCGCACGGTAGCGGCTGGGGTCTATCTGGTGGGGCGTAGCGGTGTTGCGCAGCCCCGTCATGATGTCCTCGTCCTTCAGGCGCGGGGCGACATCGTCGCTGACGTAGCTGTCGAGGATGGGCACCTGCCCACCGTCCGGGGAGACAAAATCCACGGCATAGCCGGCCGTCTGGAAGGTGTCCCACGCATGGACCACCTCGCCGAAGCTGACGCTGGCCGGCAGCGCGGAGCGGCCATGCACCTTGCTGCTGGCAACGATGAACAGAATGCGGCCCGGCTCGCCGGGAGTGGTGGCGGCCGTTGCAACGCCGCCTGGCAAGGCCACGAACAGGGCCATCAGCAGGACGGGAATGAAGCGCAATGGAAACATGGGTGCTGGCTCGGTGGAAGGAGCCGGCAGATTATTTGATCTCTTTCAAATCAATATCTTGCTATTTGATTCAGGACTGCTGGAATGCATTTCCGGAGCCGTCCTGGGCCGCGCGGTAGGCTGCCGGGGTCAGCCCTTCGCGCTTTTTGAAGGCGCTGTGGAAGGTGGACATCGACTGGAAGCCTGCTTCCTCGGCCACCACTTCCAGTGGCTTGATGGGACGCTGCTGCAGCAGCGCTTTTGCCTCCACGACACGCAGCTGCGTCAGGTACTGCTTGAACGAGGTCTGGTTGTTGTCGTTCAACAATTGTGACAACCGGGTCTGCGGCATGCCGAGCCGGCGGGCGAGGCGGGGCAGGGGCAACGCAGGATCAAGGGGCAGCCGCTCACGTGCCATCAGCTCGGCCAGCGCCTGCAGTTGTGGGGCGGCTTCGGGCTCGGGAATCCGCCGGTCCTGGTAGGGCTCTATTGCGGCATGGCCGGCACGCAGGCGCAGGTAGACCAACACGCTCGACGCCAGCACAAAGGTGAAGGACAACGCCCCCACGATGTAGGACGTATAGCCGGAGGTGTAATAGGCCAACCAGATCAGCCACACGCTTGCCAGCGCGCCCAGCAGCACCTGGCCGGAGGGTGTGCTCATGAGCCGTGCGCGGTGCAGGTATACCTGCACGGTGGACAGCAACAGGTAGCCCAGCCAGAGGTACTCGATACCCGGTGTTATCACTGTGCGCCACAGGTCGGCATGGCCGGTGTAGGGCAGGAACATGTTGACCGCGACAACGACAGCCAGCAGCAGTGCCACATGCCACCGGTCCAGCCGTGATGTGCGTGTGCTGTGGCCTTGGCTTGCCCGCACCAGAAAGAACAGGCACGGGCCAATCATGAAGCAGGCGGTCAACCCGATCTGCAAAACGACGCGCGGAATGTCGGGCCAGAAGTAAAACGCAACCGACTTGCCCGTTCTTACGCCGATCACGAGGATCAGCAGCGACAACCAGCGCTGCGTGGGCTCGCCCTTGGCCCGCCACCACAGCACCGAGGCGAGGACGATGCCATTGAAGGCGCCGAGCATGGCGAAGAAGAACAGGAAGTGTTGACTCAGCATTGCCGAAGTATTGAGAAAAACCGCGCGTCGTCAAGCGATGGGCGGGGGGCGGCGGCTATCGGCGTGGAGCGCGGCCGCCATTGTCCGTATGGATTTACGCAGACGTGATTGTGTTCCTGGTCTGCTTCGGACACTGCCCATAATCGTGACAAAACAGATTCATCAAGAACGATGAAGTCACGCGTTGCAGTGCGCTGGCGCTCGATCTCGCGATATATGGAGAGGCCACCGCGTAAGTCACTCTTGCTTGTTGCAGTTGCATTATTGCGGGCGCTGCCATCGGCCAATGTTGTTGCGGGTGGATCGGGCCTCCGAAGTCATTTGATGGATGGTGTGCGCACAAGATGGCTCCAGCGTCGAGTGACAAATTTCTGCCGAGCGCTGCTGCATTCAGCAGCCGTTTTTTCAGTAGCGCGCATGGTGCCAATCAAAGATATATACATGACGAACCGTCCCATCCGCGCGAAGCGCCAGCGTCTTTCAGGCTCGTAGAATCGAGACGCCGAAGACATTGCGGTCCCCCGCTGTCAAGCCAAGTGAACTTATCCGATTGAGTACTCTGCAACAGGAAATCAGAATGAACGTCCGCCAGCTCCTGCAGTCCAAGAAAGAAGCCGTAGTCACCATCGATGTGGACGACACCATCGGCGCAGCCGCGCACAAAATGAGCGCACACAAAATTGCAGCGCTTGTGGTGATGAAGGACGACGCACCGGTAAGCATCATTTCAGAAAAAGACATTGTGCGTAGCGTGGCAGACGATGGTCCCCAAGCGGGACGTCGCGTGATTTCCAGCCTTCCGTCCACCGGCTTGGAGCGCGTTGCGCCGGAAGCAAGCCTCAAGCAGGCCATGGCACTGATGACGTACTCGCGTCACCGTCACCTGATGGTGACCGAAGGTTCCACCTTGGTCGGTATTCTCAGCTTGGGCGACATTGTCAAAAACCTGCTCGGCGAGCTGGAGCTTGAGAAAGCCGTGCTGCAGGACATTTACGCCGCTGCGCATTGAGTTGCGTGGCAGGCGTTCAAGCCGGCCTGTATATCGATCAATGAATGCGAAAGACCGATAGCGGCGATGTAGGTTTGAGCTGCGTTTCCACACGCACATCCGGCAGCTGTTGATGGTTCTATGGCGTGATTCGACCAAGCGCGTGAGTTTGCACGTTGTTGAGTGCAGGCTCACGCCGCTGGGTGGGCTGGTGGGTCAGCAAGCTGCTGTCGTGGAATCACTCAACTTCTGGTCTCCCACGCGATGAACGCCCAGCGTTTGGTGGGGGCCAGCCCAAGCCGGTGGTCGGACGATAGCGAATGCCATTCGGTTATTTTTTGTTGATCCTGTTCGCTTAGTTCACCAAACAGGTGTTCTGCCTGGCGAACCAGGTCGGCAGCGGTTTGTGTGTGATCCAGTGCCGACGTCGGCAGGTAGTCCAAGCGCGGCTCACGTCCCATGTCCCACAGCAGCTCCATCACGTAGCGATGGTCGGGCATGGGTATCCACTCACGTCCCAGCAGTGCGGCAAGTTCCAGCACGCCGGTACGCGGTGCGGTGGTGAAGGTGATGTAGGCCCGAAGCGATGCGTGCGCATCGAGCTTGACCAATGCCTGTTTGAGGTCGGGCACCATCAGCGAGCGTGATGCGATGGCAACATCGCAGACCGGAACCTGGGCCCAGTCGTCCTCCCAAGACAGTTGCCACGGTTTGATGTTTGTTGCCTGCTCGCGCGCGATGGCTGCACGCAGGCCTTCAAGCATGCCGTGGCTGTAGTCCAGCGCATGCACCTGCTTTACCTGTGCGGCGACAGGCACGCTGAGCAGCCCCGGCCCGCAACCCACATCCAGCACGGTGTCCACGTTGTGCAGATCAAGCCGCGCGAGGAATGCGCTGCTGTAGTCGTCGTGACGGCGCTTCCAGCTGGATTGCGCGGCGCGCGCATCCCATGCACTGGCAGGTTTGGCTTCAAAGCCGCAGGCCTGCAGGTGCTGCCGATAGCGGGCCATATGGTCAATGGGAAGCGGTAGGGCGGTCATGTCGAACTCGTCTGCGATGCGGGAAGTGCGGCGGCGATGCGTTGGGCGTCCACGCCGTACAGCTGTGCCAGCCGCTCGGGTGTTGCGATCTGATGTGCCGGGCCCACTGCCTGCAGCGTGCCGTGCGCCATCAGTGCGATACGGTCTGCCACCTGCAGTGCGTGCTGGGGTTGGTGCGTGGACAGCAGTACACCCATGCCTTTGTCGGCGAGGCTGCGCACGGTGTCGAGAATGCGCAGCTGATTGCCGAAGTCCAGGCTGGCAGTGGGTTCATCCATCACCAGTAGTTGCGCGCGCTGTGCGAGTGCACGTGCAATCAACACCAGTTGGCGCTCGCCACCGCTGAGGGTGTTGACCGTACGCGTGGCCAGTGCAGCGATGCCGAGTTCATGCAGACACTCAAGTGCGATGTCCTCGTCGGCAGGTCCGGGCGTAGCAAGCAGGCCCAGATGTGCGGCTCTTCCCATGGCGACCAGTTCCTGTACGCGCCAGGCAAAGGCCAATGGAGCCGATTGCGGTACATAGGCCAGCTGGCGCGCGCGCGCGTTGCGGTCCTGCAGATGCAGCGGCTGGCCGCACAATTCCACCTGCCCGGCGATGGGCGGCAGCAGGCCAAGCAACGTGCGGAACAACGTGGTCTTGCCGCATCCATTGGGGCCGAGCAGACACAGCACCTCGCCCGGCGCAATGGTGAGCGACAACGGTGCGCCCAGCGCCAGCCTGCTGTGGCCTATCGTCAGTTTGCGCGCTTCCAGCAGAGCAGGGTGGTCCGTCATGAACGGCTCTCGCTGCGTGCCAGCACCAGCAGAAAACACGGCACACCCACAAATGCGGTAAGGATGCCCAGTGGCAGTTCGATAGGTGCGAGCGTGCGTGCGAGGGTGTCGGCGGCGAGCAGAAAACTTGCGCCCAGCAACAGGCTGGCCGGCAGCAGGCGACGGAAGTCAGCGCCTACCAGCAGGCGCGCGATATGCGGCACCACCAGGCCCACCCAGCCGATGATGCCGGCCAATGACACGGCTGCGGCGGTGCACAGTGTGGCGGCGGCAATCAGTGTCCAGCGCAACGGTGTGACTGCAACACCGAGTGCGCTGGCTTCTTCATCACCCAGGCTCAACAGATTGACCCGCCAGCGCAGCAACAGCAGCGGCAGCAGGCCGACCAGCAGCAGTGGCGCGGTGATACGCAGATCATCAACAACCACGGCGTTGAGCCCACCCAGCAACCAGAAGGTGATGGAGGGCAACTGCGTGTACGGGTCGGCCAACAATTTCAGCAACGAGATGCCCGCGCCCAGCAACGCCGATATCGCCACACCGGCAAGCACCAGTACCAGCACCGGCTCGTGCCGGCGCACAAGTGCGGCGACCAAGCAGACCAACCCCACCGCGGACAAACCACCCGCAAAGGCCAAACCCTGCACCAACAGCATGGGCAGGCCCAGAAACAACGCCAGCGATGCGCCCAGGCCGGCGCCAGCGGAGACGCCCAGAATGTCCGGCGATACCAGTGGATTGCGGAACATCGCCTGATACGCCGCGCCGGCTGCGGAAAGCACCGCGCCGATCAGCACTGCGGCAAGCACGCGCGGCAGCCGGATATGCCACAACGCAGCCTGCACCGCAGGCGCGCTGGGTTCACCCATGCCGAACAGCTTCCAGCCCAACTCCCGCATAAGCGCGGGCGGTGATATGGGGAACTGGCCGACCGAGAACGCCAACAGCAGCATTGCCAGCAGCAGCGTCCAGCCAAGCACATGCCAGGCCCAGCGTGGCAACGCGCGTAGCCTCATCGACGCATGTCCAGGCTGCGCGCGATGTCATCGGGCAGCGCCTGGCCCCACAGCAGCTGATGCAGCACGTTGATGCGCGTGCGCAGTGCGGCGGGTGCCAGTGCAGGCGATGCGCCGGGATGCAGGCGCGACAGCAACCACGGCAGGCCGGGTAGACGGTTGATGCCGGGTGGCCCATCAAGCCAGCCGAACGGCAATACCGGCGCGCAGTGCAGGCGACCTTCGCGCACCGCACGCAGGCTGCGCCAGCGTGGGTCCTGCGGCGCGCGTGCGGCGAATGCGGCGTCCTGGGTCAGGATCACGTCGGGGTCCCATGCCAGCAGTTGTTCCAGTGAGACGCGCGCCAGCCCACCTTTGCCGGCAGCAGCGGCAACATTGCGACCGCCGCAGAACTCGATGACTTCGGTATTGATGGAGCCTGACAGTCCGCTTTCCAGACCATCGCTGCCGCGCCCGTAATAGACCGTGGGGCGCGATGCCGCAGGGCGTGTGGCAAGCACGTCGCGCACGAGTGTGAGTTGCGCTTCAGCGGCCTGCGCCAGCGCCTCGCCGCGCGCTGCCACGCCCAGCAGTTTGCCGACATGGCGCAGCTGCGCGGGATGGTCGGGCAGGCGTCCGGCCACCAGCTCGATGGGGATCTGTGTCTGTTGCCAGACGCGTTCCGCCGAATCGCGGTAGTTGGCATCGAAATCACCGGCGTCCAGTACCAGATCCGGCTGCAGTTTGAGCAGGCGCTCCAGGCTGACCGTGCTGCCACGGCCAGCCAGCCGGCCGACCATCGGCAATGCACGCAGCGACGCCGGCAACTGCGCGAGCGCAGCGGGCGAAAGTTGCATCGGCCAGCCGAGCAGGGATTGCGGTGCCACGGCCGCAATCAGCACGGCCGCGGGTGCACCGGCGGCGAACACACGCTGCGGCGTTGCCTTGGGCGTGCCCAGCCGCAACACGCGCTGCGCCGGCATGGCCAGCAGCTCCGCGCCCGACAGCAACAACGGCGCCAGTGCGAAGGCCTGCAGCAGAGTGCGCCGCCTCATGCGGCAGCTTCCCTGTTGGCAAGGCAGGCGGCCCACCATTGCTGCAGCGTTGCTTCGTCGGCGCTCAGTTCCACCGCCATGCCGCCGGTGAATTCACGCCATGCCTCAAGGTAGGCGGGCTTCACTGCGGTCAGCAACGGGATGCCGGCCATCATCAAGGCCAGCAGTTCATCGGCCATGCCTTGGCCCGTGGATTCCAGTGTGCCGAAGCGATTGGCGATGGCCAGTTCTGCCTGTTCCTGCAGTGCGCGGCGCAACACCCCGCTGGCATCGGCGATGCCACGCGGGTCGAGATTGCAGCCGCAGGCAGCCGGCCCCAGTGCCTGGCTGATGGGATAGCGCGACAACGGATCGGTCACGTCCATCAGCACCATGCGCTTGCCGTTTGCAGTGGGCTCGTGTGGAAGATGCACCAGGCCACGCACGCGATGACCGGCGGCCAGCTGCCGGGCAGCAAACGCGGCCAGCAGAGCGTCGGGCTCGCTGTTGCTGTCATGCACGATGGCGGCAATGGCAGGCGGGTGCGGTGTGGTCATTGTCAGAACCTCCAGTTGGCGTTGGCCGACCAGGTGCGGCCGGGCATCGGGTAGCCATCGGCCAGCTCGTACCATTTGTCGCCAAGGTTGCGCACGCCAAGATCGAAGTCGATGTCCTCGCGCGGTGCCCAGCTGGCCTTCACGCCCGCGATGCCGTAACCGGAAAGCTCACGCACCGGGCGGGCGGTATCGGCATAACTGACCTTGCGACCCTGTTCGGCTTCCAGCGTGGCCTGCACGCGGATCTGCGGCAGCATCTGCCAACCCAGCGCCATGAAGAGGCGTTGGCGGGGGCTGTCCAGCAGCGCGACGTTGCGGTTTTCAAGGTTGGTACGGCGCAGCCACGTGTAGCTGCCCTGCAGATCCCAGTCGTCGCCGAAACGCTGTTGCAGGCCCAGTTCCACACCGACGTGGCGAGCGCGGCCGATGTTCTGTGCCTGGTTGCAGGTGAGCCCGCCGCAGTTGGGGGACGCAACCACCGCGCTCTGGATCAGGTCATCAATGCGGCTGTGGAAGACGGCTGCCTGCAGTTGGCCGCCTTCCCACCAGCGGCCGCGCACGCCCAGTTCAAGATGCGTGGCATGTTCGGGCGCCAGGTCAGGGTTGGGCAATGCAGCGCCCATGCGGGCCGAGTAGCGGTCCTTGATGGTCGGGAAGCGCGTGCGGCGCGCGGCACTGGCATACCACTGCTGGTCCGGCGCCAACTGCTGCACGTATTCCATCACGGCATTGGTGGCGTCGGCGCTGCCGGTGGGCCAGTAGTAGACGCGCTTGGCCTCGCGGCGGTCATGGCCGACACCCACACGCAGGTGCGAGGTATCGGTCAGTGCGATGCGGTCTTCAATGGCCACCGAGGTGGTGACATCGCGGAAGTCCTTGGTCGGCGAATGCGGATTGCGCTCGCTGTGTTCGTCCTGTTTGTAGTGCACGGCCAACTGCAGTTCCTGACGCGGCAGGGCAGTGGTGGCCAGCGTCACCGAGCCGCCGACGGTGCGGTCGTCGTAAATGCTGGGGAAGCTGCTGTTGTCCAGCGCAACCTGGTAGCTGCCGTCGGTATAGGCATCCAGACCGTTGCCGTAAGTGTCGCGATACAGGCGAGTGCGCAGCGTGGTGTATTCGCCAAGCTGGGTGTTGCCGATGAAGTACAGGCTGTCCTTGTCCCACCACGGCCAGCGCCAGTAACGGATGCCGCTGCGTGCGGTGCCGGTGTAGACCGGATTGCCTTTTTCGCCATCCTGGCGCGCATAACCGATGGCGTATTCGTCGCCTTCGCGCGGCGCATAGCCCAGCTTGAAGGACAGGCGTCGGTCCTCGCGCGCGGCATTGCGGCGATCGCTGCCGGTGTCGGTTGGCACGCGCTTGTAGTCGCGGAAACCCTCCGGCAGCGGGAACTCGTTGGCTTTCAGGACCGACAGGCCCAACTGGTAGTACCAGTCGCCTTGGCGGCCACCGAGGTTGAGCGCGGCCTTGCGCTCGCCTCCATCGGCGATGCCCAGCCGCAGATCGCCCTCGACGGCACGCTCGGGGCGACGGCTGACCAGGTTGATGGTGCCGCCGAGAATGTTTGGCCCATACAGCAGGGACGCGCCGCCGCTGGCCACCTGGATCTGCGCCACATCAAAGGTGGTGAAGCGGCCGAAATCCACGTAGCCGTCATACGGCACATACAGCGGGATGCCATCCAGAAACACCGGCACCTGGCGCGCGTCAAAACCGCGCAGGTAAACCATGTCTTCGTTGCGGGAGTTGCGCGCCAGGCTGACGCCGGGCAGCACGCTCACCGCCTCGCCCACGGTGTTGCGGTCCAACTGTTGGATGCGTTCGGCATCCAGCGTGCGCTCGGCGACGACGGTGGAGGTGCCGCGCTGCGCGTGCACATCCACGCTGCCCAAGGTGAAAACCGGTGGCCGGGACGGCGCGTCTGCGGCGGAGGCGCAGACGGGGAGCAGCAGGGCAGACAGCGGCAAAACGAAACGGCAGGTGCGCATTCTGGCAATCCTCGGGTTCGCTATATCCAAAATGATATAACGGTAGAAAGACGTCAACTTCGTGACCGATGGCGGGATTGTCTGTGGTGGGAGGATGGGGCGCCTTGACCTATATCAATCACGGCCCAGCTGCGTTGCCGCCTACACTGGGCGCCTGCACAGCATCAGGAACGCGGGCGATGAGTGAAACAGGCAAGGCCGTCCAGCTCAATGGAGACCTGTGGTTGAGCGTTTCCGGGCAAAGCCTGGGTGGGCAGGGGCGGTTCGCACTGCTCGGCCTGATTGATGCCTGCGGGTCCATCAGCCAGGCGGCCAAACGCATGGGCATGACCTACAAAAATGCATGGGATGCCGTGGACGCCATGAACACCGCCGCCGGCGAGGCGCTGGTGGCCCGCACCGTCGGCGGGCAGGGCGGGGGTGGCGCGCGGCTGACCGAGCGTGGCCGGGAGCTGATCCAGCGGTTTACGCAGATCCAGCGGGAGCACCGTATTTTTCTGGAATCACTCCAGGCATCGGGCCTGCGGGACGACCTCAACCTGATCCGGAGGATCGCCATGAACACCAGTGCCCGCAATCAATTTCATGGCTATGTCACTGGCCTTGTAGCAGGTGCGGTCAACGACGAGGTGCATATCGGCATCGCACCCGGCCTGCAGATCGTGGCGACCATCACCCACGGCAGCGCCGAAGGCTTGGGCTTGGCCGTCGGTAAAGAGGCGTTTGCGCTGGTCAAGGCTTCGTCGGTGATCATTTCCAACACGCTCAAGGGGGCGCGCTATTCGGCCCGCAACAGCCTGGCCGGCACGGTCGAGCGGATAAGCGAGGGCGCCGTCAACGACGAGGTGGTACTGGATGTCGGCAACGGCTGTTCTGTCGTGGCAATCATCACCCGCCAAAGCACGCAGCACCTTGAATTGAAGGAAGGCGCAAAGGCGACCGCATTGTTCAAGGCCTCCAGCGTCATCATCGGCGTGCCTAACTGATGCGATGACGAACACTCGAAGCCAGCGGGAGGCGAGTACCGGCCTCCCGTGACTTCTGGTGTGGAAGCTCAGGGCTCCACGGGGCTGATGAGCGCCTGGCCGACACGTCGGCGTTCGAGTGACTCAACCACGATCTTCCAGCCATCCACCTCAATGGCGTCGCCTTCAACGGGCAGCCTGCCCAGGAAGTGCAGGAAGAGCCCGGACAAGGTGACGTAGGTGGAGCCTCTAGGCAGCGAGATGTTGGTGGCGCGCTTGAGGTCTTCCATCGACATGGAGGCATCCACGCGCCAGCCGCCGTTCTCGAGGCGCTCGATGCTGTAGTCCGCATCGCGTGTATCGGCCAGATCGCCTGCGATGGAGGCCAACAGATCATTGGCGGTCACCAGCCCGTTGATGCTGCCGTACTCGTCCACGACCACTGCCAGCGGAATGGGGTGGGCACGGATGCGCTCCAGCGCCTGCAGCGCGCTTGTACCTTCGGGCAGCACCAGCGGCTCGCGCAGGTAATCATTCAATGACAGGGATTTTCCGGAAAGAATGCCGGCCAGCACATCGCGGCTCTGCACCACGCCCTGCAGGTTGTCGAGTTCACCGTCACTCACCAGTTGGCGCGTGTGGGGCGAGCGGATGAGGTGGTGCGTTGCGTGCTCGATACCGCGCGAGGCGTCAATCCACTGGATGTCGGTGCGGGCCGTCATCACGCTGGCCACGGACCTCTCGGCAAGGGTCAACACGCTGCGGATCATGTCGTGCTCGGCGGGCTCCAGATGCTCGGAACCCTCCACTGCGCGGCTGCCATTTTCTGATTCGGCCTCGGTTGCGGTTTCGGCCTGCACCCGCGCGCCCAGCAGGCGCGTCACCGCTTCAGCGGTGCGCTGCCGGAAGGGGACGTTGCGTTCCTTCTTGGCACGGCGGAAGCCGGACCACTGGTTGAACGCCTCGATCAGGATCGAGAAAACGATGGCGGCGTACAGATAGCCCTTCGGAATCTTGAAGCCAAGGCCTTCGGCGGCCAGGCTGAAACCGATCATCAACAGGAAGCCAAGGCACAGCACCACCACGGTGGGGTGCTTGTTGACGAAGGTGGTGAGCGGCTTGCTCGCCAGCAGCATCACGGCCATTGCGATGGTCACTGCGGCATACATCACGCCAAGGTTGTCGACCATGCCGACGGCAGTGATTACCGAGTCCAGCGAGAACACAGCGTCCAGAATGACGATCTGCGTCACCACCACGCCGAAGCTGGAAAACACCTGTTTGCCGTTGCCGGTATGGTTGGCGCCTTCCAGCCGCTCGTGCAGCTCCATGGTGGCTTTGAAGAGCAGGAACAGGCCGCCGCCCAACAGGATCAGATCGCGACCGGAGAATGATTGCCCGAAGACGGAAAACAGCGGCTCGGTCAGCTGCATGATCCAGGACAACGCAGCCAGCAGCACAAAGCGCATCAGCAGCGCCAGTACCAATCCGATGACACGGGCCTTGTCGCGTTGGTGTGGCGGCAGCTTGTCCGCCAGGATCGCGATGAAGACCAGATTGTCGATGCCCAGAATGATCTCGAGGATCACAAGGGTCGCAAGACCCATCCAGATGTTTGGGTCCGAGAGCCATTCCATAGGGCAATTTGAAGCTGATGATGGAGGAGACCCGATCTTACAACATCAATAAAACCGGGGTCAGAGTCGAGTTTTGCTTGTTTTCACGCCGGCGGCTAAGCGTTGTGCGCACCGTGAAGGCATTGGACACAGGCGTGCACATGCTCAGCCGTTACCTGCGCAGAGTATCGGTCGTGCCTTGGCATCCCGCCGAGCGAGGAGAAGGGTCATGGGCCAGAACACCAATCAGAATCAGGACCAGAACCAGAAGACTGACCAGAATCGCGATCAGCCGAATCCGAACGACAAACAGCGCGACCAGGAAAACCAGAACGATAAGAACCGCAACGAGCAGAATCGCGATCAGGAGCAGAATCGCTGAATGCATGTTGCATGTGGCCCCCCGCATGTGGGGGCTCTTTTTATGCGCCCTGGATGCCCGTGATGAAGCCCGGGGAAGGTGGAGAATTTGTACCCGCATGCATTAACTTTCGTCATGGATGGCCGCTGAAGGCGCGCGCACGTCGCATCAATGGGCAGCAAGGACGAGAATGTGATTCGGCAGTACGAGCCTGTGTCGCAGAAAGCCCTCCCACGCAGCTGTCCAACGCCGTTTGCTTTCGGTATCACGGTCGATAAATGCGTGCAGCTGCATGGGGAGGCGTCATCGGCCGCAACGCAGCTGCGGGTGTTGCTCACGGTGTTGGCGTTTACCTTTCTCAATCCGCACGTTTACCTGGACACCATGGTGCTGTTGGGCAGCCTGTCCACGCGCTACCCCGCAGACATCCGCTGGGCGTTCGCACTGGGTGCGTGCTGCGCAAGCTTTGCGTGGTTCAGTCTGCTCGGTTACGGGGCCAGGGTGTTGCTGCCGGTATTCAAGAACCCAAAGACATGGCGGGTACTGGATGGATGCATGGCGCTTTTCATGTTTGGGCTGAGCCTGTTGCTTCTGCTCAATCCGCTGAAGGTTGCTTGATGGAAAAACCGGGGTCAGAGTTGGGTTTGTGCCGCTTGAGTTGGCTGGAATAAAACCTGACTCTGACCCCGGTTTTCAAGAGCGGATCAGGCCGTCGTAAGCAGCCTGAAAACCCAGTAGAGGCCGATCGCCAGTTGGGCGGCGAATGCCAGAAAACGCAGCGACGCCGCAAGCGACGAGCCAGACGCCAAGTGAATCAGTGATTGGATGATGCGTGCAGCCACAAGAGCCATCGCCAACGGGTCTGTGGCGTACTGGCGGTCACTGGCAACGGCAATCAGCAGTAGGCCACCCAGCAGAGGGATGTTCTCGATGCAGTTTGCATGCGCGCGTGCCAGGCGTTGCATGAAGGGGGAAAGGTTTGAGTTGTCCGGCTTGAACTCATTGGCGGCAACTGCACGTTGAAGGACAAGCTTTGACCGCATGACCTCCATAAGAACCATGAGCAACAATGCCCATGCGACAAATAGGGTCAAGGCCAGAAGACTTGGCGACATCATGCGAATCACTCCTTGTATCCGATGGTTTTGAGGGCTCAAACACCCGCTTACATACAGATTCAACAACGAGCATCGCCCCTGCGCACTGTACTCAAGGGGCACGCTCAATGCTTGCGATTCTTTATCGCAATCGGGCATATCTCTGTTGCGTGTTATTGCGGATTTGCATGTGCGGTTTGCTGTGATTCCCAGGAGAAAGCGTGCCCACGCTCGCGCAGTGCATGGCGGCCGGCCACCCGCCTTTCAGGTATCTGCGTTTGCGGGAGGGATGGAGCGGGCGGCTCTGTTTGGCTGGCCCAGCGATCATGGAGGTACGCCGCAGCGTGCTTTTCTTCAGGTTCCAGACCGTCTTTTTCAGTGCATGATAGAAACGTGTCATATGCGGCCGACTGAAATCGTCGGGTTCGACAGCGCTCCTTCCCCAGAGGCCACGATCCAGGCGGGAGCACAAGTGATGTCGTACCCAAGGTCGACAGGCTCAACGGCCAGCAGTTGACTGGCGAAGGGACGAAGTTGATCTGCGACTGCTGGAGATCACTTGTCCGTATCGTCTTGACGAGAAATTGCCGGAATCATGCGCCCGTGATTAATTGGCGCGCAGCTTTTGTTTTGCCCCTGCCGGTCATGGCCTGTAGTTGAAAGGCATGGCGATCATCTTTGGAGAGTCCTATGTTGCGTTCTTCGTTATCGAGTGTGCTGCTGGTGTTGTCTCTGCTTGTCTCCCCCGTGGCTCAGGCGGATGGGGAAGTCAAACCGAGTAACCGTTCTGAGGCGATAAAGATCATTGCCGGCCTGCGGCAGATCGTCACCCCTCAGGGGATCGAGCGATTGGAACCCGTAGATATAAACGGTGCAAAGCAGTGGATCTCGATACGCAGCCGCAATCCGGCCAATCCGGTAATCCTTGTGGTGCATGGCGGGCCAGGTTGGGTGGCTATGCCGACGTCCTGGTATTTTGCGCAAGGGTGGGATGAATACTTCACCGTGGTTCAGTGGGACCAGAGGGGCGCAGGAAAGTCCTATGATCCGGCCCTCATTGATACGCTCACCGTGGGCCAGATGCAGCGGGATATTGATGCCGTGATCGCATGGGTGCGGGCAGAGACCCAGCAGGACAAGATATTCCTGCTGGGGCACAGCTGGGGGAGCCTGCTGGGCCTTGATGTCGCCCGTCGCCATCCGGAGTGGCTCCATGCCTATGTGGGTGCTGGGCAGGTGGTGGATATGCGCGAAAGTGAGCGTCGGGGTTGGGCATGGGCTATGCAGAAGGCGGAAGAGCGCGGCAATGGCGAGGCCGTGAAAGAGCTTCAATCCATCGCGCCGTATGCAGTAGGCGAAGCGGTCGTGCCAATTTCGGACCTTTTCCTGCAGCGCAAATGGGTCAATGCTTTCGGGGGTGCCGCATATAACCGACCAGACGCCAGCTTTGAGGCAGCCGCGATCGCGTTGTCGCCGGATTACACGGACGCGAACGTGAGTAATGTCTGGAAGGCACAGGATATTTCGGTGGAACGCTTGATGCCTGCGCTCCTGAAGAATTCCATGTCACCGCCAACCGAATTGAGCGTTCCGGTGTTTCTGCTGTTGGGCAGGCACGATATCAATGTGTCTGCAGAGCTCGCAGCCGAGTGGTTTGCCCGACTCGAAGCGCCGAAAAAACACCTCGTCTGGCTCGAACATTCGGCCCACGAGATGCTGGTTGAAGAGCCCGGTAAAGCGTTCGTGACGCTGGTCAATGAAGTGCTCCCGCTGGCCAAAGACGGTGCAGGGGCAGAGCAGCGCGGGGTAAAGCCTTCTCGATGAGTGCTGATGGTGATCAGGCAGGGCGCTCTCGATAAACTGCCGTGGTGTGAGGCGGTTGTGGCTGAGAAGGAACAAGTTGCTCCTTGCGGAAGGCCTCATCCGATCCAAAAGGGGAAGTTCAGCCATTTGGGCTGCCGCGGCGACATGCAGCTGCTCCCTGAGCCGTCTTGCCGCCCAGCACGGAATTTGACGATCGCGGCTTCCTCAATTTCAGCTCGGAGGCATCGAATCTTGAGACATGGGGTTCAGGTCATACTTGGCGCCGATCATTGCAAGAGGAGATGACTCTCGTGGAGGTGGTGAGACGCAGGGCTGTTCGGGTGGTTTTGGTCGACTCGGCGGGCGCTGTTCTGACTCTAAGTACTCGCGACGCAACCAATCCTAATTTCCCAGTGACCTGGGAGCTTCCGGGTGGGGGTATAGAGCTTGGCGAAACCATCGTGGAAGCAGCGGTACGAGAGATGTACGAAGAGACAGGCATCCGCATCGAGCCCCAAGATGTGGGGGTGCCGCTTTGGTTCCGGGAAGTTCGATACCTGTATCGCGGAGAGCGACGAATTCAGAACGAAACCATCGTCGTAGCAAAAATTTCCGGTGCTCAACCATGCATATCTTTGGGTCTTCGGGAACCACATGAGCTGGAGGACCACCAGCTGCATCATTGGTGGAAGCCCCTCGATGCCCATGCTACGACGGACCTGTTCTATCCCAGGACGTTGCCCAAGCATCTACCAGCATTGCTCGCTGGAAAGATTGTCGATGAGCCAATGGAGCTATGGGATTGAAACGCCCGGGGGCGTGTGGCACGTCCTTGTCTTCAGATTTTCTAGGTCATGAACTGGTGCCGCCTAGGTCATGAACTGGTGCCGCAGATACTGATATTGATGGGCAAGCCATTGTATTGATTTGCACTGCTGCCTATTCCAAAGGTTCCTGTTTTTTGTGTAATAAATTGGTCGGGGACAAGTTATTTACTGCTGTAGTAATCTGACTGCTTAGTACGAAAGCACGACATTTTGGCTGAAGGGGGCGGCAACGGGACGTTTAGCACCTATCTTGGTGTTGGATGTGAGTGTCGAAAGTTTCGATGCTGATTCTCGTGCCTTTGATGTCTAGGTAGCACAGTCTGGCTGTCGAGAGTTGGGATGACTAAGGTTCTGCGTCTGCTCCTTGTTTTGGCCGTCATTCGATTCGAAGCGGACGTTTTGAAATTAGTTGAGTTTTAGGGCGCCACCTAACGAAAAAGAGAAATTTCGACATCATTAGGATTTTCTATGGGATGGCGATCCCTTATTCCTATAATTGTCCTTGCGAGAATTTCGAATGTTTCTGGTGCCGGCGAGCATTTGGAGGTCATTGCTTTCGCGATGTGAACCTTATTGATTGAATTGCCACAGCCCCCGTTTGCATCGAGGAACTTTGCAAACTGCGCGAGCCAAGGCCTGGTGGGGTCGAAATATTCTCGAAACTCAGGCTCTTTTGAGCGAACGCTGGCCGGAACGAAGTCAGCTTCAAAGCAAGAGCTGATAAAGCAATCAGGAGCGAAGCATTCCTCAAATGACCCTCCTGAAGATCCATTCTTGTAGGTTACAACCGGTTCGAATGGAACTTTGAAAGGCGTGAATTGAGAGCCTTTTATATGTTTTTGTGCGGCTTTTCCTTCAATGTCATCGTCGAATGTTACTACGATAGGGCGATCGTGGGTTAGTGTCATTTTAAGCAATCTAATTGCATGTCTGAGATTTCCGATTCCGTTGTAGTTGGCAATAACGACCCCGTGTTCCTTAAAGTCCAGGCCGCAATCTTCTAACAAGCTCTTAAAAGTGACCTCCTCAGATTCGCCTTCAACTAGAATATAGATGCATTGTTTCATCGCCTCTTTTCTCATCATGGCTTCATGATGGAGTTCGGCCAGCATTTCGTCGTATTGGATGTCTTCAATTGTTGTTGCCATGTAGAGGCCTCAAGTAGATGTGATGTCACAAATGGTTGTGTGAGTCGGCGTTTCTCTAAGTCTGATCCGGCAGCCCTGGCTCTAACGATAAGCACGCAATCCTTGTCTGCCCCGTTCGGATCGCGATCAATATCTCGCCAAATAGTGAGAGGTCGGTTGGGTCAATGGAGTCGTGCCCGCTTTGCCAACTACGCGCTGAAACAAAAGTTTCGTCGTCCTCCCTTATCAAATGAGGGTGATATAGCCAAAACCATATGAAATAAATGTAGGATTCTGGAGTCCAAGACTTTTTTGCTGCGGTATACATATTTACAGCGTCAAGTATGGAGAAGTGGTTAAAAACCCCATTAAAGCGATGTATAGTGCCTCTATCGCGATCAGCATGCTTGAAGAAATTGCGTGATTTAAAAGCTGAAGCAAGCCACTCCTTGCGCTTTCCTTCACGGATGTAGGTTGTGTCGCGAATTATGCTAGTCCCGCCAAAGCTCCCACTGATGTCATGAAGAACTTGCGCTGCCGCCTCGGATAGTGTGTGGATTGAGACCGGGTCGCCATCGTTAAAGAAAAGGGAAATGGCTTGATTTAGCTGTCTTTCCGCCACGTCAAATTTGGTTAAGTCCAATATTATTTCTTTCATATTTGATGTTTGCATGTCCTGCTGTGTGTCTTTGGCTGGATTCCGCTGTTCGTTCTATTCTATCTGTATTTACTTTTGCCATTGAGCTGCCGGCCCCTTCATTTGACCACCTCTCAGCTTTTTGAGAAATTCAAAAATAAAGGAATTCGGCGAAACTAATCCCAAGCAGAGAGGTGGTTTTGCCATGAAGAAGTCGAAGTTCACCGAAGAGCAGATTGTGTTTGCCCTGCGCCAGACTGAGGGCGGCACATCGGTCGGCGAGACGTGTCGAAAGAAGGGGATTTCCGAGGCTACGTTCTGCAACTAGAACAAAAAGTATGGCGGCTTGGGTATATCCGAGCTGCGCCGACTACGGCAGCTCGAGGAGGAGACCCCAATGGTGCCCACCGAAGTCCGAGTGGACGATCGGGCCTTGCCGCTGGGCACCCAATTGGCCGAGATCGAGCAAACCGCCACCGTTGGCCGCCAAGCCGGCATGCACCTCACCTTCCCGGTCCTGACCGAGACCGCGCGCACCTTCCGCCTCACTGGCCCGGCCATCGAAGCGGGCACGGTGGCCAAGACGACGGGTCCAATGGTCAGTCCACCATGCACATAGGTGCCTGGGGGCACGTGCCTTACAAGGAAGCACCGGATGAGGTTTTTTCTCTCATGTCAGCCTGGTTCAAAGTACTGCCGACGAGCAATTTTTAGACATCGTCGATGTCCGCTGCTGGCCGGAGGCGGTCTGTGGTGACATGGAGTGAAATAGGTTCGTCTCCATTCCGAAGGCGCAGGACCCGCTTCCGTCTTTAGGGCCCTTGGAGAGGGCATTAGCCATAGTCTGTACAACCACGATTAGCCATGGTCTGTACGTGAGGCACAGACTATGGCTATCCGTACAAAACGATGCGCTGATAGCATTCTCTCCGGCACCAAAATATACTGTCCCCCAGTACAGGATATGGGCCCGCCAATGCCGCACTCGCCGGAAGAAAAAAAGAAGGTTCTGGCCCGGGTCAAGCGCATCCGGGGGCAGTGCGATGCGCTGGAGCGCGCACTGGAGGCCGGTGCGGACTGCAACCCGGTGCTGCAGCAGATTGCGGCTATCCGTGGCGCCGTCAACGGGTTGATGTCCGAGGTGATGGAAGCGCATCTGCGCGAGGAATTTGGTCAGCCGGCGCGCTCGGAGGCGCAACGTGCGGCGCGGGTGACCGAGATGTCCAGCCTTATCCGTTCGTATCTCAAATAATTACGTGGCGCGTCGCGCCGCGTTCCACTGTTTCTCAGGAGAAGATCATGAAATCACGTGCCGCCGTCGCGTTTGGCCCCGGCCAGCCGTTGCAGATTGTCGAGATTGATGTCGCACCGCCGAAGGCCGGCGAAGTGCTGGTCAAGATCACCCACACCGGTGTCTGCCATACCGATGCGTTCACGCTGTCCGGTGATGACCCGGAAGGTCTGTTTCCGTGCGTGCTGGGCCACGAAGGCGCCGGCATTGTGGTGGAGGTGGGCGAGGGTGTGAGCTCGGTGAAACCGGGCGACCATGTGATTCCGCTGTATACCGCCGAATGCGGTGAGTGCCTGTTCTGCAAGAGTGGCAAGACCAACCTGTGTACCGCCGTGCGTGCGACGCAGGGCAAGGGCGTGATGCCCGATGGCACCACGCGTTTTTCGTACAACGGTGAGCCCATCTATCACTACATGGGCTGCTCGACGTTTTCCGAATACACCGTGGTGGCCGAAGTGTCGTTGGCCAAGGTCAACCCGGACGCCAACCCGGAACATGTGTGCCTGCTGGGCTGCGGTGTGACCACTGGCATCGGCGCGGTGCATAACACCGCCAAGGTGGCCGAAGGTGACAGCGTTGCGGTGTTCGGCCTGGGTGGTATTGGCCTTGCGGTGATTCAGGGCGCACGTCAGGCCAAGGCCGGCCGTGTGATCGCCATCGACACCAACCCGTCGAAGTTTGAGTTGGCCAGGCAGTTTGGTGCCACCGACTGCGTCAATCCCAAGGATCACGACAAGCCGATTCAGCAGGTGATCGTGGAGATGACCGGTTGGGGCGTTGACCACAGCTTTGAGTGCATCGGCAACACCAACGTGATGCGCGCGGCGCTGGAATGTGCGCACCGTGGCTGGGGCCAGAGTGTGATCATTGGCGTGGCCGGTTCGGGGCAGGAAATCTCCACGCGTCCGTTCCAGCTGGTTACTGGCCGCAAGTGGATGGGCACGGCGTTCGGTGGCGTGAAGGGCCGCAGTCAGCTGCCGGGCATGGTGGAAGATGCGATGAAGGGTGATATTGAACTTGCCCCGTTCGTCACCCATACCATGGAGTTGGACAAGATCAACGACGCGTTCGACTTGATGCATGAAGGCAAGTCGATCCGTTCGGTGATCCACTACTGAGATGACTACGATGTTGAATAAAGATGCATTGGCAGCCGCGTTGGCCGGCATGGGCGACGACCAGGAAGGCCGCGAGGCGATCGACCGCCTGCAGGAGCAGGATCTGGTGAAGATCGATCAGTTGATTCTGTCGTCGCTGGACGGCACCTGGAAGAAGGCGGGCTTCGTCACCACCGGTGTGTTGCTTGCCGCGCCTGACGAATACGAGGACATCCCGGAGGCGTTCTATGCGTTGCGTATCCGCAGCCTGGCTGACGCTTCGCGCATTGACGTGAAGGGCGACCTGGACGTGTTGAAGACCTGCGAAATCCGCCTGTCCTCGGCATCGGGAGCGGGTTGAGATGACGGCCGAGCGCATCGAACACCGGGCTTGTTTTGGCGGTTGGCAGGATGTCTACCGCCACACGTCCGCCGTGCTGGATTGCGAGATGACGGTGGCGGTGTATCTGCCACCGCAGGCCGAACACGGTCCGTGCCCGGTGTTGTACTGGCTGAGCGGCTTGACCTGCACCGAGCAGAATTTCATTACCAAGGCCGGCGCGCAGCGTTACGCGGCGGAGCACGGCATCATTCTGGTTGCCCCGGACACCAGTCCGCGCGGTGAGGATGTGGCTGATGCCGATGGTTATGACCTGGGCAAGGGTGCGGGCTTTTATCTCAATGCCACGCGTGCGCCGTGGGCAGACCATTACCGCATGTATGACTACATCGTGGATGAGCTGCCGGCGTGGGTGCAGGCCAATCTGCCGGCCAACGATGTGCGTGCGATCAGCGGGCACTCGATGGGCGGGCACGGCGCATTGACCATCGCGTTGAAGAACCCCGGCCGCTACCGCAGCGTGTCGGCGTTCTCGCCGATTGTGGCGCCGTCGCAGGTTGCCTGGGGGCAGAAGGCGTTCACCGCGTATCTGGGCGAAGACCAAACGGCGTGGGCGCAGTACGACGCAACGGCGTTGGTCGCAGATGCGCAGGAACGCTTGCCGCTGCTGATCGACCAAGGTAGCGGGGACGAGTTCCTCGACAACCAGCTGCGCCCGCAGTTGCTGCAGGCCGCGTGCGAAGCTGCGGGCCATCCGTTGCAGTTGCGGATGCAGCCGGGCTACGACCACAGCTACTACTTCATCAGCAGCTTCATTGGCGAGCACATCGCGCATCACGCCAAGGCGATGCGCTGAGTTACAACCGGGTGGGCGCAATGCTTGCCCGGGCAGGGAGGGCTTCATACATGAAGCCCTCTGCGTTCACGCGGTCTACCGCGTGACTGCCGAGGCGCCTGCGTCTGCCTGCAGGCAGAAATCCGTATACGCATAGCGTGAATCACGCAGCACGGTTTCGCCTTGGGTCAATGCGAGAGGATGGCTGAACATCGGTCCGTCGCTGACGCAGGTATGGAACTCGCCGTTCTCACCGCAGGCATCCACCGCTGTTGGTAATGCGGCAAGCAATGAACGGTCGAAGGCACGGCCTGCAAACGATGCAGTGATGTGTTGCGTATCCACGCAGCAAAGCTGGGCGCGCAAGCCGCCGTCGATCATCGTCTGTGCCAGCGTGAGGGTGTCGCTGCCGAACAAAGGAAACAGCGTCTTCCAGCCCAATGCGGCGTATTGCTGCGTGCGCCAATCGCGGATGTCCTGCAGCAGCAGGTCGCCGAAGGCCAGAGTTTCCAGCCCCGGCCAGCGTTGCTGTGCTTCATGCAGGGTGGCGGTCATGCGCTGCAGGTACAGCGCGTTGTCGCAGGCTTGTGGAATCCACGAGGGCAGCAGCGGCAAGCCGGCGGCATCTGCCTGCGCCTGCAACACGTCCAGGCGCACGCCTTGCATCGACGCGCGTTGGTAGCCTTCGGTGAGTGTGGTCAGCAGCGCGACTACATGTACATCGTCGCGCTGCTGCAGATGGTGTAACGCCCAGGCGGCGTCTTTACCGCCGCTCCAGGACAGCAGAACCGGAGTGCTCAAGACTCAGCGCACATCGCGCAGTTCCCAGTGGTTGCCGGCCAGCAGGCGCATGCGCTGCTTGAACACGTCACCCGGCAGGCTGGTGCTGGCCTGCAGGTTGATGCGCAGGTCGGCCTGTTCGCCGGTGACGGTGGCCTGCGGATCGACGGCGGCCATGGATTGATCCACATCATCCGGCTCGTCCTGCACCGACTTCCAACGTTCGAACAACTCGGTGGTACGCAGGGCGGCCTGCAACTGCTCAGCAAAGGCCTCCGCGCCACTGGCGGTGAAGGACAGGCGCGGATCGTTGCCGCGAGCTTTGGCCGGGTCAGGGAGGGAAATTGAATAGTGCACGGTCATGCAGGTTCTCCTTGTAAGGGGCTCAGCCTAGCGCGGTGTGTGTTGCGATGGTGTAGGTACGCAGCGGCTTCAACCAAAGGTATGCAGTTCATCGGCAAACCCAATGGTCACCGCGCCCTTACCGACGTTGACCATGCCGGTCAGGCTCATCACCGCCTCCATCAACACCACGCCTTTGGCCTCACAGGTGCCACGCAGCTGTGCATAGCCGGGCAGGGCGCGCAGTTCGTCCAGCGGGCCGCCGTAGCTGACGCACACCACCGGCGTCATCAAGCCATGGTTGACGCGCTTGCCGACGAAGTGGAACAGGGTCTGCACGGCGTTGTCGAAACCTTTGATCTTGGCCACCGGCTCGGTGTTGCCACGGTAGCCATGCAGCACCGGCTTGATGTCCAGCGCGCTGCCCAGTGCGGCACTGAACAAGCCCACGCTGCGGTCGCCTTTATGACGGGCGCGGGCGCGCATGTAATAGAGATCGCGGGTGACCATGTAGCCGTGCACGTTGCCGGCCACCTGTTCCAGCCGCTCGCGCATCTGCTGCACGGTGGCGCCGGAATCGCGCAGGCGCACCGCTTCCACCGCGCTTACCGCTTGGGCGGCAAACAGGTTCTGCGTGTCGATCACGCGCAGGCTGAAGGGCGAGTTGTAACCAGCGGCCTGGCGGATGGGCTTGTATTCGTTGAGGATGCTGTAGCCGGCCTGCACCGCGTTGTCATACAGCGGGCTGCGGGTGCGGGTGATGGTCAGGCAGAACACCTGGTCGAAATCGGTGACCAGCTGCTCCAGGAACAGTTGGCGGATCTGTTCGGCGGTGTAGGGGATGGTTTCCGCCTCCGCGCCTTGATCGATGAGCGGACCCTGCAGGAAGGCCAGGGTGTCGGTTTCGTCCCGTTGGTCAGGCAGCACGGTCTGGCCGATGCGCACGGCGATGGGCAGCAACACGATGTTGTTCTGGTGCAGGTAGTTCATCGGCAGGTCGCATGCCGAGTCCACCACGATTCCAATGCGCATGCGGAGCTCTCTCCCGATCCGATAAGTCGTCTTGGACGGAACCCTATCGTAAAAAGGGCGCCGGGCGCACGGTTCAGGGGGGAGGTGGTGCATCGGACAAGTCCTATTTCACGATGAGCGCATATCCACGGGCTTGGCGGCCCATTAAGCTAGCGCCCAAGCAACCCGGCCTGTGCTTGTGTTGCGACGATTGGCAGGGGATGTCGCTGCCTGAAGACGGGCGGTGAGCGGGGTGGCAGGTATGGAAACGGTAGAACAGGTAGTGGATTTCTGGCGTACGGCCGGGCCAAAGCGTTGGTTTTCACGGGATGACGCCTTCGATGACGAGTTCCGTGGGCGCTTTGAGAGCCTGCATTGGCTGGCTGCCCGCCGTGGCTGCGAGGAATGGTTGCAGACCGCCGATGGCGCACTGGCGCTGCAGGTGCTGCTGGACCAGTTCCCGCGCAACTGCTTCCGCGGCACCGCGCACTCTTACGCTACCGATGGCCTGGCGCGGCACTACGCCATGCGCACCATCGAGGAAGGCCTGGACCGGGAGCTGACCCCGCAGCTGAGGGCCTTCATCTACCTGCCGTTCGAGCACTCCGAGGACCCGCAGGACCAGGACCGCTCAGTGGCCATGTTCGAGGTGCTGGGCGACCTGGAGTACCTCAAGTTCGCCGAACTGCACCGCGACATCATCCGTCGCTTTGGCCGCTTTCCGCACCGCAACGCCGTGCTGGGCCGCATTCCCACCCCGGAAGAGCTGCACTTTCTGGTTGAAGGCGGGTTTGCGGGGTGAGCGTTCGCAGCGTGTATCGCCTTGAATAAAAAACGCCGGCATTGCCGGCGTTTTTGTTTTCGTACGTTACAGCGGGCGATCAGTACTTCGGCACGCTGTTGTCCACTTCTTCCGACCACGCATCGATGCCGCCGGTGACGTTGAACACGTTGGTAAAGCCCAGTGCCAGGAACTGCTCGGCAGCCTGTGCGCTGCGGCCGCCACGGTGGCACAGGAACGCCAGTGCGGTGTCCTTGGGCAGGGCTTCGAGCTTGGCGCGGTTGTCGCCGTCGAAGGTCTCAAACGGCGCGTTGATGGCGGCGATGGCGCGCTCGTCGGCCGGGCGCACGTCCACCAGGGTGATGCTGCCAGCGCGCAGCTGGTCGTCGGCGCTGCGCACATCCAAGGCCTGCACCGGCTTGGGTGCATTGGGGTTGTTGATGGCCAGGCCCTGGCCACGGATGTCGTCCACCCAGTCAATGGTGATGCCTTCGGCACGACGCGCGCTGGCGGCGTCGAACTGCACGCGCAGGCCGTTGGATTCAGCGGCAATGGCGTTGGCGTCAGCCGGTGCCAGCTGGAAGTTCGGCTGGAAGCGGGCATCGATGCTCAGCTGCAGTGCGGCGCCGGGGGAGTCGGCCAGTGCGCCCTTGAGCATTTCCACCGCCGCCGGGGTGACGGTGATGGTCGGCGGGGTGCGGTCCGGGGCGGCCAGGCCGAGCAGGCTGCTCAGCTCACCACTGCCGGCCATCTGCAGAATGATGTCGCTGCCGCCGATCAGCTCGCCATCCACGTACAGCTGCGGAATGGTCGGCCAGTCGCCATAGGCCTTGATGCCTTCGCGGATTTCCTGGTCGGCCAGCACATTGACGTGGGCGAACTCCACGCCCAGATCCTGCAGTGCACCGACAGCCTTGGCCGAGAAACCGCACTGCGGCATGGTCGGCTGGCCCTTCATGAACAGGACGACGCGGTCGGCGCCAAGGAGGGTTTCAATGCGCGAGCGCAGGGCGGGATCCAAGGACATCGTGTACTCGTGAGGTGGTCTGGGACAGAGGGCAATTCTACGCTGCGTGGCATCATGGGGCATGACTGCCACGCAAACTCTGCATCGCATTCCCGCACGTCCCTGGCGCTGGGTGCCCTGGCTGGTGGCCTCGCAGCTGCTGGTGGTGCTGGCCTGGTGGCAGTTTGGCTGGGCCTGGGGGTTGGCTTCGCTGCTGGCCAGCCACGCCGTGTTCGTGGTGCCGGTATTCCTGCCCAACAGCCGTTTTTACGCGCCCGTGCTCAGCCGCGTGCCCGGCCCGGCGGTGTGGCTGACCATTGACGACGGCCCCTCCGACGAAACCCCGGCCATTCTGGATCTGCTGGAAAAACACGGTGCGCAGGCCACGTTCTTCATGGTCGGGGAGCGTGCCGCTGCGCATCCGGAGCGGGTGCGCGAGGTGCTGCGACGCGGGCACGGCGTGGCCAACCACAGCCATTCGCACCCGCAGGCGCGCTTCTGGGCATTGGGGCCGGGCGAGATGGGGCGTGAAATCGCCCGTTGCCAGCAGGTGCTGGGCGATATCGCCGGTACGCCGCCGCATTGGTATCGCTCGGTGGTCGGCATGACCAACCCGTTTGTCGCTGCTGCACTCAAGCGCCACGGTCTGACGCGGGTGGGCTGGAGCGCGCGGGGCTTCGACGGCGTGGGGTGTGAGCCAGAACAGGTGGTGCAGCGTATTGGCCGCGACCTGGGCCCCGGCGCGATTGTGCTGCTGCATGAAGGCGCTGCCCACGGACACAACCTGGCCATCATTGAGGCCGTGCTGCAGCAGTTGCAGAGCAAGGGCCTGCAGGCACGCCTGCCACAGTGAACGGCGTAGACTCGCCTCCCGCTCCCACGCTGCCCCTGGACCATTGCCCCATGCCCTTTTCCCAACTCGGCCTGTCCCCTTATGTGTTGCCCGCGCTGCAACAGGCGCTGCAGCAGGCCGGGTATTCGCAGCCCACACCGATCCAGCAGCAGGCGGTTCCGCTGATCGCCAAGGGCCGTGACGTGGTGGCGCTGGCGCCAACCGGCTCGGGCAAGACGGCGGCCTATGTGTTGCCTGCATTGCAGCGTTTTGTGTTGGCGCCGGAGCGCAAGCCGCGCGTGCTGGCGCAGTTGGTGTTGGTGCCTACCCGCGAATTGGCGCAGCAGGTGGCCGATGTCTTCATCACCTTGGGCCGTCACCTGCAGCGTCAGCCGCGCGTGGTGTGTGCGGTGGGCGGGGTGTCGATCAACCCGCAGATGATGTCGCTGCGGGGCGGCGCCGATGTGGTGGTGGCCACGCCGGGGCGCTTGCTGGATCTGCTGGCGCACAACGCGTTGTCGCTCAAGCAGGTGCAGTTGCTGGTGCTGGATGAAGCCGACCGTCTGCTGGACATGGGTTTTGGTGATGAACTGCGGCAGGTGCTGGCCGAGTTGCCGGTGCGGCGGCAGACGTTGTTGTTTTCGGCAACCTTCCCCCCTGATATCGAAGCGTTGGCCGACGCCGGTCTGCACGAGCCGCAGCGGGTGGAGGTGGCCGAACAGGCGCAGCCGGAAATCGAGCAGCGCGCAATCCGCATTGACGCGGATCGACGCCTCGAACTGTTGTTGTCATTGCTGCGGGAACAGAACTGGCCGCAGGTGCTGGTGTTCGTCGGCAGCCGCCGTGACAGCGACCGCTTGGCCAGCTATCTGCGCACTGCCGAGGTGAGTGCGCAGGCATTGCATGGCGATCTCTCGCAAGGCCGCCGCATGCGCATGCTGCAGGCCTTCAAAGATGGTGAATTGCAGGTATTGGTGGCCACCGATCTGGCCGCGCGCGGCATCGACATCGCGCGTTTGCCGGCGGTGGTCAATTACGAATTGCCGCGCTCGGCTGCGGACTACCTGCACCGCATCGGCCGTACCGGTCGTGCTGGGGAAAAGGGCCAGGCGGTGAGTTTTATTGATGCGGCATCGCTGGCGCACTGGCGTTTGATCAGCAAACGCAATGCGCTGGATGTGGTTGCTGAGACCTTGGCTGGGTTTGAACCAAAAGACGTTGAGCAGACCGCAGCGCCGTTGGCCGATGACAACGGCGGCGTAAAAGGCCGCAGGCCGAGCAAGAAGGACCGGTTGCGCGCAGCGGCTGCGGCGGCAGATCGTTAGGCGGGTCGCTCTGTGGAAGCGGAGCTGCTCTGTTGCTCGCTTGGCGCGTTCGAAATGTGGAGCATCCCCTCTCCCCAACCCCTCTCCCGCTAGGGGAGAGGGGCTTCAAAACTGCAGTTGCAAGCATCGCTTCAACTTGCTTTGAACATAGCCCGCCTCCCCTCGCGGGAGAGGGG